>NZ_BAAGTS010000004.1:0-7453 GCF_054781795.1 Rufibacter soli | reverse complement strand
TTTTCCCGATCCTTTCGACCGGGGTGCTTCGCTGCGGAAGCGGCTGCAAAGGTAAGAAGACTTTCTCTCTTGGCAAGCTTTTTTTCAAAACTTTTTTTTCCTTCCCTTGGCCGCTCTGTCAGTAACCTGGGCTTCCTTTCGGTGACCGGTCGGACCGCTTTCGGAAGGGAGTGCAAAGGTAAGAACAAGTTCTCTTTCTGCAAGCGCTTCGGGAAACTTTTTTTTCTTTCCCTCTCCGCCCTGCCGGCTTCGAGGACCTCCTCTCGGAAGGGAGTGCAAAGGTAAGAAACGTTTCCGTTTCCGCAATACCTGTGGCTGACTTTTTTTTCTCTTTCCTTTCCGCCCTGCTGGCGTTCTAGGCCCTTGCTGGAAGGGAGTGCAAAGGTACGAAAAGGGTTTAATCCCGCAATACCTGGCGGGGAAGATTCCCCTGCGCGGGGCCTGTTGCCCGCGGCGCTTAAGGGTAACTACTTTGAGGATGAGGAAGTTCCGCCAAGGGAAATTTTTTGAAGTTTTTTGAAAGTATCTTCTCTTTGAGGCTATTTATAGATTCCCATTATGGGTTATTCGGTTTTAGCCTTCTTTGAAGGAGTTATTTCCACTTTACATGAAAGTACATTTACCATCAGCATTTGCGTTTTGGGCCTGTTTTCCAGAAAACAGGCCCAAAACGCATTTACCTCTTCGGTAGGTTTTCACCGTTTTCTACTGGTGCTGCTATGCCAACTGCGTTGGTTATGGCCTTTGCCATGGCTTCCCAGGTGTACTTCTGCTTCTCCCGCTTTATATTCTTGATCATTTCCTCCTGCATTTCTTTGGCATAGAAGGTATCAATGGCATCGGCTATGGCTTGTGGACTTACCTTAACTACATAACCAACTTCGCCATTGGGGATCATTTCACTTAAGCCCCCTACATTGGTTACCACCATGGGTACTTCAAAATGGTAGGCTATTTGGGTAACTCCGCTTTGCGAAGCATGCCGGTAGGGTTGAACCACCAAATCTGCCGCTGAGAAATACCAGCTGACTTGGTCATGCGGGATATACTCCGTGGCCAGGATCACGCTGTCCTGCAAACCTGCTTTCTCTATAATAGAGAGATAGGGTTCGGGCGCCTCATAGTATTCACCGGCCACCATCAACTTTATGTTTCGCTGCTTCAGCCTTTCATCTTGCATGGCCTCTAATAAAAGATCAAGTCCTTTATAGTGTCTTATAAAGCCGAAGAACAAAATGTATTGGCCTTCCTGGGGAAGATGAAGCTTTTGGAGCGCTTCCTCTTTGGTAAGTTTGGCCCCATAGGTATCATAGATAGGATGCGGTTGGCAGGTTACGGGCCGCTTTTTCTTGTTAAAGCGTTGCAGCTCTGCGCTCACGGTTTCTGACATGGTGACAAAAGCATCACAAGCGCCCGTGAAATAGGTGGTGAGTGCCGCATCGCCGGGCCGCTTTTCATGCGGCACTATATTATCCGTGAGGGCCACTACCTTGGAGTGATTGTTCCCCTTGATAATTCTGGCTACCGTTCCCAGGCAGGGCGCCATAAAAGGGAGCCAATACCTGATCAGGACCAGGTCTGGTTTCATCTTTTTAATCTTCTGGCCTACCGTAAACCAGGTTAAGGGGTTTATGGAGCTTAGACTAGGATGGATGACTAAGTCTGTGGGGGGTGGCCCCTCCACATATTGTGACTTCCCCGGGAATAAGAAAGAAGGATACTGCGTAGTGAAGGTAAAGATCTCTACCTGGTGCCCCATCTGTAGCCAGGTGCGGGCCAGGCTTTCATTGAAAGCGGCAATGCCTCCCCTGAACGGGTACGCCGGACCAATGATGACAATACGGGCCATACCTTAGAAGCCTACGTTGTCTCTGATCAGGTATTCATTCTTGCGCTTGCCAGAGAGAGAAATCATTTCGGCCAGAAAGCCCGCCAGAAACAATTGCACCCCAATAATCACAGCCACTAACGCCAGGAAGAACAGGGGTTGGTCTGTTACGTCTCTGGCTACTTGGTTCTGGAAGGAATAATACACCTTTTGAAAAATCAGCCAGAAGGTTATCAGGAACCCGATCAGAAAAGAGATAGAACCAAGGCTCCCGAAGAAGTGCATGGGCCGCTTCTTGAATTTGGACACGAAGGTGATGGACATGAGGTCCAGGAAACCATAAACAAACCGCTCCAGCCCGAACTTGGTGGTTCCGTATTTCCGCTCGCGGTGCTGCACTACCTTCTCCCCTATCTTGCCAAACCCGTTCCACTTGGCAATTACCGGAATGTAGCGGTGCATCTCGCCGTATACCTCTATGCTTTTTACCACGCGCGCATCATAGGCCTTGAGGCCGCAGTTGAAATCATGGAGTTTGATTTTGGAGATGCGGCGCGTGGCGGTGTTGAAAAGTTTGGTGGGAAGGGTTTTGCTGATGGGGTCAAAGCGTTTCTTCTTCCATCCGGACACCAGGTCATAGCCTTCTTCCGCAATCATTCTATATAAATCTGGGATCTCGTCTGGGCTGTCCTGTAAGTCGGCGTCCATGGTGATGACCACGCGGCCCTGGGTTTCCTGGAACCCCACGTTCAGAGCGGCCGACTTGCCGTAGTTGCGGTTGAACCTGATCCCTTTCAGATGGGGGTCATGGGCTGACAAGTCCTGGATCACTTTCCAGGAAGTGTCTGTGCTACCGTCATCCACTAAAATGACTTCATAAAGAAAACCGTGCGACGTCATCACACGGTTTATCCATTGGGTAAGCTCTGGTAGGGATTCTGCCTCATTGAGAAGCGGGATCACCACGGATATATCAATTCTAGAATTCTGCATGAAATGTTTACTCAAACTCTGGGCGGTTGTTTTTCATGACAGCCGCTACTATTAAAGAAATCAGGAAGGCCATGAACACGGCGCCTATCAAGCCAAATAAAAACATCATTTCTGGCGTAGAGAATTTCTCAGTAATCTTGATGGCGTTGTCTATCTGTTCATCACTCAACCCTTTTTGCTCCATCTCCTCAATGGAGCCGTTCCTTATCTGCTCCATGATACTCCCATCAATGAATTTGATATAGATATAGCTGAAGATGGAGCTCATCACCCCAGACACGGCGCCTAAAATGGTGCCCGTGCCCAACCCTTGCCCATAAGACATAAAGCCGCCGTTCTCATTTTTAAAGTTCCTATAGGCGAAAACAATCCCCACAATAGGGATAAGTATGGCCAGATAAGAGAAGCCTTTGTTGAGGTGAAGGCCCGTTACAAATAGCAGGAGGCTATAGATAATAGAGATAAACCCGGTAATAAGTCCATAGCGGATGCCCACGGAGGCAGGGGTAACGGTCTGTTCTTCCATTTTTTTGTTTTAAGGTTATTTTCTGAAAAATACGCCTAAAATGATACTAATAAAAAACCCGGTGATCATTCTGTAGAGAAAACTTCTTTGGGCCAGATCATACCCGGTAAGTTGCTTAAGCCCCTCCAGCCCTCTGGAGTAGTTAAGCTCGCCCATTACCTGCACAATGGCCTGGCGGTTAGCCTCCATGTAAACCTGCTTGGCCTGAATATATTCCTGGATCATGTGCCCACCGGCAAACTGAGAGAACAGAGCCATGAGCACGGCGGTGGTAAAGGCAAGGTAGAAAGTAGTGAATAACCCTATCTTAAATGCCTTCCCAAATCCAATCTCAGCATCGTTAAACTTCTTGTAATACTTTATGGCCAGAAAAACGAAAGCCGCTACAAAAATAAAGGTAGACGAAAACTCAGCGGTATCATCATACGGGTTCTCCAGACCCAGGAGGGCCAAGATGGCGATGTATAAAAAACTAACGATTCCGCCGGTGACACCATACCGGATGGCCGTATTTGTGACAGCTCTATCAAACATTCAGCTTGTGCCCCTGTTGAGGCATTTAAATTTTATAAGACGGATTCACCGTTAATTGGCCGTTCAGGTAAGTGGCAAAAACACAGCCTTGCATTTCTCGCCCAAAGAACGGACTGTTGCGGGCCGCCGAGGCGTTGTTGCTTTCCTGGAAAACCCAGCGCTTCTCTGGATGAAAGAACGTGAGGTTGGCTTTTTCCCCTTCGGCCAAAACAGGAACGGGAAGCTGCAAAATCTCCCTTGAATCCCGGGCCAGCTTCTTCACTAACTCCTTTTGGGAAATATGAGACGTTAGCGTTTCAGTTGCCACGGAATACGCGGTCTGGAGCCCAATGATCCCTGGCTCAGCCAGATCAAACTCTAATTCTTTGGCTTCCTCATCCCAAGGCAAGTGCGCTGATATAATGGTATCTATGGTGCCATCTTGTAAACCTTCTAAAAGTGCCGCCCGGTCTGGTTCCCCTCTAAAAGGCGGGGCCACTTTATAGTTTGTGTCAAAAGGAACCAGAGTCTCATCTATAAAGGCACATTGGTGGGCGGCTATATCACAGGTTACCTGCAGGCCCTCTTTCTTGGCGTTTCTTATAGCGTCCAATCCGGCAGCCGTAGAAATCTGGGAAAGGTGAAGTTTCCCGCCGGTGTACCTGAGTAGCTGTAGATCGCGGGTGATCTGCACTTCCTCAGCCAGCGCTGGGTTCCCTTTCAACCCCAGACGGGTACTGGCAATGCCTTCATGCATTTGCCCGCTATTGGCCAGCCTTTTGTTTTCAGGTTGATGGATCAAGACCCCTCCAAAAAGCTTCAGGTATTCCAAGGCTTTCAACATGGCGTCTGAGTCTTGCAGGGCATGATGGCCGTCAGAAAAAGCCACGGCCCCCGCCGCATTCAGATCCAGCAGTTCGGTCAAGTCCTTTCCCTCCAGGTTATGGGTAACCGCCGCAATGGGGTGCAACCGCACAAAACCGGTATTGGCACGCTGCCTGAAGAAATCTACCGTTGCCTTGGTCTGCGTGATAGGTTCTACTGTGGGCAAACAGGCAACTTCAGTAAAGCCCCCATAGGCCGCGGCCAGCATGAAATTTTCTAATGTCTCCCTATGCTCAAGCCCAGGCTCTCCGGTAAAAGCGCCAATGTCTAACCACCCAAGGGAGCAGCACAGCCCGCTTGCCGGCACAACCTCAGCCTGATCATCATCAATCTGGGCAGCTATTTTTTGGATCTGCCCGTCTTTGAGAAGAATGTCTACCTGCTGGCCGTTAAGAGAAGAGAGTTCGTCAACTATCGTAACCGCTTTGAATAAGTGATCCACGTTTTTTAGCGCTTAATATGATGGCCTCCATGAAGAGACACAGAAAACACAATATTAGGCAATATTTCCACAGGGTTATGCCGTTGGACTCCTTTTGAATTTGTTTTTGCCCTGCCAAGGGTTCACTTGCCTCTAAAACCTTTACCCTGCCACCTTCTCCTTGAACTAACTCCTGCAATTCATCTGTGGAATACGCCTCTAACTGAGACTCTCCCCTGGGAATATTAAGGGCAATCTGGTTAATAGCCTTACCCTCTCTGGCTAACGCATAAAATCCGGGCTGGCTCAGCTCCTCGGGCAAAGTTAAGATGAGTTGGTTCTGCACCACTTTTTGGTCCGGGACAAATACCTGACCGTTTCTGCT
Source organism: Rufibacter soli (assembly GCF_054781795.1). Lineage (NCBI taxonomy): Bacteria > Pseudomonadati > Bacteroidota > Cytophagia > Cytophagales > Hymenobacteraceae > Rufibacter > Rufibacter soli. Next base: position 1,902 of record NZ_BAAGTS010000004.1, on the reverse strand, counting down.
CAGAGTATAGGGCTTTTGAGATTTCTCATTAGCGGATAAAGGAACCTGTATGGTTTTATTAACCGGTTGGTAAGCCAATACTGCAGGTCCAGCGGCGGCACCTAACGCCAGTTGATAAAAAACAGGCACAAATAAAGGATGATTTACGAATGCTGAACCTTTGATGGGCGAGGAAAATAAAAACACCTGCCCCTTTCCTATCCTAAAGGAACTAAGGAAGGGAGAATTATCAGTGAACCTAAGAATATGATGGAAGACGCTCTTCCAGGTTAACACTGGTTTAGCCTCAGGCATAGTCATGTTCTTAACTTCTTTCTCAAAAACTGGCTTGAAAAAGGAATCAGAAAAATCTGGTTGCTTCAAGGTTTTTGCAGCCGCCTCTTTATTTTCTTCTTTTATTTCCTTGATCCCAATCTCATTTAAGAAGGTAAGAAGGCTATTTTGGTTTGACGCGGAAGGAATTAGCACCAAGCTTCCCCCCTTCTCAATCCAGGATTTGGTACTGGAAGCAGGCGGTAATCCATTCCCGTTTTCATTAAGCTCTACTACCTCTACATCGGCGCCATCTAATCCGCCTGAAGATATTTTGAAACCTGGCTCTGCTTTATAGGCATTCCCTATGGTGTTTTTATCTCCTCCACCATTTTTAAAGTTAACCCGTATATGCGCTGGTTTTGGCGAAACCGCATAAAACTGATTGTCAAAAGGGGTATGGTGGTCTTCAACGTTGAAGGTTATAGGCAAGGCTTCCTGGTTAGAAGTGGGAACTTTAAATCTAGTAATTACTTTCTCCCCAGGTTTAAGGAGAACCTGAGTGGCTCCAATTAAGTTGTCTCCCGCAGAGGCTGTAATTTTCGCCAGGGTCTCCTCCTCTAATAAACTCCCGCCAACCCTTACAGAAATATCAGCTAACCTGCCAGGCAATAGAATGGGAACATCCAACCATACGGAGTCAATAAATAGATTGACGGCGCCCTCTGGGGAAGGATAACGAACAAGGGTAACATTCAGGTCTTCTGGAAGATTTTTGAAGGCAGTTTTGGGGAAAGCAGATTTTTGGAAATCAGAAAGGATAAAAGTCTGGCTAGACCGCTTCTGGTCCATAACCTGATTAAATAAGTCTGGAGAGGAAGTGAGGGCAGGGCCCGATTCTTTTGGCAGGGCAGCACCTTCTTTGTTTGGGGAAGGCTTGTTATCCAATTCACTAGAAACTTTGAGCCCCTTCGCATCTGTTCTGGCTTGTTCTTCCTTTGTTTGTGTACCCTCTAAGGAAGGGCTGAACATAGACCAGGAGTTATCCACAATAACGTTGGCAACGGAAAAGCTTTTAGGGTTTGAGCTTTGGGAAAAGAACAAAAGGAAGGCAGCCAAAGCAGAGGCGACAAAGATAGTGCGAACCCCTAATAGCAGATAGTTATTGATTCTCCTAACGGATTTGGTTTGGGAAATTAAGGCTGTTAAAAACTGAAGGTGGGAAAAATCAATTTTCTGCCTAAGCCGAAGGCCAAAGAAATGAATTACTATTAATAAAATGACAGCAATGGCTGCGCCGATTATATAAGGAAGCATCAAGTACAAGCTGTTTGTACGTGAATATAGTTAAATGCTTTCAGATAAGATACGGGAGCCTTCGGAAAGAATGGTCAGGCGCGAGGAAAGAAAATGAGCGCACTGGATCTTGGTAAAGAGGAAAGCACCCACCACCGCCAAAGCAGCCTCCGCTTCGTCTCCAATTAGGCTAAGGTTCTCCCCCCTCTCCCTTCTTCCCGAACGCAGGAAGGCCCCGTTCCATTGCTGGGCGGGGCCTTCGTTGTTGGGGGTTGGCGGCTACCTACTCTCCCGCGTGTGACCGCAGTACCATCGGCTCGGCGGGGCTTAACTTCTCTGTTCGGAATGGGAAGA
>NZ_BAAGTS010000003.1:0-292824 GCF_054781795.1 Rufibacter soli | reverse complement strand
ACCTGAGAATAGGCTAAGAAATGGAGATGCACATAGGCCACAAACTAAAGAACATAGCTGATAACAAGGACATAAGAGCTGCCCGTATCGCTGAGATGATCGGAAAATCTGAGGCGCAGGTTTATAGGATATTCCAGTCACAGAACATCAGCACGGAAGTACTGGGAAGTATCCTTCAGGTATTGGATATGGGCTTTGGGGATTTCTTCAAGGGAGACACAAGAGACCGGCCTGGCCCCATGGGTTTTGGGAAACCATCGGCCGGACAGTCAGTCGCATCAGAGGCGACTCCTGAGTTCAAGGCGGAAATGGAAGACTTGAAATATAAGCTAAACCTCTGCCACACAGAGAAAAACCATCTGGAGCAACAGGTGAAGCTCCAGAGCCAGACCATCCAGATGCAGGAGCAATTCATTTCCTCCCTGCAGGCAAGGGGCTGATTTCTGCGACAGTACTCGCGACAGTTAGACCTTGAAAAGCCAGCGACAGTAGGCGACACACCCCAAAAACAAGCGTATTAGGCCGTATTCCCATAAAAAAGGGGCCGTGGTGACAGGTTCGAATCCTGCCATTCCGACGAAAATGTGAAAGCCCGTTGTTCTTTTTGAGCAACGGGCTTTTCTTTTATCCCCTAGGCGTTTTAGGCTTGTTTTTCCAAAAACGGGCTTAAAACAGAAACTACCCCCACCGGAGGGCTTTGGATCTATACAGTAGCTTCCCGCTGAAAATCGTTCCCTTATTCCATCTTCCCAAAATCATGTTTGAGGATGAACACGCTGAAGTGCTGGTGCTTGCCGATGCCCACCAACTGAGACAGCCACATGCCTTCCAAGGTGAGGTGCTTGTTAAACACGTAGCCCAGACCGCCGTAGACCCGGTTACTGTCAAAAGGCTGATCCCGTATGATCACGCGCACCTCGTTGCGCAGGATGCCGTACCAGGCCGATTTACCATCGGCGTCTGGTTTTAGGGGCACCCGTAGCCCCAGCAGGTACCGCAGTCGGGTATGGTAGCCCTGCGGCAGCCACCGTTCCTCTACCTGGTACCGGTGCGAAAGAGCCACTCTTCCTACCTGTCCTTTGACCGTGATTTGCTGGTAGAGTCTGTTTTCATGAGTGTACGCTGTCTCTTCGGGGGTAAGGTAGGTGCGGTTGAGAAGATGGGTATAGCCGACCGCTACCGCCACCGGCAAGTCTTTGAAGACATGCTGCGCTTCGGCGCCCGAAAAAGTTGCACGCAGATCGGTGACCGGTTTATAGGTGCGGTATTGCAGATGGGCAGTAAGGTTCCACTGGGGGTTTAGCCAGTAAGAACCGGAATATTGGAGCCAGTGGTTAAAGGAGTTGGGTTGCCCCTCGGCTTCCTGGGCCAGCAACAGGCACACGCTTATTCCCAAGAGGCATATAAAGGATTTCATAATCGGTTTAGATAATCCGTTACCAAAGGCGCTAGCCCTTTTTTAGGGGCGCCTTTCACAAAAGAAGCCTTGCTCTGGAGCAAGGCTTCTTTTGTGAAAGGCAATCCATTCTGGTATTTAAACTAAGATAAATTAACTATCCATTTTATAGCTCTGTCTTCAAGATACCAAAATTCAATCCTTATTTGGAAACTAAATTTATATGCTAATCCTGTTACCAACCTTTCGTTTTGGGAACATAAGTTTTGTTGCCATTGCTATTAATATAATATTGTCCTCCTCGAGAACCAGTTTCAATTGTTTTGCCACCGCCATAGTTGCTAGCACCAGTAGAATAATCTCTAGCTACTGAGCCTTCTTTTCCTGTATAAATGTTTGAATTCCCTTTGGTAGAAAAATTATCGTGGTTAGTATTATTTTTCTCTGTTTTATAATGCGGCTGAACATATGTACCTGTACTAGGCTTAACATATCCAGACTGGTAACGTGTACTCGTGTTTGTTTGCGCTGATGCAAAATTCGCTAGAGCAACAAAACTGCATAAGAAGAATAATTTTTTCATAATTAATTTAATTTTTGCTTACTCTATTCAATTTTCAGCTTATCTGTGATGTAGATTAAAGCTCAGATATAAAACTTTATTTAATCGATTTAAAATTAAAAATCCAGGAATTGATTAAATCTAAATGAGAACCAAAGTTAACCTTTACAGCAAGTAGTAACAATACCTATAAATGGTTAAAAGAAAAGTAAACTTAAAAAATAATTTTATCTGGTTGCCGGCATATAATCCAAGGGCAACATCTCGGCCAGTTTTTCCCAGCCCCAGTAGCCTTCAATCATGTGGGAATAGGGGTTCAGGATCATGCCGGTGGGCTCCAGAAAGGTATAGGGCTCTAACAGGGTAAGCAAAGAGGTTTGCCAGGTAGGGTTGCGGCGCGCCCCGAAGGTATTCTGGCTCAGAAACCCTGCCTCTTCTTTCTCCTTGGTGTACACTACGTTCAGGAAATCTGAGAACTGTAGCCGGGTCTGGCCTGTGGAGGGGTCTTTCTGAATAAGTTGGTCATAGGGCACTGCGCCGGTAAACAACTGGGCCACCTGCTTATCCAGACGGGACATGCGCAGCCAGTAACTCAAGCTGTCTTCGGGCTGGCCCGGCTTATTATAGGTCACTACCATCCCTTTGGCCTTGGCCCTCGCCCGTTTGAGACCGGCCTGAATTTCTTCCTCGGGTGGACGGCTGGGGTTGGGAAGGCGGCGCAGCTTGCGCACGTTAAACCCTTCGGCCTCCAGGTTCTGCGTGTACAGGGCACGCCCGAAGTGCATCATGGAGCCCCGGTAGGCTTTTAAGCGGGCCGCAGCCCAGCGTTTCTGCTGCGCTTTACTTTTAGGTTTCATCTCCACAAACCGGGGATAGCCCGCATGGAATACCTTGTGGTCCTTGAAATCCATCTCAAAGGCCTTCAGCCCGAAATACAGCAGATAGCCCAGGGCCTTGTTCTCAATGACCAGTTCCTCATCCGCCTCGGCGGTAAGGGTTCTTTCCTGGGCATCAAAGGTGAAGTGCAGGGCGTTGGCGTTTACAATCTCTGTAGCGGCGGCGTTGGGGGTACGGCCTATAAAGTTCTGGAAGAAGGTCTCATAGTTGCCTTTCCAATTGGGGTCTACCCGCACCACCACCTCCTGCAAGGCGTTGGCCTTGGGGGTGAGTTCAAACCGGAAGGCCAGCTGTTGCCCGGGCTGCAGGGTAAAGGCATGCGAAAGGGATTCATAGCCCAGAAAGGACACCACCAGCTCATGGCTTCCGGCGGGCAGCGCCGCCAATTTAAAGGTGCCGTTCTCAGCGGTATTGGTGCCATAGGTGGTCTGCGCGATGAATACGGTGGCAAAGTCCAGCGGCTGTTTGGATTGCGCATCTATCACCGTGCCGGTCACGCTGCCAGCCGCCTGGCCAAAGGCGTTGCCAGCAGAAAGCCAGGAACAACAGAAGAGTAGCAGGATCAGGCACCCGCTTTTCCCGCGTACTGTAAAGAAAAAAGAAGGCATAGTGAAGCGTTTACCAGAGCCAAGGAAGAGATTACCCGGGTAAGATAGAAATCTGCCGCCAGAAAGAATATTGATAATAGCGTTTTGAGCCCGTTTTCAGCAAAACAGCCTAAAACGGAAACTGCCGGCTTTGGGCTCCCTACCAGTGACGCCACTGCCGTAACAGGAGAAAAATACCCGAAAGCAGGCCTTTGGTTTAGAAGGGTTTTTCAAAAAACGGGCTAGAAACGCAAGGTGAACGTGGTGCCGTGGCCCAGCTCTGAACTTACCGTGAGCGTGCCCTTGTGCAGGCGCATGATCTGCTTGGACAAACTCAAGCCAATGCCTGTACCAGTGGGTTTGGTGGTGTAGAAAGGCAGAAAGATTTGTTCCTGGGCTTCTTCGGCAATGCCGCTGCCATTGTCGGTCACCTGCATGACAACCCGGCTGTCCTGGTCCGGAAAGGCCTCCAGTTGCAGGGTTTTGGCAGGTTGATCTGCCAGGGCATGAATGGCGTTTCTGAGGAGATTGATCAAAACCTGTTCCAGCAACTGGCGGTCGGCGAGTACTTGCAGGGTGGGTGGGCACTGCACCTCCAGACTGATCTGCTCATAGGCTAGTTCCTCCTGAAACAGGAGTTGCAGTTCTTTGAACATGTCCTGCACGGTGAACAGTTGTTTCTTGGGCACCGGCACCCGCGCCAGGCTCCGGAAATCATTCACGAACCTCACTAGCCCTTGGCTTCTTTTCTCAATGGTCTTTAAGGCAAGCCCCAGGTCTTCGGTTTCCTCACGGGGCAGTTGGATCTGCGCACCGGGCTGCGCCTCCAGGTAATCGTCAATATCGGCGGCCACGCTACCGGCCAGGGAAGAGATGGGCGTCACGGAGTTCATGATCTCATGGGTGAGCACGCGTATAAGGTTGTGCCAGGCTTCCATCTCCTTTTCCTCCAGCTCCCGCTGGATGTTCTGGATAGAGGCCAACCGGAAATCCTCGCCGCGCATGACCAGGTCAACCATGAACAAGGACACCGGCACCTGCTCCTTGCCGTGCTTCAGTTTCAGGACCACGCTCTGGCCGGCCGGCAACGCCAGCAACTGCTCCCGCAGTTGGGGCGCCTGGGCCTGCAGATTATCCAGATGCGTAAGGTGAGGCACTTGCAATAGACGCTTGGCCGCGTTATTGATGAGCTGCACCTCGCCGGTTTTCTTGAAGGTGAGAATGCCAATACCAATGTGCTGCACCACCGTCTGGAAGTACTGGAAAGTAGCCTCCTTCTCGGCCCTGATGTCCCGGAATTTCTTGATCACTTCATTGTAGCGCGCGTAGAGTTCGTCAAAGACTTTGCCCTCGCCGCGCGAGGAAAAAACCTCTGAGAAATCATCGTACTTGATGGTGTTCAGGAATTTGATGAGGCGCTGAGTGGTGCGTTCAATGTAAAGGATTAGCGCAATGGTCTGCACCACAATCAATACGCCCAGCCCTACCTGCGTGGCGAGGAGGGCAGGGTTGAAATCCAACCGGAAAAACAGAAACACTGTGATCAGCAGCAGGAGCACCCGCCCCACCACCTGTCCCCTGAAATTCTTAAAGCCCATATTTCTCCAGCCTGCGGTACAGAGAGGCGCGGGAAAGGCCCAGTTCTTTGGCGGCCTTGGAGATGTTGCCGTCATGCTTGCCCATGGCCTTGACCACCGTGGCCCGCTCTACCTCGTCCAGGTTATGGGTCTGGGTCTGCGCGTCTGCCAGGGTGTTCTGCTGCGTTTGCAGGAAGAAAAAGTCCTGGGGCTGCAGCACCTGGTTCTCAGAGATGATGGAGGCCCGCTCCAGCACGTGCTCCAGTTCCCGTATGTTTCCGGGCCAGTCATAGCGGCGCAGGCGCTCCAACGCTGCGGCAGATACGGTTTTGGCGGGCTGTTTGTATTTCTGGGCGTAGCGTTTCAAAAAGTAGTCTACCAACAAGGGCAGATCTTCCAGACGCTCGCGCAGCGGCGGAAGGTGCAGCTCTATGGTATTGATGCGGTACAGCAAATCCTGCCTAAACCTCCCCTGCTGTACCATCTGCTGCAGTGGCATGTTGGTGGCGCAAATCAGGCGCACGTTAATGGGAATGGGCTGCCCGGTGCCTACCCTAATCACCTCGCGGCGCTGCAGCACGGTAAGCAGCTTGGCTTGCATGGCCATGGACAGGTTGCCAATTTCATCTAAGAATAGGGTGCCGCCGTTGGCCATCTCAAACCGACCTATGCGGTCTTCCTTGGCATCAGTGAAGGCGCCTTTCTTATGCCCGAAGAGTTCGCTTTCAAACAGGGTCTCGGTGAGGGAACCCATGTCTACGGAGATAAAAACCTTGTCGGCGCGCGCCGATTGCTGGTGCAGGCTGCGGGCAATGACTTCTTTACCAGTGCCGTTCTCGCCCAGGAGCAGCAAATCGGCATCAGTTTTGGCTACGCGGCCCATGAGGTGCAACAATTGCTGCATGGCCGGGCTTTTGCCGGTGACCAGGTTCACGCCCTGGCTTAACTGCGAGGCCAGCGCCGAGTTGGCTTTCTTGAGGCTGGAGATTTCTTTGTAGGAGGTTTTGAGCTTAGACGCCGCCGAGAGCGTGGCAATTAGTTTCTCGTTCTGCCAGGGCTTGAGCACAAAGTCAGTAGCCCCTTCTTTCAAAGCCCGCACCGCCATTTCCACATCACCGAAGGCCGTGATCATGATCACCACCGCGTTAGGATCGCGGGCCAGAATCTCTTTGAGCCAGTAGAATCCCTCATTGCCGCTGGTGGTGTCTTCCATGAAGTTCATGTCCAGCAAAATCAGATCATAGGTATCCTGGTTGAGCAGAAACGGGATCTTGCGCGGGTCTTTTTCAATGATCACCTGCTGGGCATACTTTTTCAGGAGCATCTTGGCAGAGAAGAGAATGTCTTCGTTGTCATCAATGATCAGGATTTTACCTAAGGTCTGTTCCACGGCGGTTTGGGTTGAGGTTGCACAAACAATACACCTAAACTATGCCAGATACCCGGAAAGGCCTTAAAGCAGCTGGCAGGGTGAATTTACAAAATCCAGAGGTAGGAAAGTGTCCGGTGCTGAACAAAAAAGTGTTCGCTGGCGGACAGTCCGTTCCCAGCCCCTCTGCTAGACAAGGTTTTGTCAACGGGGGCGTTTTAGGGCAGCTTTTCGAAAAACAGGCTTAGAATAGAAGCCTTACAGTTGGGCAGGAACAGACCTTTCTAGGCTGTAATCTTTAATCCTTGCAAAGGCAGTTTTTCTTTGATTTGAAACAATCTTGCTGCGCAGGATCACGGCGTTACGTGCAACGACGCTATAGGTCACTTTTGTGTTTTAAGCCTGTTTTTCAGAAAACGGCCTCAAAACGTGAAAGCAGAAAAAGCGGGGGCTTTACGCGGATTGTGAGGCGGCCACGCGGTATTCATAGGGTTTGCCAATAAGCCTAATTTCCATGGGTTTGCTTACACCTTTTAACTGCAGGTAGGTGGCATCTTTGGCGTAAGGCGGGTTCTTTAGCAGGCTATAGGCTCTCTCAGAGATGATAAAGCTATTGTTGAGTTCTTTGGTGGCGGCCTGCAAGCGGGCGGCCACATTCACGGGGTACCCCATAACGGTGAGGTTGTTGTTTAACCCGATGCCTACGTTCCCATAAATGACTTTGCCCACGTGCACGCCAATACCTACCTCAAAGGCATGGTGAAAGTAAGGCCGCATGTAAGTATTATTGAAAATCTTAATGTCTTCCAATATCTTGATCCCTGCCAGCACGGCGGCCTCAGTGGCTTTCCTGATTTTGGTGTCCAGCCCGAAAACGGCGTAGAGCCCATCGCCGGCGGTGTCAATGATCTGCCCGCCGTAGTGTTCTAAGGCATTGCGCACCAGCGTAAATATGCGGCGCATGATATGGATCACGTCAAAGGGAAGGTGTGACTCAATGAAGGGGGTAAAGTTGCGGATGTCAATGAAGAACAAGGCCAGCTTGCGGCGCACGCCCATCACCTCGGTGATACTGCTTTCCTCATCGCCGTTAATAAAGATATAGCGGTCTGTGTCATCTTTGATGAGCCGCTGCACTTGCACCGTGGGCCCGGTCACCAACGTTTGGCAGGCCAGCCGCACATCATCCGGGAACTTGCGCACGGCTTTGATGGCTTTTTCATGGCTTGATAACGGCGACAGGTGTTCTTTGCCGTGCAGTACCAGCACCCGGCAGGTAGTACACTGCCCCTTTCCGCCGCAGGCGTGGTAATGCGGAATGCCTGCCGCCAAAGACGCCTCCAACACCGTTTGCCCCGGCTCCACCGGAATCACTTTCTCGCCTCTGAAATCAATCTGGAAAGGCATAGGCATACGTAGGCTAGGTGGAAGGACAACCGCGTTCTGAAAGTGCAGCTGTACCGCAGTTCTTATACGGCCAGATCAGCTTTTTTCTTTGACCAGGTACTGGTACTCCGGGTGCTTTTTGAGATAGGCTGACATATAGGGACACCGGGGCACCACCTGTAGTTTCTCTGCCGCAATGTAGTCCAGCACGTGTTTGGTCATGGTTCCGGCAATGCCGCGCCCCTCCAGTTCCTTGGGTACCTCAGTGTGGAGCACGGTCATGACGCCAGGCTTCAGGCGGTATTCAATGAGCGCCATCTGGCCTTCCACTTCCGCTTCAAAGCGCTGCGCTGCTTCATTGTTGGTGATGGTCAACTCCATAGGTGACAAAGGTTATTGATGGCTTAGAATGGCACGGGCCAGGTCTATCTCTTCCTGCAGAATGGTATGCGGACGGCCCTTGTAGATTTTCTGGGTAACCTTGGCCCCCATTTTCTCCAGAACGGCGGCAGTTTCTTCTACCCTGCTGACAGGTACATGCGGGTCATGGTCACCGGTGGTGATTAACACGGGCGTGCCGGCAAAGTCACCCTGGTAGTTGGCGGTGTTCAGTTGCTGGCCAATTAAGCCGCCGGTAAAGAGCAGCAGGCCACCGTAGCGTCTGGCATGCCGGGCCGCAAATTCAGAGCTCAGGCTGGCCCCCTGTGAAAAGCCCAGCAGGAAGATGTTCTCACTTTTTACGCCCTGCGCCAATAAATCGTTGACTAGGTTGTCTAATTGCTCCAGGGCAGAGTCCAGGGCCGGTTGGTTTTGCTCTACCGGCACCATGAACCCATACGGGTACCAGGTGTGCTGCGTAGCCTGCGGGGCCAGCAAGGCAAAGTCTTTTACCGGCAAATGATTGGCCAGTTCCAGAATGCTTTGGGCGGTGGCGCCTCTGCCGTGCACCATCACCAGGGCCTTGCGGTCTGCGCTGATGGGTTGGCCGGCGGTAATCACGTTTTTTTGGTGGGTATACATAGGTTTAAAAGCTAGGTTAAGAATGGGCGGTTTGCAACGCCTTGGCCAGCCACAGGAAATCTGCCAGAAACTTGTCTAGCCTACCGCTGTAGCCTTCATCTATCAATTGCCCGTCCTGGAACAAGTTCTGTACCTTGGGGGTGAGCAGGAAATTGGGCAGCACAATGCCGTTGAATTTGATTGACAGTTCCTGCAGGTCCTTGGCCGCATTCACGCCGCCCAGCATCCCCGAAGAAACCCCTACTACCGCAAAGGGCTTATGGAAATACTCCTGATAGAAATAGTCCAGGGTGTTCTTGAGGGCACCCGAATAACTGCTGTTGTGCTCTGGTGACACCAGTACAAGCCCGTCACTTTGCGCAATGGCGGCACTGGTCTGCGTCATTTTTTCTGATGGCTCTGGCGTACTGGCGAAGGTGTTCTCCAACAAAGGAAAATTGAGTTCACGCACGTCCAGTAACTGCACGGTGTGGCCCTGGTCTTGCAGGCGTTTTACTACCTCTTGGGCTACTTGATGAGATTGCCGCTGCGGGCGGGCACTACCAGAGAATACTATTAAATTCATGGGTATAGTTGGTGTAGAATACAGGTAAAAGACCAGTGATCTCCAAAGTTATTCCGGTAAGGTAACAAAAATGGAGTGCCGCACCTGGGCCAACAGGTTTCTGGTCTTATGGCCCTTGCCGGTGGTGTCTTCCACAAGCAGAATCTCCCCGGCCCCAAATTGCCTTTTCTCGCCTAAGGAAGTTTCTATCTCAATCTGGCCGTCCAGCAGAAAAATGTACTGCCGGGCGGGCGCCGTATGGAAATCATAGTCATAGCCGGGCACTACCTTCCGGAAGCTGATGGTTTTTGCATCTTCGGCCTCAGAGAGAAACCCAATATCACCCGCGTGCCGCAAGGGCTTGAAAACCTCCTCAAAATGGCTGTCTCCGTTCTGGTCTGCGTACACGCGGGTGATTTTGAAATCTTCCATTATGGGTTAGTCTAGTTTAGGCAACACGGCTTCAATGTCGGCGCGGCGCGGTTCATACTGCGGCGGCAACAACAGGTTAGAGCCCAGTTTGTCCCATTCCTCGTCAATCCCGAAGCCCGGGTTATCCGTGGCAATCTCAAACAACACCCCGCCTGGCTCTCTGAAATAGAGCGAGTAGAAGTAGTTGCGGTCAATCTTCTCGGTGATTTGATGGCCGGCGGTCGCTACTTTCTTCCGGAATTCCATTAACGTGGCTTCATCCTTCACCCGGAACGCAATGTGGTGATTGGTGCCAGCTCCGCCAATGCCTCTGGCCTCATTGGGCAGTTCCACCAGGTCAATGATGGCGGCGTGTTCTACGGCATCAGTAATGTAACGGTACCGGTTACCGCTTTTCTCCTGCAAGGTGTAGCCAAAGATATCCGTCAGGATAGCGGCGGTCGCCTTGATATCTTTCAAGGTGAGGGTCACGCTGTGGAAACCTCTGGTGGCTACCTCGGCGCTCACTTCGTCTGTAGTCCAGGGCGTGCGGTTATCCTGGTTTTTAGCGATGACCAATTCCAGTTTAAGGCCGTCTGGGTCCAGGAACGTGAGGTACTTCTCCCCGAATTTCTCTGAGGGTTTGTTATAGATGACGTTGTGGTCCTCAAAGCGCTTTACCCAGAAGTCAAAGCTGCCTTCGGGCACCGAGTAGCCAATGTTGGTGGCCATGCCGGTACCGGCGCTTCCGCGGCGGGAGCCTTCATAGGGGAAGAAAGTAAGAATAGTGCCCGCACTGCCTTTCTCATCACCGTAGTATAAATGGTAGGTACCGGGGTCATCAAAATTGACGGTCTTTTTAAGCAGACGCAAGCCCAATATATTGGTATAGAAGTCAAGGTTCTTTTTAGCCTTATCGGCGATGGCCGTGATGTGGTGCAGGCCTAATATTTTAGTTTCCATAGTGGTGGTTAATGCTTAGTGGTTGATAGGTGTTTCTATGAGCAGAAACCTGCTCTCCTGGGTGAAAGTAAAATCAAGCTGGTTCGTGTCCCAGATGCCCAGAGCCTCGCGGTTGGTGAGCTGTTCTCCGTTCACTTCCAGCGTACCGCTGATGTTGAAGAGGAAGACTGCCTTGTTGACGGGGTTAAAGGAATAACTAGTCTTTTGACCCGCCTCAAAGTACCCTAAAGAAAGCCTGGCGTTTTGGTTGATCCAGCAGTGACCCGTGCCTTCCTCCTGACTTACAATAGTAACCAGTTGGTTTTTGCGTTCTGCCTCCGGGAAATGACGGCGTTGGTAGCGGGGCGTGATGTTCTGCAGTTTGGGCTCAATCCAGATCTGCAGGAAGTTTACCTGGTCTGCGCCCACATTGTGTTCCTCGTGGCGCAAGCCACTGCCCGCACTCATGATCTGCACCCAATCCTGGTGCACTGTTTCCTTAAAGCCCAGGGAGTCAATGTGGCTCATAGAACCGGCCAGCATCACAGAGATAATCTCCATGTTGGCGTGCGGGTGCAGCCCAAAGCCGTTCTCTGGCTGCACAAAATCATCATTGAAGGCCCGCAACAACCCAAACCCAGACCGTACCGGATTATGGTAGCAAGAGAAGCTGAACACGAAATTGCTTTTCAGCCAGCCCAAGTCTTTGACACCTCTGTCTGCGGGGTTGAATCTCTCGGTTTTCATGTGCGGTAAAGAATATGGTTAGGTGTACGGATTGGTATTTGGGATAGGTGATTCGGCTTTGCCGTTTTGGGCCCGTTTTTGAGAAAACAGGCCCAAAACGAAGCGCTGGATTAGGCTTGCTTTACCAGCTGAATCTCAGCCTGCAGTTTAATCTCGTCGCTTACCACCACGCTGCCGGCCTCGGTGACGGCGTTCCAGGTAAGGCCAAACTCCTTGCGGCTAATCTTGCCGGTCACGGTAAAGCCGGCCTTGGTCTGACCGTAAGGGTCTACCACAATACCGCCAAACTCTACCTTCACGGTCACTGGCTTAGTCACTCCTTTGATGGTTAAGTCACCGTGCAGCAGATAATCCTCTCCGCTTGTATGCTCGTAGTTGCTGCCTTCAAACTTGATTTGGCCATGCGTGTCTACGTCAAAGAAATCGGCTGATTTCAGGTGCGTGTCACGTTGCTCGTTGTTGGTGCTGATAGAGTTTACATCGGCGGTGAAGGTGACCTTGCTGGCGCTGGTGAAGGTTTCATCCTGGGTTTCCGCCTCTACGTTGAAACTTTGGAAATACCCCGTCACGGTGGTGATCATCAAGTGCTTTACTTTGAACTGAACTTCTGAGTGCATTGGGTCTACTGCCCATTTGATAGTTGCCATGATCTTTTGCTTTTAAGTAGTTTTAGAATCTCTTTGGATAGTCGTTCTGGTGAGAGAACAGACAAATGTATGTACATTTATTGTATATACATATATCAGTTGATAAAAGTTTCAGATTTATTTTTCTTTCCTTCATTTTACCTCCGGCGGTGTTGGCCTGAATAGAAAGCCAAAACCGCCAGAACCCATCATTTTTCCGGTTTAGGGCAGTTTTGGGAAAAACGGCTTAGAAACAGAAATAACTGCCTTCTTCAGGTGCCTCCTTATGTTCAGGCCCGGACAAAGGACTGTCCGCCCGTGAACACTTTCCACCCTACCACTTTATTATATCACTGTTAATCAACTATATACAACCATGGCACAACAATTGGAGCTAGCAAGGCCTAACTGTTTACTACCATGGACCGTGTCATTGAAAAGAAACGCTGGACTCTTAGAAAGGCGCTGGGATATGGAGCAGCGGCGGGTTTGCTCGCCCTAGCCGCCTTTCTCCTCGCTTTTGATGGGTACCGCTCTGGACTGCGGGTAGAGAGCGATAAAATAACCCTGGCCACTGTGACCCAAGGAAGTTTTCAGGAGTTCATTCCTGTAGATGGCACCGTGCACCCTATTAAAACCATTGTGATTCCGGCGGTGGAAGGCGGCACCGTGGAAGCGAAATACCTGGAGGGCGGCAAACCCGTCAAAAAGGGCGACCTTATCCTCAAGCTAACCAACAACCGGCTGGTACTGGACTTCCTCAATCAGGAAACGCTCATGAACGACCTCATCAACAACCTGCAGAATTCCAAGCTAAGCCTGCAGCAGAACAAATTCAACCTACGGCGCAAACTGGCAACGCTGGCCGCCCAATTAGACGCCGCCAAAGACGTGTACCAACGCAACACCTCTTTATATGAAGCCAAGGCCGTGTCTCAGCAGGAGTTCTTCAGTTATAGAAGAGACTATGACCGCCTTAAAGCGGAGTACCAGATTGAGCAGGAAAGCCAAAGGTTTGAGGAGAACAATGCCCGCCAGCAGATAGCGCAATTGGAAACCACCATTGCCCGCACCAACCGCAACCTCAAAATGATGCAGGACAACCTCAGCAACCTCTACCTTAGAGCCCCTATCTCTGGACACTTGTCTTCTATTCAGGTGGAGTTGGGTACCCCCGTGCAAGCAGGCCAGGTAATTGGCCAGATAGATGACCTGAGCGGTTTTAAGGTAAAGGCCGAACTGGACCAACATTATGTGAGCCGGGTCTTTGCTGACCAGCGGGGTGCGTTCTCTTACAACGGGCAAAACTACCCGCTGGAGATTTCACTGGTATACGCCGAGGTAACCAACGGCAAGTTTCCGGTAGACATGAAGTTTATTGGCAAAGCCCCCGCGGGAATAAGGCGCGGCCAAACCCTGCAGATACGCCTGCAACTCTCTGACCCGGCCCCGGCCGTGTTATTGCCCCGGGGCGGTTTTTACCAGAGTACTGGCGGCGCCTGGGCCTATGTACTGGATAAGGCCGGCAAAGAGGCCACCAAACGAAACATAACCTTAGGCCGGCAGAACCCCGAGTACTATGAAGTGCTGGAGGGCCTCAAACCCGGTGAGCAAGTTGTGATTTCTGCTTATGACGCTTTCAACAACACAGATAGACTGGAACTGAAGTAATCCCGTTTTGGGCCTGTTTTTAGAAAAACGGCTATAAAACAGGTTTTGGAGTTTTTAAAATGGATGTACTCCCGCAAGTTTAGCGATAGCGTAACTTGTGGGTGCTTATAAAGTGAGTTTAAAAACTCACGTCAGTTGATAAACTGACCATAACAAAAACCACAAGTTACGCTATCGCTAAACTTGCGGGAGGAATGGAAGAAGAGAAATCAGCAAACGCCATCATTCTCCTACCCCTCTGCAAAGGGAACGAAAGAGAAAAGAATATTAAATCGTGCTACTTAATACTTGCTACCCAACAATTAACCATCAGCAACTAATAATAACGCCATGGTAAAGACAGTCAACCTTCAGAAAAAATATACCACTGATGAGGTGGAGACCACGGCGCTGGTCAACGTGAACCTGCACGTGAAGCCCGGTGAGTTTTTGGCTATCATGGGTCCTTCGGGCTGCGGGAAATCCACGTTGCTCAACATCATTGGGCTTCTGGACAACCCCACCGGCGGCGATTTCTATTTCATGGGGCAGGAGATCTCCAGGTTTAGTGAGCGGCAGCGGGCCACCCTGCGCAAAGAGCACCTGGGGTTTGTGTTCCAGAGCTTCAACCTCATTGATGAACTCACGGTGTATGAAAACGTGGAACTGCCGCTTATTTACCTGAAGGTGGGTGCCTCTGAGCGGAAGCAGCGCGTGGAGCAGGTGCTGGAGCAAATGCAGATTGCCCACCGCCGCAACCACTTTCCGCAGCAGCTGTCAGGAGGGCAGCAGCAGCGGGTGGCCATTGCCCGGGCCGTGGTGGCCAAGCCCCGGTTGCTGCTGGCAGATGAGCCCACCGGTAACCTGGACTCGGCCCACGGCCAGGAGGTGATGCAGTTGCTGAGCACGCTCAATGAAGAAGGCACCACCATTGTCATGGTGACCCACTCCCCCTCAGACGCTGACTATGCACACCGCATTGTGAACCTGTTTGACGGGCAGATCATCTCTGAGAACGTGAAAGAGCTGGCCATTCTCTAACCTCTACTGCTATGTTCAAGAATTATCTGTTAGTGGCCGTGCGCACCCTGCGCCGAAACCTGGGGTACACTACCTTAAATGTAGTAGGGCTGGCGCTGGGCATTACCTGTAGCCTGCTTTTGTTTTTGGTGATTAGGTATGAGACCAGCTTTGACACCTTTCATAGCAAGGCAAACCGCATCTACCGCTTTGCCATGGAGATGCAGGGCCCAGACGGGGTAAGCAATTCGCCGGGCAGCCCGTTCCCGCTGCTGCCGGTTTTACAGGCCTCTCTGCCCGAATTGAAACCGGCTACCCAGGTCTTTCAGGAGGAAGGTGGCACGTTCACAGTTCCATCCTCCCAGGGGAAGCAGGCGCCAAAGCGGTTCCGGGAGGACCGGACCGTGTTGTTTGTGGAGCCGGCCTTCTTTGATCTGTTTGACTTCCCCACCAACGGGGTGAATGTGCACCAAGCCCTCAAAGACCCTTATACCGTACTCCTGACAGAATCTATTGCGGCCAAGTATTTCCCGGGGGAGGAAGCGGTGGGTAAAGTATTGCGCATGAACAACACCATCAATTTAAAGGTGACCGGCGTGATTCCAGATGCGCCTTCCAACACAGATTTTCCGTTTATCATGCTGGCCTCTTATGAGTCTTTCAAAAAGCTCAGCGCCTTTCAGCCGGAAGGCTGGAACAGCGTAAACAGCAACCAGCAGCTTTACCTGGCGCTGGCACCCGGCGCCTCTGCAAGCCAGGCAGAGAAGCGCCTCACGCAATTGCTTGGCCAATACCGGGACAAAACTATGGGCAACCAGGAAAGGGCGGTATTACAGCCTTTGCTGGAAATGCACTATGACGCCCGGTATGGCAACTTCAACAACAGAACTATCAGCAAAACCACCTTGGTCTCATTGGGGCTCATTGGCCTGTTTCTGGTGCTGGTAGCTTGCATTAACTTTGTAAACCTGGCCACGGCGCAGGCGCTGCGGCGGGCCAAGGAAGTAGGCATGCGCAAGGTACTGGGCGCAAGCCGGCAGCAACTTATGGTGCAGTTTCTAAGTGAGACCGGCCTCATCACGTTGGTCGCGCTGTTACTATCCGTGATGTTCACTGAGCTGTTGCTACCCTCCCTGAACCAGCTCCTAGAGCTGAAGATGGCCTTCCATATTTTTGAGAGCCCAGACGTGCTGCTGTATTTGGCCGTAGTGTTGGTGGTGGTGACTTTGTGCTCGGGCTTTTACCCCGCCCTAATCTTGTCTGGTTTCCAGCCAATCTCGGCGCTTAAAAGTAGGGTGGCCACCGCCCAAACAGCGGGTCTTTCTTTGCGCCGCACGCTGGTGGTCTTGCAGTTTACCATCTGCCAGGTCTTGATCATCTGCACCATTGTAGTGCACAACCAGATGGAGTATTTCAACAATGCCGCGCTGGGGTTTGACAAAGAGGCCATAGTGATCATGCCGGTGCCCACCGGTAGGGCCAAAGACCTAATGGCGTTAAGGCCCCAACTGGAAGCCCACTCGGCCATTAAATCCACCTCCTTTGCCGTGGCACCGCCTTCCGCCAACATTACCGTGTCCATGGGTTTCCGGTATGATGATTTATCCAAAGACTCCGGTATTGGGGCCAATTTCAAGTTAGCCGATGATCATTACCTTAAAACCTACAACATTCCGCTGGTGGCCGGCCGGGTCTATGCCTCCAGTGACACCATGCGGGAATTTCTGGTGAATGAGACCTTTCTGCGCAAGCTGGGTATTAAGACGCCACAAGAGGTCCTGGGCAAGAGCTTAGTCGTGAACGGAGGCACCGTGAAAGGCCCTATTGTGGGCGTGATCAAAGATTTCCATGTGGGTTCGCTCAGAGATAAAATAGAGCCCGTGATCGTGAGTTCCTTTAGTCAGTTCTACTTCCAGGTTGCCGCCAAAATTGAGCAGAAGAATGCCCCAGCCGCCATTGCCCATTTGCAAAAAATTTGGTCTACGGCTTACCCAGATGATGTCTTTTCCTATGAGTTCCTGGATGACACCCTTGCCCGGTTTTACAAGGAAGAACAGCGGCAGGCCTCTCTTTTTAAAATCTTTTCTGTGATTGCCATTCTCATAGGCTGCCTGGGCTTGTATGGGCTGGTTGCCTTTATGGTGACGCAACGCACCAAAGAGGTGGGCGTGCGCAAAGTGCTGGGCGCCTCTTCGGCTAGTATTGTGGGCCTGTTTGCCAGGGACTTTGTAAAGCTGGTATTGCTGGCCTTTGTCATTGCGGTGCCTATTTCCTACTACTTCATGCAGCAGTGGCTCAAAGGCTTTACCTACCGCATAGACCTCAGCTATTGGGTGTTCTTAGCCGCCGGGGGCGCCACCCTGCTCATAGCCCTGGCCACCGTAAGCGTAAAGGCTTTGCGTGCCGCCCTCTCAGACCCCGTGCTGTCGCTTAAAACGGAATAGCCTTTATTTTTAGCTGTTGCCAGAAGCCCGCCATAATTTGGCGGGCTTTTTTGTTGCCGGCGGCCTTAGTCGTTTTTTAAAGTAGTGTACAAATGTGCTCTTTTAACAAAGAGTTGTGTTTTATCTTCTTACTTTTACAAAAAGTGTTTTCGGCTGGTTTTGGGCTACTTCCCAAAAAACAGGCTTGAAACGCACTTCTGCACCAATGCCCCTAAACCCTGATTATACCATCTCATGAACAAAGAAACCGCCACCATCCTCAAAGGCAAGAAAAAGCAAATCATGGAAGCCTGGATGAGCAACCAGCTCAAAGACGCTGCGCTCCGTGATGACCTGATGAGTGTTTCTGAACTTCAGCAACAATCTGATGAGTTTCTCACTGCTTTGCTGAAAGCCTTTAACAGCCCGTATGCTGAAGACACAGACTCTGCCGGGTATGAACCCATAAATGATATCCTCAACGAAATCTCCATTACCCGGGCCCGCCAAGGTTTCTCCCCGCGGGAGACCAGCTCTTACATTCTTAGCCTGAAAGAGGTGTTGAGCAGCCTGCTGGAGGACCAGTTGAAAAACGATCCTAGCACCTTGTACCGTGAGATTATCTCTGTAAACAAGATCTTGGATAACCTTAGCCTGGTAACCATGGAAACCTATATCAAAGGCCGCGAGGAAGTGATTCTGCGCCAGACCAATGAGATGAGTGAGATCTCTACGCCGGTAATACGCGTGTGGGACGGCATTCTGGCCCTGCCCATCATTGGCACCCTTGACAGCGCCCGCACCCAGGTAGTGATGGAGGCGTTGCTGGAAGAGATTGTAGCCAGCAGCAGCCGCATTGCTATTCTGGACATATCAGGCGTACCTACTGTAGACTCTTTGGTAGCCCAGCATTTGATCAAAACCGTGAGCGCCGCCCGTTTAATGGGTGCTGAGTGTATCATCAGTGGCATCAGGCCAGAGATTGCCCAGACCATAGTGCACCTGGGCATTGACCTGACCAACATCTATACCAAAGCCTCTCTGGCCAGCGCGTTGAAAATGGCTTTCTCCATTCTCAATATTACAGTGTCCCGCTCCAGCGAGAAGAAGACTTTGGGCTTTTAACTCTTACTACCATGGAAAGAATTCCTATTTTAAAGATGGGGTCGTTTTTGCTGGTATCCATTCAGGTAGACCTGTATGACCGGCTGGCCCTCACGCTGGAAAATGACCTGATCAACATGGTCAGTAAGACCGAAGCCAAAGGCGTGCTGATTGATATTTCGGCGGTAAGTATTGTGGATTCCTTTATGGGCCGCATTTTAGGCAACATTGCCTCCATGTCTAAGATCATGGATGCCGCCACCGTGGTGGTGGGCATGCAGCCGGCCGTAGCTATTACCCTGGTAGAACTGGGGCTCACCCTTTCAGGCGTACACACCGCCTTGGATGTAGAGCAGGGCATGGAACTGCTTCGCGAGAAAATTGGTCAGGGAGACTCTGACGAGGAAGGGCTCTATGATAGTTATATCTAAGGAGAAGATTTCCATCCAGAAAGAACAAGACGTCGTTTTATTCCGGAACCGCATTAAGGAGGTAGCCACCAAGATTGGCATGAGCCTCGTGAACCAAACCAAGCTCATCACCGCCGCCAGTGAACTGGTACGGAACATGCTGCGCTATGGCGGCGGGGGCATCACCCATCTGGAGGTCATCAGCAAAAACAGCATACCCGGCGTGCGGCTCGTCTTTCAGGATGAGGGCCCCGGCATTGAAGACGTTACGCTGGCCATGAAAGACGGCTTTTCCACGGGCAAGAGCCTGGGCCTGGGCCTGCCCGGGGCCAAGCGGCTGGTTAATGACTTCCAGATCAAAAGCGAGTTAGGCAAGGGCACAACCGTCACCATCATCCGCTGGAAAAATGGACTTTAATTTTGGGGCACACCAGCATTTCCCGTTAGCAGACCGAAGTTTCCTGAACATTGTACGGCGTGACATAAGCAAGATCGCCGAAGCGCAGGGCCTCACGGAAACAGAGATTGGGAAGGTGAACCTGGTCATTTCTGAGATGGCCACCAACCTGCTCAAACACACGGCCACGCTGGGGGGTGAACTGCTGGTCAAGGCCATGTATGATGAAAGAGGCAACACTGAAGGCCTGGAGATGATCTGCTTGGACAACGGCCCCGGCATGAGTGACCCTTTGCGTATGATGGAAGACGGCGTGTCTACCTTCGGGAGCATGGGCCAGGGCTTGGGTGCCATTCAGCGCCTATCAGACTTCTTTGATATTTACTCCCAGCGTGGGCTGGGCACGGTCATTCTATCCCGCATCTACCGCAAGGGCAAGGCCCCTAAATCGGCGGCTAGAAACGCCTACGCTTTTACCGTGGGGGCGGTCATGGTTCCTAAACCCGGCGAGAAGGTCAGCGGTGATGGCTGGGCCCTGCGCCTTTCGCACCAGGGGGCTTATTTGTTGGTACTGGATGGCCTGGGCCACGGCGAGTATGCGCATGAGGCCTCAGTGAAGGGTATTCAGGCGTTCCAGCAACAGCCCAAACAATCCCCCTCAGAGATGTTGCGCGGCATCCATACTGACATAAAAAGAACCCGGGGAGCCGTGGGAGCCATTGCCCATTTCAATACAGAAACGACCCACCTGCGCTATTGCGGCATTGGCAACATCAGCGGACGCCTGTTTTCTGCCGGCACCCTTAAGAACATGCTCTCTTACAACGGCACGCTGGGCATGAATGTACCCAATACGGTGAATGACCAACTCCATAGCTGGGCACCGGGCCACCTCATGGTCATGCATTCAGACGGGTTGAAAAGCCGCTGGGACCTGAGCAAATACCCAGAACTGACCCGGCATGACCCTACTCTTATTGCGGCCGTTCTATATAAGGATAATACCCGTACCCTAGATGACACCCTGGTAGTGGTGGTACGTGCATCTGTTTAACTATTCTTATGGAGCAACCCATTATTAACATAAAATTACAGAATGAACTGGACGTGGTGCTGGCCTACAAGCGCACCATGCAGCTTTCTGAGTTAACCGGACTACCGCTGGCCTCCCAAACCAAGTTCGCTACCGCCGTGTCTGAGATTTGCCGCAACGTGCTGGAGCACGTGGGCGAAGGCCTGATCAGGTTCAGCATGGTCCAGAACCGGGGCGGGCTTTACCTGGAGGCCTACGTGACCGACCGGGGCCGGGGAATCTCTAACCTGCAGGAAATCCTGGACCGCAAATACATGCCCGTGGGGGGCAAGGGCCAGGGCATCTACAGCTCCAAGAAATTGGTAGACCTGTTCCAGATTGAGAGTGATTTTACCAAAGGCACCCGGGTACGCATGCACAAGCGCATTCCGGCCAACCACCCGCCCATCAACCAGGCCATTATACAGGGCTGGTCTGATTATTTCATGCTAGAGCCTGCCATCTCGCCGTACGCTGAGATCAAGCGGCAGAACATGCAGATGATTGAGCTCATGGAGCAGCTACGGGTAAGAACCATTGAGGCCGAATACCAACTCCAGGAGATCCAGCACCTGAACCAGGAACTACAGACCTCGCACCATGAGGTAACCACCCTACTGCAGGAACGGGAAAATAAAAACCTCCAACTGGAGAAGGCCAACAAGACTCTGGATGAGTTTGCCCATACCATCACGCATGACCTCAAGGCCCCTTTGCACAACATTGTGGGCCTGGTAGACGCCGCCACAGATTACCTGACGGAAGATAACAAAGACGGCCTGCAGGCGGTGCTGCCCATGGTTCAATTGCAGATCAAACGCATGGAAAGCCTCATCAGAGATGTGTTGGCCTACTCGCTTACCGGCCGGCAGCAGATACAGAAACAACCCGTGAACGTGGGTGATTTGGTGCAGACCATTCTTAGCTCCCTAAGCTTACCTAAAGGTTTTACCGTGTCTCTTGACCAGGCACTGCCTGTCATGGAGGCCGAGGAAGTCTACTTAAACCAGATCTTCAGTAATCTGCTGAGCAACGCCGTAAAATACCATGACCGGCCAGACGGAAACGTCTGGGTGAAAACGGAGGAACACCCTACCCACTGGGAATTTATTGTCGCCGATGACGGCCCGGGCGTACCGGCAGAAAACCACCAGAAAGTGTTTGAGCTGTTTGAGACCACCAATGACGTGAACCACCCAGACAGCACCGGTATTGGCCTGGCCATTGTCAGGAAGATTGTAGAGGAGAAAAAAGGCCAGGTCTGGATTCAGTCTCAGGGCAGAGGCACCGCCATGCACTTTACCTGGCCCAAAGAATCGCCGGCGCTTTTGTAACGCCACATTTTACCCCATAGAAAAAGGCGCCTTGATAGGGCGCCTTTTTCTATGGGGTGGATAAGTAAGAAACCTACTTATTATAATATTGCTGCATAATGTCTTTGATGTCATTCTCTGTTAAAGACTTGGAGAAATGTTTCTTCACAGACTCATAATCTTTGAGGCGTTCCAGGTCATAAAAACTGGCAGAAGAGGTAAGCATGAGAATGATCATGCTGCCGTTCTCAGAAAGGCTCTGCTTGTGGTACTCGTCCAGAAAGCTAAACCCGTCCATCACTGGCATTTTAATATCCAGGAAGATAAGGTCTGGGTAGGGAATGCCGCCTTTGGCAGAAGCCTGCAGGTATTCCAGGGCCTCGGCGCCGTTCTTTTTCACCACTATTTCCTTGGCTGCCCCCATTTTGGTAAGAAGCCGGGTATTTACGAAATTAGTAGTGTCATCATCATCTACTAACATTATTAAATTCAACGGCTCAAACTGGGTTTTCATACAAGGTCATTCTTTTACTGAAGGAATATTTTCCTTCTCACTAGCATTACCGCAAATATAGTAAAACTTCACTAATCTCTTTTCCGGGCGTGTGTTTAAAACTTGGCCGCACGGCGGGCCTTCTACCTGTTAAGCAGAATCTACCGGCATTAACACGCAGAAAGAGACGGTTTCTACAGCCTGGCAGGCTATGTGGTTAACTGTACGGTGGGCCTTCAGGTTTCAAATGCAGTCTGTTTGCCCCTTTCCTGGGGTATTAACACAGTCTGCTTTTATTGCGTATGAGGGGTAGGTACAAACATCGGTCATCGTACGGCATTTCTTTGTATTGAGATTTAGATGTGCCCATTACCTTGTACTTACCATATACTCTAAATCATGGCTATAAACCTACAGCAAACCAGCGCACGCCTTAACTTCTACATGCGTATCAAAGAACTGGATGTTTACCAGTTAAGCGTGCTCACGCAAACCGCTCCTGAAACGGTAGGTTGCATTCTGCAGGGAGAAGAATACTGCATGGATGACCTGGTAGCCCTTTTAAAAAAGCTGCCCGACCTAAATTCGAGGTGGGTGATTTACGGAGAAGGCAACGTGTTTAAGACAGAGGGCCAGGCGGGGGAACAAGCCCTTCCTAGCGGCCTTAAGAAAGACAAAGCCGCTTATTTAGCCGAGATGCAGAACCTGCTGCACCAGCTGGAGGAAATTGAAAAGCAAAAACAGCAACAAAGCAACTTAGACCAGCTACGCAGCAAAATAAGGGATCTAACCAAGCACATCTAACTCCATTTCTGGCTTAGTTTTTGCACCTTATCCTATAACAGAGCTATTCATGTACAGGAGTGGTAGATGGCAGCCGACTGGCGCCGTGGTCCGTTAAATCACGGAACAGCTGGTAACTAAAAAGCCCCAAAGCTAGTACTATGAAAAATAGCATGGCATATTGCTTGGGCGTCTTGGGGGCCACCTGTCCGGTGGGCCGCCTGTCTCCGGAAAGTAATACGGCCAGGCCCAGGCTACACCAAGCCGCAGCCGCTATATAATCATGGGTGGAAACGTATAAAACCGTGACCATTAACAGCAGGGCCACCATTACTGTCCGTCCTAGCTTTGTTTTCATTTCAATTTATTAGTTAGTACCAGTGCACGCAGCAGGAAACAAAGATACATTTGTGCTCGGTTTGCAGGAGTATTTTGATAGTACGCACTATGTTTATGTAGGGGTTTACCCGTTAATTATTGTCTCACTAATACGGAACGGAGGTATTTTATGAAACAACACCCAAAACTGCAATTGCCAGAAGAGTTGCACTACTGCAACCGGAACCGATGGGGTTTTGTATCACCCAATAACCCCCCACTGGTGCTGCAGGAAAGCCTGCCACCAGTAGCGCCTACGGCAGAGATCTATAACTTTTGCGGTTATACATTCTCAGATAACTGAGCTTTTAACGCCCAAACCCGGTCTTACCTTTGACTTGGTTTGGGCTTTTTTAATACCCATCCTCCTTTTCCTTTCATCCTGCCTGCCTGTCCAAGGCCATACTTTCCTCCCTTTACAGTTTTGCTGTTAGTTTTATCCCCTTGTAACCGCAGCTCATTTGATACCTTCTTTGGGTTTTCCCTTTTTCTAGCCCGGCGCTATGCGTAGGGCAACAAACCAAGGCACCACATTTACAGAACATTGAAGTTTAGTAATATTTGCGTTGCGTTCCCTGTTGTACTGTCATCTTAATTCCTGCCTGTTGCCTTACCATACCAAAATAGGAAATGCAGACTATGACGCTCCCTTTTCAGGCAATTTCCTACTCTTTTAAAATTACAACCTTTACTTGCAACACTCGTCTTAACAATTGCATTACAAGCGCGTTAGCCACATAGCTAAATTACCTTTTATAAGCAGAATGCAATTTGATTCAACCTTTGGTACAGCAACCTCTTCCCTTTATTTTTAGTATAAATACTCTAGACACTCTTAGACAAGGGGAGGTAGAAGGGCATGATAGAAAAGCTTAGGAAAATAAAATTGGAACTGTATAATTTGAAGACAAAGGCCAGAAAGATATTTAGGCGCGGTTATGAAAATCTAACCATGCTTATCTATTACCATGACCTAAAGGAAAAATTCAAGCTGCTGATTGTGAATACCAATCAAACGCTGCTCCTGGAGAAAGAAATCTCCCGGGCGGAGGCTTTCAGGATCATGAACACCCGCAGCTAACAGAAACTGTACCCCTGCCAGGGGATTCTTTATAATAGATCGGGCGCAAGCCACCAGTAAACGAAAGGACCAGCCGTAGAAAGCTGGCCCTTCTTTTTTTGCGCTATCTTCACTACAACAGGCGCACTTTCTTCCTGTGAGCTAATAAATTGACACGGGGTAAAATATAGAACGTCTTAGGGGCGTTACCAAGCCATTACTATATACAGAATATCTATATTCAGGAACACATATACGTATATTCCTATTAAACCCTGCTACCTATTCTTAATTCTATATTCTTATCATGAAAAAATTCCTCCTCCTAATCGGGCTTTGTAGTGCCCCCTCCTTTTTGTTCGCGCAAGACTTCGGAAAAACCCTGGTCACTGGATCCATGAGCTTCTCCACAGATAAACGTTCTCCATCTTCGGGCGATTTTGGAGAACAAACCAGACGTACTTTTTCCATACAGCCGCAGGTAGGTTTTTTTGTCAGCCCAGCCATAGCCGTTGGGGTTTCAGCAGGCTATGCCCATGATTTTTCCAACCAATCTTCTAACAGCTACTATAATGGCACCATATACAATGTCCCTTCTGAATGGCGGGGGAATCACTTTAACGTAGGGCCATTTGCCCGCATATATACTTCCGTTTCCCCCAAGATCGCTTTCTTCGGGCACGCTGGGGCCTATTACCAAACGGGCAAGTATGTTACCGAACGCGACTTCAGCAACCTTCCAGCAGACCCCAACATCACCTGGGATACGTCAGAGCCTGTCACTACTCAAAAAGTCGGAGGATTTAACCTTCAGCCAGGTATCGTATTTTTCCCATCCAATATCATTGGGATAGAAGCTACGGTAGGCAACCTTGGTTATTCCAGTTCTAAAACAGAAACAGAAGGAAGCGATTACCGCTCTAAAGAAAGCTTGTTTAGGGCCAACTTCGGCTTAAGCAGTGTTGCCTTAGGCATCTCCCTCTACGTGGGCCGTACTGCCTCAGAATAAGTTGCTAAAAGGCCTCCTGTCAAACCACCACCTTGATTTTCTAAAGAAGTGGCTGGTTTGACAGGAAGCCCACCTAAACCTTACGCCCCGACTCAGCCGTACCTTGGGTATGCATCACCGTAGACGTAGCTGGCTTCCGCTTTGCCTTTTCTCGCTTTTTATTGGCTCTTGCACCTACTTTGGAAACGTACGCCAGAGAGAGGCGCTCCCGCCTGCCAGTAACCAAACACCTTTGTCTGTTATTGCGCTGGGCTCCTGCAACTCACAGGACCGGGAGCAACCCCTGTGGCCCGAAATCCTGAAAAACCAACCCCAGCTCTGGATCTGGCTAGGCGATAATATTTACGGCGACACGGAGGACATGCAGGTGCTGAAAGGCAAATATGACAAGCAGCTGCGGCAACCCGGCTACCAGAAACTACTCCAGACCGTACCCGTCATTGGGGTATGGGATGACCATGACTACGGCCGCAACAACGCCAATAAAACCTATAAACCTAAAGCCCAGAGCGCCCAACTGTTCTGGAACTTCATAGGCGAGCCCCAGGAAAGCCCCCGCCGAAAACAGCGCGGCGTCTACAGCGCCCACACCTACGGCCCCGCCGGTAGGCAGGTGAAAGTTCTGTTACTGGACGTACGCTATCACCAGGACTCACTGCAAGGGCATGAACCAGACTATAAACCCAATCTGAAAGGAAACTTGTTAGGAGAAGCCCAATGGCGATGGCTGGAACGGGAACTCAAGAACAGCAAAGCCCAGTTCCACCTGATTGGCAGCGGGCTGCAGATCATTGCCAATGAACACGGTTTTGAGCGCTGGGATAACTTCCCTAAAGAGCGGGAGCGCCTGTTTCAATTGATTGCCAAAACCAAGGCCGCTAACGTGATCCTGGTTTCCGGGGACCGGCACTTTGCCGAACTCTCCAAGCTTTCCTGGCCAAAGGTGCCCTACCCTATCTATGATTTTACCACCAGCGGCCTTACGCACTCCTGGAAAGGCGGCCTGGTAAATGAGCCCAATAGCCACCGGGTGGGCCAAATGCAGGACAAGCTTAATTTTGGCGTGATGCGCTTTGTCTGGCAGGATAGCACGGCCGTGGTGAACTTTGAAATAAGAGGCCGCAACAATGAATTGCACCAACTGGTAAAGGTGGAATATGCGCTGCCTAAAGCCTCCCCAGCGCAAACCCGCTGGCCTCTCTTGCAGCGGACAAAGCCAACAGAATAATCCGCGCTCTAAGAATACCCTGTCGCTGTTTTGAAGGTGTTTTTATAAAAACAGGCCTAAAATAGAAAGCTCATTTCTTCACTAAACCTACCTCTATCACTGCAGGCTTGCCTTCGGGGAAACGTTCCACGTAGAACTCCTGCAGGGTAAGCTTGTGTTCTTCGGCGTAGTCAAAGAGGGCCGTGTACATACGCTTGGGGGCAATCATGAGGCTGGCATCCAGCTCGCCCTTAAGAACGGGTTGTCCGGCTGGCACTACCCGAACGGTAAAGCCTGCCGGCAAAGAAGAGGTATCCTGCACGGCCACGCCAATAAAGGCTTTAACGGTCTTGGTATTCTTGCCAGGGTTGTTGTAGTAAATTCCGGCCAAGTCGCCTACCAGTTGCTTTTCCTCCACGGCTTTGCCTACCTGCCGGTAAATCTGGCCCAGTTCCTCTGACTCGGTGTTGCCCTCATACGCCTTGCCAGCCATCAAGACTTGGATAGAGACCGCCTGGGTCACCTTCACTTCGGCAAAACCGCCCATGTAGGTGTACAACACTAACACCAGACCTGCCACTACCGCCAGGAAGGTCAAATACTTCTTCTTCATTTTAGAGATTGCTGATTGTTACTAGTTGATTCTTGGCCTTTAAGAGCCTGCTTAAACCTTGCTTTTAGCTACGCCGATGTCTTCTTACCAGGCAAGGAGTATAATTCTGTTTTGAGCCCGTTTTTCAGAAAACGTGCTCAAAACAGAATTTCTAAGCAGTTACACGAAATTCTTGTACTGCATTTCATGAAGCTGGGCATAGTAGCCGCCGCTCTGAAGCAGTTGTTCGTGCCGGCCGCTTTCCTTGATCTCGCCGCGGTCCAGTACTATGATATTGTCTGCCTTCTGGATGGTGGAGAGGCGGTGAGCAATCACAATAGAGGTACGGCCCTGCATCAACTGCGCAATGGCGAACTGGATCAGCTCCTCGGTCTCAGAATCTACGCTGGAGGTGGCCTCGTCCAGGATGATGATTTTGGGGTTATAGACCATGGCCCGCACGAAGGAGATCAGCTGCCGCTGGCCCACCGAGAGCGTGGCCCCGCGCTCCATTACGTTGTAGTGCAGTCCGCCGGGCAGGCGTTCAATAAACCTATCTGCCCCTACCAGGCGGGCGGCTTCCCACATCTGGGCCTCGGTAATGTCTTTGTTGCCCAAGCTGATGTTATCCGCGATGGTGCCCGAAAACAGGAACACGTCCTGCAGCACCACGCCAATCTGCCGCCTAAGCACATCCAGGTCATACTCTTTGATGTCCCGGCCGTCTACTTTTATGGTGCCTTTGTTGATCTCATAGAAGCGGCTGAGCAGGTTGATGATAGAGGTTTTTCCGGCGCCGGTAGCGCCCACCAAGGCTACAGTCTGGCCAGCCTGCACGTCAAAAGACACGCCCCGCAAGACCCAATCCTCGTCATTGTAGGCAAACCACACCTTGTCAAACTCCACGGACCCGTTAATAGTCTTAGGCGCATAGGTCCCCGAGTCTGAGATCATTTCCTGGCTTTCCAGCAGCTTCATGATCCGCTCAGAACTCACCACGCCCAACTGCAGGGTATTGAACCTATCGGCTATCTGCCGAATGGGCCGGAAGAACATGGCTATGTACATGATAAAGGCAATCAAAGAGCCAAGGGTCACCGTGTCCTGGATCACCCCCTTGGCCCCGTACCACACCAACAAACCCGTTCCGGCCGCGCCGATGACCTCCGCCACCGGGAAGTAGATGGAGTAATACAGCACCGACTTGATGTTAGCACGGGTGTGCTCCTTGTTGATGGCCTGGAATTTCTTCATCTCGCGCTCCTCGTTGTTGAAGATCTGCACCACCATCATGCCCGTAATGTGCTCCTGCACAAAGGCGTTGAGCTTGGCCACCGCCCCACGCACCTCCTGGAACGAGGACTTCACCTTCTCCTTGAAAATATAGGTACTGATGATGAGCAGCGGGAACATGGAAAGGCTTACCAAGGTGAGTTTCCAGTCAATCCAGAACATGTAGCCTAGAATAAAGACTAGCTGCAGCACATCCCCTATCATGGCGGCCAGGCCCTCAGAGAACACGTCTGAAAGGGTTTCCACGTCGCTCACGTTGCGGGTTACCAGCGTGCCAATGGGCGTGCGGTCATAGAACTTGAGCCTGAGTTTTAAGATATGCTCATAGAGCTTCACCCGTATGTCGCGCACCACGTACTGGCCCAGCCAACCGGCAAAGTAGGTATGGAAGTACGACACCGCCGTGTGGGCCACCAGCAGTACAATGAGCCAGATGAACATGCGGTTCACCCCCTGCCAGTTGTACTGCAGAATCTGCTTGTCCACCATCTCCTGAATCAGGAAAGGGCGCACAGTAGCCAGGAACGCCGAGGCCACCGTTAGAAAAATCACCAGGTAAAACACCCGTTGGTACGGCTTTACAAACCGGAATATCTTGCGCAGCACGTCCCAGTCAAATGCGCTTCCGGTTTTGCCGCCTCCTATCTCACTCATGAAGTATTGCTTATAAAAAAATGTGTCGGCCTCTGGTGCTAATAACGAAGATCAGCCCTGCCAGGTGCGGCCCATCCAGTGAATGCCCTGTTTTACGCCTCTTTTCAGAAAAATGGGCTTAAAACAGCCTTGGCTTTCTACGGCAAAAGTACACAATTAACTACGGAATATTGTTTCAGGGTTTGAAGGCAGGGAGGGCAGGAATGGTAGTGTTTTTTTTGTGGAAGTTTGTTTTGTCGTTTTAATGGGCATTGGTGGTATTTATGAGTGGACAACGACCAATACTGCTTCTCCATTTGACATTTAGCCTTTACTGTCAACTCCCTTTCCTGCCAAGTCTCCAGGCTGGAGTGGCGGTCTGCCCGCGTGTGTCACTTTTCTCCTTGATGAGAAAAGTAACCAAAAGAATCAAGAAGCCCCGAACTCGCTGCCGCTCAGACAGGCGGGGCTTCCTTTCAGTACCACCGGGCAGAAGTCCTCTGCTGCGTGGGGAGCTTAGGCTATTGCCAATGGAAGAGCCGCTGCTTGCCCCTGCCCATGCTTCGGGCTACGCGGTGGCGGCCCTCCGCAAGGTCCGGGGCAAATGGGCTTATTGCGGCTGCGCTGTTGCAAGGCCTGCATCGCCCTAAAGGGCGGGGTTTGGTGAATGTAGGGACAGGGCTTGACCTGTCCGCTGCGGTTCGGGCTGTAACCAAGTTTGATTTACAGCTATCTCTTCCAAACCTCGGGTATTTTAAGCCTGTTTTTCCAAAAACGGGCCTAAAACGCCAGCAGCCCAAAACACATTTCACCAAATATCTTCCACGCATTTCCCGATTCCAGTCTTTACTTCGAGTGCCTCGCTTGTGGCCCTGCAATACCAAAGCTAAGGGCAGAAGGCAACCCGGCCGCAAGGGCAGTGCGAGGGGGAAAGACGGGGCCCCGCGGCCGTGAGCGCTCGGAGGGAAGAGATGAAACAAGAAAGCATAAGGACTTAAGGCGACAACTGACAATACGCCAGCAACAGGCGGAAAGGCGTGCACAAGGTATTACTAAGGGAAAGTCAGTATCAGTCGTTGGCCCCTAGATACTCCAACACCAGCAAGAAAGTATTCTTTTACAAACCTTCTTTAGGCGCAGAAACTGCCGCAGCTTGCATAAAAAGCCTTTCCTGCTGGGCAAAATACCCCTCCGGGTACTCCACCTTATGAAGGAAAAGACCTTCGGCGGGAGCCGCGCCGCTGGCTAATTTGCGGTCTTGGCGCTCAATGGCTTCCCGGAACTGGGCTATCGACAACTTCCCTTTCCCTACGTCTAAGAGCGTGCCTACCACCAGGCGCACCATGCCGCGCAGAAAGCGGTTGGCTTTGATGGTGAAGATGAGCAGGTCGCCTTCCTGGCGCCAGTGGGCTTGGGTGATGGTGCAGCGGTAATGTAGGGTGTCTCCCTTTACTTTGGAGAAAGTGGTAAAATCTTCCAGGTCAAGCAGCGCCTTAGCCGCCGCATTCATCTGCGCCACGTCTGGCACTCTTGACAAAAATGTGGCGTGGTTTACCAGAAACGGGTTGCGCTTAAGGGTAATGCGATACTCATAGGTGCGGGAGATGGCATCAAAGCGAGTGTGTGCTTCGGGACCTACGGGCAGCACCTGGCCAATGGCGATGTCAGGCGGAAGGATGCGGTTGAGTTTGTGCTGGATCTCTGTGGGCGGAAAGGCCTGCGGCAAGTCAACGTGCACCCATTGCTGGGTGGCGTGCACGCCGGTATCGGTGCGGCCGCTGCCAATGGTCTCCACTTGGGGCAGCCGAAATACCGTGCGGAGGCAATCATCCAGCACCCGCTGCACCGTGAGGGCATTGGGCTGCACCTGCCACCCGTGGAACCGTGTGCCATCATAGGCCACTTCTAGAAAATACCGCATGGGGCAAAGATACGGAATTGATTTCAGCTGCTCCTGCCTGGCTCGGCTTGTGTACCACGTAAAGCTGTTTTAAGCCTGTTTTAAGGAAAACGGCTCTAAAACAGAAAGATGTAACAGCCACCTTACCATTAAAAAAAACAGCCTCTTCAAAAGAGGCTGTTTCATAAATTGACAGAGGAATAAATCTATAATCTTACCAACGAAAGACTGCCCCGGCTGGATTGCCAGGCAGATTGCCGCTTGTCGCGTTCTTTTTCATACTTAGTCTGCAGCGCTTGTTTTTCCTGCTCATAGTCTGCTTTGAGCTGAAGTTGCTCCCGTTCAAAATCTAAAGAAGAACCATTGGTTTTGGCGTATTTATCGCTTAAGGCGTGTTGTCTGCGGTTAAACTTCAGCTTCAGGCGGTCCTGGTCATGCTCATATTTTTCTTTGGCGCGGGCCATTTCCCGTTGAAACACTTCGTCTTTGCGCAGGGCTTTGGCCATGTCCTTCTCGCGTTTTTTATCGGCTTTAGCCGCTTTCTTATCACGGGTGATAGAAGAGGAGTATGCGCTGGTCACCTGCGCCCTGGTTACCTGGCCTGCCAATAAGAGTACGCCTAGTAAGCTGAAGAGTAAAAACCGTTTCATTATGCAAAGGATTAAGTATGAATCAGCCTTTACAAGGTCCATGCCAAACTGGGGCTACTTAACATAGTACTCCATTTCATTTCTTACTGGTGGGTGTCTTCCCCAAAAGGGTTAGCCCAGAGGCAGGCAGACCAAAAGGCAATGGTTTCCTGAACTGTTAAAGGTTACCCGCTAAAGCGATTTCCGGGCCCAAGGTTTAGAAGTTTTGTGTAGTTTTGCAGCTTCTATTCTTTTAACAAACCTTCTTATGATACAAAGAGTCCAGAGCGTGTTCCTGTTCTTGATTGTGGTGGCCATGGTAGCCCTGTTTTTTGTGCCTATCTGGGCTAAAACCAATCCCGCCGACGGGCAGGAATGGGTATTGAACGCCTTCAAATTGGCCCCCGTGAATGCTACTGCAGAAACTGCTTCCACCAACACCATCTTCATAGCCATTCTGGCCGGGGCTGCCGCCCTGATTGCCCTCTTTGAGATTTTCCAATACAAGAACCGCCTAAACCAGATGAAACTGGGCTTGCTGAACTCTCTGGTGATGGCCGCCTTGATGGGCTTTGCCTTTTATTATTCTTCTTACGTGGGCGAAGACCTGGTGAAAACCAACGGCCAGGGCGAGTACCTTTCAGGCTTCTACTTACCGGCAGTAGGTTTGTTGATGAACGTACTGGCCAACCGCTTTATCAAGCGTGATGAAGACCTGGTGCGCTCCATGGACCGTTTGCGTTAAGACAATATTAGACGTTAGACTTTTGCCTGGCTCAGACCAACCAGCAATACAGAAGGGGCGCCGTTTACTAAAACGGCGCCCCTTCTGTATATAAGCTAGTCCTGCGTTTCTATCTACTAACCACCTAAAAAGTCTAGCATCTAATGTCAATCATCCAGCGTCTATCCAGTGCTACTGTTTGTAGAGAAAATCCTGTAGTTCACGTTTACTGCTGGAGAATTCCAGGGCGTCCAGTACCCGGCTGAAGCGTTGGCGGTCGCAGACGTAGTCATAGGCGAATTTGGCCAAGGCTATCCGGCGGTCTTCAAAGGAAAGTGCTTTCATGAGTAAGTAAAGGTCATCGGTCATAATGCCGCCGGCCAGTTTTATTTCCCCCTTCGCGATTTCCAGGCGGCGGTCATCAAAGCCTTCGTCTTTCATAAACCTGAGTACCCGGTCCACGTCTTCCTGTTCCATGGCGTAACGGCAACTGGCAGGCGCATCGGCGGGCGGCACCGGACGGGCTAACGGCACTTCGTCTACTTTACGCAAGATCAGGGAGACGCCCCGGCCTACCGGCTCCAGTACAAAAATAGTTTCATACCCGCCGGCTAAATCTACTATGGCATTAATCACCTGGGCTCTTCTTCCCCGGCCTAGGACTCTAATGTTAAGAGTATGCCTTCCCGGCGGCAAATCGCCTACCGCTACCCTACTGGAAGGCACCGGATTGATGATGCGTCCGCCAATGGCCAGCTGGAAGTATTCTCCCCGCTCGGTTTCCACCAAAATAGCCGCTTCATCACGATTCTGCGCCTGCACAACTTGCACCGCCAGCAAAAACAATATCCCCAAAAAGTATAGACGTTTCATCTTGCTAAGATTTAATAAGACATAAAAGCCTTTATCCAAGTATTATGCCAAACCTATATTTAAGATGTGAATGTTTCTGGTTTTAACATATTTTATGAAAAACGGGCCGGAAACGGAGGAGCTTTTGGAGGAATGAAGTAATCCTATGAGAGATAAGCAGCTAACTCAGTAGTAACGGTAGATGGGTCTTCAGTAGCCTTTGTCATCCCCCTACCCCCTTCAAAGGGGGACGAAATGCGTAGCCCTTAGCAAAGACGCTCGGAGGAGCTGCGCACACTACGAGGTCTTTTGAGCCAAGGCAATCCAGCATTAAGCAGCCATTGTTTTCCCACCGCCCTTTAGGGCGATGCAGGCCTTGCAACCCATCAAACAACAATAGGCTCCTTTGCCCTGGACCTTGCGGAGGGCCGCCACCGCGTAGCCCGAAGCATGGGCAGGGGCAAGCAACGGCAGTTCCATTGGCAATAGCCTAAGCTCCCTATGAAACAGAAGGCTTTCACCCGGTGGTACTGAAAGGAAGCCCCGCCTGTCTGAGCGGCAGCGAGTTCGGGGTTTCTTGATTCTTTTGGTTACTTTTCTCATCAAGGAGAAAAGTGACAGACGCGGGCAGACCGCCACCCCAGCCCGGAAGCTTGGCAGGAAAGGGAATAGACAGTAAAGGCTTTATGGCAAATGGAAAAGCAGCAGGAGTCGTTGGTGAGAACACCAACAACGGCGGGAGGCGGGAGACTTACTTCTAATTCTTACCCTTCATAATAAAACTCCCCATACGCACTCCTAATAGTCAACTCATTCTTGGCACTCGCCTCTACCCTACCTATCACCTGCGCGTCAATATTGAAAGACTTACTAATGGCAATCAGGTCTTGGGCAATGGCTTCGGGAACGTAGAGCTCCAGGCGGTGGCCCATGTTGAAGACCTTATACATTTCCTGCCAGCTGGTGTTGCTTTGCTCTTGAATGAGTCTGAACAGCGGAGGAACCGGCAGCAGGTTGTCTTTAATAATGTGCACGTTTTTGGTGAAGTGCAGGATCTTAGTTTGGGCACCGCCACTACAATGCACCATACCATGCAGTTGGGAGCGGTAGTCTTTTAAAATTGCCTGAACCAAAGGGGCGTAGGTTCTGGTAGGCGACAGCACCAGTTTACCTACGGTTAAACCGGTTTCAGGCTCAATATCTGTTAAGCGTTTGGTGCCGGAGTAGACTAAATCAGCGGGCACGGCGGGGTCGAAGCTTTCTGGGTAGGCCTGGGCCAGGTAGTTGGCGAAGACGTCATGGCGGGCGCTGGTAAGGCCGTTACTGCCCATGCCGCCGTTGTACTCGCTTTCATAGGTGGCCTGTCCGTAAGACGCGAAGCCTACAATCACATCGCCGGGGTGGATGGTATGGTTGGAGATGACGTCAGCGCGTTTCATACGGGCGGTCACGGTGCTGTCCACAATGATGGTGCGCACCAGGTCGCCCACATCGGCGGTCTCGCCACCGGTGCTGTAGATGCCAATGCCGTTGTCACGCAGCATCTGCAAGACTTCTTCGGTACCGTTAATGATGGCGGCAATCACTTCGCCAGGTACCAGATTCTTGTTGCGGCCAATGGTAGAGGACAGCAGGATGTTATCAGTAGCGCCCACGCAGAGCAGGTCATCGGTGTTCATGATGATGGCGTCCTGGGCAATGCCTTTCCAGACGGAGATATCTCCGGTTTCTTTCCAGTACAGGTACGCCAGGGCAGATTTGGTACCGGCACCGTCGGCGTGCATAATGTTGCAGTACTCGGGGTCACCCACCAGCAGGTCTGGGATAATCTTGCAGAACGCCTGCGGATACAGGCCTTTGTCTATGTTCTGAATGGCGTTGTGCACATCTTCTTTAGAGGCGGAGACGCCGCGCTGCAGATACCGGTTTTCCATGGTGGGCATTGTTTGTGTAAAGGCCGTTTTAGGGCTGTTTTGCCAAAAACGTGCTCTAAACGCAGAGACTGTTGATGGTTGGGCAAAAATAAGAAAGCCTCCCGGTTATGGGAGGCTTTTCTTGTGGTATTTCAAAAATGAAGCGCGGGCAGCTTACTCGGCAATGCGGGTCACCTTGAATTCAGTGCGACGGTTGCGCTGGTGCTCGTCCTCGGTTTTGGCATTTTTCACTACCGGGCGGCTCTCGCCATAGCCTTTTGCGGTGATGCGAGTGGGGTCAATGCCTTTGGAAATTATATAATCTACCGCACTCTGTGCCCGGCGCTGCGACAGGTCCTGGTTGTAGATATCTACCCCGCGGCTATCTGTGTGTGAACTCAGCTCAATGGTGATTTTGGGGTTGTCTACCAAAGTCTGCACTAGTTTATCCAGCTCAACAGCAGCGTCTGGCCTGATATCGGCTTTGTCAAAGTCATAGAAGATGTTCTCCACCACAATGGCCTTATCCTTCACAATTTTGCTGAGCGTGAGCGTGGTAGACAGCCTGATCTCGGTGAGAGGCTTGGTTAATTGGTCTTGCGGCGGGGTTTTGCCTTGGGTAATCACCTGCTGCCGTGAGGCGAAGTAGCCTTGTTTTTCGGCGATAACGGAGTACACGCTGGCCGTATCTAACCTGAAGGTAAAGGCACCCTTCGCGTCTGAGGTGGCCTCATTCACCTTCTGCCCTTGCGCGTTCTGCAGCGTTACCCTAATGCCCAACATGGGCGAGGTGGCATTGGTTTTATCATTGCGTTCCAGCACTTTTCCGTCCAGGATAAAGGCAACCAGCTTGGGTTGATATTTCCGGAATGAATACAGGTCATCACCGCCCTGGCCGCCTTCGCGGTTAGAGGCAAAAAAACCCTGTTCTGGGCCGGTGAGCAAAATAGAGAAATCATCGCCCACGGAGTTAATGGGTGTGCCCAGGTTAATCACGGAGTCACCGCTAACCCTGAACAGATCCAATCCACCCAGGCCGGGATGTCCGTCTGAGGCAAAGTATAGGGTACTGTCTGGGCCAATGTACGGGAAAGCCTCATTGCCGGGCGTATTGATGGTGGGGCCCAGGTTTTCGGGGCGCGAGAAACGGCCGCCAGCATCCAAGGTAGTTTTCCAGATATCATTGCCACCTTGTCCGCCGCGACGGTCTGAGGAGAAATAAAGGGTACGGCCGTCTAAAGAGAAAGCGGGTGTGGCATCCCAGGCGGCATCATCGTTGATGCTGGTAGGCATGGTGGGCTCTGACCAAAGGTTGGTCTTGAAATTAGAGACAAACAAATCCACATCCTGCCTTCCGGTTTTCTTGCCGCTGTTGCTGCGCGCGAACACCATGGTGCGCCCCTCATTGGTAAAGGCCGGCGAGGCATCATGCATGCCCTGCGCGTTCACCGGTCCCTCCAGCAATCTGGCTGGGGAAGCTGTGCCCACCGCGCCGGTATCTGCCAGCATTAAGTAGTATAGGTTCTGGAACCCTTCGCCGTTACCCAGGTAGCGGGTTTCCTCGCGGGTGGACGTAAATAGAAGCTCATTCCCGTTCCGGAGCACCGGCGAAAACTCTGAGGCGGCGGTATTGGTAGCCGGCACGGGTTTTACAATCTGGTAAGTGGGCGTGTTGATGATGGAAGGCACCACTTTCAGGTTTTCTACCTCGCGCTGGGCCTGCGCCATAAAGGTTTTATTAGACGCCACCGCAAGGTAGCGCTGCAATTGCTCGGCGGCCTCATTGTATTTTCCGGCCGCCTTGAGAGCCATTCCGTAGCGGAACATGGTTTCCTCTGTTCGCTGCCCACCGTCAATAGCGGCCTTATAGTACTGCTCGGTTTGGTTGAGACGGTTAGACATGCGGTAGGCTTCGGCTAACTTAAAGTTCACCGCCGGACCGGTACGACCCTTCTTGAGCGCAGCCTGGTAGTGCTCAATGGCCAACTGGTATTCGCCTTGCGCGAAATCTTTGTCGCCTTTTTGCACCGCGCTCCTGAAGGGCCCGCAGGCGGCCATGGCCAAAGACAAAGCCAATCCTAGTACCAGAGTTTTGTTCTGTCGCATGATATGCATTCCTATGCCGTTTGGGCGGTTGAACGATGTCTAAAAATACCGGGCCAGCCAGGTCTCTTTGGCAGGCTTCGGCCACTGGTCTTGCAGCGCGCCTAAGGTTTGTACTAAGGTATCAAAGTAAAGGGTGTCACCAGATAATGCTCCGGCGGCCACTTCTTTTTTCATTTGGGGCATGGGCACGGTCAATACCTCACCATCCTTTTGAAACGAAAGGGTGGTGCGGTCAAAGAATCCAACGTTGAACTCCTGCTCCAACTGGCGTAAAAAGTTCACTGAGGCATCAATTGAGCATCCAGACGCCGAGGCTACTTCTTCATTAGTAGCCAGCAACAGAAAACGTTTCTCCCGGAGGTCATAAGAGGCCTGTAACCCAGCGCCATGGCTGCTCCACTCCGTTACGAAAGCCAGGAGCCGCTGGTTCAGCTGCTCTTCTTCCTGAGACGTAAGTGGCCGGCTGAGCTGGTACACCCACAGGCGGCTATGCGGCGGCAATTGATGAAAAGGAACGTACATGGTACTAATGTGCTAAGTATTTAAGGTGCTAATGTGCTACTTCCTCAATGGGGCAAGTAGCAACACATTTAATCTATTCCAGTAAATAAAGTTGCCTTTTGGGCCTGTTTTCTGTAAAACGTGCTCAAAAGGCAATTTAGTTTTTTTGCTGATTTAATTGCAGCTTATTAATGAGAACCTTGGTTAGTTGAAAGTAGTGCGTATCACGTAGCAAGACCTTGTTCCCCCTTTTCCTCCCGCAAGTTTTCAACTTGTGGGTATCATTGATGGAAGTTTTCAACTTCCTTACAACTTTTTACCAGGCAAGTTGAAAACTTGCCCCTAACCAAGGCCCCAAGTTGAAAACTTGAAGCAGGAATATTAGGATGGTTAGAATACGTGATACGAAATACCTGCTACCAACTACCCATTCAACCCCTCGGCTTGGGCTATGAGTTCAGCTATGTCAAATACCTGTACGGCGTCTTCTTTGTTTTGGCTTTTCACGCCGTCAGACATCATGGTCATGCAGAACGGGCAGGCAGAGGCAATGATGGTGGCTCCGGTGCCAATGGCTTCCTCGGCGCGCTCTACGTTAATGTCTTTGCTGCCGGGCTCAGGCTCTTTCCACATCTGGGCACCGCCGGCACCGCAGCAGAGGCCGTTGGCGCGGCTGCGTTTCATCTCTACCAGGTCAGCGTCCAGGGCGGCTAGTACTTCTCTGGGGGCTTCATAGATATTGTTGGCGCGGCCCAGGTAGCAGCTGTCATGGAAGGTAATGCGTTTGCCTTTGAAGACCCCGCCGCCTTGCACTTTCACCTTGCCTTCATTGATAAGGTTCTGCAAAAACGTAGAGTGATGGATCACTTCATAGTTTCCGCCCAGGGCCGGGTACTCGTTTTTGATGGTATTGAAGCAGTGCGGGCAGGCCGTGACAATGGTTTTGATGCCGTAGCCGTCTAGGGTGGCAATGTTAGTCATGGCCTGCATCTGGAAAAGGAACTCGTTGCCGGCCCGTTTGGCAGGGTCACCGGTACAGGTCTCTTCCATGCCCAGCACGGCGTAGCTGGTGCCCACGTGGTCCAGGATACGCACAAAATCGCGGGTAACTCTTTTATAACGGTCGTCAAAGGAGCCGGCGCAGCCTACCCAGAATAAGACCTCAGGGGTTTCTCCTCGGGCGGCCAGATCAGCCATGACGGGTACTTGTATCTGTTTTTTCTCTGACATAGAGGTAATGTGCTAATTAGATAATGTGCTTGTGTGCTAATTTATTCGGCATGCCGCACAAAAGCTAATGCGCGTTAGGGTAATTGCGTTTTAAGCCTAGTTTTTGGAAACCGTGTACAAATCATTGGCCCAGTTGAAGCGGTCGCTAGGCGAAAAGGCCCAGGGCGCGCCGTTGTTCTCAATGTTGTTGAACATGGTGTTCAGGGCCGCCGGCGCCGCCGATTCTTCCAGTACCAAATACCGGCGCATGTCCATGATGGTAGATAGCTGGTTGATATTGACCGGGCAGGACTCTACGCAGGCGTTGCAGGTGGTGCAGGCCCAAAGCTCCTCTGGGGTCACGTAGCCACGCAGCAGGGTACGTTCTTCAGTGGCTTTCACGCGCTCAGACTCCTCTTTGTAATGGGCTGGTGAGAAGATGAGCGGTGACTCACCTTTTTCTTCCATCCGGTCACGGGTATCCATGATGATCTTCCGCGGCGAGAGCAATTTGCCAGTGAGGTTGGCCGGGCATACGCTGGTGCAGCGGCCGCACTCGGTGCAGGTATAAGAGTCCATGAGCTGTTTCCAGGTGAGGTCTCCCACGTCCTGGGCGCCAAATTTCTGCGGCTGGGCTCCTTCGGGGGCGGGCGGTACCACGTAGCTGGGGTCCAGCATGGCTTTTATCTCATGGGTAATGCTTTCCACATTGCTGAACTGGCCCTTCGGCTCCAGCTTGCTGTAGTACACATTAGGGAACGCCATGATAATATGGAAGTGCTTGGAACTTGGCAGGTAGTTCATAAAGGCCAGAATGCCTATGATGTGCACCCACCAGCCAATGCCGGCAATAAGCGCCAGAGTAGACACGTCACTCCCGAACAGGTTGACCATACTGGCCGTTACCGGGAAGGTGCCGGGGAGCTCGTGATTGTTGAGCTGGGCCATCTTCTGGTCAGCTATGTTAAAGGCGAAGAGCGCCAGCATGAGCACGATCTCCGTGACCAGAATCACATTGGCATCCATCTTGGGCCAGGCGCGCATCTCAGGGCCGCGGGTCAGGCGGGGCACTTTGGTGATGTTGCGGCGCACCAGGAAAATAATACAGGCCACAATTACCAAGGCACCCAGTACTTCGTTCACGGCCATGAGGGCGTCATAAGCTGGTCCCAACACCCCAAAGGCGCGGTGCGTGCCGAAGATGCCGTCTATGAAAATTTCCAGCACTTCAATGTTGATCACCAGGAAACCTACATACACAAAGAGGTGCAAAAAGGCGGGCCAGGGACGCTTGAACATTTTTTGTTGCCCAAAGGCTACCAGTAAAACGGCGTTGATTCGCTCAGACACGTTGCCGGAGATGTCGCGGTCGCGGCCCAGGTTGATGTTGCGGGTGATCTTGCGTATCTGCCACACAAACAGACCTATACCCAGAACAGCTACTAAAAGAAAGGCGATGGTATGAATCACGGAAGGGGTGGTTAGCGTTGGAATCTGCTTCTACTACGAACGAATTTAGCAAAGTATTCGGAAACCGGTATAAAAGATTTTTTTGCCGTAAGTTTTGCAAATATGGTCTGGCTGCTTACCTTTGCATACTTTTTAACCACAACGGCAGCGAAACATCTCCGGAACGGTCACAAAAGGTGCTGGTGATGTAGCTCAGTCGGTAGAGCAAAGGACTGAAAATCCTTGTGTCGTTGGTTCGATTCCAATCATCACCACCAGCAATTAAAACGCCCACTTCTTTTAACAGGAGTGGGCGTTTTTGTTTTTACCACTCCCCCTTCCAGTACTTCTCCACTAGCGTTTCCATTCCCGTGCGGCCATGTGCATACGTCTTACTCCATAAACGTACTCACCTTGAAAAAAGCACTCTCTAAAATGCTATTACATCTTTCGGCCCCTTCTTGTCCGCCAGTTACCTAAAAACCACATACCAGGTGAATGGGGAAAGGCATAGCAGCAAATTGACCAATGCATAACAACTTCCCTGGCACAATAGCGCCTTTTAAAGGCAGCCAAACAGGGATAGGGTCAATAGTATTGATTAAATTTAGGAGCGTTGGCCCTGTACTCTACCCTACCTGGCTTTCAGATTCACCCGAGGGCAACTTCC
Organism: Rufibacter soli; assembly: GCF_054781795.1. Classification (NCBI taxonomy): domain Bacteria; kingdom Pseudomonadati; phylum Bacteroidota; class Cytophagia; order Cytophagales; family Hymenobacteraceae; genus Rufibacter; species Rufibacter soli. Next base: position 251,970 of record NZ_BAAGTS010000003.1, on the reverse strand, counting down.
CGTTCCAGGCGAAACTCTTTATTGCTGCAATCTATGGCCGGGACCGACATTCCTAGCATAAACACGTATGAGTATTTTAAGTTTACTTTGCAGGAAAGGAAACAATGCTACCAAGAGAATAAAAAAATAGATGCTCAGTCCAGAAACCATAGGAGCGGTTTTCGCTCAATCCAATACTCCACATCTGGTTCTGGCTGCCGAAGCCAGCTTCCCGGTAATCTCTGCAAACCAGGCTTTCTGTGATTGGGTAGACGCAGACCAAGAGGAACTGTCTCGGTTAACGTCCTTTCCTGCGGCCCTGATTGGCCATATCCTGAGTATTTCTGCCTCCCACCTGACCCAACTGGTGGAAGAGGTGGTTGCTACCAAAACAGCCTTCAAACGGAAGGTGGAACCCAAAGAGCGGGTCACAAAACAGCTTCCTATCAAAGAAGGATGCGTGCTGGAGATCTATCCTATCCTGGACACTGCGGTGGTGATAAGGGTACAACCTCTGGCTACCATCCAGCCTATGCCGGCGGTCAGGCCCAACCCAGAGGTGACTTCCCACATAGACTATCGGCTCCTTCCCCTCATTCTGGACAGCCTCGCCAATGTCATTTTCTTACTTGAGGTAGAGGCAGAAGACACCTACAGGTTCTCTTTTGTCAATAAAGCGTTCCAGGTCACAACTGGGGTCCCCATACATAAGGTAGAAGGCAGCTTAGTGGATGAGGTTATACCAGAACCTTCCCTTACCCTGGTCAAAGGGAAGTACGCTGAGGCGATTAAAACCGGGCAACAGGTGTCTTGGCAAGAAGTTTCTGAATACCCCACGGGTAAGAAGACCGCTGAGGTAGCGGTGGTACCCGTCTTCAACGCCAAAGGGAAATGCGAGCGCCTGATTGGCATGGTGCATGACATCACAGCGTTTAAAACGGTAGAAGAACAGCAGGAACGCCTTAGCCAGGAACTCTCCAGGCAGAACCAGGACCTGCATCAGTTTAACTACATTGTGTCACACAACCTGCGCGCGCCCGTGGCAAACGTACTTGGGTTAAGCAAGCTGCTCACAGAAAAACCAAAGGATTCTAAGGAGTTTGACGTTGGGCTGCAATACCTGCACAAGAGCGTCAAACGCATGGACGAAGTCCTCATGGACCTGACCAATATCCTCTCTATACGGGATGGCAAAGACATTATCGTGAAACGGGAAATTCCCTTGCAGGAAGTTTTTGAGCAGGCCATGTATGACCTACGCGACTCCCTGGAACAGTCTGGAGCCAAGGTGGAATCTGACCTAGAGCCCGAGACAAAGGTGCAGGGGTACCGGGCCTATCTTCATAGTGTTTTCTACAACCTGCTTTCTAATTCCATTAAATATCGCTCCCAGGATCGCCCACTTATGATTTCGGTGAAAGCGGAGAAAGACCCCAGGCAATGCGTGAAGGTGACCGTGTCTGACAACGGAACCGGGTTTGATGCCCGCAAAGTCCATGACCAGGTCTTCCGGCTCTACAAACGCTTCCACCCAGACAGTGTGGGAAAAGGAGTTGGTTTGTTTATGGTAAAGACCCAGGTGGAAGCCATGGGTGGCAAGATAAAAGTAGACAGTGCGCTAGACCAAGGCACCACCTTTGAAATTTTGCTGGTCAAAAACAATTGAAGCCCACCTTTTCCTCCTCCTTCCATGGATTATCAGACTCTTTTTAAAAGACTTAAGCAGCTTTAACACGGGCTTAGCACGCCGGTTACTTATTTAACATGCTATTATTTAAGCATTTACACAACCTTCTTTTAATGCAGGGCGTATACTATCTTGATCTCGTAAATCAAAAAGTTTGTAACTGTTCAATTTAGGCTCTTGCTTACCGGTGAGAATCTAAGTGAAAAAAGGAGTCTTATGGAAACATATAGACTCCTTTTCGCTTTTAAGCCCCTCCTCTAACCCAATCAATGTCTGAGCTAGCTCTGCACTTAGGCAAGCGCAATCCTATTTTTAGAGAGAATTCCTGTTTTGGGGCTGTTTTTAGAAAAAGAGGCTTAAAACAGAATTGCCCATGAAAGCTGAAAACAAACCTAGACAACCTTTACAGCTACCTTATCTTTGAAAACTAATTTTGGCTATTTTTTATCAGCCCCTAAAGCCTTCCACGCGTTCCAAAGGGGAAATCCATATCAAAAGGTTAATATCTTTAAAGGAAATGCATCTCCCTTTTAAAGCTAATTTACGTTTATCATTTACGGTTTAAAGGACCTAATAAGAATCTTCATTCGCGTTTTCCTGCAGTAGAACTATCATGTAATTCCAGCTTTTAGCCCTCTCTATATCCCCTACTTTCTCATTTACTCTAGTCATTGGCTGTCACAGAATCTTGGGAATAGGTCTTTTCTCCACTCAATTGTTTGCAACTATTACCAGGCAGCCTAGGTTAAGATAGGTAGCACTATTAGTCACTTCACGCATGGACAATACCTTCGGCCTACCCCTTATTCCCGAGAACGAGGAGCAAAGGCTTGCCAAACTACATAGCCTGGATATTCTAGATACACACCAGGAAGAAGGGACCTTCAAGTATGTGGCCAGTATGGCGGCACGCATGTTCAATGTACCCATTGCGCTGGTGAACCTAGTGGAAAGCGATTCGGTGGTGACCAAGGCGGGCGTGGGTATGGAAGATGGCACGGTGACACCCAGGGGAGTGAGCCTATGTTCGTTGGCCATCCTCCGGAAAGACCCCACTATTTTCAAGAACGCCCTGCAGGAGCCCTGCCTCCTAAGCAACCCTATGGTAACCGGTGACCTCGGGCTACGTTTTTATGCGGCGGCTCCATTGACCACTTCAGACGGATATACCATTGGCGCGCTGTGCATAGTGGATAAAGAACCCCGAGATTTCTCTGAAACCGACCAAAAGATTCTGGAGAACTTGGCCTCTATCATTATCTCTGATATAGAAAAAGGAAAGGCGTAAACGCAAGTCCCAAGTAAGAAGCTTCTTTGGGTAGGTTATACCCTTTTCTTGGAGCGAATCCTTATCTAGAAGTTTCCCTCACTCATCTATGGCTCAAAACAAGAATCCCGCTTCAAGGTCTGAAGCGGGATTCTTGTTTTGAGGTGTTTTGCGAAAAACGGGCTAGAAACAGAAAGAATAGAATTTATGCTATGCTTCCTCTCTTAAGTTAAATATGCATACACTCATCAGAGTTACTAACAATTTTGGGGTTATCAACACCACTTACTAACACTATTAGATATTAATGCTTCTATATTGCTAATTCCTATATTAAAAGCCAATATTTATAGCAGCCGTTATTTAGTATAAGTGGGCGCTCAAGGGTAATTGTTCTTCGATGAAGTTATCTGTTCATTCTGTCATGATAAAGGAATCCGCTCCTGCAGTTGGTACCCTGCCTATCAAGATTATCAACTGCTAGACCCATTTATTCAAATGGTGCATCTGACTAATTCACATAAACCCTACAACAACAACATATCCACCCTATGCGCGTGCACCATCATCTCACACGGTGACCAGCTGAAAATAGTGAAACGGCCGTCTTGTGAGGCCACCAAGGCAATGGCATCCTGGTTGTCGTGCACGAACTGGGCCGCGGAGAGGTGGCGGGTGCCGCCATTGTTGCTGGGGTGCACGATCACGGGTTCGCTGCCTACTACCGGTTCAGTGACCACAATCTGCTCCACCAATTCGTTGCCGTCTGCCCTAATGATCTTCGCCCCGAAGGCCAGGAGTTCATGTTGGTCACTGATTACGGTAGCACCGTCCACGGCGGTGAGGCCGGCCACTCCGTCTATTTCCCGCCTAAGGGCACCCTGCCAGATACTGCGGCTGCGGTCTTCCTTGTCCTGCTGCATGAGATGGGCCAACGCCGAGAAAGCCGGGGCAACTGCGTAAGGCATAGGGCGCACCATAGACTCCTGCCATTTGTGAGATCCGGCGGGTACCACTAACAGGGTGCCACCCCGGCCGTGGGCGCGCATAGACACGGCCAGCTGCACCAGCACATTCACAGAGTCATCCCAGGTAGCGGGTGCGGTGAAACCTAGCAGAGAAGTCATCACGGCGGGGCAATCAGGGAGGGTGTCACTGTGTTCATCAATGATTTTAATGTCATCGCCTTTGAGCACGGCTACGTTGGCAAACTTACCAAAGCCGCTGGCGCGCCGGTGCTTTACCACCAGCAGGCCCGGCTCAGAGACATCCAGCACAAAGCAGAAACTCAGGATTTCGCGGGTAGTGCCCCAGAGGTAGAGTTCGCCTTTCTCCATCCAGACCCCCAGGTGAATGCCCGGCCTTTCTACCCCGGGTGCTAGTTTGGTGAGCGTATAGGAGGTAAGGGGCAGGCGTTGGGCAAACAACAGCGGCTTACTGGCTTGGTCAGGAGACAGAAAGGCCAGGGAGATTTTAGGCGACTGGCCTTCTTCCTTGCGCAGACTGGCCCAGAAAGCGGCATCAATCAAGGCCTCAATCACCTGGGCAGACGGGGCCGGGGCCAGGTGCTCTTCCCCCCTGAGACGGGCGTCGGCCTGCTGTTCGGCAAAATGGTTTTCTATAATGGGGGCCACGGCTTTTGCCGCGGCATAAGTAGACGTACGGTTCATGTTCCAATGTTCATTTTGAAAAGCTACCCTGGAAAGCCCTCGTGCTTTATGCAAAAGGTGGGATTAGGCTTTGCTGCCCGTGCCTGCGGCTGGCTGGTACAGGGTGATAGGCTGCTTTCAGTACCTAACTTACATTTTGTTTAGCAGTGTGCAAGCCACGGCCAGTATTAGTTTTAGCAGGCTGCGCCCCACTTCTGTTTTGAGGCTATTTTTCTAAAAACAGCCTCAAAACACCTTGCCCCAGCAGGCGGGGCTTATTGTTATAAAAATAATATATAGGGCTTTGCCTGTGGGCCTGAACCCACTATATTTCATAAATATTTAAAACCTAAAACTCCCCCTTATGAAACACCTGTACCGTCCCCTGCTTTTGGCGCTTGCCCTGGGCTTTGCCACCTCCTGTTCTATTGAGGATGTAGCGCCAGACAAGGCCATTAGCCAAACCAACATCAGTAATGCCACCGCTACCCAAGACAGCCACCTGACCATGGGTAACCCCAGCGGCGCCGGCACCAGTTACAGCAACTACCTGGTAAGCAAACACCAGTACGTTATGTCTTACAATAGCTACCGGGGCACGCCTAACTGGGTAAGCTGGCACCTGAGCAGCGCCTGGGTAGGCAGCACACCCCGCCAGGACGATTTCCGGGCAGACACATCTTTGCCTTCGGCCTTTTACCGCGTACAGTCCAGTGACTACACCGGCAGCGGCTTTGATCGGGGCCATAACTGCCCGTCGGCAGACCGTACCCTTACCGTGACAGACAATTCCGCTACGTTCTTAATGTCTAACATGATTCCGCAGGCCGGGCCCAACAACCAGCAAACCTGGGCTAACCTGGAGAATTACTGCCGTACGCTTATCAATGCCGGCAATGAGTTGTACATCATCATGGGCAGCTATGGCAAAGGCGGTACTGGCAGCGCTGGTTACAAAGAGACCCTGGCCGCCGGCAAGATCACCGTGCCCAACCGCATCTGGAAAGTGATTGTGGTGTTACCCAACGGTACCGGTGATGCCGCCCGCGTAACCACCGGCACCCGCGTCATTGCCGTGAACACCCCTAACACCACCAGCATCAGCAGCAGCTGGGGCTCTTACCGCACCACCGTAGACGCTATTGAGGCCGCCACCGGCTATAATATTCTTTCCAACGTATCATCCAGCGTACAGTCTGTGATTGAAGCCAGGGTAGACTCTGGCCCTACGCAATAAGTTACCTTCCCCGCGGGGCAAACGACTTTACAGGTAATTGCCCCGCGGGATTACTTTTCATTATGACGATGTCTTCCTTATTACCCCAGTTAGAGCAGGCGGCTAAGGACCTGCTGTTCATAAGTGAGAGCGAGGCTCCGCTGGAACCCTTCACGCTGCCCGCAGGCACCCCAGCCGAAACCCAGGACGGATTTCTGGCGGCCATGGGCCAGACAGGCCAGCCGGTGGAACAGGTAGAGCTGCCGTACTTCTTCCGGAATATGGTGCGGCCCTCTGATGACCCTGTAGAGCAAGCCTCCGCAGAACGCTTCAAGGCGCTGCAGACCTGGCTGGAAACCAACCTGCAGGAACTGAAAGTGTATAGAGTGGGGCAAACAGAGGTACAGGCCTATATCATAGGCAAGGCGCAGGATGGCTCCTGGCTGGGCCTGAAAACTACCTTAATTGAAACCTAGCGTGTAGAGTACTATCTATACCAGTTCCTTTAAAAGGTTCTCCATGGACGTGGTCTTCAGGTAAGGGTCTAACTGCTCCTGCGAGGTAAACGTGCGTACCATGCCAATACTGCCGCAATGTTCCAACAGCCAGACCTCGGCGTAAAAGCTACCCATAAAATACAGACTGATGTGGCACCAGCCCTTAAGGCGCGCATGCAGGTAGCGGCCCGAATTCTGCATATACCTGATCTGTTCCGTTAAAGGCAACTGGCTAAATTCCTTCACTTTCATTTCCATCTCTTCTCTTGCCGTATTGATTTAAGGTACGCTCCCTGCCGCTTCTTTAGTGTTTAAGGTAGCATTTTTATTTGGTTTGCCGCCCTGTTGCCCTTAGGTTCACTAAAAGACTTTCCCCACAGAATTGTCCACATCCTGTAAACGGTAGAGCGCCTGGCCCCTGGCCGATGGGAAAGGTGTTCCAGAAGACCGAAGCGTAGTACCAACCAGTGGCAGTTTCTATGGGCCTTCTGGCAGAAAGCTATCTGTTCAACGCAGCTTTGTTTTAGTTGGTTTTTTCTTGGTGGCAGAGTGCAAAGAGGTTCTTTCCGCAATACTGTTTTTGGCTTATTTTTATAAAAACAGGCTCAAAACGGTACCATTGGTTTTCTAGAAATCGCCCATAATTCTCCTCGTAACCACCAGGTAAGTAACGGAAAATTAGTGGCTAGCCGGTGCCTCTCACAGTCGCATTTTCACCCCCAGCGCCAGGTGGAAGATTTTGGTGGGGCTCAGGTAACGGGGGTTCTGGAGATAGGAAATCAGGTATTCGCCCATGGTGCCGGCCTCATAGTAAGCGGCGAAGCGGTGGAGTTTCTCTACCCTGGTAAAGTTTACCTGACCGCCGGCAAACAGGTAAAAGTTGAGGGCGGTAGAGAACCGGTAATAGCTGTTTGGGTAGCGGCTCAAAAATCCTTCGGCGGCAAAGTAATCACCCCCAAAGGTATAGCCTAACTGTACACCTGCAGTGAACGGGTGCCAGTCTATCTTCTTTATGGCTACCGGCCTAAATGGCAGCAGCGTTGACTTTAGGGCCACCGTAAAAATATGGTCGCCGCCTATGCTTTTGGGTAGAAAGCCTAGTGAAAGATCACTTTCCAGGCGGCTATGGAACAAGTGGCGGCCAATGCCCACAGAAGCCAACCCTACGTCACCGGCAAACTGGGCCTTTAAATAGTAGGGAGACCATTCCTTTTCCTGTCCCGTTACCTTCTGCGACCCTACCAGCAGCAGAATGACCAGCGCCGCTTTTATAATGGATCTCATATCAATAAGTCACTTTCTCTAGGGCGTACCCGCCGTCCCAGATTTTGAGGTAGGTAAAGCTGCGCTCCTTCACCGTGGTGGTGACATGGTATAGAATAGAGCCGTCATAGGTGTTCTGGGTGGTCCAGCTGTGTTTGTGGCCGTGCAGACTAAGGGCGACGGTCTGGGCCTGGGCCAGGGTCTGGTGGAAGGGCAGTTCCAGCTGCTTGTCAAAGTCGGTGTCAAAGGGCGGCACGTGGGAGACCACAATGGCTTGCTGCCAGGTGTCGCCGCTCGCCGGGGTCAGTTCCTGCTGCAGCCAGTCCAGGTCAGGCACCTTGCCGTTGAACCCGTACTCGCGGCCATTGGTATCTACAAACACAAACTTGGTGTGCCCATAGGTGAAAGAATAGTTGAGCGGCCCGTACATTTTCTTGTACACCTGTCTGGCGTTGCCCAGCATGTCATGGTTGCCAATAACGGTAAGGTAGGGCCATTTGAGGTCTTGCATGATGTCATGCACCCAGGTAAATTCCTGAGACATGCCAAAATCTGAGATATCGCCCAGATGCACCACAAAATCTATGTTGGCGTAAGTATTGGCTGTGCGCACAAAATCTACCGTTTCATCATAGAACCGCTGGGTGTCACCCATGACCAAGAGGCGCACGGTATCTTGCGGGTTCTGCGAAGCCAGGCGTTTGAGATTATAAGCCGTCAGGTCCTTTTCATGGTCTTTGAGCCTGATCTGGTTGGGGTGGTATTCAAAAAGCTCGTCACAGGAAGAAGCCAGCAAGAGCACAAGAAGCAAGGGTAAGCGGAAAGAAAGCAGTCTCATAAAAATGGGGATCCTCTACCAACCAGGAACTTGCCTGGCGGTATCTGGCGGCAAAGGTACGGTGGTGGAAGACGGCAAAGAGGGGTTTTGGCAGGCAGGCGTTTTTCTATAGCAGGTATCTTTTAGGAAAGTGATCTTCCTAGCCGCCTTGTCAACACCTTTACCCAATCAGCAGAAACCTGTTTTGGGCCTGTTTTCTCAAAAACGGGCTTAAAACAGAAAACCGCGCTACGGAGTGGACGGGCAAAGGCGGGCAGCTTCTTCGGCGGCCGCCGCAAACCCAAGCTGGGCCGCTTTGGAGAGCAGCGAGCAACCGGTAGCAGAATCCTCCTGGGCTTGTTTCACTTTAGCCTGCAGGTAAAAGGCTTTGGCGTTTTGGCCATCGGCCCGCAGGGCCTGCCGGGTGTCTTGCCAGGCCTGGTCATACTGTTGCGTGCGGTAAAAGGCGAAGGCGCGGTACAGCAAAGGCTCTACCCTTCCCTGCGGCGTTAGCTTAGCGGTTTTCAGGTAGTTGGTTAAATCTGTCAGGGCTTGGGGCCAGTTGTCTTCCAGTTGCAGGTGCACCAGGGCCCGGTCCAGGTGAGCCGCTGGCTGGGCGCTATCCTGGGCGAGGGCCTGGTTGAGGTCTTGCAGGGCGTTCTGGTACTGCCGGGTCTGCAGGTAGCTTCTGCCGCGGGCGGCGTACCAGCGGGCGGGCGGGGTCTCCTTTTCCTGCAGTGCCCGCGTGTAATCTTCAATGGCGCCGGCCGGGTTCTTTAAGTGGGCCAACCTCAGCCCCGCCCGTTTTACCCGGGCCTCCTCCAGACCGGGTTTGTAGTCCAGGGCGGTGGAATAGGCGTCATGGGCCTGGGCCCAATTCTTTTTCAGTTCGGCCTCCTGGGCGCGTTGCATGGCCCTGCCCGAGGCAATCTGGTCCCAGCCCAGTTTCAGGGCCAGCACCACTAAGATCACCAGCAGCACTACTCCTACCATGATTTGGATATCGTGGCGGGTAAAGCGGGTGTGCTTTTTGGGCCGCTCGCGGTAATAGCGTTCCTGGAAACCGGCCGGCTGGCGGGTATGGTGGTAGCGGGGTGTGGCGTAGGCCTGCGCCTGGCGTTGCTGCAGCTCATACTGCAGTTGCAGGTCAAAGGAGGCCCGCCGCCTTGGGTTGGAAAGCACCTGATAGGCCTCGTTCACCTGCTTGAACCGCTCCTCGGCGGGTTGGTTGCCCGGGTTCTTGTCTGGGTGGAATTTAAGGGCCAGCCGTTTATAGGCCGCCTTTATCTCAGCGGCGCTGGCCTTGGAGGTGACTCCCAGTATTTGGTAGTAATTATTTTTCAAGGGCTGAAAACGGCGTACGCGACCCGCAAAAATACGAGATTCCTTTCCTGAACGGGTACAATTGCCCATGGTTTCTGCCCTATTTCAGAAAAACGGCCTTAAAACGCCCTTCTTGCCCGGACCTGGCTTATCCGTGGCCCTTTCATTTGCGTATGGAATTTTGAGGAGAATTTTTTTTGGAATATTTTCCGGAGATGTTCCGTATATCTCACCTACGCACCAACATCAACTAAAAAGAAACATGGCAGAAGACAAAAGCAAAACAGATAGCATCATTGGTAACCTGATGGGGTACATAGACACCCGCCTGGACCTGATCAAGCTTGATTTACAGATTAAACTGAAAAGCATTTTTGTAAGCACTATCCATGGGGTACTGCTAGGGTTGGTAGGCGTGATGGTGCTGCTTTTTCTGAACGTGTTTATTGCCCTTTTACTCAATGACCTGCTGGACAGTTCCTACTGGGGCTTCGGGATTGTCACGTTATTTTACCTTATCTTGCTGGTCATTCTGGTGGTGGGCCTGGACAAGAAAGTATTCCAGGGCATGGCTGACAAGGCCTTCAGGAACACCATCTACAAAGCCGATGAATCTGACCAAACGATCTAATCTATACCTGTAACTATGAGCGAACTAAACAATCCGCTTTTTGAGGACCAGCGCGAGTTTCTGGAGCGTCAGAAAGAAGAATATAAAAATGCCTTACTGAGTGATGTCACAGACCTGAAAGACCAGTCTCAGAAAGTAGGCAAGAACCTCTTGATGGCCGGCGGCTTTCTGCTGGGCGTTTTCTTGGTGAGCAAAGCCTTTGCCGGCGGCAGTGACAAGCCTAAAAGAAAGAAAAGAGGCAACCGCCTGGAGAACCCTGCCCGTTTTAAAGGGGCCGAGGACCGTGCCTGGATCTCCTCTATCCCAGACGTAGAGGATGACGAGCCGCTCTACAGCGCCATTGAGCGTACCTACCCAGCCGTTTACCACCCTTCTACCGGTACCGTGGCTGAGCCGTACCAGGCAGACAAAAGAAAAGGCAGTTCTTCTGCTTCTTCCTCAGTGCTGAAGGCTTTCTTCCAGTCAGACCTGTTCAAGGTGCTGGAGCAACAACTGGCAGCCGTCCTCATGGTGTACCTCACCAAAATGATTGAGCAGTACACCCACCAGAACCGCGCGCAGCCGGTGTTGGTAGAGGAAACTATTATTGATTACCAGTTACAGCCAGACCAACCTACGGATGCCCAACCGCAGCAGCTATAAGCCATTTTCAGAGTTACATACCCCAGCCACCGCTAACCGCCCCAAACGGTTAGCGGTTTTGCTGGACCCAGACCACCTCACCGTTGCCCGTTGCCAGGAAGTACTGGCCCTGAGCCACCGGCATGAGGTAGACTATTTCTTTATTGGCGGCAGTCTGATCTCTAACCCAGACCAGGCCTCTTTGGTAGGGTACCTCAAACAGAACAGCAGCATTCCAGTAATCCTTTTCCCCAGCAGCGGCCTCTACATAGACCCCCAAGCCGACGGCATGCTTCTGCTCTCGCTTATCTCGGGCCGTAACCCAGATTTTTTGATTGGCCAGCACGTGGCCTCAGCGCCGCTGCTTAAATCAAGTGGGCTGGCCCTGTACCCCACCGGCTACATGCTCATTGACTCTGGTCGGCAGACCACTGCCTCTTACATGAGCGGCACCACCCCTATTCCGCATGACAAGCCTTCTATTGCCGCCTGCACCGCGCTGGCCGGCCAGATGCTGGGCCTGCAGTACATCTTTTTAGACGGCGGCAGCGGGGCCATGTACCCGGTGAGCGCCGCTATGATTCAGGCGGTGCGGCAGGCGGTATCCCTGCCTCTTCTGGTGGGCGGCGGCGTGAACACCCCAGAAAAAGCAGAGGCCGCCTGGAAAGCCGGTGCCGATGTTCTGGTGGTGGGCAACCATATTGAAAAGGCCCCGCAGTTTATTACCGAGGTAAGTGAAATAAAACAGCGCTTTAACGTGGCCTTACCGCAGGAACAAGCGTAAAAGAATTGTTTTTGATGCTTTTTTTGCCTATCTTTGAAATTAGCCAATTCAATAATGTACCCGTTCAGAGACCTACCCACTACCCTTTTGCAGCCGTTCACCGGCCTGGTAGCAGCGTCTCATCATGCCTCCCTGCGTGATGTGTTGAACGGCTATTGCCTTTTCTTTTTCACGTCGCCCAAAGACTTTAATAAGTAAGCCGGAGGCAGCATCCGGCACGTTTCCCCTTTGCCGCTACCCGCGGAAGTACAGGTATTCCCTGTGCTTCCGCGGGTAGCGGCTTCTTCTTTTCCAGTTCTTTCAACGGGAGTCTATAAGCCTTCCGCCTGCCCTGGCCTTTAGCCCTGGCACAAGAACCGTACAAAGAAGCTTCGCACCCTTCGGCCCTTTTCTGTTCACTTTAATTTTTTACCAACATGGACTCTGTTTTTTTAACCGAGAAAGACTATGAACGTCTTCATTTATTAGTACAGGCCCAACGGTCTGTGGCCCCTGCCGCCATGGTAGAGGGCCTATGCAAGGAATTGCGCACCGCTACCCTTCTCCCCGCCGAGCAAGTGCCGGTAGACGTGGTAACCATGAACTCTGAGGTACGCCTGCGCGAAAAGACCAGCGGCACCGTCATGGACCTCACCTTGGTTTACCCCAAGAACGCTGATGTGACCACCCGCAAGATCTCCGTACTGGCCCCCGTGGGGTTTGCCATTCTGGGCAGACAGGTGGGCCAGGAAGTAGAGTGCCCGGCCCCCCGCGGCACGCTGCGCTACCAGATTGAGCAGGTCATCTACCAACCAGAGGCCTCCGGCGACTTTAACCTGTAAGGAGACCTACGCTTGGCTGTTCTTCCTCTTTTTTCGTTTTGAGCCTGTTTTGGTGAAAACAGGCTCAAAACGCGAATGGGTGTGCCCTTACCACAAGGCCTCCCGCTGTTACCTGTTGCCTCCTTTCCGGAGGTTATTTTTACACCTAAACCCGCCATCATGAAAACTGACCTTATAAATGCTTTTGGGAATGTCTACTTAACCATTACCCTGGATCATGAGAACAGATGGATATTTGCCAAATGGCAAGGCTACTCCACTGAAGACGCCATCAAAACCGGAATAGAAGCCTATACTGAAATTTTAGAGAAAGGAGATTTCCACTCCATTCTGGTAGACACCCGGGAGATGATTGGCTCCTGGAACCATTCCCTTCCCTGGGTCCTAAATGAGTGGGCACCCCAGGCGGCCATTGCCGGCTTACAGTATTACGCCATGGTAGTAAAGCCAGAAACCTTTGCAGAGGCCTCCGCCGATGCCTTCTATGAGCAGGTGCGCTATTTTAAGGCCAAGGTCTTTGAAGACATAGAATCCGCTGAAAACTGGCTACTCCGCAGATCCAGCTGGCTCCAAAGCAGGTCCTTCGGACTGGTGTAAGGCAGAGTTGTTCTTGGCCTAGTCTGCTAGATTTTCAGGACTGCCTTCAGCTCAGGATTGAAATTCTTTTACGGAGGAAATTCTACTGTGAATAAATACAATTGCGTTTTGGGCCTGTTTTCAAAAAAACGGGCTTAAAACGGTTTTTTCTGCAGGAGTGCGTCATCCCCCTACCCCCTTCAAAGGGGGACGAAGAAGAGGGCAATGCGCAGAGCGTATGCGATACGCCCCTACACGCTGATTGGACCATCCTTCTATGCGTGCAAGCTACTTCCGTGCCTTTGTGTTCTTGAGATTACCCTCCATGGGTACTCTCCTGTGTAAACACCCCTCTGCGTTCCCCTCAAGGGGAGAGTCTGCGTTTAGTAAAGGGTATTGGGTATGGTGAGAAGGAAGTGCGTTTTGAGGCTGCTTTTCTAAAAACGTGCCTAAAACGCTATTGTCTTAAAGTAGTCAATTATAGAACTACATTATCAATCGTTCCCTCAGTTCCAGTCTTTACTTCGAGCGCCTCGCTTGTGGCCCTGCAGTATCTATACTAAGGGCAGAAGGCAACTCGGCCGCAAGGGCAGTGCGAGGGGGAAAGACGGGGCCCCGCGGCCGTGAGCGCTCGGAGGGAAACCATGAAACAACCAAGCATAAGGGCTTAAGGCGACAGCAGACGCTACGCTAGAAGGAAGCGGAAATGCGTGCACAAATAAATATCAATTTGGAAAGCAGTCTTGGTCGTTGGCCCTAAGGAACAACGGCAATACAATAACCCAATACAACCACTCTTAAACTCAGAAAGGCCCACTTTGCAGTGGGCCTTTCCTATTCCAATCTTCTTGGTCTGTTTTACACGTTCATAGAAGACTCACGGCGGCGCATTTTACCGGCCGGAATCCCGAACATCATCTTGAAGCGACGGCAGAAATAGGCAGTGTCTTTGTAGCCCACGTCCTTGCCAATTTCCCTGATGCTTTTCTTGGTAGTGCGCAGCAAGAATACGGCACGCTCCATGCGCTGGTATTCAATGTAATCCTGCGGGTTGATACCAGTCAGCATTTTGAAGTACTGGCCTACATAGTCTTCAGAAACGTTGGCTACGTTGCTCAACACTTTGTTAGACAAGTCGCCGCCCAGGTTCTCTTTGATGTAGTTGAACAGGTCAATCAGGCGAGGATCCTTGAAGTACGTGCTGTTGGTGGCCAATTGCTCCACAAACATCTTGTTCTTCAGGATATAGCGGATCAGTTCCACCACCAATTGCTCAGTGTACAGGCTGATGATACGCTCCTTGCCGGGTAGGTCCTGCATGCTCTCCTCCACAATCTTGATCACCAGCGTGGCCAGTTTGTTGCTGGTAATCACAAATGCCGGCACCTCAAGAGAGGTAAAGAAGTTCACAGAGTCAAATACCTTGGCCTCAAAGCTCACAAAGCTATGGCTGTCATCAGCTTCGCCGATGGCATCTAAATCTGTGTTGCTTTTGAAAAACTTGTCTTTGGTAGTGATGTAGTCATCATTGGATATTACCCGGCTTTCTGTATCACCGTAGTAAAGCTTGGTGCTACGTCCACCCGGAATAAACAGGATTTGTCCTTCTTCTGCTACTTGCTTGTCATCACCGTAGGCAATGATGCCATTATGCACTAAAATAAGGTTGTTGCCTACATCATAGTAATTACGAACAGTGAGGGGCTGCTGTAAAACCAGGTTTTTGGCCTTGATGTAGCGCACTTTTAGTGACTCAATAATTTTATTGTAATCTTCCATGTAAGGGCACTAAGTTAAGGGTTGCTGTTTTTGTTGATTTTTTAAGTTGTCTGTCGCGATAAAACTAGTACTTATCTTTTAATTTATCAAACAAAAAACTATTATATTTATAAACCCCCAAACTCTATATACTTAAATACCAACTTACAGCGTTCTATAAACCTCCTTCTATTTTAAGATCTCCCGCGAGATTACTATTTTCTGAATTTCTGACGTTCCCTCGTAGATTTGGGTGATTTTGGCATCGCGCATGAGACGCTCCACATGGTATTCTTTCACAAACCCGTACCCGCCGTGTATCTGAACGGCTTCAATGGTGGTGTCCATGGCTACCTTTGAGGAAAACAGCTTGGCCATAGCCCCAGATTTTGAATAATCCCGGTGTGCGTCCTTATCGGC
Source organism: Rufibacter soli (assembly GCF_054781795.1). Taxonomy (NCBI): domain Bacteria; kingdom Pseudomonadati; phylum Bacteroidota; class Cytophagia; order Cytophagales; family Hymenobacteraceae; genus Rufibacter; species Rufibacter soli. The sequence continues at coordinate 236,661 of NZ_BAAGTS010000003.1, read as the reverse complement.
GGCAGCCTGGAGGCAGAGTAAACGGGCGGCATCTATGTTGGTAGCCATATCAGCCAGCTTAAATTGTATTCCTTGATGTTGTGAGATAGGAACGCCAAACGCCTTCCGCTCTTTAGAATACTTCAAGGCCAGTTCATACGCACCAGAGGCGATGCCCAGCGCTTGTGAGGCAATACCAATGCGGCCGCCATTCAGCGTAGCCATGGCAAACTTGAACCCGAAGCCGTCTTCGCCAATACGGTTCTCTTTAGGCACCTTCACGTCTGTGAACATCAGAGAATGCGTGTCTGAGCCTCTAATGCCCAATTTGTTCTCTTTGGGCCCCACCTCAAAGCCCGGCATGCCTTTCTCCACAATAAGGGCATTAATGCCTCTATGACGAAGCTCTGGGTTGGTTTGCGCAATCACCAGGTATACAGAAGCGGTGCTACCATTGGTGATCCAGTTCTTGGTGCCGTTGAGCAGGTAGTGGTCGCCTTTGTCCTCGGCGGTAGTGCGCTGCATGGTGGCATCTGAACCAGCCTCAGGCTCAGAAAGGCAGAAAGCACCAATGATCTCACCGGATGTTAAACGAGGAAGGTACTTCATCTTTTGCTCCTCGGTGCCGAACTTCTCCAGCCCCCAGCACACCAGGGAGTTGTTCACTGACATCACCACTGAGGCCGAGGCGTCTACCTTAGAGATTTCCTCCATGGCCAGCACGTACGAAACCGTGTCCATTCCGCCGCCGCCGTATTTGGGATCTACCATCATGCCCATGAAACCCAGCTCGCCCATCTTCTTGATCTGCTCTGCCGGAAATTTCTGATGCTCATCGCGCTCAATTACGCCGGGGAGTAATTCTGTTTGGGCAAAGTCCCGGGCAGCTTCCTGTACGGCCAGGTGTTCTTCGGTTAATTTAAAGTCCATATATGCTTTACTAATGAATAGGTACCGGTTTTGGATGAAGAATCAAAAATACTTAAAAATAGTATGATTGCAGCCTATCTAACCTAAAACCTCTTTACAAAACTAACAAATGTTAGCTTTTTATCTAACGGGTTTTCAGCGCCTTGGGCAAAATTATCTGGCATAAAAAAAAGAGGATGGCCAAAGCCACCCTCTTTTACAGTATTTCGCTCTTAAAGTTACTAGTCTCTGCGCCCCAATAACATGGAGGCGTAATAGAGCAGCGTAGCCAAAGAACCTATGGCTGCCACCACGTAGGTCATGGCCGCCCACTTGAGGGCATCTTTGGCCATGGCGTGTTCCTGGGTTGTGACTACGCCTTTGGTATCCATCCAGGCCAGGGCCCGCTTGCTGGCGTCAAACTCCACCGGCAGGGTAATGAAACTGAACAAGGTGGTTAACGCAAACAACGCCACCCCAATGGCCAACGGAATAGGCGTTGACTGAATCATAATCACGCCCAGCAACAGAATCCATTGCATGTACCGGCTGGCCACGCTCAAGGCCGGCACCATAGCCGACCGGAACTTCAGGAACGCATAGGCTTTGGCGTGTTGCACGGCGTGCCCGCACTCGTGGGCAGCCACAGCGGCCGCTGCCGCGCTCCGGCTTTCATAAACGCTCTCGCTCAGGTTCACGGTTTTGTCGGCTGGGTTGTAGTGGTCGGTAAGCCGGCCCGGGGTAGAGATCACGCGCACATCGGTGATGCCGTTGTCTGCTAGCATCATCTCGGCAATCTCGCGGCCGCTCAGGCCAGAGTGGAGTCCCAGCTTGGAGTATTTCTCAAACTTACTTTTCAATGTCCAGCTGACCAGCGCCGAGGCCAGCATCATTGCAATCATTATTATCCAGATACCACCCATGTTTTTGTCTTTTACTTTAAAGGTTAACAGCGTTGCTCACCCAGAATCTTGGCCACCACCTGAGAGGTGGAATAGCCCTTTACCAGCGGAATGGTCTTTACGGCGCCGCCATTAGCCAAAACAACGTCATGCCCCACAATCTTCTCCAGGGTATAATCATCGCCTTTCACCAACACATCTGGCTGCACCGCTTTGATCAATTCCAGCGGGGTTTCCTGGTCAAACAACACTACGGCATCTACAAACCAAAAGGATGCCATAACCCTTATACGTGACATTTCGTCTTGCAACGGCCTGGTGGGTCCTTTTATCCTACTGACAGATTGGTCGGTATTGAGGCCCACCACCAGTTTATCGCCCAGCAAGCGGGCGCGTTCCAGGTAATCTACGTGGCCTATGTGCACAATATCAAAGCAGCCGTTGGTAAACACCACTTTCTGGCCCTGCGCCTTCCACTGCCTCACATTGGTTAAAAGCTGCGGAAGCGAAACGATTTTCTCCTGAGATGGAAGCATAGACATGATAAGAAGGTTGGTTTGGATTCAGGAATAGATGCGCCTGTAAGCAAGGGAAAGGAACTTCCTGTTTTGAGCCTGTTTTACGAAAAACAGGCTCAAAACGCCTAGGCTACCTGTTGGGCCGCCCGGGCTCTGGACTGGCTCAGGCTGGCCACCAGGCTGAAACCGCCCATTATCACCACCAGGATAGCCCCGGTAGTATGGGTAATCAAGGCATAGGCCATGCCGGTATTAATGGGAACGGCGTACAGCAACAGGGCGGTTCTTACCAAAATGTGGTAGACCCCAATCCCTCCCTGTACGGGCGCGGACATGCCTAAGCCACCTACCACCAAAATACCTACGCCGGCCTGCCAGCTAAGGCCTGCCGTGCCCGGCAGCGCGAAGAACGCCAGGTAACTGGTAAGAAAGTAGGTTACCCAGATGAACAGTGTATGGAAGATAAACCAGCCTTTGTGCTCCATATCTTTTATACTGAAGATGCCCAGCCAAAGGCCGCGCACAAACCCGCCTACTTTTTTGAAGATTCTCCGGTGCCGCAGCTTCTCAATATTCTTGTAGATGATCCAGCCCGTGATGGAGGCCGCCAGGATAATGATGAAAGCGAGCAGATAAAGGGTCTGCAGATTTTGCTGCAAACTGAGGTACTTTTCTGAGAAGATATCCAGGAAGAAACGGTGCAACCGGTCAAACTCCAGCAAGAGCGCAAAGCCCATGCAAAGCAGCAGCATCACCAGGTCCAGCACGCGTTCGGTGACCACGGTTCCCAGAGACTCATTCACGGGTACGTCTTCAGAGCGCTTAAGAAAGGTACAGCGCATTACCTCACCGGCCCGCGGCAACACCACGTTGGCCAGGTAGCCTACCATTAAAGCGTGGTAGGTGGGCCAGAGCCGGGGCTTGTAGCCCAAGGGGGCAAACTGCATCCGCCACCTAATGGCGCGGCTTACATAACCCGCCACCGACAGGGCCAGCGTGATCCCAATCCAGAGATAGTTTGCCTGCGCCAGCTCTGCTTTCACCGCCTCAAAGTTGATGCTGCGTAGGGCATAGGCCATTAGAAAAACAGAGATTGCCAGCAGCAGCAGATACTTGAGGACGTTGACCACCTTTTTCATGCGGGAGCCAAGGCTTACACTAAGCGGTTATGCTGGTCAGGGAAAATGACCGTGGGCTCATGTGACCGGGCATCTGCAAAGTTGATGAGGGCATAGGAGATGATGATGATCACGTCGCCTACCTGTACCCGACGGGCCGCCGGACCATTAAGGCAAATCATGCCGCTACCACGCTCACCTTTGATGATATAGGTTTCAAACCGCTCCCCGTTATTCACATTCACAATGGTTACCTTCTCATGCGGCACCATGTTGGCGGCATCCATGAGATCTTCATCAATGGTAATGCTGCCCACGTAATGTAACTCGGCCTGGGTTACTTTGGCCCGGTGTATTTTGGATTTAAGAACTTCAATCTGCATTAAAAACAATCTAAAAACATACAAAGTTATAGATTATTTACGAGACAAACAGGATGATGGCCTTCAGGTACCCATTTGGACAAAGAAGCTTTCTATTTGCGCTAAAGCAGGATATTGTCAATTAACCGTACCTCGCCTAAGAAAGCGGCCAGACAAAGGGCCACCTTTTCAGAGGCTTCTACATGCTCCAGGGGTTGCAGGGTCTGTGCGTTCACCACCTCCAGATATTCCAGGCGTATTTCTGGGAAAGTGGCCAAAAAAGCCTCTGCCTCTGCCTTGGCTTGCGCTACCGGCTGGGTAGCCATTTTCTGCCGCAGCAACTCAAGCGCCTGGTACAGCCGCGGGGCCACGGCCCGTTGCGCTGGGCTAAGCCTCCGGTTTCTGGAGGACATGGCCAGGCCGTCCTGTTCCCGAATGATAGGGAAGCAGATCAGTTCCAGATCAAAGTTCAGGTCAATGACCAACTGCCGGATAATGGCAAACTGCTGCAGGTCTTTCTGCCCAAAAAAGGCCTGGTGCGGCGCCACCAAATGGAACAGTTTGCTTACCACGGTAGCCACCCCGTTGAAGTGGCCCGGCCGGTGCGCTCCTTCCATGACCCGCTCCAAATCCCCAAAGTCAAAGGTGAGCTTGGCCTTATGCTGGTACATCTCATTTGCCAAGGGAGCAAACAGCACGTCACAACCTTCCTGAGCCAGCATCTGGCCATCTTCCTCCAGCAGCCTGGGGTACAGGCGATAATCTTCCGGGTTGTTGAATTGGGCGGGGTTCACAAAGACACTGCACACCACTACATCATTCTGGCTTTTGGCGGCCCTGATCAAGGAAAGGTGCCCTTCATGCAGCGCGCCCATGGTAGGCACAAAGCCAATGGAGCGCCCTTGTCGGCGCAGGGCTTCTGTGTGGTTTCTGATATCTACCAGAGAGGAAAACTGCAACATACTGGGCAGCGGGTTTAAAGTGTTTAGGCAAAAGCCGCCAAAGGTAGGATTTAAATCAAATAAATTGAAAATCAGCCAATAATTGCTTAATTTTGCATCTCGCAATACCTATTGCCTGTTTATTATTTAATTACTCCAACCTATGTCCAAATTGAGAATCTTATACGCGGCCACCGAGATTGATCCCTTCTTGCAAACTACAAAAGTAGCGGAATTCCTGAGGATGTTGCCACAAGCGATGCAAGAGCGTGGGATGGAAGTTCGTATTTTTGTGCCCCGCTTTGGGTTGATCAACGAACGTAAGAACAGATTACATGAGGTTGTTCGTCTGTCTGGTATTAATATTGCCGTGGGCGAAGAGGAGAAACCCTTGATTATCAAGGTAGCTTCTATTCCTAATGCCAAACTACAGGTTTATTTTATTGACAACGAAGACTATTTTCACCGCAAGTCCGTTTTGGTGGACAAAGACAATAAATTCCATGCAGATAATGATGAGCGTGCCATCTTCTTCTGCAAGGGCGTATTAGAGACCGTGAAAAAATTAGGTTGGGCCCCAGACATTGTGCATTGTAACGACTGGATGACCAGCTTAATGCCTTTGTATTTGAAGACCACTTACAAAAATGATCCTATCTTTAAGGCCGCAAAATCAGTTTTCTCAGTTTATAACAGTGAGTTTGCCCACAAGTTTGAGGGAGACCTGTTAGAGAAAGCCAAGATGCTGGACATTGAAGATGAGATGTTGGCGAACCTGCGGGCCGGCGACTTTGGCGCCTTCATTAAGATGGGCATGCAGTACGCAGATACCGTGATCAAGTCTAATGAGGATTTCAGCGATAACCTGAACGCCATGTTTACCGAGTACAACAACACCAAGCAGATCAACACCATCAGTACCGACGAAAACACCTTAGATTCTTATTTTAACTTATATAATGAACTGGCGAATTAGCAAAGCAGCAGCCGCTCTCTTTCTTTCCTCTCTTGTATTTACCGCGTGCGAAGACCCTACGGCCATAGGCTTAGAGCTGCAGGAACCCGGCACCCAGATTGGAACCACCTACTCAGACACGGCTACCGTCAAAGTCTCCACTGTTTTGCTTAATGACTCGGTCATTACCCTGAACTCGGCCCGGGTTCTGGTGGGTACTGCCGCAGACCCTACCTTTGGCTCGCTTACCGCTAAAACCTTCACTGAAATTGGCCTTGCCTCCTCAGATGTTAAGTTTGACGCCAATAACGGGGCCGACTCTCTGGTGCTGCGTCTGGACTATGACTATTTCTTTGGCGATACCACCCAGGCACTTACCTGGAACGTGTACAAGCTAACGGAAGGGTTCATTGACCAACGCACCTACTATACTACTTCTTCGTTGGGTTCCAGCTCAGAAGTATTGGGAACCGTCACGTTTACGCCACGGCCCAAAGGCACGTATGTGACTCTGGGCGCTTCCGGCGATACCCTTACCCGCAACAATCCGTACTTGATCAACATCAAACTGGACAAGGCCCCTGGCCTGCAGTTGGCAAATGCTATTCTGGCCCAGTCTGACAAAGATCCGCTTAAAACGCAGCAAGGCTTTCTGGACAACCTCCTGAAAGGTCTGGTGATTGCCCCGGCCGGTTCACAGACCAATGGCGCTATTCTGGGCATCAACCTGAATGCCGTGAACACGGCCCTTACCCTGTACTATACTTCTACCGCAGATAACAAAGCGAAGCTTTATAGCTTTATCCCCACGTCACGGTACTTCAACCAGATTCAGTCCAGCAGAGCCGGAACGTCTTTGGCTAGCTTAACTACTCATGGCACGTCTATCTCTTCAGGGGCCGCTAACAACCTGGCTTATCTACAGGCAGGCGCGGGTTTGGTTACTAAGATTGACATGCCCTACGTTACCAATTTCAGGACCAAAAACGGCGTTAGCAAAGACCTGGCCGTGAACAAGGCTGAACTGGTGATTCCTATTCTGGAGTCTTCCGTGGCCAACGGGAATGATTCTTTGAAACTTCCTGCTATTACTACCGTATTGGAATCCACTCTCAATGGGCGCATCTCCCGCACGGCCGCAGGTGTACCTAATGCGTTGGCGGGTGAAGGCACAGGTGCTGAGGCCAGACTGGAATATAGGGGCAAAGGGAAAGGGTACAACTACGTGGTGAATATCACCAGCTATATGCAAAGCCTGCTGTACAACAGAAAGACCAATAACGGCTTGATTATTTATCCTTCTAATATCAGCGCCTCTACCTCTACGCCTACCAATTTCGCGCAGACGGTAAACCGCGCCATTATTGAGGCCAACCAAAACAGCACCAATCCTGCTGCCCGTAAGGTAAAGCTTAGAATTTTCTATTCTACAGCCCAATAGTGCATTTTATAAAAACCTAAGTAACCAGACCAATCTTATACTATGTGTGGAATAGTAGCGTACGTTGGGCAGCGTGAGGCATGCCCTATCATTTTGAAAGGCTTAAAACGGTTAGAGTATCGGGGCTATGATAGTGCCGGTGTTGCCTTGTTAAGCGAAGGAGAATTAAAGGTTTTCAAGAAAAAAGGGAAAGTTGCTGATTTAGAAGCTTTCATAGGTGAACGTAACACCAGCAGCCATATTGGTATTGGCCACACCCGTTGGGCCACCCACGGTGAGCCAAATGACGCCAACGCCCACCCCCATTATTCCAGCTCTAAAAAGATCGCCATTATTCACAATGGTATCATTGAGAACTACGCTTCTCTTAAGAAGCACTTAATCAACAAAGGCTACGAGTTCCACAGTGACACAGACTCTGAGGTGTTTGTGAACCTGATTGAGGACATTAGAGAGAACAGCAAGGTTTCTTTGCCTGAGGCGGTTCGTCTGGCCTTGCATGAGGTAGTAGGCGCTTACGCTATTGTGGTGATCTCCCATGATTCGCCTACCCAATTGGTAGCCGCCCGTAAAGGTAGCCCGCTGGTGATTGGCGTGGGCAAAGGCGAGTTCTTTCTGGCCTCAGATGCCACTCCTATCATTGAATACACCAATGAGGTAGTCTACCTGAATGACTTTGAAATTGCCGTGATCAAGGACGGCGTTCTGGATATCCGGACCAAAGAAGACGTGGTGCAGACCCCTTACATCCAGACCCTGGAGATGGAGTTGGAGTCTATTGAGAAGGGCGGTTACCCGCACTTCATGCTGAAGGAGATCTTTGAGCAGCCCCGTTCTATCCTGGACAGCATGCGCGGCCGTTTAGTAGCCGAGAACACGCAACTGACCATGTCAAGCATCCGGGAATATGCTACCCGCTTCAAGAACGCAGACCGTATCATTATTGTGGCCTGCGGTACATCATGGCACGCTGGCCTGGTGGCCGAGTACATGATTGAGGAGTTTGCCCGCATCCCGGTGGAGGTAGAATATGCCTCTGAGTTCCGGTACCGGAACCCGGTGATCAGAGAGGGAGACATTGTAGTGGCTATTTCACAGTCTGGTGAAACGGCAGATACCTTGGCGGCCCTGGAGCTGGCGAAGTCTAAAGGCGCCATGATCTTTGGCGTATGTAACGTAGTAGGTTCTTCTATTGCCCGCGCCACAGACGCCGGTGCCTACACGCACGCCGGCCCTGAAATTGGGGTAGCCTCTACCAAAGCGTTCACCGCCCAAGTAACGGTTCTTTCCCTTATTGCCATGATGCTGGCTGAAATGCGCGGCACGATGGAAACCTCTGCCCTTCGTCAGTTAATGATGGAAATGGAGCAGATTCCGGCTAAAGTAGAGAAAGCGCTGCAGCTTGATAAAGAAATCCAGGCTATCTCTGAGATCTTCAAAGACGCGGCTAATTTCATCTACCTGGGCCGTGGTTTCAACTTCCCGGTAGCCCTGGAAGGCGCGCTTAAACTGAAAGAGATCTCTTACATTCACGCAGAAGGTTACCCGGCGGCAGAAATGAAGCACGGCCCTATAGCCCTGATTGATGAGAACATGCCAGTGGTGGTAATTGCCACCAAAGACAGCTCTTATGAGAAGATTGTTTCTAACGTGCAGGAGGTTAGGGCCCGTAAAGGACGCGTGATTGCCATTGTTACCGAAGGAGACACCGTGATCCCGCAGATGGCCGAGTTCGTGATTGAGGTGCCTGCCGCCCATGAAGCGTTAATGCCGCTTATCTCTGTGATTCCGTTGCAGTTGCTGAGCTACCACATTGCCGTAATGCGCGGCTGTAACGTAGACCAGCCACGTAACCTGGCAAAATCTGTAACGGTTGAATAAGCTATTTTACACATACATTAAAAAGGGAAGCCAAATGGCTTCCCTTTTGTTTTGAGGCTATTTTTGAAAAAGTAGGCTTAAAACGAAAAAAGGCCTTATCAAGGCTACCTCTTATTTGATCTCATATAAGGTGGCCAGAAAGACGCAGGCTTTGTCTACGGCCCTGCGGGAGCTTTCCTGCAGAATACTTACTTCCAAGACCTCACGTTCAAAATTAGCGGAAGACGGGTGCAGACCCACCAGGTGGAAATTAAGGGGCAAATAATCAGCGGCCAGGGCTTCCAACTCAAAGCCTGAGGCATTGCAGAAGACCAACAATTTGTCGGCTTTTCCTTCATTCTTGTATTGTTCTATACGCCAGGGCTGCTCATGCAGGAGTAGGTCAAACACCAGGTCTGCTTGGGGCAACCAAAGAGCTAGTTCCTCGGGGTTCTGCAGGTGCAGATAGGCACGGTTGTAAAAACGTAATCCAAACTCCGCTTCCTGCTCCGGCGTGGCCAAAACCAATGTATTCATAATTCAGTACCTTTAACGCATAAAGATAACGATTAAACTACATCTCCTTATGGCAACCAACCTTATAGAAAGCAAACTAGCCCCGGCCCCTATTGGCCCTTACAGCCAGGCCGTGATGGCGGGTAACACCCTCTACGTATCTGGCCAGATTCCTTTGGACCAAGCTACTGGCAACTTAGTACAAGGTGATATTCAGTCAGAGACGCACCAGGTTATGAAGAACCTGCAGTACATACTGGAGGAAGCCGGCATGGATTTCAGCCACGTGGTGAAGTGCAGCATCTTTGTGAAAGACCTGGGTAACTTTGGGGCCATCAATGAAACCTACGGCAGCTACTTCACCAACAACCCGCCGGCCCGCGAAACCGTGGAAGTAAGCCGGCTACCCAAAGACGTGAACGTGGAGATTTCCTGTATTGCCGTGAAATGGTAAGATTCTAATGTGCTAATTCTGTAAGGTGCTAATGTGCTAAAGGAAATTAGCCGGAACAGTTTCCTGAGAGAATGGCACATTGGTAATACTCCTGTTTTAGGCCTGTTTTTAGAAAAACAGGCCTAAAACGTTTTTAATGAATAGGTAATTGAAGATGCTACTTCCACTAAGGTATAGCACATCAGCACCTTACAGAATTAGCACATTGATTATTCTTCTTCCCCTTTCGCTTTTGCCTCATTTGGCCCGGGTTCGGCGTTGACGGGGGTGCGGCCTACTTCAACTTCATGGTTTTCTACCCGCACGGCAAAGGTAGACGGGTAAATATCGGCGCCATAGCGACGAGCGTAGACCAGTGTGAACTGGGCGCCCAAAAAGATGATCTGCGAGGTATAGAACACCCACACCAGCACCACAATCACAGAACCCGCCGCACCATAGATACTGGAAAAGTCACTGTTCCCCAGGTACAGCCCAATAACTGACTTACCCAGCGCGAAGAGCAAGGCCGTCACCAAAGAGCCCACCCACACGTCTTTCCACTTGATTTTAGCGTCTGGCAGAAACTTGTAAATAAGGGCGAATAAAAAGGTAACGACGCCCATGGACACCAGAAAATTGGTTATCTGCGTGATCTGCAACATAGAAGGGTCTACCTTTTTGGCCAGGTAGGAGGTAATCACGACCAAGACAGCGTTCACAATCAAGCTCACCAGTAACAGGAACACAATCCCCAGAATCAGGGCAAAGGAAAGCAACCGGTCCAGCAGAATCTTAAGGTATTCGTTCTTGGGCTTCGGCTTTACGCCCCAAATCTGGTTGAGGGATTCCTGCAAAGACACGAACACCCCGGTTGCTCCCACCAGCAGCGTCACCACCCCCACAATAGTAGCCAAGGTAAAGTCGGCGGACTGATGGATGCTCTCCACCATCTCCTGGATGCTGGCCGCGCTCTTAGCCCCTAATAGGCCCCGCAACTGGGTATAAACTTCCCCCTGCACCGCCTCGCGCCCAAAAACGGCCCCGGCGGTGTTGATCATGATAATGAGAATAGGCGGCAGCGCGAAGATGGTATAATAGGCCAGCGCCGCCCCTTTCTGGAAGGAGTTGTTGTCCAGGAAGTCAAACCAGACTTCTTTGATGATACACCAGCCTTCAACAAATATTTTCTTAAACATAGACCTGGTTTTTCCCTTCATACGCACCTTACACGGTAGGTTTACAATCTTCCGGAAAGGTAACCTTATTTAATTGGTAGAAGGCTGCTTTCCGCAACCCAGGCTTATCCTTTAAGATAACCTGACAGAACTGCAACGTTTTACAGGTAAAAGCTTTAATGAAGCCTTGAAAAACTGTACTTTTGCACCCTGTTTAACATAGGATGACCATGGAAAGAGAAGTACGTGTACGCTTTGCCCCCAGCCCCACCGGGCCTTTGCACATTGGCGGGGTACGCACAGCCTTATATAATTACCTTTTTGCCAAAAAAATGGGCGGCAAGATGTTGCTGCGCATTGAAGATACAGATCAAAACCGCTTCGTGCCCGGCGCTGAGCAATACATTTTTGACTCTCTGGAGTGGTGCGGCATCCAATTGGATGAAAGCCCTATCCACGGTGGTCCGCACGCCCCTTACCGCCAGTCTGAGCGCAAGCCCATGTACATGGAGTATGCCCTGCAGCTGGTGAATGCCGGCCATGCCTACTACGCTTTTGATACCGCCGAGGAACTGGAAGCCATGCGCGAGCGCCTGAAAGCCGCCAAGGTAGCTACCCCGCAATACAACGCCATTACCCGCGCCACCATGAAGAACTCCCTCACCCTGCCCGAGGATGAGGTGAAGCGCCGGTTAGAAAGTGGTGACCCGTACGTGATCCGGTTGAAAGTGCCGCGTAAAGAAGAGATCCGCCTTAAAGACATGATCAGAGGCTGGGTGATGGTACATTCTTCGGCCATTGATGACAAGGTTTTGATGAAATCAGACGGCATGCCTACCTACCACCTGGCCAATATTGTGGATGACCATTTAATGGAAATCACCCACGTGATCAGAGGTGAGGAATGGTTGCCTAGCGCACCGCTGCACGTGCTGCTGTACCGCTATTTTGGTTGGGAAGATACCATGCCTGAGTTTGCCCACTTGCCTTTATTGCTGAAGCCTGATGGCAACGGCAAATTGAGCAAGCGCGACGGCGATAAACTGGGTTTCCCAGTGTTCCCGCTGAACTGGGTAGACCCCGTCACCGGCGAGCAGTCCAGTGGTTACCGTGAGGCCGGCTACCTGCCAGAGGCCTTCGTGAACTTCCTGGCGTTCCTGGGCTGGAACCCCGGCACGCAGCAAGAGCTCTTTACCCTGGACGAACTGATTGAAGCCTTCAGCATTGAGCGCATTGGTAAGTCAGGAACCCGTTTTGACATTCAGAAAGCCCGCTGGTACAATGAGCAGTACCTGCGCGCCAAACCAGACGCCGAACTAGCCCAGTATTTATTGGCCGCCTTGCCGCAAGGCATTAGCTGCTCAGAAGACCGCGCCGAGAAAATTGTGGGTCTCATGAAAGAGCGCGTGACCTATCCGCAGGATTTCTGGAAAGAGGCCGTATACTTCTTTGAAGCCCCTACCCAATACAATGAGCAGGTTGCGGCCAAGAAATGGTCTGCCGCCGGTGCGGGTGCCTTTGAGCAGTTCAAGAACGAGCTGGCCACCTTGCCAGACTTCAACGCTGAAACCGTTAAGGCTCTGTTATTACAGGTACTGGAGCGCAACGGCCTAAAGATTGGACAGGTAATGCAGGCCCTCAGAATTGCCCTTACCGGCGTTGAGGCTGGCCCAGACCTGATGGCAATCATTGAGATCATTGGCCGGGAGGAAACTGAGCTCCGCATTGAGGCTGCTTTGAGCAAGCTGGCGCAGTACGCCGTATAACCCATTGCTTCTGTTTTGGGCCTGTTTTTGGTAAAACGGGCCTAAAACAGGAGTTCTTCTTTTTAAGGGATAAACCTCCTTCATAAATCAGCGCCCGGCGTTTGGTTATGAGGGAGGTTTCTTTTTAATTCGTTTATCCTTCTTCTTAATTTCCCGTTTGTAGTAGAACAAGCAAAACCGGGTGGCTTGCCGCGCAGGTCTCCCCTAACCCGACACTACTATGGCAAAGAAGAAGTCTGACAACGGCAAAAAAGAAAATAAGGCAGAGAAAAAAGCGAAGGTACACCCAGAGCTGGAAGGTTTTGAGATTAAGATCAACCCCCTGGGCGATATCACCTCTAATTTCAACATTGACCAGCTTAACTCTTTCCTGGACCGCAACGTGAGCGATAAAAAGCTGGTAGGCGACCAGGGCAAGAAACGGGACCAGGAGGAAGAGGAGTACCCCATTGAGGAAACCGTGGAGGAGGAAGAGAACGAGGAAGATTTCTTTAAGGGAAGCACTGCCTTAGGTGATGAAGACGTAGACGACATTGCCGGCAAAGACCAGAAACCCACCGGCGACAAGCCGAAAAAGAAATAACCCTTTACACCCTTTATGAGATCTCACGAAATAGATTACCGCATTCACGGCGCTGACATTCAGGTGCTGGAAATTGAGCTTGACCCCCAGGAAACCGTCATTGCTGAAGCCGGCGCCATGGTGTTCATGGAAGACGGCGTGCAGTTTGAAACCAAGATGGGCGACGGCTCTAACCCGGCCCAAGGCTTTCTGGGCAAGCTGGTACAAATGGGCAGCCGCGCCATTACTGGTGAGTCATTGTTCATGACCCACTTCACGCACCGCGGGTACGGCAAAGCTAAAGTAGGCTTCTCGGCGCCCTACCCCGGCACCATTGTGCCCTTAGATCTCACCCAATTCCCCAATGGGCTTATTGTGCAGAAAGACGGGTTTCTGGCGGCTGCGCTGGGTACCAAGATTGCCATGCACTTTAACCAACGGCTGGGCGCGGGCTTCTTCGGGGGTGAAGGCTTTATCATGCAGCGCCTGCAGGGCGATGGCCTGGCCTTTATCCATGCCGGCGGCACCGTGATTGAGCGGCACCTGCACAACGAGACCCTGCGCGTAGATACCGGTTGCGTGGTGGCCTATGAGAACGGGATTGATTTTGACATACAGCGCGCCGGTGGCCTGCGTTCCATGGTATTCGGTGGGGAAGGCCTTTTCCTGGCCACCCTCAGAGGCACCGGCCGCGTCTGGATTCAGTCTATGCCAGTAAAGAAACTCATTCAGGCCCTTATGCCCCACGGCGGAAACGCCAACAAAGAAGGCGGCCTTCTGAGCAGCTTCCTGGAGTAAGTTTTGGTTTAACTCAGTTATACCTCATTTATAGTTATGGAAATTGGGCAGAGATTCTCGCTGCAAACTTTTAACGGGTCCTTAACCCCTCCTAAAGAATACTATGAAAATGAGAACTATTGGATATTAATAAAAGAGCTAGGGACTATCATTAGCCTTCCAGGTGATTTAGGCTTCCCAAATAAAAATAGAGTCTTATTTCAATTTGACTGCGATGTAAAATCTCATGGGCTTGAATGCCATAATGAGAAACCTAACGCTCTTTGGATATTAAAGACGGACCTTAAAGAAATTAAGTAAACCATCGTCCAAGAAAGTACTTTTATTATCCAGGCTGCTGCCTGCAGATAAGGCATTCTAAAAAAACAGGAGCCCGGCTTGGTATAGTCGGGCTCCTGTTTTTAGATGGTCTTTGATAAACTCTCTTCCTGCTAGGCTGCTGGCGGAATTGGGGCCGGCACTACATTCTTAATGGGCTTAAGAGACTTCAGATAGGCGAAGATAGCTTCCAGATCTTGGTCAGTCATGTTGCGGTAATTGCGCCAGGGCATAGGTGGAAGCAAGGTTCTGCCATTCTCCATGCCTTTGTACTTCCCTTTTCTAATAGCGGTCTTAAAGTTATCTATGGTCCAATTCCCTAGGCCGGTGGCGTCTGGGGTAAGATTAGCCGCAAATGACGTACCCCAGGGACCTACCCCCACGGTATTGTCCATGGAGAAAAGATGCCACCCACTATTCGCGGCACCGGCAAGTACCGGCGGAACCTTGTCTGAGGCTGGGTGACCCGACAGCAACCGGCTAGGGTCTGGCGTCATAGGCGGAACCTTGTCTGAAGGGGTCAACTTAGGCGAATGACAATCATTGCAGGAACCCACAGCGACCAGGTATTTGCCCCTTTCTACCAGGTCCTCCTGGCTAAGGGCTGCGGGTTGAGTAGAGGTTTGGTTCAGATCACTGGTAGTGCCAGCATCTGCAGTGGTCCCTTCCTGGGTTTTATTTTCGCAGCTATAAAGCACCGCGGCAGCGCACAAGAGGGTCAGAATTTTTTTCATGGCTTTTAGGAGGTTATGGTTGAAAAAATGAAGGACTGCAGCCACAGGTGGAAACTCCCTCATGAAAGTTTCCAAAAAATATTCTCCCTAATGCAACAGGGATAAAATGGGTGGGGGAAATTCAAAAAGCTATCTGGCTGCTAGGTACCTAGTCAATGGTTCCAGCTATACTTCCAATGAAGCGATATACCTTCTGCAAGCATGCGCCTATCTAACTATCCTATTGGCTGACCTACCACTAGAGACCAAGCTTACCAAAAGCTTTAGAGTTAATAAAGATAATAATTTAATATTAATTCTAATATAAGTACCAATATAAAATATAATGAGGAATTATCCTCTGTGGTTTCTGCTTTCACAAAAAGAATAAGGAAAGCAAAGCAGGACCACGGAAGTGACACAGGGAGGAAGGTGCTAACAAAGGGTAATACTAGAACCAATAAAGAAGCCCACAGAAACCTGCACAGTAAACCTGTATTAGAAAGGATGCTTTGGTATTTTGCAGCTTACACTTCTATGTAAGATTTTACATCAAAAGTAGCTACATAGCTGTTTTGAGCCTGTTTTTGGAAAAACGGGCTCAAAATGACTTTAAGAATTAGGGTTTATTACCCCAGGTTATTCACCTCCAGGATTTCTTCCAGGTACTCACGGTTGTTGGCTAGACGCGGTACTTTGTGCTGGCCGCCCATTTTTCCTTTGAACTGGAGCCAGTTAAGGAAGGCGCCTTTGGGGGCCACCGTGATGAGGGGCGCCTGCAGGGCCAGGTCTTTGTGGCGCTTGGCGTCATAGTCTGAGTTGACGCTGCGCAGGGTCTGGTCCAGCACGTGGGTAAAGTGCTCCAGGCTGGAAGGTTGCTGGAAGAACTCTATTACCCATTGGTGCCCGCCTTTGCTCTTGCCCTCAAAATAGACAGGGGCGGCCGTGAAATTGGTGATGGTAGCGCCAGTAGCTTCGCAGGCCTTGGTAATAGCTACCTCAGCGTTCTCCACCACTACTTCTTCACCAAAGGCGTTGATGAAATGCTTGGTACGGCCAGAGATCTTAATGCGGTAGGGATCAAGGGACGTGAATTTTACCGTGTCCCCAATCTTGTAGCGCCAGAGGCCGGCGTTGGTAGAAATGATAAGCGCATAATTCTGGCCCAGTTTTACCTGGTCTAGTGTAAGCACCGTAGGGTTTTCCTGCTCTGCTTCTTCCATGGGGATAAACTCATAGAAAACGCCGTAGTCCAGCATGAGCAGCATTTCATCTTTGAGACTAGGTTCATCCTGTATCCCGAAGAAGCCTTCAGAGGCGTTGTATACCTCCAAGTAATTCATCTTGTCTGAGGGGATGAGCTGCCTGAACAGTTCGCGGTACGGCCCGAAGGCAACGGCCCCATGGGTGAATAGCTCCAGGTTGGGCCACACCTCCATGATATTTTTGGCGCCGGTCTCTTCCAGAATGCGGTTCAAAAGCACGTAGGTCCAGGTGGGCACGCCCGAGAGGCTGGTCACATTTTCTTTGACGGTGATCTCCACCATTTTCTCAATCTTCTCTTCCCACTTGTCCATAAGCGCCACCTTAAGCGGCGGAGTGCGCATGGCCTCCGCCCAAATGGGCAGGTTCTGCATGATCACGGCAGACACGTCGCCGCAGCGGGTATTGCTATTGAAGTCGTTGGGGTGGTGGCTGCCCCCTATAGAAAGTCCTTTACCCGAGAAGACTTTGGTGTCTGGGTAGTTATTCACGTAGATGGAGAGCATGTCCTTGCCTCCCTTGTAGTGGCATTCTTCCAGTGCCTCGGGGGTGACCGGAATAAACTTGCTGCGGGCATTGGTAGTCCCAGATGATTTGGCGAACCATTCTACCTTGCTGGGCCACAAAATATTCTGCTCGCCTTTGAGCACGCGCTCAATGTGTGGGTACAGGTCTTCATAGGCACTAATAGGCACCCGTTCCTGGAATTCGCGCACGCTCAGGTTGTCTGAGTAACCGTATTGCTGTCCCCACTCTGTATTCTTAGCGGTGTTGATAAGATTGGAAAACAACTCGTTCTGCACATCATGCGGGTACTTCCGGAAGAGGTCTATCTGATGTATCCTCTTCTTCATTACCCATGTCACTAGCGAATTGAATATCTCCACTATAAAATTGTTGATTGTTGGTTGTTGATTGTTTTAACCTGCTCACGTTTTTAGGTTATCATTGGTCAATTTGATGAGGCCATTGATCAAGATGGGCAACCGCTGCAGGTTTTGAAGTATGTGCTTGTACTCTTCCGGGGTTAATAGGTTTCTGATTCTGCCTTTCTCATTCCAATCAAGGCATTCGTAGACAGAGCCTCGGGCAAACCGATAAAAGTTGATCTTGTCTCCCTTCCCGAATCGCCCAAACCCTTCAGCTAAATTGGCTGAAATGCTATCAATTGCTCTGGCAAATTGTTTTCCAACCGTTTCCTTCTCAAAGTGGCCCCACTTGGTTACTATTTCCCAAACATAATTGCTGAGTTTAAAAGCTGCTTTATAAGCTTCAATATCATTTAACTGCAGATATTTTCTTTCTTCCATCTACAAAAAAACAATCAGCAATTAACAATCAACAATTAATCAGATCTTCCGCTTCAGCTCGAAATGCTTGCCAAGGTACACACGGCGCACTTGTTCGTCGGCGGCCAGTTCCTCGGCGGTGCCGGATTTAAGGATCTTGCCCTCAAAGAGCAGGTAGGCGCGGTCTACGATGGAGAGGGTCTCGTTTACGTTGTGGTCAGTGATTAGAATACCAATGTTCTTGGTCTTGAGCTTGGCCACAATGGTCTGGATTTCCTCTACCGCAATGGGGTCTACCCCGGCAAAAGGCTCATCAAGAAGCACGAAACTAGGGTCTACGGCCAGGGCGCGGGCAATTTCAGTACGGCGGCGTTCGCCTCCAGAGAGGACCACGCCTTTGTTCTTGCGCACGTGGGTAAGCGAGAATTCCTCCAGTAGTTCCTCCACTTTCTCGCGGCGCTCCTGCTTGCTCTTGTCGGTCATCTCCAGCACGGCCATGATGTTCTCCTCTACGGAGAGGTCCCGGAACACCGAAGCCTCCTGTGCCAGGTAGCCCACGCCTTTTTTGGCCCGGCGGTACATGGGTAGCGTGGTGATGTCTTCGTGGTCCAGGAAGATGCGCCCAGAGTTTGGCTTCACCAGGCCCACAATCATGTAGAAGGAAGTAGTCTTACCGGCGCCGTTAGGGCCAAGCAGCCCTACAATCTCGCCTTGGTTTACCTCTACGCTCACATCATTGACCACGGTGCGAGACTTATATTTCTTGAACAGGTTTTCGGAACGTAAAATCATTGCCTAAAAATAAGGAATAAACCTTAGATGTGGTATGGTAACGCAAAAGAGGGGGCTTTACGCATAAATTGTAAAAGGGTTATAAATTATTGTTGCACTCTTTTTATAAAGTGGTGTATATGAGCAATAAAATTTGCTGGTTCTCATCTTTTGCTTTACCTTTTACGTCCTTAAGAATACCAGATCAGATTACGTATGTTTGCTTTTTTACACACCATGCCCCGCCAATTGATGGCAACGGTGACTCTGTTACTCTCCAGCCTGTTTCTAATGGCGGCAGGGTTCGCTTCCTCAGAATACCTGCATGGCATTGATGTGTCCCGTTACCAGAAAGACGTGAATTGGGAGCATGTGAAAGAAGCCGAAATCCAGTTTGCCTTTATGAAAGCCACCGAAGGCGATTTCCTGAAGGACAAATACTTTGACAGGAACTGGGAAAACAGCCGCAAGCACGGCATTAAGCGGGGAGCCTACCATTTTTACCTACCAGACGTGAAGGTGGAAGACCAGATAGAGATTTTCAAGAAAACGGTAACCCTGCTCCCCGGCGACCTGGCCCCCGTGCTGGATGTGGAAACCCTCTACCAAGACGTTTCTGATGCCCAACTGCGCCGCGACATCTTCCAGTGGCTGACCGCCATTGAGGAGCACTACGGCGTGAAACCTATTATCTACACCAACCAGATTTACTACAACCGCAAGCTGCGCGGCTATTTCACAGATTACCACTTCTGGATTGCCCGTTACCAGAACGCTGAGCCCATTACCCACCCCAAAGACAAAATGGCTTTCTGGCAGTATTCAGAGACCGGCACGGTGAAAGGCATTGACGCCCCGGTAGACCTTAACTGGTTCTTTGGCGATGTGACTGCTCTGAACAAACTCTGCGTTCCGGCCGCTGCCCCTGCCCCTGCTCCTGCTGGCGCCATGGCCCAGAACAATGAGCTTTAAGGCCGTTTTTTTAAAACCAGGCTTAAAACAGTAGAAGCAATTATAATTTTCAGGCAATAAAAAACGCCCGGCTCCTTTTCAGGGGCCGGGCGTTTTTGCCATGTTTTCAGAAAAACGGCCTTAAAACAGCTTATCGCATGGTACTAGGTTGGCTTACGGGCGTAGTGGCCGGTTGCTGCCCGGGCGTTGGCGTGGCGGTGGCGGGCTCCTCAATCAACTCCAAACCATACTCTTTGCCTTTCACCAACGTAGGCACGCCTTTCTTCATCCAGGCCGGTTCTGGGGCGCCCTTCAGGTAATGGTCAAAGAACTGCGACATGCGCACCGAGAGGTCTTTGCGGTTCTTGCGCTGTACCAGGTTGTGGGCTTCGCCGTTGTACACTAAAAGCCACACGGGCTTGTTCAAGCGACGCAGGGCCATGAACATCTCAATACCCTGGTACCACGGAACAGCGCCGTCATTGTCATTAGCCATCATCATCAAGGGGGTCTCTACCTTTGGTACGAAGAACAATGGCGAGTTTTCAATGTACTGCATGGGCTTTTCCCAAAGGGTTCCGCCAATGCGGCTTTGGGTGCGCTCATATTGGAACTGACGGCTCATGCCACTCTCCCAGCGTATTCCGCCGTAGGCGCTCGTCATGTTGCTTACCGGGGCTCCGGCCATAGCGGCTTTGAACATATTGGTACGGGTCACTAAGTAAGCCACCTGGTAACCACCCCAACTCTGCCCCTGTAATGCCATGTTCTTCTCATCCACGTAGCCTTTTGCCACCAGGCTCTGCACGCCGGGTATAATGCTGTGATAGGCACTCTCCCCGGGGTAACCGTCTTTGTAGATAATGTCTGGCACAAACACCAGGTAGCCCTGGCTCACGAACAACGGGATGTTGATGGTAGAGGCACTAGGGGCCGGCGAGCGGTAATTGTGCAGGGTTTCGGCGTTACGCTCATAGAAATACACCAGCATAGGGTACTTCTTCTTAGGGTCAAAATTCTCGGGTTTGAACAGCAGGCCTTCCAGGGGAACGCCGTCATCTGAGCGCCAGTTCACCAGTTCCACGCTGCCCCACAAGTATTCATTCTGCTGCGGGTTGGCGTTACTGATTTTCTGCGGCGCGTTAAAGCTGGTGTTGGTAACCCACAGGTCAGAGTATTCTTTAAAGCTGGCCTTCCGGAAGATAAGGCGGTCACTGTTCTTGGCCTTGCGTACGCTGGAGAAGCTGTAGGGCTGCATCATAACTTTCTGCGGAGCCCCAGCCTTGGTCACATAGTCTGTGTAGAAACCGGCATCCTTGGTTTTGAGGTCCAGGGTGCGCAGCATGATTTGGTCTTCAGAAGGAATCACCCGTTGGCTGGGGTTCAGGCTCAGGTACCGGAACTGCAGGTTGTTCTGCCGGCCATAACCGTCTGTGATGTTCACGGCGTTGGCTTTGCCCGAAGGGTCCAGGCGCCAGATGTCATAGCGGTCATTTACCAGCAGGTACTGGTCATCCTTGGTCCAGCCAGTGAGGCCGTATTCATCGGGTAAGGTAGGCATGTCGTTCTGTTCGTCATAGAATGCCACCTTCAACTTTTTAGTCAAGTTCATCGGGCTACTGGCTTTCACCGACATCACTTTCCAGGAACTGTCAGCGGGCTCGTACCAGTACAGATACTTACCAGCCGGGGATAATCTTGGGGTGCCGCGGGTATCTTTCACGGCTAGCTTCCGGCTACCATCCTTGAGATCAATGAGCCAAGTGTCTTGCCGGCTAGGTGTGTCATAGCCCACGCTCAACAGGTAATTCACGTTGCTACTGCCCACGGCCACATCAGAAGTACGGCCGGGGTTCAAGGCTACATCCGGGATCTCCAGTGTGGCCAGCTGCACTATCTTCTTGCTTTTGAGGTCATACACTGCCAGGAAGGAGCGCTTCTGCTCCCGCTCCAGCTGCTTTAACTGCATGGGCTGGATCAAAGGATCGCGGTAGGTCCAAACGTCCAGGCTCACTTTCTCCTCGTCCAGCTTGGTAGAATCTTTCTCATACTGGGTAGGGCGCGGGAACGTCCCGAAGAACAGACGGTCGCCTTTGTCTGAGAAACCCAGCTGCGCGTGCTCACTCACCATCCATTTAGCAGGCATGCCTTTGTAAGCGGTATCTGCCAGCACGCGGGTTTTGTTATCTTTGGCTACCCAGTGCCGCAACTGAAAATACCGTATGTCTTTGCCCGTGCTGTCTTGGCTGGACACAAAGGCCAGCTGCTCGCCGGCTTTGTCTGCCACCAGGTTCTTGTAGGTCACGCGGCCACTGTCAAGGGGCATGGCTTTCCGTGCCGAGGTATTGAACGCAAACACGCTGCTCTTGCTCTTGGCATCTTTTCCGGCTTGTACAAAAAACAGCATATTGCCTTTGTCTGAGAACAGGAAATCTGTGACGCGGTCAAAGCGGAATTCCTGCCCGGTGCCCAGGTGCCGCAGCACCAGCTCAGAGGCTTCTTCTTTTTTGTCCGGGCCGGCGGCTCTGCCCGTAGGTCTGGTGGCGGCTGGGGCGGGCGTGGCCGCTTTGGTCTTGCTGGTGTCTTTGGCAGCCTTGCTGGCCAACGGCGCTTCCAATTGGTAAGCCAGCCACTCGCCGCTTTGCTTGGGCAGTTTGTACGATTTCACGCGGGCCACGTACTGCGCGCTTCCCTTGGCCAGGTCATAGATCGCCAAAGAGTCCTTGGGCATTTCCTCGGGCTTCTTTTTCTTCAATTTGGCCTGACGGGTAACTGCATAAGCGGGCTTGATCTGGAAAATGGCAAAGCGGCTGTCTACTGTAAAGGCGCTTTTGTAGCCCCGCCCGAAGGTCTTGCCCGTGTTCTGGCTCAAATCCCTCAGGTGCAGGACGCCGTCGCCCTCCTGCGGTTCCACGCCATAGAGTAGGTACTTGCCGTCATTAGAGAGGGAGTCTGCCTCAATGCTCTTCCAGGAGTCATAGACATCATGGGTCAGGACTTTCTTGGCTAGCGTCTGGGCCTGCGCCGTTAACGCGCCAGCGCTCAGCAAAAGCCCCGCCAAAAGGAATCTGGGTTTCATATCTGGTTCAGGTTGTTTGTGTAGGATGGAAATTTAAAAATACATGATCTGCTCCTCACTTGCGAACTTATCCACAGCTAAATCCTGGTTTAGGGCTGTTTTGGTAAAAACGTGCTTGAAACAGCTAAGACGCTCGTAGGAGCCGCGCACACTACGAGGTCAAGGTTTCTTGACGTTAATACCAAGAACAGGCCCACAGCAGTTGGTAACAAGGACAGGTCAAGCCCTGTCCCTACATTTCCCAAACTCCGCCCAGAGGGCGATGAAGGCCTTGCAACGGACCTATCAGCAATAGGCTAATCTGCCCTGGACCTTGCGGAGGGCCGCCATGCGTAGCCCGAAGCATGGGCAGGGGCAAGCAAAGACCTTGCAAATGGCAATGACGTAAGCTCCCTATGAAACAGAGGACGCTTGCCCGGTGGTACCTTCCTGAAGCCCCGCCTGTCTGAGCGGCAGCGAGTTCGGGGCTTCTTGATTCTTTTGGTTACTTTTCTCATCAAGGAGAAAAGTGACAGACGCGGGCAGACCGCAACCACCGCCCTGAGGCTTGGCAGATAGGGAATGGACAGTAAAGGCTTAAAAGAAGATGGGAGGGCAGGCTGGATTATTGGCCCTAGAAACACAAATAACGGCGGGAACGCATTACTTAATACATATTACTCAACACACGCCCATCATCCCCCTACCCCCTTCAAAGGGGACGGAATGCGTATTCTTTATCAAACTAAGATTTAGAACTCCTGTTTTGGACTCGTTTTTCCAAAAACAGGCTTAAAACAGAAGGCTACTCCGCGAAGCGAATATCCTTAATCCGCAACTGCAGCGTCACATTCCCCCTAAACACATTCTCCTCCACACAATAACACACATCAAACGGAATACCTTTCTGGATGCGGGGATAATACTCGGCCATCCCGAAGGCAATGGCGTCAAAGGAAATGTCGCCGTCTTGAGTGAGGCGCAGCTTGAGGTGGGCATCACCAACCACACGGGCCGAGCCGGTGTCATAGACGCAGGAGCTTACGAAGACCGGCGCCATGTTGCCCGGCCCGAACGGCTCCATCTGCTTGAGGATGTTGAAAAACTTCTGCGTGATCTGGTGAAACTCCAGCGGACTGTCAATCTCTACCATGGGCACGCGTTGCTCCTCCAGAATGGTGCTGGCCACAATCTGCTCAAACCGCTCCCTGAAGGCGGGCACGTTCTCTACCGGCAAGGTGAGACCGGCGGCGTACATGTGCCCGCCGAACTGGTCCAGCAGGTCTGAACAGGCCAGAATGGCCTGGTGCACGTCAAACCCGTGCACCGACCGCGCCGAGCCCGTAGCCTTGCCGTTGGACTCGGTGAGGATGATGGTAGGGCGGTAATATTTCTCAATGCAGCGGGAGGCCACAATGCCCACCACGCCTTTGTGCCAGTTCTCCTTGAAGAGCACTGTGGAGCGGGCGTTGCGCAGGAAATCATCATCCTGGATCATCTGCAGGGCCTCTTTGGTGATGCTGGTATCATGGCCGCGCCGCTCTGAGTTAGAGACGTTAATGCGTTGCGCCATGTCAAAGGCCTCTTCCTTGGTGCGGGCCAGCAGCATGGCCACCGAGCGCTTGGCATCACCCATGCGGCCCGCGGCGTTGATGCGTGGGGCAAACCCAAACACAATCTGCGTGATGTCCAGCTCACCGCGCAGGTCGGCCAGTTCCTTAAGGGCTTCCAGGCCGGGGCGCAGCAGCTCGCCGCTATTCATGCGTTGCAGGCCGTGGTAGGCCAGAATGCGGTTCTCGCCGGTAATGGGCACAATGTCGGCGGCAATACTGATCACCACCAAGTCCAGGAGGGCATACAGCGGCTCCAGGTCAAAGCCCTGGCTCAGGCAGAAGGCCTGCATGAACTTGAACCCCACGCCACAGCCGGCCAGTTCTTTGTAGGGGTATGGGCAGTCCAAGC
Source organism: Rufibacter soli (assembly GCF_054781795.1). Lineage (NCBI taxonomy): Bacteria > Pseudomonadati > Bacteroidota > Cytophagia > Cytophagales > Hymenobacteraceae > Rufibacter > Rufibacter soli. The sequence continues at coordinate 212,098 of NZ_BAAGTS010000003.1, read as the reverse complement.
GTTTGGCGTCCAGTACGGCCACCGCCTCTGGCAGCATATCATCGGGTAAGTGGTGGTCACAGATGATGAAGTCAATACCCTTCTCGTTGGCGTAGGCAATCTTATCAATGGATTTAATGCCGCAGTCCAGGGAGATGATCAGGCTGAAGCCGAACTCCTGGGCGTAGTCAATGCCGGCGAAGGAGATGCCGTAGCCCTCGGCGTAGCGGTCTGGGATATAATACTCAATGCGTTCCTGGAAGAAATGTTGCAAGAAGCGGAAGACCAGGGCCACTGAGGTGGTGCCGTCCACGTCATAGTCGCCGTAGATGAGAATGCGTTCCTGGTGGTGCAGGGCCTCTACCAGCCTATGCACGGCCTTGTCCATGTCCTTGAGCAGGAAGGGGTCATGCAGGTCTTGCAGGGAGGGGCGGAAATACGTTTTGGCTTCCTCAAAGGTACAGATGCCTCGCTGGCAGAGAATACCCGCCAGGGTCCGGCTTATGCCCAGGCTATCGGCTAAATTTTGTACTTTTGCGGCGTCCGGCGCTTCCTTTACTACCCATCGTTTCTGCATCGGCTGTCTTGCTGCGGTTTCATCTGTACTAAGAGGCGACAAAAATACGAAATCTGGCACAGAACCCGGCACTCCTTTTCGCAACCAAGCGTTGAGTAGGCAATAATTCACCTTTCGGAAGTTCTTCATCCATGAAAAGAATCAAAGAGATTTACCACAAATACAAAGACTACGGCCTGGTAGACGGCCTTATGTACCTGTCCTTTTTCCTGTTCCTGGCGCTGCTGTTTCTCTTCTTCGCGTAGGCGGTTTCTGTTTTAAGCCCGTTTTTGAGAAAACAGGGCCAAAACGCAAAGCCATTTGGTAAAAGATGTATCTTAGGGTAGTCCATCTCTATTGGTATGCCCACTATCACGTTTACTTCCGCTAAAAGCTGGCTTTCCTGGCTGGCTATCTGGGGCACCATTCTCCTGTTGCTGGTTTTGTTGGCGCAAGACGTGCTCTCTGACTCGTCTCTGGCAGGAAAACTAACCCGGGGCGCCTTTCTATTGCTGGTGACCGGGTTCCTGCTCTGGACTTGGTTTGGCACTTACTACCGGCTGACGGACCGTCATCTTTACTACCGCTGCGGCCCCTGGCACGGCCGGATCCCTATCCAAGACATCAGAATCATTAAAAAGCGCGAACGCCTGTGGTCTGGCCTTCGGCCCGCGCTGGGCCTGCAAGGCATTGTGCTCCACTACGGAAAATGGGATGAGATCTATCTTTCACCTGACCGCCAGGAGGAGTTTATTGAGCAACTCCGGGAAGTGAACCCAGGCATTGTGGTGATGACGGAAAACTGAAAGAAGCTTTTTTAGCACCCTCACTTTTTTCAAAATTCTTCTCCTGTCAATATATAATGAGCTTGTGAGCAAGTAGTAGTACCATTTGCTTTGATGCCTTTCTAGTTCGCCCACAAGGTCCTTCCAGGATGACAAAAAGGGAAGGAGGATGAAGAAAGAGAGATGACAGAGGAGAGAAAGAGAGGAAGGAAAGTTTCCGGAAAAAGAGTCAGAAAGTAGCTGACGCAAGAGGAAGCTGAAAGAAGGTTTTCTATGGCGCGGGTTTACTTCCGTGACTTGGTAAAAAACTGAAGGTAAGAGTAGGGGCAATCCCTTGTGGTTGCCCAAACGCAGATGGAACGCAAAGGGCAACCACAAGGGATTGCCCCTACCTCAACCACATCATTAAGTGGCAGAAGGGATTTCCGTTTTGAGCCTGTTTTCAGAAAAACGCCTCTAAAACAGGAATCGAATCCTCCTATACCTGATTGTTACTTCCTATGAGTGAATTGATCGCCTCCCTGGCTCTTTAATCAAATCATCTAAAACTTCATCATTCCCCCTACACCTTATCGCCTCTTAATTTCCTGAGCCGCTTGCGGGCTTCGGCCACGAACACGCTGCCGGGGTGCTTTTCCAGGAGCTTGCCGTAGAATTCCTGGGCTTTCTGAGGCTGCTTTAGGTTCTCCTCGTTCAGTTTGGCCAGCAGGAAGAGGGCATCGTCTGAGAGAATGTCATACTTGGGGTTGTCTATGATGAGCTGCAGGTTCTGGGCGGCCTCCTCAAATTTGCCCATCTGCTGCAGCAGCTCAGCTTTCTGGAAATAGATCTCATCGGTGAGGCTGTGGCCGGGGTATTTGGTGAGCAGCTTATCCAGGGCGGCTAGGGCCTCAGGGTATTTGTGCTGGAACACCAAGAAGTCTATAGCGGCGTACTCTTTGAGGGCCGCCGCCGAGGTGTCCATGCCAGTGTTGTCTATGATGAGCAGGCTCAGGTCCAGGGCGTCATTGGCAATCTCGCGGCTGGTGGCCAATTTCAAGATGTCCAGGTGGCTCTGGGCCAGTTCAAAATCGCCTTTGTAGTAGCTCAGGCGCGCGTTGCGCAGTTTGGCCTCGTAGCCAAGGGGCTGCTCTTTGTGGGTCTTCTCCACCTGGCTGTAAAGCAACGTGCTTTCCCAGGGCTCGCCGCGCAGCAGGTACACGTCGGCTAGGGCCAATTTTGCCTCCGCTACTACGTTGGGGTTGGCACGGGGCATGTCAATTACCTCCTGCAGGTTTTTCATGGCCTCAGTCGGGGCGTCCAGGTAAAAGGCTTGCAGTTCGCCCAGTTCTTTGATGATCTCGGCGGTACGCTCAGAGCGTCCCATTTCCTGGAGCAGGGCCTCATAGTCTTGGGCCAGCAGCTTTATCTTCTCTTTGTCAATGGGGAATGTATTCTTCACCTGCTCCTCGCGGGCCTGGATGATGCGTTGGCGGGCAATGGGGTACAGCTCGCCGGTCTTGTATTGCTGCATCACATAGGTGTAGCCCTCAATGGCGGTGGCGAAATCCTTGTTCTGCAGGCTGATGTCTGCCAGGGTCAATACCTGGGCGCCCCCGCCTTGGGTGCGGCGGTCCAGCGCGCGGGTCTGTAGCAGGGCCGGCCCGAAGTCCTTGCGCTGCAAGAGGGTCCAGATGAGCAGCTCCTGCACCGGGGTGGCGTCTGGGTCTGCCTGCACGGCGTCCATGAGGCGCTGCTCCAGCTTGTTGAGCGATTCCTCGTCACGGAGCGTATTCTGCAGCATGTTCTGGGCGTAAGGCAGCGGGAGAGCGTTGTTTTTGAGTTGGCGCAGTACCTCGTCTATGAGCGGGTCTGTTTTACGTTGGTAGGCGTAGAGCTGCAGTAGCTGCGGCGCGAAACTCTTCTCATTGCCACTCAATTCCCGGGCTTTCAGGTAGGCTTTCTCGGCGTAGTCTAGTAGGTCTGCCTGCTGGAAAGAGGTGGCTACCCCGTAGACATTCTCTGGGGTGGCCGTTTGTACTATCTGTGCCCATTTCTTCTCGGCGCCGCTGTTGTTGCCGGTGGCCTGCAGCACTTTTCCTTCATCAATAGCATAGGCGGGCACCGTGGGGTACTTCTTCTGGGCCCTTTTCACCAATTTGTCTGCCTCCTTGAAGTTGCGCAGGGCCAGCAGGGTTTTGAGGTAGTCTGGGTACACCAACCCGAACTGTACGTCCTGATCAATGAGTTTACTGAGCAGCACCTCGGCTTTGGCGTAATCATTTTGCCGCAGGTATTCCCTGGCCAACGCCATCTGTTCCGGTATGCTCATGCTTTGGGCTTTTAGCTGGGGCGGTAAAGCCATTCCCCATCCCCAAAGGGCCATCAGGCATATAAACCAAAAGTATCTTTTCATGATGCGCTACAAACAGATAAACTCTTCTTCCTTAACGTATTCTACGGGTATTCAATATAGCGTTTCGGGCCTGTTTTTCTAAAAACAGGCCCGAAACAGATTGCTTTAAAAAAAACAGGAGCCGCGCTGGTGGCGCGGCTCCTGCTGTATCTCTAAGAAACCTTTGTTCTAGAAGAACCTTACGCGGTTGTCTTCTACCTTGGCGTTCTTGCGTACGGCCTCATATAGAGCGCTCTGTACACGTCCGGCCCGGGTTCCCAGTAATTGCTGCTTCACGGCCTTCACGTCTGTTACCGGAGTGGCTGGGGTAATGCTGGACAGTTCCACCACTACTACGCCACCTTCCCCTTCAATAGGCGCGGTGCGTTGGCCTGGCTTCAACCCGAAGGCTTTGCCGATGGCTACTGGCTCAAAGCCTAACCCCGGTACGTTGGCGGCACCTAAGGTCACGTCACTAGCCGGACGAACAATGGCATCTGGTCCGTATTTGGCAGCGGCTTGCTCCAGGGTACCTGAAACAGCACCTAATTTCTCTGTAATTTTCTTCGCTTTCAGTTCATTGCGCACGGCGGCGGTTAACTCATCACGTACATCGTCTACCTTGGCAGTTCCTTTTTCACGCTTACCGGTTACTACCGCTACCACGTATTGGTCATCCATGGTGATCACGTGTGACACGTCACCAACCTTGGTGTCTTCAGAGAAAGCCCAGCGCACCAGTTCTCTGGCGTTCTGCAGGTTATTTACAGAGCGGTCTGCAGCGCTAAGTTTGGCTTCTGCTTTGGCAATACCTTTTTCAGCGGCTACGGCTTTGTTGAATTCTTCCAGGTTTGAGCTGTTAGAGGCAATGGCGCCAGCCCGGCTGTAGGCATACTCACGGGAATTGTCACTTGGCGTAAGGGCACGTGATACTTGTGCTACCTGGTACGTTCTGGTGGTTTTAGGCTCAGTGATTTTAACGATGTGGTACCCGTAGTCTGTTTCTACCAGGTTTGGCAGCAAACCAGGACCGCTAGCCGCAAATACCGCTTTCTCAAAAGCAGGCACCATGCGTCCTTCTGTGAACCAGCCTAAGTCACCGCCTACAGAGGCAGTTCCGTCAGTACCATGCTGGGCCGCCAATTGGGCGAAGTTGGCACCTCCTTTGATTTGATTCAGGATGTCCTGGGCTTTGGCTTTGGCCGCGGCTTTGGCTTCTGGGCTATCGCTTTCTGGCTTAATCAAAATATGGCTGGCCCGTACTGAGGCTTTACCACCATCTTTCACGCCAATGATCTTGTACAAGCTAAAGTGACCGTTCTGAGTGAAAGGACCGTAGATCTTTCCTTGCTCTAACGTCTGGGTTCTCAGTTCTTCCGGTAACTCATTGGCGGGCACAAAGGCTCCGTTGAAAGGAGTGTCAGATTCTGCTTTCACAAACAGAGAGTCATTTTCTGTTTTGGCAAAGCGGGCCGCCAGGTCAGCGGTTTCTTCACTGTAAGAGGCGCTGTCTTCTTTAGAAGCACTTACCGGAACCGTTACATAGGTAATAGACCGTCCTTCTTCTACTTCAAATTTCTTTTTGTTCTTGTTCAGGTACTCGCTCAGTTGGTCATCGGTTACTTTTACCGTTGAGTCTGCAATGCTGAAATAAGGAATGAACAGGTACTTAAGGCTGGCGCGGCTGTTTTGCTCGGCATTGAAACGCTTGGCCTCTTCAGTAGTCACGTAGTTAGAGAACGAGAACAGGTTGTAGTACTTGTTACGCAGACGGTCTGTGGCCAGGTCCTGCTCATATTTACGCCAGGCGGCCTGTTGCTCCGGAGGCATGCTGCCCAGGTTACGCAAAGTCTGCTTTACCTGCTCCACGTTGAACTGACCGGTTTGTGGGTCAGTGAACATTTGCTTAAGGGCGGGGTGTACGTTACGGCCCTGCACCATGTCTACCTGCTCGTCTTCAGAAATACCCAAACCTACTTTGTCAAACTCGCCCTCAAAGGCATATTTGAACACTAGTTGGTTCCAGGTCTGCTCACGCAAAGAGGCCAGTTCTGCCTCAGAGGGCTGACGGCCGTATTGGTTGGCATAATTGTTCTTAGCCTCTTCAAACATTCCCTCAAACTCCTGCACAGAGACCTCATGCCCCGCAATTTCTCCTACCACCATTTTGTTACCGAACAGCCGGGAATTTGGTCCCAGCAGGTCACCTAACACAATGAAAATAAGCAAGCCAACGGCAATAGCGCCAATGGCGAAGCCAGACTTTTCTCTAATCTTGTTAATTAATGCCATGTAAGTAATTGACGTATTTTAAGCGTTATGCAAAATAATCTGAATATGTGATAAAATCAAAATATAAGCCCCTAATAGGCAGGTTATTCTTCTACTCTGCCAAACTTTACAGAGAGATGTACCGTATTGATGCGGTGCTCATCCATGGAAAGGATCCTGATCTCAAATGGCGGCACCACAATCACGTCACCGGCCGAGGGAATTTCCTCTAGTACAGACAAGATAAAACCACCCAAAGTTTCATAGTCCCCCTCGGGCAGATCCAGGTCATAGGCCTCATTAAGGTAGTCAATTTCCTGGCGGGCACTGAACAGGTAAGATCCCGGTTCTGGCAGCGGTTGCTCCAGCAGGTCTTCCTCATCATACTCGTCATTGATGTCGCCAAGAATCTCCTCCATCACGTCTTCCAGGGTCACAATGCCAGATGTGCCGCCAAACTCATCCAGCACCAGCACAATGCTGCGGTGCTCAGTAATGAATTTCACAAACAGCTCTTTGGCCAGCATGTTCTCCGGCACGGCTTCCATGGGCGTAAGGATCTCTTCCAGCGTGGCGGGATTGTTGAAGAGGGAGAATTGGTGGCAGTAGCCAAGAATGTGGTCTAGGGAGTCCTGGTAGATAAGGATCTTGGAATGCCCAGTCTCAATGAAGGCCTGCCGGAGCACGTCTACCCCCTCTTCCAGCTCAATGGCGTCAATCTCGGTGCGGGGCACCATGCACTCCCGCACTTTCACGGTCTTAAACTCCAGGGCGTTGTGGAAAATCTTACTGTCTACCTCACTGGAGTTCACCAGGGCCAGGGTGGCTTCTTCAGGGGTTTGCAGCTTTACCGCAAACGGCTGGAACGCCAGGGCATTGGATAAAAGCTCTTTCTCGTTTTCAGGGTCTTTTCCAGAAAACAGGCCAAAAACAGATTTAAGCAGCGCGGTGAAGGGAAACAAGAGCACCAGCAAAAAAGCCAGCGGCGCAGCTACCAGTTTCAACAACTTGGCCGGGGCCGAAAGGCTGGCCATAGCCCCCACTCCCACCATCAGTAACCAGGTAGCCAGCAGCGTTAAGATTCCGGCCAGCAGGTACGCCCAGACGGTGGCCAGAAACTGGTGCCAATAAAACGCCAGGCTGCCAAACAAGCCAAAGCCCAGCAGGACCACGCCCAGCCCCAACCCTAACTGAATAGTGAGGAAAAACAGCTTTTCGCGGCGCAGCAGAAAGCCCAGCAATGAGGATTGGTTTTCTGAGGCTTCCAGGGAAATGAGCGGCCGTATGGTGTAGCGGGAAGCCACCTCGGCCACACTGCAAAGTAAAAGCAGCAGGGCGCCCACCGCAATAGCTATATAAAGGTTGGCTAGGTCCATGGGCCAGAATAGAGGATCAAGGCTTTGGTTTGTTCATACGGAAAAGCATGAGAAAGATCACCGACAGCATAAAAATCCAGTAGCTTTCCAGAATACCCGTGACCATGGCCTGGTGAATGCCTATGACCAGGCAGACCACCGCCAGGGCCATATAAATGGTTTGTTTCAGGGTCATTGCTTTAACAGGAAAGAGCCCGAAAACTGCTTGAGCTGATAATTGGAGAAATCTTCATTGGCGGTAAGGCCCACGCCCGTCACTACTTCCTCGGCGCTGGTGATGCGCACAAACTTATCTGTGTAGATGCTTCTTTTCTGCCGCTGCCAGAACAACTCTTCTGTGTTGAGCTGCTCATTTTTCTTGGTGTTTTTCACCACCACGTTGTTGCGGGCAAAATAGAGGTCTTTGGCTTTGTCATACTTGGCGTATTTAGCCGAAATGATGCTGGTAGGCACTCCCTCTTCATAAAAGGTGATGTACAGGCCTTTGGGGTAGACCACGTCTCCGTTCTGGAGCTGCTGCTCTACCGGGGCACTCAGCTTCAGCTTGGTCTTAGCCGAGTCACTGTAAATGGTTACCTGGTTATAGGTTTCAGAACTGGGCCCTTTGTACTCAATAGGCTTCACCGCGTCATCTGCGCCCTGGCACCCCCAAGTGAGCACACTGAGTAAAAGCATCAAATAAAATAGACCAATCCTGTGCATAGAACTTGTTAGCCAAACCTAGATATGCCACTTAAGGCTATAAACGCATCAGATACCAAACCACTCCCCTTCAATGGGCATTTGATTTGGTATCTGCTAGTTTATTGACCGCCGGGTAAAAACAATGTATTAGTCAAACTTGCGCTTGATGAACCAACGGTTGTTGAATGTAACGCCCAAACTTACCCGCAGGTATTGCTCCTTCAAGCCAGATTCCTTCGCTTCTAACTGACCAATGGCAAAACTGGTGTTCAACATAGCCTGGGTATAATCTGGCGGACGAACGCCTCTGCCCAGCGGGAAGGAGAAACCCCAGGTAAGGGCCATGTCCTTTAAAGTCTGAATGCTACCGCTAGTGTTGCCCAGCGTAACGGCCTGGATCTCTGAATTGCCGTAATAGCCGCCCACGCGGTAAGTCACGCGCTTCAGGTAAGAGCTAACGGAGTTGGGGTCTGGCGTGAACTCCGTGCCTAATCCTATCCGGTAACTGTCTCCCAATTCCTGGCGGCCTTCGTTCTTGTTCAGGCTGAAGCCTCTGAAATCAGAGCCTTTAGAGGTAGAGTAATCAAGGCCGGCAGACCAGGTTTTGTTGTTGTCAATAGACAGACCCACCTGTAATAACTGGGGCAGGGTGGTGTTGCCTTCCAGGCTGTCTGTGATTATACCAGAGATTAGGGACTCATCCAGGGCTCTGCGCTCCTGAGCCACTTGGCGGTCTGCGTCAATTACCGCCTTGGCGGTATAGGCAGTACCCAGACCCATACTAATCTTGTCACTGAACTTCTTACGGTAATGCAGGCCGCCCTTGAAAAGCAGGCCAGAGTATTTGGTGGTTGTGTGGAAAAGCGTCTGCTGTAGGTCACTGGTTTCGCCCTGCTCTACCAGAATAGTGGTGGCTTGCTTGTCAATGGTTCCAAAAACATAGGAGCCAGAAACACCTGCCGTCAGGCCATTGGCAATGCGCACGCCATTCCCGAAGGATACTTCATTGAGGCCACCGGTACCTTTGTACTGGGTAAAGGTACTGGCGGTGCCTTCCTCTACGCCGGCCACAGGGGCCGTCAGGTAGGTGGTATAATTTACCCGGCTATAGGGCTTCAGGCTTAAAGAAGAAGTCCAGAAACGGGAAATAGGAACGGCCAGTGACAAATACCCCAGGTTGGCGGTACCATCTATCTGGGATTCCTGTTTATCAGAGATGCGTTTCAATTCAGAAGCCACCGCGGCCTCAAAGGTAACCAGGTTGTTGTAGTACAGTAAAGCCGGGTTCAGGTCATTGATGAGGGCACCGCTGGCGTTCCCCACTCCTACATGGCCCATGCCCGCATTCCTGATAGAACCGGTGCCGTGCACTACATCACCAACCCCAAAGCGGGAATATGGGGAATTTGTGAGTTGTTGCGCCTGTAGCTGTTGCGAGCCAATACATAAACAGGAGAAAAGGAACAGTGCGCGGAAATGTTTATACATTATACTCAAGAATTCGGTTTAACCCGATTAAAACCAGTTCGGGAATGACAAAGATGCGTGCTTTTACTGTACTTTCAAAAAACGGGGCGTCACCGCCCGTCAATACCACCGTCAATGGTTTGTATTGACGGTCATAATGTTGAATCATGGCTTCGGCCTCTGCCTTCACTCCAAAGAGAATTCCTCCCTGTATGGCTTCTGCGGTGGTCTTGCCGGGCAAGGGCGGTAACTCATAACCTTCCAGCAAGGGCAACTTACCGGTGAAGGTATGTACCGCCTGGTAGCGCATGGTGATACCCGGTGAAATGGTACCGCCTTCAAAAGAACCGCTGGCCAGTAGCAGATCATAGGTAATGCAGGTGCCCGCGTCTATGATCAGGCAATTACGCTCTTTAAACAGGTACTGTGCCCCTACCGCGGCAGCCAATCTATCCACGCCCAGCGTGTGCGGGGTACCGTAGTTGTTCTGAACCGGCACCGGCGTTTGGGCAGTATACAGAAGATGCCTCCCCGTTACCGGTAACTGCTGCACCAATTCTGCTGACTCCTGGCTCACCGACGCCATGATGGCGTTCTGTACCGGCAAACCCGCCAGCTTCTCCCCCAAAGAGGAAAAGTCTGGGCAGGTGAATTGCTGTACCAGTTGCCCGTCTTCAAAAAGACCGGCTTTAAAACGGGTGTTGCCCCGGTCAATTGCCAGATTCAGCATTCTTTGAACGGCAGATTACATAAAGTATTTCAGGCGAACCACTTCTTTTTCTGACAAGAAGCGCCAGTTGCCTCTAGGCAGGTCTTTCTTGGTTAACCCGGCATATTGCACACGGTCCAGGGTGACTACGTCATAGCCCAAGTGTTCAAAGATGCGGCGCACAATGCGGTTACGGCCAATGTGGATCTCCAGCCCCAGGAATTTGTTGCTGTCTCCCAGAAGGCCTAAGTCATCAACAATAGCTTTTCCATCTTCCAGCTCCACGCCTTCCTGAATCTGCTTCAGGTGTTCCTGGGTAATAGGCTTATCCAATTCTACCTGATAGATCTTAGAAACCTTGTTAGACGGGTGCGTCAGTTTCTGAGCCAGCTCGCCGTCATTGGTGAACAACAACAGACCAGTGGTGTTTCTATCCAGACGGCCTACCGGGAACAAGCGCTCCTTAGAGGCATTCTTAATAAGGTCCATCACAGTCTTGCGGCCTTCCGGGTCATCAGTAGTGGTGAGGAAGTCTTTGGGCTTGTTAAGGAGCACGTATACCGTTTTCTCCCGGCTAAGAGTTTTGCGGCCATACTGCACAGTATCAGAAGGCGCTACTTTATAGCCCATCTCGGTTACCACCTCTCCGTTTACCTTGATCTCCCCGGCGGCAATAAGCTCGTCTGCCTCACGGCGCGAACAGATACCGGCGTTGGCGATGTAGCGGTTCAGGCGCAGTTCATCGCTGGCACCTTCCGGTTTTTTCTTATTCTGGCGCTCTTCATAGCGTCTCAGGTTATAGGCCGGGGCCTCCTGGGTTTCTTCATCTGAACGGCCAAAACGACCTTCTTTGAAACCTTTGCCATCTCTGGCCGGGCGGTCAGAGCGCTCTGGACGATGGGCCCGCTCAGGGCGGTCATCACGGCGCTGGAAAGAGGAGCCACGGTCTTCGCGGCCACGGTTTTCACGTGGGGCGTTGCGGTCAAAGGGTCTGTCGCCTTCTCTGCGGGCCGGGCGCTCGGTGCTGTTTTTGTCTCTGTTTCCAGAAAACGGTCTGTTTTCACGGGGAGCTTCGCTGCGGCGGTCATCGCGACGGTTAAAGCTTCCGCCTTCTCTATCGCCGGTTCTTTCTCTGCGGTCATCGCCGCCGCGGCCTGCACCACGGTCTGGGCGGTCAGAGGAGAAACCTTCTTTTCTGAAACCACCTTCACGGCGGTCACCCCCACGGGCACCACGGCTGTCTTCACGGCCGCCATAAGACGGGCGGTCACCAGAGCGGCGCTCGCCGCCACGGTCATCACGGTTGCCAAAAGAACGGCGTTCACCGCCTCTTTCCTCTCCTCCGCGGGTTGGGCGGCTTCCACCTTCACGGCGGTCCTGGTAGGAACCTCCGCTGCTGCGGCTGTCTCTACCTTCTGAACGGTTATACCCGCCTTCTCTGGCCGGGCGGTCAGAACGGTCTGGGCGATCAGAGCCACCGCGGGGTCTGTCATAACCACGGTCATTGCCGCGGTCTGGCCGCTCAAAACCGCGGGCCGGACGGAAGTCGCCGCCTCTGCGGTCGTTTTCTCTTCTAGGCGCACGCTCACGGTCTTCGCGGCGGGTGTTTACAGTTCCGTCAGGGGTATCCTCTCGACGCGGCCTTTCAGCACGATCTCTGTCACCTGAAGGTCTGTCAGCATTGTCTGATTTTCTTTCTCTGTTCCGGAAGCCACCTTCGCGGTCTCCGGGGGCAGGGCGGTCAAAGCGGGTGCCTCTGCCAAATACTTTTCTCTCGCCGCCGCGTGCGTTATCACGTGGGCGGTCGTTGCCTTCTTGAGGCGTATCTTCGTTTCTTGCCATGTTCTTGTGAAAAATTGCAGTATCGCTACTGTATAAAAAAGGAGGTGATGGTATGCTTAAAGCGCGGCGGCTTCGCCGATAGTGTTTTCTTCCGGAGCCAGGTCACGGAGTTGAGGGAGGTCTCTGAGGTGATTCAGCCCGAAGTATTCCATGAACTTCTGGCTGGTGCCAAACAGCACGGGGCGGCCAATGGTGTTGGCCTTGCCCTTAATCTCCAGCAGGCCTTTATCCAACAGACGCTGAATGGCGTAATCACAGCTCACGCCTCTGATCTGCTCTACCTGTGAGCGGGTTATGGGCTGCTTGTAGGCAATAATGGCCAGGGTCTCCAGGGCGGAGGCCGACAGCTTTTTCTTGGATTTGTGCTTGAGTAGGATACTTACCGAGTCCTGGTAAGCGGGTTTGGTGAGAAACTGATAACCACCTCCAATAGCGTAGATCTGAAAAGCGAAGGCATCGGTAGAGAATTGGGCGTTTAAGTCCTCAATTCCCTCCAATACATCACTTACGCTTACCTCAGTGACCAGGGCCTCGGAAAGGCATTTCTGCAATTCCTCTATAGACACCGGCGAGGTGGCGCAAAAAATCAGGGCCTGAAGGTGGTTCAGTAACAGGTTCAAATGCGTTCTTTTTATTAGTCGTTACGGCTCATTTTGGCCTCAATGGTGTGCTGCGTGTGCGGCACGGCCTTTAAACGCTCCTTAGGGATCAACTTCCCTGTTTTGATGCAAACGCCGTAGCTGCCGTTCTTGATCCGGATCAAAGCGTTCTCCAACTGCTGGATAAACTTCAACTGCCGGGAGGCCAGCTGGTTCAGGCTTTCTTTTTCCTGAGTGTCTGCGCCGTCTTCCAACACTTTAGAGGTGGAGGCGGTATTGTCTGTGCCGGCGTCATTTCTGCGGCTCAACGTTTCTTTTATAAAGCCAACCTCTTTGCGGGCGTTATTTAATTTCTCAATGATGATTTCCTGAAATTCGTTCAATTCCTCTTGGGAATACCGCTGTTTTTCTTCACTCATGGCTTTTTGGTTCGTAACGGTTTTGCTATAGTTTGTTAGTTTATAAGAACATGGAGCCAGGGTCGTTTGGTTTCCTGAAGACCGTTTTCCAACAATTCCTCCCAGTCTTGGCAAAGTGCTGGCTCCTTTTTTTTGCGCAAAAATACGGTTATTATTTCTTAAAACTATGCAGAGTATCAAAATGGTAGCCGAATTTTACTATTCTCTAACCACTCGCTGACTTGCTTTCCTTTTTTAGCCCCTACTAAAATCTCCCTTCTTGACTTGGCCGTCCATTTGCAGACCTACTTTACATCCTGAGTTGCTTATAGCAAGGCTTCTAATGGCGAGGGCTAAAATTTTCTATCAAAAGCTATTCTGCCAGTTGTTTTTGGCCTTTTTGCCTAATCAATTCTGGCTGAATTCTTTTAAAAGGGAGGGATATGAAAGAAGAAAGGTATAAAAGCAGGATTCTGCTTAGTTAGTATATAGATAATCTATATATTTAAAAAAGTTCTAGGTCTGTCATGGATGATTTTGGAGGGCGCTTGTATATTATTCTCTCTTAAGTAACCACTTCTCTATCATTGACCGACCTAGTTTGCTTACTGGCAGTACTTTCCCTTTCAAGGTCTGCCTTTCTGTATTGCTTACTACCAAAATGTAATCTTATATGAAGAAACTTTACTTCCTTGCCTTATTTGGTTGCTTTTTCCTGTTCCAAAATGGTGCCCAGGCACAGAATCTGGTGAAAGCCAATTTACTAGCCCCTCTTTTGCAGACAGGTTCCTTCTATTATGAACGGGTGATTGATGATACAAAAAGCGCCCAACTTGGCCTTTTCTTTACCAAGTTTGAGGAACTCTCAGGGTTTGGGGTAACGCCCGAGTTCAGGTTTTACCTGTCAGAGAGGCCTGCGCCAGATGGGTTCTACGTGGCGCCTTTTCTAGGCTTTATGCGCTTTACCGTTGAAGATACTGACTTTGGGAGTTACAAAGGCACGTCCACCAATTTTGGTGGTGGGGTAGTGGCCGGAAGGCAATGGATTTTCAAGGATAGGGTCTCCTTTGATATTTTCATTGGGCCTGAGTATACTTCCAGCAGTGTGAAGGTGGAAAACGGAAATAAAGAAGACATAGAAGATGCCGCATTCAGTGGCTGGATTGGCCGCGGAGGCATTAGCCTGGGGCTTAAGTTCTAGATCCTATCCTCACTTCAATGCAAGAGAAAGGCCAGCCCTATGATAGGAGCTGGCCTTTCTCTTGCATTGAATCTTTAGTGGTATTTAGTCCAGCCACCTAAGCATTTGAATGGCCGTAGCGGCGGCTTCTACGCCCTTGTTGCCGTGCTTGCCGCCGGCCCGGTCCCAGGCTTGCTGCTCGTCATTGGTGGTCACCAGTCCGAAGATCACCGGCTTATTGAACTTGAGCCCTACCTGGGTAAGCCCGTGGGCCACCGCATGGCAGATATAGTCATCATGCTTGGTTTCGCCTTTAATGACTACGCCCAAGGCGATGACGGCGTCAATCTCATTGCTCTGGGCCAGAAACTGTGCTCCCAAGGTGAGTTCAAAACTGCCTGGCACGGTGTTACGGTGTATGTTGTCTGGCTTAGCGCCATGCTGCAGCAGCGTTTCATAGGCTCCTTTGCACAAGGTATCTGTAATTTCTTTGTTCCATTCTGCTACTACCAGACCAAATCTCTTTCCTGAGATGTCGGGCATACTGTCTGAGTTATACTCACTGAGGTTCTTCAGGGCGCTTGCCATTGAGTTTCAACGTTTAAAGAGGAATTGCTTTAGGCCGGACTGTTTTAGGCCTATTTTGGCAAAAACGGCCCGGAAACGGTTCTACGCAAAAATGCATAAAAAAACGGAGCGGCTGCCATAAATTAATACAGCAGCCGCTCCGCGGGATTTCTTTTCAGAAATTATTTCTTGGCCAGGCCTTCAGCGCGCGCCTTGTATTTCTTGGCGTCGTTTACCTCTGGGCTAACCGGGTAATCATTGATCACTTTCTCATATACCTCTATCGCGTCTGCGTATTGGTTGGCAGACTCATAGGCCATGGCGGCTTTCATGAGGTACTGTGGCGAGAAGAAGTCGTTGGCTTTGTGCTCAGCAGCTTTCTTGTAAAGGGCGGCAGCTTCTTCTTTTTTACCTAGTTCCAGGTTGGCATCACCTTGCAGGCTATAGGCGCGGGCCTGCAGCAATAGGTCATCAGACTTGAACTCCTCCAGGTAATTAAGGGCCTCCTGGTATTTGCCTTCCTTCAGAGAGATAACCCCGGCGTAGAAGTTAGCCAGTTTACCCGCCTTGGTGCTGCCGTACTCATCGGCTACAGATTTGAAACCAGCGTTCTGGCCATCACCGTTCAGGGCTTTGTTCAAAGAATCAGCTTCCAGGTAATACTCGGCCTGGAACATGGCGGCCAGTGCTTCCTGGTTTTTAGACTGTTGGTTCTGGTAGTACAGGAACCCACCTACCACGGCAGCCGCAATGGCCACAAACAGACCTATCAGAAGGTTCTTATGGCGCACCACAAATTCCTCTGACTGCACAAGGCGTTCGGCCAGCGCATCTGGATTCTCCACTAGCTCGTATTCGCTCTCGTGCTTCATTGTGTTATTTGACATCAGAAAATATAAAAATATGATTAGCTGCTGATTATGGGAAAAAGCCCTGCCCGCTGAACCCCATTCTGGATGAGAGGGTTCCCGCGGGCCGGATTTTTAGTCCATCACGTAAGGATAGTTTTTCTCTACGTAAATGTCTGTGTATAATTCTTCTGGCGCTGGGTAAGGAGATTTCTCGGCAAAGTCCACAGATTCCTGCACCTGGGCCTTCACTTTGTTGTCTATCTCCTCTAGTTCCTTCTCTGTGGCGTAGTTGTTCTCCAGAATGGTGAACCGCACGCTCTCAATAGGGTCTTGGTTACGGTAGCTTTCCAGTTCTTCTTTGGTACGGTACTTAGCCGGGTCAGACATGGAGTGGCCTTTGTAGCGGTAAGTTCTAAACTCCAGGAAGGTTGGGCCTTCACCGGCACGGGCACGTTCTGCAGCACGGGCTACGGCATCATGCACGTCTTCACAGCGCATGGCGTTTACCGCCTCAGATGGCATGTCATAAGCCAGGCCTAGTTTATAAAGCTCGGTCACGTTAGAGGTACGCTGCACAGAGGTACCCATGGCGTAGCCGTTGTTCTCTACCACAAATATAGCGGGCAGTTTCCAGAGCATGGCCATGTTGAACGCCTCATGCAAGGCACCCTGGCGTACGGCACCGTCACCCATGTAGGTGATAGACACGTTGCCGGTCTTGTTGTATTTCTCGGCGAAGGCTAAACCTGCACCCATAGGAACCTGCGCCCCTACAATACCGTGGCCGCCCACAAAATTCACTTCTTTGTCAAAAATGTGCATGGAACCGCCTTTGCCCTTAGAGCAACCGGTGGCTTTGGCATACAGCTCGGCCATGACGGCATTAGGTGAGGTGCCCAACCCTAGTGGGTGCGCGTGGTCACGGTAAGCGGTAATCCATTTATCGTCTTTAGTAAGGGCGGTAATGGCTCCGGCGGCACAGGCTTCCTGGCCAATATAGAGGTGGCAAAAGCCTTTGATCTTCTGCTGGCCGTATAATTGACCGGCTTTTTCCTCAAATTTGCGCATGAGCTGCATCATCTCATACCAGCGCAGGTAGGTCTCTTTTGAAAATGCTGGGGCAGCGTTTACCTTTGCCTTTTTCGCATCTTTTGTCTTCGCTGCTTTCGTCTCCGCCATACTATAAGTTTGTTCGTAAAGGTTAAGTCAAGGAAAAATTGGAACTTGCCTGCGCGCCATTTCTGGGTAGAAGCAACGGCTGGTTTAGCTCCGTAAGGTATTCTAACATGCGAAATTAAGTAAAAATCTTCAAACAAGTTCATGCTCCTCGAAAATCTACACTTACTCCACTTCAAGAATTACGAGGAAGCCACCTTGCCTTTTTCAGCGCACATCAATTGCTTTATAGGCGACAACGGCAGCGGCAAAACCAACCTGCTGGACGCCATTCATTACCTTTCGCTCACCAAAAGCGCGTTTACGGGCACAGACCTGCAGAACATAAAGGAGGGCGAAGACTACTTTATTGTGCGGGGCCGGTTCAAGAGCCAAGAGAAAGTAAGCGCCGTGCAATGTTACCTCAAGGCGGGCCAAAAGAAGATCATCACGCTTAACAAGACGCCGTATGAGCGCGTGAGTGAGCACGTGGGTCAGTTCCCGGTGGTCTTGATCTCACCGTATGATACTGATCTGATAAGGGAAGGCAGCGAGGAGCGCCGCAAGTTCTTTGACTCCCTCATGGCCCAGCTGGACCACACCTATCTGGACCTGCTTATTCAATATACCTACATTCTCAAGCAACGCAACTCCCTGCTCAAGCATTTTGCTGAGAAGAACTACATGGACCGCGAGTACCTGCAGGTGCTGGACGAGCAGCTCATGCCGCTGGGCACCGAGCTGAGCATTAGAAGGGCCGCGTTCCTGGAGATCTTTGAGCCGGTGTTCCAGCGCCACTACCACCACCTGTCAGATTCCTCTGAGGTAGTCACTTTAGGTTACCAGAGCCAGCTCACGCGGCAGAATTACGCCTACCTGCTGGACCAGAGCCAGCGCAAGGACCTGCTCTTGCAGCGTACTACCGTGGGCCCGCACAAAGACGACTTTGTGTTCTTGATGGATAACCGCAGCGTGAAGAACTTCGGGTCACAGGGGCAGCAGAAAAGCTATGTGATTGCGCTCAAGCTGGCCCAGTTTGAGGTGCTTTCCTTGCAGAAGGGCCAGAAACCGCTGTTGCTCTTAGACGATATCTTTGACCGCCTGGACCAGAAACGCATCACCAAACTCATGCAACTGGTAGCAGACAACACCTTCGGGCAGATTTTTCTCACAGACACCCACCTGGAACGCACTGACCAGATTCTGCGCCCGCTCTCAAACAACATCCGGCGGTTCAGGATAGACCAAGGCACCGCCGAGACTATTGAGGATGAGGGGTAGATTTAGTTGTTGGTTATCAGTTGTTAGTTGTTAGGGATGGGTTTTGAACTGCTATGAAGGCTTTTGGTGAGACCACTTACAACCGCAAAAACGCCACTACTAGTGAATCTCAGCTTCCAATAACGTATGCCCTAGTTGGTGTTCTCACCAACTAGCACTTAGTCGTATCCCTTGAGTAAAACCCGTATTAAGGCCGTTTTCCCAAAACCAGCCTCAAAACAGAAAGTGCATAAACCCGTTTATAAATGGGGATAACCGAGTGGGTAAATTCATCTGCCCCGGGAGCCAAATCTGCGGAAGGAATTGCCGTACCTTAGCACCACGATACCACCCAAAATAAAACTATTTATGTCCCTGCGTCCGCTTAACCCCAGAACCCCGTTTATGCGCAAAGCCGATACTATCTCTATCAAGGACAGTATTGAGGCCATGCTCAAGGCGTACAAACTCAACGGGAAGCTGAGCGAGATGCAACTGGTTAGTTCCTGGGAGAAAATCATGGGCAAGGCTATCTCCATGAAAACCCAGGAGGTGTTTGTGCGCAACCGCAAACTCTACGTGCGCCTCACCTCGGCCCCGCTCAAGCACGAGCTCAACATGGCCAAAGCAAAAGTCATGGCCCTGATCAACGCCGAGGTAGGCGAACAGGTCATTGATGACGTGGTCTTCCTGTAAAAACCCCTTTTTTAGTACCCGTGAAGGTTAGTTCGTTTAGAGCCGTTTTGCGTAAAACAGGCTAGAAACCGGGCTAACCTCTTTATGTCTAAAAACCTTCCGCTTTCTGGAGTTTGCCAGCTCACGGGTAAGAAACTTCCCCTGGATCAACTCATGCCCGCCAGCGCGGTGCGGGAGCCCCTGGTAAAGCTTATCCTACGCGATCACCCCACCTGGGACCCCGCCGGCTACATCTCAGTGCAGGAGTTGAAAAAGTACCGTACGGCCTTTGTGGAAGACGTGTTGGAAGAGGAGTTTGGGCAATTAACCGAGCTGGAGAAAGAGGTAGTATCCAGTATTAGCCAGAACGAACTGCTCTCCAAAAACCTGGAAACCGAATATACTGAGCAGCTTTCTTTGGGGGAACGCCTGGCAGATAAGATTGCCTCCTTCGGCGGAAGCTGGCGCTTCATTCTTCTCTTCCTATTTTTCCTGGCCTTCTGGATGACAGTGAACGTGGTGGCGTTCTTCGGGCAGCCCTTTGACCCTTACCCCTTCATTCTGCTTAACCTTATCCTTTCTTCCATTGCCGCCCTGCAGGCCCCGGTGATCATGATGAGCCAGAACCGCCAGGAAGAAAAAGACCGCCTGCGCGCCGAGCATGACTACCAGATCAACCTCAAAGCCGAACTGGAGATACGGCAACTCCACGAGAAAATGGACCACCTGCTTATGCAGCAGGGCCACCGCCTATTCCAAATACAGCAGATACAGATGGAGTTGCTCAATGAGATTAACGAGCGGCTGCAGAAAAAATAACCTTCCGGCATCAACTGGCCTGAAAGCCTTGCATTGGCGAAGTTTCCGTTTTTAGCCTACTTTTAGAAAAACAGCATTAAAACGGCATGCATTTACCAATTCCAGAACCAGAGCTTTACCGGCCAGTCTCCCATTCCCGCACCACCCTCACCGAACTCATGATCCCCAGCTATGCTAACTTTGGGGGCAAAATACACGGGGGCATCTTACTTTCACTCATGGACAAAGTGGCCTACGCCTGTGCCGCCAAGCATGCCGGCAACTACTGCGTAACCGTTACGGTAGACGGGGTGAATTTTCTTCAGCCCGTAGAGGTGGGCGAATTGGTCAGCCTCATGGCCTCCATTAATTACGTTGGGAATACCTCGTTGCTGGTAGGCATAAAAGTGATTGCCGAGAACGTGAAATCTGGCACCGTCAAGCACACCAATACCTCTTACTTTACCATGGTGGCCAAAGGCGAAGACGATAAACCCACTAAAGTGCCCGGCCTGCTCCTAGAAACCCCCGAAGACGCCCGCCGCTTTATTGAGGCCCTGCAACGCAAAGAGATAAAAGCCCGCTCAGAACAGGAGTTCAAAGAAATTAAGACCAGCCTGGAGCTTCGGCAGCACGTATCAGCTTTGGTAGGGCAGCGTTGCCAGCTGGCGTTTGAGCTATAAACTGTTTCGGGCCTGTTTTTCTAAAAACAGGCCCGAAACGGAATTTGTATACCTAAAATCTATAAGTGGATAACACTAAAGGACTGCCCATTTTTCCACAGGTTCATTCGTGGAAAACTAGACCGTAAAGTAGCTTTCCAGCTGCTGGAGAGTGGTTTCGTCTGTTTTCATGTCTTCCACTACCTGCCCTTTCTCCAGAAGCACAATGCGGTCACAGACTTCAATCACGTGGCTGAGGTCATGGCTGGAGATAAATAGGGTCATGCCTTGGCGCTTGAGGTCTTTGAGCAGGTTTTTAAGCCGTATCTGTGAGCTAGGATCCAGGTTGGCGAAGGGTTCATCCAGAATCAACAGCTCAGGGTCAGACATGACGGCCGCGGCCACGCCTACCTTTTTCTGGTTGCCCTTAGAGAAATCCCTGATGTACTTGCGCTGACCCAGAATCTCGCCGTTGAAGAAATCATGGAACCGCTCCAGAAACGCCTGGATGTCGCCGGGCGTGAGGCCGTTCAGTTTGCCAATGAAGTTGAAGTATTCCTCGGGGGTAAGGTAGTCAATCAGGAAGCCTTCGTCCAGGTGAGAGCCGGTGTACTGTTTCCAGTCTTCGGTGGCGCGCACGTTCTCGCCTTTGCTGAACACCTCGCCTTTGGTGGGCCTAATCAAATCCAGGATCATCCGGAAGAAAGTGGTTTTGCCGGCCCCGTTGTTGCCAACCAGCCCCACGGTTTCGCCGGGCTGCACCGTCAAGGCTGCAATGTTTACCACCGTTACGCCATTGTAGTTCTTTTGGAGGTCGCGTACTTCTATCATATCGGTTTTTGTTAGACACCAGAGGCTGGTGCGGTTTCTTTTGTTGTCTCTACCCTATTCTCGTTTCTTCTGCCGCACAGGCTATACCTGCCTGAAGCCGGCCGCAATGGTGTATTTCTCCCGCTGGAACCGTCTTACCACTATGCCCAGCAACTGCTTATGGAACAGGAACCCTAAAAGCCCCACTACCCCCAAGGCAGCTATTCCCCACCATGGGTTGCCCAGCAAGGAGAAGACGAAGTTGATAAGGATAGGAACCAGAAGCGCTGGCAGCATCATGATAAACTGCGAGGCCCCAACGCCCTGCCAGTTGAAAGAAGCCGCCTTGCTCAGGTCAATGCGTTTCTTGTTGTAAGTGCTCAGGTACAGCACCACAAAGGTGTTGATGCCAATGTTGTACAGGTAGCAGGCCGTATTGATTAACATGATCTTGCCCCCTACATTGGGCATTAAGCCATACAGAAGCGTAACCAGGTAAGCCACCGTGCAGGCGGGCACAAACAACCAGAACTTGCCCAGGTAGAAGGTGTAGGGGCTCAGGCGTTTGGTAAGCAGGGCATCAAAATGGGCGCTCTGCCATCCCGGCACAAACTGGCCGTAACTTAGCATCAGGAATCCGGTCATGAAGATGCCCGGGAAGATGAGCATGGCAAACCCGTCTGTATACATTTTATTGGTGTAGAAAATGAGCCCGTACGCCATGAAAAGAACAGACATGAGGGTGGTAGACTTCGGTCGTTTGTGGCGCATGATCAATTTCAGCTCCAGGCCAATCAGAGAACCCAGTTCGCCAAACCGCTGCAGGAACCCAATCTCAGAAGAATCGCCTACTTTAGAGGCCTTTCTAATGCGCATTTCCTCTGGGTAGGTGTGCGCCACCAGAAACTTGTAATTGAGCAGATACACGCCCACCAGTGCCACTAGCGGCACCAACACCCACATGGGTTGAGTACCTAAAGCCGTAAAGAAAGCGCCAGAGGCGGCCCCCAGGGAAATATACCCCAGGTAATTAATGCCGGCTAGGGCCACTACGGCCAGCAGGAAACCAGCCGTCACCAAGGGCTTCTCTACCAATTGGCGCTTGAAATACAGCGTTAAGAAGTTGTTGACCAGCGTGAGCAGGAAAAGCCCCGCCACCCAGCTCCAGGCCCCGCCCAGGCCGTACACCTCGGGCAGCATTTTCAGGGCGAAGGGAATAAACAGCAACAACGGCAGGAAATTGAACAGGCTGGTAATGGATTTCCAGAGCACAAAATGCACCAGTTTGCTCTTGCCCACCGGTAGGTGCAGGTAGGGCTGAATGCCCAATACCGGCAGCTCCTGCATGAAGAACCTAAGCGCTAAGTCAATAAGAAAATAATACAGGAGCGCCCTGTTCACCAATGCCACCGGGTCCTCATCGGGCCAGCCGGCCTCCAGAATCCTGTCCAGGAAAAGGCTGAGCAGCACCACATAGGAGAGCAACAGCAGCATGAAAAACCCCAGTACCAGGTTAATGGCCAGGTTCTTCTGCCACACCGATGACCGGGTGGATTCTTTCCATTGGTGCGAGAGCAGTAATCTGATCATAGAGCGCGGGTTACATGATTCACTTCTACCAGATTAGTCAGCAGCCCCAAATTTTTATTACAGCCTCGGCACCATTTTATTTCAGGCGTGCCCTTAGTCATCTGGTTTTTACACTGGAAAGCCTGTAAAAAAAACGTCCTTCTCCCTGGCTAGGAAAAAGGACCTTGGTGTTTTAGGCCTGTTTTTGCAAAAATGGCCCCAAAACGCACTTGGCGCCAGAGCAGGTATTCCCACAGATTGTTTCTTTGCAGTTAAGCGGCGGCCTCCAGGTTCTCCAGTTCGCCGTAGGCTTGCTGCAAGGCCATTAGGTGATCCCCGAACATTTTCCTGATGTACCATTTCAGGAAGAAGTAGCCCAGCACTGCCCCAATCAGAAACCCGATGCCTAGCCGTAGCCCCATCAGGTCCCAGGGAATATGGGAGATATTGATGCCTTTGGCCAGTTTCAAGTACGCCAGCTGCCCGGCGGCTAACCCCAGGGGCGCCAGCAGCATGTTGGTCCAGAAGTAGAGCCGGGTGAGGCCGGTAAGCATTTCAATGAGGTTTTTAAGGGTGGCCCTGAGGTTGGCGGTAGTCACATTCAGTTGCCGTACATACGCCAAACGCGCCCAGAAATACCCCAGAAACGGCAAACACACCACCACTACCACTATACAGAGTATTCTAAAGGCCACATCGCCGGAGGTAAAGAGGGCCCCGGCCCCAAACAGAAGAATGGTCAATACCTGCACGCCCAGCTCAAAATAAATATTCTGCTTCAGTTTGGTCAAAGAGTTCTCGGTACGGGCCTTTAAAAGCACCGCAATCTGGTTTTCCGTGACCTGGTACGCAGCGGCCGTTTGGGCGGCATACGTTTGCCATACGTCCTTGAGGTTATCTAATTTCATTATACACCGGCGTTAACAACTTCTCTAGTTTGGCTTTTATTCTATTCAGCTTCACTCCCACATTAGACTTGGTGATGCCAATAATCTCCGCCATCTCATCATAGGTCTTATCCTCTAAGTACAGCATGACAATGGCTTTCTCTACCTGAGAGAGCTGGTCAATGGCGGCATAGAGGTACTTTATTTTCAATTCATACTCGGCAGAGGTATCTGGCGCGGCCGGAATCTGCAGGTCTGTCTCAGACAAGGACCCGTGGTGCGGCCGGCGGCTTTCCTTCCGGAAGCTGGAGACGGCCGTGTTCAGGGCTACCCGGTACATCCAGGTGCTAACTTTAGACTCGTGCTTAAACGTAGGGTAGGACTTCCAAAGTTGCAGGACAATTTCCTGGAAGAGGTCTTTCCGCTCCTCGGGATCACGGCAGTACATGCTGCACACCTTATGAATCAGGGCCTGATCCTGGGCAATGAGCTTAATGAATTCTGCGCGAAGGGCCGGGTTCTCCACCGTTTTCTGATAGGTTTGAACTATTAGTAGCCGAAGCCACCGGTAAATTACAGTTTCCAGCGGAAAACCCCATGGGGCAGGTGGGGGATTGGTGGAGGGAAGCAGTTAATCTGCTAGAGTTCGTTATTACCTTACCCCTTTTAAAGGAGGACTGTAAAGTAAGCAAAAGTATAAGGATCCATATGTGTGCTCTCATTTGCCGCCGTTGTTGGTGTTCTCACCAACGACCAAGGATGCTTTTCGTTTAGCTACATAGCTTTCACTTCTTGTCTCTCCTTTTTTAAGCCGTTACTTTCTATTTCTTTCTACCAAGCCTCCAGGCTGAAGTGGCGGTCTGCCCGCGTCTGTCACTTTTCTCCTTGATGAGAAAAGTAACCAAAAGAATCAAGAAGCCCCGAACTCGCTGCCGCTCAGACAGGCGGGGCTTCACCTTGGTACCACCACGTAAAAGCCTTCTGTTCCATAGGGAACTTACGCCGTTACTCCCTGTTCCGCCGCTGCTTGCCCCTGCCCATGCTTCGGGCTACGCGGTGGCGGCCCTCCGCAAGGTCCGGGGCAGGTAGGCCTATTGCTGCTTGATTGGTTGCTAGGCCTTTATCGCCCTCAGGGCGGGGTTTTGGAAATGTAGGGGCAGGGCTTGACCTGTCCGCTGCGGTTCAGGCGGTAACCAAGTTTGATTTCTAGCTATCTCTTCAAACCACGGTGTTTTGGGCCTGTTTCTCCAAAAACGTGCCCCAAACGCCAAAGTAACCTAAACCTACGTCTTTCCGTTTCCAGCCTTTCGTCTGAGCGCCTAGCACTCGACCTGGTGCCGCGGACGCGGCAGGCCCTAAAGGGCCAGGCGAGAGGGTACAGCGCGAGGGCGGAAGGCGGGGCCTCGTGGCCGTGAGCGCTCGGAGAGAAGAGATGAAACAACACAGCCCATGAAGCTATAGACAAGCCCACAAGCCAAGGGTTAACCGGAATGGGTTATTGGAAAAAGTGAGGCTGCCAATGGAGAGGCTAATTAAGTTGTCAGACAGAGCACCACCAACGGCATAGAAATAGATACACTATCAACCCTAAGGCTTACGCACAATAAAATACATCAAAAACGAAAGCACCTTCTCCCCATAAAAAAAGCCTTACCAGCCACAGCTGGAAAGGCTTTCCTATTTCTACTTTTCTTCCCTTACGGAAAGATACCCAATGACTGGTAGCTCACGCCAATCTTCTCAATGGCGGCGTAGAAACCGGCGGTGCGCAAGTCAGTGATGCCTTTGATCTGGTGGGTGACTTCCCGCATTTCCTGGTAGGCGGTGATCATGGTGTCTTCCAGGCCAGAGTAAACCAAGTCTCGTTCGTCGGCGCCGTGAATAATCAATAGCTTTTCCTCGGCGCTTAGGCTTTTGCCGGTGGTTTTCTCTATGGTGTTGACCAGGCGTTTCAGGCTGGCTTCCTCGGCGCGTTTGCCCATCCGCCCGAAGCGCACGTTAGAGAGGTTCTTGAGCCACTCAAAGTAGGAAACCGTTACCCCGCCGGCATTCAGGTACAAGTCAGGGAGAATAATGACGCCGCGGGCGTGCAAGATGCGCTCCGCTTCCTGGGTAACCGGTCCGTTAGCGCCTTCGGCCAAGATTTTGGCTTTGATGCGCTCGGCATTGTCTTTATGGATCACGTTCTCAAGGGCGGCCGGCAGGAGCACGTCACAGTCATACTCCAGCATTTCACTGGAGTTCTGGATAAACGCGCCGCCGGGATGCCCTTCAAAGCTGTTGTTTTCTTTGCGATACTGGAAAATGCTGTCAATGTCCAGTCCGTCTGGGTTGAAGATACCGCCTTCGCGTTCGGCCACGCCAATGATAATGGCACCGTCCTGCTGCAAAAACTTGCCGGCATGGTACCCTACGTTGCCTATCCCCTGGATGATGATGCGCTTGCCGGCCACGCCGCTGGAGAGGTTCAAAGGAGTAAGCACCGCCGCGTCATGCAAGGCTTCGCGCAACCCGAAGAAAATACCCAGACCGGTGGCTTCGGCACGACCCCTGATGCCGCCCTGCCCTACTGGTTTCCCGGTAACGCAGCCCAGCGCGTTGGTCTCGCCAAACTTAAAGGTATGGTACGTATCGGCTATCCAGGCCATTTCCCGGCTGCTGGTCCCGTAATCTGGGGCAGGCACGTCTACGGCCGGACCAATAAGGTTCTTTTTGATAAGTTCTGAGGCAAAGCGGCGGGTCACGCGCTCCAGCGTCTCCACGGACGAGGTTCTGGGATTGATCTTCACACCGCCCTTGGCACCGCCGAAGGGTACGTCTACCACAGCGCATTTAAAGGTCATCAGGCTGGCCAGGGCCACTACCTCATCTTCGTCTACGTGCACGCTAAACCTGATCCCACCCTTGGTGGGCAGTTTGTGTTGGCTGTGCTGGGCGCGTATGCCCTCAAACACCTGCACCTGCCCGTCTACCTCCACCGGAAAGTTTACTTTGTACACACTGTTGCAGATCTTGATCTGCGATAAAATGCCAGGGTGAAGCTTGGAGTGTTGCGCGGCCTGGTCATAATAGTAATGCACGCTGTCCAGGAACTCTCTTCCCGGTGAAATCTTTTGGCTCATAGTTTCTACAGTTGGTGATTACAAGGTACAACGTAGGGAGCCGCCGGTGCGTTGCTTCGGTCTAGAATGTTCCACGGAGAACATTTTACCTTTACCCGTTTTAAGCCTGTTTTCTGAAAAACGGGCTTAAAATGGAACGCCGCCCGCAGGTACCGCCTTTTGGGTTTTACCAGATTATTGCAGAAATTACGGGGTAGTTTAAAGAACCCACCATCCTTTACCGTCTTCCATGACTTCTTTCTTTTCTTTGCCCCGTATAGCGGCCGTGGCCGCAGGTCTGGTTTTCCTGCCGCAGTTTACCCAGGCGCAGGTCCTTGTCAAGCAGGACCCCACCATCAAAACCCTCACCGAACAGGTGTCTGCCCAGGAATTGGAGCGGTTGGTGCGCGGCCTGGTCAGCTTTGAGACCCGCCACTCGCTTAGCTCCGTCAAAGACAAAAAGAAAGGCATTGGCGCCGCCCGTAACTGGGCCGAGGCCGAGCTGCAGAAAGCCGCCACCACCTCGGGTGGGCGCATGACCGTCACCCAGGACAAATACCTGGTGAAAGCAGACGGCCGCCGCGTGAAAGAAGACGTGGAGTTCGCCAACGTGATGGCCACCCTCAAAGGCACCGACCCCAATGATGACCGCGTGTTCATAGTAAGCGGTCACATTGATTCGCGCAACACAGACGTGATGGACGCCGTGGGCAAAGCGCCCGGCGCCAATGATGACGGCTCTGGAACCGCGGCCGTAATTGAACTGGCCCGCGTTATGGCCAAGCAAGCTTTTCCGGCCACTATCATCTTTGTGTGCGTGCAGGGCGAGGAACAGGGTTTGATAGGGGCCCGTCATTTAGCCGAGCGCGCCAAGAAAGAGAACTGGAACCTGGTGGCCATGCTCAACAATGACATGATTGGCAATTCGCTCTCAGATGAGACCGGCCTGAAAGACAACACCCGCGTGCGCATTTTCTCTGAAGGCGTGCCCGCCCTGGAAACCCCAGAGATGACCGCCCTGCGCAAAAGCATAGGCGGCGAGAATGACAGCCGTAGCCGCCAGTTGGCCCGCTACATGAAAGAGATGACCACCCGCTACGTACCGCAACTGGAAGTTGTCCTGAACTACCGCACTGACCGTTTCCTGCGCGGCGGCGACCACACCCCCTTCAGTCAATTGGGTTTCACGGCTATACGCGTTTGTGAGATGAATGAGAACTACCAGTACCAGCACCAGAATGTGCGCACGGAGAAAGGCATTGCCTACGGCGATTTCCCGGAACACGTGGACTTTGAGTATATGCGCAAGAACACCGCCATGAACCTGGCCACCCTAGCCAACCTGGCCCTGGCGCCTTACTCCCCAGAAAACGTGGGCGTAGTAACCAGTAACCTCACCAACAAAACCGAATTGAAATGGGAAGCCCCCGCCAAGGGCCAGAAACCAGCCGGTTACTACATTCTCATGCGCGAGACATCCTCACCTATGTGGGAAAAGAAAATTTATGTGGAAGGCACCACCACTATTCTGCCTTACTCTAAAGACAACTACTTCTTTGCCGTACAGGCCGTAGACGCCCAAGGCCATGAGAGCCTGCCAGTCATGCCGAAGCCGCTACGGTAAATAGCCTCACCCCGCCCCTCTCTACCTGAGAGGGGCTTTTTTTTGCCTATGGTGTTCTGAGGCCGTTTTTAAGAAAACGTGCCTAAAACGCCATTTCCGCGGAGTTACACTGTAATGCTTTTTGTTACGCCGCAGACTTGTCTCTCCTGCCTACCAGCCTCCCATTGCCCACAGGTTCTTACCTAGTGCAAAGCAAAGCCGCCTAATACTTTTGTTTCATTCAACCACGGCCCTGCAGAAAATAACCGCTATTTCGTTTTGAGCACGTTTTCCTAAAAATAGGCTCAAAACAGCTTGGTCAGTTATACAGTTCAGGGTTTTGCTGTTTCGGTTAGTCAAGGATTAGCGTGCTATTTCCTGGCAAGGCCGCAAATAGTGATTTTACGAGCGGTAGCACCAACCTTTTGCGGGTTATACTAGTAAGTGCTCCTAAGCAGCTTTGCCTTTGGCTTTTAGATAGATTCCTGGCACTTTCTCCTTTCTTTAGAAGGCTTACCTCCGCGTTTCACGCTGAAAGAGAACAAACCAAGGCAAGAGGCCTACTTCTTCCAACTTTATATTTCCCGGTTTATATGCATACACTCTTACGTAGCCTAAGGGTATTTTTGATGTTGTTCTTGTTGGTGGCTGGCAGGCAGGCAACCGGGCAAAAGGTGGGTCTGGTCTTAAGCGGGGGCGGTGCCAAGGGGCTGGCGCACGTGGGCGTTTTGAAAGTGCTGGAGCAAAACCATATTCCTATAGACTACATTGTGGGCACCAGCATGGGGTCTGTGGTGGGCGCGCTGTATGCCGCCGGCTACTCGCCCCAGGATATTGAAGACCTGGTGCTGTCGCCTAAGTTCCAGTACTGGGTGTCTGGCCGCCAGCTGGAAGACCATGCCTTCAACTTTTTCAGCTTAGACCCCTCCCCTGCCACGCTGCGCTTACCCGTCTCTTTGAAAAAAAGCATTAAGGTGCAGACCACCAGCGGGCTGGTAAGTGATGTGAACCTCAACTACGCCCTGGCCTCTACCATGGCGGCGGGCGGCGCCATTGCCAACTATGACTTTGACAAGCTGTTTGTGCCTTTCCGGAGCCTTACCGCCGAGATCTTTACCCGCCAGCAGGTGATTCAACGCAATGGATCCCTGGCAGATGCGGTTCGTAATTCCATGGCTGTGCCGCTGGCCTTCAGGCCTATCAGGCAGGCTGATGGCCGCTACCTGTTTGACGGGGGCCTATTCAACAACTTCCCCACAGACGTGATGCGCTCAGAGTTTAAACCCGATATCATTATTGGGGTGAACGTAGGCGATGTTTCCTATAAGAAATACCCTCACGAGAAGGATGATGAGTTGCTGGGCTCCTCCCTAATTTTCCTGAGTTTTGACGTGGCAGATACCCTGGCCGTGGGCAAGAACGGCATCCTCATCCAGCCCGATCTGGAAGGCTTTGGAACTACCGCCTTTGACCGAGCCAAAGAGCTAATTGACATTGGCATTAAATCTACCCAGGAAAAACTGCCCCTGCTGAAACAACGCATTAAACGGGAGGTAGACTCCGTAGACCTACAGCAAAGACGCCAGGCCTTTACCAGCAAGGCCCCTGAGCCCCGCTTTACCAGCGTAAAGATTCAGGGCCTGGAGGAAAACCAACATGACTACGTGCGCAGCTTCTTCCTGAAAAAGGGCGGTCATTACACCATCAATGACATAGAGGAAGGCTATTACCGCCTGGCGGCTAATGACTTTTTTAAGGGTATTTACCCGCGCATAAAATACATTCCGGAGCAGGGCGGCTATGAGTTGAGTCTGGATGCCCGCCAAAGTAATAACGCCACCGCCGAGATAGGGGCCGTTTTCAGTACCCGTCCGGTAGACAACTTGTACGTGGGTCTGGAATACCGCTTCCTGAACCGGGTACTGTACACCATTGGGGCCAACGCCAACATAGGCCGTTTCTACGCAGCTGGTCAGTTTGGTTTTAGGGTGAATATGCCTAGCCCGCTGCCCTTCTATATAGAACCCTCTGTGATGTACAGCTCCCTCAATTACCAGGATGTCAGCGATTTTCTGGACCGGGACGCCACCAGTACCCAGGTGCGCCAGCGCGATTTCAAAGTAGGCATGCAGGCCGGCATCAGTCATAATTTCAGGAGCCGGTTTGTGCTGGAGGGGGCTTGGTTCTCCAATGAAGACGAGTACGCCAACAACATCAACGTTTCCTCAGATGACGTGCTGGATGAAACAGACTTTAGGGGCGTGACCGCTGCCCTGCGCTTTGAGCGGAACTCGCTTAACCGCAAGATGTACTCCACGCGGGGCCACCGGGCAGTGTTGGGGGTACGTGGGGTCACCGGCGAAGAGCTCTATGACCCAGGCACCACTTCCCTTCTCACCCAGGACCGAACGGCCAAGCACCAATGGCTACAGTTCTCGGCTACCTATGAAGGTTTTTACCCTTCTAAAGACGACAAAAGCAGTTGGGGCTATTTTGTGGAAGGCATGTTGAGCACCCAGGGAAGGTTCTCCAATTTCAGGTCTACCTTGAACGTGGCACCGGCCTTTTCTCCGTTGCCAGACTCCCGCACGCTCTTTCTGGATAAATACCGGGCCACCAGATACGCCGCCGTGGGAGGGCGCTTTTCCAGGAAAGTGCTCACCAAGTTTGAGTGGCGCACCGAAGCGTTCATGCACCTGATCCATGCGCCCTATGAAGAAGGCCCCGAACAGCAACCTCTGCGCGCCAATGGCTTTGACCGTCCGCGCCTTACGGCCAGCACCGGTCTTATTTTCCAGCTTCCAATTGGTCCGGCCGCTCTGCACGTGATTCACTATGACAATGACACCAACCGCTGGAATGTGTTTGGCCACGTAGGGTTTCTGTTATTCAGGCCGCGCACCCTGCAATAAGCACGGCTCTGGAGTACCATTATCAGAAAAAGGAGGCTCCCGTTTTAAGCCCGTTTTTCATAAAACAGGCTTAAAACGAGAGTCTCCTTTTGGTATCAGGTTTACAATTTGCCTAGCGTCTGTCAGAACGGTTATAGGATTCGCCCTAAAGCAAGGTTACTTTTTATTTGCGTTTCAGGCCTATTTTATGAAAAACGAGCTCAAAACAGCCTTGGCAGGTTGAACCACTTTCCGGTCTAGCTAACCAATGTGTATCTAGGCCCGCTTCTGCACCTTGCCGCTGCCACTTACCCGGCTGTCTACGCTGGGCTGACCATCATAGAACACCCGGCCGCTGCCACTTATGCTGGACTTTAAGGTAGTAGTGGCGTTGATCTCACAAGAGCCGGAGCCGCTAATGCTTACTTTGACGTCATTGGTTTTAAAACCGAACCCTTTCAGGCTACCGGAGCCGCTTACTGAAACAGTGCTGTGTTTGCCTTCGCCCTCCAGTTCAATCTGCCCAGACCCTGAGATACGGCTGGTCATTTTCTCTGCCGAGGCCTCTAGCTTTATAGACCCTGACCCGCTCACAGCTAAATCCAGAGAAGGGGCCTTGAACGCGTCTTTCCCCAGTATTTTCCCGGAACCGCTTACCGCCAGGGCTTCTATCTTGGGAATGGTTATGTAAATGGTCACTCGCTTTTGGTTAGAATCATAGTTGAACATGCGGTCCTGGTCCTTCCTTTTAATAACCAACTGGCCGTCCTTCACCTCTGTAATGAGTAAGGCCAATTGCTCGGCATCGCCTTCCAGTTTCACACTTTGATTATTGCCTTTGCGCAGGATAACATCTGCGGGGTAGCCAAGACCAATCTTGGTGAAAGCGGGCAACGAGCGGGTTTCCTCCTCCGCCCCGGCATTAACCGACGCCTTAAAAGATGACAGCGAAACAAACAGGGCCAGAACAGCCAGTAACCCGAAAGCGGAGAGATTTTTCATAGAAATGCCTTTATGTTTTTTCTAAAGATGGATTGGCACGCGTAAGGGTTGCACGGAAGGTTCAGAATTATTTTCCTTTTGGCAACCGGCATAAAAAAAGGGCTGCCCTTTAGGCAGCCCTTTCCACATTCACATATATTGGGTCTTTCAACTTACTTTTGCTTGCTGGGCTGGAAGGCGCCGTTTAACTGGTGCCAAACGCCATTGGTAAACATCTGGTCTGTATCCTGTAACCTAACCCCATCTACCAGAATGGCGTCCTTCTTGCGGTAGATACGCAGGTTATTGCCGTTGATATTCTTGATATCGGTGCCGTCTTTCAGGTCTTCTGAGGTAAGTGAAGAAGCCACCAGGTGCTGCCCCAGGAATTCCCTCAATTCATCTGGAGAGGCGTTCTTATAGGGCGCCAAGGCCGCTTCTGAGGGCGCAAAGAAGGTGTATGGTTCATTATGTGACAGCAGGGGCATCAACCCTGCCTTGGTCACCAACTCCAGTAAAAGGGTATGCTGGTGGGTAAGGCCCTCTGCCAGGGTCATTTGCGCCACCTTGGCTGTGGCTGCTGCCCCGGTCATGGCAATCTGGGCCTGTGCTGCCACAGGAAGGGCCGTGAGTAACAACACCCACAGGCTCATCTTTAGATAAGTAAAATTCTTCTTCATCTCCGCCTTCATTAAATCACCTACTATACCTTGGTATACGGTAATTTACAAGAAACAGACAAAGACAAAGGTCTTTAATAAGTGCAAAAACTACCCCAGCACCTGATCAAAAAAATTCTGAATCTGACCCGGCACCAAAATAACGCTTACCAGCAGACCAAAGGCCGCCCCGTAAAAGTGGGCGCTGTGGTTAATGCCGTCATGGCTTTTCTTGCTTAGGTAATAGGAATAGGCCAGATACAGCGCCCCAAAAATATAGCCCTTGATGGGAATAGGAATGGGGAAAATAATCAGTTCGGTCATGGGGTTGAAGTAGATGCTGGCAAAGATGATGGCGGCCACTCCCCCAGATGCCCCTAGGGAATAATACCGGCTATCGTTCTTATGCTTGAAATAAGTAGGCAGATCTGAGACAATAATGGCTACCAAATACAGCAGCACATAAATCACCACCCCTACCGGAAAACCGAAAATGCCTAAGAATATCTGTTCTACCACCCCGCCAAAAATGTACAGCGAGAACATGTTAAAGAAAAGGTGCATGAAATCTGCGTGCAGAAACCCAGACGTAAGCAGACGCCACCACTCACGGTCCTGCGCCACTGACTGCGGGTGGTGCACCCAGGCTTCCATTAGGTTCTGGTTTTGCCAGGCATACAAGGAGACAAGCACCGTAACGGCAATAATGATAAGGGTGATGGAAATGACCATGTAATTATGAAAATTGGTAAAGCCCGGAAAACCGCCTAATAGGAGCAGCTTTCCTTAGCTGTAATGGAAGAGGGTTGCGTAAAGCGGCCAGGTAGGCCAGTTCTTAACTATCCCGCTCAATCAATTGAATAGCCAGTAACCTGAGCAGTTCTTTCTTGCTGTTTAACGCATTCACCTCCGTTAAATGGTGTAGCCCTTTCTGGAAGAAATGGTTAATCTGGTTTTGGGTGTGGTGCTGAATGTCCAGTTCATCATACAGCTCTTTCACGGCCTGAACCTTGCCCTCCACCTCCTCAGGACTATTAATTCCTTGCCACTTCTCCAGCGCCAGGCGTTGAGTAGCCGAGGCGCGCTCTAGGGCCGTAAGCAGCAGGAAGGTCTTTTTATCTGAGACAATGTCACCGCCTACCCGCTTGCCAAACTTGGCCTGGTCACCGTACACGTCCAGCAGATCATCACGCAGTTGGAAGGCAATGCCCATGTTCACCCCAAATTCCTTTAGGTGGCGCGCATCTTCCGGGGAGGCATTGTTCAGCAGGGCCCCCAGTTCCAGGGCAAAGCCCAGGAGAACCGCGGTTTTGAGTTTGATCATGTGAAGGTATTCTTCAATCTGCACATCTTGCCGCTGCTCAAAATTCATGTCCAGCTGCTGCCCTTCACAAACCTGGGCCGCGCAGGTGCTGAACAGTTTTAAGGCTTGAGGTAATTTTTTAGGTTCAATGCCCAGAAAAAGCTCATAGGCCCGCACCAGCATCACGTCTCCACTTAAAATAGCGGTACTGGTGTTCCATTTCTCATGCACGGTCTGTTTGCCCCGGCGCAAAGGAGCCCCGTCCATGATATCATCATGCATGAGCGTGAAGTTGTGGAAAACCTCAACGCCCACGGCGGGCAATAACACCTTGTCCACATTATCATGGAAGAGATTTGCGCCCAATACGGTAAGCAAAGGACGTATTCTTTTACCGCCCAACTCCATCATGTACCGGATAGGGGCATACAGTTCATCAGGGTTTTCCCCGTACTGCAACGTGGAAAGGGTTTGGTTAATTCGCTCTGAAAAATGGGAGATATCCACAGTAATAAATCTTAAGCTGAAAAGGTAAAAAGCTTCCTGCCAGATGGATAAATGGCTTCTTTACCGTCCACCAAAGCTACGGCAAATTCAGGACGAAAGCTTTTTTGTTTTTAAGTATAGTTAAAAAGCGTTTATGGCCCCCTTCTGAGAAGAAAGGCCATAAACGCTTAAGAGTTTTTAGGAAACTGATCTTTAAACTTTATCTATCAGCTCCAGGTCAATGGTGCGTTCCAAGATGTTGGCGGCTTTTACCTCTACCATCACCTCATCCCCAAAGGAGATAATCTTCTTATTGCTACGGCCAATAATGCGGTAGTTAGCCGCATCCAGCTCGTAGAAATCGTCTTTCAGATCGGCTAGGCGAACCATGCCTTCGCATTTGTTCTCCTCAATCTCCACGTACATGCCCCACTCAGTCAAGCCTGAGACAATGCCTTTAAACTGATGCCCGATAAAGCCACTGATGAACTCTACCTGTTTGAACTTGATGGAAGCCCGTTCCGCATCGGCGGCGCGTTTCTCCATGTCTGAGGAATGCAGGCTGCGCTCTTCATACTCTTCCAGCTCAGCGCTTTGTCCCCCTTTCAGGTACTGGTCAATGAGGCGGTGGGCCATCATGTCTGGGTACCTTCTAATAGGCGAGGTGAAGTGCGAGTAATGCGCAAACGCCAGTCCAAAGTGTCCTTCGGCCTCGGTACTGTACTTCGCTTTCGCCATGGTCCTGATGGCCAGACTCTGCAATACGTGCTGCTCGGGTTTGCCTTCGGTTTGGGCGGCCAGCTTGTTCAACTCCGCTGAGATGTCACGGCCTTCCTCCAGATCTACCTTGTAGCCGAACTTACGGGCAAACAAAGAGAAGTTCATCAGTTTCTCGGGGTCAGGAGAGCCGTGGGTGCGGTACACCATGGTCAGTTTGTTTTTGCCTTTCCGGAGCTTGAACACGTGCTCGGCTACAAATTTGTTGGCCAACAGCATGAATTCCTCAATAAGCTTATGCGCGTCTTTACGTTCCTTCACATACAGAGACAAGGGCTTGCCGTTCTCATCCAGCTTGAACTTTACCTCAATGGTTTCAAAGTTTACCGCGCCGTTTTTAAAGCGCTTGTCTTTGAACTTCTTGGCCAGCTCGTTCAACTTTAGAATCTCTGTAGAATAGTCGCCTTCCAGGGTTTCAATCACCTGCTGGGCTTCCTCATAAGAGAAGCGACGGTCTGAGTGGATAATGGTACGGCCAATCCAATAATCATGGATCTTGGCGTTCTCATCAATCTCAAATACCACCGAGAAGGTTAGCTTATCTTCATTAGGGCGCAGCGAGCACAAACCATTGGAAAGGCGCTCTGGCAACATAGGAATGGTGCGGTCTACTAGGTACACTGACGTGGCCCGGCGGTAGGCTTCTTTTTCCAGTTTGGTATTGGGCTGCACGTAATGCGTCACATCAGCAATGTGCACGCCAATCTCCCAGTTGCCGTTTTCCAGTTGGCGCACGCTTAGCGCGTCATCAAAGTCCTTGGCATCAGCGGGGTCAATGGTAAAGGTAGTCACATCCCTGAAGTCGCGGCGCTGGGCAATCTCTTCCTGGGTAATTCCTTCGGGAATGGCATTGGCCTCTTTTTCTACTGATTCCGGGAACTCAAACGGCAACCCAAACTCCGCCATGATGGCGTGAATCTCGGCGTTGTGTTCTCCGGCCGGGCCAAATACCCGCGTGATTTCCCCAGTTGGGCTCTTGGAAGGATCATCTGGCCACTCGGTGATATGCACCAATACTTTGTCGCCGTCCTGGGCATCGGCTAGGCCGCGTTCGCCCACAAACACATCAAAGTACATCTTCTTCTGGTCAGGCACAATGAACCCGTAGCCTTTGGACATTTCCAGACGGCCTACAATTTCTTCGCGCTCCCTTACCAGAACTTCTACTACCTGCCCTTCTGGGCGCTCATTTGCCCGGCGGGTACCTCTCAGTTGCACGCGCACGGTGTCACCGTCCATGGCAAACATGAGTTTTTCCACGGGTACACGCACGTCCTGATCGGTTTCTTCCGTGACCACATAGGCGTGGCGGGCATTGGCCAGGTCTACCTTTCCAATAATGGTTGGGCCACCTCTTCTGGAAGTTATTCCTCCCCGGTCACGGTCTCTGTCCCGTCCCCCACGATCCGAGTCGCGGCGGCTGGTGCGCTCGCCACGGGTAGTTTCCCGTTCGGTGCGTACAAAGTCTGGGTTAAACTTGTAGGAGTCATCCTGCAAATGCACTAACTCGCCGTTCTTGCGCATCTTCTTCAAGAGCTCAGAGACCACTTCACGGCCTTCTTTGGTGGTAATGCCTAATCTCCGGTGTAACTGCCGGTAGGTGAATACCTGCTGGGGCTCCCGTAGAAAAACGTTCAGCAACACTTCTTTTGATACTTCGCCAACGTTTTGGCTTTGGCGCTTTCCGCTGCGGCGGGGAGCACCTTTATCTTTTCCTGCACTATTGGAGCGGGGGCCAGATTCTTTGCCTGGGCCACGTTCTCTTCTTTTTCTTTCCATTAATCTTTTCAATGTTTGCTGGCCCACTTCTCCCCAATAAAAAAGGAGCAGGGCCAAAACTGGCAGCGTTATCTTGGCTGCCGTTAAATTTTATTTTTGGCCTTCTCTTATTGAAAGCCGCTTGTTTGGTGTTTTAGGCCTGTTTTCTAAAAAACGGGCTTAAAACAGGTCACAGATACCCGGTACAAATATATCTATTCGTCTATACTTGCTTTATAGGTATTTCGTTTCCTTTGGCTTGCTAAAATATCTGGTATCTCAGCAGACGGAATAGCCTGCACTAATGCCTTGGTAAAAGGGTGCTTTGGGTGCTGGAAGATCTCCTGTGCCGTGCCTTGCTCTACTATCACCCCTTGGTCCATGACAAACACACGGTCTGCCATAAACCTGGCCACTGCCAGATCATGGGTGATAAATAAGATGGTTAGCTTGAATTGTTGCTTTAAGCGGTTGAGCAGATTCAGGACTTGTGCCTGCACAGACACATCCAGGGCAGAGACAATCTCATCACAGATGATACTCGTGGGTTCTAGCGCCAACGCCCTGGCAATGCAGATACGCTGTTGTTGGCCGCCAGAGAATTCATGGGGATAACGGTTAAAATGCTCGGGAAGAAGATTTACAGTTTCCAGTAATTCTAGTACGCGCTGCTTTCGCTCCCGATCATTTTTTAACACGTTATGCACCTGCATGGGTTCCATGATGGCGGCGCCTATTTTCATGAAGGGGTTTAAGGAGGCCTGAGGGTCCTGGAAAATAATCTGGAACTCTTTGCGCTGTTTCCGTATCTCCTGCTCAGGTAAAGTACTCCAGTCTTGCCCGTTGAAAACTACCTTGCCACCGGAAGGCTCTATTAACCGTAACAAGGACCTGCCTAAGGTAGTTTTTCCACAGCCTGATTCCCCTACAATAGCTGTGGTCTCCTGGGGAAAAACATCAAAAGAAACCCCGTTTACGGCCTTTATCACTTCTTTTGGCTGCCAAAAGAAGTTTCTTCCCCTGGTAAATTCCACCTGGAGATTCTGCACCTGAAGAATAGGGTCCTGAACCGTCAAATCCTGTACTTTCTCCCTCTGGAAATAGAGGTTATCCACTCTTCCCTCCAGTGGCCTAGGGAGGTTACCTGAAGCTATTTGCTGCTCTTTTCCAGTTATAACCGCGTCAGTTTTTTGCATGAAATCAGCTACCGTAGGAAGCACGGTTCCCTGGGTGTTCATGGTGGGGCGGCAGGCCAACAAGGCTTTGGTGTAAGGATGCTGCGGGTCGGCAAAGATTTGCTGCACTGTCCCTTCCTCTACTATTTTGCCTTGGTACATGACCAGTACCCGGTCTGCTACCTGGCCCACCACACTTAAGTCATGTGAAATAAACAGCAGAGACATTTCCTTCTGTTGCCTAAGCTCATTCAATAACTGCAGAATACTGGCTTGAACGGTAACGTCTAGCGCGGTGGTAGGCTCGTCTGCTATCAAGATGGCCGGGTCACAGCTCATAGCCATGGCCAGCATAACCCGCTGCTTCTGCCCGCCAGAAAGTTCATGTGGAAAACTCTTGAAAATCCGCTCTGGTGTAGGAAGCTTCACTAACTCAAAGATTGCCAGCGTGCGCTGGTAGGCCTCTTCTTTGGAAATTCTATAGTGAAGCAACAATGCTTCAGCTACTTGTTTTCCACAGGAGATAACTGGGTTCAGAGAAGACATGGGTTCCTGAAAAATCACAGCTATCTCTTTGCCCCGCACTTTCTGCAGTTCCTTGGGGCCAAGTTGATACAGGTCAATTGGGCCCCACTGTGCCGACTGAAACTCCGCTTGGCCAGACTGTTGCTGGGCCGCCGAAGGCAATAGCTGCATAAGGGAAAGTGCCGTTAAGGTTTTCCCAGAACCAGACTCCCCCACTATGGCCACCGCCTCTCCCTGCTGCAGGGTGAAGGAAACCATGTCTACCGCCTTTACATTTCCCTGTGAAGCTGAAAACTCTATACAGAGATCTGTAATCTGTAAAAGCGGAGGAGAAGGCGTCATAGTTAAAACAGGGTTAGATTGCTGGAAACAGGGCTACCCAGCAGATAGTACGGTAGTTACAGGAGTAAACAAGTGACCAGGTTTTCCCAAAGTCTTTTAATTATTCTAAGCTGTGGCCTTTTCCTGTGGTTATTTTTAGGAATGAGGCTTGGGCTCCTCTTCTTTGTCACTGCAGCCAATCCTAGACCGCCATGGTTAAGTAAAAGAGGCATTGGCGGTTAGGAAACTAGGGCACCGGGCAACAGCCAAAAATAATTCTGGGGCACAACTAAATTTATAAAATTTAAGTAATGCAGGGTACATTATTCCATTCCCCTTCCATCTCCTGTCTTGTTAAAGGTTTTATGAAACATCCTTTTTACTCTCGTGCCCTTTCCGGGAAACTGTTCTTGGTGGGTTTACTTTTGCTTTTCATAGCTCCTTCCCTTTCGGCGCAACACTTGTACCCTAACCATTTTAGGACTGGGGTGGGCTTTGCCTATATACTGGAAGGCGATAACAGCGGGGCTCTTTTCTCCCAGCAATACAACCGGGAATTGACCGACAAGATCCACTTTGCGGTTTCTGGCGAGTACCTGAGCTCCTCCAGATATGACCACCAACGCAGCATCTTCACCTCCCGCAAGGCGTTTGTCATGTTTGACACCTCAGTGTATTTTGATTTAACAGAGACCGGAAGATACTCCATTAAATTTGGTTTCGGGCCAGCCGTGCGCCGAAGATCTGAATTAGACCTAGTGAAGGGAACAGGCAGCGGCAGTGGCGGTACTATTACCCCTGGCGTGGCCACCGACGAGGTATTTGTGCATATACGGGAGAAAGACGTAGGCGGAAAAGCCGTAATAGAATCTGATTTCTTTGATAACAACCGCCTGTTTTTTGGCATGCGCGCCAGCGGCTATATGTATAACAAAGGAACCGCCATTTTTGCGGTAGGCCTGAACATGGGATATTCTTTCTAGACTTCTATTTTCAAAACAGAGAGGGCCGTCTTTACAGGACGGCCCTCTCTGTTTTATGCCTCTACGGCATTCATTTCATGCTTTTCATGGGTGGTGGGGGGCGGGTTCAAAAACCTATTCTGGTTAAAGATAATGATCAACACTCCTACAAAAATTGCCGCATCTGCTATATTGAAAATAGGCCAGAGCGACATGGGCGTTCCGCCAATGACCGGAATCCAGGTGGGCAAGATGCCTTCCCATATATCAATATAGAACATGTCTATCACCTGCCCGTGCAGCCAGGGAGTGGAAGCGTCATAAGGTGCGTTGTCTAAAAATACCCCGTAGAAAATACTGTCAATCAGGTTACCAATGGCTCCTCCCAAGATTAGACCCACGCACCAAATCAGGCCCTGGTGGTACCGGTGCTTGACCAGATAATACACTAAATAGCCTATACCTACCATGGCTATCATCCTGAAGACGGTCAAGATGATCTTGCCATAGTCTGAGCCCAGTTCCACCCCAAAGGCCATGCCCGGGTTAAGGGTGTAATGCAGCTTGAACCAATCGCCAAAGACCGGGATCTGGCCTGGCAGGCCCATTTGCATGTTGTAATGCACCAGCATCTTCACCGCCTGGTCAATGGCAATCACCAGCAGGGCCAGCAGATAATATTTAGCGTATTTCATGGGTTAGGGTTAACCTGGGCGTTTTGGACCTGTTTTTAGAAAAACGGGCCCAAAACGCCCAGGCGTTTAATTTTATTTAAATCTCCTGGCAGGCAGCACCTTAGCGGGCCACTTCCAGCCGGACTGGCAGGTTGAAGCCTTCCATTTCCAGCACGGTGGTTTGGTCTGTAGGTAAAGAAGGTACTAAAGCCAGTTCTAAGGCTTGCACCTCTTCTGCTATATAGCCTCCAAATGCTTGAACGGCGGCAGCTACCTCTACATTGCCTTCCTGCAGGAACACGCGTATTTTGTCCTGTACTTCCAGGCCGCTGTCTTTGCGCAGGTTCTGCAGACGGTTCACCAACTCGCGGGCCATGCCTTCCAGGCGAAGCTCCTCAGAGATATTGATGTCCAGGGCTACGGTCAAGGCGCCTTCAGAAGCCACTAGCCAACCTGGTATATCCTCAGACATGATTTCCACGTCTTCGCGGCTCAACACGGTGGTGTCATCTTCTACCGGAATCTCAAAGAAACCTTCGCGCTCCATGCGGGCAATATCCTCCTGGTTCATCTGCTGGATCTGGGCGGCCACCAACTTGAGCTTCGGCCCGAACACCTGGCCCAGACGCTTGAAGTTGGGCTTGATTTTCTTGACCAGGATTCCGGTGGTGTCTTCCAGGAACTCCAGGCTCTTCACGTTCACCTCAGAAAGGATCAGGTCAGAGACGGCTTCCAACTGGGTCTTCATCTTCTCATCCAGGATAGGCACCAAGATACGGCTCAACGGCTGGCGCACTTTGATCATGTGCTTCTTGCGCAGTGAGTGCACCAGGGAAGACACGTTCTGCGCCAGTTGCATGCGCTGCTCCAAGTCTACGTCAATCAGATTTTCCTGCACTTGCGGGAAACGCTCCAGGTGAATAGACTCAGAAGTACTGCGGCCACTCACGCGGTTGAGGTCCAGGAACAGACGGTCCATGTAGAACGGCGCAATGGGCGAGGCCAGCTTGGCTACAGTTTCCAGACAGGTGTACAACGTTTGGTAAGCAGCCTGCTTGTCCTGGTTCAATTCGCCTTTCCAGAAACGTTTGCGGTTCAGGCGCACGTACCAGTTACTCAGTTCATCGGCCACGAAATCCTGGATGGCGCGGGCAGCTTTGGTAGGATCGTAATCATCAAAGTACGCACCCACTTCTTTCACCAGCGTGTTTAGGCGGGAGATGATCCAGCGATCGCTTTCGGTGCGCTGGCTAACCGGTATCTCTGTTCCTTCAAAGGTGAAGCCGTCCAGGTTAGCGTACAGCGCGAAGAACGAGTACGTGTTCTGCAGCGTGCCAAAGAACCGGCGCTGCACTTCGGTGACGCCGTCCAGGTTGAACTTAAGGTTATCCCAAGGCGGCGCGTTCACGATCATGTACCAGCGGGTGGCATCCGGACCGAAGCGACCGATGGTCTCAAACGGATCTACGGCATTGCCCAGGCGCTTGCTCATCTTGTTGCCGTTCTTATCCAGCACCAGACCGTTCGCGATCACGTTCTTGAAGGCCACGCTATCTTCCAGCATCACGGCCAGCGCGTGCAGGGTGAAGAACCAACCGCGGGTCTGGTCCACGCCTTCAGCGATGAAGTCTGCCGGGAAGTTGGCTTTGAATTTTTCCTCGTTCTCAAACGGGTAATGCCACTGTGCGTAGGGCATGGCGCCGGAGTCAAACCACACGTCAATGAGGTCCAGCTCACGGTTCATGGGTTTGCCACTCGGGCTTACCAACACAATGTTATCCACGTAAGGGCGGTGCAGGTCAAAGCCTTCATAGTTGAAGTCGGTGACGCCTAGTTCCGTGCGGGGTTCCTCGGTACCGGTGGGGCTCAAGGCAAACTCGCCAGCAAATTCCAGCAGGGTATTGGCCTGATGCTCACTCTCCGTACCGGTAGGTTTTTCCACATGCACTTTGGCCAGGCGCAAGGGGTTTTCAGACATGAAACCGGCGGCAATGCTGCGCTCAATCTCACGGTCAAGTTCGGCCACGGAGCCGATGCAGATTTCCTCATCGCCTTCCTCGGTACGCCAGATAGGCAGCGGCGTTCCCCAGTAGCGCGAGCGCGACAGGTTCCAGTCAACCAGGTTCTCCAACCAGTTACCGAATCGGCCGGTACCGGTAGACTCCGGTTTCCAGTTGATGGTCTTGTTCAGTTCAATCATCCGGGCCTTCACGGCGGTGGTTTTGATAAACCAGCTATCCAGCGGGTAGTATAACACCGGCTTATCAGTACGCCAGCAGTGTGGGTAACTGTGCTCGTACTTCTCTACCTTAAAGGCTTTGCCCTCCTCCTTCAGTTTGATGGAGATGAGTACATCGGTGCTTTTGTAGTCTTTGGCGTTCTCGTCTAAGCCGTCATAGTTCTTCACCGGCATGCCGGCAAAGTCAGTGACCTCTTTCACGAAGCGTCCCTGACGGTTTACCAAGGGAGCGGGCTTGCCATTCTCATCAGTTATTAACAGCGCGGGGATGTCATTCTGGGCGGCTACCCTAAAGTCATCAGCACCGAAGGTGGGCGAGATATGCACAATGCCGGTACCGTCCTCGGTGGTCACGAAGTCCCCGATCACTACCCGGAAGGCGGGCTTGTCCGGCTGCACGTACGGCATGAGCTGCTCGTACTCTATGCCAGCCAGTTGCTCGCCGGTGAACTCGTTCACTATTTTGAACGGGATAAGTTTGTCGCCGGGGTTATAGGCGTCCAGCTCCAGCTCGGCGGCCTTAGGCGAGAAATACTGCCCCACCAGGTCTTTGGCCAGAATCACGGTCACGGGGGTGAAGACG
Source organism: Rufibacter soli (assembly GCF_054781795.1). Taxonomy (NCBI): domain Bacteria; kingdom Pseudomonadati; phylum Bacteroidota; class Cytophagia; order Cytophagales; family Hymenobacteraceae; genus Rufibacter; species Rufibacter soli. The sequence continues at coordinate 168,606 of NZ_BAAGTS010000003.1, read as the reverse complement.
TACGGGTTGTAAGTCTTTACCTGCACGTACTTGATGTTCTTGCCCACGGCCAGCGCGGTGTTGGCGGGCAAGGTCCAAGGCGTGGTGGTCCAGGCCAGGAACTGGTTGTTGTCTGCCACCCGGAACAGGAACTCAGACTTCTCGTTTTGCCTGATCTTGAACTGGGCCACGATAGACGTGTCTTTCACGTTGCGGTACGTGCCCGGCTGGTTCAGCTCATGGGAGCTCAAGCCAGTACCGGCCGCAGGAGAGAACGGCTGGATAGTGTAGCCTTTATAGAGGAAGCCTTTGTCATAGAGTTTTTTGAGCAGGGCCCAGTTAGACTCTATATATTGGTTCTCAAAGGTGATGTACGGGTTGTCCAGGTCTACCCAATAGCCCATGCGCTCGGTGAGGTCATCCCACTGGTCTTTGAAACGCATCACGGTCTCGCGGCAGCGGGCGTTGTATTCCTCTACCGTGATGGTCTTGCCGATGTCTTCCTTGGTGATGCCTAGTTCTTTTTCTACCTGCAGCTCAATGGGCAGGCCATGGGTGTCCCAGCCGCCTTTACGCTCTACCTGAAAACCCTGCAGGGTTTTGTAGCGGCAGAAAATGTCTTTCACGGCGCGGGCCATCACGTGGTGAATACCCGGGGCACCATTGGCTGAAGGGGGGCCTTCATAAAACACGAACGTGGGCTGACCGGCGCGGGTCTCCACTGATTTCTCAAAGATGCGGTTCTGCTTCCAGTAGGCTCTCACCTCCTCGGCCAGGCCCGCGTAGTCTAGTTGTTTATACTCGTTGTACTTCACCTTTTGGTCTATATGGTGGTAGGTGTTATTCAATTCTTCTTGAGGGAAGCCTTACTGATTAGAAAACAGGTTCCTACAGCTGGCGCTTCTCAACCGTCCGCGCTATAAAATAAAGCTACCTTACACGCAAGGGTTCCATTAGCAAAGTTAAGCAATAAAAATTTGTGTGGGCGGTACAAGTGTTTTTTCCGTTTCGGGGCCGTTTTGGCCAAATCAGGCCCAAAACGGAAAGTCGTACCCTGCCACCACGTTTTTCTTTTCGTCTGCGGGCGGCGCCTGGGCAAAACCTGTTGTAGGGTAGCTCTTGCGGAAAGGGAGGCCGGCTGGCCTTAGCGTTTTAAGGCTGCTTTTGGGAAAACAGGCTTAAAACGGAATGTGGATTTCTCATCCCTTGGTTTTCGTGAAAATTACGCTCCTTACATTTCAAGCGGATTTTTGCCGTCAATACCTGCATTCTTTGTTTCTTTGCTTCAACACTTATCCACTCCCTTTTATGTCTCCCACCCAAATAATCTCCGTTCGTTTTCAACCATTGAGTTTGCCCTTGTTGGAACCCTTCGCCATTGCCACCGGCACCCAGTACCAGGTAGAGAATGTAATGGTGCAGGTACAGCTAGCCGATGGAACCACGGGCCTGGGCGAAGCAGCCCCCTTCCCGGCCGTAAGTGGCGAGACCCAGGAAAGCACGCTGGCCGTATTAAAAGACCTTGAAAAGCAGCTGCTGCAGAAAGATGTAAAAAACTGGCGCACCCTGGCTAAGCATTTAGAGGAATTGGCGCCTGCGGCGCCCGCCGCCCGGTGCGGGCTGGAGATGGCCATTCTAGACGCGCTCTGCAAACATTACCAGATGCCGCTCTACGTTTTCTTCGGGGGTGTGCAGACGCAGCTAAAAACCGACCTGACCATTACCGCTGGAGACGAAGCCCACGCCGCCGCCTCAGCGCGCTCTATTGTAGAACGCGGCTTCTCTATAATAAAGGTGAAGACCGAAGGCACGGATGTGGATTATGACGTGCGCCGACTGCAGGCCATCCACATGGCGGCCCCGGCGGCAAAACTGATTGTAGACGGAAATTGCGGCTATGATCTAGCCCGGGCTCAGGACTTTGTTAACAGACTGGCGGAAGCTAAAATCCCGGTTATTCTATTGGAACAGCCGCTTCCAAGGGATAGCTGGGAAGACTTGGCCGTGTTGGCAACCACCTGCCCTTTCCCCATTGCCGCAGATGAATCGGCGCGCAGCGCCCGAGACGTGGCGCAGTTGGCCCAGGACCGAAGCGCCGCGGTTGTCAACATAAAACTGATGAAGGGCGGGGTGCTGGAGGCGTTGCAGATGGCGGCCCTGGCGCAGGTACACGGCCTAGGCCTCATGATTGGCGGCATGGTGGAAAGCATCCTGGCCATGACCTTCTCGGCGCACTTCGCGGCGGGTATTGGCGGGTTTGACTACATAGACCTGGACACGCCCCTTTTCATTGCCGAGCATCCGTTCACAGGCGGGTTCCAGCAAGAGGGTGAGAATTTGACGCTAGACCCAACCGTCGCTGGGCATGGAGTAATCTTGCCGGAACTTCTTTGCTGATTATGGGTCATAAGGTATTTTGTAGGGCGTGCTTTTGATGCGTTCGACCAATTGCATACGCCTCACGCATTCTAGAATTACCAGATTACCTTCTTTTGCTGATTGTTTTCAGCTCCGGGTTTGGTACTGGCCGGCGCATAGGATGTATGCGATAAGTCTCTACGATCTTATAGAAAACAGAAAAGGCTCACCTTAATTAGGAGAGCCTTTTCTGTTTTTCCGTTTTGGCCTGTTTTCTGGAAAATGGGCCAAAAACGCATTCTCTTATTTTATGGGATTTGACTTTGTTGAACTTGTAGGAGCAATCCCTTGTGGTTGCCCAATGAGTGCAGAACGACAAAGGGCAACCACAAGGGATTGCCCCTACAGCTATACGTGGAAAACAAGGCGTTGAAAATTCTCCTCGATAGGTTAGTAACACATAAAAAAAGCCCCTGCTGGGCGCAAGGGCTTTTTTTATGGTGGAAATGGTTTCAGGCAGTTTTCAGAAAAACGGCCTTTATTCACAATCTATAGTTTCTCAAAAATACGTTTGAAGCTTACAGCGTCTCCTATGTATTGGCGAAGTTCAGAGATGTGCATGCGTTTCTGCTCGCGGCTGTCACGCTCGCGTACGGTCACGGTATCGTTTTCCAGGGTCTCGTAATCTACGGCAATACAGAACGGGGTGCCTATCAGATCCTGGCGGGTATAGCGCTTGCCAATGGCGTCGCGCTCTTCATAGATCATGTTGAAATCAAATTTCAGGTCATTGAAGATCTCCATGGCTTTCTCTGGCAAGCCATCTTTTTTCACCAGCGGGAACACAGCGGCTTTCACCGGGGCGATGGCAGGATGGAATTTCAGGAAGGTGCGGGTCTTGGTGTTTTCGCCTTCGGTGATTTCCTCTTCCTGGTAGGCGTTGCAGAGCGTCATCAGGAACAGACGGTCAGCGCCCACGGAGGTCTCCACCACGTAAGGCACGTAGTTTCCGTAAGGCTTGCCTTCCTCGTTGAGGTCATTGTCAAAGTACTGCTGCTTCTTGCGGCTCAGGTTCTGGTGCTGGGTCAGGTCAAAGTCAGAGCGGGAATGGATGCCTTCTACCTCTTTGAACCCAAACGGGAACTCAAACTCAATGTCCACGGCGGCTTTGGCGTAGTGGGCCAGCTTGTCGTGGTCGTGGAACCGTAGTTTTTCGGTAGGCACGCCCAAGGCCAGGTGCCAATTCTTTCTCCAGGCTTTCCAGTTTTCGTACCACTCGCCTTCGGTGCCAGGGCGCACAAAGAACTGCATCTCCATCTGCTCAAACTCGCGCATCCTGAAGATGAACTGGCGAGCCACAATCTCGTTCCGGAACGCTTTCCCAATTTGGGCAATGCCAAACGGCACTTTCATGCGGCCAGATTTCTGCACGTTCAGGAAGTTCACGAAAATTCCCTGGGCGGTTTCGGGGCGCAGGTAAATGGTGCTGGAGTCCTCGGCCACAGATCCTACCTGGGTGGAAAACATCAGGTTGAACTGACGCACTTCGGTCCAGTTGGAAGTACCTGACACCGGGCACTTTATGTTTTCTGAGATAATGAGTTGCTGTACGCCTTTGAGGTCTTCGGCCTCTAGCAGGCGGCCCATTTCTTTGAGCAGGGCCTGGGCTTTGTCCACAGTGCCGGCTTTCTCGTACTCAGCGGCTTTCTCTTCCAGGAGTACGTCGGCGCGGTAGCGCTTTTTAGAATCCAGGTTGTCAATCATGGGGTCATTGAAGGAGTCAATGTGGCCCGATGCTTTCCAGGTAAGGGGGTGCATGAAGATGGCGGCGTCAATGCCCACTACGTTCTGGTGCAGTTGGGTCATGCATTTCCACCAAAGGGTCTTGAGGTTGTTCTTCAGTTCCACCCCGTTCTGGCCGTAATCATAAACGGCCTGCAGGCCGTCATAAATCTCGCTGGACGGAAATACGAAGCCGTATTCCTTGGCATGCGATATAATATCTTTCAGCTGCGCGTTTTCTGTGGTTTTCTCAGTAGTGCTCATAGGCGCAAATATAGAGGTTTCTGCCGCACTTTGCCCAAGTAATCTTCCCCTTTCACTTCTACTAAATCAAGCCGTTTGCGTATGCGTGCACTAGTATCTGCTTGTAATTTGACCACTTATCTTCTTCTTTGAGTTTTATTTAACAATTCGGTAACATTGCCCGGGTTATAAAACTTTAATTTTGGCAGCTTTTTTCTCACCTCTATACGCTTATGTTCGGATTAGAAACTGACTTATTGATCCTGCTGATTATCTGTTTACTGGCAGCCTGTCTTTTTGAATTTGTAAACGGTTTCCATGACACCGCCAACGCCGTGGCCACCGTGATCTACACCAATACCCTTCGCCCTTGGGCGGCCGTGATCTGGTCTGGCTTCTGGAATTTTATTGGCGTTTTTGCCGGCGGAATTGGGGTAGCCATGGGGATTGTGTACCTGCTGCCCATTGAAACGCTCATTGACCAGGACGTGTGGCACGGCATTGCCATGATTGGGGCCTTATTGATAAGCGCCATCATCTGGAACCTGGGTACCTGGTACTACGGCCTGCCTTCCTCCAGTTCGCATACGTTGATTGGCTCTATCCTGGGCCTAGGGATTGCTTATTCTCTGTTGCCCTCCACCACTGAGGCCACCTTTGCCTGGTCAGAAGCCACCAAAACCGGAATGTCTTTGATCGTATCGCCTTTCCTGGGCTTTACCCTTACTGTTTTCCTGATGTTTATCCTGAAGCGGTTTGTAAAGAACAAGACCATTTTCAAGGAGCCGCACAAACGGAAGGCTCCCCCGCTTTGGATTAGAATTATCCTGATTCTTACCTGTACGCTGGTTTCTTTCTTCCACGGCTCTAATGACGGGCAGAAAGGGGTTGGCCTGGTGATGCTGATTTTGATTGCCATAGTGCCTACCTACTTTGCCTTGGACAACAGCAAAAACCCGTTTGAGCTGCAGACCTCCATTAATAAGGTAGAAATGGTGTTGGCCAAGGTAGACAGCAGCACGCTTTCTGCTTCAGATGCCCACCAATTAACCCTGTTGAATAACGAGGTTCGTGAAATGAACGGAATCTTTGCCGCCAATGCCGGCCTGAAGGAACTGCCCAAAGACTCTAGATTCAAACTGAGACGTGATATCCTTTTGATCACCAAAGGCACCGACAAGCTTCTGGAAAGCAAGGACGTGACCTTGAGCCAGCGCGACAAAGAGACCTTGAAAGAAGGTGTGACCGGTATGCGCTCCTTCACAGACTATGCCCCTAACTGGGTGATTATGATGATTGCCCTTTCCCTGGGTATTGGTACCATGATTGGCTGGAAACGGATTGTGAAAACCATTGGTGAGAAGATTGGCAAGGAGCACTTAACCTATGCGCAAGGCGCCTCTGCTGAGTTTATGGCCGCCAGTGTGATTGGTTTCTCTACGTTTGTGTTCAAGTTGCCGGTAAGTACCACCCACATTCTGTCTTCAGGGATTGCGGGTAGTATGGTGGCCAACAAAGGCATCAAAAACCTGAACCCTTCCACCATCAGAAACATTGCCATGGCCTGGGTCCTGACCCTGCCGGTGTCTATGTTCCTCTCCGGATCTCTGTTCATCCTGTTCCGGTGGTTGTTCGCCTAATAATAAGCTAAACGTTTTCTATATAAAGAGCCGCCTTATTTTAAGGCGGCTCTTCTTTTTTAGGGCTATCAGGTACCTCCAAGAAATCATTTCCAAGCGGTAACTGGTAGCTTATCTTTTTGAATAGGGCAGAGTAGCCGGGTGTTTTGGGCCTGTTTTTAAGAAAACGGGCTTAAAACAGATGTTCCACGCTCAAGGAGTAACTCATCTTATCCCTTTAAGCCTTTCTCTAGGCTGTATATAGAGTAACTGCCAACCCTGAGTGCTCTTTTGCCAAGAAGGCTGCCACAGGCCTTTAAATTTGAAAATTTCCTATTCCAAAAAATTCCGGGCCCCTTCCCCTACATGAGCTGATGTGCCGGTGGGTCCGGTTTCCTACAGGTAATTTCCAGGCAAATTTTTTAAGCGTTCAGGATTTCCTTTTAACGAGCGAGGCCTTCTTAAAAGATGAAACCGCCAACGGCGGACGATTTTTTTGAAAATTGGCCCTTTTTAGGACTTCACCTTTCTGCTGGTCTTTTCTCTGAGCCGTTTTGAGCCCATTTTTAGGAAAACAGGCTCAAAACGGAAATTTGGGATTAAAAGAGAAGCCCCACCTCAGTATAATACTGGGTGGGGCTTCTCTTTTAACTTAAACGAAAATGAAGGCTTAGGCTTGGTTTTCCTCTGGCCAAAGAACTTCCAGATTCTCATCCATGTGCACGCCGAAGTTTACGGCTAAAAGCTTGCCTTCTTCAAAGTAAAGGTCAATCATTTCGTTTTCATAAGAGAGGCAGGTCACGTTGTTTTCCATTTTCTCTTTCTCTACGTCTTGTACGCCCTGCTGCTTGAAGAGCTGCTCTACTTCCTGCTGGCTGATTTCAAAGATCTTCTTGCCCCATAGCGTCACGTTGGGGTTGGCAGTCTCTATGCAGCTAAGGCGGTAGTCATCTTCTTTGTCAAAGTAGAAAGAGAAGCCGCTGTCCCAGTAATTCCAGGCCTTGTGCTCAAACTCATCTTCCTCATCAGACTCTTCTACTTCTTCGGGCTCGCCCATGATCTCCTCTACCTGGTCCATGCTCAGGCCAAAACGGAGGTCGCCAATGCCGTAGCCTAATTTTATCTCATGATCAAATTGTTCTCTATCCTGTTCCATAGTTTCTAGTGGTTATATGGTTCCGTTTCCGGCTTGTTTTTATAAAACTACTCAAAAATTGGGGTTTCTTCCACATTAGGACCGGCCCACCCTGCCTGCTTAAATTTTTGCGCCGCGCCCCAGCTCCCCTTTCTCCTACCCGATCTGGCGGGTTTTCCCACTTTTCCACTTTCCCCACGTGATATTTATTATAAAATGATTTTTCATAAAATAAATCTTTTTCATCATTAGGGCTGTGCAGAAGTGGATAAGATTTCTTTTCCAGAGGTTATCCCCGCACTTCTGAATAATCCCCGGGGTAGTACCAGTTATGCCGGCTTCTTTGTGGATTCTTGTTTGGTCTTTGTCAGGCACTTAAATGAGCTTTCCACCTTTTCACAGGAAATGTGTCTAAAACTGCCCAACGTTTATACTCACGTGTATAACTTCAGGCAATTTCTGTTTTTATGCACCGGCTCCCACAATTGAGTGAGAGGCGAGCTGTTTCACGGTTTTGGTAAAATCATTTATCAGACTTACGCTTGAGTTGTCCAGAAGTTTGTCCACAGTTGTGCACATGGTTTCCACCTAGAATTGGATGGTGGACGTTTCGATTTCCCAGTTGCTTCTGATCTCAAAAATTTCCTTGGGAAGCACCACCGGTTCAGGTAATCTGCGGGCTTTTAGAAGGCCATTGTCCCATTTCCCGTTTCCGTTGGCGTCAATGAGAATGCGTAATTGGTAAGTACCGGGCTCTAGGTCGGTCCAAAGAATGGAGGTTTTATTTTTTACTTCCTTCACAATCTGGTCCTGGCGCAGCAGCTGTACAAAGAAGTTCTTTTCCTTGGTGGCCAGTTTTACCTGCAGGCTGCCTGTGGTGATTTTATCCGAAACAGTAAGCTTTTGGGTATTGGTGGCATATCTATCTCCTATAAAAGGGACGATTTTAGTGGTGTCTAGCGTAACCGTTACCTGACTTTTGGCCTCCATGGGGAGTTTCACGGTAATCTCTGTTCCGGTTTGGTTTAGCACAAGGTCTTTGGCGTCTTTGCTGGAAACCGTTTTAACCGAATCATATACCAAAGTAACGGCGCCCAATGGCTGCACGATTTTGGTGGGAACCTCAAACGACAGCTTGATTTCCTGGCCAGGTTGAATTGTGGTGCCGTTGGCTACGGTAAAGCTGTTGGCTTTTCTGGGCGCGCGGCTTCCACTTAGTCGTACGGCTATGGTATCTACCTTCACGTTTTGGGCACTGTCCTGTACCTCTACCAGCCATTTCTTTTCTTCCGGTTTGGCTGGGAACAAGCGTAAGGTTTTACCGTTGGGATCCAGGAGCCATTTAATATCCTCGCTTTTCTCTGCCCCTTTCACCGTGGCTTTGGCCAGGCCTTCATTATAGGTCACCTCATAGGCGTTGGTGAAACCCTTGCGGGAAATCACGTTCGGCTTGGTTGTATCTTGGGTATGGAGGATTAGCTTCAGGTCTTTGGCCGCAGGTCTTACCTGAATAGAATCTGCCAGGTAAGCGATAGCTTCCTTCTCACTGTCATACTTCAGGGTGTTGTTGGTTTCAAGTAAAGCGTAGAGGTGGTAATTGCCTTCTTTTATATTGGTGAAGGTAAAATTCCCCGCAGAATCTGAGGAAGTGACGTACAATGGCTTTCCTTTCGCTATCTGGGTGGTATCATTGGCCCGGTACAAGAGTACGCTGGTTTCTTTGGGTGTGGTGTTACTGAATAGGTAAGCCACGGTGCCGGATACCCTGCCGGAGTCCAGGTAGTTTCCAGTGGCAAAAGTGATCACCAGGTTTTTGGCGGCGTTTTTTTCTGTTACATCTGTAATCCCCTTCCTGAAGTTGAGATTATAGGTGGTATTCTCCAGCCAGGGTTCTGTGAATGTTATTTCAATGGTCTCGTTCTTGATCTTGGTCTTGTAGGTATTGTTGGTTAAGGGCGCAATGAGTAGTTCCCGGGTAAGATCTGGGGCCTGGATGGCTTCATCAAAAGTGAGGATGATCTTTTCAGGTTTTGTATTGGTTAGCCCATTTTTAGGGGTAGAGGCTATAAGAGTGGGGGCCGTTATATCTCTGTCTCCGCCTTCTGGGCTTGAGATGCTGGCACATCCAGCGGCTAGGAAAAGGGCTACCCCGGTAAGGGCGTTTCTGAGGTGGTTTTTCATTTTTGGCTGTAAAATGGAAATGACCTTACAGTCTGCACTATAAGGTCATTACGCTTGCTTTTCTATGGGTTATTTTTTCTGGGCAATAAAAATCTGGCTGGAATAGGAGTTTCCGTTGTACGCACCGTGCAGGTTGGACCTGAATCCGGTAAAGAACGAGCCCAGCATTTTGGTTTGGCCATGTTTATACTTTTCGCTCAAGATACTTACGTAATAGGCATCCCATTTCATGGGTAAAACTTCCTTTAATTCCAGCCGGTGCTTTTTGAGCAGACGTTGCATGCTGATTTTATTGAAGTGATACAGATGCCGCGGCACATCATAGGCTGCCCAATCTGCCCCGTATTTTTTAGCGTCATAAGAGTCTGCGTTGGGCACCGCTATGACTATATGGCCTCCTTTTTTGGTGGCATTCACCAAGGCCTTTACCGTTTCATTCAACTGGTGAATGTGTTCTAACACGTGCCACAGCGTAACCACATCAGACGTTTCCTGCCCTAGCTCCTCCAATGACCCGTGGTGAACGGGTTTCCCCAGTTTCTCTTCGGTTTGCTTTCTAGCGGTTTCATTGGGTTCATACCCCTCTACCTGCCAACCTTGTTTCTGGCAGGCTTGCAGAAAATACCCTACCCCACAGCCGTAATCCAGGATATTCCCCTTTTTACTTAACCGGTTCACCAGCTCCACCTTGGTCTTAACCGCCATAGACCTAACCAGACGGTAGGTTTTATTGAGCAACCCTTTGCTAGTGTCTGAGTGGGAAATGTATTCCTCAGAGGCATAGTAAGGACCAATGCTTTCTTCCGGCGGACGCGGATTGGTGAACTTGAGCTGGCAATTCAGACACTGCACAATCACAAAGCTTTCCTTTGAAACGCTCTTGTCCTGTACTACCAGAAAATTTTTAAACTCGGTTTTTGAACAAATGGGGCAATGGTCTAGCCGTTCGTAGCTCATTCTATTTTCCTAAGTATACCATCAGAATGGAAATATCTGCCGGAGATACGCCACTGATGCGCGATGCTTGTCCTAAGGTTTCAGGCTGCACCTTAAAGAGTTTCTCCCGGGCTTCATTGGAGAGCGCCGTAATTCCCTTGTAATCTAACCGGCCTTTGATGATGTAGTTCTCCAGTTCCTCCATTTTGGCGGCCATCTGGTTTTCTTTGTCAATATAGCTCGCATATTTCAAAAGAATAACCGCTTGCTCCAGGCTATCTGGTAAATATTTACTCAGGAACAGGTTCAGGCTGTCAGAGGAGTGCAGTAAATGCTCCAGTTCCACGTTGGGGCGCTTGAGTAGATTCCCCGCCTTTGCTCTCTCACTGATAGGCGCTGAGTCCAGAGACAGTAATATGGCGTTCACTTCTTCTGGCTCAATTCCTTTTTGTTGCAGGTAGGCGAGCACTTCAGCGGTCTCTTCCCGTTTGCGGATTACTTTATGCAGACGTTCTTCAGAAGCCAAACCCAACTGGTGCCCTTTTTCGGTGAGGCGCAAGTCTGCGTTGTCCTGGCGAAGCAAGATACGGTGCTCAGCGCGGGAGGTGAACATGCGGTAAGGTTCCTCGGTGCCTTTATTCACCAGGTCATCAATCAAAACGCCTATGTAGGCCTCTGATCTTTTAAGGACGAACGGCTCTAAGTTATGCACCTTATTATGGGCGTTAATTCCCGCCATAAGGCCTTGGCAGGCCGCTTCCTCATACCCAGTAGTACCATTGATCTGCCCTGCAAAGTAGAGGTTATCCACCAGCTTGGTTTCCAGGGTCAGGTTCAATTGTGTAGGTGGGAAGAAGTCATATTCAATGGCGTAACCGGGCCGAAACATTTTAGCGTTCTCAAATCCTGGTATTTCGCGCAAGGCTTTTAACTGTACGTCTTCGGGCAGAGAGCTGGAGAAACCATTCACGTACACTTCCACGGTGCTCCAACCTTCGGGTTCCACGAAGATCTGGTGGCGATCCCGCTCCGCGAAGCGGTTGATCTTATCCTCAATAGACGGGCAATAACGCGGTCCCAAGCCTTGTATCCTTCCCTGAAACATGGGGGATTTCTCAAATCCGGTTTTCAGGATTTCATGGACCTTACTATTTGTGTAAGTGATATAGCAGCTTCTTTGGTTGTTGAGCGCCGGTGTGTCTGTATAGGAGAACTTGGAAGGATTCTCATCCCCTTTCTGCTCTTCCATGACGTCATAGTTCAGGCTGCGGCCATCCACGCGGGGCGGGGTACCGGTTTTCATGCGGCCGGCTTCAAAACCTAAAGACACTAACTGCTCCGTAATTCCTTTCGCTGACTTCTCGGCAGCCCGGCCACCGCCTAATTTTTTCTCCCCTATATGGATGACCCCATTTAGGAAGGTGCCATTGGTTAATACTACGGCTTTGGCTTTAATGTCAATCCCCAGGCTGGTCTTCACTCCTACGGCCCGGCCATCTTCCACCAAAATCTCTGAGACCATTTCCTGCCAGAAATCTATGTTGGGGGTTTGCTCAAGAGCCATTCTCCATTCCTCAGCGAAACGCATGCGGTCGCTCTGGGCGCGCGGGCTCCACATGGCGGGGCCTTTGGACATATTCAGCATTCTGAACTGGATCATAGTTTTATCCGTGATGATTCCGCTCATTCCGCCTAGGGCATCTACTTCCCGTACTATCTGTCCTTTGGCTACACCACCCATGGCTGGGTTGCAAGACATTTGGGCAATAGTGTTCATGTTCATGGTTACGAGTAATACCTTCGATCCCATGGTGGCAGCTGCGTGAGCGGCTTCACAGCCGGCGTGTCCTGCCCCAACAATTATTACATCATAATTTGTGAACATAATGTGGATTAGTGTGATGTTTCACGTGAAACATTGTTGATAAGTGAGGTAAAACTAAAGAATGGTGTGTTTAAAACTTTATAAGCGCCAAACACTCTTCTTCTTTAGAACGCATGATAGCTTGCTTTTCGGGCGTTTTATCATCAAAACCCAGTAAATGGAGTAACCCATGGGCCATAACCCGGTGTAGCTCCTTTTCAGTGGAGGTGTTGAAAGTAGCGGCGTTGTCCACAATGCGGTCTATACTAATGAAAACATCACCTTCAATAACTCCTTCTATATCGGAATTATCAAAGGTGATGACATCAGTGAGCGTATCATGATCTAAGTATTCTACATTCATCTGATGAAGATATTCATCGGAACAAAAAATGTAGTTCAAAGATTCTACTTCGAAGGAATTTTCTGAAATAATCTCAAAAAGCCACTCTTTGACTTTAGACTCGTTCTTTACCTCAAATTCTACCTCTTCGGCAAAAAACTCAATTGGCAGTTCCTGCATTCTCAATATTAAAGGTTAGTGACACGGTGCGGCCATCATTGCTGAAGGTAACATCATCACATAGGTTGCGCATTAAAAAGATGCCGCGTCCACCAGGGTTTTCAAGGTTTTCAGGGGCGGTAGGGTCACTTAATGAATTTGGATCAAAGCCACTTCCCTCATCTTCTATCTCAAAACGCAATTGGTTGGGTTCCACGAAAAGAGAAAGATAGACGTTCTTATCTTTATCAAACTTGTTACCGTGTCTAATGGCGTTGTTCACAGATTCCGTCACGGCAACCATAATATTACCATAGATATCATCTTCAATCTGGAACTTCTCCCGGGAGTTGTCTATAAAGCTCTCCACAATGCGGATATTCTCAATGATAGAAGGAATCTGAATTTTTACTTGATTCATAATATGTTTACTATATCTGAAATGTCTGCAAATCTAATAACCTAATTGCTTAAAATAAGCATCTACCTGTCTTTTATAATAAGGAGTCAGCGCAGGTAGGTTCTGACGGAGCGTTTCTGTCTGCTGTTTCTGCCGTTCCTGGTACTTCTGGAGCGATGGCGGGATGCGGGCCGGCAATTCCTTGGCGGTATTGGCTTCCCTTTTCTCATCCAGATCACGCTCATTGGCGGCCTTCTCAGCTTGCAGTAGGCGCGTCAGAATCTCTTTCTGTCGCATCATGGTCTGTTCCGTAAGACGTTTATTAACGAGATCAGTTTCGGTTTGTTCCATGAGCTTGCTCAAATTACTGAGTTTCTCCCCTCCCTCCTTGCCTCCGGGGGCACCTGGCGCCGGGGCTAGCTCCTTCATAGCGTTACGAAGCATTTCCTGTTGGGCGGCTAACCTAGCCAGCTGTTCAGACAGTTCCTTGCCGCTTTTGCCGCTCTTCTGCAGTTGCTGAATCTGTTCATTGAGCTGTTGCTGCATCTGGCCCATCTTACCGGGTTGGTTCTTTCCGTTCTTGCCTTTGCCTTTCTTTTTGCCGGGTCCGCTTTGCTGCATGGCCATCATGGCCTGCTGCATCTGCTTTTGTACGTCACTGAGCATGAGGGCCAGGTTGTTCATGGAGGTCATGGCCAACTGTTGGTGGTTTCCGGTTTTGCCCAGGTTGCGCTCTTTGATAGACTCAGAGCTTTTGCTCATCTCCTCTTCCATGGCCCCTACTTCACGGGTCACAAAGGATTCTATCTGCGGAACGCGTTTGGCCAGCGACAAAAGACTGTCTTCAATAATAGTGGCGTCATCTGAGAGTTTAAGCTGCTGCTGGGCCAGGCCTATAAACCTAGGGTCTGTCTGTTGCACAGATCTGAAGTCTTTCATGAGCTTCTCCTGGTCAAAGGAAAGAGTCACCAAGTTCTCCAGGATGTCTCTTAGATGATCCAGGTTCTCCTGCATCTGCTGCATGTCACCGCCCATCTCCTGGCTCTGCATCTGCTGGGACATCTCCTTCATCTTCTGGGCGGCTGATTTCTGCTGCTGGCTTGCCTTCTGGTTCTTGCCTTTCTGCATAGATTCCTGGGCATTCTGCTGCTCCTGCTCAATCTGCTGCTCAGTCTGGTCCGTATCCGGCATGTCTTCCGGGTTCTCCAGCTCTTTGTTCAGCTTATCGGCTTCTTTGAGGTCTTCCTGCATCTGTTTGAATTCCTCTTGCAGCGCTTTCTGCTCCTGTTGCAAGCCTTGGTCTGCTTTCTCTTTCTGCTCTGCGGTCTTGTTGGCCAGGTCTTCCTGCTTTTTAGCCATCTCATCCAGCTTCTGCAGGGCATTGTCTAGTTTCTGCTCTACCTGAAGTTGCTTGAACATTTCCAGTAGGCGGTCCAGCTCTTTCTGGAGGTTGTCTTCCTTGTTGTTGAGTTTGTCCAGGAGAGGCTGTATCTGGGCTGGGTCTGGCTGTTTCTGTTGCAGGAGTTTTTCCAGTTGCTCATACAGCTTTTTGGTTTCCTCATCCAATAGCTGGTCCATGAGCTTTTGCAGTTGCTCGCGTTTTTCGGCTAATTTCTCACTCTGGGGCGAGAAGCGCTCCTGCTGCTGGTTGAGCTGCTCGTTCATCTTCTTCATGGCTTCCAAGTCTTCCTGCAAGGCCTTCTTCTTCTCAGCTAGCTCCTGCAGGGCTTTTTTGTCCTGGTAAGAGAGCTCCTTCTTGAGTTTGGTCTTGTCCTCGTTCTGCTCTAAAGACTTTTTCAGTTCCTCCGCCTTGGTGAGCGATGATTTCATCTGGGACTGCACCTGCTGCGAGGTTTCCTCAATGGATTTGCGGAGCTCAGACGGGTCTGGGTACTTGAAAATGAAGGTAGAGGTTCGGGCGCTCTTAGGCTGCGGTACCTGGTCATTGTCTGTGACCTGCACATAGTACTCCAGCTTGTCGCCGGGCTGCAGGTTAAAGGGTTTCAGGTTAAGCTGATGAAAGTAAGACTGCGTGGCCAGAGAGCCATTTATGGGCAAGCCTACGGTTCTGTACCCGCCCCCAGACTGGTTGCCTTTGAGCACGCGGTAGTATAGCGCCAGCCGACTGAATCCATAGTCATCAGAGATGGTCCCGCCCACCACTAAGTAAGAATACAACACTGAGTCTTTGAACTGCTCCAGCGTGATTTCAGGGGTTTGGTCTGGGATGACGGTCACCTGGTGCGAAATCTGCTCCTTGTTCTCTGAATAAGGAT
Source organism: Rufibacter soli (assembly GCF_054781795.1). Classification (NCBI taxonomy): domain Bacteria; kingdom Pseudomonadati; phylum Bacteroidota; class Cytophagia; order Cytophagales; family Hymenobacteraceae; genus Rufibacter; species Rufibacter soli. Next base: position 153,331 of record NZ_BAAGTS010000003.1, on the reverse strand, counting down.
TTTTAAGGTGCATGCTGTAGGGCTGGCTCTGCAGGAAGATTTTCTTGACCACGTATTCCTCGTCCTTAAGCTCAGCTTTTACGGTTTGCGCAGGGGCATGGAACTGCAACCATAGGGAGTCCGCATTGTCGGCGGCCAGACGCCAGGTAACCTGTGTACCCTCCGGAACGGTCAAATCACCGGTGTTATCCAGTGTTTCGGCCGGTTTGCGGGTATAGGCCGGGTATTTCAGCTCCGCCCTCAAGGACCGAAGCATGGGGCGGGCCACCACGTTTAAATGGTTGGAAGCAGAATAAAAGCCGGCACCGGTCAACTGGAAATCCACGGGCTCCTGCACTTGCTTGAACTCATAGACATAGGTATTGTCACCGGTCTGTTTAAGCGGAAGCACCCTCCCATCCAAGACCAGCGCCACCTCCTCCGGAATAGATTTCCCTTCAATGGTCACCTTCAGCTCAAAGTCTTCGCCTTTGAAGGCCTGCAGTGATCGGTTTTCAATCTTGAACTCAAACGGTGCTTTAGGGGTATAATGCCGCTTGAAATGGATAATCCGTTCGGTACCCTGCACAAACAGCGCCGGATAGATAAAGGCCAGCACCAACACCAGAGACAAGGGCAAGAGCAGGTATTTGAAGTAAGAGCGGTTCTGGGTAAGCTTGATACGCTCCGGGAAACGGTAACTGGCCAACTCCTCAGACCGTTGCTCCACGCTGGCGGCTACTAGATCATTGTTCAGGGCCACGTTCTTGAGTTGCAGCAGATTCAGGAGCCGGTCCTGGATCTCAGGGAAATACTGTGCCACCTGCCGGGCCGCCTGCTCATCTGAAAGCAGCTTTTTTAGGTTAGCCAGGGCCATGAGGGGCGTCCAGAGCCATCTTATAATGGCAAAAGCGCTAATAGCCAGAAAAGAGAAGAGCAGAAACGCCCTAACCTCCGGCTGAAAGTAAAAGAAGTACTCTAAAACAGTAATGAGCAGGAAAGAAGACAGCAGCAGCCCCACAGTGAGAAGCGCGCCTTTGAAGAGCAGGTTCAGGTAAAACTTACGCTTGAACGCCTGAAGCTGCTGTAAAACTAAATGGAAAGAACCGGCAGCCCGCATACTTTGAAGAGAAATTAAGGAGGTAGTCAGGAAACGGGAACGTAGCAGCAGGAAGTCCAAGTCGTTTCCTTGCCTTTTCATACGTAATTAGGTAGTAGAGTATTAACTCTTTCGCTCACTAATTTATTGTTAATTCTTTGAATTGGAAGCTATTGCCCTGTTTTAGGCCTGTTTTCTGGAAAATGGCCCCGAAACGAGACTAAGGTAGGACTTCTATAGCGGGAGATAACAGGTTTGCTAGCGCTCATGCACCAAAGCTTGGTATGTAATGAAGACAGAAAAGAAAAAGGCGTTTTGGAGCCGTTTTTAAGAAAACAGCCCCAAAACGCCTTTTGAGAAAGAGGGAAAGCCTATGCCTCTACCGGGTGCATTTCCAGCAACACGGGGCAATGGTCAGAGTGTTTAGCCTCCGGTAAAATGGCGGCCCGTTTCATGAACGGCTTTAGGTGGTCAGATACCAACAGGTAATCAATGCGCCAGCCCAGGTTCTTGGTGCGCACATTGGCCCGGTAGCTCCACCAAGTGTACTGGTGCGGCTCTTGGTTGAAGTGCCGGAACGAGTCAATGAAGCCATCCTTCAGGAAACCAGAGAACCAGTTGCGCTCCTCGGGTAGGAAGCCCGAGCTCTTGGCATTGGATTTAGGGTTGTGGATATCAATGGCCTGGTGGCAGATGTTATAGTCGCCGCAAATAACCAAACCGGGCACCGTTTGCTTTAAACCCTGCATGTACTGTTGAAAATCACGGAGCCATTCCATCTTGAAGGCTTGCCTATGTTCCCCGCTGGAGCCAGAAGGCATGTACACATTCAACACCGAATACCCGTCAAAATCTGCCCTGATGACTCTTCCCTCCTGGTCGTACTGCTCTATGCCGCAGCCAATGCAAACATTCTTGGGTTCTGCCTTGGAAAGGATAGCCACGCCGCTGTACCCTTTCTTGGTGGCCGGGTGCAAAAACACTTTGTAGCCCAACTCTTCAAAAGGGACTTTGTCGAATTTGTCCTCGCAGGCCTTTATTTCCTGCAGACACAATACGTCTGGGTTGGCTGCCCTTACCCAGTCCACAAATCCTTTTGAGATGGCAGACCGGATGCCGTTTACGTTATAACTGATGATTTTCATTTAACTCATTTGGTCAAAGTATTCCAAAGCATGCCACTTGAGCATGCGCTCCTGTTCTTTCAGGTTGCAGGCAGGTAGTTGCTTGACGGATTTCCAATGCGGCCATCCGTCCTGGTCGGTTCCCTCCAGTTCATAGTAGCCAGACAAGCTGAGCAGTTTGCAGGTGGCAATATGCATGAGGTCCTGCTTTTCCTCTTTGGTGAACTCCCGCGCCCCCTGCCCTAGTTCCTGAATGCCTATTAAAAAAAGGATGGTATTGAGGTCAGGCTTCTTACCGAACTTCTTCTTGAAATCCTGGCGCAGCGCTGCCCACCGGACATCAAAATCTTCTTCGTTCTCCATGGGTGCCGTGTGTATAAGTGTGCTAGTAAGAGAAGAGGACAGCTGTGGATATGATTAGTTTTCCCACTTAGTTTTTAAGTATGTTTTAAGCCTATTTTTGCCAAAACATGCTTAAAACGTAAATTATGTGGTTTGCTACCTTCCGCGGAAATCTCTTTAGAAAAGGCTTTTAATCCTAGTAATCCACAGTGGCATTCTTTGCTGTTTTAAGCCCGTTTTTCATAAAACAGGCTTAAAACAGATTTGCCTTTTCTCGGTTTGCTTTACCCTTGCTGTTCCGTTTTCAGTTCTTCCCAGTACTCCACCGCTCTTCTAAAGTGAGGGATCACAATGGAACCGCCTATCAAATTCGCAATGGCGAACACTTCATATACCTCCTCATCAGAGAGGCCGCACTCAAAGCATTTGCCCAGGTGGTACTTAATACAGTCATCGCAGCGCAGGACCATGGAGCAGGCCAGGCCTAGCATTTCTTTGGTCTTCACGTCAATGGCACCGTCTGCGTAGGCATTAGTGTCCAGGTTGAAAAAGCGTTTAATTACTTTATTATCCGCGGCCATGATCTTCTCGTTCATGCGGGTGCGGTAGTCGTTGAATTCTTTTACTTGGCTCATTGTTGTGCGAAATTAAACGGGCTCCTGTGCCCTACTGTAAAGTTACACCAAAATCAGCAAGAGTGCTATGCCCCCACCCTTACAGATGACCCTGCGTACGCTCTTCCATGATTTTCTGGCCTTGCTGTACCCCGAGGAGTGCCGGGCTTGTGCCGGTGATTTGGCCATGGGCGAAGAGGTCATCTGCAGCCATTGCCGCATCAAACTACCCTACACAGATTTCCATACCTCACCTTTAGATAATGCCTTGCATACAGTTTTCTGGGGGAGGGTTCCTCTACAGGCAGCCGGCGCATACCTCAAGTTTCAGGAGAAGGGACGTGTGCAGCGGTTATTGCACCAACTCAAATACAGAGGCCAAGAAGAGGTAGGTGAAGTATTGGGCCGTTGGTATGGTGCCTTACTGCAAGGCCAGCCAGGCTACGCAGATATTAAGGTGGTAGTGCCGGTGCCCTTACATAAAAGCAAGCTGAAGCAAAGAGGCTACAACCAAGTAGCGGCCTTCTCCCGGGAGCTGGCTGTAGCCTTGGCTGTTCCGGTGGCGGAAGATGCCCTGCAGAAAAATAAGAACAGTGTTACCCAAACCAAGAAAGACCGGCAGGCCCGATGGGAAGCTATGCAACAGCTGTATAGTATATATAATAAGGAGTCTATCCAGGGTAAGCATGTGTTGCTGGTAGATGACGTGATTACCACAGGTGCCACGTTGGAGGCTTGTGCCTCCCTCCTACTCCACCAGGGTGCTAAGACCGTGAGCGTGGCGGCCATTGCCTATACCTTGTAGAATTGTCTATAATGATTAGGCTAAAATGTATTTTAAAGCGATTTAGCATATCCTAGATAAAGTTGTTCTCTCTACAAGTTGTTACTACAGCTTATGATATATTCTCTGTAGTAACTCATTAGTTAAAACCAGTTGGTCAGCAGATACATCTACCATGTAGATAGTCCCATCTTCAAGCTTTATCTTATAAGTAGCTTTGGAATCCTCGTAAGCTATATCCAGTATTGTATAATTTGATCTCTTGTAATAGATCGGTGGTGATGTCTGAGAGGTCTTAGCCTCCTCAGTGATTATATTAGCTTTAAATTCAATAGTAGTGACATTACTTGCAGGTAAGCACCCTACAACGCCTCCGCATGACATTTCAAGTTTCCACTTACTTGAAAGGGAATAAGGATATACTTCATCTTTTTCACATGAAAAAAGGAGACATATAATTGGGATAATTAAAACAACAGACTTTTCCATGACCCTTACTGTTTTTATTTCATGACCCTTATTCTTCTTAATTGGATGCATCTATATAATTATATCCTAAAAAACAAAAAGGGCCGGTTACTAACCGGCCCTTTTTACTTATGCTTTAGAAACTTTTCTTATTTGTTAGAGCCAGTGTTAATCATGGCGCAACGGAAACCAATAGTAGAGGTAGCAGAATCCTGCTCCATGAATCTACGGGTACCAGGAGATAACCAGTAGGCTACGTCTTTCCAGGATCCACCTTTGTATACACGAACGGTGTTAGTGATCAAAGACTGGAAGCCAGCTACGTCATACATAGAAGAGTCATCCAATACACCGTTTCTACGCACCGGGTTCAAATCTTCCACGTCCTGGAAAGAAAGCGGACGGTACACGTCTTGTACCCACTCGTTCACGTTACCAGCCATGTTATACAGACCGAAGTCATTGGGCGGATAAGCGTACACGTACTCAGTGATCATGGCACCGTCATTCAAAGAACCGGCAATACCGGCGTAGTCACCACGGCCACGTTTGAAGTTAGCCAGGAACTGACCTTGGTTTTTACCATATGGGTTACGCACCTGGTGGCCGTCCCATGGGTAGATACGCTTGTTGGTTTGGTTTTCTTCTTCGCTCAACTGAGTCCCGATCAAGGCCTGGGCAGCATATTCCCACTCAGCCTCTGTTGGGAGACGGTAGTTGGGCAGAATGGCGCCAGACTCAATTGGAGGCGTAGCACCTTCGGCTAAGTCACCTTTGTATTTAGAGGCAAGGCCTTTGTTTACCATGGCCGTTCTCCAGGTACAGTAGTCCTGGGCCTGCAGCCAGCTCACGCCTACTACCGGGTAGTAGCGGAAACCTGGGTAACGCAGGTAATAGCTTACGTAAGGGTCATTGAAAGAAAGCTCACGCTCCCACACGGTGGTGTCAGGTAACGCTTTGGCATAGATTTCTTCAGAAGAGTCTTTCCGGATGTAGTGTAGGTATTCTAACCAGTGAATGTTGGCTACCTCTGCCTCGTCCATGTAGAAAGAAGCAATAGTAACGGTACGCTCAATGTTATCACGGGTCATGGCCACGTCTTCTTCAGAAGAGCCAAGGGTTGTTCTACCACCTTCAATAAAGACCAGACCTGGTCCTTCAGGTACGTCGCTGTAGTCTGCTACCGCAAAGCCCCCCTCTTCTTCATCAAACTCAATCCCGGTGGCAGTACTCTTTTTGCCCGGATCTTGGCTGGTGGGACGTTTGTTCTTGGAGCAGGAAGAAAACACGATCATCCCCGCAGCCAACACGTACATTAATTGTTTAGACAGCTTCATAAATTTGGTAACTACCAGATAAATTGTATTCTTAGATCAAATATACCTTTTAACACGCAATATTATAGAAAATTAGAACGCTGGGCAAGCAATCCGATTGTATTTTTTATCGGAGCCTGACCTTTTAAAAATCTTCTCGTAATCCACTTTCTCAAAGGAAAGAATCAGCTCATGGGTGGGGCCCAGGGCCACTGGGTTTTCAGACACCGGGTGCCGGTACCCATATCCTATTTTAAATCCCTTATGTGTAACGCCTGCCACCCCCTGTATAGTACTTGCCAGGGGTGTATTTTTTGTACCCGGCAGCATGGTAGCACCCAACCCTACCGTGAAAGGAGTGAAATTGGCATAAATACTTGCATCCAGGCGTTTAAACGCACGTTGGTGAAGATACGAAAGGGTGGGCACAAAGCTAATCTCCTCAAATTTATTTTCTGAAAAATAGCTTTTCAGGTAAAACCGGTACCCCGTCTGCAGCTGAAAAGTAGGCGCCACGGTGCTCCCAGAACCTTCCCCCACGGCCGGGGAATTCAACTGCGTGCTAGAGAGCCCTACCCAGAATTGGCGGGTAAAAAGAAGCAAACCGGCCCCCAGGGACAGATACTGCTTTCTCTCAAAGCTGAAAGTCTCTGTAGTAGGCTGATTAACAGTGCCATCCGGACCTAACTGGTCTTCAAAGATTAAGTTTTTAGTACCTGGTCTCTCGGCACCGTATCCTACCTGCAGGCCGGCACTCAAATCCAGTTTTTGTTTTAATTTTGTATGGTAGGCGTAAAGGGCGTTCGCCTGCACTTTCTGGTACCCGGCGCCCGGTGCTTTATCAGATAGAAACGTAGCCCCTACCGCATTCTTTTTTTCCAGGAAACGGTACTCGCCGCTCACCATTTGGGTACTGAACCCCGGGCTGACGCCGGTCCATTGCGAGCGGTGGCCGGCGGTCACGCTGTAGTCAGACAATAAACCGGTAAAGGCGGGGTTAAGGAAAAGGCGGTGGGAATAAGGCAAAACACTGCCGCTCTCCTGTGCCTGGGCCGGGAAAGAACCTATCCAAAGCAGGATAACCAAGGGAACCAGGCCACGCCACCTAAGAAAAGTACAGCAAAAGAGACGGCACATTAATTGCAGAAGCCTTACCAAGCGCATAATCATTTGAAAATGCCTAAACTTACAACCTGAAAATACATCATTACCAATATGAGGAAATTAATTATAGGCCTGGCAGTATTTGTAGTAGTGTTGCTTGCCGCCGCCGCCTTGGTTCCTATCTTCTTCAAAGATAAGATCAAAGACCGGTTAGATAAAGAGATTGCCAAAAGCGTGAACGCCCGGGTCTTATACGAAACAGATAACGTAAGTCTGTCCCTATTTCGCACATTCCCAGATCTGGCCCTGAGCGTGAAGGATCTCACCATTGTAGGCAAAGACTCTTTCCAGCGCGACACGCTGGCCTACCTGCCAGATTTCAGTCTGGGCCTGGACCTGATGAGCGTGATCACCGGGGACCAGATGAAGATAAAATCAGTGCACCTGGGCGAGCCGCGCCTGAAACTGCTGGTGCTCAAGAGCGGGAAAGCCAACTGGGACATTTTCATCCCAGACTCCCTGGCCGCTGCCCAAAACCAGGACACCACTGATTTCAAGATGGCCATCAACGAATGGAAAATGGACCAGGGGCAGATTATCTACCAGGACCTGAGCATTCCCTTCGGCATAGCCGCCTATAACGTAGACCACACCGGCAGCGGTGACCTGGCCAAGGACATCTTTGACATGACCACCAAAACCCAGGCCGAGCGCTTTACCATGACCTATGACGGCGTCAACTACATAGAGAACAAGAAGCTGGACGCCGACGTGACCATGGCCATGGACCTGAACAAGTTCCTCTACACCTTTAAAGACAACAACTTCCGGCTCAATGATTTCGCCTTCGGGATGGCAGGCTCAGTAGGCATGCCCACCGATGATATCAACCTGGACCTGACCTTCAAAGCCCTGGAGACCGATTTCAAGAATATCTTCTCCCTGGTGCCCGGCGTGTTCACCAAAGATTTTAAGGACGTGAAGACAGATGGGAAAGTAGCCTTTAACGGCTACGTGAAAGGGGTGTACAATGAGACCACCATGCCGGGCTTTGGGGTAGACCTGAAAGTAAACAACGGTACCTTCCAGTATCCAGACCTGCCACAGGCGGCCAAAAACATCAATATTGACATGAGCGTGAAAAACACCGATGGCAATATGGATCATACCCTGGTAGATGTGCGCAAACTGCACCTGGACCTGGGCAAGAACCCGGTAGACGGCCGCGTGGTGATTGATGGATTGAGCCCTATGAAGATTGACGGGAACCTGAAAGCCAAGCTGGACTTAGCCGAGGTGACTAAGGTGTTCCCGGTAGAAGGCACTACCCTGCGCGGCTTGCTGGACGTAGACGCTCAGGCCAAAGGCGTCTACTTTGAGAAACACATGCCGGTGGTAACCGCCAAACTGAACCTAACCAACGGCTACGTGAAATCAAGTGAGTTCCCTGCCCCACTGGAGCAGGTGACCGTGATAGGCAACGTGAGCAACCGTACCGGCAACGCCGCCGACACCGATATCCAGATCTCCCGGTTTAAGATGCTGCTGGACAAAGAGCCCCTGGAAGGCCGCGTTTCCATCAAGAACCTGGCCCAGCCCCAGTTTGACGCCGATGTTAAAGGTGTGCTGGACCTGACCAAACTCACCAAGATTTTCCCCATTGAAGGTACTACCCTGAGCGGCCGCCTGAACGGGAACATTCTGGCCAAAGGCAAGATGACCGATGTAGACGCCGGAAGGTACGGCAACGTGCAAGCCAGCGGTACCGTGCAGATTGCCAACCTCAACTATAAGAGCACAGATTTGCCGCAGGGCATGAAGATCAACTCGGCTAAAGCTACCTTCAACAATGAGCAAGTGGCCCTGCAGCAACTGAACGGGTTCCTGGGCAAGAGCGACGTGCAGATGAATGGCACCGTGTCTAATTACATGGGCTACCTGTTCTCAGAGAACCAACCCCTGCGCGGAAACTTCACTCTGAACTCCACCAACTTCAACGTGAATGAGTGGATGGTGGATGAGCATACCGGCCAGACCGTTCCCTCCTCTACTAAGGAGGCGCAAGGCGTGGTGCAGATTCCGGCTAACCTGGAAATGGTGTTGATAACCCAGGCGGGTACCGTACTGTATGACAACCTCAAGCTCCAGAACCTGAAAGGCAAGGTGACCCTTAAAGACCAGATAGCCAGACTGGAAGACGTTACGTTTAACACGTTGGGAGGTCAGTTTTCCACCACTGGTTCTTATGACTCCAGAGACCTTATCCACCCTAAATTCTCCTTCGGGCTAGACATTAAGAACCTTGATTTCCAGAACGCTTTCAGTGCTTTCAACACCATTCAGAAGATAGCGCCCATTGCTAACCTGCTCAAAGGTGAGTTCTCCACCAAGTTTAACCTCAACGGCGAACTGGGCAGTGACATGATGCCCGTTATGAGCACCCTTACCGGTAAAGGCATGATTGAGGTGGTAGAGGCCGTAGTGGCCAATGTGAAGGCCCTGAGCAAGATCAGCCAGTTGACCAACCTGAATGAGGTGCAGAATTTCTCCATCAAGGGCCGGAACTTCGCGGCCGAGGTAGTGGGCGGAAACCTGGTAGTGAAGCCGTTTGATTTCACGGTGAAGGACATCAAGATGACCGTGGGCGGTACCAATAATCTGAGCGGCAAGATAGACTATATAGTAGCCTTGGATGTTCCCTCTGGTAAGGTAGGAAACGCTCTGGCTGGCAAACTCACCAGTTTATCTGGCGTGCAGAACCTCAAAGGCCTGGAGCGGGTCACCCTGAACTTGGGAGTGACCGGTAACTACAATGACCCCGCCGTGTCCCTGAAAGGCAGCAGCTTGAAGGCCGAGGCCTCTAACCTGGTAAAAGAGGTGGTGAGCTCCAAGCTGGAAAGCGTGAAAGAGAAATACAACATCACCACGCCTACCAATAAAGACAGTATCAAAGCCGAACTGGTCAAACGCCAGCAGGAAATGGAACTGAAGGCACGTCAGGAACTGGACAAGAAACGCGTGGAGGCAGAACAGAAGCTACGGGATGAAGCCAAGTCCAGGTTGAATAAACTGCTCACCCCGCGCAAGCCTGCCCCTACCCCTCCGGCAGACACTTCCAAGCAGCAGTAACCCACAGATGGTATTTTGAAAAGTTGTTTTAGGCACGTTTTTAGAAAATGAGGTCTAAAACAACTTTTTATATACTTTGATAAAAGATGTGCGTTAAAGGTCTGCTACGGAGAAGTAGCCCCATTAACCCCCTTATTTTTTGACTATGAGAAAGAGTGTATTCTTTGCCATGATGTGCTTGTCCGTGCTTGGTTTCACGGCTTGTTCAGAAGAAAACGACCCTTCCGGCACTTCCCGTATGGAAGTAAGATTGACAGATGCCCCCGGTGACTATGATGAAGTGAACATTGACATTAAATCTGTGCAGGTGCACCGTGACGCCAATGATGATGGGTCTGGCTGGATCACCCTGGAAACCATCAAGCCAGGCGTCTACAACCTCCTTGACTTCGCCAATGGCCGTGATACGCTGCTAGCCAGCTCTACCCTTCCGGCGGGCCGTATTTCCCAGATCAGATTGGTATTAGGAAACAACAACACCCTTAAACTGAAAGGCAGTAACTCTCTGGTGCCACTTACCACCCCCAGCGGACAAACCTCTGGCGTTAAGCTGCAGGTAAACGCAGAGCTGCAGCCAGACGTGACTTATGTGATGCTGCTTGACTTTGACGCCGCCAAATCTGTGGTGCCAAGAGGCAACAGCGGCGCCTATAACCTGAAACCGGTGATCAGAACTATTACCCAGGCCGTGGCCGGGGGCATTAGAGGTACTGTTACGCCAGCTGCCGCCAAGCCAGGTATTCTGGTGATCTCCGCGGCCAATGACACCATAGGCGGCTTCGCCGATGACGCCGGGAATTACCTGATCAAAGGCATTCCGGCAGGTACCTATAAAGTGCAGTACAGCACCGTGGCTCCTTACAAAAACAAAGAAGTAACCGGTGTGGTGGTGACCAATGACCGAATCACTGATATCCCGGCGGTAAACCTGAACTAGGTCTTACCCAGCTAGATCATAAAAAAGAGAGGAGACCTGTTATGGGTCTCCTCTCTTTTTTTGTACTGATGTATAAATCTGTTTTAGGCCCGTTTTTCAGAAAACAGGCCTAAAACGGAAAATTAAAGTTCCAGGTCCTGGCCGTACTGAATGCGCACGTAAGTCACATAATCAGAATTGATGGGCTCATGGCCGGCCAGCCTCAACTCACGTGAAACCTGTCCGCGGTGATAAGTGGCGTGGTTAATGGCGTGGGTCAAGATATCCTGCACCTTGGTGGAATAAGCCTTGCCTTGGGTGTTGGTGTATTCAATGGTACGGGCCAGTTCAGCGGCATCGGCGTTGGCATACAGTTCCACCAATTTAGGAGAGGTTTTCTCATGCAGCTGGTGCAGCTCTTCCAAAGAATGCACCTGCAAAACGGTTACCGGGCTCTTGGTACCGGTAATGCGCGCAATCCAGATGGCCTGGGCATTCAGTAAATGGCTGAACATAAGCTGGGCGTATTCTGGCAAGGCGCCTTCAATGCGGTCCAGGCTCTTCAAGATGCGTGTGTTGGCCCAAACGTTATATTCGGTGAGGTTCTTGAGTACGTCTGTAGTAGTCATGGTAAGAAAAAAGGTAAACAAAGAGGCAAGTGCCTCCTAAAGCGGGCAAAAGTAACAAACCTGTTGTTTAGAAGGAAGGTTTACGAAGACTTTAAGAGAAGGGTCCAGAGATAGGGGAAGAAAACCAGGGCGCCAATAAGCGCGGCCGTGCAGGCGGCCACCAATACGGCGCCCGCCGAAATGTCTTTTGCTTTGCCCGCCAGCGGGTGTCTGCCCGGCGATACCAGGTTCACCAATACCTCCAGCGCCGTGTTAAAAAGCTCTGCCATCCAGACCAGGCCTACGGCGAAAATAATCAAGGCCCACTCTAACCGCGTTATGCCCAGAAAGAAGCCCAGGGCCACCGCCCCACCCGCCGACAGCACATGCCACCGCAGGTTTTCCTCAGACTTGAACGCTGAGGCGATTCCCTGCAGGGCATACCCGAAACTGTTCAACCGTCTTCTTATATAGGTGGGTTTCCTTTCCATCTGGCAGGTAATACGAATAAAGCTGGTAGGCGTCTAGCTTAAACCTATTGTTGGAGTATGATAACACTTGAGAAGTATGAAGGTCAGCATATTCTCCCCTGTCCTATCTTCCGGCTGGGCCGCCACTCCTTTTCTAAGGGGTAAAATTAAAGCATCAGGAAGTAGAAGCACGCATGCTTGCCAATAAAAAAGCTTCGGGTGTTTTGAGGCCGTTTTTCCAAAAACGGCCTCAAAACACCCGAAGCTTCTATCTCAGGTTTCCGTTCCGGGCTTATACTTTGATGATAATGTTCTTTCTATACATCACATATAAAATCACCATCCAGAAAAGAATCCAGGTGAGGGCCCAGGCCAGGGAGGCATTATACGGCGAAAGCCAGGTGGTGTAAAAAGTATTGTAGAGGTAGGTTTTGCTGTCCACCTCGCCGGCGGCCGTGTCTACCTTAATCATGCCCATGATGCGCGGAATCAGCCCAGACAGAAAGAAAACTGTAATGGCGTTCACGCCATAGACTAAAAACGGGGTGGTAAAGCGGTGGTAGCCTTTCACGTCAATGAGCCAGTAGCATAATCCCAGCACCAGCATAGCCAATCCGCCGGAATAGAGCACATAGGAGCTGGTCCAGAGGCTTTTGTTGATAGGGAAATGCAGATCCCAGATAAGGCCCAGGCAGGTACAGATCACGCCCCATACCATCAGCCAGGCTATTTTGTTGCCGGGTTCATCTTTCTGCTTCAGCCATTGGCCCACCTGTACGCCCAAAAGCGCGGTGACTATGGCAGGCAGGGTACTGAGAACGCCTTCGGGGTCCCACACCTTGGTTTGGCTCCACAGGTGGCCGGGCAATAAGGTATTATCCAGCCAGGCGGCCAGGTTGGTGGTGGGCAGCAGGTTGGACTGGCCAATGCCGGGTACCGGGGCAAACATCATCACCAGCCAATAGCCCACCAGTAATACCGCCATGATCACTAGCTGCGTACGCTTTTCGGTTTTTAAAAAGATTATGGCTGCCAGAATGAATACTACCCCAATGCGCTGCAACACCCCAGGTATACGCACGGTCTCAAAAGCAAACTTAGGAAACAGTGACAAGAACAGACCCAGGGCAAACAGGGTGAGCCCGCGCCTTACAATCCTGAGCAAGGTTTTGTTGTGGGTCTCAGGGTGCAGTTTGCTACCAACCAGGGCGTAGGCAATGGATACCCCCACTATAAATAAAAAGAAAGGGAACACCAGGTCTGTAGGAGTACATCCGTTCCAGGGAGCGTGCTTAAGGGGGGCATAGATTTTCCCCCAGTTGCCTGGGTTATTCACCAGGATCATGGCCAGGACAGTAATGCCCCTAAACACGTCTAGTGACCGGAGCCTGGTTCTGGGAGGTACCGCAGAAGGTTCCTGAGTGAGTACGTGTTGGGTAGCAGCAGAAGAGACTTGCACGGGGAAATAAGTAAAAGGTGAAACATTAGAAATAATACCAGTTGACAGGCTGAAACAATTGACTTGGGGAAGGCCTTGTGTTACCTGGCAAATTAACTTACTGAGCCAAAGGCACAACCTTCATGAATATCAAAGTTGCATGATTGCCTGCTCAATAAGAAAATATTTTTAAATAATTGGGAGAAAGTAATTAAGAATATTAAACAACTCTTGTATTCATTAACCAGGTTCTCTATATTTTCCACTTGAAACTATCTGTAAAGGGGAAAGCACCTGCTTAAGTGAAGCGCTTGAGGCAGAGTGAAGTTGCTGATTTTTATTGTAAGATTTGATAAGAATTAGATTACAGCTTTAAAAAAGCTTAAAAAGTTGGTCTTGTTACCCAATTTTTTTACCGAATCCTTATTTTATCTTTCAGCCTTTGATGAAATAGGATAACTTGCAATACTTTTCACCTACTCTAACCTCCTTTTAAATAAGTGCCTATGTAGTAGAATTGGCTTCTGATTGCACACAGAAAAAACAACAAACAAAATTCCATTCCAGTACCCTAAATCCTTTTTTTATGAAAATAATGTTACGGCTACTATTATTTGTCTTGAGCTTATCCATAGCTCAGGCAGGTTTTGCCCAAAGCAAGACAATTACCGGAAGGGTGACTTCTTCTGATGACGGCTCGGCGATGCCCGGCGTAAGTGTGGTGGTAAAAGGTACCACCGTAGGTTCTTCCACAGACGGGAACGGACGCTACTCAATTCAAGCCCCGGTAGGCGGGGTTTTAGTGTTCAGTTTCATAGGTACAGTCTCCCAAGAAAGAACAGTGGGCGACAACAACAGCATTGATATAGTGCTTAGAACAGACTCCAAAGCGCTGGACGAGGTGGTAGTAACCGCATTAGGTATTGAAGAAAGAAAAGCGGCCCTTGGCTATGCCATTACTGAGGTGAAAGGCGCTGATGTAGCCCAAACCCAGCGCGAGAACTTCGTGAATGCCTTAGCTGGCCGCGTGGCCGGGGTTGAGGTGAATTCCAATTCAGGTTTACCTGGTTCTTCTACCTCTGTAACCATTAGGGGGGTAAGCTCATTGAGCGGTAGCAACCAACCATTATACGTGGTAGATGGTCTGCCTGTAAGTAATAGTACTTTCAGTACTGCCAACTTTGCCGGTACTGCCAATACTCTTGAGAACAGAGGGGTAGACTATGGTAACAGGGCCGCAGACATTAACCCGGAAGATATTGAGAACATTACCATTCTAAAAGGACCGGAAGCTTCTGCCCTTTACGGGATTGACGCAGCCTCTGGCGCTATTGTGATTACCACCAAAAGAGGAAAAGCCGGTACTGCTTCCATCAACTACAGCAATACCTTTAGAATGGACCGCATTGTAAAGTACCCTAAAATTCAGCAGCAATATGGCAGAGGGGTGCAAGGTGTAACTGATGAAGGAACCACCATTACTACCTACTTTGGAGAAGCCTACCCAGAGGGAACCCAGTTTTATGACAACGTAAAGAACTTCTTCCAAACCCAGACGTCACAGAGACACAACCTGGCATTCTCTGGCGGAACAGAAGCTTCTACGTACAGAATTTCTGCCTCTTATACAGATGCCGGTTCTTTTGTGCCTAATACTGGTTTGCAAAGATTCAACCTTTCTTCTGCTGTAACCTCCAAGCTGAACAAATACATCTCTACAGATGTGTCTTTCGCTTATACAAAGTCAAATGTAGAGTCAGTATTCAACGTAAATGGCGGCCCAATGCTAGGCTTGCTGTCCTGGCCCTCAAATGATGACGCCAGAAACTACCTTGATGAGAATGGCAACAGACGGTTTTTTTCTGCCAGTTCTACTAGCACTGAACTGGAGAACCCGTTCTTTAACGTAAATAAGAATCCTATCAACAATGACCGTGACTCTTATGTAACAAACGCTAAGATTGTGATTGACCCTGTTTCCTGGTTCAAATTCGTTGGTAACGTAGGGTTTGACTATTATTCTCAGCAGATCAAGCAGGTGCGTCACCCAGAATCCAGAATGTCTGGCTCTACCGGAGGTATTTTTGACCAAAGCTTAAATACTGGCCGCGTAATCAATGTGCAGTACTATGGCCAGTTCACTAAAAAGTTCCTGGATAATAAAATTGGAGCTGACCTGAAAATTGGTAGCGCCATTAATGACCAGAACTATTACACCCAGGCGGTAAACGGACAGAAATTCCTGGCTCCTGGCCTTTTCTCTATTGAGAACACAGACCCAACCACCAACCGTGGTAGAAACAGACTTTCTCAAAGACGTTTAGTGGGTGTGTTCAGCAGCCTTGGGTTGAGCTACGACGATATGTTGTATCTGAACTTTACCGGCCGTAATGACTGGACCTCTACCCTACCAGTAGTAAATAACTCCTTCTTTTACCCTTCTGCTAGCGTAAGCTTCGTCTTTACTGAATTGGCCCCTTTGGCAGAATTTAAGAACGTACTTTCTTTTGGTAAACTGAGAGCCTCTGCCGCGCAGGTAGGGAAAGATGCTGACCCTTACATGATCCGTCCTTGGCTGGAGCCTAGATCTACCACTGGTGGTGGCTTTGGCTATGCTTTCAATGGCCCGGCAGAAGCATTGCTTCCAGAAAAAACTACCTCTTATGAAGTAGGTGCTGAAGTGAAGTTTTTCAATGACCGTTTAGGTGCTGACTTTGCCTTGTATAGAAAAGTCTCCAAAGACCAGATTGTAAGAGGTATGCGTCTTTCTTATGGAACAGGCTTTGTACTGAAAACTTTCAACGCCGGTGAGATTGAGACAGGCGGGTATGAATTCCAGATCAACGCTACTCCTCTTATCATCAAGGACTTTAGCTGGGACATGAACGTGAACTTCAGCCACAACTATTCTACCCTGGTAAAGCTACCTCCTTCCATCCCAGAGTATTACAGTTCAGATACTTGGTTATACAACAACGTACGTAATGGTGCCCGTGTAGGTGGCCCGGTTAACTCCTTCACCGCTTATGAGTACCAGAGAAATAAAAAAGGAGAAATCCTGATCAACCCTTCTAATGGTTTCCCGCTTCGTGACTTAACTGAGTGGAAAGTGGTAGGCGACAGAACACCAGACTTTATGATGGGTGTGGGTAACACCTTCAAGTATAAGAGCCTTTCTTTGAACTTCTTGTTTGAAATCAGAAAAGGAGGCGATGTGTTCAATGCCACTGAGCACTTCTTAACTGTGCGTGGTTTGAGCATGAGAAGCCTTGACCGTTTCACGCCAAGAGTATTTGACGGGGTATTGGCAGATGGTCTACAGGATACTGAGAACCCTACCAGAAACAACATTGTGATCAACCCTGTTCTGGATGCCAACTTCTATGCGGCTTCTGCCGGTGAGGTAGACTATATTGAAAAAGATGTTCACTGGGTACGCCTAAGAGACGTAACGCTCCGTTATTCTCTGCCAACCAGCCTCCTACAAAGAACCAAGGTAGCTAAGTCTGCCAGCGTGTTTGTAACTGGTACAGACTTATTCTTAATCACCAATTATTCTGGTCTTGACCCAGTGGGTAGCGCAACCAGTTTGGCAACAGGCGGTAGCGGTGGCTATGGTTTTGACTATGGTAACCTGCCAATGCCAATGGGTGTGAACGTGGGGGTTAATATTGGATTTTAATTAGCAAAAAAATGAGAAAGATATTTGTTTCAACTTTAATCGCGGCCAGTTTATTCACCACCAGCGGGTGTGAAAATTGGTTAGATGTAAATACGAACCCTAATGGTCCAGATCAGGTAGTAGAGCCGCATCTGTACCTAGCCCCTATCCTTTCAGAACTAGCATCAGCGGTTCAGTTTGACGGCCGTTACATTGGCAAATACATTGCAAACTGGCATGGCCAGGTGGCTGACGCCACCTGGGACCGCCATGGTTATGCAGCTGCTAGTGATGCGGCAGGCCAAATCTGGCGTTCTACCTATTACACTGCTGGTCTAAACCTGCGTGACTTGATCGCTAAGGCTGAGGAGCAGAAAAAGTGGGACTTTGCCGGAATTGGATACGCAATACAAGCATTTAGCTGGCAGATCACCACAGACTATCATGGAGAGATCATCATGAGCCAGGCTTTTGACCCTAGTTTGGCCGCCTTTGATTATGATGAGCAGCAGGTAGTGTATGAGGAAGTAAAAAGACTTTCCATGAAAGCATTGGAAAGCCTTGACAAAGCCAATGGCCCGGATCAGAACCCTAACTCCAGAATCTCTGAGTCTGACCTGATTTATGGTAGTGCTACCGGAACCACTGCAGATGCCGTTGTTTTACAGAGAGAGAGATGGAGAAAGTTTGTTTATGGCCTTTTGGCTTTAAATGAGCACCATTTAACTAACAAAGCATCTTACAATCCTGCCAAGGTGATTGAGTATGTTGATAAGTCCTTCACCAGCAATGCAGATGATGCAGGCGTGAGATTTACAGGATCAGTGACAGCAGATGCCAATGCTTGGGGCCCTATGCGTGGTAACTTGGTAAGCCCTAATGTGCGCCAGTCTAAGTTTATTGTGGAATTAATGGATGGTACCAACCCAGTATTGAGAGACCCTGCTTTAATAGGTCAGGACCCCTCTACTACTTTTGCCGGCCAGCACTTGAAAGACCCACGTTTAACTACCATGTTGGCTCCGGCAGGAGACGGGCAGTACAGAGGCGTATTGTATAATGGTGTAACAGAGTATTCAGTGACCGCGCAACGCCCTCTTAACCTGTACGGAACCACTTCTGATGCTGCCAATGCTACCGCTGCCGGTAAATACCTGTTCCAAAATTCGGTGAAATTCCCGTTGATGACTTATTCCCAGCTTCAGTTCACAAAAGCAGAAGCCGCTTTCAAAGCAAATCAGGGAACAGTTGCCCTAGATGCCTACAAGAAGGCAGTGAACGCCCATATGGACTTTGTAAAGTCTCTTACCCCAGCCACAGAACAAGCACAGTTTGACGCCCGCAGAACCAAGTACATGGCAAGTCCTGCTATTGTGCCGGCTACGGCTGCAAACCTTACACTGTCCCATATCATGTTGCAGAAATACATTGCACAATGGGCGTGGGCTTTTGTGGAGCAATGGACAGATCTTAGAAGATATCACTATGTAGGTGGGCCAGATGGCGGAAGCTATGATGTAATCAATACCCCAGATGCAGAGCGTGTGTTTAAAGGATACAAACTACCTACAGATGCTAATGTGGCTTTCTTTGCGTCTAACAATGGCAAACCTGCCTATCGTGTAAGACCAAGATACAATTCTGAGTATATCTGGAACGTAGAGGCACTTAGAAGAATAGGTGCTTTGAACGCAGATTACCATACGTATGAAATGTGGTTCAGTAAGAAGTAATAACCAGAGATATTATGAAAAGACTATATAGTAAAATAGCGGCTGTCTTGGCTATGGGTTTCCTGCTAGGAGCTTGCGAGGAGAATGCTATCCCAGACCGGTTCACCTATGCCACCAATGGATCTCAGATAAAAGTTTACAACCATGTGGAAGGCTCCCCTCTCACTAACTTTTATCTAGGTGACCAAAGGGTTACGGCTCTCTCCCCAACCACCAACAACGGTTTGAGAGGCCTGGCTTTTGGAGCTACCTACCCGTCTGTATATGGATATGCCCTAGTGCCATCAGGATCCTTTAACCTGGCAGTTAGAGATACATCTACTATGGAGCCGGCCTCCTTTGATGCCACATGCAAGGCCCTTTCCTGGAAACCAATTGCTAGCCCTTACAATCTCTTGGCACAGAAACAGGTAACCTTAGACAATAATACCAATTACTCTGTCTTTTTAGTGGGTACACCGGCTGTTATGGGCACCGCAGCGCCTGACTGTGGCAAGGTGATCACTCCGGCTAATTATGACATTGTGGTAACCCGTGACCAATTACCTGAGCTAGACTTCTCAAAAGTGTATTTCAGGTTTATGAACACCATAGCCAATGCGCCTTATAATTTTGATGTGGTGGCTACCCGCCAGGCCAGAGCGGCAACATCTACCTTGCCCGCGCAAGATGAGGTGAAAACGGTTATTGCCAGAAATATTGCCTTCAAAGAGATTGGCCCTTATGTAGAGGTGCCGTTGGGGAATTACAGAGTTGACTTCTACAAAGCAGGTACATATGGTACCGGAGCCGGTGAAGTTAAATATCTGTCTTATCCTTCCACTTCTACGTCAGCCATCACTACTTTGGCCTTGGGCAGGGTGTACACCTTCTTCTTGCGTGGAACATTCTCAACTCCAGGTAAATCAACCCACATTGACTACTGGAGAGAGAGATAAGATCTCCCCTCTTTTAAGAAAGGAGCTTCCCAAAGAAGCTCCTTTTCTTTTGCCCCATTAAAACAGAAAAGGCCCTTCTGCTTCTGCAAAAGGGCCTTTTCTGTTTAAAGCACGTTTTGGCCAAAACAGGCCTAAAACAGCAATTACTTCTTTAAGCTCCCAATCATGTCCTCAGGGCGTACCCACTCGGTGAACTGCTCATCGGTTAACAAGCCTAGGTCCAGGGCGGCCTGGCGAAGGGTGGTGCCTTCTTTATGGGCCTTCTTGGCGATCTTGGCGGCATTGTCATACCCTACGTGCGGGTTCAGGGCGGTTACCAGCATCAAAGAGTTATCCAGTTGGCGTTTGATCACCTCATAGTTTGGCTCAATACCCACGGCGCAGTGCTTGTCAAAGGAGTCACAGGCATCACCGATCAGGCGGGCGCTCATGAGCAGGTTAAAGATCATCACCGGCTTGAACACGTTCAGTTCAAAGTGGCCATTCATCCCTCCTACTGACACGGCTACGTCATTGCCCATTACCTGGGCGCAGACCATGGTCATAGCCTCAGCTTGGGTTGGGTTCACTTTGCCAGGCATGATAGAAGAACCAGGCTCGTTCTCAGGGATGATGATCTCCCCTATACCCGAACGTGGGCCAGAAGCCAGCAGACGGATGTCATTGGCAATTTTCATCAGACTCACGGCCAGTTGTTTCAGGGCACCGTGGGTTTCCACCATGGCGTCATGAGCGGCCAAAGACTCAAACTTATTCTCGGCGGTCTTCAAATCCAAGCCAGAGAATTCAGAGATCTTTTGGGCCACCTTCTCAGCATAGCCTTGTGGCGTGTTGAGGCCGGTTCCTACGGCAGAGCCGCCCAAGGCCAGCTCGCTTAGGTGATCTAAGGTGTTTCTAAGGGCACGCATGCCATGGTCCAGCTGAGACACGTAGCCAGAGAGTTCTTGGCCCAGGGTGAGCGGCGTGGCATCCATTAAGTGCGTACGGCCAATCTTCACCACGTGCATGAACTCCTGAGACTTGGCGTGAAGGGTATCACGCAACTTCTGTACCAGGGGCAGGGTATGCTGGGTCACGATCTTGTAGGCCGCAATGTGCATGGCCGTAGGGAACGTGTCATTAGAGGACTGTGATTTGTTCACGTCATCATTGGGGTGAATCTTCTTCTTCTCGTCCATGAGGTCACCGCCCAGCAACACGTGTGCGCGGTTGGCTACTACCTCATTCACGTTCATGTTGCTCTGGGTACCAGAACCGGTCTGCCATACTACCAGCGGGAATTGATCGGCTAGGTCACCGGCCAGAATCTCATCACACACGCGGCCAATGATCTCAGCCTTGTCCTGGGACAATACGCCTAATTCTGCGTTGGTGTAAGCGGCGGCTTTCTTTAAGATCGCGAAGGCCTCAATCACCTCAGTAGGCATTAACTGGCCCCCGATAGTGAAGTTCTCTTTGGACCGTTGGGTCTGGGCGCCCCAGTATTTATCGGCGGGTACCTCTACCGGCCCCATTGTGTCTTTCTCTATGCGTACGTTCATATCTTTTGAGAAAATAGTGAATAGGTTAGATGCCTTAAAACTACGCAATAATTCATAAAAAACGGGAGACAAACCTTGCCTCCCGTTTTATGCCTGTTTTCTGAAAAACGGCCTCAAAACGCCGTTGATCACGTTGGCCTATAATCCTATAATTATGAAAGACCAGCTGATCTAAGAAATAGAAATGACACATCTTCACATTTCTTCATCTCCAAATTTTCAAATCAAAAAGGCTACTTCTTCCGCTTGCCGGTGGCCGGGCGGGAGAGCTTGCTTTCATTATGAAGGCGGTCCACAGCAGTTACAGCATAGGTATACGGCTTTCCGGCCTGCGCCGAAGTATCTGTGTAGGTGGTGCCGCCGTTGTGGATAGCTAGCATATGGGCCGGGTTTTCCAAGTTAATGGTTTGGCCTTGTGGTACACGGTACACCACGTAATAACGGGCCAGATTGCCGTCTGCGGCCTTTGCAGGGGCATTCCATCGCAAAGCCACGGCGTCTGTGGTGTTGATAACTTTCAAATCAGTGGGGGTGTTGGGAGCGATGCTGTCTAGCCAGGGCATGGTGGGGAGCAGGGCCAGATTCTTGTAGTAGTACTGGCGCAGGCTGTCCTGAATTCCGTTGGGGTTGTCCATCACGGATCTGGAGCTGAAGTACACGCTGCCCTGCACGTTGGGGGTCTGGCGGTTGAGCCTGATCTGGCGACCGGTCTCCAGCGGGTCACTCCACTGCTTGTATACGCGGTCATTGTTGATCTTATAAGGCCCCTGCCCTACGTAAAAATGTTTCCCGAAGCTGTTCTTGGCCCACCAGTCCAGCAGCTTGCCGTAGTCGGCGTTGGGGTGGCCCAGGTGGAAGTAGATTTGCGGCACGTTGTAGTCAATCCAGCCTTTCTCCAGCCAGCCCCTGATGTCGGCGTAGAGGTGGTCATAGTTGGTGATACCGCCCTTGGAGTCTGAGCCGCGGGGTTCCAGCTCAGTTTTGTTGCGCCAGATGCCAAACGGGCTTATCCCGAATTTCACGTACGGCTTCTCCTTCTTGATGCTGTCTGAAAGCACCCTGATCACCTCATCTACGTTGTAGCGGCGCCAGTCATCCTTGTTGGTGAAGTTGGTGCCATAGGCGGCAAAATCCTCATCATCTGGGAAGGCGTCTTTGGTGGGGTACGGGTAGAAGTAATCGTCAAAGTGGATGGCGTCTACGTCATAGTTGCGCACCACGTCCATGATCACGCCAATGATGTACTGGCGAACTTCGGGGAGACCGGGCTTAAAGTAGTATTTGCCACCGTATTGAATAAACCATTCAGGTTTCTTGCGCGTGATGTGATCTTTGGAGATGTTAGCCCGCACGGTGTCATGGGTGGCGCGGTAGGGGTTAAACCAGGCATGGAACTCCATGCCGCGCTTGTGAGCCTCCTCAATCTGGAAAGCCAGCGGGTCATAGGGTGGGTTGGGTGACTCACCCTGCTTGCCGGTAAGCCAATGGGACCAAAGCTCTTTCTGGCTGCGGTAGAGGGCATCGGTGGTGGGGCGCACCTGCACAATTACCGCGTTGATGCCGGTTTTCTGGTGCTCGTCCAGGATATATCTAAACTCGTCCATCTGCACCACTGGCGAGAGGCCTTTCTGGCTGGGCCAGTCAATGTTGGCTACGGTGGCAATCCAGACGCCCCGGAACTCGCGCTTAGGCGATGGCTGGGCAAAGGCGTTAAGGTGGAGCAATAGCAAGAGAGACGCCAGAACGGCGACCCTGCGGAGAGGGTAAAAAAGGTGCATAGGGAGAAAGGATTGGTTGGTCTTAAGCGGCAAGATAAACCCCTTTTCCTTTTCCCTGCAACTATTGATGGGACCACTCTTGTTTTAAGCCCGTTTTGGCAAAAATAGGCCTAAAACAGAGGCGGTTATTTGCTTTTCAGGGCTTTCAATTTCTCAAAGGGGATATCCATGAGCGGGTAAGCACGCCAGTCGTTGAAGTCATAATGCCACCATTCCTTGGGGAAGACTTTAAAGCCGTGGCGCTCCATGGCACTTATCAGCAAAGCTCTGTTTTTCTTGGCCTCTTCCGGTACGTGCGGGTAATCAGCATGCGACTGCTCCACGGTGGCATCATACGGCGTAGGCATCTGCACTTCTTTCCCGTCTGCCAGCGTGATAAGGGTGAGGTCTATGGCACAGCCCCGGTTATGGCGGGAGCCGTCTTTAGGGTTGGCCACATAGTCTTTCTCCTTTACTTTTTTAAAGAAGATCTCTGTGACCCGGTACGGACGGTAGCCGTCATAAATCTTGAGGCCCAAGCCCAGTGGTTTCAGGTCGGCTTGGATCTGGCGCAAGGCGTCTGCCACGGGCTTGCGCGCATAGGCGGTGGCAACGGTGTACACCGGTTCTTTTACCAGGTTATCAGGGGTGGCGTATTTGATGTCCAGTACTAGGCCGGGTAAATAAGAGGCCAACTCTACCAGCTCATGGGCAGGGTTTTGCGCCACCAACTGCCGGTACAAGCTCACTTTGGTGACCACTGGCAAGCCATAGTGGTTCTTAGGGATTTCTGGGGCCTGACCAAAGGCTTGGGTAAAGCAGACCAAGGCTAAGGCCGATGCTAAGAAAAAGGAGTGCAGACGTCTCATTTGCGGGTATAGATTACATAGGCCAAGATACCAGAAAACAGGAACGTGACTAACCGCAGCCATTCAATGCGGCCGGTGAGGTAGAAGGTAAGGGCCAGGGAGGCAAAGGCCAGCAAAGCGGCTATGCTGAATAAAATGACAATGAGTTTACGGTTTTTCATGCCAGAACAGGTAACGGAATTCCCTTCAGGTAAGTGGGTTAACGGATTTAAAATAAGTAAGGCAAAAAAATGATATTCCCTGGGCCAAGCGTCAGGCAGCTGTTTTAGGCCTGTTTTCCTAAAAACGGGCTTAAAACAGAAATATAACCAAAGCCCCTTTCCTACCCTCAAGGCCTATTGGCTAATATAATCCAAAATCTGACAGAGCCCAAAACCTAAACCTACTGCCAGGCTGGTAAATGGTTGACTGGTAGGCTTTTATTTTTCAGTCTTTTTTATCAATATTAAGTGTAAGAAATTCTCTTTTACCTAGACAAATTAGAAAATATACCTTATCTCTGCCCCTAGTCCGGAACGTCTACTTTAAAATTCCTTTTATGCATCATCCCCTTAAAACCGTTTGCCTTACCGCATTGCTGGGCGGTTTGGCCCTTAGTACGCTGCAACCCATACGCGCGCAGGCCACTAAGCCCGTGGCTAAAACCGCCGCCCCCGCCGCCAAACAAGGCACCAGCACCGGCGGGCAGTTTAACCTGCCGTTTGAGAAGTATAAGCTGGCCAACGGCCTGGAGGTGGTGCTGCATCAGGATAAATCTGACCCCAAGGTGGCAGTAGCCATTATGTACCACGTGGGCTCTAACCGTGAGAAACCAGGCCGCACCGGCTTCGCGCACTTTTTTGAGCATATGCTCTTCCAGAACTCAGAGAACGTAGGCAAGGGCAACTTCATCAAGAACGTGAACCAGATAGGCGGCTCCTTTAACGGGGGTACGTTCACAGACGGTACCGTGTATTATGAGACTGTTCCCAAAGACGCCCTGGAGCGCATACTCTGGATGGAGTCTGACCGCATGGGCTTTTTCATCAATACCGTGAGCGAGTGGGGCCTGGAGAACGAGAAACAGGTGGTGAAGAATGAAAAGCGCCAGCGTGTGGATAACCAACCCTACGGACACACCAACTATGTGATCTTGAAGAACCTGTATCCGGCCAGCCATCCTTACAACTGGGAAGTAATTGGTTCCCTGGAAGATTTGCAGAACGCCACCCTAGCCGATGTGAAAGAATTCTACAACCAGTGGTACGGGGCCAGCAACGCCACCCTGGTGTTCACCGGCGACTTTGAGACGGCCAACGCCAAAGCCATGATTGAGAAGTACTTCGGGGAACTCAAGACCAAGCCCGAGGTGAAGAAACTGGCGCCCATGCCCGCCAAACTCACGGCTACCAAGTCACTTTTCCACGTGGATAACTTCGCCAATCTGCCGGAGCTGACCATGGTGTACCCCACCGTGGAGCAGTACCACAAAGACTCCTACGCCTTAAGTATGCTGGGTAGCCTGCTGGCTGAAGGCAAGAATTCTCCTTTTGAACGGGTGATTGTGGAGGAGCGCAAGCTGGCACCGGGCGCTTCGGCCGGGCAAAGCTCTCAGGAGATTGCGGGTACGTTCAGGATACGCGTGCGCACCTTTGACCAGAAAGACCTGGACGACGTGCAGGCCGCTATCTTCGCCGCCTTTGACCGGTTTGAGAAAGAAGGCGTAAACGCGAAAGAGCTGGAAAGACTTAAAATAAAACAGGAAACCGCCCTTTACAACGGCATCTCCAGCCTGCAGAACAAAGCCTTCCAGCTGGCCCAGTACAATGAGTTTGCCGGTGACCCGGGCTACGCCAAAAAAGACATTGCCATGACTCAGGCCGTCACTGCCCAGGACATCATGAACGTGTACCTGAAATACATTAAAGGCAAGCCCTACGTGGCCACCAGCTTCGTGCCCAAAGGCCAGGAAGAACTGGCTTTGAAAGGGGCTGTGAAAGCCGAGGTGGTGGAAGAGAAAGTGGTGGCCGGGGCCGAAGGCACCAACACCGGCAAAGAGCCCACCTCGTTTGCCAAGACCCCTTCCAAAATTGACCGCAGCAAACGGCCGGCGCTAAGCAATAACTTCAAATTCACACCACCCGCCATCTGGACCAGCCAACTCAAGAACAGCATGAAAGTGTATGGCATTGAGCAGCACGAACTGCCATTGGTTCAGTTTAGCGTGCAGATTAAGGGCGGGATGCAGCTGGATGACCCTAAAAAGATAGGAACCGCCGCTCTGTTAGACGCCATGTTGCTGGAAGGCACTAAAAACAAGACCCCGCAGCAGCTGGAAGAAGCCGTAGGCCAATTGGGGGCCTTCATCAACGTGAACTCCTCCTCTGAAGACATCACGCTGTCTGGTAACACGCTTTCCCGCAATTTTGCGCAGGTCATGAAACTGGTAGAGGAAATTCTGCTGGAACCGCGCTGGGATGAGGCTGAGTTCGGCAAAGCCAAACAGGCCGCCCTTAACCGAATCAAGCAGAATCAGGCCAACCCGGCTATCATGGCTTCCTTGGCCTTTAACAAAGTAGTGTACGGCCAGGACAGCCGTTTTGCCTACCCTACCAGCGGTACCCTGGAAACCGTGCAGGCCATTACGCTGCAAGATGTGAAAGACTACTACCAAAAGAACTTCTCACCAAGTGTGGCCAGCTTCCAGGTGGCGGGGGATATTAAACAACCAACTGTGGCCAGCGCCCTGGCAGGGCTGGAGCAGAAATGGGCCGCCAAGAAAGTGACCTTGCCTTCGGTGGTGACCGCTACTGCCAAGCCTACTGCCCGCCTGTATTTCATTGACCAGCCAGATGCCAAGCAGTCGGTGATTTACGCGGGATACCTGGCAGTACCGGCCGGTTCCAAAGATTACATGGCGCTGCAGGCCATTAACCATAAGCTGGGCGCGGGCTCAGCCTCTACCCTGTTCAGTGTGCTCAGGCTGCAGAAAGGATACACGTACGGGGCTGGCTCGGGTTTCTCCCGCAGGCCTACCGCCCCAGGTCCTTTCGTTACGTCTTCCAGCGTGCGTACCAACGTTACCAAAGAGTCTCTGCAGACCATTGACGAGATCTTGAAAGGGTACGGCACCAGCTACTCAGAGAAAGACCTGGCTACTACCAAAGGCGCCATGTTCAAAGAAACGGCCCTGAGTTTTGAGACTCTGGGTAGCTTGGTAAACCTGCTGGAAACCATCAGCACCTACAACCTGCCTTCAGATTATCTCAAGCAGAACCTGACCGCCCTGCAAAGCCTCAGCTATGACCAGGCCAAAAGCCTCATCAATACTTACATTGACCCCAATAAAATGGTGTACGTGGTGGTAGGTGACGCCAAAACTCAGTTAAGCGGCCTCAAAGACCTGGGCTTAGGTGAACCAGTGGTGCTGCAACCTTAATAGAAACAATAATCCTTTAACCTAAAGGAGAGCCCGCCGCATCCACGGCGGGCTCTTTGTTCTTCTGGCTGTTTTGAGCCTGTTTTTGCGAAAATAGGCTCAAAACAGAAACCACTATCCCTTTTGCTACCACCCCCTTTGAATGAAACCGCCCGTTTTTGCGTTGTGAATAACCAAGGCAAGTCCCATCTTTGTTACACCTTTTGCAAGGGGTGCCTTTGAGAAAATCTTCTTATGACAAAATATACGCTATGCCTGCTCTGCCTTACCCTTGGTTTTTTTACCTGGGGCTGTGAGCCAGAGAAATTGGAGCGGGGCAAGGAAATGGCCGTAGAGGCAGAACGGCACAAAGTAAAGCGCATCATGCCTGAAGACATGGAGAAGCAGGCCCAGGCCGCCGGTGACACCATAACCAAACTGGTGGAAGGGGCCTTCCTGCAGCTAGCCGAGAGCCAACCCAAAGAGCAGGCCCTGTTTGTGGCCCAACCAGACAAACTGCCCACGGTAAACGCTATTCTCAAACGCTACAACGCCACCTTGGAACGGGTCACGTTTAGTTCTTCGGCAGAGGCCAGCAAGTTCTTCCCTGCCAAGACTTCCTCACTTAGAAAGGAAGCCCCGGCTGCCAGGGTAAAGCTTACCCCGGAGGCTACCTTCCAATACCAGCGGCCTATTGTGATCAGAAGGCGTAATTGCGCCAGCTGTGATGAGCCCAGCCTGCTTGATTTCACGGCCCAGGAGTTAGATAAGCTGCGGGTGTTTTCGGCGCAGGGGCAGCCAGACGGGTATGAGGAAGAGCAGTTGCGGGGGGCGTGGTTGGTTTCCTTCCCCAAGGACAAGATCATTGAGCAGATTACGCTCAAGACCAAGCCGTCCAGACGCGGGAAGCTCTTTGCCAGCGCGGCAGACTCCACGGCCAAACCCACCAAAGATTAGCCCGCCAGTTTAGGCTTGTTTTCTGAAAAGTGCCGCATAAACGCTAATTTTGCGTATTGATTTTTATTTTAATGTACTTACATAAATTTTATGGCTATCATTCAAGCAACCGATACAGATTTCCAGGACGTGCTCCAGAACAATGAGCGCGTAGTAGTGAAGTATTTTGCCGATTGGTGTGGCAACTGCCGCCTGTTTTCCCCTAAGTTCAAGCGTATGGCCGCCAATGAGGAGTTTGCCAACGTGGCCTTTGTAGACGTGAACGCTGAAAACAGCCCCGAGGCCCGCAAGCTGGCGGGTGTCACCAACCTGCCTTTCTTTGCCGTGTTCAAAAACGGTGAACTGGTAGAAGGCGCCGCCACCAGCAAAGAAGAGTACGTGGTAAGCATGGTGCAAAAACTAGCCTAAGAC
Source organism: Rufibacter soli (assembly GCF_054781795.1). Taxonomy (NCBI): domain Bacteria; kingdom Pseudomonadati; phylum Bacteroidota; class Cytophagia; order Cytophagales; family Hymenobacteraceae; genus Rufibacter; species Rufibacter soli. Next base: position 124,676 of record NZ_BAAGTS010000003.1, on the reverse strand, counting down.
AGACATGAAAATACCTGCCATTAAAAAACTGGTGGAAACGCAGACCATTGAAAGCCTGCGCGAAGCCGAAGAGCAACTGCTCAACGAGGAAACCCCGTCCTTTGAGATTGAAGGCGAAGACGAGGGTGAGAAACTGACCCACGTGTTTGGCGCCATCTGGATCTTGAACCACATGGGAGACAACGGCGCGGACTTCAAGACCGCCCTGCGCGAATTCACCCAAAAAGTGCGGGTTTCCATTAACTAACCCATTCCTTCACCCCTAAAAAAGCGGGGCTGCCAGTTTTATCTGGCAGCCCCGCTTTGTTTATTCGGCCCAGCCGAGTTCTATTTCAGTTTAGAGAAGAAATCCTCCACTTTTCTCATGCCGTCTTCTGAACAGAGGCCCCTAATGTAGTACAGGAAAATACTCCTGAAAACCTCAGAAATATTGAATTTGTCTGGCGGGAAAATACCAGGGTTCACCAGCATAGACAGCTGCTCCAACATGATCTTGGTTACCAGCTGAATGTTAAGGTCACTTCTTAATTCCTTGGTTAAGACGCCCTCATTCAGGATATCATAGACCACATAGGCCGTGTATTCATTGGAGTGGTTCCAGTAGAGCGCCCACGCGTTAGGGTAGAATTCCTGCAACTCTTTTAAGAGCGAAGGCTTTGATTCCTGAAGCGACTCCAGGCCCAGCTGCACCATCAGCAGCAGCCGGCGTACCGAGCTAGGTTCAATGGCAAACAGACGGTCATGTTCTTGCTTGCGGCTCTCCAGGTCAAAGGACACCACCTGGGTCACCATATCTTCCATGCTTTGGAAGAATTCATTAAACGTAGCCGAGGAAATGTCAATGCGGGAAAGGATTTCCTGCTCATTTAAATGACTTAGGCCTTCTTGCCTGATGAGGACGAACAGCTCCTGTAAAACGGTTTGCTTAAAAGTCATTTAGGTAGATAATAGATTTCTGAGGTACAGTTTAAGCCAAAGGGCAACAAAGCTACTTGATTCTGGTAAGGGATTGCTTTCCTTCCTTATAAATTTCAGGTTTCCTTCACAGATAGGCAAGCCTTTGTGCCTCTGCCTGGCAGAAAAGCAACCCAGTACGAAAGGTAAGAGTTCCGGGGAGGCCCTTTCAAATTTACCATTTCTAAACATAAATTTATTTGCCTCTTGTAGAGGAGAGGTATCTTTTAGTTCGACCAGGCCTTACACCGGTTAGGCTTAGAAGATCGGGTATTAAGACGGGAACGATTAGAACGAGATAGGGATTCCCTGATAGGTAGACACTTTCTTCTGGTACAACCGCATGTATACTTGCCCATCACGTACTTCCTTGACCACCACCCATCGCTCCTGCAGGTCTTCCAGTTCATCATCAGTAAAACCATTGAAGACATTGGAGTACAGAATATAAGACTGTGTGGTCAGGTTTTTGGCCGGAAAGGTGCGGTGGTCCTGGTTCAGGTCGGTGTCTGCGGGAGCGGCCAGGTTGGGGAAGTCACTGCCTACCTCCTGCCACGGAATTTTGTGTTGGTCCAGATAGGTGAGCATCTGCTGTCTGAGCTCAAAGTACGGCAGGTGTGCCAGCGTGGCATCCCAGCCTTTGGCCACCCGCTGTGGGTACAACCAGAAATGGCCACTTACCAGGCTAGCCACTAGTAACGCATAAATACCTGCTCTTATATCTTTCCTTTTCACGGTCACCTGCAGCAGGTGCGCGGTCAATAATCCTAACAGCACAAACTCTACTAACCAGTACCGGTGCCCAATGGGATTGGTAAACCAGACCAGCACTGCGCTGAGCGTGACCAGCGGCACCGCCAAGAGCAGCAGCAATTCTTTGGTAGCCTTGGTCAGGTTCCGGGCAGAGAGGACCAACAACGCGCCGCAGGAGAGCCACAGCGCCACCCGACCAAAGTCTAACAGGCGCCAAGCAATAAGGCCCAGGTTCCGCAGGAATTCAGGAGTAGTAACAAAGGTGCTGTAGGCGCCCCAATCTGAGGACCGGGAAAACCCGATCCACCCGAAGTGCCGGTAATGCAACCACAACCACCCTAGCAGCAACAGCCCCGCCGGAAGGTAAGGGAGCACGACCTTCCCTAAGGTTGGGATAGAAAACTGGCGGTAGGTTTGCACATGCCAGAATAGGTGTGTGAGGAAAACCGCTACCATAAGTATCTGGCTTCTAGGAGTATGTACGGCCATGAATACCAGCGCTACCGCTAAAAGCCAAGGCCGATGGTGCAGGACTGCGTTCAGGCAGGTCAGGTACAGAAACAGCAGGAGAAGATCCGGGGCCACCTGCGCGCTCTGGGCCAGTAGTGTAGGGTCCAGAAAGACCAGAAGCATGCCCAGAAAAACCCAGGAGCCCGCCAGATACCGCTTCGCCAACAGATATACCTGCCAGACAATACCCAGCAGAAAAGGAAGCATGAGAAAATGACTAACCGGTACGGTCTTGCCAAACAGGTGCCAGCCCGCCGCCAGGTACATGCCAAACAAAGGTGGGTAACCCGCTATCTCCTGGGGTACAAACAAGGTGGAGAAACGGGTTTGGTAATACCATTGCCCGTACTTTGAGGCCAGAAGGATGCTGTCCCAGAAGAAGCCGTTGTGCTGCACATACCAGGTAAGCCCCAGTAGCAGCAACATAAACGGGGCCACCACCGGCAGCGCGGTACGCAAAGAAGACGCAGCAGGCGGCGTGGGCACAGGTTAGCGGTTGGGTTGATGTTTGTCTTACACCGTGAAAGACAGGCCTGCAAAGAACAGCAATTGCACCAGAAAAACCCACGGCGCCATGGGGTTATCTTTCGGAAACCCAGCCCGATGGAAGTACACCTGCAGCAGCAGCGCCACCAGGAACCAGCCAATAAAGTTAGAGAAAGGAATAGCCTCGGCGTGCCATGACCAGAAATCAAACCGCACGGCCACGGGCTCAATAAAGTAATCCAGGAAGACCATAAGCGCCGCGCCCAGCACAGATTTCACCAGCCAGTGCGACGCCACTTTCTGTACCACGTGCCCCGAGGCATACACCAGCATCAGCCAATTCACGCCAATAAGCACCGGCACTGCCCACAGCTTCAGGCCCAGCGTGGGGCCATAGACGTATTCGCCAAACATGAGGCCTGTGTGCACCCCTACCCACTCAAAGGCCATGCCCACCAACCAAGCGGTAAACGCAAACAGCCAGAAAGAACGGGTCCAACCCCGGTGGAACAGGAAAAGCAGCGTATTGGTCAGCAACAGATTGAACGGCACCAAGGCCTTGAACCAGTCTTCATAGGCACTGAAACCCATGCCCCAGAAACCCACGCAGTAAAACAGAAACAGCACACCCACCGCCCAAGGCAGGTAGCGGTCCCTGAAAGAAGAAGCCGGGGCAGAAAGCGTGGAAATCATGCGGGTACGTTAGGGGAAACAACAGGAACCAGATCGGTGGCAATCTTAGCCGAAAGCAGGCAAAGCGGGATACCGCCGCCGGGGTGCACGCTGCCGCCTACAAAATACAGGCCTTTGAGCTTGCCGGTAAAATTGGGATGGCGCAGGAAAGCCGCCATTTTGTTATTAGAGGAACTGCCGTACAAGGCCCCGGCAAAGGAAGAGGTGTCTGCTTCAATGCCCTTCGGGTCCCAGACTTTTTCTGTGGTGATAAGCGAGGCCAGATCTACACCCAAGCTCTGGCTTACCTTCTGAATGACTCGCTGCCGGGTTTCCTGGATGAGCGTCTCCCAGTCCTGGCCGGCGTTGTGGGGCACGTTCACCATTACAAACCAGTTCTCATGCCCGGCTGGCGCATCTGAAGGCGTGAGTTTGGAGGTGATGTTCACATAAACCGTAGGGTCATGGGTGACAGTCCCCCTCTGGAAAATATGCTCAAACTCCTGCTGATAGTCCTGGCTGAAGAAGATGTTGTGCAGGTCGAGCTCTGGAAACGTGCGGGAAATGCCCCAGTAATAGATCAAGGCCGAACTGCTGCGGGGTTGCTTGAGCGTTTTCTCAGGGGCCGGTTGCTTAGGTAGGAGTTTGCGGTAGGTAGGCACCACATCCATGTTGCTCACCACCAGGTCTGCGGTATAGCTGCCTTGAGAGGTGCGAACACCCGTAGCGCGGTTGCCCTGGGTGATGATTTCCTGGACCGGCTCGTTGTATTTGAATTCCACGCCCAGTTCCGTGGCCAGTTTAACCAGGCTTTGGGCAATGGCGTAAATGCCGCCTTCGGGGTAGAACGCGCCAATGTTAAACTCCAGATGCGGAATAAGATTGAGGGTGCCGGGGGCCTGGTAAGGGTCTGAGCCGTTGTAGGTGGCGTAGCGGTCCAGGAGCTGCACCAGGCGCGGGTCTTTGAAGGCGCGGGCGTTGGCGGCGTGCATGGTGGTGGTTAAACCCAGTTCAGGCAGGGCCGGAAGCGTCTTGAGCACATCAGAACTCAGAAAGGTGCTTAGCTTGTGCAAAGACTTGTGCAGGAATGTGTCTGCGGTAGCATGGTAGAGCCGGGCCACTTTCTGCAGGTGTTTGAGCAGTTGTTCTTGGGGCACGCCCAGTTTGACCTCTACCTCCTGGGCAAAGGCGTCTGCGTTGGCGTGGGCCGTTAACCTGGTGCCGTCTGGCCAGAAATACTGCGTAACAATAGGCAGGCGCTGGTACCGGAAATAGTCCTCGGGATTACGACCGGCCAGGGTGAACAGGTCATCTACCAACTGGGGCAGGGTGAACAACGACGGACCGGCATCAAAGCGGTAACCGCCCGGCAGGGTGAACTGCGTCATCTTGCCTCCGAAGGTGGCGTTGGCTTCCAGCACGGTCACGGCGTAGCCTTTCACCGCTAGCCTAATGGCCGCCGCTATACCGCCAATTCCTGAACCAATCACTACTGCTGTTGCCATGCTGCCAATCTACGCTTTTCCTGCTTTTTTTCTGGACATAACCGCCCATTACCGCAATTGTTTGCTTTGCTGTAATTGGGTAAAACCTGTTTTGAGCCTGTTTTTGTAAAAATGGCCTCAAAACGCTTACGCTACTTTCCCGAAGAACCGGCGGTACACCGGGCCCCGCTGGGCAAACTGCGCATAGAAAACGGGGTAAAGCAACTTGTCTAGAATGGTAGAGCCGGTGCGGTATTCTATCAGTTCATGAATGACGCTGTGGCTGCCCTGGCGGGTGATAAGGTGCTTATGGCGCCAGAATTTAAGAGGGGGCGGCAACACCTGGCCTTCGTCTACAAACCAGACTTCGTTTTCATGTTCTTCCCGCTCTGTGATAAGGGAGGTCCAGCGGCGGGCTATAGGACCGGCCTGCAATTCTATTTCCACGTGGTCTCCGGGGAAACTTCCATCAAATCTTAAAATTTTTAATTTGGGGAATGGGGGTGACAGGGCCCTGAACAGGTCTACTGTAAAACCCGCCAGCACGGCCTGCATATCCTGGGCCACTGCAAAATGGAGATGGAGTTTCATAGGGCAATTATTGTTTCTGGAAGATAACCCGTTCCCCAAGGTAAAGTTCTCGGCCAGAGGCCAAGGCGGAAGAATAAAGTCTGTAACGTCAAGACAAATGAATAAGAAGATGAAGTATCTGTGGGTGGTGCCTGCCCTCCTGTTAGCGCTGACCAGCTGTGACCAATCCCGGCATATCTATACGAGCCCTAGTTTCTCAACGGCGGCCCGGCAACACAAAACTATTGCCATTCTGCCTTTTGACGTGCAGGTGGGGCTCCGACCTAACCAAATGAAGCGCCTTACACCTGAGCAGCACTATGACCTGGAACTGCAGCATGGGCGGGCGGTACAGAGCGCCTTCCAGATCCATTTCCTGAACAAGATCAACAAAGAGACCGAGAAGGTGGCGGTACAGGACGTGATATTGACCAATTCCATTTTAAAGGAACATGATATTCAGCCGGAAGAGATCCAGACGATCCCGCCGGCTGAGCTAGCCCAAATGCTGGGCGTAGATGCGGTGCTGGTGGGAACTTTGGTGACCGAAAAGCCGCTTTCCAATGCCGCCGCAACGGCCCTGGTCATTTACACCATTCTCTTTGCCCCTGACCTGGCAGGCAGCCAACCTACCAACGTAGGAAGCACCACCGTTAAGATCTATGACGGGCCCACCGGAAGCCTTCTCTGGAGCTATGAGAAGTTTCTGACCCGGGGCTTGGGCAGTGATACCCATTCTATTGTCAAGGCTATTACCCGCAAGGCCTCCAAAACGCTTCCGTACGCCAAAATAAAGGTGATTGCCCCAGACTCTGCTGCCCAGGTAAATAAAGTAGCGGCCGTGGAGAAGGAGTAACCAGTAGTCTATTCTTTTGCTTGTCCTTTCCCATACTGGGGCATAGGTAACAAGTAAAATCTTTTTAGTAATATTACTAGCCTGCTCCTTTTACTCAGAGGAGCAGGCTTTTTACTAACCCATCAGTTAAAACAGAAACCCAGAAATGAAAAAAATCCTTCTTCTTTTGGTGGTAGTAGCCATTGCCGCCGGCGGATATTGGTTTTATAACAGAGCCAAAACCGGCCCCGAGGCCTCTATTGTAGAGATACGGTCGGCGTTGGAAACCAAAGACATGGAAAAGCTGCAGAAGTACGTGGACTTTAAGCGCACCTCAGCGAGCATAGTGGAGGAAAGCCAGAACATGGCCGTTGACCTGTTGCCCGAAGAACTGCAAGGCGCCGCTAACCTCCTAAGACGCGGCCTCAAAGCCAGAAAGCAATTAACCTCTACCGTACGCAACCAACTCATCCAAAGCGCCGAGACCGTGTCTGGCCAGAAAGTGCCTGAGATTGGCGACGTGGTGAAACTGCTACCCATTGGCAAGCTCATCAATACCAAAATGCTGCCCAAGCTGGAGTTTGAAGGCATAGACAACATTGACCGCCAGGATTCCATTGCGCTGGTAGGCCTGAACGTGAAGCCCATAAATGGAGATGAGTCTATGGTGATTGAACTGCGCATGCTTCAGAAAGAAGACTACTGGCAAGTGGTAGGCGTAGAGAACTTCAAGGAGGTACTACCCAAACTGATCTCTATTGGCAAGAAAAAGAAAGAAGAAGAAGCTGGGTTGTAGCGTTTCTTAAGCTAAGAACTTTACCTAAAGAACTACTGCTCTCTCCTTGTCATCCTGGAAGGATCTTGGTAGCAAACGGTAATGGCATCAGAGTAAACGCTTATCTAGTTCGCCCACAAGGTCCTTTCAGGATGACAGCTGAGGTGAAAAAGGTAATCTACTACTTAACTTTCCTAGACAAAAAGGCCCATGCAGAATGTTCTGTATGGGCCTTTTTGATGAAGTCGTTTTAGGGCCGTTTTTGAAAAAACAGGCTTAAAACGGTTATTCGTCTATTCTTCATTCGTCTCTTACTAAAGGGGTTAGTCTATTCTGCTGGAGGGGATGTTCTTAAAACATAGGTGCATCTTTTCCAGTTTACTTCCACCGGGTGGCTACCCATTCTTTTTTCTGCTCAGGGGTAAGAAACGTCCAGGCTACAATGCGGCTGCTTTTGTTTCCCTGGCTCATAGGAATGGTTTTTACCTCTACGGCTTTAGCCATTTCCAGGGCTTTATAGGTACTCTTTAGGCTAGCTGATCTAGACACCAGGGTAGAGAACCAGAAGCAGGAATAAGCATATTGCCGGCTCTGGCGCACCATGTCGGCAATGAATCTTTCCTCCCCTCCTTCGCACCACAGTTCATTGTGCTGCCCGCCAAAGTTGAGCACGGTCTTGGTGACTTTCTGCTGCTTGAGGTTTCTTAGTTTGCGTTGGGTGCCTGCCTGGGCATCTGCCGCCGAGGCGTGAAAGGGTGGGTTGCAGATAGACAAATCTATGCGTTCCCCTTCCTGGAGAATGCCTTTAAAAATATCATTGGGGTTAGGCTGTAATCTTAGCTCTATGTGCCCTTTTAAACCCGGGTTCTTGTCCAGAATGCGTTGCGCAGAGGCGATGGAAACCGGGTCAATGTCGGCGCCTATAAAAGACCAGCCGTACTCCTGGTGGCCAATGAGCGGGTACACGGCATTCGCGCCCACGCCCACATCCAGGCAGGTAATCTTAGGGCCCCGGGGTATTTTGTCTCCCTTGCCGCCAGGGTTCTGGCTGCCCAGCAGATCAGCTATGTGGTGAAGGTAATCAGCCCGGCCGGGGATGGGCGGACATAGGTAGTTCTGAGGGATCTCCCAGTCCTTGATCTGGTAGAAGTGCTGGAGCAATGCTTTGTTCAGCATTTTCACCGCCGCTGGGTTGAAAAAGTCTATAGACTCATCCTGATACTCGTTCCGCTTTACAAACTCCTTTAAAGGTGGGCAGCTGGCAATAAGCTTCCTGAAATCATAGCGCTCCCGGTGCTTGTTCCTGGGGTGCAGCTCTGATTTCTCTTTGGGGTGTTCTTTCTTTTTAGGAAGCATGTACGCGTACTATGGAATGTGAAGATGCCTGGCTATAAAAACGCTTTTATTTTCTGTTTCCGGCCAAGCACTAAATAGAGGATAGCGCCAAGAACCGGCACAAACACAATAGCCACCAACCAGATGAGCTTCTCTATGCTGTTCGCAAAGGTACTGGTGAGTACATCTACCAATGCCCAAAGCCAGAGGAGAGCCGGAATACCGGCAAAAAGTAGGAGCATCAATATTTCTGAAATACCAATGTTCCCGATAAATAATAAGAGCTGGTGTTGCATATAGGAAGTGTTAAGAGTCTAAAATGCAGTACTGGTATCTGCTCTTAATGAAAGCAGGAGTAATCTATTTACGTATTCATTGCCTCTTCTGACTAGAAGCTTCTACTATCCTGGCTATTAAGAACTCCCTTTTCTAAAGGCCATTAATTAGCCCTTAAAAAGAACTCCATGGTATAGGCATGGTACTCTGGCTGGGTAATGCCCTCCACATATGAAAGATTATGTTCCTGGGTATATTTCTGCTTATAGGCTTGGTCTACCAGAAGGTTCATGTGGGCATCAGTTAACTGTTTGCCGGTCACCTTTAGCACCTGGTCTCCCAACTTCAATTCCCCTACTCCCTGCTCCTGGAAGGCTGTAAACCAACTTCTACTGCTTTTAGCCCAACTTCGGGCAAACACCCTTCCCTCTACCGTCACCATCCAAATGTCTAAGAATTTGTCACGGTCTGTGCCGCCTTTTACCCCGGCCAAGGTATTTGAGGCCAGGTAGTCAAGTGATTTCTGGGAAAACGGATAGGTAGTCACTTATCTTAATTTGAATATCAGAGAGTAAAAAAGGCAATAAGGTTTGTCTAGAGGGATTAGTCGGTTTATGGCCTTAGCTTTTTCCTGCTTTGGTTGAACAGAACGCCAGGGATTTAATGCAATTGAAATTGTAAATCCCTTGATAATGTTCTTTTAGGAAAGACTAGAACTTCAATAATAATAATTTATATACTATTTAATTTGAAGGGTATTGGGTGAAAAATAGACCCTAATGTCATTAGTGCTCTCTACAGTAAACTTTTCTACGTTTTTATTTTTTAAATATAGAGTACCAATAAAGGCTGTTCCCTCATTATTTGTCATTTCAAATTTAAAATGGTCTTCCTTCTTAAAACAGGAACTGACCAGGAATTCTTTTTGATTATCGCTTATGTCTTCCACAACCTTTCCTGTGCCATCATTAAGTATTTGGAAATAGAGATTAATTCTTGCCCTATCAGTCCGTAGGCTTTGGTCTGAATCAAATTTTTTAGAATAGACATGAGTGAAATAATACTTCGTGATGAAGTTTGTTACCTGCTTTGTCTCTGGATGGATGTTGAAAGTATGCGTGCCATGTTGTGCAAATAAAGTAAGGCTAATACAAATCAGGCTAATGGTAAAGAAGAGTCTTATTTGCATGTTATTGTATTTATATGGCCTTCCTAATTGCTTTTATATAGTCCCCGCTTTGGGAACAGTCATTTATAATTATAGAATATATAAGTAAGATTCTTTATTAATAATATACCGGTTTCAAGCCCATTTTCCCAAAAACAGGCACAAAGCAGCCTAGCTCAACAGACTCTCAATATCCTCCTTGGTCAACCGCTTAATCACGGCTTCATCAGTGGAGATAAGGTCTGAGACCATTTGCAGTTTCTTGTCCTGCAGGGCCAGGATCTTCTCTTCCACGCTGTTCTTGGTGATGAACTTGTAGGTGAAGACGGTGTTCTGCTGGCCAATGCGGTGGGCACGGTCAATGGCCTGGGCTTCTACGGCGGGGTTCCACCAAGGGTCCAGAATGAACACGTAGTCGGCGGCGGTGAGGTTGAGGCCTACGCCCCCGGCTTTTAGGGAGATAAGGAAGACGGGCAGTTTAGGGTCGTTCTGGAAGTTATTGACCTGCGCCTGACGGTCTTTGGTGGAGCCGTCCAGATAGGCGTATTTGATCTTGCGCTCGTCCAGGGCGGCGCGCACAATGTCCAGGTGCTTTACAAATTGGCTGAAGATAAGCACCTTGTGGCCTTCGCTCACCACGTTGCGGGTAAGGCGCATGACCTCGCCCAGCTTGCCAGATTCCGCTTCAGAGGCCGGGTCGGCCATGCGCGGGTGGTTGGCTATCTGGCGCAGCTTCATCAAGCCTTGCAAGAGCATGAACTGCGACTTGGCCGCGCCCTGCTCCTCTATGTTCTTGAGGATCTTGTTGCGGTAGTAAGACTTGGTTTCCTCGTAGGCATGCTCCTGCTCCTCGGTCATCTTGCAGTAGGTGACGTGCTCAATCTTCTCGGGCAGTTCTTTGGCTACCTGGCTTTTGTGACGGCGCAGGATAAAGGGCTTGATGAGGGCGTGCAGACGGTGCGTTTTATGCTCGTCCTTCAGCTTCTCAATAGGCCGCAGAAACTCCTTCTTGAAGAAGTTCTGGGTACCCAGCAGCCCCGGGTTGATGAACGACATCTGGCTCCAGAGATCAAGCGTGCTGTTCTCTACGGGCGTGCCGGTTAAGATCAGGCGGTGCTTAGACTTGAGCTCACGTATGCTGATGGAGGTATTGGAATTAGGGTTTTTGATGGCCTGGCTCTCGTCCAGAATCACGTAGTCAAAGATGTATTTCTTCAGGAGCTCATGGTCCAGGCGCACAATGCCGTAAGACGTGAGAATAAGGTCATAGTGCTTGAACTGCGACACGTTTTTGTTGCGGTACGTGCCGGTGTAGGTAAGAATGCGAAGTTGAGGCGTGAACTTCTGGGCTTCGGCTAACCAGTTGTAAATCAAAGAAGTAGGCATAACCAGCAAAGACGCACTCTGGGCGCCGTGCTCTTTGCGGTGTTGCAACATGGCCAGCGTCTGCACGGTCTTGCCCAGACCCATGTCATCGGCTAAACATCCTCCAAAGTGGTATTCCTGCACGAAATGCAGCCAGTTATAGCCCGCTTTCTGGTAGGGCCTTAGTTCGCCTTTGAAACCGGCAGGTAACGGTTTATCCTCCACGGCCTCAAACTCGCGCAGCTTCTCCAACTTGCGACTCATGGTCACGTGAGCCAGGTTGCCGTTCTGCAGATCGCTTACCAGAGATAAATGGTGCTTGCGCAGCTTCATCTCGTCTTCGCCCTCAGAAAAAGCGAACAGTTCCAGGTACTGGGTAAACCATTCTTCGGGGATGATGGCAATCTGGCCGTTGGGTAGGGTGTACTCGCGTCGCTTGGTGAGGATGTGGTTGCGCAGCTTAATGAACGGAATCTCATAGGGCCCGAACTTCACGGTGCCGTAAATGTCAAACCAGTCATTGGACTCATTGATGCCCACGTTCACGCTAGTTTCGCCTATGAAATAGTTCTTCTCAGACTGGCTCTGCTTAAGGGTGAAGCCCAGCTCCTCCAGGGCCTTGGCGTAGGTGTTAAGCCACCCGAAGGCCTTGGGCTTGTCCATAACCGCCTTGCCGTTCCTGATTTCCAGGCCACGGCTGGAAAGCTCACGCAAAAAGGCCAATTCTTTCTCCTGGTCCCGGTGCAGCCGATGGAAGATGTAGGACTCCTCGGTCTTCTCCACGTTCACGCTTATGTTGCGGGTTTCCTGGGTGCCCACCAGGTAGCTGCCGTACTTAAAGCTGAGCTGGAACACAATCTTATCGCCGTCTGAGGGCAGCTGGGTCGTTTCCTCCTCCTCTTCCTGACCGGCAGCGGCAAATAGGGCCGGGGCCGGCTCGCCTACGGTCAGCTCAGAGAACTGCAGCTGGGGCTGTGGTACGTAGCGCTCAGACTTAATGTCAAAGCCTTTGGCGTAGACGTCAAACTGCTCTACCAGCGGGGCCACAAACTTGCGGTAATAGCTCTCCTCCACATTGCGGGGTACAACAATGAATTTCTTGTTGAGAAAGGGCAGCAGTTTTTTGCCGTCTACCTGTTTCTCAAAGCTATGCAGCACGTCATTGAGCAGCAGCCAGGCGGGCTCCTTACAGACCAACACGGCGTCCTGGTACTGGAACTCCAGGCGTTCGCCCTTGTATTTGATGGTAGGGAAATAATGGGTGTTTTCCTCGTTGCGCCGGAAATGGAACAGTACGGTGGCTTTTTCGGGGGCCATTTGCACGCGTTTCCAGGTAGGCTCGCCGTCTTTGCCCATGATAAAGACCATCTTCTCCTTAAGCAGATCCAGAATCTTAGACATGCGACTCTGCACGTAATGCTCTATGTTTTCCTGCAGTTGCTTGTCGCCTTTGGCAGGGTCATAGGTTTTGAGGAAGAAATCTGCCAGGGTGGTTTTCTTGACGGCAAACCGCTTGAAAACCGCATCTTGCTGAATCTGATCTATAAGCTCAATCAGCCGGAAATCCGTCTTGTCCAGGCGGGAAGCAAACTCATCTGCGTTCTTGCTGGAGATGTTCTGGTGCTGGAGCGTGAGCTGTCTTTTGGAGTTCACCTGTATCACAAAAGACTCAAACAGATAGCCCAGGTACTCATGCTCAAAAAGAGAATAAATAACTTGAAAAGGCTGCGTGGTGAATACTTTCATGATGGAGGCTTACTATCCCAACTTTGAAAGTACAACAAAAAGTTTTTTCTACCCAGGAGATAGACATAAAATTTAGCAGACTCTAATTTGATTGGCAGCCCATACGCTGGTTTACACCTGTTTCCGGGAAAACGGGCCTAAAACAGGAATATATATATAATGTGCTATGTTTCGCCCAATGAGTTCCCTTATACGCCAACTGCCGGCGCCAGCCTTTGACCGGAAGTAGCAAGAGAAAGGACCAAGCCCAAAGGAGCGCTTTCTGTTTTAAGCCTATTTTTCAGAAAACGGGCTTAAAACGCCTATAGGTTCTCCCGGATGGAAAGGGACGCCGCCCGCTGGGCCGGCCGAATGGAAACCAGGAACGTGATGAAGATAATGGCTACGGCCGTGAAGGCGAAATCCAGGGGACGCATTAAGACCGGATAGGCTTCTACTACTGACGTGCTCATGCCCATGGAAACCCAGCCGTAGGTCTGCTGCAGCCAGCAGATCAATCCGCCGGTGACCAGGCCCACCACGGCGCCGGTAAAGGCCACAATGGCGCCTTCCAGCAAAAAGACTTTTCTGATAGTGCCCGGGTCAGCGCCCAGTGAGGCCAGAATGGCGATGTCTTTCTGCTTGTCCAGCACCAGCATGGACAGGGAGAAGAAAATGTTGATGGAAGCGATGAGCAACACAAAGGTGAAGGTCACAAACACGAACAGCTTCTCCACTTTCACGGCCCGGAGCAAGCTCACATGCTGTTCCTCGCTGTTCTGCACGTTAAAGCCCGGGCCCAGCTGTTCCTGCAAGGCGGCCTTTACGTTGTCAATGTCTTTGGGATCCTTGGTCTTGACCTCCAGAGCCGTACGCTTGTTGCCGTAGCTCAGGAGCTCCTCCGCGAAGGCCAGCGGCACGAACACGTACTGGTCATCATACTGCCGCTCAATGGCAAACACGCCCCCCGCCTGGATGCCCAGCTGCCTAAAGGCGTTCTCGGGGTTGATGACCGTTTTCTTGCCGGCCTTGGGATATAAAAACTGTAGCGGTGAGAACGGGTTCTCCGTCCGGATGGACAGTTGGTACTGCACCCCCCGTCCAATTAAGGCATATTGTGTTTTGCCTTTCTTGAGACGGTAACTGCCCTCTACAATTGCCGAGTCAATCTGGTTCTGAAGGAAGAAGTTGTCGCTTACGCCTTTCACCTTCACTACCATCTGGCGGTCATTGTAGCGCAGCAGTGCGTTGTCTTCAATGACTTCGGTGAGCAAGGCCACCCCCGGCGTTTTGCGTATACGCTCCAGAAACTGGGCATTGGTCTCAAACGACTTTCCTTCTATGGAAGTGATCTTGATCTCGGGGTCAAACTTGCCGTACAGCGACCTTATCAAATCCTCCAGCCCGTTGAACACCGACAGTACCACAATCAAGGCCATGGACCCCACCCCCACACCAATCATGGCAATGATGGAGATGATGTTGATGATGTTGCGCTTCTTCTTGGAGAAGAAGTACCGCCGGGCGATAAAAAGGGCAACGTTCATCTGGTGGGTAATGAGTGATGGATTGGTTGAATGATTGAGAGAATGGCTGCTTTGGCTATTCAGGTCGGTTTACTGTTCTACGGGCAAAGAGTTTTATTTCTTTCTATTTCCTAAGATGTATCTGCTAATATCCTTTAGCGCCTGTTTAGAATAACAGCCACTAAATGATGTCCTGGATTTTGAAGAATGAGTGTTTCCCATTCTCTCAATCACTCATTCACTCAATCACTCAATAAACCTACTTCCAGGCCTTCACGATAAGGCCGGTGCCGGTGGGGTGGTTGCCGTTGGTGTCCAGCCAGTTCAACAAAAGGCAGAATGGGTACACCAGTAGGTAGTAGAACGGCAGAATGATGAAAAACAATTTGGAGGCCCCCAGCATTAAGATAGGGTACTTCATGCTCAGGCGCCAGGAGACCTTGCCCGGTGTGCCGTAAGAATAATGGGCTTGGGTGCGGCTGAAACCGGCGCTCCTCAGCTTGTCCTGAATTTCCTGGATGTTGTAGCCGTCGCGTACGTGCTCCTCAATAAAAGAGCTTTCCTCGTCGCCGTGCACGTCTGAGCCGCCTTGGTCTGAGGGCGTGGAGATGAGCACCATGCCGCCGGGTTTCATGGAGGCGTAGAAGTTCTTGAACACCTCCACGTCTTCCAGAATGTGCTCCATCACGTCTACGCTCAGCACCAGGTCAAAGGTCTCCTGCGGCTCGCGGTACGTGACCAAGTCCTCCTTGCGGAAGTTCACGTTGTTGCGGCCTATCTTCTGGAAGAAGTTGTGGCAGTCTGCGATCTGCTCGTCTTTCACGTCTACGGCCAAAATGCGCCATTTGTCGCTCATGCCTGAGAGGTAGTAGCTGTACTGACCAAAGCCCGAACCAGCATCCAGAATACGGATAGGCTGCTGGCGCTTGCCTTTGGCCCAGGCCCTGAGTTCCTTGTGGATGTGCCAGGTGCGGAGCAGCAACAGGTCTAAAAGGTGGTAAAAGAGTTTGCGCAGGAAAGGCGTCTTGTTGAACGCCTCGCCCAGAACGCGTTTTATGGGATCGTACTGCATGGGTGGGTTTAGTAGCTGGCTTTGGCAAAGGCAGTATTAGCGGCCTCTAGTGTCTTCGTCCTCGGTGTCTTCGTCTTCAAAGTCGTCCTCGTCCTCCTCTTCATCATCCTCGTCTTCAGGGTTGGTGAAAGGGTTGGTGGGGTCTTCCTTAGACTCTGCCGGGATATCCAGCTGCGACAGGGTTTTGTCCATTTTGGCGGCGTACTCGGCGGTGTCATCCAGATAGAAGATGAGCTCTGGGATCACGCGCACCTGGTTCTTGATGCGCTTGGCCAGCTCATGCCTAATAGTCTTGGTGTGAACCTGGATTTCCTTGAGCATCTCGCGGCCGTTGGGGTTGAGCAACAGGCTTAAATGGGCCTTGGCCACCCCCAGGTCCGGGGATACCTGTACCCCGCTTACGGATATATAGGCACCGTGAAACAGGTGGGAGACATCGCGCTGGAAGATATCAGCAAGCTCTTTCTGGATCAGACGGGCGAATTTTTGTTGGCGTTTACTTTCCATGATTCAGCAAATATCGCATTAATTTCACATTTTTACCCCACAAACCGCTGCCCTCTTTGACATAAGGTCCTGGGGGCGGCTCAGCCGCACTAACGCTTGATACGATTCTTCCGCAGTTTGTTTCCCTCTAGGTGGGTGGTGTTGGGGCTGCTGTTTCTTCTTATCCAGCTTCCGCTTTTCCTCCTGGACCTGCCCATGACGCTTTCTGAGCTGCACCATCTGCTGCTGGGCGAGCGGCTGCATGACGGGTTTATGCTCTACCAGGACGTGTATGACACCACTGCGCCCCTGTCGGCACTTATTTACTGGCTACTGGAGTCAATAGCCCCCCGGTCTATCTTGCTGCACCGGTTGCTGGCGACTTTCTTGATAGGCTACCAGGCGTTCCTGCTCAATTATATTTTCAACCGCAACCAGGTACACCCTTTCCGGTCTTACGTGCCGGCGTTATTGTACATGCTCTTTGGCAGCATTTTCTTTGAGCTAGACGTGCTCTCTCCCTTGCTGTTGGGCCATACGTTTGTGCTGCTAGCGGTGTATAGCCTCACGGCCATTTCTAAAGAGGCCTCTAACGGCGGACGGTTGTTCAAGGCCGGTTTCATGTTGGGGTTGGCCGCCCTTTGTTACCTGCCGCTCATGTGGTTTCTGGTATTGGGCTTCTTTGCCATCATCTACTTTGCCTCGGTGGCCTTCAGGAGCACGCTGCTCATGCTCACGGGCTTCGCGTTTCCCTTTAGCGTGGTCATCACCTTCTTTCTATACCAAAATGCGTTGGTGCCGTTCCTGGAGCAGGGCCTGGCGTGGAGCTGGCAGTTCGGGTTTGCCTTTGGCCTGCCCATGAAGCAGGTGCTCACCATTGTGGCCCTGCCCCTGGCCTTTCTGGCGCTCTCTTTCCTGAGCCTTCCCCTTATCACGTTGGGCCCCAACTACCAGGCCCGTTTCCTGCAGTTCATGCTCATCTGGACCATTGTGGTAGTGGTGGTGCTTATCAGCGGGCATGACGGGTCGGCTAAGGGATTGATTGTGGTGCTGCCGCTGATCTCGTATTTTGGAATCTTCCTGTTCTCCTGGTGGGGCAAACGCATTTGGGTGGCCGAGTTGCTGTTTCTAGTGATAGTGGCCGCGGTGGTGATGCTTCGGTACAATCCTTTTGGCATGGTGTATTTGCCCTTAGGCATAGAGGCTGAGTTGGTGCAGGTGCGTGACGCTCCCCGCTACCAGCAGGTGCAGGGTGAGCGCCTATTAGTGCTGGGCCCCGACCTTAACTACTACCAGCACAACCGCCTGGGCTCCCCCTACCTGCGTTGGGACCTGGCGCAGCCCTATTTTGGCCGCCTGGACAATTATCAGTCGCTGTTCACCATCCTGCAAGATCTTCGGCAAAGTCCCCCGGACTACATTGTGGACCAAAAGAATCTTATGCCCGAGCTACAGTACAAACTGCCGCTGGTCTTTCAGCGCTACGAGCGGGTGGAAAATGGGCCGTTCTACAAGCGAGTAAAGTAAAGGCTTTTGGCTGTTTTGAAGGCGTTTTTCAGAAAACAGGCTCAAAACAGGTTTCCGCCTTCCTGCTTCTCACCACCCTTTCTCAGGCTTGTAATTGTAAAGCTTGCATTGCCTAGCTAAAGCAAGAATAATGCAGTTAGCGTAAAAAGGGAGTTTGCGTTTTAGGCCTGTTTTCCCGAAAACGGGCCTAAAACAGCAAGGGCGCCCACAAGAGGCGCCCCTACCATATTAAATATACTTTGTGCCTTAGGACTCAGCACTCAAGACTCAGAACACACGCCGTTAGGCGCAACTAATCTTATCTACGCGGGTTTGGTGCCGGCCTCCTTCAAAGGGCGTGGTCAGGAAGGCGTCTACCATCTCCTGGGCCAACTCTTCGCTCACAAAGCGGGCCGGGATGCAGAGTACGTTAGCGTTGTTGTGGGAACGGGCCAGACGGGCCAGTTCCTTCTCCCAGCACAGGGCCGCCCTAATGCCGGCGTGCTTGTTGGCGGTGATGGCTACCCCGTTGCCGCTGCCGCAGATCAAGATGCCCAGCTCAAACTCCTTGTTCTCCACGGCCGTGGAAAGCGGGTGCACAAAGTCTGGGTAATCTACAGAGGCGTCTGAGAACGGCCCGAAGTCTTTCAATTCATGGCCTTGTTTCTCCAGTTGTTGCTTGAGAACTTCTTTGTATTGGAAACCGGCGTGGTCGCCGCCCAGGGCAATTTTCATAGAGGATAGGATTAAGAGGTCGCTTCTTTGTTTAAACGGGCCAGGTCCTGCTTGCGCACCATCCAGGAGATATGGATACTAACTTCATAGAGGAGAAGCAAGGGAATACCCATCAGGGTCATGCTCAACACGTCTGGTGGCGAGAGAATGGCCGCCACAAAGGCAATCACCACAATGGCGTGCTTTCGGTAGATGCGCATCAATTCCGGGCTTACCAGTCCGGCCTTGGAAAGGAAGAACACAATCATGGGCAACTCAAACATGAGCCCACACGACAAAACAATGGTAATGAGCGTAGACACGTAGGATGACAGGTCAAACTCATTCACAATGCTGGGATCTATCTGGTAAGAGGCCAGGAAGTTGATAGAGAGCGGCGAAACAATGAAATAGCCAAACAAAGACCCCACCAGAAACAGCGCCGACACGAAGAAGACCGCCCCCCTGGAGTTCTTCCGCTCATTGGGGTACAGACCGGGCTTGATGAAACTCCAGATTTCCCAAAACAGGTATGGGAAGCCCAGCAGCAAGCCTATAATAAAGGAACTGGTCAAGTGCATGGTAAACTGCGAAGCCAGTTCCCGGCTTTGCAGCGTGAACGGCAGCTCCTTGATGCAGAGCCCCGGCGAGTTTAAAATCGCCCCTACTTCACAAAGTTTCCGGTACGTAAGAAAGTCTACCCTTGACGGGCCCAGAATGATCTCATGGAAAACAATCTCCGGAAAACTGAAGGCGATGCCGGTAAATACCACCACAGCCACCGCCGACCGGATCAAATGCCACCGTAGAACCTCCAGGTGGTCCAAAAAGGTCATCTCATGCTCTTCTCCACTGTGCGCTGCCACCTCTCCGGAACGTTGTGCCATGTATCAATAAAACTTATTTACAAGCGTTTCAGGTAGAGGGTGCTTTTCCCAGCTGTGGTTGGTTTTCTTGCCAACCTGCTTATGCCGGGAAAAGCGTCTCTCTAATGAAGTGTAGCCTGCGTCTGGTTATTTAGTAGTTAAACAACGGGAACTGTAGCATCCAGTTGTTGATGTCTTTTCTGGTTTGGGCAATGATGGTGTCATTGTCATGGTTCATGAGCACGCGGTCAATGTATTCCACAATGCGGTCCATGTCTTGTTCCTTCAGTCCCCGGGTAGTTACGGCCGCCGAGCCAATTCGGATTCCGGAGGTCACAAAAGGAGATTTGTCATCAAAGGGCACCATGTTCTTGTTGATGGTGATATCGGCTTTGATTAGGGTGTTTTCGGCCAGCTTGCCAGTCAAGTCCTTAGATCTCAAGTCAATTAACATGAGGTGGTTGTCTGTACCGGAAGAGATGAGTTTGTAGCCACGGTTCACCAGGGAATGGGCCAACGCCTGGGCGTTTTTCTGTACCTGGGCGGTATACTCTTTGTAAGAAGGCGTAAGGGCCTCAAAGAACGCCACGGCTTTGGCGGCAATCACGTGCTCCAGTGGTCCGCCCTGCGTGCCTGGGAACACGCCACTGTCCAGCAGGGAGGACATCATGCGTACCTCGCCTTTTGGTGTCTTCAGCCCGAATGGGTTTTCAAAGTCTTTCCGCATCATGATCATGCCACCGCGTGGGCCCCTAAGGGTTTTGTGCGTGGTGGTGGTCACAATGTGGCAATAGTCAAACGGGTCATTCAAAAGACCGGTGGCAATTAGGCCGGCCGGGTGCGAAATGTCAGCCAATAAAAGGGCACCTACCGCATCGGCGGCCTCGCGCAATACTTTGTAGTTCCAGTCACGGGAATAGGCCGAGGCCCCACAGATGATCAACTTTGGTTTCTCGCGCTCGGCTACCTCTCTTACTTTATCCCAGTTGATCTCGCCGGTCTCCGGCTCCACCCCATAGAAGGACGGCTTATAGAGTTTACCCGAGAAGTTCACTGGTGACCCGTGGGTTAAGTGCCCACCGTGTGACAGGTCAAAGCCCAGGATTTTATCTCCGGCGTTTAGCACGGCCAGCATCACGGCGGCATTGGCCTGGGCGCCGGAGTGCGGCTGTACGTTCACCCACTCTACCCCGAAGAGTTGCTTGGCGCGGTCAATAGCCAGCTGTTCTGATTGGTCTACTATCTCACAACCCCCATAATAGCGCTTAGCGGGCAGGCCCTCGGCGTATTTATTGGTCAGCACGCTGCCCATAGCCTCCATTACCTGGTCAGACACAAAGTTTTCTGAGGCAATGAGTTCTAAGCCGTGTAATTGGCGTTGGTGCTCTTTCTGGATAAGGTCGAAGATTTGGGAATCGCGTTGCATGAGAGATTTTGTTAGTAGGTGCCCAAAAGTACAGCCATTGCAGCAAATAACCAATGGTTTAAGGTTGAAGGCACAAGAGAAATGGTGTGTAGCGGTCTTGGGCGGTTCTAGGGGAAAGGGCTAAAAAAAAGCCCCGGGCTTAACCCGGGGCTTTTGTGTTAGGTGTTGGTGGGTGATTACTGCTTCACTACACGGGAAGTAGTTACCTGGCCATTTATTTCTGTAGTCAAGATGTAGATACCTGCGCTTAGAGAAGCATTGCCTAATGGAAGTTCTACTACAGCGGCGCCTTTTTCTACAGAGATTACTTGCTCAAAAGCTTTTTTACCAGTTACGTAGTAAAGAACTACGTTCATCTGGCCTGCTTCAGCAGCTTCAACCTCCAGGTTCAGGTTCTGCACAAATGGATTTGGATATACTTTCACTTGTGCATTTGAAGATCCGGTCAGTGCTCTCTTAACAGCAATTACATTGCTCAGTTCAGAAGCGCCATCCAGGTCAACTTGCTTTAAGCGGTAGTAGGTTACAGGTCCTCTTGGAGCACGGTCCATGAACTCATAAGATTGCACCACTGAGCTGTTAGTTACTTTGCTGTCTACACGGCCAATCGTTACAAAATTTTCTTTGGTAGGATTGGCGCTAGCCTGTACTTCAAAGTAAGCATTGTCTTTTTCAGAGGCCGTTTTCCAGGTAAGGGTAATGCCTTTAGAAGATCCTTTACCAGCGAAGTCCATTAATTCAACTGGAAGCGGAGCAGGTTCAAGTACGGTGAACACTGCATCATCAGTACCTCCTGCTGTTGTCACTTCTAATTTACCATTACCTGCGGGTGCCGCATCAGGTACTACAGTAGTGAAGCCTTCAGCGGTTTCTTTCCAGCTAGCTTTGGTTCCATTAATAGTGACATTAGTGATACCCTTAAGGTCTGCTCCTGTTACCTTAATTACTGTACCAGGAAGTCCTGCATTTGGATCTAACTTGGCAATTACTGGTGCTGGAATAGAAAGTGTGTAGGCAGTTTGTGACTCAACCGTTCCAAATTCTCCTTCTACTGTAAGCAGGCCTGTTGCGGCGTCGGCTGGCACGGTGGCCTTAACCTCAGTGCTACTCACGTACTCATAGAAGCTAGGGTAGGTATTGTTGCCGTTGGCGTCCTTGAAGTAAACCATGCCGTCAACCCAGAAGTTACGTCCTATTATAGTTACTACCGTGCCAACCGGACCTGATTTAGGCGTGAAGTCAGTGATGATTGGCATTGGAACCGTTACAGTAAATTCTGCCTGTGCGGTACCACCAGCTGTTGTCACTACTAATAAGCCTTTTCCAACTGGAGCATCTGCTGGGACTACGGTGGTGAAACCTTGTGTCGTCTCTTTATAAGCAGCTGTTATCCCGTTGATAGTCACTGCTGTAATTCCTTTCAGGTTTGTTCCGGTCACTTGCACTACCGTGCCATCAGGGCCAGAATTAGGGCTCACAGTTGAAATAGCGGGAGCTGGTACAGTAAGTGTAAATACTGTTGCTGATTCTGTTACACCAAATTCTCCTTCTACTGTAAGCAGGCCTGTTGCGGCGTCGGCTGGCACGGTGGCCTTAACCTCAGTGCTACTCACGTACTCATAGAAGCTAGGGTAGGTATTGTTGCCGTTGGCGTCCTTGAAGTAAACCATGCCGTCAACCCAGAAGTTACCCCCTTTAATAGTAACAACTGTACCAACCGGACCTGATTTAGGCGTGAAGTCTGTGATTACTGGCCCTGCTTCAACAGAAAATGATGCTTGGCTAGTTGTTGTCTTGGTAGAATTATCATAGGCAAGTGTTACCGGGCCTGTTATAGAGCCTTCTGGTACTGTTGCCTCAATAGTCTTATCATCAATTATTCTGAACACAGCAGTTTTCCCATTTTGGAAAATAACACCACTTGTGTTAGTAAAGTTGGAACCTAAAATCCTGATGGTAGCTCCAATAGCACCCAGTTCTGGATCAAAGCTGCTGATGGTGGGAGGAAGAATAACGCCCTCGCCGGACAGGTTGATGGTGTAGGGGTTCTCGTTGGGGTCGTTGTTTGCGATGCTGATGGTGGCGAACTTGTCCAGCACGGAAGTCGGCTTGAAGACCACCTCGAAGGTGGAGGTGCCGCCCACAGCGATGGTGGACTCCGGCTGCTTGGTGATCTGGAACTGGTTGGCGTTCGCTCCGCTCAGCTGCAGCGGGGTGGTGATGGAAAGGGGCTGGTCACCTGTGTTCTCGATGGTGAACACCACGGGGGCGCTTTCCACGTTCAGGTTCTGGGCGCTGAACACGTAGGAAGAGGAACCGCCGGTCGCGCTGCTGCCCGGTAATACGTTGATCTCAGGAAATTGTACTGCAAACGTGGCAACGCTTGTAGTAGTACTTCCACCCTTATTATAAGAAATTTTAACGTTCCCAGAAGTTGCACCGGCTGGAACAGTGGCAGTTATAGTATTATCATCCACCACTTTAAATACGGCAGATCTTCCAGTTGAAGTTCCATTTTCGAAAAGAACTAATTCTGTGTTAGTGAGGTTGGAACCCAAAATTTTGATGGTAGCTCCAATAGGGCCTGCACTTGGATCAAAGCTGCTGATGGTGGGAGGAAGAAGAACGCCCTCGCCGGACAGGTTGATGGTGTAGGGGTTCTCGTTGGGGTCGTTGTTTGCGATGCTGATGGTGGCGAACTTGTCCAGCACGGAAGTCGGCTTGAAGACCACCTCGAAGGTGGAGGTGCCGCCCACAGCGATGGTGGACTCCGGCTGCTTGGTGATCTGGAACTGGTTGGCGTTCGCTCCGCTCAGCTGCAGCGGGGTGGTGATGGAAAGGGGCTGGTCACCTGTGTTCTCGATGGTGAACACCACGGGGGCGCTTTCCACGTTCAGGTTCTGGGCGCTGAACACGTAGGAAGAGGAACCGCCGGTCGCGCTGCTGCCCGGTAATACGTTGATCTCAGGAGCTGAAGGTACAACTACTGATTCTGTTAATAAAACTCTATCCACAAGTACTGACCCTGCTGTTAAGCCTGTAGCTTGTTTAAGCCTCACAAACTTTGTGGTGTTTTTTAGCTTTACGGTCTTAGGTTCTCCGTCATTCGTTGGACTTGATTGTCTTGGTAAAGAGTTATAGGTTGCAATGGGTGAATAACTATCAATAGCGTCAGTTTCAGATTCCTCTACTATAAATGTACCATTATAGATAGCAGTTAGATCTGAGCCATTCCTATAAGCAATATGAAATTTTAAATCACCTGGCTTTGTAGTAGATGGTAAACCACTAAGGTCAATTTTGATAAAATCCCCGTTTGAATTAAAATTAGCTACTCTGGATCCCGAGAAATTTTTAGCATCTACGCCCCCTAATTCAGCAGGCGCATCAGTTCCTAGTCCAAAATGGGACCACCCAGGTTTAGGTGCTGGAACATTATTCAAGGTTGACCAAGGACCATAATGTTCTGTCGGCAAGGTGGTCACCTGTGCCTGCGTCTTCAGTGCGGGGGTAGCACTTAGTAAAACCAAGACTAAAAATAGCCAGATTCTGCTTGCCCTACTTTCCCCGGAAGACATTCTTCTGAGTAAATTTTTCTCCATAACGCTACTTTAAAATTGATGAACTGATTTTGGGTTGTAACTATAAATTGTTGGTCAATACCTACTTGTGGGTATTCTAAAAATTAGCCCTCTTATAAAAATAGTAATATTAAATAATATAATTATATTTTAAAGAGTATTCATTTTTGGGGTGGCCCATACGGGTAAAATTACAATAAAGTTTAAGATTCTAAGATATTAATTTATAAATTTTTAAGTATGCGTAGAAGCTTCCTTCAGGACATTCAGAATATAGGGAGTCTGTAATATTTAAGGAAAGGCCCTTCAGTTGCTATTTAAGAGCCTCATAAAGATTAGTGGAGAAAAGGAACATTAGAGGGAAATAGGAGAATAGGAAGGAGTTGGTTGAAGGGGATTAATTGCAGGACAATTTTTAATGTTTTACTTGGTCTTGATGGGGTAAGGCTCCTCTGAATTCTGTAAGAAGAATAATGCTAAAGTGTCTAGGTTGAGGGCGCATAACTGCCCGAACTCCTGATTCTTATAATACACACAGCCAGCATCCAGATTAATAGCTGGCCGCTTTCTGCTGACCGCTTGCTCAATGCTTGCCCTTGGGATGGGAAGGTGCCCGTGCAAGAGCCTTCTCTCGCCTAGTTTGGCCAGCGACGGCTGCATGCGTTTGGTATTGAGCAGAACAAAGTTGTTGGTAAGAAGGGGGTTAGATAAAGAGAAGTCCAGGCCGGCGTGCACCAAAACATAGTCGTCCAATATTGCTAGTAGCGGGAGCGACTTGATAAAGGAAATATACGCCTGGTCTATGTCTTGAAAGGAGGCTACCCCAAAGTTCTGCAAGGTGCTCTGTTTGTCTTCCGGGGTAAGCCAGACGGTATGTTCGCCTTTGTCCAGGGCATCTAAGAGCAACTGGTCATGATTGCCCCGCAGGCAAGTGAGTTGATAACCCTGCCGCTGCAAATAAAAGATATAGTCCATCACCTCTTTGCTGTGGGGACCTTTGTTAATGTAGTCGCCTAAGAGGTACAGGTGGTCCTGGGGCCCAAGTTGAATTACCTGCTCCACCATCTTCTGGAAAGTGACCAGGCACCCGTGGATATCTGAAATGGCATATCGGGCCATAAAATTAAAAGGTAAGAATTGCTGAAATGGAGATGTACGTCTGGTAGGGTCTACTGTTTTAAAACCGAAGGTCGACTCTGGTCTGTAAATCTTTTGTTAAGTGTAAAAACGGAATGAAGGCAGTTGTCTTTTGTAGGTAAGATTTCAGTTTTAAGCCTGTTTTTTGGAAAATGGCCCCGAAACAGTTTTCTGATAAACTAGCTCCCAGAGGCAAAACATGACAGGGCCCAAATGAAAAAGGCACCTCCCAGATGGAAGGTGCCTTTCTATGTATAGCTAAACCTAATCAAGACCCGCCATAGCCTGGCTTGTCAATCTGTGGTTTATTGGTGTTCCGGTTAGGGTGCGTGCGGGCTTCTGGCACTGGGCGTTCCTGGTCATCCAGGTGCTTGGCTACCAGTTCTTCGGCACGGTCAATGGCCTCTGGCCCACCGGTGGTCTTGGCGCCAGCTTTGTCATCGCCTCTGTTGGCGGGGCCGCCTTTCTGAGACTTAGAATCCTGGTTGGTGTTATTGCTCTTATATGGCATGAGTTCCTCCTTTTTTAAGTTAGTTCAACATATCCTTTATCACTCGTCACTAAATCACGTGCCGCGGCCTTCTTCCTCGGTGCGCATGTTGTCTGCCGGATGCTCAGTGCTGTCTGCGTCTTCGTTTACGCTCACAGATGATGGTCCGTCTGAAGAGTCAGAGCCGTAGCCCTCTTTGCCGTCTCGGTTCCCGAAGCCACCGCGCTGGGCCTCATTCTTTGGCGGATCTGCGCCCGGGATAATATGCCCGGCCATCATGTCTTCCATGTTGGTACTGGTGTCATCAATCACCCGTACCGGTCGGTCATGACCGTTGGGGTGCTCTTTATTGTCAGTTGCCATAGGCGTTGGGGTTAAAGTTAAAATTGTCTCCTAGTTTACTGTTTCCACGTGGAAAGGTTAAGGCTTACCCATTGATCATCTCGCCGCCGTTCACGTGAATGGTCTGTCCGGTAATATAAGAACCGTCTTCAGAGGCCAGAAACACATAAGCAGGCGCTACTTCAGAAGGCTGGCCCAAACGCCCCATGGGCTGGTCTTTGCCAAAATCACCTACTTCTTCCAGCGTGGCCGGAATGAGCGGGGTCCAGATAGGGCCGGGGGCCACGGCGTTTACCCGTATGCCTTCCTTGGCCAGGTTCTGCGAGAGCGACCGGGTAAAGGTGGTGATGGCGCCCTTGGTAGCCGAGTAATCCATGAGGTGCTCAGAACCGCGGTAAGACGTGATGGAGGTGGTATTGATAATGCTGTCGCCTTTCTGTAAATGGTCCAGGGCGGCTTGGGCCACAAAGAAGAATGAGAAAATGTTGGTCCGGAAGGTGTCTTCCAGCTGTTGGCCGGAGATCTCGCGCAAGTCCTGCTTTTCGTGCTGCTCAGCGGCATTGTTCACCAGAATGTTCAGGCCGCCCAGTTCTTTCACGGCCCGTTTCACGCTGTCCTTACAGAACTTCTCGTCGCGCAGGTCACCGGCAATCAAGACGCATATACGGCCCTCTTTCTCCACCATCTTCTGGGTGTCTTTGGCGTCTTTGTCCTCGTTGAGGTAGACAATAGCCACATCGGCGCCCTCGCGGGCGAAGTGAACGGCTACCGCGCGCCCAATACCGCTGTCGCCGCCGGTAATCAGGGCTTTCTTGCCCTTGAGTTTATCGCTGCCTTTGTAGCCTTCCCGTATGACGGTAGGCTCTGGGGTCATTTTATGTTCCAGGCCCGGTTGCTGGCTTTGGTGCTGATCTGGGACTTTCTTCGGTTTCTCGGTGGCCATATGTGATTGGTTAAAGTTGAGTACTAGTCAGTGCAGAAGCTTGATAGACGGCTGCCTCCTTTTTACTTAATTGAAACAGAAGAGATACGTTTCATAGCCGTTTTCAAGAAAAGAGAGTAAAAACACGGAGCGGCACTTTTCTTTTCCCTGACCAAAACAAGCCCAATATGTGGACCGAAAAAAACAACCACCTAACCCAGGCCTTCACCTTTAAAGATTTCAAGGAAGCTTTCGCGTTCATAACCCAGGTGGCCCAGGTAGCCGAGGAACTCAATCATCACCCTTGGTGGAGCAACGTCTACAATAAAGTGGAGATCAGGCTCACTACCTATGATGCCGGCACTACCATTACCCAAAAAGACCATGCGCTGGCGCAACGCATCACGGCGCTAGCCGAGAAATACTACGCTAAGTCAGAGAACAACTAAGGCCAGATGCGAGCAAAACCCGTTTTGAGGCCGTTTTTTGAAAAACAGGCTCAAAACGCCCCTCCTGATTCATGAGGTAGAACTCAGGACTCAGAACTCAGGACTCAGAACTCAAAAAAGTCTTATCTTTGAGCTATGGCCGAGCCTGCAGAAGAAACCAGTTTATATTTAGTACCCACGCCCATTGGCAACCTGGAGGACATTACCCTCCGGGCCATCCGTATTCTCAAGGAAGTGGACGTGGTCTTAGCCGAAGATACCCGTACCAGCGGCAAGCTGCTCAACCACTTGGGCATTGACAAGCGCATGCACAGCCACCACCTGCACAATGAGCATAAGGCGGTGGCCCACCTGGTGGAACGCCTGAAGAAGGGTGAGAAAATGGCCATGGTCTCAGACGCCGGCACGCCCGGTATCTCAGACCCCGGTTTCCTGCTGGTAAGGGCCTGCGTGCAGGAAGGTATTAAAATTGAATGCCTGCCTGGGCCCACGGCCTTTGTGCCGGCTTTGGTAAAATCAGGTTTCAGCACAGACCGGTTTACCTTTGAGGGTTTTCTGCCCATTAAAAAAGGACGGCAGACGCGGTTACAGAGTCTGGCCCAGGAAGAACGCACCATGATTTTCTATGAGTCGCCGCACCGGGTGTTAAAGACGCTGGAGCAGTTCAAGGAGGTTTTTGGGCCGGAGCGTATGGTCTCAGTGAGCCGCGAGATCAGTAAATTATTTGAAGAAACGTTGAATGGCACCCTAGCAGAAATGGTGCAGACGTTTACCACTAAAGCTATCAAAGGAGAGTTTGTCATTGTTGTTCAGGGAAACAAATAACCGCTATAATCTTCCGTTGTTGGCGCTGCTGAGCGCACTCTTGCTGTGGCTGGGCTGGCCCGTAAAGCCGCTGGCTATCTTTCTGTTTGTGGGGTGGGTACCGTTCCTGCTCATGGAACAGATCATCTCCAGCCAGAATAAACCCAAGAAAGGGCGACGGTTCTTCCGGCACGCCTACCTCATGCTGCTTCTCTGGAATATCTTCACTACCTACTGGGTAAGTTACTCCACGCTGGGCGGCGGTATTGCGGCTGTGGTGTTCAATGCGCTTTTCATGTCGGTGCCTATCATGGCCTTCTACTGGACCAAGCGCGCCACCGGCAAAACCATAGGCTACCTTAGTCTGCCCGTTTACTGGATTGCCTTTGAGCAGTTTCACCTGAACTGGGATTTGAGCTGGCCCTGGTTGACCCTGGGCAACGGTTTCGCCTCTGTGCCCAGTTGGGTGCAGTGGTATGAGTATACCGGCTTTCTGGGTGGCTCCGTCTGGATCTGGATAGTGAACCTGTTAATCTTCTTTGCGCTGCAGTCCAGAAAGAAATCCATGGCCCGGTGGTGGGCCCCGGTGGCCGCCATTGTCCTACCGTTGGTCATCTCCTTCTGGATTGGCAGCCAGTACCAGGAGAAAGGCGAGGCCGCCGAAGTGGTGGTAGTGCAGCCCAACGTAGACCCCTACCGCGAGAAGTTTGAAGGCGGCGAAGGCTACATTCCCTTTGACCAGCAGCTGGCGCGGTTAATCAAGCTCTCTGAACAGCAGATCACGCCCAATACCAAATTTGTGCTGTGGCCCGAGACCTCCATCAGCAATGGTCTTAACTGGGAGGAGAATTTTCAGTTTAGCCCCGTACGCTTGGTTCTGCAGGACTTTCTGGCGCGGCACCCGGGCATAGAGCTGGTCTCCGGCATCACCTCGGCTATTCAGTATGCAGACTCTTCCAAGAAAAGCGTGACCGCCCGGCAACACCCGGAAGTTGGGTATTATGACGTGTTCAACGCCGGCCTGCACCTGCAGCAAAGCGGTAAGTTTGAGTTCTACCACAAGTCAAAGCTGGTGCCGGGGGTAGAGAAGCTGCCGTATCCGGGGCTGTTCGGGTTTCTGGGGCCTATGGCCATTGACTTGGGCGGCTCGGTGGGCAGCTACGGCATGCAAGAAGAGCGCTCGGTGTTCCGGCATGCGCAGCAGCCAAACCTATCGGGCGCGCCCGTGATCTGCTATGAGTCCATTTACGGCGAGTACGTGAGCGAATACGTGCGTAACGGGGCTAATGCCATCTTCATCATCACCAATGACGCCTGGTGGAGCGATTCACCGGGGTACAAGCAGCACTTGGCCTACGCCAATCTGCGGGCTATTGAAACCAGACGCTCTGTGGCCCGTTCGGCTAATACAGGCATCTCGGGTTTTATCAATCAGAAAGGCCAATTGGTGCAGAAATCGGGGTGGTGGGTACCGGCGGCCCTTAAAGGCGTGATCAGGTTCAACCAAGAACAGACATTCTATACCCGGCACGGCGAATTTATTGGGCATGGTACGCAGTGGCTGGCCCTGGGCTTTGCCTTGTTGGCCGTTGTATGGGGTGTTACTCGCCGCCGGCCCCTGAGATAAGTAGAACGCCTCTCCTGTAAGGGGCATATTTCCTTTAAAGTTATGCAAGACCTTTCCACCATTAGAGACCAGGTAATACAGCTTACCAAAGAGGTAGGCCAGTTTATCCAGACCGAAGCCGCCCGTTTTGACGTGGCCAACCTGGAGCACAAAGGCGTGAATGACCTGGTATCTTACGTAGACAAGGAAGCCGAGAAACGACTGGTAGCCCGCCTGGAGCAACTGCTGCCGGCCGCTGGCTTTATCACCGAGGAAGGCACCAAATCTGAGGAGTCTGACGAATACAACTGGATTGTAGACCCCCTGGACGGCACCACCAACTTCATTCACGGCCTGCCCATCTACGCCATCAGTATTGCGCTGCAACAAAAAGAGGAGCTGGTATTGGGCGTAGTGTATGACATCTGCCGTGATGAGTGTTACCATGCCATTGCCGGAGGAGGCGCCTTCTGCAACCAGAACCGCATCTCGGTATCGCAAACCCCAACTTTAAGTGAGTCGCTTATTGCCACAGGCTTCCCATACTACAGCTTTGACCTGCTGCCCAGTTACCTGAGCGTGATGGGCGCGTTCATGCAGGGCTGCCACGGTTTGCGGCGGTTAGGCTCTGCCGCGCTTGACCTAGCCTACGTGGCCTGCGGAAGGTTTGACGGGTACTTTGAATACAATATCAACTCTTATGACGTAGCCGCTGGCGCCCTGTTGGTGCAGGAGGCCGGCGGTCAGGTAACCGATTTTATGGGAGGCAAGGACTATGTCTTCGGGCGGCAGATCTGCGTGAGCAACGGTCCAGCGGTGCAGAAAGAGATGCTGGCCCTTATTGAACCCTTCTGGAAAGGCCAGGAACCCAGGACTGCCAGCGTAGAGTTGTAAGGCTTACCTTCGGGAAAGCCGTTTTAGGGCCGTTTTCCCAAAAACAGGCTTAAAACAGGTTTTAAGGGGGAAAGGAGTTTAAAGCAATAAGGTGAATTTTAGGGCTTGCCGGCAAACTATTTCTACCTTTGGCAGCGTTATCTTTTTGTTATGGTACAGGAAATCATCATTCTTCTGATTTTTCTTCTGGCCGCGGGCTATGTGCTTCGGTTGGGGTATAAAAGCTTTTTCTCTAAGGACCTGGGCTGTGCTAAAGGCTGCGGCAGCGCCTGCTCTACTATTGACCTGGAGAAAATTGCCCGTGAGATAGAAGCCTCCAAACAAAAGGTGGCCAAGTAATAAGCTTTCAATTCTAGACTTCTAAAGGCGTTCTCTCCCAGAACGCCTTTTTTTTTGCCTTCTGTTTTAAGCCTGCTTTTTGAAAAACAGGCCTAAAACAGCCCTCAGGTTTGGCAGGACTTTGAGGGGCAAGCCATAGGCAAACCGGTTGAATATTATTTTTTTTGAATATAGCTGGCAACCCCACGGGGTTTTTACGTATAGCCAACAAATACCCAATAACGCAAACACAACCCTAATACCTCTGGCTATGCAAGACAAGGAAGAAGAAAGAAGCTTAATCAACGTGGAAGCTCGCCTTAACAAAGAAGGCTATACCAATAACTTCAGAGTGACAGATGATAACCGTCTGTGTGTGCTTAATTCAGACAAATACTACAACGTTGACCAGGTGCGCATTGTAGATTTTTACCGCTTTGAGGGCGAAAGTAACCCAGATGACATGTCTATCCTGTACGCCCTGGAAACCAATGACGGCTTAAAAGGCACCATCTCCAACTCCTACGGCACGTACGCCGACCAAGGAGTAGACGCTTTCCTGAAACAGGTGGAAGACATTGGCAAAAACCTGGACAAGAAAGATAAATAGTCTGCAATACCTGCAGCGCACAAACGCAAAAGCGGCCGGAGGTTCTTTTCCGGCCGCTTTTTTTGCGCCCTGTCTCAGGGGTGAAGTGCCCAAGTCTTAGTCCCGGTCCTGGGCGGGTGGGCCAGGAAGGGCCTCCTTCAAATTAATGGACAGGTTCCGGCAGCCCTTTTCCCCAAAGTTGAGCGTTGTCATCGGGAACGGAATCTCTATGTGGTGGGTGTCAAAGGCCTTCTTGATCTTGATGATGGCATCGCTCTTGGCGTAGACAAAATCGGTTTGGCGCTTGTACTGGATCCAGTAGCGCACCAGGAAATTGACGCTGCTGGGGCCAAACTCCTCAAACACCACCTCCACGTCCTTGCCCTCTATCATATTGGGGATATCCACCATGGCCTCTTTCACCACTTGCTGTACCCGCTCCAGATCCTCTCCATAGGCAACATGGGCCTTAAGGTCTATGCGCCTAATGCCATAATGCGTGAAGTTGGTAAGCGCCGACTCAAAGACCTTTCGGTTGGGCATTTTCACCAGTTCGCCGGTTTGCCTTCTGATGTCTACAGTGCGCAGGTTAATGCGCTCAATGGTCCCAAAATGGTCATTGGTCTCTATCACGTCACCTACCACAAAAGGCTTTCTGAAAGCAATGATCACCCCCGAGATGAAGTTGGCGGCAATGTCCTGAAAGGCGAAACCCAGGGCCAAACCAATGATACCCGCACCCGCCAGTAACGTCGTGACCGTCTTGTCTAGCTTAAGAATGCTAAGGGTGAAGAAAATCCCCAGTACCATGATGCTGGCATAGACCGTGGTGCCTACCAGGTTGTTGAGGGCACTGCTATGGGTAAACCTGATAAGCAGTTTATCTGAGGTGCGGCGCATAAGCCGGGCAGTGATCACCGAAAGGATGAGCACCAGCAAGGCCATAAGCAGGTTAGGCAACATGAGGACCACGGCCTTTAGCCACATGTCCATTTTTTGCCAAAGGAGTTGGAACGCTTTGTTAAGTTCAATCACGGGCGTGCAAATAGAATATCACGTATGGGCACGGTAAAAAAGGCCTTTGCTTTGCAAAAAGCACGTTTTCACCAGCTCAAAAAAGGAGAGAAGAATAAATTTACCCTACATACGAAAGATAGGGAATGCAAGCTACATTAATTGCCAGAGAAACGCTTTAT
Source organism: Rufibacter soli (assembly GCF_054781795.1). Taxonomy (NCBI): domain Bacteria; kingdom Pseudomonadati; phylum Bacteroidota; class Cytophagia; order Cytophagales; family Hymenobacteraceae; genus Rufibacter; species Rufibacter soli. Next base: position 91,844 of record NZ_BAAGTS010000003.1, on the reverse strand, counting down.
CCCCACACTTTAGTACCTTCTGAGCAGTTGCGGCACATCTCTATTTGAGTACGGCCTTGCAACAGTGAGCCCCTGAACTTTTGGTAGCCCTCGCTTTTCCAAAGCTCCTTGAAGGACTGTTGCTTCAGGTTGCCCAGGCGGTAATGGGCGTCTTTGTCAAAGCAGCAGGGTACCACCAGGCCGTCCCAGGTGATCACGCAGGAATGCCACATTTTCCAGCAGCCGTCAATCAATTTGTTCTTGAGCGAGTACGTACCGTTGGGCTGCGCCTGATACCTGCTATAATAGTCTATGGTAGGGATGAGCGGCGAGCCGTGTTCATGGTCATAGATTTGGGCGGTCTTAAACCAAATGTCATCTACGCCTAAGTCCTGGGCCAGTTGCCGGGCGTCCTCAATCTGGTGCTCATTGGGGCGCACCACCAAAAACTGGAAGATAAGGTACGGCGTCTTGGACTTCAGCTTACGTTTCTGCTCTACCAACCGCTTAGTGCCTTCTAGTACCTTGTCCAATTTCCCGCCTATGCGGTACTGCTTGTAGACTTCTTGCGTGGTGCCGTCCAAAGAAATAATGAGGCGGTCCAGGCCAGACTCCACGGTTTTGCGGGCGTTCTCCTCAGAAAGGTAGTGGGCGTTGGTAGAGGTGGCGGTATAAATGCCTTTTTTAGAGGCGTATTTGACCAGATCCAGGAACGAAGGGTGCAGGTATGGCTCTCCCTGGAAGTAGAACAGCAGGTACAGCAGCCGGTTGTGCAGTTGGTCAATGGTCTCCTTGAACAGGTCATTAGAGAGCATGCCCGTGGGGCGGGTGAACGACCTAAGGCCGCTGGGGCACTCAGGGCAGCGCAGGTTACAGGAGGTGGTGGGCTCAAAGGAGATACTCACCGGGGCCCCCCAGTGCCGGGGCTTTTTGGTAAGGCGGGCCAGGGCATAGCTGCTCACTACCTGCAGCACGTTCCAGGCGCGGCGGGGGGTAAGCTTAGATGCCAGGTTCAATCCATCCTGTAAGGTGCCTCGGGTCAAGGGAATAGAATGCTAGAGGTAAATGGGTTAGGCCGCTGCTGCCCCGAGGGTGAAGAGCGAAAACCCCAGGCGATAAGGCACAAATGCGTTTTAAGCCTGTTTTTCCAAAAGTACGCAAAAAACGCTACTTCCCCTGGCTCTCGCGGTATTTGTCTACGGCGGTGGCCACGTCGCGGGCGCCTTCAGCGTGGCCAGGGCGGCGGGCATTGGTATTAAAAAGGGTACCGTCTGGGGCGATCATAAAGTAGGCCGGAAAGCTTTTTACGTCATAATCCTTGAGAATCTGGGCAGACAGGTCTGGCGCATACAATTGCACGCCCGGGTATTTGTTCTGAGTCACTGATTTTTTCCAGGCCGCCAGGTCCTCACCCACCGATACCTGCAGCAGCACAATATCTTTAGCCGCCAACTGCTGCGCGAAATACTTGTAGGCCTGCTGGTCTACTGTGCAAATGCCGCAGTGGGTGCGCCAAAAGCCCAGGTACACAATTTTGCCTTTGTATTTATCCAGAGAAACGCTGTCACCAGCCGCCGATAGGAGTTTGAACGCGGGAGCCGGGGTTCCCAGTCCCACCCTTCTGAACTGCTTGTATTGGTCTTTCACGTAACTCACGTAGGTAGGCTGTTTTGCCTCCTTTAGAAAGTCCAGGTACATGGCATCGGCATCGGGCACGTAGCCAAACCGGAACGCCTGTGACACCACACGGGACTGCATCATTTCACGGGGAACGCCTTTGAGTTCTTTCTTGGCCATAGCATACAGGGTGGGGTAAAAGTCCCGCCCTAAATTGTTAGGCTGCTCCTTTAAGGCCTTGAACTGGAAGTAGTTGTTGAGGAAATCAAGGTAGGCCTGGCTTCTGGTGGCACCGGGGTCATTCAGGTTCACCTTGGCAAGAAAGTCATAGTACGTGGGCGAAAGCTGTGGCGGCAAATCTCCCACGCGTTTGCGCACGTCTACATAGGTGAGGCGGTCATTGGCGTAGGTAAACTCAATCTGGGCCTTGGCATAGGCCTTGAACTCCTCAGACATCTGCTTGTTTTTCAGGAACTTCTCCAGGAAGGTGTATTGGTCTTCGCGGCGCTCCTCCAGAAACTGCAGGAACTCTTTCTCGCGTTTATGGATGTTGTCTGGCAGCACCTGATAATCTTCCTCCTCCTCAAACTTCTTCTCAAACTGTAGCAGGAAGTTGTTCTCCTCAAAGCCTTTCCCCTTGATCTTGAGGCTGGAAATGAAGTCCTCGGCCTCCACGCGCACGTCCAGGGCATCACCGGGCTGTAGGTACAGCATCACCGACTCCGGCCCGTGCACCAGTTCTCCCAGCATGGCCTCGCCCACGGGCGCCTTAATGGTAAATTCGCCTTTATTTGACAGGGCCACCGTATGTGACACCCCCGAGTAGGAGGCCGGCACGGTATATAACTCTAACAAGACGCTATCGCTTACCGGGTTAGAGACCTTTCCGGTAATGGTGACCGTGCCTTGGGCCTGGGCCAAAGGGCTAGCGCCAAAACCAAGAACCAGGGAGAAAAGAAGGGCGAGGGGGGCTTTGGAAGTAGAAATCATTGCGAAAGAACGTTTACGGGGGATAATTCTTTTTCAATTGGGTTATTTAACGCCAGTTAGGGGCAGAAGGGTTCAGAGGGGCCTTAGCCAAACAACCCACTGAACACCTCTTCTAAACGGCTGGCGGCGTGAATTCTGATATTGAACCGGCTAAAATCCACCCCTTTTTTGTTGTACTTGGAAATATAAATATCCTGGAAACCCAGCTTTTCGGCCTCTGAGATGCGCTGCTCAATGCGGTGCACGGCGCGTACCTCACCGCCCAGACCCACCTCGGCGGCAAAGCAGGAGGTATGCGGAATAGCGATGTCCTCAAAAGAGGAAAGCATGGCGGCGCAGATAGCCAGGTCCAGGGCCGGGTCTTCTACCTTAAGGCCGCCGGCAATGTTCAAAAACACGTCCTGGGTACCCATCTTGAAGCCCCCGCGTTTCTCCAGCACGGCCAGCAGCATGTTCAGGCGTTTCACGTCAAAGCCGGTGGAGCTGCGCTGCGGTGTTCCGTAAGTGGCGGGCGTGACCAGGCTCTGCACCTCAATCAATAAGGGCCGGTTGCCTTCCATGGTGCCACCAATGGTAATTCCACTGAACGCCTCTTCACGCTGCGAGATCAATATCTCTGAGGGGTTGCTCACTTCTCTCAGCCCCGTGCCCAACATCTCATAGATGCCCAGTTCAGAGGTGCTTCCAAAGCGGTTTTTGGTGGTGCGCAGAATGCGGTAGGTCATATGGCGGTCGCCCTCAAACTGAAGCACGGTGTCTACCATGTGCTCCAGAATCTTGGGTCCGGCCAGGCTACCCTCTTTGGTAATGTGGCCAATCAAAAACACGGGCGTGCCGCTTTCCTTCGCGAATTTTAGCAGTTCTGCGGTACACTCGCGCACCTGCGCCACGCTGCCCGCGCCACTCTCAATAAAGGAAGAGTGCAATGTCTGGATGGAGTCCACGATCAGCACATCGGGTTGGAGCTGCTCTACCTGCTTGAAGATGTTCTGGGTGCCGGTCTCGGTTAAGATAAAGCAGTTGGGGTGCTGAGCGCCCAGACGCTCGGCGCGCATCTTGATCTGCTGCTCGCTTTCCTCCCCAGAAATATACAATACCCGTTGGGCGCGCAGGCTCAGGGCAATCTGCAGCATGAGCGTAGACTTGCCTATGCCCGGCTCGCCGCCGATGAGCACCATGGAGCCAGGCACAATGCCGCCGCCCAGCACGCGGTTCAGCTCGGCATCGGTGGTTTCAATGCGGGCCTGCTCTGAGTAGGTGATTTCATTGATGGGCTTGGGTTTACTGGCTACCTGCGTGCTGCTGGTGCCCACTTTCCAGGCGCTGGTAGGGGTAACGTCTTCGCGGGCCAGAACTTCCTCTACGTAGGTATTCCATTCACCACAGGCGGGGCACTTGCCAATCCATTTAGCTGATTGGGCGCCGCAGCTCTGGCAGAAGTATGCTGTTTTGATTTTAGCCATAAAATTAATTTTTCCGTGCCGCCGCTACCAAAAAGAAGCGAAGGGCGAGGGCCGGGTAATGGGAGGGATACTGCTTGAAGTAACAACTTCTCTTGGGGAAACACTCCGTTTTAAGCCCGTTTTTTCAAAAATAACCTAAAAATAGAGTTTGCCCAGATAAATTTTCGGCCATGCCGGTATTGTTCTCGTTTTTAGGATTATAGCCTTACTTTATACGCCCATGAAGATGCCTAAAATAGCCTTGTTTTATATTTTGTCTGGCCTCCTGCCCCTCTGGCTGGTTGGTTGCCAGACCGCTCCCCCAGCTGGGCCAGCCACGGCCGAAAACTCTGTTAAGACATCAGATTCCACCGAAGCTCCTATCCCGAGGATTTCTCCCAAGCGGGTAGACATACGGGGCTACATCACGCAACGGGAATACAGCCAGGGGCAGATGGTTATTTTGGTGGAAGGAACCCTGGACCAGAACTCGCAGTTCAGCCGGGCGGTGGTGTTGGTGACGCCTATCACCCAGGTAATTGGGCCAGACGGCAAAAGCCGCAACCTCAGTGAACTGGCCATGGGCCAATACGTTTCTATCCTGTTTAGGGGCCGTTTCAGGCAAGGGGCAGGGTTCTCGGCGCAAGCCACGGCCCGCAAACTCTGGATTGAGCCCGCTGGAAGCGAGTGATTTCTGTTTTAAGGCCGTTTTTAGAAAAACAGGCCTAAAACAGAAATGGTATCTTTGTGGCGGCCTTTCCTTTTACCTGGCTTTCTATCTATGAGCGTGACCCTTCCGGCTTCCTTTGAGACCCGCATGCAAACCCAGTTAGGCGATGCGTACCCAGACTTCGCCCAGGCGCTAAGCCAGGCCTCACCCATTAGCGTGCGGGTAAACCAGGCCAAACTTCCTTTTCCCACCGGTTTGGTGCCCGTACCTTGGACCCAGACCGGCTTCTACCTACCCACCCGCCCCAGCTTCACCTTGGACCCGCTCCTGCACGGCGGCGCCTATTACGTGCAGGAGGCCAGCTCTATGTTTCTGGAGCAGGCCCTGCGCCAAAGCGTAGATTTAAATGAGCCGCTGGCGGTATTGGACCTGTGTGGCGCGCCCGGCGGAAAATCTACCCACATCGCCTCCTTGATCTCTGAGGAAAGCCTGCTGGTAGCTAATGAGGTGATCAAGGCCCGAGCCAATATCCTGGCCGAGAATATCCAGAAATGGGGCAGCGGCAACGTAGTGGTCACCAACAACGACCCCAGCCACCTGGGGCAACTGGCCGGCTTCTTTGACGTGATGGTGGTAGACGCGCCCTGCTCGGGCGAAGGCATGTTCCGGAAAGACCCAGATGCCATGAATGAGTGGTCTGAGGCCAACGTGAAACTCTGCTGCGAACGCCAGCGCCGTATCTTAATGGATGTCTGGGACGCGCTCAAACCCGGCGGTGTACTCATCTACAGCACCTGTACCTATAACCTGGAAGAAAACGAGGAAAACCTGGCCTGGCTGGCCCGTCAGCAGGAAGCCGAGCCTATCCAACTACAACTCCAACCCGAGTGGGGCGTGACCGAAACCCAACTGGAAGGCATGCACGGGTACCGCTTCTACCCGCACCGCACCCAGGGCGAAGGCTTCTTCCTGGCCGCCGTGCGCAAAACCGGCGGCCAGGAAGCGCGTGCCTTCAAGAAAAGCAAACGCCCCTTCCTGGTACTGGCCTCCAAGCAAGAGAAAACCCTGGTGCAGAATTGGCTGAAAGAATCTGAAGCCTGGGAACTGGTAAAGCACAAAGAAATTCTGCGGGCCTTGCCCAAGGCCTGGATGCTGGAACTGGAACAGCTTTATGAGAACCTACGCGTAGTCTACGGCGGCATTGAACTAGCCGAGGTCATGAAAAACAACGCCAAACCTCTACCCGCCCTTGCCCTTTCCCAGCACTTAAATCCAGACGCTTTCCCACACGCTGAAGTAGACCAAGCCACGGCCCTCAAATACCTCCACCGCGAAGATGTGGTGCTGGAAGACTCGGCCAATGGCTGGGTATTGGTTCAATTCCACGGCGTGGCCTTAGGCTGGGGCAAAAAACTCCAGAACCGCGTCAACAACCACTACCCCAAAGAATGGAGGATTAGAATGAGTTTAGATGAGGCCTTGAAAGGAGAGAATGTGGAAGGGCTGTTTACGTTGGGGAAGTAGTAGCAAGTAGCATGTAGCATATTCATGCTTTTCATTTTGGGCCTGATTTTCAGAAAACCGGCCCAAAACGGGAATAGCCCACAATCTATTTCTTACTCCCACACCTGGCGCGAGTTTGCAACTCGTGCCTACGGATGACGGGTAGTTTGCAACTACCCTCGCTTTGAAGAAGCGACTTTTGTCAGAAGAGGAATTTCGTGCAGAAGTAGGGCAATCCCTTGTGGTTACCCAAATACGGTAGCAAACGTGAAGGGCAACCACAAGGGATTGCCCCTACATTATCATGACAAATTAAACAAGTTGTTTTCTTACAGGCGAATGTTAGGCCCAAAACAGAAATCCCGGCAATTCACAAATTGCCGGGATTTCTGTTTTCTATCAATTATTATAAGTCTTGCTACGTGCTACGCACTACTTGCTACCAAGCGAAGCGCCTACTCCACATACAACACCAACCCCTTCAAATACTCTCCCTCCGGGTGGAAGATACTGATGGGGTGGTCTGCGGGTTGGGAGAGGTGGTGCATGACTTTGACGTTACGGCCGGCTTCAATAGCGGCGGCCATGACAGTGCTCTGGAACAGGTATTTGTCTACCACGCCTGAGCAGGAGAAGGTGAAGATAATGCCGCCGGGTTTGATCTTGGCAATCGCATCGGCGTTGAGGCGTTTGTAGCCCATGAGCGCGTTATGGCGTACTTTCTGGCTTTTGGCAAAGGCTGGTGGGTCCAGCACAATCACGTCATAGAAGTTTTCGCGGCCTTTCAGGAAATCAAAGGTGTCCAGGGCGAAGGCCTCGTGGCGGTCCTGTCCGTTGTTCAGTTCGGCGTTTTGCTCGGTGAGCACGATGGCTTTTTTGGAAACGTCTACGGAGTGCACGGTTTCGGCACCGGCATTCAAAGCGTAGATGGAGAAGCCGCCGGTGTAGCAGAAGGTGTTGAGCACGGTTTTGCCTTTGGAGTAATGCGCCAAAAGCTCGCGGTTCTCCCGCTGGTCAATGAAGAAGCCGGTTTTCTGCCCCGTTACCCAGTCCACCAGGAACTTGTTGCCGTTCTCAGTGACCACGTGTGGCACGGGCGTCTCGCCAATCAAGTATCCGTTTTGGCCGTGTTCGGTGCCTTTGCCCGGAAGGGTCTCGGCGCTTTTGTCGTACACGGCCGTTAATTTGCCGTCATACACTTCTACGAGCGCCTGCGCGATCTGCTGACGCACGTGGAACATGCCCACATTGTGCGCCTGCAGCACGGCGGTGTTGCCGTACACGTCTACAATAAGGCCGGGTAGGCTATCGCCTTCGGCGAAGATAAGGCGGTAAACATCAGTGTCTGGGGTATCCAGGAAGCCTTGCTCGCGGCGGTAGTCCACGGCGCGCTGCACGCGGCTCTTCCAGAAGGCGTAGTCTGGCTCCACTTCCTCAAAAGAGAAAATACGCACGGCAATAGAACCCGGCTGGTAGTGGCCAATGCCCAGGAACTCGCGGCGGTTGGTGTACACGGCCACGATGTCGCCCTCCTGAATGCCTTCCTCTATCTTTTTGATAGCCCCTGAAAAAACCCAGGGGTGGAAGCGTTGGAGGGAAGTTTCTTTGCCTGCGTGCAGTATGATAGAAGGAAGTGTTGCCATAGCCAAGGTTTGCGCCGAAAGGGCAGCGCGTTTTGTATTGTTTCTGCAAAATTCGGCAAAAAATCCGGCTTTGTGGTGAGGGGCATCCTACTTCTTCGTAAACTACCCCAAACTGCAGTCTTACTCTCTTCATTCATTCAATCTCTCAATCATTCAATCCTTCAATTAACATGAGCCTCCCCGTCATAGACCTGCACTGCGACCTCACCGGCTACCTGGCCTGGATACCCAGGGGCACCCCCATGGACGTGGACCTGATTGGCTGCGCTATTCCGCATTTGCAGGCGGGGCGGGTACGGCTGCAGACCATGGCCTTCTTTACGCCCACCGAGCCCGGCAGTGCCGCCTTCACCTTAAAGCAGGCTCAATTGTTCAAAGAGACACTCCTAGGCAATGGAGAGGTATTTGCCCTGGTACAGCCAAAGGGATTAGAAGCGCAGATGATGCACGGAAACCGGGTGGCGGTGGTAGCAGCCATTGAAAACGCCTCTGGCTTGGTGGAAGAAAATGAACCGCTGGAACTGGCCTTCACCCGGCTGGAGCAACTCATAGCGCTGGCCGGGCCGCTGCTCTATATCAGCCTCACGCACGTAGACGAAAACCGTTTCTCAGGGGGCAACTTTACCCCGGGCGTGGGCCTCAAACCAGACGGTAAGGAACTTCTACGGTATCTTAGTGGGAGGCGGATTGCCATTGACCTGGCCCATACCTCAGACGCCGCCGCGTTTGATATCCTGACCTTCATTGACCAGCACAACCTCCATATTCCCGTCATCGCCAGTCACTCCAACTTCCGGGCGGTCTATGACAATGCCCGTAATCTGCCCGCAGAACTGGTGCAGGAAGTAGTGCGCCGCGAAGGCCTGATTGGTATGAACTTCCTTAAAAAGTTTGTGCATCCCACGCAGCCTGCGGTTTTGCTGGAGCACATAAAGTACGGGTTGGAGCATGCGCCCAAGGCTATCTGCTTTGGGGCAGATTTCTTTCAGGAGTCTGGCATCATGGAGGGAGGGGAATCCAATTTCCATCCAGAGCACCGCAACGCCACCCGGTACCAAGAAATCCTTCAGGAACTCCTGCAACAGTACCCGGCAGAGGCAGTGGGCGCAATCAGTTACCGCAATGCGCTGGCGTTTCTGCAGAGGCTTTGGGCGTAATCTGGTAGGGGCACAGAAAAATTTCTAAAACTGTTTTAGGCCTGTTTTCAGAAATATAGGCTCAAAACGATATTTAACTCATAAGTAGGTACAGCAGGTAAAAAATAGGTTACACAGGGCCCGTTAATTTGGTCTGGACTGGCAGCACAATTCTTCAAAGTTTTAATTACATTTAAACACCCAAGTGCTGTCCAATTCTTTTATCCCCTGCTACACCCATGTCCCTTCGCGTGAAATTAAGTTACGGCGCCGCTTTCCTGCTGTTATTGGCCATTAGTGCCTTTGGCCCCAAGGCGTGGCAGGAAGCAGATACCCTTAAGCGCCTGATTGCCAAAGTTGCCCATTTTGAGAGCAATTACCCGCAAGAGAAAGCCTACCTGCACCTAGACAAACCCTACTACGCCGCCGGCGAAGACATCTGGTTTAGTGCCTACCTGGTTAACAGTTCAGACCATGCGCCTAGCCCCTTAAGCAAGGTGCTATACGTGGAATTGATTAACCCCCAGGATTCCATCTTCCAGCGGGTGGTCCTGAACATGCAGGAAGGCAAAGGGGCTGGTGATTTCACCTTGCCTGAAGATATCCCCGAGGGGCTTTACCGGCTGCGGGCTTACACCAGCTGGATGCAGAACTTCCCGGAAACCTATTTCTTCCACCAGAATGTGCAGGTCTGGAACTCCCGGGAAAGCGACCTGGTACCGGCAGCCAATTTCTCTTTCAAGCGCGCCGGCAAAGGAGACTCCGTGACAGTGCAGCTGGAGTTTGTAAACCATAAATCTGAGCCTGCCGGGCAATTGCCGGTTTCTTACGTGGTCAAGCAAGGCAGTAAAAAATCAGGGCCCCGCAAACTCACCACCAATGCCGCCGGAAAAACTAAAGCCACCTTCTTTCTGCCAGACGGTGACACCCGGCAGCACGCTCAACTAGAACTGGCCCTTACCACGGCGGCGGGCAAAACCCCAGTGCTTAAAAGCATGTTAGTGCCCTTGCCCACCAATAAACTAGATGTGCAGTTCTTCCCCGAGGGCGGAGCCTTGATAAGCGGTTTCTGGAACAACATCGGGTTTAAGGCCATAGACGCGCAGGGCTTGGGCAAAGACGTGCAGGGCGCTATTTATGACCAGGCCGGTACCAAAGTCACAGATTTCGCCAGCCTCAAATTTGGTATGGGCCGCCTGGGTTTCTTGCCCGAGAAAGGCAAGCAGTATGAGGCCCGCCTCAAGGCCGCCAATGGCGTAGAGACCCTGTACCCCTTGCCGCAGGCCCAGGAGAAGGGGGTGGTGATGACCGTAGACAATTCCAAGCCAGAGTTGGTGCGGGTGAAATGCTATACCGTGGGCTATGCAGACGGCGCAGGGAAACCTACGGGACTGCACGTGGTGGCCCAATCAAGAGGAGCGGTATTCTTTGGGGCCACCAGCGCCACCGGCCGAGACGTTTTTCAGGTAGACATTCCCAGGGAGAAGTTCCCCACCGGTATCTCTCAGATCACGCTCTTCAACCAGGCTGGCGAGCCCTTGTCTGAGCGCCTGCTTTTTGTAAATCAGAACCAACAGTTGCAAGTCTCCCTAACCTCAGATAAACCCACCTACAAACCCCGCGAGAAAGTAACGCTGCAGCTGCAGGTGAAAGACGCCGCGGGCAACCCGGTGGCCGGTAATTTCTCTTTAGGTGTCACTGATGCCCACTCCGTGTCCCCTAACCCGCATGCGGCCAATCTGGTGTCTTACCTGCAACTGTCCTCAGACTTGCAGGGCCATATAGAAAGCCCCGGCTATTACTTCTCCTCTACCCAACCAGAGGTGCTGCAAGCCTTAGATAACCTTATGCTTACCCAGGGCTGGCGCCGCTTTGTCTGGAAAGAGATTCTGCAGGACAAATACCCCACCATGACCTTCCCGCTGGAGCAGGGGTTGTCAGTGAGTGGTGTGGTGACCCGCTATAATAAGAAACCAGAGCCTAATGCGGTGGTGACATTGTTTGACGTGAATACCTTTAGGAACGCCCTGTTTACCCAGACAGATGCCCAGGGCAAGTTCTCCATTGCGCTGCCGCCGCTCACAGATTCCTCAAGGGTGGTGCTGCAGGGCCGTAACCAGAAAGAGAAAAGCCAGTTGCTGGTGAACATAGAAAAGCCGGAGCCCGCACAAGTATTCCCGCAGGTGCCCTTCGCGCCCGCCCCGGTCACTTTATCAGACCCGCAGTGGGCGTACCTGCGCATGAACCGCGAGCAGCAGAAGGTAGACCAATCAATGGGCAAAGGCATTCTCCTGGACGCCGTGACCATTAGGGGCCGCCGCGACCCAGACGCCAACCGAAGCCTAGCCGACCGCACCACGCTCCATAGCCGCGGTGATGTAAGCTATTCAGTAGGCTCAGACCGGTTTCCGCCGGGCTCAGATATCATTACCAGTTTGCCGGGTAGAACGCCGGGAGTGGCTTTTGTAGGCGGGCAGTTGGTGTTGCGCGGCTCTACTTCTCAAGCCTTTGATTTTGGCGGCGAAGGCGGGGCCAGCACCGGTGGCTCCACAGAGCCCATGTACTTGATTGACGGCGTACGCGCCGATATGGGAATGGTGCAGGCCCTGGACCCCACCGAGGTGAACCGGGTAGACGTGCTAATGCCCGGGGCGCCGTCGGCTATCTATGGGTCAGATGGCATGAATGGGGTGATCTCGGTGATCATGAAAACGCCGGGCACCTATACCAAGAAGCTAGATTCGCGTTGGCAAGGCGTAGCCCTGTACAATGGCCCGCGCTACCAGACTGTACGCCAGTTTTACATGCCGCGCTATGACAAGCCCTCAGAGGTCTACACCCCAGACTGGCGTACCACTATCTTCTGGAACCCTACCGTGAAAACCAATGCTGAAGGCAAAGCCACGCTCTCCTTCTTCGCCGCCGATGCCAAAACCACCTACCGGGCGGTAGTGGAAGGGTTCACGCCCAAAGGACAACTGGGCCAGGCCACGGCTTCTATGCAAGTGAAATAGCGGTACTGTCAGCAAAGGCCTGTTTTCTGTTTTGAGGGTGTTTTACAAAAAACGGCCCCAAAACAGAAAACAGCCCTTCTCCGCAGATACGGTGACTCACGCTTGGCTCCGGCTTCCACCTCTCCCCGCTGAATCCATAACACGCCCTGCTTTCTTTCCAATGTACTTCCAGAGAAAAACGCCTTTTCTGCTTCTTTTGCTGGCCGTAGTGCTGGCAGCGGCTTCTTCGTTTGTGCCTTTTGCCTGGCAAGACAGTGGACTGCTGCAAAAGCTGGCAGCTCGGCTGACAACCTACACCCACAACTATCCGCAGGAGAAGGTGTACCTGCACCTGGACAAGCCTTTCTACGCCGCCGGCGAAGACATTTGGTTTAAGGCCTATGTGGTGGAGGCAGAACAGCACGTGCCCAGCCCTTTGAGCAAGGTGCTGTACGTAGAACTCATCAACCAGGAAGACTCTGTCTACAGCCGGGTGGCGGTAGACGTGCAGGAAGGCATGGGCAAGGGAGACTTCGCGTTGTCAGATACCATCTCACAGGGCTTGTACCGGTTGCGGGCCTATACCAGCTGGATGCAGAATTTTGACGAAGGGTATTTCTTCCACCAGAATGTGAACATCTACAACCCTCGGGTAGAGGACGTGGTGCCCACCGTGGCCTTTGACCTGCAGCGCCACGGCGCGGGAGACTCCGTGCGGGTGCGGCTGTCGCTCAAAAACCACCGCGAGGAGGTGATTCCGCAGACTCCGTTTACCTTCCAAACCCGCCTGGGCCGGAAAACCTCTGGCAAGAAGAAAGGCATGACCAATCTGGGCGGCAAGGCCGAGTTTCGGTTTTTCCTGCCAGACGGCGCGGCGCGGGAGAACGCCCGGCTGGAAGTGACCATTCAGGAAGGCAAGCAGCAGTACCACCGTAACTTCCTGGTGCCGCAGGGCATTGATACCCCAGACGTGCAGTTCTTCCCTGAAGGTGGCGACTTGGTGGCCAATGCCTGGAGTATGGTGGGCTTGAAAGTGGTAGATGCCAACGGTCTGGGCAAAGAAGCCCAAGGCAGCGTTTTTGACCAGGACGGCCAGAAAGTTGCCGATTTTAAGACCCTTGCGTTTGGGATGGGCCGGTTTGGCCTTAAGCCCCTGCTAGGTAAAAAGTACCAGGCCCGCCTGAAAAACGCCCAGGGCACGGAGTTTACCTATCAGTTGCCCGCCGTGAAAGAGCGGGGCCTTACCATGGCCGTTAACCCCTTAAAAGAAGGCAATATAAGTGTAAGAGGGTTCCTGACCGGGTACGCAGACGGGGTGGGCCGGCCTAAAGCAGTGTACGTGATCGGTCAGACCAGGGGCAAAATCTACTTTACCGGCCAGGCCTCTATGAACAAAGACGTATTTGTGATGGAGGTGCCGTTTTCCACCCTTCCCACGGGCGTGTGCCAAATCACTATGTTTTCAGACACCGGTGAGCCCCTGGCCGAGCGCCTGGTATTTGTGGACCGGGCCATGAACCTGCACCTTTCCCTCACGCTTGAGAAGCCCGTCTACAAACCCCGCGAGAAAGTAACCATGCACTTGAAGGCCCTGGACTATTCCGGTAAGCCGGTGGCTGGTCATTTCTCGGTGGCCGTCACAGATGCCCAAAAAGTGGAACAGGAAACAGACGGCCCCACCATCCTTACCCACCTGCTGCTTACTTCAGATCTAAGAGGCCATATAGAACAGCCCGGTTATTATTTTTCCTCCCGGCACCCAGAGGCAGGCCTGGCCCTGGATAACCTCATGCTCACCCAGGGCTGGCGCCGGTTCCTCTGGCAAGATATTCTGCAGGAGAAAACGCCAATCTTGCCTTTCCCGCTGGAGCAGGCTGTGGCCGTAACCGGTAAAGTGCTCAAACTATCGGGCAAGCCCGAACCCAATGCGGCCGTGACGCTCTATGACCTTAGAAACCTGGGTAACATGCAAACCACCGCCACAGACGCCAACGGCAAATTCATGTTCGGGATCAAGGATATCAGTGACAGTTCACGGGTGGTGGTGCAGGCCAGAAGCCCCAAAGGCAAAAGCAGCCTGGAGGTGGTGCTGGAGAAGGGCCTGCCCCTCACGCTGGTAAAGCCCCAGGTACCCTACGCCCAAGCCCCGGCGCCGTATTCCCCGGCCCTGTGGGAGTACCTGCAAGGCAACCGCGAGCAGCTCAAACTAGACCAACTGGCCGGGAAAAGCATCTTGCTGAACACCGTGAACATTAGGGGCAGAAAGGACAGGGAAGAGGAAGATTGGTCGCGCAGCGGTCTCCATAACCAGGCAGACAAAACTTTCAAAGGAACAGACCTTCCCCCGTCTATGGATTTGATTTCCAACTTGCAGGGCCGGGTGGCCGGGCTGCAGGTAAGCGGCGGCACGGTCTCCATGCGGGGTGCCGGTGAACCCTTGTTTTTGGTAGACGGCATGCCCCTGGATGTTGACTACGTGCGATCCATTTCAATGAGTGAGATTGAACGGGTAGATATTTTGAAGCCGGGCCCCTCTGCCGCCATCTATGGGCTGCAGGGCGGAAACGGGGTAATCGCTGTCACCCTTAAGAAAGGAGCGTCAGTAACCAACGTAGACACCCGCTGGAAAGGGATTGCCGCCTACCAAGGGGTGCGGATCCAGCAGGCCCGCGCTTTTTACATGCCCCGCTATGATAAGCCCACTACTCTGGAAATGCCAGACCTGCGCACTACCATTTTCTGGAGCCCTACCGTCACCACAGATGCCAGCGGCCAGGCCAGCTTTTCTTTTTTCGCCGCCGATGCCAAAACCTTTTACCGCGTCCTTCTGGAAGGCGTTACAGCCAAAGGGCAGGCGGGACGCGCCGAGGCGACTCTTCAGGTGAAGGCGGCGTTTTAGGCCCGTTTTCAGAAAAAGAGGCCTAAAACAGGAGCACCTACATCCGCCGGAAATTTCGTATCTTTGCGGCCTGAATTAAGTAAAGGAGAAGATGTTAGATAAACTGGAAGCAATTAAACGGCGGTTTGAAGAGGTAAACGAACAACTCATTCAGCCCGATGTAGTTAGCGACCTCAAGCGATATAAGTCTTTGAACAAGGAGTTTAAGGACCTGGAGAAGATTGTGGCCGAATACGAGCGGTATAAGCTGTTACTGAGTAACATTGATCATACCAAAGAGGTGATCTCTACTGAGAAAGACGAAGATTTCAGGGAGATGGCCAAAGAAGAGCTGGACGAGCTGTTGCCGCAGCGCGAGGAGATGGAGGAGCGTATCAAGGAGATGCTCATCCCCAAAGACCCGGATGACAGCAAAGACATTATCATGGAGATCAGGGCCGGTGCCGGGGGCGATGAAGCCTCTTTGTTTGCCGGTGACCTGTACCGTATGTACAGCCGTTTTGCTGAAAAGCAGGGCTGGAAAATTGAGGTCATTGACGTGATGGAAGGCACCGCCGGGGGCTACAAAGAAGTAATTGTGGGCATCAAGGGCGAAGACGTGTACGGCAAGCTCAAGTTTGAGTCTGGCGTGCACCGCGTACAACGCGTTCCCGCCACTGAGACCGCTGGCCGTATCCACACCTCGGTAGCTTCTGTAGTAGTATTGCCAGAAGTGGAGGAACTGGACATTGAGCTGAACATGAACGATATCCGTAAGGACTTGTTCTGCTCCTCAGGACCAGGTGGCCAGTCGGTGAACACGACCTACTCGGCTGTGCGCCTGACCCACTTACCTACTGGTTTGGTGGCCCAGTGCCAGGACCAGAAATCACAGATGAAGAACTTTGACAAGGCCCTGGCCGTGTTGCGTTCCCGTATCTACGAGCAGGAATTGGCCAAGAAAAACGAAGCCGAAGGCGCCCAGCGGAAGAGCATGGTGGGCGGCGGCGACCGTTCAGACAAGATCAGAACCTACAACTACCCGCAGGGCCGCGTGACCGATCACCGCATTGGCTTGACTGTATACAACCTGCCCAGCGTGATTGACGGTAACATTGACGAGTTTGTAGAGCAGCTTCGTATTGCCGAAAACGCCGAGCGCCTGAAAGAAGGTGCCCAAGCCTAAGTTCTTATTATATAGAAAAGCGCAGCCCACGGGCTGCGCTTTTTTGTTTAAAGCGTTTTAAGCCCGTTTTTTAGAAAACAGCCCTAAACTGGCCTGTCTGGGAGAACGGCATTTGGCTGGCTACGTACATTGAACCTGCAACCTCTTTACATTTTGAGACACCCTCGCCTCCTGCCCTTTTTCTCCTTGAAAGCCCTGCTGCAAAGCCTGGCCCTGGTGTGCCTGGTGGGTTGGGGCCCAGGTGCCTGCACGCCCCGTGATGAGGAATTCACCCCAGATGCCAGCGCCCTACTGCAGTTTGAGGCAGACACGGTCACCTTTGACACCATTTTTACGGAGGCTAGTAGCGTCACCAAACGCCTGAAAGTCTATAACCGCAGTAAAAACGCGGTCCGTATCTCAGAAATAAAAGTAGGGCAGTTAGGTGCTTCCCCGTTTCAGGTGATCGTGAACGGCCAGCCGGGACCACAGCTGCAGAACGTAGAGCTACGGGGCGGCGATAGTTTGCTGGTGCTGGTCACGGCCACGCTTAAACCCACCTCCGCTGAAGGCCCGTTCCTGGTTAATGAATCACTTTTGTTCCTCACCAACGGCAACCAGCAGGAAGTAAAACTCTTGGCTTATGGCCAGAACGCTACCTATTACCGGAGCGCCACCGCGGGCTGCGCCGAGGTCTGGACCGCCGCCAAGGCGCACGTAATTTATGACTCGGTGACGGTGCCGGCGGGCTGTACTCTTACCATTGAAAAGGGAGCACAGGTGTTCCTGCACAGTAAGGCCAAATTAAAGGTGATGGGCACCCTGCACGTAACCGGCGAGCCGGAAAAGCGGGTAGTGTTCCAGCAGGTGCGCCAGGAGGAACGTTACCGCAACGCCCCCGGGCAGTGGCAGGGCCTGGAGTTTATCTCTGGGAGCCAGAACAACCAGATCCGTTACGCGGAAATCAAGAACGCCATGACGGGTGTGTACCTCAAAGCGCAGGGAAACAACGTGCCCCAAGTCACGCTGAAGAACGTGTTCGTGAAGAACATGCTGCAGCACGGTGTACTGAGTCATGGTGGCAACGTGCGGCTGGAGAATACCATCATTGCCAACTGTGCCGAGTATGCCCTGGCCGGGCTGGGCGGCGGCCGGTATGAGGTTATCTACAGCACGCTGGCCAACTACAGCTATGATTTTATCAGGGCCTCGCCCTCTTTCCTATTCCAGGAAAAGCTGGAGGCAGACAGTAAGTTGGTGCGGGAAGCCAAATACGTGGTGGAGGTGGTGAACAGCATTCTCTGGGGGCGGCAGGAAGAGGAACTGCAGTTCGGGGCCATGATCTTGGGCTCTAGTAGAACCGCCCGTTATTCGTTCCTCAGAACCAAGGCATACCAAACTGAGTTCTCCGGGAACGGCAACCAGATCAATGTAGACCCTAAGTTCAGGGATGACCCTAAGCTGGACTTCCAGATCATCAAACTATCGCCGGCCAATAAAGCCGCCACGCCTATTGCCGGTATTACGGTAGACTATGAGAACAAGGCCCGTGATGCGGCCACGCCCGATGTGGGGGCCATTGAAGTACATGATTAACGCTTGCCTATGAAATGGTTTCAGAAATCAATCAGGCTGCCGGCCGTGCCCCGCGGCTTCCATTTAATCACCGACCTACTAGAGGCGCAATTGCCCGAGCTGGAAGAGATAGAGATAGGCTTGGCGCATATTTTCATCCAGCACACCTCGGCCAGTTTGTCTATCAATGAGAACGCAGACCCCTCCGTGCGCCACGACTTTGAGCAGCACTTCAATAAGACCGTGCCCGAGAACGCCCCGTACTACCGGCACACTCTGGAAGGCCCTGATGACATGCCCGCCCACATCAAGGCTTCTCTGTTAGGCGCCTCCGTGACTATTCCCATTACCAAGGGCAGCTTCAACCTGGGCACCTGGCAGGGCGTGTACCTCTGCGAGCACCGTAACCACGGCGGCAAACGCACCGTACTGGTGACCTTGCAAGGAAAGTAACCCGAATCCCTTTAAGAGTAGCATATTACTCCGCACCATTCTGTATTAATGCTGTTTTTCCAAAAAGAGCCCTAAACTGAAGAAGCCTGTATATTTGCCACAAGGTCCTTTAGCTCCTTTATAACAGCGGTGGCTTGTCTCTGCTTCCGCTAAAGCACTCCCTATAACCGAGCCCCTCCCTGAGAAGCTCCCAACCAAGAACCTATGTTTATTGCCGTAAGTACCTTCACCATTGCCAATGACGTGGCCCCCGAAGTAAAAGAAGCCTTCATTAACCGGCCGCACCTGGTAGACAGCGCCCCCGGCTTCCAGCGCATGGAAGTGATGTCGCCGCAGGATAACCCCAATGAGATCTGGCTGCTCACCCACTGGCAAGACGAGGAAAGCTACCAGGTCTGGTACAAAAGCCACCAGTACCAGGACTCGCACAAAGACATCCCGAAGGGCCTGAAGCTGGTGCCCGGCAGTACTAAAGTTAGACTGTTCTCCTTGGTAAGCCGCTAAGCTAGCTTCTCTCCAGTTTTTGAACAGGCACGCCTTCCGTTTTTCCTTTTATTAAGGAGACGGAAGGCGTGCCTGTTTATGTAAGGAAAGAGTAGGCGTTACATTAAAATGCCCGGTGCCTCCTAGAGAGGGAATGATAGTGCGAAGGGAGTGCTTTTCTGTTTTGAGCCTGTTTTCCCAAAAATGGGCTCAAAACGATTCTGCCTAGATTGCCGCTCTTTCGCTAACCGCCTAATCACTCTTTGCTCTGTTTTGCTCTTCCGGAGTTCTACTTTTGCTCTTCCGGAGTTCTATTCTGGAAGTACCCGGCTGCGGAGTTCTACTCCCGAATAGCAAATTGAAGAACTCCCAAACAGCAAAGTACATTAACTCTTTTGTCATCCTGAAAGGATCTCGGTGGCGAACGGTATTGGCCTATAGCCAACGCTTTTCTACCCAGTCCACAAGGTCCTTTCAGGAGGACAAATGGGAATAGTGTAATTCGTCTTTCTTGCTATTTACCGCTTCTAGCCTGTTTTAAGCCTGTTTTCTGAAAACGGCCTTAAAACGTCTAGGGAAGGATAACGCCTTCAACGCCGTACTCGTCTGGTGACATGAACATCAGTTCCTGGGTTTCATCCAGGCGGTAGCGTTTTAGGCGAGGTGTTTGGTTGGGGCGGGCTTCCAGGTGCAGTTTTTTGCGGGTTTTGAACATGAGGTTCTCCTGCAGGATGAGAGCGTCTACCTGTACCAGCTGGCCTTTCGGGTCAAAGGTGTAGGTGGCTTCCTGGAGGTTGGTTTTGGCGTCTTCCTGCGCCCGGTAATGCTTTACGGTTTGCCCGGCGGCGTTAGTGGAGACCTCCTCGGAGTAGAGGCCCATGAGGGCGGGTTTGTTTAGGTCGGCGTCAGAGAATGGGGCCAGTTCATCGGCCCATTTAAGGGTAGAGAGGGTTTTGGTGTCTTTGGCCTTGCCGGTTTCGTAGACCGTTTTGGTTACTTTGGGCTGGGCCTGAGCCAACGCTTTGGCCTCCTGGTTCAGAAATCCTTCCATGTCATAAGCCTGTTTCACCCGGGCGGCCCTGGAAGCCGCGGTGGGCTCTTCCTGGCAACTACCCATTGCCAAGGGGAGGCATAAGCAGATAAGAAAGTAAATGTTCTTCATGGAGACGGGTGGCTGAAAAAATGAGAAGCCCTGAAATTGCCGGGGAACTGCCACCGGCGTTTTGGGCCTGTTTTAAGGAAAACGTGCTGAAAACGAAAACGGATGAAATTCTAGGGAAACGGCTTCTCCCAGGAATTCCATCCGTTCCTTCTGGTTTCTGGCTTACGCCGTGGCCGGGATGAGCAGCGAGGTACCGGTCATCTCTGCGGGCGCGGGCAGGCCTAGCAAGGCCAGCACCGTTGGCGCGATGTCGCCTAGCTTGCCGTCCTGCAATTCGCCTTTGTAGTCATTGTCGGCCAGGATTACCGGCACCAGGTTGGTGGTGTGGGCGGTGTTAGGCGAGCCGTCTGGGTTGCGCATCATGTCGGCGTTGCCGTGGTCTGCAATGATGATAGAGGCGTAGCCATGCGCCAGGGCGGCGGTGACTACGGCGCCCATGCATTGGTCTACGGTCTCTACGGCTTTCACGGCGGCCTCAAACACACCGGTGTGGCCTACCATGTCTGGGTTGGCGAAGTTCAGGCAGATAAAGTCGGCAGTCTCAGCCTCAATTTCTGGTATAATGGCGTCCCTGATGTCAAAGGCGCTCATCTCAGGCTGCAGGTCATAGGTGGCCACCTTAGGCGAGGGGCAAAGCAGGCGTTTCTCTCCTTTGAACGGTTCCTCGCGACCCCCGGAAAAGAAGAAGGTCACGTGCGGGTATTTCTCGGTTTCAGCAATCCTAATCTGGGTTTTGCCGGCTTTCTCCAGCACTTCGCCTAGCGTGTTGGCCAGGTTGTCTTTGTCAAAGATGGGCTGCACGCCTACAAACGTGTCATCATAGTTGGTGAGCGTATAGTAACGCAGGCTCAACGGGTGCATGTCCTGTTCGGGGAAGGCGCGCTGCGTGAGGGCCTGCGTGATCTCGCGGCCACGGTCGGTCCTGAAGTTAAAGCAGATCACTACATCACCTTCCTGGATGTGGGCCAGAGGCTGACCGTTTTCGTCCAGGCACACAATGGGTTGGATAAATTCATCGGTCACGCCTTCGTCATAAGACTCCTGCAGGGCCTCGGTCCAGTTCACGGCCGGCCGGCCTTTGCCATTCACCAGCAGGTCATAGGCCAGCTTCACGCGCTCCCACCGGTTGTCGCGGTCCATGGCGTAGTAGCGGCCAATAATAGAGGCCAACTTTCCGCCTGTGGTATTCAGGTGCTGCTGCAGATCGGTTAGGTAGGCCAGGCCGCCTTTGGGGTCGGTGTCGCGGCCATCAGTGAAGGAGTGCACATAAACGTTAGACAGGCTTTGTTCCTGCGCCAGGCTGCAAAGGGCCTTTAAATGCTCAATGTGGGAGTGTACGCCGCCGTCTGAGACCAGGCCAATAAAGTGCACCGGCTTGTTGTTCTCCCGGGCAAACCGGAAAGCATCTTGCAGAACCGGATTGGTGCCCAGGGTCTTCTCCCGGATGGCTACATTGATCTTGACCAGATCCTGGTAGACGACGCGGCCGGCGCCCAGGTTCATGTGACCCACTTCAGAGTTGCCCATCTGGCCTTCGGGCAGACCAACGGCCTCTCCGGAGGCTTGCAAACGCGCATGCGGGAACTGGTGGCCCAGAGAATCCATGAAAGGGGTATGGGCATGGGCTATCGCCGATACGGAAGGGTCGGTGCCCAGGCCCCAACCGTCTAAGATCATCAAAAGTACCTTCTTACTCATGCGCGTAAAGATACACTTCCGCGTTGAAAAAGCAGGCGTTGCCCTTTGATTCTGTAGATTTCCTGTATCTTTAAGGGGCTGAACTAATCTGTCTTTGGCATAGTTTTGGCATACAGTGAAGAGAACTTGCTTACAATAAAGACATGAAAAATTTAAAGAGATTGGTGGCGATGACCGTGGTGCTGTTGGGAATGCTGGTAGGAGCCGGACAGGTAGCTGCTCAGTCTGACGTGATGGGCGGTATCCAATCTGCTATCAAATCTGGTTCTTCCCGTGACTTGGCCCGGTATTTCAACACCAAGGTAAACGTGATCATTGACGGCGATAACGGCAATTACAGCCAAAGCCAGGCCGAGATGGTGGTGCGCAACTTCTTCAGCAAAAACCCGCCGGCAGATTTCAACTTTGACCACCAGGGTGGCTCAGAAGACGGCCAGCGCTACGCCATTGGTAAATATGCCCACAAAGGCGGCCGCTACAATGTGGTGGTAAAGGTGAAGAAATACGGTGATGCCTATAAGATTGACACTATTGAGTTTAAGTAAGACGGACCGCACTTTAGTAAGACAAAAGACAGAAGAATAGCCTTAGAAGTAGGGCTTTTGTCCTATAGATGAAATATAATGGCCCCGTTTTGGCCTATTCCTGCAAAAGGCACCGATTGTTCGGTGCCTTTTTTTATTTTTGCACCGTGAAAGCTCCCTACCTTACCCAAGATGCTATCAAAGCCTTTATTCGGCAGGCCCTGCAGGAAGACGTAGCCGATGGCGACCATTCGTCGTTGGCCGCTATTCCGGAGAGTGCCAGCAACCAGGCCAAGCTGTTGGTGAAGGATGAAGGCATACTGGCCGGGGTAGAACTGGCCTGGAAGATTTTCCATGAGGTTGACCCCACGCTGCATCTGGAAGTGCTGCTGCAGGACGGCGCCCAGATCCATTACGGAGAGGTGGCCTTTACCGTGCATGGCAAGGCGCAGTCTATCTTGACCGCCGAGCGGCTGGTGCTGAACTGTATGCAGCGGATGAGCGGCATTGCCACCTACACCCGCAGCCTGGCCAAAATGATTGAAGGCACTGGCGCTAAATTGCTGGATACCCGCAAAACCACCCCTAACTTCAGGATGATGGAAAAGTGGGCGGTCTTGATAGGCGGCGGCACCAATCACCGGTTTGGGTTGTTTGATATGATCATGCTCAAAGACAACCACGTGGATTACGCCGGGGGTATCACCCAAGCCATTGACGCCACGCACAGATATTTGGAGAAACTGGGCAAACCGCTCAAGATTGAGATAGAGACCCGTAACCTGGACGAAGTGCAGCAGGTGCTGGAGACCGGCGGCGTGGACCGCATCATGCTAGACAACTTCAAGGTAGACCAACTGCGCGAAGCGGTAGCCTTGATTGGCGGTAAGTTTGAGACCGAGGCCTCTGGCGGCATCACCGAGGAAACCATCCGGGCCGTGGCCGAGACGGGCGTGAACTATATCTCTGTAGGCGCACTCACCCACTCCAACCGCAGCCTGGACCTTAGTTTAAAAGCGTTTTAATTGATATAAGATTTAAGACGCAAGACATAAGACAAAGAATAAAAACAAAGGATTGGGCAAAAGAGAGAAGGAGAAGTTGGTGGAGCAGAAGTCTTACATCTTGTGTCCTGAGTCTTATGTCCTTTTTATTAAGTAGAGTAAATTATGCAACAACCAAATCAACGAGGAGGACAACGGGTTACCCAACAGCAACCATTCAACCCGCTGGCTATCCGGACCAAGAAGAACCAGGTAGATAAAAACGACTACGCCAAGATAGCTTTGCTGCAGGTCTGGAAGAAAGAGTGGTGGCGGGCCCTTATTCCGTTGGTGCTTTTCTCTTTGCCGGCGGCTTTTGCCTTCTCCTGGTGGTGGGTAGCGGGTGCTGTGTTGGTGACCGTGCTCTATGTGCTGGTGCGTTCTGCCCAGGTGATGGGGGTTACCCAGATGGAACAGAGCAGCGTGCTGTTTGAGCGGGTGAACTATGAGATTGACCAGCGCCAGATCCTCATCAAACGCAATGACCGCGAGGGCATGGCCCTGCAGTGGGACATGATTGAGCGCGTGACCCAGAACAAAGACTCGTACTTCCTGTACCTCAAAGGCCCCTCCGCTGACCAGTTACCGGGTGGCTTTAAAGGGTGGCTGGCTAAGAACTTCAACGTGCCAGTGTTTCTGCACCTGCCGTTCCGTATCTTTAACAGCCCCAATGACCTCAAGCTCATGGACTCGCTGTTGCGCCGTAAGAACTTTATTCCCACAGAAGCGTCTAAAGTAGCTTAATTTGTTTTTGATATAACTTCCTTGAAAATGATAAAAAATACCCTATCCGTTTTAGCCGTGGCCGGTACTCTTCTGCTGGCTTCCTGCAGCAGCAACCCGTCTGACTTGCGCCCTGGTGTAAAAGTGTCTGTTGATACCGTGCCTCCTGGCATGCGTAACAACACGTCTAACATTGACAATAGCAGTAATGACGAAGAGGTAACCCGCCCAGACACACAGGTGAACCATGACGAGCACGAGAAAAAAACCAAGCCGGGCAGCGATAAGGAAATAGACCCTTCTCAGAAAGCTACCCAGAAAGAAGCGGTAGAGAACCACTAATCGTCCATTCAGCGTGAAGCCCGTTTCTGGCCTGTTTTTCGGTAAACAGGCCAGAAACGGGCTTCGGCGTACCTTTTGCTTTTAGACATGAAAAAGACCTTTTTATCCTGGGCTTTTGCCCTTACGGCCCTTGTAACCGTTTCTTCCTGCTCTTCTTCCACCAAGGAGCAACCTGCCGCTGAGGCTACCGCCCCCGCCCAGACAGAAGCCGCCGCAGACACTTCTGCCGCTACCCAGACCGGACAGATGGCCTATATCTGCCCTATGGAGTGCGAAGGCAGTGCCAGCATGAACCCCGGTAAATGCCCGGTATGTGGCATGGACCTGGTAAAGAACCCGGCCGCCACCGCAGGCCCTAACGGAGCTCAGTAAGCCCGGGCGTGGCCACTGGCCGGTAGCCACGCGCTTACGCTTTACTTCTTACCCCATTGGCATGACATCACCCATTGATTGGTTCAGTACTTGGTTTGATTCTCCCTATTACCACCTGTTATACAAAAACCGTGACGCCAATGAGGCCCAACGGTTTATGGACAACCTGTTGGATCACCTCAAGCCCAAGCCGAACTGCAAATTAATGGACCTGGCCTGTGGCAAAGGGCGCCATGCCATCTACCTCAATGAGAAAGGCTATGACGTGACCGGCCTTGACCTTTCTGAGCAGAGCATTGCCTTTGCCAAACAGTTTGAGAATGAGCGGCTGCGCTTCTTTGTGCATGACATGCGCGAGGTGTTCCAGCCAGACACGTTTGACTTTGTGCTGAACCTGTTCACCAGCTTTGGCTATTTTCAGGCGGATGCTGAGAACGTGGTGGCCTTGCGGGCTACGGCGGCTTCTTTGAAGGTAGGCGGCAAGCTAGTGATAGATTTCATGAACACCCGCCGGGTGATTAACCGCCTGGTGGCGCATGAGGTGAAAGAAGTAGAGAACATCACCTTTCACATTACCCGTAAACTGGAGGCTGGCTTTATCATCAAGACCATTAGGTTTGAGGACCGGGGGCAGCCTTTTGAGTTCATAGAGAAAGTACGCGCGCTGGAGTACGAGGAGTTTCTGGAGTACTTCCAGATGGCCCAGCTGCGGGTAGGCGAGGTGTTCGGGGATTACCACCTGAAGCCCTTTGACCCTGAGAAAAGCGAGCGTATGATTTTCATCCTGAAGCGATAACCCACATGATAGTAGCGGTTTCCGTTCTATTCTTTACCGTTCTGCTGGCCGGTTGGCTGGTCCGTTTTCTGCCCCAGCAAAACCAACGCTGGCTTAAGATGCTGCTGGCGTTCAGTGGGGCCTACCTTTTCGCGCTCACCATTCTGCACATTCTGCCAGACGTGCTGCTCAGCACAGATGACCCGCACCGCGTGGGGTTTTATGTGCTGGCCGGCTTTTTCCTGCAATTGGTCTTAGAGGTGTTTTCCCATGGGGTAGAACACGGGCACATTCACGCGCACCCAGCCCGCGAAGGCCACCAGCACCGCCACGTAAGTACGGTGCCCATCCTATTGCTGGTGTCATTGATCATCCACTCGTTTCTGGAGGGCAGTATTATGGTACAGAGCCGCATGGCCGCCCAACAGGCGCATGAGCACCTGCATCACTCTCACGTAGGCGACAATTTCTATACCATTCTGGCAGGTATTGCACTGCACCACATTCCGGCGGCCATTGCCTTAATGTCTGTGCTGGTGGCCCGGCTGCATAGTTTCAAGAAGGCATTTGCGTACCTGCTGCTGTTTGCGGCGGCGGCTCCGGCAGGACTGTTGTTCAGCAACTACATTGCCCTGGAGAAGCTGCTTTCCGGCGAGGCCTATACCGTTCTTTCAGGGTTAGTGGTGGGTAACTTCCTTCATATTTCCACCACCATCTTGTTTGAGTCCAGCCCAGAGCACCGATTTAACCAAGGCAAACTGTTGGCCACCCTGGCCGGTGCGCTGTTGGCGGTTGGGGCCGGAATGTTATAAACATAGAAAAGGAGCCTGGGTGTTTTAAGGCTGTTTTTAGAAAAACAGGCCCAAAACGCCCAAGCTCCTTTTGGCTTAGCCCATTCTTTAATCCCCACTTTCAGGTTCTTTCTGGGGGCTACAACATTTCCTGTAAAAGCAAGTATCTAAAGCAGACCCAAACTGGCGAGGAGTTTCTTGCCGGACTATTAAGAGGCGTCTAACAGGTTTCCTATGAAGAGAATAATGGCGTTGCTCTCCGTGCTGGTAGTCATTGGGGCGGTAGGGTTCTGGCTCTATAAACGGTATGCCCAAGGGCCGGAGTACTCCCTGTACCAGATCAAGCAGGCGGTAGATAACCGAGACATGGCGGCCCTGGAGAAATACGTTGACGTAGACCGTACCACGGCCAGTTTCCTGGACCAGGCCATGCAGGCGGGTATGGCCGAGCTTCCCCAGAAGCAGCAGGCCGTGGCGGCCATTGTGCTGGGCATGGCCATGGCCTCTAAAAAAGAGCAGGTCTTGCAGGCGCTGCGCGAAGGCATTGAACAGTATGTAGAGAAAGGAAGCACTGGGCAGCAGGCCCCCAAAGGCGTGAATACGCAGGAATGGGAACAGTTGCAGTCAGTATTGCCCTTGCAAAAACTGCTGGAAGAGAACCCGCTTATCAACAGTAAGCTAGAGGGAATTACCTACGTGAACCGGCAAGACTCCCTGGCCGTGGTAGGTCTTGACCTGCGCATGCCCTCCCAACCCAAACCGGTTATTGTGGAAGTACAGATGGTGGACAAAGGCACCTATTGGCAAGTCATTGGTTTACCCAACGCTGGCCCCGTCCTGAAGCAACTGGGTTTGCTGGAAACCATGAAACAATTGCAGAATATGCCCCAGTTAAAGCTGAAGTTGTAGGAGAAGACCGCTTGATGTGTGAAGCACCAATCTGCTTTCTGTTGTTTTAAGCCTGATTTCATGAAAACGGGTCAGAAACGCAATCTGCCCAAAATGCTTGGCAGCGTCTAACCTTCCATTCCCCGTAAACCCTAATACATCTTAGGCAAATCAATCCCCCTTATCTTCCTGAACAGGCTGATGGCGCTGCTGTCTGTGAGGCCCGAGATGAAGTCTGTGATGTTGAGGATCTTCTCATATTTATCTGAAGAAAGCTGGCGCTGCGGCCCCAGGAACTGATCGGGCACCAAGTCCAGGTACTTACGGTGGCGGCCGGCGTTGGGGTCAAACACGGCCTGCAGGAA
Source organism: Rufibacter soli (assembly GCF_054781795.1). Lineage (NCBI taxonomy): Bacteria > Pseudomonadati > Bacteroidota > Cytophagia > Cytophagales > Hymenobacteraceae > Rufibacter > Rufibacter soli. The sequence goes on along the minus strand of NZ_BAAGTS010000003.1, from coordinate 64,634 downwards.
CGCATCCAGAAGGCCGCCTAGTACCTCAAAGCCCGCGGCTTCAATCTCCAGCACTGGCCGGTGGCGGTAAATGCGGTCAATAGACACTTTCTTGATCTCGTCCAGGGCCGGTTTCTGCGCCACCAGATTAATCAATGATTGGTCAAAGGTGCCGTTCAGGATGGCCTCTTCATGGTCCAGGAAAATACCGGCGCACTCATAGATAAGGTTGCTGATAATACGGGCCCGCCAGAGGCCCAGCTGTTCGCGCTCATCATGGAACGTGATGCTGGAAGGTTTACCAGCGGTCTCTTTCAGAAGAGGCTGTAACAGCGCCTGCGCCTGCTCAAATGGGATGAGGCCCAGGCGGCAACCGTCTTCAAAGTCAATGATGCGGTAACAGATATCATCGGCGGCTTCCACCAGAAAGGCCATGGGGTGCCGATGAAACGCGTTCTGGCCCGCGGGTAGCATGCCCAGTTCCTGCGCTATCTTGGTGAAATGGGCCTGCTCGGCCTGGAAGAAACCGTACTTTTTCTCGCTGGCATTTTTGGTGCCTTTAATTACCTGGTCAGCGGGGCGGGGGTATTTGGTGAACGTGGCCAGGGTGCTGTACGTGAGGCGCATGCCGCAGGAACCGCTGCTCTGGCCGGGGTGCGTGTGGGTAAGAATCCTGAAACCGGCGGCGTTGCCCTCAAAATTGCGCAGATCTTCGGCCTGGGCCGAGGTAAGGTCCTGCAGAAAGCCGAGGGCTTCCGGACTTCTGAAATAGGCAGAGATAGCGTCTTCCCCGGAATGCCCGAAGGGAGGGTTTCCAATGTCATGCGCCAGGCAGGCGGCCGCCACCATATCCCCGAAGTCAGACTCCAGCATGCTGGGATGCGCTTGCAGAATGGCGGGGTGGCGCTCTAGAATAGTTTTGCCTACCAGACGGCCCAAGGAGCGCCCAACGCAAGAAGTCTCCAGGCTATGGGTAAGCCGGTTGTGCACAAAGTCACTCTCGGGCATGGGCAGCACCTGGGTTTTGTTCTGCAGGCGCCGGAAAGGCGTGGAGAACACCAGGCGGTCATAGTCGCGCTGGAACTCCCCGCGCACGTCCTCATCAGTGGCGTATTGCGGGGTTTGGGCATCAAAGCGTTTCTTGGAGATCAGGCGCTCCCAGGTCATTTGTGGCATGGCTCAAGGCAAAGCCCTAAACTACGGCCGTCCTGCGTCCAAAGCAAGCAGAAAGTATACCCAAGGCAAGCCCATCCTGTTTTACGCCTGTTTTACCAAAAACGGCCTCAAAATAGGAGGGCGCTATTCCTCCTGCTTGTCTATTTTAACGTACCGTACCGTTCCTTTCTCGCGTCTGGATTGCCACCTGATAAGGTACAGCCCCTGACCAGCCACTGGTAGGGTGAGTTCATAGCGGTTAGACTGCGGCACCACGTTCACCGTGACTTCGCCAAAGAGGCGGCCGCTGAGGTCATAGATGGTCAGTTTTACAACATCTGCCTCTGTGGTATTGAAATACAGGAAGGTTTTGCCGCCACCGGGGTTAGGGGCCAGTTGCCGCACAAAAGACGGACCAGTAATCTGTATCACCTCAGAATACTCCAGCGTGCCGTTGGTCCTAATCAGCCGCAGGCGGTAATAGGTAAGGGCTGGGAACGGATTAGGATCAATGAACTGGTAAGATCGCGGCGAGGTGGAATTTCCGCTGGCTGGCACCGTGCCAATAGGCGTGTAGGTGACGCCGTCTTCACTTCTCTCCACCACAAACTCGGTGAGGCCGGTCTCGGTTTCGGTGCTCCATTTCAATAGCACCTGGTTGTTGGTGAACTCGCCGGTTAGTTTAAGCTGCTCTACGGGTATGGCACAGGCATTGGCGGGCTTGGGTACCATCTTGGCAATGTTGCAGGGCGAGGCCGTGGCGCTCAGGGCCATCACGTAGTTTCCGCCGGCAATGTCATTCTCTGGGTTAAGGGTACGGGAAGACTGGCCCCTGGCAACCGCATAGTGCATGACCGCCCGGGGCAGGATAAGGTGACTCAATTGGTGCCCGTGGCCCAACTCATGTACCACCACACTCTGGAAATCAAATTGAATGTTGGTAGAAATGGCCGGTCCATATTGCCAGTCGCTGCGCTGGGCAAACTCCATGTCAATTTCATCTACCCAGAAGTTAACCGTGGTGCCCAGGATACAGCCCCGGTACCGGCTAATGGTACGCCCCAGCACGTTGGCGGGCAACTCCCCGGAAGAGGCGAAGCGCACGGCGTTCACGTTATCATCGGCGGTGGTGGCAATAGGCGAATTAGAGGCGGTCACCCAGTTGATAAAGGTGGAGCAGGACCACTCGTTCATGGCGCGCTTAAAGGCATGCAGGGCCGGCGTATTGCTCTCAAAGCTGGCCCCAAACCTGAACGTGTAGCCACCCAGCCCGTTCTGCGAGATAAGCCGCGGCTGGAAGCTCTGCGAGGGAATGTTGCGGGCATTGTCTTCAAACTCTACGTTAGAAACCGCATAGATAATATTGATGGGCGCAGCCGAGGTGGCGGTGTTGGGGTCACTGTTCACTACCCTGAACGTGCCGGTGCCGGCGGTGCCTCCGTTCAGGCCCTGGCTGGGTACTTTCACCTTAATCTCGCTATCTGTCCAGCTAATGTAGTCTGTAGCCAATGGCTTGATAAACGAGGTACCCCCTTCATCTGCGTTACGGAACTCTACGTAGCCGCTTCCGCGCGTAGTCCCGAAGTTGGTGCCGGTGATGGTGAGCACATCGCCGGTGCCAGCCCTTAGGCTCAGGGGGCTAAAGCTGGTGATCAACGGAATAAGGCGGCGTTGGTTAGCGCTGGCGGGCTTAGGGGCCAAGGCTTCCTCCAGGTCTGGGTTGGCCTGCACGGTGCGGGGCGCGGTGCCAGAGAGGCGGGTCAGGGCTCCGTAGACTTCCAGGGGGATGGAGGCATATTTCTGGAACGGGTCACGCGCGGTGCCTTGCTCCAGTTCATAGCGTATAAAGCCCTGCATGCTCCCTGTCACGGTATAAGGCACGGTGTTTTTGCTTTTGGGCTTCTGCAGGAAAAAAACGCCCTGTTGCTGGGGTTTAAGCTGAAGCGTGGCCGAGTACACGTGCATGTCCAGGTCTACGCGGCCCCCTTCAGTAATGATCTCCACCTGGCTCCCCGCCGGAGTTCCCTTAAAGACTTTATAGACTTCCACCTGGTGGGCGGTGTAGATGTTCTCGTGCTTCTCGTCCCAGAAAGAACGCTGGCTGATTACCTTTCCCTCCACCACTACCTCAGAGGTTTGCACGCGCTCCTCCAAAGACAGGGGCAATAGCAGGCAGACTTCCTGCGCAAACGCTGAAGCGAGCGATATTATCCAGAGACCAGCTGCCAGCAGGCAGGCAGTGGCCGGATGTTTGGGAAAACGAAAAAATTGGTGGGTAAACCGGTGTTTCATGGTGACCGCTGGTTAACTGAATCCTGATATTTCTAAGGGGGGCAATTGTTCTTCCAACCTGGGAAACTACCGGTTAGATTCTGGGATTGCAATATAGCTACGGATTATATTACCTGTATGGATGGGAGAAGTAGGGTTTGGCTAAAAAAAGTTAAGGCACCCACCCCTAAAGGTACGTGCCTTGACCAAGCTAAACAGAAACTACTTCAAGGGGTAGAACGCTGGCAGAGGGCGGGGTATTGCCTTCACTTTGTGAAAATAGCGCTGTTTTAAGGCCATTTTCTGAAAAACAGGGGTAAAACAGGTCTATCTGTAAATACCTAAATTAAAACAGGCAGCTTCTGTAAAACTCTTACTTAGCACCTTTTACCTAACCCCATAAAAACGCAAAGGGATCTGACCGTTCTGGCCAAATCCCTTTAGTACTTTCACAACAACTATTTTGCCCCTAAAACGCAGGCAATAGGTGGTATATTGTGCAGGTATAAAAATTTATTTTCGTTTTGGGCCCGTTTTTCAAAAAATAGCCTCAAAACAGACTTATTGCAACTTAGCGCCCTTCTGGGAAAACCAGGGGTGCAGTTCCATGATAAGGCGGCCTGCCTTCACGGCTGGGTCTGCCTCGGTGAGCGCTTTGGCCTCTTCCATGGTTTTTACATTGAAAATGAAGATGCCACGCAGATCACCGTCATCCAGAAAGGGACCGGCCATGGTCAGCTTGCCATCGGCGGCCATTTTGTTGATATGGGCCATGTGCGCCGCCTGAATGTTGGCGGCGGTGAGGGAGTCATGGCTTCGGTTAGGTCCCTTTTTCAGGAAGGCCATGTAATAGGTTTTCATCTGGCCGTCCTGGGGTTCCTGCACAGTGGCGGCAGGCTTGGTTTGGGCATTGGCCGTTCCCGCAAAAGCCAGGAGCAAGAGGAGTAGAAGTAAATTACGGGTGGGTTTCATGGAGCGGGCTTGTAAAAAGTAAACCAATTAAAGGCCATTGGGCAAATATGCCAGTAGCTTCAAGCCAAAAAGGAACACATTTAACAGAATAGTTTCTAACCGGGCTTAATCCAATGTCGGCGCAAATGGCCCGGGCTGTTTAGTGGTATTGGGAAAATACCCCGCTTTTCTTTAATATGGGTGCAGAAAGCCTTTGTGATGCGTATGCCTTCCCGTTCCCGGCGCCTTCTTTGTCTGCAAGTATTAGTGGTGGTCAGCATCCTGGGGTCCTTATTTTCTTCTTTCACCCTGATTAAGGGCTGGGGCGAACTCTACCCCTTTGCCAACTGGAAACTCTTCACGCAGCCCCGCGGCAGCGACAACCACTACAGCACCTATCGTATCTACACCCGTCAGCCAGGCCAGGCTACCTTTCAGCGGCAGGCGGTGCGGGCCACCCGTACGTTTGACCAGGATGATTACGTGTATACCCTTGACTACTGGGTAAACCGGACCCTGGCAGACAGCGCCCACGCTACCCAAAGCCGGACAAAACTGCATGCCCTGGTCAAGTACCTGCACCCGCAGGCCCAGGAATACCGCGTGGTAAAGGAAAGCGCCACAGTGCAGGACTTGCTACAGCACCCGCAAATCTTTAAAGCTTATACCGTTGTCCGTTTTTAAGGTCATGATGCCACCCACCTCTCAGGCCGAAGGAAAACAGACTCAGGGCAGTCTGCACAACCGGTATTGGCGGGCCGCTTTTGATTTCTATTACGCAGAGCAGGCGCTAAGGCTTTTCACGTTTGTGTGGCTGTATTGGGCCCTGGAGAAATATGCCATGTACCTGCAACGGCCAACTGACCTTTATGAACCTTTGACTTGGGTGGGGAGGTTAGTGGCCCCTGAGTTGCCGGGCAAAGAGCTTTTCTGGCTGGTAGCGGCCATCTGTGCCGTAATAAACCTGGTAAAGCTGGTTCATAAAAAAAGCCTGTGGCTGCAGGCATTTTTGGCGGCGGGCTTGCTGTGGATCAATCTGGTGCTGTGGAGTTATGGGTACCTGCCGCACGTGAACCACCTGTTTCTGCTGGCGCACCTTTTTCTGGTGTTCGTGCAAGTGCACCATCCCGCCAGAAATACACCTGATCGGGTACAATACACTATTATCAATTGGTTCTACTTCGGGTTGCTATTTGTGTACACGCTGTCGGGGATTTGGAAAATAGCGGCGCTGGGCAAGAAAATGCTCTCTGCGGGTACAGACGTGCATTGGCTTCGGCCCGAGGCCGCGCTCTATAACGCAGTGGTCAGTTTCCGGGACTATGACCAGCCCTTTGCCATGGCACAGCTTTATGCAGATTGGCCGTGGGTGTGGCAACTAGGGTTCGTGTTGGTGCTGTACATGCTCACTTCGGCGGTAGCCGCGGCCTGGCACCCACCGTTACGGCCCTGGGTAGGCGGGTTTCTGGTGCTGTTTCACCTTATCAACCAGTTTGCCTTCCTTATTTTCTTTGTGGTAGCCTGCCTCACGCTGGTTTGCCTGTTTTTCCCGTATGGATTAGTGCTCAGGCAGTACCGGCAGAAGCTGGCGGTGCCTACTCAGGTACTCTTTGAAGGGAAAGGAAACCTCGCCCGCTACCGGCGGCGGTACCAAGACTGGGAGGGCCAAGAAGAGGTGTTTAGAGGATTTGAGGCCTACCGGCAGCGGCTCCTGGACACGCATTATTACCGGGCGGGGCTGCTGTACCTGCCCGGGGTGAAGGCCGTTACCCGGCTTTGGTGGCAGATACTGCCGGGGGCTAACGGAAAAGAAACGCCGGCTGCGTAACTTTGGAATAACCGAGTTACTTAAAGCCGCCCTAACAGGAGCGGCCATCACTTTTTGCATCTTTCTTTCGTCTATATAAGTACATTAAGACCAACCTCTATGAACAAAACCGCTGTATATGTTTGTATTGCTGCGTTGGCGGCAATGACCGGCTGTAAAACCAGCCCGGCTCCCACCTCAGGGGCCACCGCTCCTACAGCCCCAACGGCCGAAGCGCCCGCCGTGGCTACCAAATCTTCGCTTATGTACCCCAAAACCGAGAAAATAAACCACGTTGACACCTACCATGGCACCCAGGTCCCCGATCCTTACCGCTGGCTGGAAGCCGACACCGCCCAGAACGTGGCCGAATGGGTAAGGGCCCAAAACAAGGTCACCTTTGATTACTTGGCTAAAATCCCGTTCCGGGAGCAGATCAAACAGCGCCTCACCAAACTCTGGAACTACCCTAAATACGGGGCTCCCTTCCGTGAAGGCGCCTATTACTATTTCACTAAGAACGATGGTCTCCAGAACCAGGCCGTGATTTACCGCCAGAAAGGCCTGGACGGCACCCCGGAACTGTTCCTGGACCCCAACAAACTGTCCGCTGACGGCACCACGTCTTTGGGTAGCCTGGACTTCAGCAAAGACGCCAAGTACGCGGTGTATACCACCTCTACGGGCGGTTCAGACTGGCGTGACGCCTATGTGCTGGATGTTGCCACCGGCAAGAAGCTGTCTGATGAGCTTCACTGGATCAAGTTCTCGGGTACCAGCTGGTACAAAGACGGGTTCTTCTACAGCCGCTACGCAGAGCCTACCAAGGGCTCCAAGATGGCTAACAAGAACGAGAACCACCAGGTGTATTACCACAAGGTAGGAACGCCCCAAAGCCAGGATAAACTCATCTGGGAAGCCAAAGGCCACCCGCTGCGCCTGCTGTTCGCCAGTACCACTGAAGACGAGAAATACCTTATCCTCACTGCTTCTGAGGGAACCAGCAACAACTCTTTGTACGTGAAGGACCTCAGCAAACCCAACAGCCCCATTGTGCCGCTGGTAGAGACCTTTGACAAAGAGTACGGCGTGGTAGAGAACGTAGGTGACAAGCTGATTGTGCTTACCAACCAGGGCGCCCCCAAATACAAGCTCATCCAGATTGACCTCAAGAAGCCGCAGCAAGCCAACTGGAAAACCCTGGTAGCAGAGACCGACAATGTGCTGGGAGGCGTAGATTTAGTTGGGGGCAAGCTTATCCTCAACTACATGAAAGACGCCGCCACGCTGGTACGCGTGCATGACACCAACGGCAAATGGCTGCATGACGTGCAACTGCCTACCCTGGGTTCGGCGGGGGGCTTTGGTGGCAAGAAGGAAGACAAGACCGTGTTCTACACCTTCAACTCCTTCACCTACCCCAGCGCCGTGTACCAGTATGACGTAGCCGCCAATAAATCTACCCTGTACCGCAAAGCCGAGGTAGACGTGGACATGGAGGCTTATGAAACCAAGCAGGTCTTTTACCCCAGCAAGGACGGCACCAAGATTCCTATGTTCATTGTGCACAAAAAAGGCCTGGCCCTGAACAGCAATAACCCCACTTACCTATACGCCTACGGCGGATTCAATTCCTCTACCACCCCGGGCTTCAGTATCTCACGCATGCTGTGGCTGGAAAACGGCGGCGTGCTGGCCATTGCCAACATACGCGGCGGGGGCGAGTACGGCGAGGCCTGGCACAAAGCCGGCATGACCCCTAACAAGCAGAACGTATTTGATGACTTCATTGCCGCCGCCGAGTACCTGGTGGGACAGAAATACACTTCATCCCAGAAACTGGCCATTGCCGGGGGCTCTAACGGCGGTCTGCTCATTGGTGCCGTAGCCAACCAGAGGCCAGAATTATTCAAGGTAGCCCTGCCGGCCGTAGGGGTAATGGACATGCTACGCTTCCACAAGTTCACCATTGGCTGGGCTTGGGTACCGGAGTACGGTTCCTCAGATGACGCCGCGCAGTTCCAGAACCTGCTGGCGTTCTCGCCTATCCACAACATCAAGGAAGGCGTGAGCTACCCGGCCACACTGGTCACCACCGCAGATCATGACGACCGCGTGGTGCCGGCCCACTCCTTCAAGTACATTGCCACGCTGCAGGAGAAAGGCGCCGGGCCCAACCCCTACCTAATCAGGGTAGACGTGAAAGCCGGTCACGGCGCCGGGAAGTCTACCACGGCCCAGATCGCTGAGGCCGCTGATGTCTGGTCATTTGTCTTTTATAACATGGGTGTGAATCCCTACGCAGGGAAGTAACACTTCCTGATAAAGGAAAAGCCGGGGCCCACGCTCCGGCTTTTTTTATTGAATGGCGGGTATTGTAACTTGCGCCTCGCCCGCCGGGCGCTCTAACCAAAGAAAGACCATGAGTGTAACCGTAACCATAAGAAAAGGAACTGAGGCCGATTTGCCCGGTGTGCATGCCCTGATTGTAGAACTGGCCGTGTTTGAGAAAGCCCCCAATGAAGTGACCAACACCCTGGAAGACATGCGCCGCGACGGGTTTGGCCAGGAGCCTATCTTTGAGTTCTACGTGGCAGATTCTGTGGAGAAAGGAATTGTGGGCATTGCCCTTTATTACACCGCCTATTCCACCTGGAAAGGCAAGATGCTGTTCCTGGAGGATATTGTGGTGACAGAGAGCCTGAGAAGGCAAGGCATAGGCCGGCTGCTGTTCAACGCCGTGGTTGAGGCTGCCAAAGCAGGCCGCTACAAGCGCATGAAATGGCAGGTACTGGACTGGAACGAGCCGGCCATCAATTTCTACCGCAGCATTGGCGCCGACCTGGACGGGGAATGGATTAACTGTAACCTAAGCGAGCAGCAACTGCAGCAGTTCTAATCTTATTTTGCCAACCAAAAAAACGGCCTGGAGACGAATGCGTTTCCAGGCCGTTTTTGTAAAAGTAAGGCCAAAACAAAAATGCGCCCTGGCTGAAATTGTTATGGCTTGGCGGGGTTCTCTACTACCTCCAATACCGTCCGGAAGGCCACGTACTGTCCGGGGTATTTGGCCTGCATTCTGGATTGCATGTCCTGGTCATGCTCGCGGTGGTATTCCAGCAGGTCATCCATGTGGCGGGCGTAGTATTGGATGGCGTAGGTAGAACCACCGGTTTCCTCTTCCTCCATGACTTTGGCAATCTGGTAATTAAGGAAATACGTGGTGGCCATGACGGCCGGGATATGGGTTTCCTGCATCCACTGCAGCCACTCGGCGGCCACGGTGTTATCTATGCTTACGGTTTCGTTGAAAAGAATCATTCCCAAAATTAGTGCTTATCTTGCTATAACATATATTCATCCAAAAAAGGTGCCTTACTAAAGGTAGGCGCGTTATCTGAAATCTAATGAGAAATTGTATTCTGGTCGTGCTCCTGTGGGGCTGGGCCTCCATGGCCGGGCTTTGCCAGGCAGACAGCGCCATTTACCTGAGCGCAAGTTACAAGCCGGTGCCCAAAGATAGAGCCGTGTACTTTAGGGTAGACCGGGTATTAGACGCCAAAACAGGGAAGGGCTACCGGCATGAATATTTTATCTCAGGCGCTAAATACCAGCAAATCAACTATGCCAAGCTAGACTCCGTGCGGGAAGGGCCTACGCTGCTTTGGCACAAGAACGGGCAGCTGGAACAGAGGGAAAACTATGTCCACAACAAGCTGCAGGGTAAATCTGAGGGATGGTTTGACGACGGCCACCTGAAGTTTGTGCGGCATTATGAAAAGGGCAAGCTGCACGGTGAGGTAAAGTCCTTCCACCAGAGCGGCCAGCTGCGGCGGCAGGACATGTACGCCGCCGGCGAGTTGGTGGAGGGCCATTGCTTTGACGAACAGGGAGCCGAGGTACTCCATTATCCCCATATGCTTATGCCGGAGTTCCCCGGAGGCCTGGAGGCAATGATGGGTTACATTGGTCGCTCGGTCAAAATACCCTTCGGTATGCGCCTGGCCGGGGCCGAGGGAAGGGCCTTGATCGGTTTTATAATAGACAAAAACGGCAAGGTGTCAAACGTGGAGGTGCTGCAGACCAGCCACGAGGCCCTGGGCAAAGCCGGCATCAATGCCATTAAGTCCATGCCCCGTTGGGCGCCCGGTCAGCAGGAAGGCGAGAAAGTGTCTGTCCGCTATACCGTCCCTATCAAGATAAAGTTTGTCTAGACTCAGGCGTTTTGGGCCTGTTTTTCTAAAAACAGGCCCAAAACGCCTTTACTCATGGTAATCAAGGTCTTTGCTGAAGCTTTCCGGCAGCGTACTAATAGACACCAGGGCAATCACAATGGAAACGGCTCCTAGCAAGGCGGCAGTCTCCAGGATACCCAGGTTGCCTTGCAGGCCTTTAAAAGAAAGCGTGAGAATGACCACCGCCCCGCGCACAAAGTTGGGCACGGTGGTAGTGACCGTGGCCCTGATGTTAGTCCCGAACTGCTCGGCGGCAATGGTCACAAACACGGCCCAGTAGCCACCGCCAAACCCCAGCGCTACGCACAGGGCATAGAAATACGTTTCGCTGGCGCCCTGCGCGAGCAGGAACAGCGCAATATTACCGGCCAGTAACAACAGAAAGATCATAACCACTTTCTTGCGGCTCTTCAGTTTCTGGCTCAACAGCCCACTGGCCAGATCGCCCAGGGTAAGGCCCAGGTAAGAGAAAGCAATGCCCTTGGCCGCCGAGATGGGCACCGGAATGTTTAGTGCCTGGCTAATCTCTGGGGAGAAAGTAATCAAGACCCCAATCACAAACCAGATAGGAATACCAATTAGAATGCATTTTAGGTATTTGAGAAAACGGGTGCCGTTGGTGAACAGGCTCAGGAAGTTACCTCTGGCCACCGCCTGTTGTTGCGTGCGGGCAAACATGCCAGATTCATAAACCCCAATCCGGAGCACGAGCAGCAACAGGCCCAGCCCCCCGCCCACAAAATAAGCGGTGCGCCAGTGAAAGTATTCCCCAATAATTCCCGCCAGGATGGCCCCCGAAATACCCACAGACGCCACGATAGTGGTGCCATACCCTCGTTTTTCTTTGGGTAAAACCTCGCTCACCAGCGTAATACCAGCCCCCAGTTCCCCGGCCAGGCCAATGCCTGCAATAAAACGAAGCCAAGCATATGCTTCCAGATTAGATACGAAGCCATTGGCTATGTTCGCGGCAGAGTACAAAAAAATAGACCCAAATAATACCGAGATTCGACCCCTTTTATCCCCTAATATGCCCCAGAAGATGCCTCCCAGCAACATGCCGGTCATTTGCATATTTATAAGATATACGCCCTGGCTCAAAAGTTGGGCAGGGTTGGTTACGCCTAAGTCTTTAAGGCTGGTGATACGCACAATACTGAATAGAACCAAGTCATATATGTCTACAAAGTACCCTAGTGCAGCTATTATAACCGCCGTATTTAAGATTCTGGGCTGATAAACCGAAGAAGAGGTTGTTGGCATGAAAGGACGAGCAGGAATAAGGTTAGAACTATTTAAAGTTTATGCTTGGAGAAAATTTATGTGGTTTTAGAAATGTTAAGATTTAACCTATATTAAGTTGCTTTCACCGAGTTTTTATACTCGTTCGTCGGAATTATAGGGGGTGAAAGGTTGCACTGCGAAAAAAAAATTATATTTTTGTTCAAGTTCTGTAACCTTAAGCAAATGGGCACGTATAGAGGCGGTTTTTTTTCTGTTTTTGTGGCTTTATTCCTAATAGGTCTGGTCTGGCCAAAAGTAGGGAATTGTGATACTCCTGAAACAAAGGAAAAGTCCTTGCTATGGAAGATAAGTGGTAAAGGTATAAAGACCTCTTATCTCTACGGAACGTTCCATTTAGTACCCAAAGCCCAGTTTGCTCTGCCTGAAAAGGTAACACAAAAACTTGAAAAATCCGAAACGGTCGTGTTTGAAGTAGATCTGGACAGCCCCAAACTGTCTCGTATGATCTCTAAGTCCATGCACATGGCCAAACCCATTGAAAGCCTTATGACGGCGCAGGACTATACGCTGTTTGCCAAGTTCGTGCGTGACAGCCTGGAGCGCAACATGCAAGTGTTCCGGTATATTAAACCGGCGTTCCTGGGTCAGTTACTTCTCTACCCTAAATTACTGGGGTACAGCCCAGAGTCTTATGACCTGGCCCTGCTTAACCTGGCTAAAAAGGAACACAAGGTCATTAAATCACTGGAAACCCCTGAAGAGCAGGTAGCCCTGTTCGAGAAAACCTCCCTGGAAACCCAGACCTCCCAACTCCTCCAGAATATAAAGCAGTTCAACCGCCAGCGCAAACTCATGAAGGACATGCTGAGCCTGTACCAGGAAGAAGACCTATATGGCCTCTATGACCTGATCAATGCCCAGGAAGATAATTCACAAGACCTGCTGCTGAATGAGCGGAATGAGAAATGGCTGGCGCCCTTGCTGACCATGATGCAGAAAAGCTCTTCTTTTGTGGCGGTAGGCGCGGCCCACTTGCCCGGCGACCAAGGATTGATTCAGTTGTTAAGAAACAAAGGCTTTAAAGTAGAGCCGGTATTGAGATAAACTTTACTATTTGAGAGAAACATCTACTATCCCTTTATTAACCAAAGGCCAGCTTCAGAACAGAGGCTGGCCTTTTGGTTTTTCAAGGGTTGCATTCTTGAAAGTAGCGCCTTATTGGTTTGGAAAAGTTAGAAGGCACTTCCTGCTTTTAAACCCACTTGGGAAAACGCCAAAAACCTTCCCGGGAAACGGGAGCAATAAGCAGAAATCTGCCCAGCCGTTTTAAGCATGTTTTTAAGAAAATAGGCTTAAAACGGCTAGGCTCATTATCTATTCTGACTTATCCATTCTGTCTCATCCATTTTGTCATCCTGAAAGTATTTTGGTGGCGAACGGTAAGCATGCATTGTTCAAAATAATCAGAGAAGGCTTAGTCCACTGAAGCTGCTTTTGCTATTTTTTGAAACGCATGGCAACAAAAAAAGGCGCGGGAGAAAGCTCCCGCGCCTTTTGTCTTGTAGGTAAATTAGAAGTTTAGAACCGTTGTTTACCCAAATGGCACCATCACCTTAATGCTCACGTTTCGGCCCATGTTGTACACACCAGTCCGGCCGGTGGCTGGGTTTTCTGGGGCGTACTTGAGGCGGCTGAGGTGGCTTTGGTACGCTCTGTCTAAGATGTTATTGCCAATAAGGTAAACCGAGAGCCTAGTCTTGCCGGCGGCATTAGTCAGGTTTCCGCCTACACCCAGGTTCAGGAGGCTGTAGCCGGGAGTAGGTGTCTCAGTGCCAAAAGCGGTGTAGACCTTGTTCTGGGCAAAGTAGTTCTCCAGTTCCGCCTTGGCGTACCAGTTCCTGATGTAGGTGCCGGCCGTAGGGAAACTTACCCGAAGCTCTGAACTCAGGCGCGGGGCCGGGGTAAAGGGCAGATACTTCCTATCCTGGGGTACATCTTTCTGGATGGAGCGCACCCACGAAAAGGAAGTTTCCAGGTGCAGCCAGTCCAGGGGGTGCGGGTGAATGTCCATGGTAAACTCGCCGCCATACACGTAGGCATCGCCCTGCACATATTTGAAGGTAGGGGCCAGGTCATCTGCCTCACCAGACAGGGAATCGCCGCCCAGCACGCTGGTCAGTTTCTGCGCGAAGATGTAGTTCTGGATGTTGTTCCGGAAGCCGTTTACCCCGAGGGTAATGTGCTTGGTGTCATAGGTAAGGCCGGCGTCTGCTTGCAGGCTGGTCTCTGCGGTAAGGCGGGTGTTGCCCAGTTCATACCTAAACGTACCCTCATGGCGCCCATTAGACGCCAGTTCCGCAATGTTAGGCGACCGGAACCCGCGGGCCAGGTTGGCTTTCACGGTCAGGCGTTCATTGAGGCTGTAGGTGGCGCCCACGCTACCAGACACATTGGAGAAAGTACTGGTGAAGGCGTCAAACTTGGTTTCAGAAGCAGTTGATGGGTCTGTGGTGAATTCGTCTTCCTCTGTCAGAAACAAGGCATCTGAGGAAATGCTGCGGTAGTCATAGCGCAGGCCGCCGCTCAGGTGCAAGGGCCCAAATTCCCGCTTCAGGTACCCAAAAACCCCGGCATCCCACAGACGATATTCAGGGATGATTACTTCCTCGCCTTCGTTGCGGTTCTGCTGTACCATGCCGTTCACGCCAACAGTGGGTTCCCAACCGCCTAGGGTTGGCAGAAAGTATTTCACGTCATAGTTGACGGTGTTCAGGCGCATGGCCAGTTCCTCTTCCTGGGTGTCTACCGGGTTGCCGTACTCGCGGCGCAGGTTCTGCTGCCAGGCCAGGTTGAAGGTAAGCCGTGATTTGTCAAAGACCAGGTTGTTCTGCGAGGCCACCCTAAAATGGTTGATGCGTTGCTGCGGAATGCCCAGGTCATAGCCTTTCAGATCTTCATTGGTAACTGGTTCCTCTTCGGCTTGGCCGTCATGGTTCACCAGTTTCAGGAAGGTGCCTTCCTCATCGCGTTCGCCCTCTACCAAACCCACGGTCTGGTTAAAGGTGCTGAAGGCCAGATGCGAATAGCCCCAGCTTTTGTTCAACCCCACGTATCCGTTGGCGTTGGTTTCCCTAAACCCAGAGTTGTACACGCGGCCGTCAAAGTCATTGCGGTAGTTTCCGGCCACTTTCTGGCTTAGGCGCGCGGCCCAGTTAAAGCCGTTCAGGTTGCCGGCGTTGTAGGCAGAATAGCCCAGCAGGTTGTTATTGGTCTGGTAATTAGTAGTGAGGTTGCCAATTACCTTGCCCTCGGCGATAGGGTCTGGGGTGAGGAAATTGAGCACGCCGGCTATACCGTCTGAACCATACATAAGGCTGCCGGGGCCTTTCACAATCTCGGCCCGCTCCACAGAGTACTCGTCAATCTCAATACCGTGTTCGTCGCCCCACTGCTGGCCTTCTTGTTTGATGCCATCGTTGAGGGTGATGATGCGGTTAAAGCCCAGCCCCCGGATAACCGGCTTGGAGATACCCGCGCCGGTGGAGATCTGCGCCACGCCCGGTGTTTTGGCAATGGCGTCAATCACGTTGGTGGCGCTGGTGCGGTCTAGTTGCTCGCGGCCTACCACGGTGGTGGCCACGGGGTTCAGGCGGGCCTCCGTTGAGGAGGAAACACCGGTCACCACCACGGCCCGCACTTCCACCACAGAAGGGGCCAGGGCCAGATTGAACGTGGTGGTGCCATTAATGGTAACGGGCAAAGCCTTGGTGATATAGCCCACGTATCGGACTTCGGCCAGAAAGCGGCCTTTAGGTAAATTATCAAGCTGGTAACGGCCATTGAGGTCTGTAGAGGCGGCGCGTTTGAGGTCAGTGAGGTAAATGGTGGCTCCAATGAGCGGGGCCTTGGTCTGGCCATCTGTAATGGTGCCCGAGAGCGAGTGGGTTGCCTGGGAGAAAGCGCGGCCACCACTCAGGAGCAAGACCGCCAAAAGCAGAAAATATTTAGGGAATGACATTCTATCTAAGTTATGAGAATAGGAAGACAAGCCGCTAATAGCAGCATAAGCCCCTGCCGTTTAACTATACGGGAGGCTGTTAAGAAATGGAACGCTAGCCCAAGGAGAACAAGGGCTTCATTCTGAGAAAAATACGGTTAGGCCACGGCGGGCGGTCCGCGCGGAGAGGCGGTGTGCGGGTAGCTGAATTTCCAGACGAAGGCGTAGCCTATCTGGTAACTATCTTCCAGGGTGAGAGGGGTAGTGAATACCACCACGGTCTCTGAAGGCTGGAAAGGGATGTTGAAAAGCTCGGCGGTAGGGCAGTGCGTGTGCTGGTGGTCTACGTGCGTACGGCGCTCATCATGGGGTTTGTGCTCTGTGTGCGTATGGGCGTGTAGGGCCACCAGTACCTTGTCAGGTACCATCACCCGCATGAAAAGCAGGAGCAATAGGTAGGCGCTTACGTTCCGGAGGTTTCGCACAGACAGTTGATGTATCTACAAATATATAATAATCTTTTTTGTTAGGAGCCGGGCTACCCGCTGACTTATGGTTTTTGCCCCGGTGGGGAAGTGCTGTTTTGAGGCCGTTTTTAGGAAAACAGGCTCAAAACAGCGGGGCTGGCTTTCTCTGCGGCGGCAGGCCTGGCATTGCTTAGGGCTAATGTATGCGGCTATTTCTGCCATCCTGTCACTTTTTGAGCTCTGGAACAGCTTTTGCCAAGCCTCCTCTACAAAACCGCAACAAATATCATTTTTATAGATAACGAAATGGAAGAAAAAGGCACGATTTCGATTCACACCGAGAACATTTTCCCCATCATCAAGAAATTCCTGTACTCAGACCACGAGATTTTCTTGCGCGAATTAGTTTCTAACGCCGTGGATGCGAGCCAGAAAGCTAAGAGCCTCTCCAGCATTGGCGAGCTGAAAGGCGACCTGGGCGAACTGAAGGTGACGGTGAAAGTGGACAAGGAGAAAAAGCAGATCATCATCTCTGACAACGGGATAGGGATGACCGCCGAGGAGATCAAGAAATACATTAACCAGATTGCCTTCTCGGGCGCCACTGAGTTTGTGGAGCGCTACAAAGACTCCAACGCCGACAAAAGCCAGATCATCGGTCAGTTCGGTTTAGGTTTCTACTCGGCGTTTATGGTGGCCAGCACCGTAGAGATTGACACTTTGTCGCATGCAGACGGCGCTGAGCCCGCGCACTGGACCTGCGACGGCTCCACGGAGTTCACCATCACCACCGGCACCCGCACCGAGCGCGGCACGGATGTGATCCTCAACATCGCCGAGGACTCTGAGGAGTTCCTGGAGGAGGCCCGCCTGCAGACCATCTTGAACAAATACTGCAAGTTCCTTCCAATCCCGGTAGAGTTCAACGGCGAGATTATCAACAACCCGAACCCTATCTGGACCAAGTCGCCGTCTGATTTGACCGATGAGGACTACAAGAATTTCTACAAAGAGCTGTACCCGTTCTCAGAGGACCCGCTGTTCTGGATTCACCTCAACGTGGACTATCCGTTCAACCTGACCGGTATTCTGTACTTCCCTAAGGTGAAGAACGAGTTTGACTTCCAGAAAAACAAAATCCAGCTCTACAGCCGCCAGGTGTTCATCACCGACGAGGTGAAAGACGTGGTGCCGGAGTTCCTGATGCTGTTACACGGCGTGATAGACTCCCCGGACATTCCGTTGAACGTGAGCCGCTCGTTCCTGCAGGCAGACGCCAACGTGAAGAAGATCAATACCTACATTACCCGTAAGGTGGCCGATAAACTGAACGAGATCTACAAGAAAGACCGCAGCGCCTATGAGGAGAAGTGGAACGACATTGCGGTGTTCGTGAAATACGGCATGCTCTCAGATGACAAGTTCTATGAGAAAGCCAAAGACTTCGCGTTGCTGCAAAGCACTGATGGAAAATATTCTACTTTAGAAGAATACCGCGCCCTGGTGCAGGCCAACCAAACCGACAAAGACGGCAATCTGGTCATCTTATACACCACCGATCCTGAGAAGCAGCACGCCTTCATTGAGACTGCCCAGAACCGCAACTATGACGTGGTGAAGCTGGACACCATGATTGACCCGCACTTCATTGGGCAGCTGGAGCAGAAACTGGAGAAAACCACGCTCAAGCGCGTAGATGCTGATACCATTGACAAGCTCATCCAGACGGATGCCAAGCCTGAGAGCGTGCTCTCTGAGGAGGAGACCACCCGCCTGAAGGAACTCTTTGAGAAGGCCATCTCTAACCAGAGCATGACCGTCACGGTAGAAGCCCTAAGCACCGATGACCAACCGGTGATTATTACCCTGCCTGAGTTCATGCGTCGCATGAAGGACATGAGCCGCATGGGTGGCGGTGGCATGATGATGATGGGCAACATGCCCGACATGTACAACGTGACCATCAATGCCAACCACCCCATCAACCACCGCATCTTAAAAGCCAAGGATGACCGCGGTGAGAAGATTGCCAAGCAGGCCTATGATCTGGCGCTGCTCTCGCAGAACATGCTTTCCGGCGCGGCCCTAACCGCGTTTGTGAAGCGTAGCGTGGAGCTGATTGACAAAGAGTAGTGATTAAAGTTTAGTTGTTGGAAAGAGGCCAGAGTAATCTGGCCTCTTTTTTTGGCGTTCTGGTTTCTAATCTTAGTTGGTCTTTATAAACGTTTCTTTTTTTATTCATCTAGTTCTCTATTATTGGTCCTTCTTCTCTAATCTATAGTCTTATTTCACGTCTCTCTTTCCTGTCATCCTGAACGGATCTTGGTAGCGCACGGTAATGACATTGAATTCACGCTACTGCCGTTCGCCCACAAGGTCCTTTCAGGATGACAAAAAGGGGAGTGGTGTTAACCATTGATATTCCAGGTAGCACAGTTTAGTACACCTCCCTGGTGGGCAATTTCATTGGATAAAATAGGATATACCTTGCAGTGAGGGTAAAGCTCCTTTGTTCTTGCCAATACGAATTCATCTTCTGGTAAATCAAAAAATGGAAGTAGAACGACATTCCCAATCTGGGCGAAATTGATGTAACATCCCCTAGCAGTATAATCACCGTTCTCATTCTTCTCGTCCAAAGGCACATAAGGGAAGGAGATAATCTCTAAACCCGTTTTTTGTAAGGCCAGTGCAAAGCGCTTTTTCCAACTTGGGCTTTCCGTTCTAAAATCATTTACCAGTAAACGGTGGTCGTCAAGGAACCTAACCATTCCATCTGAGTGGCCGGTAAAGTCATCTGGTTGGCTGGGGATGATAAATATTTCCTCCAAATGCAGTTCGTTTTGAAGAACCGCTTTCACCTCATCTTTTGATAGGTGACTATTCTCCTTGAAAACCCTCTCTGTGATTATTGCTTTACCTTTTGCCTTAACCACATTGCCCCCATCTAAATTCAAGGCTGAAGATTTGATGGGAAAATGCCAGTCAAAGGTTACCTCAGAAACATCTGTCCTAAGATGACGGTATTTGGCATTATCCAAGTAGCTTGGGTAATAATTGAACTGTACCAACTCTCGTTCTGACACCTGAACAGGCATATAATCCCGGCACCAAATATCTTTAGTGCCTTGTAGTAGTTTGTAACCTATACCTTCTAGGGCTAAAATATTTTTGAGCCTTGCCCAAAATGGACGGCACTTTTCTTCGGTGGAAAGTAAGGAAGAGAGGTAAACGAAATTGGTCTCTTGATCTGTAATCATTCAGCTAATCGCTTCTGCCAAACATTTTTGATTGCTTGTCCAATCTGCTTAAATTCTTCCTCCGTGAATGTATCCGTTTTAGCATTGTTGCACCAGTAGCAGGCACATACAATGTTGTCTAAGGTATACGCTTTATTAGGTTCCTTGCGGTCAATCTCAAATTTTCTTCCACGGTTCCGTTTGGTTAAGGTTTGATTCTTATCCCATAAAGCATCTAACTGCTCTTGTGTGATTCCACAGTATTCACACTGTTTTAATGCTTCATGCCAATTCTTAAATTCATAAAAATCCATTTCTCCCTTTAAAGCCTTAGACTTCCACACACGCAAGATTTCAGCCAATTTCTCACGGGTAGGTTTTAAGGTATTCCATAAGGTTCTACATTCTTCCAGTGAGATGTCATGCTTTTCGGCTATTTCATGATACTTAACTTGTTCAATAACTGCTAATCGTAAAAATTTCTCTTCAGTGGTTTCCTGCATATATTTAAGTAAGATTCTTTTTATAATTCTTGCTTCTAGTGAGATGAATATAGTGAATTTAAAATAGAGTTTCAGTTGCCTCAAAATATGATACTCAAGTACCTACGTTCACTGAAGCTTTCTAAAATTATTTAAAATATCCACTTAAGTCGCCGATAACTCTTTACATTAGCAGTCGCTCTTCACTCTATCATCAACTCAACTTTATTTCCCTCCTAACCATGCCCAAACCCATCCTCACTTTTATTTCCGTTGGCTTGCTCACCCTGGCCCTAGGCTGCTCTTCCTGTTCTAAAGAAGCCTCTACGGCCAACACAGCTGCTAGCGGCAAATCCACCTCCGCCAAACCCGGCAAAGGTTTAATCACCGGCGCTGATCAGACGGAGAAGTACGTGCCCTACCTGAAGGGCAAGAAAGTGGCCATGGTGGTGAACCAGTCGTCTACCATTGGCGGCAAGCCCAGCGTGGATAGCCTGCTGGCGGCCGGGATTCAGATTGTGAAGGTGTTTGGGCCGGAGCACGGGTTCCGGGGCAATGCCAGCAATGGCGCGCACGTAGGTGATGAGGTAGACGCCAAGACCGGTATTCCCATCATCTCACTGTACGGTAAAAAGAAAAAGCCCAGCAAAGAGGACCTGGCCGGGGTAGACGTGCTCATCTATGACATCCAGGACGTGGGCGTGCGGTTCTACACTAACATCAATACCCTGCGGGATGTGATGGAATCTGCCGCCGAGCACAACGTGGAACTGATGGTGCTGGACCGGCCCAACCCGCATGGTTATATGATAGACGGTCCTATCCTGGACATGAAGTACAAATCGGGCATCGGGCAGTTCCCTATCCCGGTGGCGCATGGGCTTACGGTGGGTGAGTTCGCGCAGATGGTGAACGGCGAGGGCTGGATGGCCAATGGCCTTAAGCTCAGTAAGCTCAACATCATCAAACTAGCCAACTACCACCATGATATGCCGTACGTGTTGCCGGTGAACCCTTCGCCCAACCTCAACACGCCTCAGAGCGTGATGCTTTACCCCAGCCTGTGCTTGTTTGAAGGCACCATCATCAGCCAGGGGCGCGGCACGCACATGCCCTTCACGGTTTTAGGCGCGCCGGCGCTCAAAGGCAAATATGAATTCAATTTTACGCCAGTGAGTATTCAGGGCATGAGCGAGACGCCGTTGCACATGAACGAGGCCAGCTACGGCCTGGACCTTCGGAAGTATGACGTGGAGCAGCTACGCAAGAAGCGCCAAATTAACCTGGGTTGGATGATTGAGCTTTACCAGGCCTACCCGCAGAAAGAGCGTTTCTTTGACTCCTCGTATAGCAAGCAAATGGGCGTGATTGAAAGATTGATCGGTGTGGCCGACTTCCGGAAGCAGATTCAGGAAGGCTGGTCAGAGGAGAAGATCAGGGAGACGTGGCAGCCAGGGCTGGCCGCGTACAAAGAAATGCGCAAGAAATACCTCTTGTATAAATAAAGACAACCTTTCCGTTTTAAGCCTGTTTTTGCCAAAAGAGGCCGGAAACGCTCCGGCCTCTTTTGCTTTTATAAGGGCTGAAGGGCGGGTCAGGCCGTAGGGGCAAGACCATTAGAGTGGGAGCGGTTTTTGAGCCAGAGGTTGACCAGCAACAGCACAAATAGCAGGGCACTGATGGCCGCAATAAACTTATGCGTGTACGGCAGTTTCATTCCTATGGTGAGCAGGCACATGTTGCCAATGGCCATCAGGACAATGGTTTTTTCCAGGGTGCTGAGTAAGGATCCCCGCAAGAGGGGAAGGCCGGCCAGCAGAAAGGTGACAAGCCCGAACACCAGCGCGAAAGTAGCCGAGAAAGGCGCCACGACCAGCGTCGCCAAAGCAGCGGCCAAAACAGCCCACGGCCAAGGCCCTTCCCTGAAGGCTTCCAGCGGCGAAGGCGGTACCTGAGAAGAGGCAATAGGCGAAAACAGAAACTGGAACCTTGGGTATTCATAGAGTAACAGCAACAGGTTCAGGAGCAGAAACACTGCGTTCACGTACGGGGTGCCGGTCCAGTGCTGTGACACGGTCACTGCCAGAATAGCAATGTTCATGGGCACCAGCATGATGGCGCCTAGCGTGCTGAACCGCTGCGTGAACAGCAAGGCCCCTATGATTACCTGGCAGCAGGCCACCACCTGGGCAAAAAAGCCCAAGCCATATTGGGCCAACCGCTCCTCCAGCCACGGCGGACCAATCAATTGCCCAAACTGCCCATGCGTGAGCTTGCAGACCCCCGCCGAGAAAAACACATAGCCCAGGAATAAGCGGGTAAGCAATAACAGAAAGTCTTTGTAGGTAAGCATGGCTATAGGAGATTTACGTGGCATTAAATTAGTAGCGGATGCACCTCATATATTACAGTGGGCCAGGCTTTTGCCTCTGAGGGCCTCCGGGCTGGTTCTGGGGGTACGACCATTATGGGCCGTTTTATGCAGGAAAAATGCCTAAAAGCCGGCTATTCGCTTTTTTAGGCCCCATGTTTGCATGCCGGTAAGCAACGCAATGTATTTACACCCATGAAAAGCAACTTCATTTTAGCGGGGCTTGCCGCCTTCACGCTCCTGGTAGGCGGCTGTACCCCCAGCGCCACTCCGGTTACTTCCACTACCACGGCTTCTACGCACACCAATGACCCCAACTTCTTGAACGGAAGCTGGAAACTGGTGAACCTGAACGGTAAACCGGTCTCTGCGGCAGATGCCTCGCGCACGCCCCAGCTCACCTTCCAGGTAGCCGAGCAGCGGGTAAACGGCTTTACCGGCTGTAACCGCGTTTTCGGTGGGGTGACCGCATCAGCTACCCATCTTTCCTTCCAGCACCTGGGTTCCACCCGCATGGCCTGCGCCGAAGACACCCTGGAACAGCCTTTCCTGGCCGCGCTCTCAGACACTGCTTTGACCTACCAGGTAACCGCCACGCAATTAACCCTGCTGAAAGACAGCCAGCCGGTGCTGGTCTTTGCTCGGGCCAAGTAACCTTGCCGCTTGTAAACCAGAAACCCCGCGTTTTGGGCCTGTTTTCAGGAAAACAGGCCCAAAACGCGGGGTTTCTATTGATAGGTGGGTATGGTGCTTGGAGCCGCCTTTCCTTTAGACTTAGGCCCCTATTTTCACCGAGGTCATGTTGAGCGAGCCGCCTACCAGTTTGTCGTTGAAGAAGGAAGCCGGCTCGTCTTTGCCTTGCAGACCTAGGGTATAGAGCAAGGGCAGATAATGCTCAGGGGTAGGAATAGCCATGAGTGCCTCTTTGCCCAGCTTCTGGTAATGGATCAGCGATTGATGCTCGCGGTTCTGGATCAGGTCCTTGAACTTGTCGTTGAGGGTGTAGGCCCAGTCATAGCCACCGCCGTTGATCATAGACCAGTTCACCATACGCAGGTTATGGATCATGTTGCCACTGCCCATGATCAGCACACCCTTCTTCCGCAGGGCGTTCAGTTCCTTGGCCAGGTCATAGTGGTACTGCGGGCCTTTGGTATAGTCAATGCTCAGCTGCAGGACCGGCACGTCGGCGCCCGGGTACATGTGCCGGACAATGGTCCAGGTGCCGTGGTCCAGGCCCCAGTCATGGTCCAGTTCCACCTTTGCCGATTTCACCAGCTCTACGGTTTCTTTGGCCAGCGCGGCGTGCCCCGGGGCGGCGTATTGCACGGCAAACAACTCCTTCGGGAAGCCCCCGAAGTCGTGGATGGTTTTAGGGAAATCCATGGCCGTGATCTTGGTACCCTTGGTAAACCAGTGCGCCGAAACCACTAGCACCGCTTTAGGGGTAGGTATCTCCTGGGCCATTTTAAGCCAGCGTTGGCTAAACTCGTTGTCTTCAATGCCGTTCATAGGCGACCCGTGGCCAATAAAGAGCACGGGCATGGTATATTCCTGAGGCGCAAGGTCCTCGGTAAATTTTCTGAAAGCGCTTAATGTGGTCATAGTAATGGCACCTCCTGCCGCTAATTTTAAAAAGCTTCTTCTTTCCACGGTTATTCAAGTTGCGTGAAGAATGTTGGGCGAACCTGGGGCCGAGGCTATCTTTTCAACAACAGCGTGGTCACCTCAGATTCACTACACAAAGGTCGGGAAGGAAGGGCCGGAAAAGAATAAGGTAGTTTAAGAAATGGCCTGCTGGTAGAGGTCCAGGCCTTCAGACTTGATGGAACTGAAGAATTCGGGCGTGATGCCCAGGTAGGAGGCAATGTGGTACTGGGCAATGCGCTGGGGCAGGGTGGGGAATTTGAGGAGGAAATCGCGGTAATTCTCGGCTGCGGTTTGGGTCATGCCTGTGAGCATGCGCTTCTTAAAGGCGAAGTAGCCGTTTTGGAGCAGTTTTCTGAAAAACAGGTTAAAAACAGGATACTGCTCGGTGAGCCGGTCAAAGGCATTGAAGTTGATGGCTACATACTTAGTCAGTTCCAGGGCCTGAATAGACAGCAACGCCGGCTTGTTGAACGCCACGTCACTGATCCAATAACCTTCAATGGCAAACTCCAGGTTTACCTCTTTGCCCGCCTGGTCCACAATGAAAGACCGAAGGCAGCCGCTTTGTACAAAATACAGCGTGTGGTTCTGGTCACCGGTACGCAGCAGTATTTCCTTTTTACTGGCCTCCCGGGGCTCACAGATAGCCAGAAAAGTCGCTTCCTCTTCCGGGGAAAGCGTTACGTGTTGGGCAAGGGCGGTAGTGAGGTTGGCGGGAAGCAAACTATAGTAATTAGGATGGATGGCTACTGGTGAACTCAACTAATCTGGAACTACTGCTTACCGGCTTGCACCTTTACGCGATTATCTGATACCCCCGCATTATATTCATATAATGAAAGGGCAAGCGTATTGCCTTGTAAATTCCCTTCAATACTGAATGTGCAGCCACAGCCTCTGGCAGACATAACATACGTTAAATCGCTTCCCGCTACCTCTACTTTCTCATACTTATACATTTTGCCAGTAGGCAGTTCTACTGAGACCGACACTTTTTTACCGTCTTCCGGATGCCTGGCTATCCTGACCAGGACCTCTGTGAAAGAAGTGTCCCTCCTGATGTAACTTTCAGAACCAGAATAATCCACTTGCGCAGTGCCCCTGTAGCTCCCAATGAAGTTCTGCGGATGATCTGCCTCTTCTGTTTCTTCACAGGAAAGGAAACAGAAGAGGCATGGCAACACAAGCCAGCAAGCATTTTTGGGAACCCTAAAAGAAGACATGGAGCAAATCTGATTTATTGGCAATAAGTAATTCCTGCAGGGCTGGCTGCCTACGCCCGGTACTTTCTTTATTGCTGTGCCTCGGCGTAGGTTTTAAAGTTATCCAGAATGGCTTGCCAGCCGGATCTTTGCAGCTCAACGGTATTCTGGTCTTCCACCTCAAAGGTCTCGGTTACCTGGGTCTGGCCGTCCTGGCTGTCAAAGATGATGGTAACCTGGCGGTCGTCATCCAGTTTGCTCACAATGGTTTGGTAGGGTACCACCTGCTCATAGGTGCCGCAATAGTCAAAGCCCATGCTGCCGTCTTTGGCTTCCATGCGCCAAACAAAGCGCCCGCCCGGCTGCAGGTCATTGGTGGCGCTGGGGCACTGCCAGGTATCTGCGGCAAAGTTCCAGTGCGTGATATGCTCAGGTTTGGTCCAGAACTCCCATACTTTCTCTACGGGTAACTGAACGGTGGTTTTAACGGTGACGGTGGTTTTGTTTTTTGTTTGCATAGCGGTTGGGGTTGAGTGAAGCGCGTAAGTGAAAAAGAAGTAGGCTTTAAATGGTTCTCTGCTTTGTGAAGGGTTTTACCACTCGGTACACAGCCGGGCCTTGGCGGCCAGAAACTCCTGCCACATCTCCTGCACAATGTCGCCGGCGGGCTTTATATCATGCACCAGGGCGGCGGCCTGACCTATCTCCAGTTCGCCCTCATCCAGGTCGCCTTCATACATGCCGCGCTTGGCGCGTCTTGAGCCCAGCAGTTCCACCAGTTCCAAGGTAGAGGCGCCTCTTTGCTCGGCGGCTTTTACGTCTTGGTAGAATTTATTTTTGAGCAGGCGCACGGGCGTGAGTTGCTTCAGAGACAGTTCGGTATCACCTTCCTGGGTCTGGATGACGCGGTCTTTGAAGCTCTGGTGCGCGCTGGATTCCACGCTGGCCACAAACCGGCTGCCTACCTGCACCCCTTCGGCTCCCAGGGCCAGTGCCCCCAAGATGCCGGCCCCGTTGGCAATGCCACCGGCGGCAATTAAAGGCAAACTAACCGCTTCCCTGATCATAGGAATCAGGCAGAAGGTGGTAGTTTCTTCGCGGCCGTTATGTCCGCCGGCCTCAAAGCCTTCAGCTACAATGGCATCTACGCCGGCCTCCTCGCACTTGCGCGCGAACTTGACGTTGCTTACCACGTGTATTACCTTGGCGCCGTTGTCCTGTAGCTTTTTAGTCCAGGTCTTTGGGTTCCCCGCCGAGGTCACCACCACGGGCACCTTCTCTTCCATGATGATCTTGAAATGCTCTTCCAAGTCTGGGTAGAGCAGGGGCACGTTCACGCCAAACGGTTTATCGGTGGCCGCCTTGCATTTCTGGATGTGCTCCCGCAGCGTGTCTGGGTACATGGAGCCCGCGCCAATAAGACCCAGCCCACCGGCCTTGCTCACCGCCGAAGCCAGCTTCCAGCCGCTGCACCAGATCATACCGGCCTGTATGATAGGATATTGTATGTTGAAGAGTTGGGTGATTCTGTTTTGCATTGTTTTTTAAGTATCAGGTAGCAAAATTGTCAACTAGTGCTTCACATGTGCACCTACCTAACGTAATGGCAACCGGACCAGGTAAATTGATTTGTTAAATCCTTCATAAATCAGCAAGCTACCTCCTTCTTCCTAGTTATAGCCTATCTTAAATCCAGCTCCCAAACTTATTTCTGTAAAGGAACCTAGACTATACACCTTGGCAAAAGTATGTATCCATTTAAACTGCCTGTTGAGGTCCCCTTGGTATTCAACGTTATCTCTAAAGATTGCAGCTTTCCCTGTTATGTAAAGTCTTAATGGTTCTCCTGTGTATGTTCCTAGCCCTAAAACTGGTCCCGTTGAGTTTTGCTGTAGTGCATCACTCTTTCTGTAATAAAGGTTGCTATAGCCTATAATAACGTTAAGATAATCTAAGCTCCAAAAAGGTCTGCTGAAATTTAAATCGGCCTCAACGGAATTAACTTTTGTTCTCAAATTTTGGTCAAAATTTACTTTCCGGTAATGCCACTTGGCGTCCATGTCAAAATCACAGGTTACCAAAAAGTGATTCAACTCTATCTGGGCATTATAAAACTTGTTTTCATTTAAATCTGATTGTAGTCCTATAGCGCTTTTGAGAGTTAGGTCCCTATAGAAGGCCGGAAGAGATAATTCTATTCTACCTCCTACGGGAGTATGGAACACCCCGCTCATTGCAAAGAGGCTTAAAACCTGGTGGTCAAAAAAGTCTTTATAACAGATTGATTTAAGCATCACCTCAATGGCGTCCTTCCCATTTAAATGTATTTCCTGAGGCAAAAACCCAATAAATGAAATAACTAAAATGGCATTTGGGTTGCTTACATCAAGTGTAAATTTTCCATCAATAGATGTGGCTGCACCATTTTGGGTTCCCTTTTCTAAAACGGTCGCTCCTGGAAGAGGGAGTTTATCTTCTTTGGAAAATACGCTGCCATACACCTTTGATTGGCACAAAGCCTTTCCTGAAAACAGAAGGAACAAGAAGAGGAATATGTGAGCTTTTAGCACGGGCCAACTTCACTTTTAATGGGTTTATAATCCTCAGCTGCTAAAATCTATCTCCGTACTATCCCCAATATTCAATCGCTGGCTCAGGCCTTTCAAAGACGAGTCTGAACCCACCAGCGAGTCTTCCAGCACAGCGTACCCCAACTCGGCGTAGCCGCCGATGATGGAGTTGCGCACGATGGTGTAGCTGAGGATGGCGCTCTCTCCTATGGCCACGTTGGGACCCACAATAGAGTTGGAGATCTGCACGCCTTTGCCAATGCTCACCGGCGGAATGATGATAGTGTTGGGGAACTCGGGGTAGTCAGGGCGCCGGAACTCAGGGCGATTGAGCAGGGTGGCGTTTGCCTGTAGCAGGGTTTCTTTGCGGCCGCAGTCAAACCAGTGGTCTACCGTGAGGGGCACCATCTGCTCGCCGTTCTCAATCATGTGCATGAGGGCATCCGTGAGGTGATGCTCATTCTGGGTGCGTATGTCATGGGCAATAATGTGCTCCAGGGCCTCGGCCAGCCGGGCGGGGTGCGCCATCTTATAGAGTCCCACCAGCGCGAAGTTGGATTTGGGGATTTTAGGCTTCTCCACCACCTTTGAGATAAACCCAAAGCGGTCCAAGTCGGCAATCCCGAACATAGAGGGCGTCTTTACCATTTTCACGGCCAGCATGGTATGCTCAGACTGCACCAATTGCTGCATGTCTACGTCCACAATAGTATCACCTAGCTGAATGAGCACACTGTCTTCGTGCCGGAACGTTTCGCGGGCGGCCCACAGGGCGTGTCCCAGGCCCTCACGGGGCTGCTGCACCACAAACTCGGCCTGTATGTTGGGGTACTTGCGCTGCACGTAATGCATGATTTTCTCGCCCAGGTAACCTACCACAAACACAAACTGGGTAATGCCCGTGGTTTGCAGGCGTTCAATGATATGGCCCAGAATGGCTTTCCCGGCCACGGGGACCAGCGCTTTGGGTTGGGTGTGGGTATGGGGCCTTAAACGAGCGCCCATGCCAGCCACCGGAATTACTGCTTTCATACAAAGAATTGGAAGCTTTTACTCCCCAAGCTACGCAATTCTGCCGGTTTTCCTGCATGCCAGGCAGCGGCCTTGCCCCTGCCCTGTGATATAAGCGGGGTAAATTAAATAGCCGTTCTTGAATATTTAAGCAGAACCTTGTTACCTTTAGCAGGGGCTTGCTTACCTGGGCGTTTCTGACCCAAACCAGTTTTAAAGCCGTTTTAACGAAATTCAACTAAAACCGTACATTCTACGCGCCCCCTCCGTATAGAGGATGCCTCTGTGTAGGAAGTACGCATGTAACTAATACCTAATTCTGCATAACTAACCCACCACTATGAAAAAATTATTGCTTTACTTTTTTGGTTTGGTAGTCCTTCTCTCCCAGACTTCCTGCGGGTACAATGACATGGTAACAAAAGACGAGCAGGTGTCCAGTGCATGGGCGCAGGTACAGAACGCCTACCAACGTCGCGCCGACCTGATCCCTAACCTGGTGAACACCGTGAAAGGCGCCGCCAACTTTGAGAAGTCAACCCTGGAGGCGGTCATCAACGCCCGCGCCAAGGCCACCAGCATCCAACTGAATGCCGATCAATTGACGCCCGAGAACATGGCTAAGTTCCAGGAGGCCCAAAGCCAACTTAGCGGCTCACTCTCCAGACTGATGGCTACCGCCGAGGCTTACCCAGACCTGAAAGCCAACCAGAACTTTCTGGAACTGCAGGCGCAGCTGGAAGGCACTGAGAACCGCATTACTGTAGAGCGCCAGAAATTCAACAACTCCGTGCAGGATTACAACTCCTACATTAGGGCATTCCCGCGTAACTTCTTCGCCGGCTGGTTCGGGTTTGAGAAGAAAGGCTACTTTGAAGCCGATGCCGGTGCCCAAAAAGCGCCTACGGTTACTTTCTAGGCTGCTGGCCAATGGCGCATCAGGTAGCAAGTCCTTACAGGAACTGCTTGTGCTCCCATGCCAGTTACGCTCGCTCTTACGTGCGTTTTGAGGCTGTTTTTTCAAAAACGGCCTCAAAACAGCCTTGCTTTCCTTTCTGCAAAACCCAAGACTCCAGACTCAGAAATTCCCATTAATGGCGCGCGAAAACATCACCGAAGCAGATGAGGCCCTCATTGTGAAGGCCATTCAGGACGCGGAAAACAACACCTCTGGTGAGATACGGGTGCACATTGAAGACACCTGTGACGGCCAGGTGCTGGACCGGGCCACCCAGGTCTTTGCCTACCTGCACATGCACCAGACCAAACTACGCAACGGCGTACTGTTTTACGTGGCCCTCAAGAGCCATAAATTTGCCGTATTAGGCGATGCCGGTATCAATGCGGTGGTGCCCAAGAACTTCTGGGAAGAGATCACGCAGCAGGTCATCGCCGACTTTAAGCAGGGCAACTATGCCCAGGGCCTGAGTGTGGGCATACAACGGGCGGGCGAGCAGCTTAAGCAATATTTCCCCTTTGCCGGAGAGCACAAGGATATCAATGAGTTATCTGATGATATCTCCTTCGGTAGTACCCTAGACGAGACCCCATCCAAATGAGAAAACATATCTGGCTTCTGGGCATGCTGTGGTGCTGGGCACTTAGTGGGCTGGCGCAGGACTTTCCGCCCCGCCCCTCGCCCCCGCGCCTGGTCAATGACCTGGCCAATATTCTCTCGCCGGAGCAGGAAGCCGCCCTGGAGCAAAAGCTGGTCAACTACAATGACAGCACCTCAACCCAGATTGCCGTGGTCAACATCACCTCCATTGGCCCCTATGACATCTCTGACTACGCTTTTCAGTTAGCCGAAAAGTGGGGCATTGGCCAGCAAGGCAAGAACAACGGTATTCTCATCCTCACCGCGGTGAATGAGCGCAAAGTCTTCATTGCCACCGGCTACGGCATGGAAGGCGTGGTGCCAGACGCTATTGCCAAGCGCATTACCGAGTACACCATCAAGCCCGAATACCAACAAGGCAACTATTACGCCGGCCTTGACAAAGGCACCAGCTTTATCATTGACGTGGCCAGCGGCGAATACAAAGCAGACCCCCGCGAACAACAGCGCGGCGACGAAGAAGGCGGTTTCCCCTTCCTCTGGATTATCATTGGCGTCCTTATTTTGCTGGTAGTCATGAGCCGTAGAGGCGGTGGCGGCAGAGGCGGACGCGGCGGCGGCATGCGCACCCTGGGCGGTCCTTTCTTTCCACCCGTTATCTTCGGGGATTTCTCCGGGGGGCGCGGCGTGTTTGGCGGCGGAGGCGGCTTTGGAGGAGGCGGTGGCGGTTTCGGCGGCTTTGGAGGCGGTAGCTTCGGAGGCGGTGGTGCAGGCTCAAGTTGGTAGTTTTTCGTCTTTGCCGAGAGAGAAATGCTCTTTTAATTATAACCTGTTTTAAGGGTGTTTTTTTGAAAATAGGCTTAAAATGATGAAGATAGCCCTTGCTGGTTTTAGAACCGGTGAGGGCTTTTTTCTTTTTTAAGGATTTGTCTTGCTATAGTAGTTGTGCCCGCCGTTGTTGGTGTTCCTAGGGGCCAACGACTTAGACTGCCTTTCCATCTGCCATTAAGCCTTTACTGTCCATTTACTTCCTACCAAGCCTCAGGGTTGAAGTCGGGGCCTACCCGCGTCTGTCACTTTTCTCCTTGATGAGAAAAGTAACCAAAAGAATCAAGAAGCCCCGAACTCGCTGCCGCTCAGACAGGCGGGGCTTCACTCTGGTACCACCCGGTAAAAGTCCTCTGTTCCATAGGAAGCCTGCGCCACTGCCAGTTGCAAGGTCATTGCTTACCCTTCCCCAAGCTTCGGGCTACGCGTGGCGGCCCTCCGCAAGGTCCGGGGCAGATTAGCCTACTGCTGCTTGGTCCGTTGCAAGGCCTGCATCGCCCTCTGTTTTTCTTTCAAGTATGGAATGAGCAATGATTTGCCATCTTCTAACAAAAGAAAGATATATGAGAATACTTTTCCTTTTAACGGTGATGTCTTTATTGATTTTTAGCTCTTGTGGTAATGAAAAAAACCGTTGGTGCTAAATTGCTATTGCCACCAGAAAAAGAACTTCATTCTATTATCAGGACTATAATTCAGGAGGATAGTTTGCCGGTTCTTATTGGTAAGTCAGGACAATATCCTTTGAGTGCTGTGGTAAAAAGCTTTAGGATTTCACTAGATACTTCTAATCATCCTGTTGTTTGGCCCGGGGAAGGTATACGATGGAAGGATTTGCTTTCAGTCAAGGCTGATTCTTTAGGCACTAGTAAGTTATTTGCGCTAGAGGATTCAGCCTACGTCATGTTCTTAAATAGCTCTTGGTTGAAAAAACGTAATACCATTAAAAATTTAAGAGCAGACAGAATAAAAGTAGAGGCCTTGTTGAATCTGGAAGAAGGGTTAAATGAATCACCAGCAAAAGCAACCGCGTTTTATATCTTCTCCAATCCTGTTATTTCTAAAGACTTTTCTAGAGCCTACATTGAATTGGCCTTTGCTTGTGATCGCTTATGTGGTTATGGTCATTCCTATAGTTTAAAAAAGGTAGATAGGAAATGGCGTATTGTTAATGAAGAGATAACCTATTTTGAATAAGAACAGAGAAGCCGCTCCAATTTGGAGCGGCTTCTCTGTTCTTATGAAGGCATGCTGCTTATAAATAGCACATCAGCACATTAAATAATCAGCACATTAAGACTATGCGTTGCGGTTGAGGCAGTTCAGGTCTTCAAAGGCCTCTTTCAGGCGGGCAATGAAGGTTTCTTCGCCTTTGCGTAACCACACGCGGGGATCGTAGTATTTCTTGTTCGGGCTGTCTTCGCCGTCTGGGTTACCAATCTGGGCTTGTAGGTAACCTTTTTTGTCTTCGTAGTAGTTTTTGATGCCATCCCAGAAGGCCCACTGCATGTCAGTGTCAATGTTCATTTTGATGGCGCCGTACTCAATTGCTTCCTTAATCTTCTCTTTCTCAGAACCAGAGCCGCCGTGGAACACAAAGTGTACCGGGTTCTCAGAGGTGCCGTATTTCTGCTGGATATATTCCTGGGAGTTTTTCAGGATCTCGGGGCGAAGCTCTACGTTGCCGGGCTTGTACACGCCGTGCACGTTCCCGAAGGCGGCCGCTACGGTAAAGCGGTGGCTGATTTTCTTCAGTTCCTCGTAGGCATGGGCTACGTGCTCAGGCTGGGTATAGAGGTGCGCGCTGTCAACATCAGAGTTGTCTACGCCGTCTTCTTCACCCCCGGTCACGCCCAGTTCAATCTCAATGGTCATGCCCAGCTTGTTCATGCGCTCCAGGTAAGAAGCACAAGTAGAGATGTTCTCTTCCAGTTCCTCTTCAGAAAGATCCAGCATGTGGGAGCTGAACAGGGGCTTGCCGTGTTGGGCATGGAATTTTTCGCCGGCATCTAGTAAGCCGTCAATCCAAGGCAGCAGTTTACGGGCGGCATGGTCTGTGTGCAAAACCACCGGTACGCCATAGGCCTCGGCCATTAAGTGTACGTGGTGCGCGCCAGAGATAGCGCCGGCAATGGCAGCGGCCTGACCGTCATTGTTAAGGCCTTTGCCCGCGAAGAATTGAGCACCGCCTTGTGAGAATTGAATGATCACTGGCGAGTTTACTGCCTTAGCTGTTTCTAGAACCGCGTTGATGGAGTTAGTGCCAATCACGTTGACGGCTGGCAGTGCGAAGTTATGTTTATTGGCGTAATCAAATAAGTCCTGCACCTCATCTCCGTACAGAACACCAGGTCTAAATTGTGGCATCGGTTTACTAGTTATGTCTGTGAGCAAACTTAACTAATTTATCTGGAAGGTTCTACACCTTCTTCCGGCGGGCCAGCTTCTCATACTCTCTTTCAGTGGCATCATCCTGGAAGCCGTAATAGGCATCATAGAAATTAAACGCCAGGCCAATTCCCCACCCAAACGTTAACCAGGCGGGCCAGGGTAGCCCATCTACCGTAAAGTTCTCCCCATTGTTAGAGAAGTGCCAGACGGCCCACACCACCAGGTTCACCATAAGATACGTGAAGAGTTGCCTACGGAAAGCCACCCGTTTCTTCGCCATTTTCCAAAGGATTTTATCTTTCTCAGTTTCCATAGTCTATAAGTGAAAGGTTGAGATAGTATACACTAAAGATAGCCCTAAAATAAGATAAAGTGCTACTATATAGTGGTTAAGTTAAAACGAAGGATTGGCGTAAGTGTTTTACCCATTGAGATAATACTTCTGGAATGCCTGATTTTGGAAAGGATTTGCCGGAAATGGATTGCCTTGATGGAGTATAATGTTCGGGCCTTCAAAAGGGGCGAGGAGGAGGACCATGCATTAAATTAGGGCATTGTGGAGAAGTTTTCGGTAGGGCTCTATGCACTGTTAGGATAGTCAATTAACTGGTTGGCGCTTCGGGAAATAATCATCGGTTGGTGTAAACCCATTACTTCAGAGCTGTGCTCGCTGCCTCAAACCCTCGGTTGGGCAATCCTCAAGGAGAGAGCCTGTGCTTATTTTATAGGAATAGCGTTTTAAGCCTTTTTAGGAAAAACGTGCTCAAGACACCCTCCCCTTTCACCACACATTCCCCCGATTCCAGTCTTTACTTCGAGCGCCTCGCTTGTGGCCCTGCAGGGACTTTACTAAGGGCAGACTGCAACTCGGCCGCAAGGGCAGTGCGAGGGGGAAAGACGGGGCCCCGCGGCCGTGAGCGCTCGGAGGGAAACCATGAAACAACCAAGCATAAGGGCTTAAGGCGACAGCGGCACCACGCCAGCAGGAAGCGGAAAGGCGTGCATAAGTTCTAACCCAAAAGCGGCAGCTTGGGTCGTTAGGCAATAAGAATACCTATTACATAAAACCGGGGAAAATTACCATCACCTCAAACCTTCTTGCTTTAATGCGGTGCCTCCACAAAAGAAACTGTGCCTTCAACCAGCGTCAACACATACAACACCGGTTTACTTGGGCTCGCATCTATCACCAAGCTGGTCACCTGCAAATTCAACAGATACCACCCATCCACCACGTTATCCGGCACGAAAATTAATTCTGTGATAGTGGCATGCACCCGGGTATTAGAAGGATATTGCCAGAAAGCGTGGTGCGCCAGCAGTTGTCCGCCGTCTTCCTCGCGGTCTACGGAGGGTAGATCCAGGAGCAAGTGTTCTACACCTTGCACAGCCAAAAGCTCCGTGAGGGCGGGCTCCAAATAGGTGGGATTGGTACCGGAATACTGGGCAGTGCGTTTCTCTGGAGAATTGGGTAGAGTGCGCAAGACCAGGGCCTCGGGAAGGTTCTCCAGGGAAAGCTGGGCCAGCACGTCCTGGGCCATCACTACCAAGTCTCCGTTGTCCTGGAGCTGGGGTGTTACTGAGACCACCTGGGCCACAAACAGGAAGCGGTGCAGGCATTTGTCTAAGGTGGCAGCGGGGTCGGGCGAAATGTGGCCGTAGCACTCGGTGTGGGTGCCGTTGCCGTGGGGGGTGAGGTGCACGCGCTGGTAATTGGTGGAGCCGCCCAGGGCCACACTGCCTACATAGTCGCCTACGCGTATGGTTTCTATCTGCACAGGCTCAGCCCAGAAGCAGTTTACGTTGTCTGGGCCGGGCGCCAGGGGCAGTGAAATATCCAAGGGTTGCAGCGGGTTGAACTGGTACGTGCGGTTCCGGAAGGAAAGAGTGGCAGCAGAAAGCATGGGCAACGTTTTAGACCTGTTTTTGCTAAAATACGCGAAAAACAGAACGCCGTGCCAGAAAATCAGCCCAAGTCAAAAGTGGCCAAGGTTTGGGTATTAACCCGGCGTTGGTACCAATCATTAAAAACCAATTCCACCTGACGTATCTCTGTTGACCCAAAGAATTGCCTGCGGTATTCCCGGAGCTTGTTCAGGAAAGCCTGGGGGTGTGCCGGCGGTTTCGGGAGCCTGATCAACGAGCTATGGGCCGTCTGGAGCGTATACCGCTGGTCTATGGACTGCAGCAGCACAGATGACTGGAAAAGCATCCGGACCTTCTCCCGCAATTTGCCAAGCTCATCCCCAAGGGGAAACCCCTGCACCATCACGCAAGAAGGTGAGGCCGACACTCCCATAAACACCACTTTAAAC
This sequence comes from Rufibacter soli, assembly GCF_054781795.1. Classification (NCBI taxonomy): domain Bacteria; kingdom Pseudomonadati; phylum Bacteroidota; class Cytophagia; order Cytophagales; family Hymenobacteraceae; genus Rufibacter; species Rufibacter soli. The sequence continues at coordinate 28,910 of NZ_BAAGTS010000003.1, read as the reverse complement.
TTCTTGATCGGCCGCAAGGCCTGTTCCACCACGTCTATGTAGGCCTGCGGCTGCACCTGGTCCAGGGTAAAGCCCGGGTAGCAGGAAATAATGGTGAGCAGCGTAATGTGAAAGTCAGTAGGCGGATAGTAATACAGGTCGGGTTCCAGTTGGGACATGTCTTGCAGAAAGTTCTGAATGTTCTCTCTTACCGGTTCCTTGGGCCGGGCCAGCAGCGTAATGCCTCTTCTGGTGTCATGGGGTGAATCTATCTGGTCATCCAGCTCATAGTCAGCGGCGGAAAAGTGCTGTTCTGCATTTTCCCAGAGGCTTTGGTAGTGGGCCGCTAAATCCATGGTGCAAGCAAAGGTTATTCATTAGGTTACCAAATACAGCAGAACCGGCCTTCCTATTCTGCCGCCTGGGGCTTGCGGCGCTTCTATGCAAACTTTTAGAAAGGTGTCAACCAGAGGTTGTGGCTTGCCTGAAGGTAACAGATACTTCTTATTACCTCTATGTTTTTACGCTAGTTTCTTTAAAACAGCCCATAAACAGCCGCCAGGCAGGAACCTTAATTTCACGCAGGCTCACTTCCTGGCGGCCGTTCAATGTCATATCTAGTTACAGCACCGGCAACGGGGTAAGCGCCTTAGAATTACGCACCAGGCACACGTACTGGAATACGTCACTTACGCGCGGCTGATCGCCTTTGAAATCAATGCTCTGGTTAGGGAACAGTACTTTAATAGTGGCCAGGCGGGAAGAGGTGCGGTACGGCGAATCCGGCGCATCAGTTTTGAACAGGGTCATAGAGTTTTCCTGGGTGACCGCCCGAAGGTCTTTGATGCCGTGCACAAACACCATGGGCCCGTCATTGTTGGCCATACCGGTATTAATAAAGCGCTGGCCTTTGCTCAGGAACGCGGGCATACCAGCGGCTGGCATCATGTTCTCGCTGTCAATGGTGTACACCCCAATAGACACGGTCTTGCCTTTGAACGGCGAATTGGCCTGCTGCAGGTAATAGGCAAACGGCACCCCGCGCTGCACTTCCACCGGAATGGTATGGAACAGACCCCACATACCGTACAGCTTCGCGTTTTCCAGTTTCCGGGCCTTCACCACGGTATTCAGGTTCAGATACATGACGCTATCACGGCGGGTTTTGCCATCTAAATAGGCCAGGTTCTCCAGGGTGTGCTGCAAATCAAATTGGGCAGGGCCCGAAAGCGTGGGCGAAGCGGCTTCCTGCATGAAGGTAGGCAGTATTCTCTGCGCCATAACCACCAGTGAATCACGGTCCAGGCTGTCCTGGGAAACCGCTTTCCGCAAGGCGATGAAGGCAGAATCTTGCTGCACAACGGCGGGCAGTTGGGCCAGGGTCTGTTGTAGGAACTGCTGCGTTACCTGTACGTCCTGGATTTTGTCTACTCCCAGAATGGAAATCTGCTGGGCTGCAGGCAAGGTCTGGTTGAGGGCTCTTATCTTTTTGAGTTTATCAAAGAAATTTTGGTTTCCCCACTGGGCATTGTTTCGGGCCCAGAACTGGAAGACGGTCTGTAGGTGGCGCTCCTCACCAGTGCGCAGGTACTCGTTCAGGAACCAGGCCTGGCTATAGTCTACCTCGGCTAAGTAATGCTTCAGGCCCACCCGCTGGTTCAGGTGTTGCAGCAGGGCAAAGTCCAGGTCCTGCGGCATGGCGCACCCGTGGGCTTCGCCTAAAAAGAAAATCTGTTTCTGATAAAAGGCGCTGTCAAAAATAGGGAAGGACGTTTGATCGGTAAGCCTTACCTCCTGCTTGTTTTTCTGCAGGTAGGCCTGGTGCGGCGTGCTCTCTCCGCCCACCGCTAAGAGGGCGTAAATACCATAGGCAATAAAGCCTAAGACAAGGAGTACAACAGGCGTAAGCAAGACAAACAGCGCGATTCTTTTTAAGATTTTTTTCATGACGAGGGTGGGTGAATTGTTTCGTCAAAAGTAGAATCTGGGGAAACACGCTGCTTGGGCTTGGGGCGCCTGGCCCGCTTTTTGGGGCCGTAAGCACTATTTGGGGCGAATGACAAAGCCCCTTGGGACGATTAGACAGCTGTAAAGGTCTCTTTGACCACGCTGGCATACGACCGGGCTACCGGCACCAGTTGGGGCGTCTGCTCAAAGGACAGCTTGTACCCCTGCGCGTTGCCGCTCACGGCCTGCACCTGCTTAAAGTTGACCAGATAAGAACGGTGGCACCGGAAGATACCGGGCGCGGCCACCTGGTTTTCCAGCCGGCTCAGGCTGCTACGGAGCAAGGCTTTCTGGAGCCGGTCTTCTTGCAGATAGAAAACCGTGCAGTAATTGTCACTGGCCTCTATGAATAGCAGGTCCTGGGCGCGCAGGCGAAGGGTGTCTTTGTCGTTTTCGGCGGTGAGGGTAAGCCAGGTTTCTGAGACAGGGGCGGGAGAAGGGGCCGCCGCTTCTACAGCCGGGGTTCCTGCCTTGGCCACAGGTTCCAGCGGCTTGTATTTCTGCAGTAAATACACATAGTTCATCAATACCAGCAGCACGGCCGGCACCAGCCCCATGAGAAAAGCAATGAACGACATGTACGCCACTTGTGCTAGCGAGAACGGCATCACGCCCACGGCCGCGCCGTACACGGTGCAGATAAAACCGCCGGTACCGAAGTGCAGAAGGTTCCAGGCAATCTCTTTACCCACGTTCCACCTGTCCTCTGTGAATATCTGGGGCATCATCCGCCGGAAGGCGTAATAATTGAGGAAAGCCGAGAGCGCCGCCACTAGCCCGTAGCCGGCCAGAATATAGTTCTTAAGCGGGTCATGCCAAGCATAGGTCCCAAACGGCTGAAACACAATCAAGGTAAACCCAATGATGAACCCAAACACCAGCGCGTGCAGGGTAGACTTGGAAAGGGTGAGCTCACTGAGCGGGTACGGCTGCCGAAGGAAAGACAACATAAAGGAATGCTTGCGGTAAAACAGTCTCCGCGCAACAGGCGGATAGGAAAGATAAGCAGAATTTGTCTCTTCTACCGGCTAACGCTGAGCTACTTGATCACAATATCATATTTGGCCAGCAGCCCCAGCACGGCAGGCATAGAGAACTTCGCTTTCTTGATGCGGTTCAGCTCTGGGTCCAGGGCGTAGTGCACAGCCGTCCGGAAGTCAGCCTTCTCCAGGTTGGTGCGCTGGAAGACGGTGCGGGTGAGGTCACAGTCCAGGAAGGCGGCCTCGGTGAGGTCGGCGTCAGTGAAGTTGGCCTCCTTGATGCTGCAGTTCTCAAACACGGTCTTTTTCAGGTTCTTCTTGCCAAAGTAGGTGTAGTCAAGGGAGCAGCCCTTGAATTTCACGGCAAACAAGAAGTCATGGCACAAACTGAAGTCAACGCCTACCAGCTTGCAGTTGACAAAGGTGGCCCCGTGCATCTTGCAGTTGCTGAGCTGCACCATGCTCAGGTTGCAGTCCGTGAACCGGCAGTCGGTGAAGCTGCTCTGGGAGAAGTTGGAGTTGGAAAGGTCACAGCGGGAGAAGGTGCAGTCCTCAAACTCGAGGCCCGTCACTACCTTGTCTGCGTAGTTGATCTGGTCAAAGGTCTTGTCCTGGTGGAAGTTCTCAGTCATGGGTAGAGGAAGGCCGCTTGGGGTGAGAATGCGTTTTGCAGCCGTTTTTGCAAAAGTAGGCCTAAAACAGTTTTCTAGCGGGCTTGCGTTTTTAAGTTCTCTATATCCAGGGCCTTGTTAAATACTTTTAACGTGCTGGCTACCTGGGTCATGAGCGCAAGGTTGCCTTCCTCGGTTTGCCCTTCCCACACCGGCATGTTCAGGCTGTGCGTCTGGTTGAACAGGATACTGGTGAGGTACACCTGCTTCTTAATGCCTTTATTCTCTTTGGGCATAGAGAAATGCCAGAACACGTACGGCTTGCCCTGATAGGTGACCGGGTGCATTTCCAGCTCTCTAAAGTTAATTTTCAGCTCCTTTTTGAAATACTCCAACTCATACTGGATATAGGCCAGGATAATCTCGTGCTGCCTTTTCTCTGAGAAAGTGTCTTTGAAGATCTGCGCCGGAATAGCCACCAGGCTGGATTGGAAAACCTGTCCGTTTACGTAGAAAAAGCCCGGCGCCTCCATGGGCCTGACGCTGTCTGCCTCTATGGTAAAGGTGAACCCGTGCTCTTTGCCAGCATACGCCAGGATAGCGCCTTTTTTTGCAGGGATTACGTGCAGGTCAAACGCTTCAGTTGCCGCGCTGCCTTGGCTATAGCCTACAAACGTGGCCAGGGCGAAGAGAAAGACGAGTAAGGTTCTTTTCATATTGTATGCTTTTCTAGGCTTGCTATCACAAGATGCGTTTTTACCACTGAACGGTCTTCTCAATAAACCCAATAAGGCTCTGGGCCATGGCCTGCTGCTCTTCAACTTTGGGGTGGCCGGGCGTGTTCTTGTAGGGCATGAAGTGGGTGTAGATTTTAGGATCGTTCAGGCCGGCTACCGCTTTCTGCACGTAGCCCGGCCAGGGAGAGCCTTCGCGGGTAATGTCCATGTTGCCCAGGGCGGCAATGAGGTGCGCGTTAGGGTATTTGGCGCGTAGGCTTTTCACAAAGTTCTGGTAGGCAGTAATAATGAATTCCTCAGAGGGCTTGGTATCCCCGAACCGGCGCTTGTATTCCTGGTTATTGGGCAGGTTCACAATCCAGGAGTCGTTCTGGAGCAGGTTAATCACCACCACATCTGGCGCCGGCCCTTGGGTGAAATCCCATTTGCTGGCCGGGTCAGCCGGGTTGAGACGGTCATAGATTTCGGGCATGATCCAGCGCTCCCAGCTCACGGTAACGCCAATGCCGCTTTTACAGATGCAGGTGTAGTCAGCATTGAAGTGGCGGGCCGTGAGGGCGGCGTAGCTCAGGTAATTGTCGGTGTTGGTGCCCTGCCAGGAATCCTTGCCCGAGTAGTCATGCATGGCGTACCCGGCCGTAATGGAGTTGCCGTAGAACTCTATCCGGCGTTTTTTAGGGGCATCGGGGGGCAGTATTTTGCCCCCTACCTCAAACCCGTAGAAGGTGGTGGTGCCTTTGTCCCACTCGGTGCGCTTGAAGAGCTCCACGGTATGCGGGCCCCGCTTGAGGCCGGTCGCCAGCGTGAAGAGTTTGGCCACGGTATCGGGTTGGATTATCCGTACGCTGTCGCCGTCCAAAATTACGTTGTAATAGCTTTTGCCGGTATTGTCTTTGAGTCGGGCCTGCACGGCGGTACCCGAGAAATTGAGCTTCACGGAGGTGCCCGACCAATACAGCTCGCTGGCCTGTGGCGAGGGTTTGCCTACCCGCCCCATATAGGCCACGTTGGGGTCTTGGGGAGCCACCAGCGCCATTTTGGAAGAAGTGCAACGGCTGGTGAGCAGCAACAGCAGGAAAGCGTAGAAATAATAAAAACGGCTGGAACGCATGTGACCCAAAATTTAAAGTAAAACCGGCATTGGTAAAGATGCTGAGAACGGGGCTCCTTTCAAAACCCGTCTTGCGGCAAACCGCCAAGCTTTTCTTTAAATTTTGGGTCACTGCGCCTTTAGGCTCCTTCAGGAATTACTGCTGCCTTTCCACAAAGATCTTAGGCAAGGTGTCTGGGGCCGGGTCTACCAGTGGCGCAAACATGGGGTGTGCGCCCAGGTCTGCGGTGGACGGGAAAACGGACGGAGGGTAGTGCACTTCTAAAGAGTCTGCCGTTGCCGGGGCTACGGTAGCGGCGGCCGGGGCCGGCTGGGTCTCAAACACGTTGGCGCGGTACAAGGAGAAGAGCCCAACCAGAAAAAGGGCCACCAGGCCCCCAAGCACGGGCCCTGACAAACTGTACGGTTTTCTCTGCCGGCGCCCGGGCCGGTAGGTGATACTGGGGTTAGCGTGACGTTCCATAATCAGAGAAGGTTAGTTTCCCAGAAGATGCGTTTCGGGCCCGTTTTCCATAAAACAGGCCCAAAACGTTCATCACCCTACTTCTTTACGCCAGGTCTACTTTACGTCTTTCCACCAGGGCTGCTGCGGAAGCGCCCCGCCTAGCTGCCACCGTTGCCCTATCAAAGGCGTGGCCATGGAGATGCCGTGCTGCTGCACGGCGGCAGAAAGGCGGGTAATGGGCTCCTGCCACCGGTGCAGCGCCAGCGAGAAAGCGCCCCAGTGGGTGGGCATGAGCACGCGGCCCTTCAGGTCCAGGTGGGCCTGCGCGGTCTGCTCAGGCATCATGTGAATGTATTTCCAGGCCTCGTTGTACTGGCCACACTCCAGCATGGTTAGGTCAAAGGGGCCGTACTTCTCGCCTATCTGCTTAAAGTGCGTGTCATAGCCCGAGTCCCCACCAAAGTAAACCGATTGGTCCGTGCTTTTGAGTACCCAGGAGCACCACAGCGTCTTGTCGCGGTCACTGAGGCCGCGGCCCGAAAAGTGCCGCGCCGGCGTGGCGGTAAAGGAAAGGCCTTCAAAGGAAGTTCCTTCCCACCAGTTCAGCTCCGTTATTTTATTGGCCTCCACGCCCCAATGCACCAAATGCGCGGCCACGCCCAAAGGCACTATGAAATGCCGGGTCTTGTCTTTGAGCTTCAGGATAGAGCCCCGGTCCAGGTGGTCATAATGGTCATGGGAGAGCAGCACTACATCCAGCGGCGGAAGGTCTTCTATGTTGATGGGCAATTCCTCATTAAACCGCTTGGAGCCTATAAACGAGATCGGCGAGGCCCGCTGCCCCAGCATGGGATCCGCGAAAATGCGCTTGCCACCCATCTCCAGCAACACCGCCGAGTGCCCGAACCAGGTAACGGCAATCCCCATCGCCCCGGGGGCAGCGAAATCTTCTTTCTTCGGTTTCATCATGGGAAGCTTTCCCTCTGGCGCGCTGCCTTCCACCCCGCCAATGAACTTGTAGAAGATCTTGACCTTGTCCAGAAACGGGGACTCGTCCATCATGGGCGTGGGCGAGGTGTTCTGGAACTTGCCATCGCGGTACTGCGGGGATTTTAGGATGCGCTCCAGGCTAGACCCTTCGGGCGATGCCCCAAACTGCGGGGACTTGTTCACAAAAATGGCGCCCCCAATAAAGGCGGCTATCAGAAAGGATAATACAGTCAACATAAACTTCTTCATGATAAGGCAATCACTAGCACAAAACCCCCAGATCTGGCAAAATGTTATGCTTCTACGCTACTGGCCAGAGGTTTGCGCGCTAAAAGGCGTTGGTGGTTTAGCACTGTTTTACAAAAACCAGGCCCGAAACGGAAAGGGAAGTAATGGCAGGTAATTAAGGGGAGTTGGTATGATTTAAGAAGCCAAGTTGGCAGCGAAGGTGTGGAGGACGCTTCTGCGTTTTGAGCCCGTTTTTCGGAAAACAAGCTTAAAACGTCTCTTCGTTCCTTTTCGCTTGTCCTTCTTAATACTCCTGCCTCTCTTCTTTTCCCCATCTTAATAGTCTCGTTCTTTATATTCCAGATATTATATATTTAATCACCTATATATTAAATCGCTCATTTTTCTCAGCACTTTATTTCCCTCTTTCTTCGGCCTGCCTCTCTTTTATCATCCTGGAAGGATCTTGGTAGCCAACGGTAATGACGCCAGAGTAACCGCTTTTCTAGTTCGCCCACAAGATCCTTTCAGGATAACAGAAGAAGAAGAAGAAGAAGAAGAAGAAGAAGAAGAAGAAGAAGAAGAAGAAGAAGAAAAAGAAAAAGAAAAAGAAGAAGGCCTTGGATGAAAGAAGAGGCAAAGGGAATACCCAAAATAAAGCAATCCATATGTGTGCGGACGCTTGCGCCATTTAAGCCTATGCAGATAGCAACTCCCCTTAAAACCTGCCTAAAACTTACTCCGTCTCTTCAGGCAGCAGGAACAAGTCCAGGGCGATCTCATCGGCTAGCAGTTTGCCGGCTTCGGTGAGCAACAGTACGCCTTCTTTCTGCTGTAGGAGGCCTTTTGCCTGTATCTTCTGCAGGTAAGCCGCATGGATGCCAAGCAAGTCCAGGCCCCATTTCTGGGCTACATAGTGGGTGTCACAGCCCCAGTTGGTGCGCAGGGTGGTCATAACGTACTCGTTTACCCGGTCCTCTACGGAGAGTTCTTCTATACTAGCAGGTAACTTACCTTCGGCCAGGGCCTGCACGTATTTGGGGTTGTGTGCAATGTTGAACTGGCGGCTCACGCCGTTGAAGGAGTGGGCGCTGGGGCCTATGCCCAGGTAGGGCACCTGTTTCCAGTAGCTGCTGTTGTGTTTGCTCTCGAAGCCGGGTTGGCAGAAGTTGGAGATCTCATAGTGTTGGAACCCGTGGGCGGCGGCCTGGCTCATGAGCAACTCAAACTGCTGGGCCACGCGCTCTTCCTGGGCGGGCGTGAATTTGCCTTTCTTGAGCCGGTGCCCGAACACCGTGTTGGGTTCAATGGTAAGCGCGTAGCAGGAAAGGTGCTGCACGTTCAGGGCGAAGGCCTGGGCCAGGTCCTGCTCCCAGAGTTCGGGGTCCTCGGCGGGGACGCCGTAAATCAAATCAAGGGAGATGTTGTCAAACCCCAGTTCCTGCGCCAGCCGTATGCAGGCCGTGGCCTCCTGGGCGGAATGCGGCCGGTTCATGAGCTGCAAATGCGGGTTGTGGAACGACTGCACCCCAATGCTCAAGCGATTGATTCGGGTCTGCCGCAGGGCATGTAGCTTCTCAGGGGTAAGGTCATCTGGATTGGCCTCCAGCGAGATCTCAGCGGTGGGGCTTACCGTATGTTGCGCGTAAATGGTCTCCAGCAAGCTGTTAAGCTCGTCCACAGACAAGATAGAGGGCGTACCTCCCCCGAAGTAAATGGTGTCAATGGTCTCGCCGTTCAGGTAGGTCTGCTGGAGGGCCAGTTCCTGGTGCATGGCTTGCAATACCTGCTCTTTGAGGCCCATAGACGTACTGAAATGGAAATCACAGTAATGGCAGGCTTGTTTGCAGAAGGGGATATGAAGATAGATTCCGGCCAAAATAGAATGGGCTATGGAAAGCGTTATAGGTGTAAATAAACCGGCGGTGCGCGAAAGTCAGCGGCAAGCCGTACCTTGGAAACAATGAAGTGGAGGTCTAGTTCCCGTTTGTACCCAAAGATGTGCCGGCAAAGATACGCAATTCTGGGCTTGCTCCTGGGTTTGCTGCTGGTCGGCTTTGGGGCACGGGCGCAGGACAAGCGCGTGGTGCAGGTGGTTTCCCCAGACCCCGAAGCCATAAAACTCTGGCAGCGCCTCCAGCCCAAGCTCACTGCCCGCGATTCTCTAGGCCTGCGCCAAGAGCTGCGGGGCTGGCTCACGCGCGTGCAGGAAGAAGGGTACCTGACCGCCTCCATTGACAGCCTGCGCCAGGGAAAGGACTCGCTTTGGGTGTATGTGTACGCCGGTCGGCCTTACCGCTGGGCCTCCCTTAAGAACGGCAATGTGGGCGAAGGCCTGCTGGAGAAAGTGGGCTTCCGGGAGAAACTGTATAACAACACGCCCTTCCGCCCCGCGGAGTTTGCCCAATTGCAGCAGGCGCTGCTGCGCGAGGCCGAGAACAACGGGTTTCCGTACGCGGCCGTGCGCATTGACTCTATGCGGTTGTATGATGATTCTATCAGGGGCGTATTGCGGGTGGTACGGGGCCCCTTGATTCTGATTGACTCTATCCAGATTGTGGGCAGCAGCCGTCTGCAGCGGCAAGCCCTCTATAGATATACCCAACTGGCCCCTGGGCAGCCGTATTCCCAGCAGAAGGTAGAACAGGCCATGCGCGCGCTCAAACAGTTGCCGTTTGTGCGGATTGTGGGCGAGCCCCAGGTGCTGTTTGCCAAGAACCAGGCCCGGCTGTATTTCTTCCTGGATGAGAAAAAAGCAAACCAGTTTGACGGCATCATCGGGTTCCTACCCGACCCCAACTCTACCAAGGCCAAACTGTTGATTACCGGCGAGGTGAACCTGCAGGTGCGCAACCTGCGGGGCAGCGGCAAGCAGATTGGCCTGCACTGGCGCAAGGTAGAACGCAACTCGCAGCTCCTGGATGTGGAATATCGCCACCCGCATTTCTTCAATTCACCCTTTGAGGTGGCCGGCCTTTTCCATCTTTACAAGCAAGACACGTCGTTCCTGAACCTCCGGCCCCGCCTGGAGGTGGCCTACCCGCTCTCCACCACCAGCCGCGTTACGTTCTTTGCCGAGGTAGTCAGTTCGCAGTTACTCTCGCCGGAGGCCCTGCGGCAGCGCCGGTCAGACTCTTCGGCCATTGACGCCAACTTCACCTCCTACGGCCTGTCCTACGCCTGGAATAACCTGGACGACCTGTATTTCCCGCGCCGGGGAAGCCAGGCCTTCTTCCAGGGGGCGGTGGGCAACAAACGGGTGCAGCGCAACGCCCGGGTGGAGGCCAGCTACTATGACACCCTGCAGCTCAAGACCACCCAACTTTCTTTGGCTACCCGGCTGGAGCGCTTCTGGCCCGTGACCAAAAACGGGGTACTGCTTACCCGGCTGCACGCCGAAGGCCTGGTGAACCAGCGTCTGTACCTGAATGAACTGTATAGGCTGGGTGGCCTGGCTTCCTTGCGCGGGTTTGATGACTATGCGTTTTATGCCTCATCTTACGCCATCAGTACGCTGGAGTACCGGCAGTACACGGGGCAGGATTCCTACGTTTTCCTGCTCTATGACCAAGGCTACCTGCGCCGTGACCTAAAAAATGAAAAAAATATTCAGTGGCCCAGCGGCGTGGGCGGCGGTATCAGCTTTTCCACGGGAGCCGGTGTGTTTCAGCTAGTTTACTCTGTGGGCCGCACCGCGCAAGAGGGTTTTAGCCTATCCAGAGGCAAGATTCACTTCGGGATTACGGGCCGTTTTTAGCCCGTTTCCGTAAAAACTTACACAAAGCGTTTGGAGGATATAGAAAAAGCCCCTACATTTGTATTACAAACAGTGCGGGATGGAGCAGTTGGTAGCTCGTTGGGCTCATAACCCAAAGGTCACAGGTTCGAGTCCTGTTCCCGCTACCTAGAGTAAATGAAAAACGGTGTAACTCAAGCAGTTACACCGTTTTTTGCTTTTATGGGTAAAACATGAGTAAAACATTGGGCAAATAAGGGGGTTTTTCGCAACCATTCCAGGGGGTGGGGTTAGCTTCGTTAAACCCATTCCCGATGCAAGAAATCTTTGAGCAGCAGGCCAGCCAGTTCCTGGACTCAGTCGCCAAAGAGCAGGACAAGCTGCTCAATTACGCTCACTCCCTCACCAAAGACAAAGACGCGGCGCACGACCTGTATGCTGACACCCTGCTCAAATGCCGGGACCGCATCTTCTCCCATGGGTTCAACGGAGAAGGCTACCTGGCCTATCTGATCACCTCCCTAAAATTCAACCATTACTACGCCAAGCGCTCAGCGATGAAGCTGGACTTCTTTGCGCTGCAGCAGGCCCAGGAACAGGACGAAAACCGGGAAGAGCGCCAGGCTCTGGCCGCCGGGGTGCGGGCCTTCATTGTAGCCCACTTCAGTCAAGAGGAAGTGGCGGTGTTTGAACTGCACCTGCAGGGCTTGACTCAGCCAGAGATTGTCTTCCTGACCGACTGCAAACACGCCGTGCAGGTGCACCGCATCATTCAGAAGGTAAAGAGAGAGGTAAAGGCGGCGTTTGTCCGGTAATTAGTTATCTCCCGGGGGAATTCTATACCTGAGAGGTAAGGCAAAGGGTTATACAGGAAACAATTTATTGATATTTACAACATAAGCTCATAAAATACTGAATTGGAAATAGTGCTTATACTTTATTTGGGGATTATATTACCTTTGAATTCAGTATAAAAACAATAATGAACACTTCAAAGAATAGGCTACCTGGCCTTGATTACCTGCGCGGATTGGCAGCATTCGGGGTGATGATTTACCATTATATTTCCTGGACCTATGGGGATTTTGACGCAGATGCCTTCCTGGGGCGGTTCGGGATTTACGGGGTCGCCATCTTCTATATCCTGAGCGGCCTTACCCTCTTCCATGTGTACCATGGAAAGCTGGCGTTCAATTTAGGCAGTTTGCAGGGCTTTTTTAAAAAGCGGTTCTTTCGAATTTTCCCTCTGCTCTGGCTGGCCACTATCGGCGCGCTGGTCCTGGATGCCGCCATCCCTGATTTTACCCTGGTGGCCTTAAACCTATCAGGAGCCTTTAGTGTGATATCCCCCCACTCTTACATTGCTACCGGGGCTTGGTCCATCGGGAACGAACTGGTATTTTACCTTTTCTTCCCAGTCTTCATCTACGCCACCAGGAAATCTCCTTACCTTTTCAGCTTAGTGGTCGCCGGCTTCCTTGCAGCTTATCTATTTTTCGCCTTCAACCTTATAAGCCCGACCCTTCCCCTGGCGGAGCAGTGGCATAGGTATGTGAACCCCTTCAACCAGGCTTTCCTGTTTCTGACCGGGTTCCTGCTGGCCCAGGCATTCAGGGAACGTGATTTTCCCCAAGGGCTGGCGTGGCTGGTCCTTGGGGCGGGGGTGGCTTTGTTTTGCCTTTACCCCGCGTCTGGCGACCAGGTGAATATTGTGACGGGGGTTAACAGGCTGGTGTTCACCCTCGCCTCTGCCATGATATGTCTTGGCGCCTTCAAGGTGGATTTCAAGCTGCAAAGCTGGTTAGCTACCGGATTACTGCTACTCGGAGAGATAAGCTATTCGGTGTACCTGCTGCACCCGCTGGTGAACAGAGTGCTTACCATAATGGTGGACAAGACCGGCTTAGACCTTCCAGGCCACTACCGGGTGCCCGCCGCTATTTGTATAACTTTGGGGATGAGCTATCTGGTATACCAGTATTTTGAGAAATATTTTATGCGGTTTACTAAAGGAGAATATACATTAAAAATACCCAAGCCAGTACATAAATAAAACGTTCCTCCATTCCAATCTTGTTTTATAATCCATGTTATTCCCCTGACTCCGGCCGATAAAGCTATAAAACAAGAAAGGCCCGCCCCAAAAGAGCGGGCCTTTACTTTGGCCTCAAATCAAACAATCACACTAATAAATATTCTTCTCCGGTACGCCGATCTCCCGTAGCCAGGTAGGCACATGGAAAGAAGGGCAAGCCTTGGGTGCCACCTGGCCATGCCCCAGAATCTTGATGTCTGGGCAAACCCTTAGAATCTGCAGCACCTCTTTCTTGAGGGCTTCTTTCTGGGCGGCGGTGCGGGTGTCTTTGGCGTTCATCTTCTTATCCAGCCCGCCGATGTAGCAGATGTGCCGGGTGTTGCTATTAAAGCCAGTGGCACCGTTGGTGATCTCGCCAGCGTCCACCCAGGCGTCTTCATTGTTGTCCCGCAACTTGTCCACTGTACCATCTACCCGAATCACGCGGCTGTAGCCCGGTACTTTCCAGCCCCGGCCGCCTTTGGCCACCGGGTTGGTATGGTAAGCGGCAATGTCTTTGCCGGTCAGCTTGCTGCCTTCCGTGTTGGCAGAGCAATGCAGCATCAGGTATTTGTATTTAATCTTCATCAGGACAGACCGAAAACTTTAAGGATAATGGAAAGCACGCTCAGCAGTTCCGTGGCGTCAATGTAGCCAAGGCTCCAGCGCACCACCGCCAGAATAGCGGTGCCGGCAATAAAGAAGTGCTTGAAATTCTGGAAGGGCCATTGCACGATGCGCCTGGCACCGGTGCGTAGCCAAAGGGGAAACGTCTTCATTATCTCTGGAAAAGCCTAATGGCAGAATTAACAATGACCGCCAGGGAGACCAGACCCAAAGAGCCGAAAAGCCAGAAGTACCACTTATCCACAGGCCAACTCTTCTCTGGGGCAGGCTCCGGCCAAGTCGGTACCTGCACTGTGTAAGGTTCCCTGATCATGGAAAGCCTGAGACTGTCACCCACTTGCCTCAGCTCCACCTTCATGCCTAATGTGTCCAGCAAGATAGGTTTGGTCAGGCGGGGCCGGGTGGCCAGCGCCTTCTTCACCTCGTGCCTGATCACGGCTTTGGTGGGTGCGGAAAGCGTGTCCAGTTTGATGAGCAGGGAATCCACCACCGCATTGTCTGCGAGGGTGTCTACTGCCAGGCCAATGGTACCATGGTACTCAGCGGGTGGGATGATAAGCGGCTCAGTGGGCCGGGCGGTGCGGCAGGCCAGCGACAGCAGGCAGAGCAGCAGACAGAGGAAAAGGTGTTTCATCGGGTTTAGGGTTAAGGTTTGGAAATGCGTCTTTGGATGTAATGGAAGGCCCACTGCCTTGCCCGGTTAAAGGCCCAGCGGCCCAGGGCCCCGCCCGCGCCGGTAGCAATGGCCAGAATCACGGCCTTGGAGAAACTCTCCGGCTCCGGCAGCCATTGCAAGGCCTCAGCCATTTGCGCCGAGCCCATGCCCAGCACCACAGAAGGGCAGTAATCCCACAGTATCTTCATCTCTTTGGCTCCCATCTGCTTTAAAATACTATTCCTCCAAGGGGGCGGGAGGCTTTTGGCGTTGCGTTATAATTGGGGTAATCGGCTTTGTTCTTCTCTAGCCAGGCCTTCAGGTCATTGGTGCGGTCTTCGGCCTCTTCCCGGGCCTCTTTGGCGTACAGGCGCTGCTCGGCGTCGCTGGGCGTTTCCTGTGAGGTGGCCAGCCCTTTGTTGGTAGCCTTCACCGTCAGGAAGGGCAGCGACTTGAAGAAGACCCACTGAGCCATGACCGGCATGATCTGCGTGTGCAGCTTATCCAGTGGCTCAGACATGGGCGTTTCCGGTTCCGCTTCCAGCGCATCACAGAGCTGTTCATACAGGGCATTGCCCAAAACAGGCCGGATGTACTTTTCCTGGCAGCGGGCCAGCCGAGGCTCAAAGAACTGGTTGTCGGTGTTCTGCTGCGCGTCGGTGTGGTCTTTGACGTCCTGGGCGGTGATAAGGTATTTCTGGGCCATGGGGTTAACCGGTAGCGGTTTCTTTAATGTTGAAATCAGAGAAGTCGGTCACGAACTTGTTGCGCTCAAAAGACCATATCTTCAGGACCATGATTACCTGGTCACGCCGGAAGCTGCGCCACATCCCGTTCACCACCCCACCATCGGCGGTTTTGTACTTGCCGCCAGCACTTCGGATTTTCCCGAATTTGCCGGTGTCAAAGTACCGGACGGTCTTGGTATTGGGGTTGCGCTTTCTGGGCTTCTTCCTGGTAGGTATTAAATCCAGGTTGCGGGTGCCGAAGCGCACGTCAGTCACTTTCCCGGCCCGGCCGTTCTTGCGGTTTTCGGCGTTATCGGCGTAGAAGTACATGAACTGGCACCAGGTCTTGCGGGACCAGAAGAGAAAGTCGTCCACTGCTGAAAGCTCAAACTGCTTTTTCTCCAAGAGGGAGAGACTGGTGTAATTCTCCAGCTTCTCCGTTTTCAGTTTCTCCAGTTCGCGGTTCACTTACACCTCCTGCCCTACCGCAAGTGGCTTAGGCGTGCCCAGAATTTCCTCTGCCTGCTCCTGCGTGAAACCAAAGAGGTTCTTGAGAATACCCAGCGCGGATTCGCGGTCTATCACCTGCTTGCCCAGGCGTTCTATCACGTCCAGAATGGCGGTTACCCCGCCCACTGAGCCGCGAAGGCTGGCCTGGGCCATAGCATTGGGGTCATTGGCGGTAGGCGTGGCGAAGGCACCGCTTGTGCTTTCTTCCTCTTCCTCTTCTTTTTCCAGCGGCTCCATGTCTACCATGGCCCGTAGTTCATCCACGTCGGCGATGTCCTGCAGCAGCCCCTCAGAGAAGGTCTGTTTCACCGGCAGGGTGGTCACGATGTCCAGCGCCGGGGTGTCAGAGTCACCGTTCAGTTCCAGGCCGGCCACATGGGAAAGCAATTCCGTGAAGCCTTCAATGATATCCACCTGCTCAGGGCGCACCACGGTATTGTAGTAGAGCTCATAGGCGGCACGGATGGTATTGGCGTCACCACCCAAAGAGGCACCGCCAGGCAGGCCCACAATCACCGGGGAAGTCACCCGGTTGGCGGCCAGTATCTTCTCCACGCAGAGCGCAGAGTAGGTGTCATATAAGGTGTCGTTGTTCTGGGCATTGTAGGAAAGCACGTTGGCGGCATTGTCACCGGTGATGCCAAACAGCACCATCAGTTTCTTACCCTGCGGCCCCACGAAGTTCTTTTCTACATCTGCCTTAAATCTCTTGCGTTGATCGGCTGCAGTCCCAAGCTCGGCATCGTCTTGCGGATCTTCCGGCACTGTCAGGATGTTGCCCAGCGCAAAGTTGTTTTGCACGTTGGAAAGGTGGAATTTGGAAAGGTCCTCTTCCAGCTGCATGTAGTTTAAGGCACCGTCACACTCAGGCTCCGGAAAGTATTCGTTGCTATCTGAGGCATTCATGCGCACATACAGCTGCACTTTATCCCTGGAAGCATTGGTCGGGTTGAAAGCTGGGATCTGCACGGGCTTGTATTTAGCCTTATCGTTTTGGCTCCAGTCGCGACAGAGCCAGTAATTCTCAATAACACCTTCCTCATTCATGGGCTCAGGGGCCACCGTGCGAATGGGTTGGTGGTGCATCTCGGCAATGCCGGTACCGTCTTCGTTCCATACCACCTGCACAGCCCAGGCATTCAGAAAGCCTTTGTCGGCGGCAACCCCAGAGAGCTGGGTATTGGCATGCTTGCCTTTGCCGGCCATGTTCTTTAAAAACTCATGGAGAGCAGTATTCTCCCGGTCATAGGAGAACCCACCGCCACGCAGAAGAGCGGATTTAGTGGCCGTGATGGAGCGCTGGGTAGGGCTGTTCTTGCGCAGCTTGATCAGGTCACCCCAGTAGCTGTGCTTCTTGCCATATTCCACCCATCCTTTCTGTTTGTTCACCTTCACCTCGGGCGGCTCGGGCACAGCTAGCGCTACGGATATGTATTCTGCGTGCATGGTTCTTTAATTGAGGAAGCTGAGGAAACCGGGAATCAGGGCCAGGGAAACCAGTCTGGCCGGTTCCCGCTCCACCCCTGCCAGCGTAATGCTGAGGCCGGTGTCTGAGTCGGTTTTGTAGCGGATCTTGAGCCCGCGGTTCTGGCCATAGAGCCACCAGTTGCCATGGAAGTCCTGAATCAGGGCATGGGCTTTATGCTCGGCGATAGCCGCCAGGAGCGTGCGCTTGTCGGCGCTGAGCCCGGCGTTGGAAAGGTTCACCACCTGCAGGTAGAGGTCACCGTTGCGGTCACTGGTCTGCGTTTCGGCGAACTGATTTCCGGCGGCACCTTCCACCAGACAGGAAAGGCCCGCCTGAAAGGAGAGGCCGAGCGTGCTGATGGTGTCCAGCTGGTCAGAGGTATAGAACACCGGCGCATCAGGCTGGAAAAAAGTAAGCAGGCAGGATTTTACCCCTGCCTGCGCGTACTCTTTATGGAGGTGCCGAACCATCTTAGGTGGTTACCAGAACAGAGAGGGCGGCGAAAGCAGCAAGGGATACTTCACGTGGGCGTCCGTTTTCGGCTCCCCCAAGAATCACGTCAAATCCGTTCAGATCACCGGCGGCAGTACCTGACCCCGCGTTGTTCTGCGTGGCGATAAGGCCGTTTTCCTGACCCAGGATGAAGCACTTGCCTCTACGGTCTTTCACCACGAAGGTGTGCGGCACCAAATCAATGTCTTCCAAAGCGGTGCTCTTCACCTGGTCTACCCCGGCAAGGGTGTAACCCAATGACTGGGCTATGTAACGCCCAGCACCTACCGTCAGGTTAGCGGAGTAGTTGGCTTTGTCAATCTCTGACTCCAGAGTTACAGGCACTACGCCTGCTTCCAAGCCCAAATCAGTGATCACACCGTCTACACCTACAATTGGCGTCGCATTGAGGGTGACCCCGTTGGCCGCAAAGGTGGCGAAGGCGATGATGGCAACGAGCCCTCCCTGGGAGTAGCCGTTGGCGCGTTTGATGCTTTTAGTCAGCTTTGCCATTATTTCTTAGCAGGGCGTTTAACGGTAATTAACTTCTCGCCTTCCTCCAGGAAAGACTCAGCTACTTCTTTGTCAAAGTAGATGCCTCGCTTGATGATGTAACCTTCCTCCAAAGTGGGGAAAGCGGCCAGCGCGTTCAGGACGTCTTTCACCCGAGGGTCACCCTCTTTTTTAGGCTTGGCATCTGATTTTGGCGTAGGGTTCCCAGCAGGGGCACCGCCTTGGGTGCCCGCTGGGTTTAAGTCTTTATTCTCTTCCATGGTCAGGATTAGCTACCGATGTACAATTGTTTCTGCGATGGCACCACAACGGTGGCATCCAAGGTGCACACCTGCTTCAGGAACATCTTGTCACCCACGTTATTCACTTTGCCGATCTCAAGCGTGTTGATGTCAGAAAGCAAGTCGGTGGCAAGGATGATGTCTTGGCTGCGGCCAGAAAGGCGCATACCTGCCGGGATTGGAACAAACTCAATCTTAGTACCTAGGTAGGCGAATGAGTCACCAGCCACAGTGAAGATATCACGGTAGGTCTGGCTTGCGTTCGCCTGAAGAATAGCTTGCTTGTCGGCGAGCGGGGCGAAAATCACTAAGTCAGCGCTATCAAAAAGCTCAGAAGGAATGGCAGAGAAAACTTTGCCGTACTCTGTTGCTAAGGTTGCCACTGAGTTGGCGCCGCCTGCTACAGCCTGAATCTTCTTGGTGACGATCATGGAGGCAATTACACCATCCAGGAAGCCAGCCGGTTGTGCTTGGGCCCAGGCCTTTTGCGTGGCAGGGATTGTAGCGTCTGCAGCAATGGTAGCCTTTGTGGTGGCGGTAATGCTGTTCCAGAAGATTTTCTCAAAGCTCTTGCCCAGACGAGGAATGGCGTGCGTTAATACCGCCTGCTCAAATTCGTTTGAAGTGATGTTGGCCGCACCGGCACTCATGTCTTTTGCGAAACGGGAGTTGCGCAAATCATCCATGGTGAAGGTGGTCAAAGCCATCAACTTGACAGGTTGAACGGTGCTGTCCTCTAATTTGATAGAGTCAGCGTAGTTGTCCAAGTCAGCTTCTCTGATGTCTTCCTTGTATTCAGAATAAGGAATCTCACCTTCAATAGAAGTGACAGTCGTCTTATTCTTGATGTTGTCCATCACACGCACGAGATTCTTCTCTACCGTGTTGTTGCGGTGAATTACTTCAGAGAAAATCTCCTGGGCGTGCTCACCTTCAAATACCTTTGGATTATATTCCATGGGTTAATTCTATTTTAAAGGGTTGGGATTACTTTTTGGATTGGGCCCGTAACTCAGCCAGGCGCTGCTGTGATTTGGAAAGTTTCACTTCCGGCTCTTTGTCACCGCCCAGCTTCACCTTCTCGGCGGCTGGCTTCATGGCCAGTTTGGCCACCAGCTCAGCCTTCTCAGAGGCCAGCTTGGTGTTAGCTTCGGTAAGGGAAGCGATGGTGGCTTCTTGCTCAGTGATCTGGGCCGCAAGTGCGGTCTGGCCTACTGGTTCAGCGGAAAGATTTTCTTCTTCTTCAGCCGGGGCATCTGCTTTCTCAATGGCGTAGGCACCGTCGGCAACCTTTAGCACGTCACCGCCCGGCAGCTCATAGGTACCATCGGTTAAAACGGTAGAGGCCAATTCTTCCTCTTTAGGTTTCTCTTCCTCAGCGGTTTCCTCAGACAGCTTGCCGTCTTTCACCGTTATGGTGGTGCCGTCTTCCAGTTCATAGGAACCATCGGCCAGGGCCGTGGTGCGCTCACCCTCTTCGTTCAGGTTGAAAACCTCTTTGGTTTCGTCGTCTACCTCAATGGCGCCGCCGTCTTTCAGGGTCATGGAAGAAAGCGACAATGCGCTCATGAAGGCCAGGGCGGCGGCTTTGGCGCGGGCAAGGAAACCGGTTTTGTGTGACATATCGTTTTTAGATAATTGCGTTTTTATTTGCTCCATGGAGAAGAGCCCCTCCAGCGAGAAGCCTTTCACGACCCCAGTGGCTACCTTCTCGTCCCAGAACTCTTTGTCTGGCACTTTATAGGAAGCCATCCAGGTACCTACCGGCAAACCCTCAAAGCCCAAAGCCACGGCCTTGTCTTTCTTGGCATCTGAGATGAGCCAGGACTCAACGACATAGTTGCCGTCAAGTGCCAGCTCATGCTCAAGGTTGGTGGCGTGGGTGTTGCCTTTCTGGAAGAACTTGTTGCGGATACGCTCAATGGTATCGGCGCTGAAGGTGATGTAGAATTCCTCCTTCCCGTCTTTGCGGTAGATCTTCTGGTCCGGAATCAGCACCGGGCCGGTAAGGATCTGCTTGGCTTCGTCCTGGGCGAGGCGTACCTCTAACTGTTTGGAAAGCGCGATGAAGTCCGTTTCAATGGCAGGAGTGGAGACAAAAGAGATTAGGCTCACGCCCGTCTTTTCGTCGCTCTCATCTATCTGGCACTGGTAAACCCGTGGGGTCGGCTTCCGCTTCATGTGTGGATAATGCAGAAGGGTGGGTTTATTACAGTTTCAGGGAAAAAATATTTTCAGGAGCAAAGAAAAAGGCCACCGTTGCGGGTGGCCTTTTATACTTAAATGGTTCCGGCGGTCATGTCTCGTTCTTCCGCTTTGGCTTCCTGGACAATCTGGTAAGATTCCTGTCTGCCGATAACAGGTCTGAAATCCTTGGCGGCAATCTGGGAGTTGGTACCGGCAATATCCTGCAGCAAGATTCTGATGGCAGCTAACTCTTCAGTGGCTAGTGGTGCAGAATCTATATCTGCAACCCCAGGGGCTGCACTGCCACCGTTGCCAGGCAAAGCCCCACCCTCGGCCATGCGGCGCACCTGGTGGGCAGGAATAGCCACAAAGCGCACACTTCTGCCAATAGCGTTCATCCTTTCAATCACCTCACGGTTATTAGCATAGGCATGCTTGTTTACTACATACTCACCGCCCTCTACTTCAATGTTAGAGAAACGGCCAGTTCCCTTAATCCCGCCCGCATCATGGGAAGGACCATAAAGCGCCCCGCCGTTGGCCATCTTGGATTGCTGGATAGTGCCGGCCAGTTTCTTGGCAGAGGCAATGGCGGCGGCTACGGCGGCCACACTTGCAGCAATAGCTAAGATATTGCCAGGGAAAGGTACTGCAGACCCTGCTTTAATTGCCTTCACTGCTGCACCCACTGCATCGGCTGCGGTAGAAGCTGAGGTAATGGCAATACCGGCTTCCTGCGCTATTCTACCCTTAGCCTCCAGTGCCTGACGTTTCTGCTCAATCTCTTCTTTCTGCTTGGCCAGCCGTACTTCCTGGGCAGCGGCTTTGTTCTTTTCAGCGGTCAGGCGGGCCTCTTCCATGCGCTCTTTCGCAATTTTCTGAATCAAGGCCTCCCGCCGGGCCCCTTTGGATTCATCTACCTGTTTTTCCAGGTCAGCTAGACGGCTCTGGGATTCTTTCAACTCATCTTCCAGCTGGGACTTACGGTCCTGCAGTTCCTCCATGCGCTGGTCAATGGCCTCAGCCTGGGCATCTAACCGTAAGGCCGTTTCAGAGATAAGGTAATCCAGAACCACAAGCGAATTTTGGTAGATGGCCTCAAACTGCTCCATGGCCTGTTCTCCAAAAATCTTCTTCAGGAAATCAGACACCACGCCACCGGATTTTTTCATCTGGTCTTCCAATCCCAAAATGGCTAACTTAAGATCAAAGTATACCTTAGTACCGGTCTCGCCAAGCTTCTCCAGGCGAGCCACCTCTTCCCGGTAATGATATAGACGTTTGGCATTAAGGTGTTCCTCAGTAGCGCCAAACGCTTTCATGCGAGCAAGGTCCAACTCCATGTTGTCTGCAAACTGCACCATGGCCTGCTCTCTATCAGCCCGCTGCTTTTCCAGCTCAGCCTTGCGGGCGTCGGTTTCCTTCTGCTGCTTCTCAATGGAGATGTCTACCAGACGCAACTCTTTCTCCCGAATGGCCGCGATGTTGTTGAACCAGGCGGCGGTGTCCTTGGCCCCCTGTTCCAGAAGCTGCTGCTGCAGGTCTTTCAGGTTCTCAATCTCAATCTTGGCCAGGCGTTCCTCATCGGCTCCCTGGGCCCTTGCCACGGCCAGACGCACGTTACGGGACTCTTCCCGGGCGGCCAGTTCCTCAGAAGTGGCCTTTTCCCGCAGCTCTTTCTGCTTGTTGAAATTTTCCTCCAGCTTTTGAAGGTAGGCCTCATGGTCTTTCTTGGCTTTTTCCTGGGCAGCTTTCCGCTTCTCTTCCTCTTCTTTGGCGGTTTTGGCGGCATCGGCGGCCAGTTGCTTGTCATGCTGGTTTTTCAGCACGCGCACCTCACTCTGCTTGTCAGCCAGCAGCTTCTGGTAATCATCTGCGCTTTTGTCCAGCAGCTTTATCTCATCGGCGAGCTGCTGCTGTTTCAGGGCGTAGGTAGCCCGGCCAGCGGCCTCTTCCTCGGCGATCAGCCTTTTCCTCGCTTCCGTTTTATTGGTAAGCAATTGCTTCTCCACCTCTTCGGCTTTCTTTACCATGGCCGTGGCCGCATCGTCTATGAAGCCGAAGGTGATAAAGCTACCGATGTCGCGCAGCTTGTTGCCGATGAAGTCAATGAACTGGCCAATCACCGGGAAGTTCTTGGCGATGCTGTCTTTGAACTCCACCACCTTGCGCACAATGCTGTCCCAGTTGGCGACAATGGTGCCCAGCAGGATCACCAGAATCCCGATGCCGGTGGCGGTGATGGCGGCGCGGGTAGTGGTGCCGAACAGCTTGGCTTTGATACCCGCCAGCGTCCAGCTGCTGCCGATCCCGGTAATGCCCACGATCTGCGCTTTGGCAGAAGACAGGAAGGCTCTCAGGTTGGACTGGGTTTCTGAGTTGAGCGCTTTCTGCACGGCTTCCACTGACTGCATGACGGTGATGAGCTGCAGCATCTTTTTCTCTACCTCTTCGGCAGAACCCTTAGAGGCCAGGCCGAAAGACTCAGCGGCCACCGACATTATGCCAAAACCGCCCACCACTCCGTTGCCGAAGTCCAGGAAAGCCGCGGCTTTCTGCTTGGGGTCCAGGGCATCTACGGCATCTTCCAGTTCCTTGAGCGCTCCCTTGGCCCGGCCTAACTTGAGAATAGCGGCGTCGGCTTCCTTGGTGCCGGCCACCAGGCCGTCCATCTCGGCTTCCAGCTGTTCAATCTGGGCCTTGATCTGCCCAACGGTGGCATTGGCCTGCTTGCCGTCAATCTCAATGGTGTATACTTTGGTCAGTGCCATGGGGGTGTTTTATTTGATAATGGGGAATAACTCAATTTCGGCTTTGGCCTGCGGGTCAGCGATTGCGAAGCCCTGTATTTTGTTGAGCCGGTGCAGGATGCCACCAAACAGAATAGGCCGGGCCGGGTGCAGCCGCTGGTAGAGGTCAGCGTCCAGGGCGAAGGTGTTTTTCAGCAGGTGCCCCTTGCTGACCTGGGTCACGTAGCCGACGTAGTGGCGCTGGTAAAGCTCTTCCCAGCTCAGGCCCCGGGTGCTGCTCTGGCCAAAGCGGGCAAAGGAGGCCTCGCCGTAGCCCAGGCTGGTGCGCTGCGGCAGGAAGGCCAGCGGGACCACGTGCCCCACCGGTGAAAGGCCTTCGTAGCGCAGGAGCCGCGGCAGGTAGCCATGCGCCCAGGCCACCGTGTTGAGCGGCGCCTCCAGCTGGTCCTGCGAGGCCAGGCAGGGCAGCGTGATGTCACCTACTTTAGTGCCCAATGAGTCCATGACTTGAAAGACCCTGGTGCGGGTGGCGGCAAAGGGAAGAGGCAGCACCTGCTCCCCTACTGCGTTGGCATTGCCGCTCTCCACACTATAGTTGCCGAACTCTTTCTCCATAGCCAGCCACGCGTCAGAGGAGTCTTCAGCGTACCGGAACCCGAAGCGCCGGGCGGTGGTGGCAGGTAGGTACTCACTCCGCTGGATGTCGGCCAGTCCGGAAAGGTCCAGCGCGAAATCTGCCGGCAACTCATACCGCTCATGGTAATAGAAGGTCAGCACCTTGCGCAGCGGGTCAGCCTGAAAGCGCAAATTCCCCATGGCCACGAAGGCTTTCACGAAATCTTTGGCGTTCCACTCCGGTAGGTTCGCGGCGATGTCTACCGCCAGGGGCCCGGCCTGCTCATCTGGCGTGACGGTGAATTCCATGCCGGTGAGCGCATAGTCCAGCACCGGCAAACCGGTGGCGCTGGGGTGGGGCTCTGTGACGCGCAGTATCGGGAAGATCAGGTCACCTTCCTGTGCCAGCGCATAAGGGGCAGATAGGGTAAAGGCCCCGTTGGCTCCTTTGGTCAGGCGTTTGCTGGCTAGCACCTCGCAGTGCTCCAGCAATGTTTCCCGGTTATAGCCTACCGGTACGCGCACCAACTGCAGGTCCAGCCAGATCCCGCCCGGGTCGGTGCTGCGGTAGGTTGCCTGCAGCGAGGTTATTTTAAAAGTGACATTATAAGAGGCCTCTACCCGGGCGGCGTACACCTCCACCGGGGTAAGCAGTTGATCCCACTGGCGGTACCGCTGGGCGGGATTGTAGGAGTCCAACGGTGAAAGCACCTGGTAAAAGTACACCTTGCCGGCTTCCGTGTCAAAGCCCATCAGCTGCAGCCCCTCATTCTGGCGGTCGGCCTCGCTGGTATTGTTGGTCAGGGCCGCCGAAGCCTTTAATTTAAGTAGCTCGCCCCAGTTCCAGCCAAAGCCCTCACCGGTATAGGGTAGGAACAACTGGGCGAAAAACGGGTCTTCCAGCGGTTCGCCCTGCGCCTGCCAGCCGACAGAGGCAAAGATGTTCTTGAGAATGGGCGTAAAGAAGAAGCCCGGCAAATAGTCGTCCAATTCCAGCGGGGCATGGATCTGGGCAGAAGCGGGAATGTCTACCCCTTCCTCTTTTTCCGGCGCGAAGAAATTCCCGTAGGCCACCAGCGGCAGGCACACGTCTGAGGTGGCGGCGGTGGCAGGGAGCAGACCCACAAAAGAATGCTTGCCCTGGTAAACCCAGGGGGTGAAGGCGGTGAGCTGGCGCAAGGTCTTCTCGCCAATCTGACTGAACAGGTCTACCTCATCGGAAAGAATCTTTCCCTCATAGCCGCCTTTAACCCCGGTCAGGCGCCACACGCCGGCTAATATCTCCCGGCCACCCACTTCCAGGCGGGCCCGGAAAGGAGTAGGCGCGAAGAATTTGCCAGTGGTCTGGGCATCGGTGCGGTTCTTAAAAACCTTCTCGTTCACTCGGGTAGGTGGCAGCACCAGCGTATAGGAATGATCTCCGCTACGGCTTTCCATGTCGGCCACGTCAGCGCCGCCCTTGCTCACCCTGAGCTGGCGGGCAAGGTCAGCAGGCAGGTCTACCAGGGTATCATTGATGTATAGCTTTACCTCTTCCATTAGTTTCTCAGCGGGTTATGGGGCAAACCCTGCTCCAGGGTAAGGGTGAGGTAATACTCTTCTTCCACCTCATCGGCCTTGGTGTCAAAGTCGGTGATATTGGCGGCGGTATAGGCCCCGGTCAGCGGGTCAAACAGGAACACGTCTGGTGAGGCGGCCAGCTCGGCGCAAAGCCAGCGGTACGTGGCCTGGTCCAACAGGCCACTGTGCAGCACGGTGGCCGGGTTCAATTCCACCGACCGCACTACCTGCTGCCGGGAAGAAGAAGTGCGTACCGGTGGCAGGGTACGGGCGAAGGTGTCGGCGTTGCGCTTCAGGCTGTTTTCCGGAATACCTTCCATCCAGAAGAATTCATAGGCCCCCAGCGAAGAGACAAACACCAGGCAGCGCATGGGCTCGGTCAGCTTTTGAAAATTCACTTTGTAGCTGCCCAGCGATTGCCCGTCGGCCCGCACTTCCATGGTGGCGGCAATCACTTTCTTGGTGGCTCCCAGCGCCAGCGCCCGGGTGAAGAGCCTATCTAGCGGTAGGCGCATCACGCCACCTACCGTGCCACCCCCGAAGGTGTAGTCAAAGGTGTAGTCAAAGGTACTGTTGGCCCCAATGGTGCGGCTCTCCAGCGACTCAGCTGCCGGGGTGGTGCCGTCATAGGCGGTGAAGGTGCCCCGTACTTCCAGGGTACCCGTTTGGGCTAAAACATATAATGCCTCGCAGTGCTGGAAGCCATGCAGGGGTAAGGTCAGTTTGGCCGGTAAGGTAGAGAGCAGCCGGGATGCGGTAATCTGGTTGACCTGCTGAAGAGGCAAAGCCCCTTCCATGGCCCAGAGGATGGGCGTGTCTGCCATTGGCTTGCGACGGCGCCGGGTCTGACCATGGGGTGTGTAGATTTCCCCATAGCGTAGGAAGTACGGCTGCAGGCGGTCGTTTTCCGAAAACAGGCTATGTCCCAGCTCTCTGGCCATCAGTTGGGACACGTCAAAGCGGTAGCTGTTTTCGGGCAAACGGAGCCGCTCCAGCCTTCCGGCCAGCGTGGCAGCCGATTTACTTACCTCGGTGCCCAGCTTGCCCTGGCAGGCCCACACTTCCACGTAACAGCCCCATTCGGCCAGCGCCTCAGAGCGCAGCGCATCTACGCCAGCGGTAAGCGCCAGGGCGAAGTTGCCGCTGTGGGTAATTTCGGGCGTGTACCGGGTTCCCCCTTGCTTGGCTTCCAGCTTCACCTGGTTGGCGGTAGGCTGCGTGATAAGGTAAAGCATACCCAGCAACTCTTCGTCTTCCAGTGCCTGGGCCAGAGTAGACACATCGCTGAACTGACCGGCGGCAGGGATTGGGGCATAGGTGAAGGTGATGCCGTTCACGGTCACGCGGTCACCGGCTACCATTGCACCTACGGTCAGTACTGCCGATGCCTTGCGGCTTACCCCAGCGCCCCGGGCGGTACTCTGCAGCACTATTTCCATCGGGTTACCCACTACCGCAATAGGAGCTGGCAGGGTAACGGCCAGCGGCGCTGGATAGGTGCAGGTACCGTTGTCGGTATTGGCTTTGGGGTCAAAGTTGCTGGCCTCATAATCAATGCAACCATACACCGGGTTGGCGATGTAGCCACAGGAAACGGCGTTGGTCTCCACCACCACGCCCCACTTCTCGCCGCCGGCACCATCGGCCAGCACCTGCTGGAGGTCAAGCCCGTTGCAGTCATTGCGCAAAAAGGTGCCGTCAGCGGGCACGCCGCCACCGGTGGTGCAGCTGGAAGAGTTGGCGGTGTCCTGCACCGTGAAGCTGCCATCCCCGTCATGGTAATAGTCGCGCCGGGTAGAGGTTCCGTTCAGGCACTCCCAGAAAAAGCTTTCCGTGGTGGGTCGGCTGTAGTCTTCGGCCAGGGCACTGTCTGGCAGCGTGATGTCATTGGTGGTATTGGTTACCGACCGGGTAACGGTGTCAAACTCCCACACCGTCACGTCATAGAAGTAATCCGTGTACTGCTCGTATTGCTGGTTCCCGGTGTAGCTGTAGCTTACCTTCAGTTGTATTTTTGCCACCTTATTTGAATTTCAGTTGGGTATCCAGCTCATGGGTCATGTCGTCCAGAAGCTGGTTGTTGATGTAGATGTCAAACAGCTCGGCCCCTTTGTCAAAGGCAGGCTGGATGAAATGCCGGCCCCTGATCCCGTTCTTGTAAATGGAATTCTGGATCATGAAGGCCAGCTGGTTATTGGAAATAAAGCGGCCCTTGCCTTTGCCCTTGCGCACCCGGCCTCTGAGCCGGCGCTTGCTGATCCAAGCCAGGAGCACGCTGAGCGGAACCTTCTTGATAGCGGGTTTCTCTTTGACGGAGTAGCGCCCCTTGTCCAGGTACTCAGCGTAGAACTCCAGATAGGCCACCAGCTTGGCATCAGGCGTGAACCCTTGATACTGGCCTTTTGCGTTACGGGCCTGCTGCACCTCCACCTTCATGGTCTTGAGCAGCTTGGAGCTATTGCGGCTCAGCGGGTACTTGCCCGTTTCCAGGATGTAGGCCATGTGCTGACGTATGGCTTCGGCAATGGCCAGCAGGGTGTCCTTGATGCTTTCCATGTTTAGCGGTTACTGACTACCCAGCGGTAGAAGACCTGAAAGCAACCGGTGAAGGCCACGTGCAGCAGCAGCACATCTACCCACCAATTGAAGAAAGGGCCTGAAAGATAGAAGGCCACGGCGGCAAACAGGTAGCACCAGAGCTGCAGCATGTTGAAGAAGTGCCAGCCATCGGTCAGGAAGACCAGCCCGGTGCTGGAGAAAGGAAAGGCCTCACCCTGGGTCCAGTCGCCGTCTTTCCATTTGGCCTGCCAGCTCTGCTTCCCGTCCCACCAGTAGCCACCGAAGCGGATCTTGTGATGGGCGATGCTGTCAGAGAAAGCCTTGCAGACGCTGGCCAGCAGGAAGAAGACGAGCGCCCACATTAGCGGGGCCCTTTCTTGGTGAGGTTCATGTAGGCCAGGCCACCGGAAACACCGGCACCCAGCACAATGAAGAACCAGCCACCTTCCGGAAGGTCTGGGTACTGGAACAGGGAGCCAACGCCAATGATGATCAGGGCCAGGCCAAAAAGGAAGGCGGCAATAGATAATTTATTAGGGAATAACTTAGGCATGGTCGTAAATTTTGGTAAGAGTTATAGTGTATGGGTCAGGGTGCGGTAGGCGCTGGAACCTAATGTATTCACCGCCTTCACCCGCACGTAATAGGTTTGCCCCGCCGTCAATCCGTAGAAATAAGTATAGGTAGAAGGCAGCTTGAAATTCTGCATCAATCGGCTAGGGTCGGGGTAAAAGGTTCCCGCGCTTACGAATTGAGTGAAGGCGGCATCTGTGGCCAAATCAATCCTCCACTCCCTTATCAACTGCAAGTCCTGCAACGTGTAGCCCACGCCGTTCAACTCTTTCGTAGGCATCCTGAACCCAAAAGAGGTACTGGTATTGTTCAGCACCATCAACTCAGGCGGCTGTGGGGCCGGGCCTGCATCGGTGTCAAAGTCCAACAGCGAATACATCAGATCCGCATCGTTGTGCGTGTTCTCATGTCCGAAAATGACAAAGTTTTTTTTCGGCCCCAATACCACTACACATTGATATCCCAAAGCCGGGTTACCGCCCGTTTCCCCGTTC
>NZ_BAAGTS010000002.1:1775323-2746225 GCF_054781795.1 Rufibacter soli | reverse complement strand
TCTTCCCATTCCGAACAGAGAAGTTAAGCCCCGCCGAGCCGATGGTACTGCGGTCACACGCGGGAGAGTAGGTAGCCGCCAACCCCCAACAACGAAGGCCCCGCCCAGCAATGGAACGGGGCCTTCCCTCGTTCGGGAGGAAGCGAGAGGGCAAGGGAGAGGGGATAACTATTACCTTATGGCTTCCCCTCTAGTTAACTAAGTAAGGTTTTTTTATAATCTAACCTTTATAAGAGCGGACTAATAAAAGGAAGCTTGAAATTGAGATTTAGGTCCATATACTTTCATTTTGTTGGACGTCCACTTAAATAAAATAGCTATAACACTTCGAGCGCTTCACCATTTCAACTATACAATTAAATAATAATAACACTCTATAAACAAGAAGACCTGGCTATCCTAATAGCCAGGTCTTCTTGTTTATAGAGTGTTCATTCTAATAAAGAGTTATTCCTGTAAAGGTAAAAGGTGTGATCTTCTTTAATTCATTCTTAACACTATCAACTACTTCTAAGGTTTCTATAAAATTTTGAATGGACTGTTCTGTTATTTTTTCATTAGTCCTAGTCAAACCTTTTAAAGCTTCATAGGGGGCAGGATAACCCTCTCTTCTTAATACTGTTTGGATTGCCTCAGCTACCACGGCCCAGTTTTCCTCCAGGTCGTGTTTAATTGCCTCTTCATTTAGCTGAAGCTTATTAATTCCCTTTTGCAATGACTTAAGGGCAATTAACGTATGGGAGACAGGAACCCCAATATTCCTTAGAACGGTAGAGTCAGTAAGGTCTCTTTGCAGTCTGGAGATGGGTAGCTTTTCTGAAAGGAAAGCGAATATCGCATTTGCCATGCTTAGGTTTCCTTCGGCATTTTCAAAGTCAATGGGGTTCACCTTATGTGGCATTGCTGAAGACCCAATTTCACCTGCTTTTATTTTCTGCTTAAAGTAGCCCATGGAGATATACTGCCAGATATCTCTGGAGAAGTCTATTAGAATAGTGTTTATCCTTTTGATGTTATCAAAAAGGGCTGCTAAATGGTCATAATGTTCTATTTGGGTAGTCACTTGGCTTCTTTTCAATTGGAGTTTATCCCTTAAAAAGTCATTTCCAAATGTTACCCAATCAATAGAAGGGTAGGCCACATAATGGGCATTAAAATTACCGGTGGCTCCGCCAAATTTACCCGTAAACGGAATCTGATTTAGTAAAAACAATTGTTGTTCTAAACGCTCTACAAATACCTGTATTTCTTTACCTAACTTGGTAGGTGAGGCAGGTTGTCCATGGGTATGCGCGAGCA
This sequence comes from Rufibacter soli, assembly GCF_054781795.1. Lineage (NCBI taxonomy): Bacteria > Pseudomonadati > Bacteroidota > Cytophagia > Cytophagales > Hymenobacteraceae > Rufibacter > Rufibacter soli. The sequence goes on along the minus strand of NZ_BAAGTS010000002.1, from coordinate 2,744,926 downwards.
TAGGTATATTTTTCCAGGAGTCGGCTAAAACAGATAAGGAATCTAGTAGGCTATGTAATCCTGGAAGGTAAAAGGTTTTGATCGCTTCCTGTAAGGATAAAGGAATGGCAGTGTTATTGATGTCTTGTGAGGTTAGCCCGAAATGGATGAACTCCTTCATTTCGCCAACGCCTAATGCTTCCAGTTGGTCTTTGAGGAAATACTCAACAGCTTTTACATCATGGTTAGTGACCTTCTCTGTTTCCTTTATTTTCTGGGCATCTTCCAATGAGAAATTCTCATACACCTTTCGCATGGCTGGGAATAAGGCTTTATCAAATTCTTTCAGTTGGGGAAGAGGAAGCTCACAAAGCGATATGAAGTATTCTACCTCTACCAGCAGTCGGTACTTGATTAACGCAAATTCAGAAAAGTAAGGGGCTAACTCTTCTACTTGTGATCTATATCGACCGTCAATAGGAGAGATGGCAGTAAGGGCAGATAAATTCATGGTTGAAATTTTAACGACAGGTATAAAGGTAGTAGGAGAACCTCTAAAGTAAAAGGGCAGGAGGCATTTAAAGACATTGGCTGTAGCTAACCTTACACAATACTTTCCGTATTTATTCAGTTGCACTACCACAGGGTTTTGATGTATCATGTATTGCATTAGTTTTGCAGATTGGCGCAATACTTGATAGTTGAACGCCCAATACAACTAACGGTAACTTAGTACTTTGTCTAAATTCACAGATTTTTTTGCCAGAAATAGAAAGAAGCTCATTATTGGAGCAGGGGTGTTTTTTGGTTTACTCGCTATTTCATTTACCATATTCCTACTTAACCGCGAGCGGCTCCTGCAGTTTGCTGTTAAAAAGGTTATCCAAAAAGTAGAGAATAAATATCCGGCCAAATTACATATAGGCCGCGCCCAGTTTCTGGATCTTAATACCGTCCTGGTGACAGATATATCCTTCCTTCCTAATAATCAGCCCCAACTCATGCAGGTAGATACCGTGCAGGCTACGGTGAGTTTCAGGTCTCTGTTCTTGGGTAGATTGGTCTTCAAGCAATTTAACGTGGCCAACGGCAACATCACGGCTATTAAACAAGATAGCGTAGACAACTATTCCTTTCTCTATAGGAAAAAGCCTACAGGCGCTGCCGTAGATTCCTCAGCGAAAAGGTCTAATTACGGTACTCTGCTAAATCAATTAATTGAGACTGCTTTTGAGAATGTGCCAGACGGGGTGAATTTCCGGAACCTAGGGGTCCTGTTTAAAAATGATGGCCGAACTATTAAAATGTTGTTACCTGATCTAGTAATGGAAGACGGGCAGATTGATGGCCGTATGACCATTACCACAGATTCTGTCACCAACAATATGTTCGTGCGCGGAGTCATTAACCCTAATAAGTACTTGCTTTCAGCTAAGATGTACGGTGACGGGAAATCGGGCCGAATAGAAGTCCCTTATATCCAACAGAAGTTTGGGGCCACCGTGCGGTTTGATACCCTCAGCCTTAGTATCACAGACAAAGTTTTTAAGAATAACCAATTAACCATCAAGGGAGAGTCCAGCGCCCATGGATTGGTATTGAACCACCCTAAGATTGCCGATGAAGATGTGACGGTTAAAGATGGTGCTCTCAAATATGTCATCACGCTTGGCGATCATTTTTATTCCTTAGGCCAAGGCTCAGAGGTACGCATTAATAAAGCCGTGTTCCATCCGCAGGCCACGTATGAAACCAGGCCAAACCGTAAAATAGGCATTAAGATAGACTCCCCTGAAATACCTGCCAACGACTTGTTTGAGTCCATGCCACCCGGCTTGTTTGACACCTTCCAGGGTATGAAAGCAACCGGAAGCTTTAAGTACCGCATGAATTTCTACGTAGACATGGCGCAGGTAGACAGCCTGAAATTTGAATCTGACCTGGATGCTTCCCCAGATTTCAATATCACGCAGTACGGCCCCGTAGATTTAAGAAAGCTGAACACTGAGTTTACCCATACGGTATATGAGAACGGCAAAGTAGCCAGAACCTTTATGGTAGGGCCTTCCAACCCAGACTTTACGCCATACAACCAAATACCTAATTACCTGAAGTATGCCATCTTAACCGCTGAAGACCCCAGGTTCATGACGCACAAAGGGTTCCATGAAGGGGCATTCCGCCATTCCCTGATTACCAATATCAAAGAGAAATCTTTTGTGCGGGGCGGAAGCACGGTCTCTATGCAGTTGGTTAAAAATGCGTTCCTGACCAGGAAGAAAACTATAACCAGAAAGGTGGAGGAAGCACTCATTGTCTGGATTCTAGAGAATGAAAAGATTACCACCAAGCAACGCATGTTTGAGGTTTACCTCAACATTATTGAGTGGGGACCCAATGTGTATGGGGTGAAGGAGGCAGCCAGATTCTATTTCTCAAAGGTGCCTAACCAGTTAAACATTAATGAATGTCTGTTCCTGGCCAGCATAGTACCCAAGCCCAAGCAGTACAGAACCTATTTTGACCAGTATGGTGACCTTAGAGCCTACCCAAGGTACTTCTTCAAGCTAATTTCAGGGCTCATGTACAAGCGGGGTCTAATCAGCTCAAATGACCATAACAACGTGGCTCCCTATTTGAACCTGAGTGGCAGGGCAGGAAACTTTATCATCGCCAAACCAGACACCACTCAGATCATGGACACCTTGCAGCTAGCCCCCATAGATTTACTGGATTTCTAAGAAGCGTTTATTATTCCCTAAACAGAATCGGCCCGTGTTACCATAACACGGGCCGATTCTGTTTAGGGAAAGCTTTGCCTAAGGGAAAATCTGGAGGCTCTTTACAAAAGGCAGAAATGAGATAGTAGTTAAATACCTGTTTTAAGCCTGTTTTCCTGAAAACAGGCTTAAAACAGAAGTATGTTACTTAGTTCTCAGGTTCCTCTTCCTGGTTGATGAGTGGCACCTGCGGGGCATCTTTTTTAGGGAACAGCAGGGAAAGCACCACAGAGGCTACCAAGATAAAGGCCACCACCCCCAGGGCAATCAGCATGTTGATATGGATGAAATCTGACAGCATGAGCTTGGCGCCAATGAAGACCAGTATAAGCGACAAACCATAATGCAGGTAATGGAACAGCTGCATGATACCCGCCAGGGCGAAATAAAGCGCCCGCAAGCCCAACAAGGCAAACACGTTGGAGGTGTACACAATGAACGGGTCTTTGGAAATGGCCAGAATAGCGGGGATAGAATCTGCGGCAAAGACAATGTCTGTGGTCTCCACCATGATCAAGACCAGAAACAACGGGGTAGCGAAAAGCGTCTTGTCAATCTTTACAAAGAACTTGTCTTCATAGTGCCTGTTGGTGACTGGCATGTACCGGCTTATGAATTTCACCACGGGGTTAGCATCAGGGTCAATGTCATCCCCGCCGGCGGAGGTAGCCATTTTAATACCGGTAAACACCAAGAATGCGCCCAGAATGTAAATAATGAAATGGAACTTGGCCAGCAACGTAACCCCTACCAGGATAAAGACGCCCCGGAAAAATAAAGCCCCCAAAACGCCCCAGAAAAGGATTTTATGCTGGTACTTGGCTGGTACCTGGAAGTAATTGAAAATCAGGATGAACACAAACAGGTTGTCTACGCTCAAGGACTTCTCAATCAGGTAGGCCGTGAGGAACTCCAGGGCAGGGCCGCTGCCTTCCCAAAAATAGATCAAAACGTTGAATCCAAGAGAAAGCAGAATCCAGAAGGCACTCCAGAATAAGGCTTCCTTTATTTTAACCACATGTGTTTTGCGGTGAAACACAAAAAGGTCAAGCACCAGCAATACCAATACAAAGGCGTTGAAGGCTACCCAGAAAATGATATCAGTTTTCAATGTCTGTAAAAGTTAAAGATTTCGGCGAAAGCGCCCTAGTTTTCCCCTCTTCCCAGCCTCTGTATGGGGTAATTACCCTGCCATAAGGGGGAAAGATACGGCGAAACAACTGCAAAACCATAAGGGAGCCTATGGTCATATTTCCGTTTTAAGCCTGTTTTTCTAAAAACAGGCTTAAAACGGACTAAAAAGAGAAGGGTAGACTATCTAGTGAAGTACCTGAAATAGCTGTCTAGTTTCATCTGGATAACCCCCAGAAAAGCCTCCCTGATAATGCCTTTGCTCATCTTAGACTGTCCTTTGGTTCTGTCTGTGAAGATAATGGGCACCTCTTTTATCTTGAACCCATATTTATAGGTCAGGAATTTCATCTCTATCTGGAAGGCATAGCCAATGAACCGGATTTTGTTTAGCTTGATGGTTTCCAGAACCTGTCTGGTGTAGCATTTGAAACCGGCGGTGGCATCATGAATGGGCATGCCCGTAATCAACCGTACATAGCGGCTGGCAAAGTAGGAGAGCAGCACGCGGCTCATGGGCCAGTTCACCACGTTTACGCCGCTGCTGTAGCGGCTGCCAATGGCCATATCAAAGCCTTCTACCGAGCATGCCTGGTGAAGGGCAATAAGATCATTGGGGTTATGGGAAAAATCGGCGTCCATCTCAAAGATGTACTGGTAGCCTTCCTTTAGCGCGTACTTGAACCCATGAATGTAGGCGGTACCCAGCCCAAGCTTGCCTTTGCGCTGCTCCAGGAACAGACGGTCTGGGTAGTGGGCCTGCAAACGCATCACGGCCTGGGCGGTGCCGTCAGGTGAATTATCGTCTACAATGAGAACATGGAAAGGGTGTGGCAGTGAGAAAACTTTTTGGATAATGGCTTCAATATTCTCTATTTCATTATAGGTCGGGATGACCACCACAGACTCTTTCATCCCCCAAATATAGCTTATAAGGTATTATAGGAGGGAAGCCCGCTGGGAATAAATTTTATGGGCCAGGTCTTTGGCGTAGGTAATGCTGTCCCGCACAGTAGGGCCCGCAATCCAGTTGGCGCAGGCGTAGAGCTGTTCCTCTTCCAGGGCTTTGGCCAGAAGGTGAGCATCAGTAATGAAGATATCTGGCTGCGGGTAAGCCTGGGGCCAATGATGCACATGCTGGAATACCGGCAGGTTGGAGGAGATGTTGTAATTTGATTTTAGTTCCTCATGTACCCGCAGCAGCACCTCGTCCTGGGGCAGGGGGATTTCATCCTGGGCCAGGCCGGGGCAGATCATGGACGAAAAGAGCACCTCATCATCGGGGCACACGTTGGGGAACAGAGAGCTGCGCCAAATGGCGGCACTGGCAAAAGGCTTTTCTTTCTGGGGGTGAAAGGCACCGTACCCCTCCAACGGAACCCCCACCGAATGTTTCCGGTAGGCCGTATGCACCACCGTGGAAGGTAAGTACGTAATATTATGGAGCGCAGCCGCCAGCCCGGGGGAGGTGAAATCCAGCAGTTCGGCGGCGGCGTGGGCCGGCAGGGCAATCACCACGGCGTCAAACTCCTCATCGGCCAGGCTTTCTACGTCATGCTGGATACTGAGCAGATATTTCCCCTTGGTTCTATGGATCATCTCTACCTTATGTGCCACATGCAAGGAAACTAGCTTGGAGGCGATGGCGTGGGGCAGCGTTTGCAGCCCATCTGCCAGCGTGAAGACCGGCTCTGCATTCAGTTGCTCCTCCAGGTCTAACCCCCGTAGCACGGAGCCATGTTCGCGCTCCAACTCCTTCAGGTAGGGAAATGTCTTGTCCACCAGGAGTTTCTCTGGGTCGCCGCCGTACAGGGTGGTGACCAAGGGCTGCACCACGTAGTCTACCACCTCCTGGCCAAACCGGCGGGTAAAGAACTGGGTCACGGTTTCATTGGGAAACTCCTGGGGAGGGCGTTTAACCTCTTGCGTGATCTTGAGTTTGGTGCGCCAGTGGAAGAAGGGGTTCAGCAGAAGTTTCCTGAGGGTGGAAGGCATGCCGTGGTACTGGCCCTCTTTCCTGATAAAAATATCCTGGTTGCTAGTGGCCGCCGTCAGCACCTGATCTTCCAGTTTCAACTCCTGCACGAGTTCCTCCACCTCAAGGGTCATATGCAGGGAAGTAGGACCCAACTCCAGGAGGTAGGGTCCCTTCGATTCTGTTTTGATAAGACCGCCTACGTCTGTTTCGCCCTCAAAAAGGTCATAGCGTACCCCTAGCTTCTGTAAGTAGTAAGCCAATGCCAATCCAGATATTCCCGCTCCAATGATGGCTACCCGCATGTAAACTCTATTGATACTGCACTAACGTACGCAGCCCAGGAAAACACGTTTTACATCCATTTTAGAGAAAATAGCCCATTACAGGTTTTTATTGAGGGAAAGGATCATAGGTTCTACTTAATTTAGGCCCATGGAGCAACAGACTAAGGCAGATATAGGAAAGGCTATTTTCCTGGACCGGGACGGGGTTTTAAATGTGGAACGCGGCGATTATACCTGGCGGACCCAGGATTTTGAGGTTGCCCCCGGCGTACCGCAGGCATTGGCCCTGCTCAAGCAAGCCGGGTACCTGCTTATTGTCATCACTAACCAAGGAGGGATAGCCAAAGGGCTTTACTCCAAAGAAGACGTATTGGCCTGCCACCAGGTGCTACAAGAGGCCTGCGGCCATGAGATAGATGCGCTGTATATGGCCCCTAGCCATCCCTCCAAATCTGAGTCCCTATCGCGGAAGCCGGACAGCCTGATGCTGGAGCGAGCCCTCGCAAAATTCAATTTAGACCCGGCTGTTTGCTGGTTGGTGGGCGACCAGTTGCGCGACCTGAAAGCCGCCCAGAAAGTAGACGTGCCGGCTATCTTGGTGGGCCCCCATGCCCCGGGCACCTTTGCACTCCAGAAGAAAGATTTGCTAGAGGCCGCCCACTGGATAATGGCCCAAACAAAAGAAGCGTTTTGAGCCTGTTTTCTGAAAAACAGGCTCAAAACGCTTTTAAGATATGAATTAAAGAAAACGCCTATCTGGTTTAAAGTAAACCAGATAGGCGTAAACAAAGAAAGAACCGGGAGCAGCTCCCGGTTCTTCATGATGATATAGGATGCAGAGAACCTTAGCCGTTCACGCTGCTGGTAGCAGGCGCTTTGGCAACGGCTTTCACCAATACTTTTTGCTCACCTGGTTGAACAGATTTTTGAGCATAAGCTGGGCAGGTAGATGATTTACAGGAAGCAAAGCCTAAAGTACAGATGGCAGCGATTAGAAAAAGGTTCTTCATATTATTATAGTACAACATTTGAGGTATTCTACTTCAAATCTACTGCTTTTGTTTAGCAATAAAAGATAATTCCAGTAAATTATTTTTTTATTGCTTATAACCCAATATCTGCAACATAGAATCCACGTTCTGCTCTTCGGCAAAAACCCATGATTTAAGCGTTCCGTCTGCTTCGCGGTCAATGATCACATGCTTGGGTGAGGGGATAAGACAGTGCTTAATGCCGCCGTACCCGCTCAGGCTTTCCTGATAAGCGCCCGTATGAAAGAAGCCTATATACTGCGGCTCAGGCTGCTCTTTCTGCACCTTGGGCAAAAACACCTGGAAACTGTGCATCTCTGAGTTATAGTAATCCTGGCTGTCACAGGTGAGGCCGCCAATGTTGAGGCGTTGGTAGTTTTTGTCCCAGTTGTTGAGGGCCAGCAGGATGTAGCGCTGGTTCAGGGCCCAGGTGTCTGGCAGGTTGGTAATGAAAGAGCCGTCAATCATGTACCAAAGCTCCTTGTCGTTCTGCAGTTTAGTGTCCAGGATGGAGTACACGTGTGCGCCGCTTTCACCCACGGTGTAAATCCCGAACTCGGTGAAGATATTCGGCTCTGGCACGCCTTCGGCTTTACAGATATTCTGGATGGTGCGCAGAATCTCCTCAATCATGTACCGGTAGTTGTAGTCAAACTGGATGGAGGTCTTGATAGGGAAGCCGCCGCCAATGTCAATAGTGTCCAGATCGGGGCAGATCTTCTTCATCTCGCAGTACTTGTGCACAAACCGGCTCAGCTCTGACCAGTAATAGGACGTGTCTTTGATGCCCGTGTTGATGAAGTAATGGAGCATCTTGAGCTTGAACTTGGGATTGTCTTTGATTTTAGTCTCATACAAACCCACCACGTCATTGTAGTTGATACCCAACCGCGAGGTATAGAACTGGAACTTAGGCTCCTCGTCAGAGGCCAACCGAATGCCTACCTGGCAGGTGCCTTCCACGTAGCCCTGGTAGTGGTCAATTTCGTTCAGATCATCCAGCACGGGGGTAACGTTCTTAAAGCCGTCATTGATCATGCCCGTAATGTAGTCGCGGTACAGGTCGCGTTTGTACCCGTTGCAGACCACAAAGATGTCTTTGGTCACCTTCCCCTTTTCATATAAGGCCTTAATAATAGGCATGTCAAAGGAAGACGAAGTCTCAATGTGGATGTCATTCTTGAGGGCCTCCTCCAGCACAAAAGAGAAGTGGCTGGATTTGGTGCAGTAGCAATAGGTGTAGGTGCCCTGGTAATTCAGCTTGGCCATAGACTCCTTGAACAGGATCTTGGCCTTCTGAATCTGCGAACTGATCTTTGGCAGGTAGGTGAGGCGCAACGGCGTGCCGTACTGCTTCACCAGCTCCATCATGGGTATTCCGTTGAAAGAAAGTTCGTTATTGGTAACTGAGAATTCCTCGGTGGGGAAGTCAAAGGTTTGGTGAATGAGGTCTGTGTATTTATCCATTATAAGGTTGTGCTTACGGAAAGCAATAACGTGCAATATTGGTTCTCTTTTACCATCTTTGCAAAAACTAGTTTCCGTTTGGCATGAAAAAAATCAGACTGATAGAGGTGAAATCTGAGCTTGGCGCCGGAACCCGCGGGGCTAGTTTAGGGGTAGACGCGCTTAAAATTGCCTGCCTAAACAAAGGCTCAGACTATTTTAAAAGATTTACGGCCGTAGAGGTTCCCAACCTCAATGACGTCATGTTTGAGAAAAACCTCTTTCCGCATGCCAAGTACATTGACAGCATCCTGCAGACTTACAAACGTATTAGTAACACAGTAGAGCAAACCCTGGAATTAGGCATGTTCCCGCTGGTGCTGGCTGGTGACCACTCCAACGCTGGTGGTACTTTGGCTGGTATTAAGGCCACCTATCCAGACAAAACCTTGGGGGTGATCTGGGTTGACGCCCACGCTGATATCCACTCACCGTACACCACCCCATCTGGCAACATGCACGGCATGCCGCTGGCCGCTTCCTTAGGCGAGGACAACCTGGACTGCAAGGTCAACGACCCCACCCCGGAGACCATCTTTTTCTGGGAATCTCTCAAGCGGGTAGGCACCGAGACGCCCAAGCTAAAGCACGAACACATTGTCTATATAGTGACCCGCAGCTACGAGAAGCCAGAGGTGTACCTGTTTGACAAATACAACATCAAAAACTTTACCTACCCAGAGGTGATCGCCAAGGGCGTGGAGCAAGTGGCCCAGGAGGCCCTGCATCGCCTGCGCGACTGTGACATTATCTACATCTCCTTTGACGTAGACAGCCTTGACTCCAAATTCTCTAAGGGGACGGGTACGCCTGTGGCGGTAGGGTTGAACGTAGAACAGGCCAAGGAACTGTGCCACCACCTGGTGAGCAGTCCCAAGGTGGTCTGCTTTGAGATGGTGGAAATCAACCCCACCCTGGATGCCGAGAACATTATGGCGCAAAATGCCTTTGATATTTTAGAATACACCACTGAAGCTATTCAGTCCCGTCTGGCGCAAGAAGCCAACACGGGGTCCATTGCTTAATATTCAGATGAAACAACTTGAATCCCAGATTGCCCAGGCCCTGAGCCAGGTCTTGCTAGACACGTATCAATACACGCTTCCCGAGGAACAGATTAACCTGCAGCCTACCCGAAAGGAGTTTGCCGGAACTTTTACCTTTGTCACTTTCCCGCTCACCAAAGCGTTGGGCAAAGGCCCTGAGCAGATAGGGCAGGGGCTGGGGGAGGCCTTGACCCAACAGGCCCCGCAGGTAGCCGGCTTTAACGTGGTAAAGGGTTTCCTCAACATAGAAATCAAAGACAGCGTCTGGCTCCAGGAGTTTGCCGGGCAGGTGTCGGGTTCTGAGGCCGTTTTTGCCAAAACAGGCCCAAAACAGAAAGTGGTGGTAGAGTATTCCTCGCCTAACACTAACAAGCCCTTGCACCTGGGCCATTTGCGCAACAACTTCCTGGGCTACTCGGTGGCTGAGATATTGAAAGCCGCCGGAGCTGATGTGGTGAAAGTAAACCTGGTCAATGACCGCGGTATCCATATCTGCAAGTCCATGATCGCCTATGAGAAGTTCGGGCAGGGCGAGACCCCGCAAAGTGCCGGCCTCAAAGGTGACCACCTGGTGGGCAAGTACTACGTGGAATTTGACAAGGCCTACAAGCAGGAGATAGACGCGCTGGTAGCCCAAGGCCTAGACAAAGAGCTGGCTAAAAAACAGGCCCCACTCATGCTGGAAGCCCAGGAGATGCTCCAGAAGTGGGAGCAGCACGACCCCGAGACCCTTGCCCTCTGGGAGAAAATGAACGGCTGGGTGTATGAAGGCTTTACTTCCACTTACCAGAACATAGGCGTAGACTTTGACAAGTTCTATTATGAGTCTGGTACCTATCTGCTGGGAAAAGACCGCGTAGAGGAAGGCCTGGCCAAAGGCGTGTTCTATAAAAAGCCAGATGGCTCCGTGTGGATTGACCTCACCGAGGAAGGCCTGGACGAGAAACTGGTGCTCCGCGCCGACGGTACCTCCGTGTACATTACCCAAGACCTTGGCACCGCCGAACTTAAGTACCAGGATTTTCACTATGACCAGTCTCTGTATGTAGTAGCCGACGAGCAGAACTACCATTTTCAGGTGCTCAAGGCTATTTTGAAGAAACTACAGAAACCATACGCCGACGGCATCTTCCATTTGTCTTACGGCATGGTAGACCTGCCCAGCGGCAAGATGAAATCCCGCGAGGGAACCGTGGTAGACGCTGATGAACTGGTGCAGGAAATGATTGACACTGCTCGCCAGAAAACCGATGAACTGGGCAAGATTGACGGTTTCTCTAAGGAAGAGGCGGAGAAACTATACCACACCCTGGCCATGGGCGCGCTCAAGTACTTCCTGCTGAAGGTAGACCCTAAAAAACGGATGTTGTTCAACCCCGAAGAGTCTATTGACTTTAAAGGCAACACGGGTCCGTTTATCCAGTACACCCACGCGCGTATTGCGGCCATACAGCGCAAAGCCAAGGAACTGGGTATTTCCTGGACCCCAGACACGTTCACTGAGGTGGAGGTGCTACATGAAACGGAACGGGAAGCGTTGATCCTGCTGAATTACGCAGACTCCATCATTGCGGAGGCGGCCCGTAACTTTGCCCCTTCTGTCATTGCGCAGTACGCCTTTGACGTGGCCAAGACCTACAACCGCTTCTATACCGAGGTGCCCATTTTCCAGGAAACCAATCCCCAGATGCTCAGTTTCCGGATTGCGCTGTCTGCCCACGTGGCCCAGACCATTAAGCGGATGATGGGTCTCTTGGGAATCACCGTTCCGGAAAGAATGTAAATACTATTGGCTGGAAGGAGAGCGCAGCATGTTCTTTCCTTCCAGCCAATAATTCTGGGCCAGTTCCCCAACAAAATTCCTGACCTATGGTTAAGAGTATAAACCTGAACACAATGTATACGCTTCTGCTTAGTTTATCACTTTCCTTTTTGGCCGCCTGCTCCGCGCAGTCTGGCCCCACTCAGGATTCACTAACCAAAACTACTATGGAAACAACCGCTGCTTCTTCTATCTATGATATTCCGTTGAAAACCATTGACGGGAAAAATACCAGTCTGAAGGCTTACAAGGGAAAAAAACTATTGCTGGTGAACGTAGCCTCTGAATGTGGGTTCACGCCCCAATATGAGGACCTGGAGAAACTCCACAAACTGCACGGTGACAAAGTGGTGGTGCTGGGTTTCCCGGCCAACGACTTTGGCGGCCAGGAGCCAGGCAGCAACCAGGAAATTGCTCAGTTCTGCCAAAAGAACTTTGGGGTAACGTTCCCATTATTTGAAAAGGCGGCCGTCACCGGCAAGGAGCAGCAATCCCTCTACAAATGGTTAACCTCTAAAGAGGAAAACGGAAGCAATTCTGAGGCTCCTAACTGGAATTTCTGCAAATACCTCATTGGGGAAGATGGCAAGGTGTTGAAGTTTTATCCTTCCAAAGTATCCCCGCTCAGCGAGGAACTTCTCAGAGACATCAACAGCTAATCGTTTTTAAGTGGAGTTAGAAAAAGCAGGCCCGAAACGGCCGGCAGCCGGCACCTGGATCTCGGCCTTTAGGCTACGGACCTTGCCGCTGGCCTTGTCTTGCATTGGAATGGGCGGTTTTCTGGCTGCCGCCGATCACCTTTCCCGCTGGCCCGTGCTGGTGCTATGCGTGGTCACCACCTTGTTCCTCCAGATTCTGTCTAACCTGGCCAATGACTATGGTGACAGCAAACACGGCGCTGATAGCCAGCACCGCGAAGGACCTAAGCGCGCCGTACAGGCCGGGCAAATCACACCGGCGCAAATGAAAACCGCCATTGTGGTATTCAGCCTGCTGTCTTTGGTATCTGGTCTGGCGCTTTTGTGGGTGGCGCTGGGTTCTTCTGGTCTGTACCTGTTTTTGCTTTTTCTGGCCTTGGGGCTGGGAGCCATCTGGGCCGCCATTGGCTATACCAACGGGGGTAAACCGTATGGCTACGCCGGGTTGGGCGATATCTCAGTATTCTTCTTTTTTGGCTGGGTAGGGGTACTAGGAACCTATTTTCTCCAGACCGAGCGTCTGTTCTGGGAACTGCTCTTGCCGGCCTCCAGTTTGGGCTTCTTTTCGGCGGCGGTGCTCAACGTCAATAATGTAAGGGACCTGAAGTCTGATGAACTGGCCGGTAAGCGTTCTGTGCCGGTACGGTTGGGTGCGTTGCGGGCCAGGGCCTACCATTGGGTTCTGCTGCTTTCGGGCATAGCCTGTGCCGTTATCTTTGTTGCGACACGGGAGAATGCCACCTTATGGCCGTGGCTCTTTGTGGGCGCGCTACCTATGCTCTATTACAATGGCCGTGAGGTGAAGCGCCGGCAAACCCCGGCAGAGCTTGACCCGCTGCTAAAGCAGATGTCTTTGTCAACGCTGTTGTTTGTGGTGTTGCTAGGCGTGGGACTCTTACTTGATAGATAACTGCAGCATTACTCCCTTATTACTATAAAAGCGTTTCGGGCCTGTTTTTTGAAAAACAGGCCCGAAACGCTTTTTACATTATATACTTAATTCTACTCTGGGGAAGACCCAGACGCTGCGGGGGGAGTAGCCGTTTGCTGGCTGGCTCCTTCTACTGGCTTTCTGTCAGCTGGCTTTTTACGGCGCTTTTTCTTTCTTTTTATTTCCTCCCCTTCTGCTCTGGGCGCTTGGGGCTGGCCTTCCGCTCTGGGTGGACGGGTCTGTGCTCCTTCTGCCGGGGCGCCGGCGGGCTTTTCGCCTCTGGGCCGGTCATCTCTTCTGCGGTTACGGTCTCCACTGCCACTTCCTTCGCGTCTTCTGTCACCGGAACGGCTGCTGTCTGAACCACTGCGGCCACCGCCACTTCTGCCAGCAGATGAACCGCCTCTGCCACCAGAGGAAGAACCTCCACGGCCGCCTTTCCGGCGATTGGCCTCTGGGTTAAAGGCTGGGGCTTCGCCCAGACCTTCCGGTAAAGGAAGTTTAGGAAGCTCTCGCTCAATCAGTTTCTCAATCTTCACCAGACGTTCCTGGTCTTGCTCATTCACAAACGTGATGGCCATGCCATTGGTGCCGGCGCGGGCGGTACGGCCAATGCGGTGTACATAGTCCTCAGCGTCTTGGGGTACGTCAAAGTTCACCACGTGGCTGATGTTGTCTACGTCAATCCCTCTGGACATTACGTCTGTGGCTACCAACACCTGTAGTTGCTTGTTTCTAAAGCGCTGCAGGGTGGCTTCACGCTCATCCTGGGTACGGTCTGAACTGATACCTTCGGCCTCAAAGCCCATCTTCTGTAAGGAACGCACAATGTCATTCACCGCGTTCTTGCGCGAGGTGAACAAGATCATGGTCTGTACCTTGGCGTCTTTTAAGATATGCTGCAGCACGCGCAGTTTCTGGTTGTCATATACCAGGTAGATCTGCTGGTCAATGTTGGCCGCCGGCTTAGAGATGGAAAGGCTTATTTCCTCTGCGTTCTGTAAAATCTGTTTGGCGAAGGTCCTGATCTTAGGCGGCATGGTAGCCGAGAAAAGCAAGGTCTGGCGCTCTTTGGGCAGTTGGGAGATGATCTTCATCAGGTCATCCATGAAGCCCATGTCCAGCATCTTGTCGGCCTCATCCAGGATAAGGTATTTCAGTTGGTCCAGCTTTACATAGCCCATCTGCATGTGTGCAATAAGCCGGCCGGGGGTTGCTACTATAATATCAGCGCCGCTGGTGAGGGCTTTCTTCTGCTGGTCCCAGTTCTGGGCGTTGTTGCCGCCATAGATAGCTATAGAGGTGGCGCCGGTGAAATAGCTCAAGCCTTCTACCTGGTCATCAATCTGCTTGGCCAGTTCACGGGTTGGTACCAACACCAAGGTGCTGGTGAAGTCATACTTGGCTTCTGATATCTTGCTTAAGGTAGGGACCAGGAACGCGGCCGTTTTACCGGTACCGGTTTGGGCGCAGGCAATCAGGTCTTTGTCTTCTAATATAAAGGGAATTGCCTGGGCCTGGATAGGGGTAGCTTGTTTGTAACCCATAGACCTGATACCATCTAGCAGGTCAGGCTGTAGGTTAAAATCATCAAATGTAACACTCATTGTATCTGTATCTTCTTCAATGCCACCGGAAAACAATGCCGGTAACTAGGTAAAGGTCGGGAAAGATAATCTTTTACCCTAATTCAGAGATGGGTAATTATTGCAGAAAGGCCAAGATAGTTTTGAAAACACTATATATAGATTTGAATGTATGGTAATTGCACTATGCTTTAATTTGAAGTACAAAAATTAAAAATTAATTTATTATAAAAATGCAATAACCTTTAATATAAAAATGGAGCTATATATGTTAAAATGGCCTAAATATCATTGAAATGCATGGTAAAATTGTATATAACAAAGAAGTTATTTGTAACATTAATTGAAAGTGCAATTTGTTGTAACCGATGGGAGGGTTGGTCGTTAAAGCTTATATATTCAAAAATAGGAAATAACAAAGCAAGTGACCTTAAATTAAAACTACGAATCGCATATGAGAGCAGTTATACTTCCCTTCAATGTTTTTCTTCATAATACCTGTCAGAATTAACCAAGATGCCATTTCTATTTAAAGGTTAACCCTGATCAACAACTAGTTACACTTACGTCTTCTT
Source organism: Rufibacter soli (assembly GCF_054781795.1). NCBI lineage: Bacteria > Pseudomonadati > Bacteroidota > Cytophagia > Cytophagales > Hymenobacteraceae > Rufibacter > Rufibacter soli. The sequence continues at coordinate 2,729,579 of NZ_BAAGTS010000002.1, read as the reverse complement.
TTTTTAATTAAATCTTTTCAATCATGAAAAAACCTATACTTTCATGGGCTAGCACCCTATTGCTTGTACTTTTCGCTTTTGTAAATCTGGCCCAGGCGCAAGCCCCTTGTAATGAGTCACAACCCAGACCAATTACCGGCAACCAGCATCCCTGCCCTGGTGACATTGAAACCTACTGCATTGAGAATGACCGCAACTACACTTCCTTTGAATGGGATGTTCCAAGAGCCCACGCCGGTGAGCCGCCAGTAGGTTGGGAAATCATCTCTGGACAAGGTACTAACTGTGTAACCGTAAGAGTTGGTCAGAAAAGCGGAACCATGAAGGTGAAAGTAAATGACCCTATCTGTGGAACCAAAGTAGCCACTCTACCTGTAAAGCCTGGTAAAAACTTTGAAGTAGTGATTTCTGGTCCAGACTCCATCTGCGTGAAAGAACCACAGACCTACACTGCCTCTGTAAAGAAAGATAACGGTAAAGGCAATCTGAAAGGCGAGTTTATCTTCAACTGGACTGTTCCTGCCGACTGGACCATCCAAAGCGGACAAGGCACTGACCAAATTGTTGTAATCCCTGGTGCTACTGACGGCGAAGTGAACGTGTATGTAAGTGACAACACGGCAGTAAGCGGAAACGGCAACAATGGAAACGGAGTAGGTGGTTACAAAGCAGGATACTGCGGATTAGCCTCAGCCCAGATACTAGTAGAGACCAACGAGAATTGCGGTGGCGGCGTGTGTGTAGCCCCTAAAGTTACCTTGGTTGCCCCGGACACCATCTGTAACCTAGCTGACGAGCCTACCACCATCAAAGTTGGTCAAGTAGAAGAAGGAGTGACATACACCTTCAACGTACCAGAAGGATTCATCGTGCTGGAAGAAGGTGAAGGATTTGTAACAGTGGTAGCCGTATTTGAAGAAGACCAACTGGGTCAACCGCAGACCATCACCGTAACCGCAACCAATGACTGCGGAACTGAAACTGCCGAAGCAACCATGATTGTAGCTGACTGTGGACTAGGCTCACCTTTCCCCGTGGAAATGACCAGCTTTGAAGGAATATCCCGCAACGGTGCCGTGGAACTGACCTGGAGCACAGCCAGCGAGATCAACAACGACAAGTTTGAGGTAGAGCGCAGCCTGGACGGCAAGACCTTCACGAAGGTAGGCGAGGTGAAAGGTTCTGGAAACTCTACTGTAGTGAAAAAATACACTTACAGTGATCGCTTCAAAACTTCCGGTACCGTTTACTACAGACTTAACCAAGTTGACCTTGACAAAAAATCAGAGTACAGCAAGGTGATCGCCGTGAATCACAGCGCCAGTGCTTCTTCATCTTCTGCCAGCGGTATGAGTGTGTATCCTAACCCAGTGACAGACGGTAACGTGACAGTTCGCTTCCAGGATAGAGTAAAAGGAGCGGCTACCATTAGAGTGATTGATCTGGCAGGCCGTACGCTTAACACCCAACAGGTGAGCAGCGAAAGCGCTGAAGTTAACCTGAACCTTGGTTCACTTAACTTAAAACCAGGCATCTACCTGATCTCTGTCACCACAAACGGTAAAAACACTACCCAAAGAATTGTAGTGCAGTAAGACTTAAGTTGATTGAAAAGAGGAGAGAGGCAGCGACTACCAAGTCGCTGCCTTTTTTTTGCATTTGGGCAAAGTGGATCCAACCTGAATCTTGATGAAAAATTTCTGATATAGGCACCGCTAAGAAACAGTTATATAGAAAATAGAGATAAGATGATCTTGGGGAAGCCGAGTAGAGTGGAGGGCCGTGGGCCGTAGGTCATTCCCCTCGTGCTTGATATAAACCGTCTGTCACCGCATACATTATTAGGGTAAAGATAGTAGTCATTGATGTACCTATTGAGTTTGCAAAGTAGGCGTAGTGCTTGAATCCATATCGCGGACCAATTCTTCCTGCCCTGTGATTGGAAGATTAATCTCTTTGTAATTAAGCTTTCAAATCATTAGTACCTGGAGGGAACGGTTGTAGGGTAATCCCAAGTAGCTGGTATACAGCTTAGAAAGAATGGTAAGACAACTCAAACCCCTTTCAATAGATGCTAGTCTCAGAGGACCAGGATAAGTAACTGGGTCTTTATAGAAGGCGTGAATAGTGTTGATCACTTTATTGTAGGTCAAAAAATGGTGCCTGGAAAAGAGGTTTTGGCGCTGGAGCCATCCTTCAAAGCTATTTTGAAATCTTTCGCCTCTTTACCCTTTAAAACCTGCTTAATTCCTTGAGTGTGCTTGGTTAAATAGTTAGGGTAGAAGATTTTGCAATTTGAATTAAAGGAAGAATTTGGTATTACTATATCAGGATAATACCATTGTGGCGAAACAGACGGGTATAGGTCTCGTTATAGATAATAGATCAATTGAAACTTAAAATCTTGATTGATTTAATTTTAACACAGGTGCGTATGGAAAAAACGGTACATTCTCACTCGCAGAGGTCTAAACATAAAAGGAAGAACTAGTCCTATTTCGCTTCCTATTAGACTTTAGAAATATTCTCTCCCGCCCCCTTTCCCTTAGGGTCTCTGATTCTTCACTTTCAATAAGATAATTCTTAGGTATTACTAAGATAGAAAAGCCTTTGTAATCATAGGCAGGCCTCCTATTGCCTATATTTTTTAGAACGTTGGAATAATTCAGGCTTTTCCCGCCCCTTCCGTCCCTTTCCCTAAGGGTGTTTTGATCAACCACTGTTTGCCATCATCCTACCTTTAAAATTCTTTCAGTCATGAAAATACCTATACGCTTATGGGCCAGCACGCTGTTGGTTCTATTTTCCGGGTTTTCTACTGCCACCTTTGCCCAGGGCCCCTGTAATAACCCCGTGCGCCCTATCACCGGAGACGGGGCCAATGGGGCAGCGCAGCAGCATCCTTGCGCTGGTGATACCACCATTACCTACCAAATTGCCCCAGTCTATACTTCTTATGAATGGGCCCCTCCAAGGGCCGCCGCCGGTGACCCAGAAGGAGCTGGCTGGGTGATTCTGGAAGGGCAAGGCACTAACAAGATCCGGGTGAAAGTAGGGAAGAAAGCCGGCACCCTGGTAGTTAAAGTAAACGAAGCCAAATGCGGTACCATGGTAGCTACCATTCCCGTAAAACCAGGCCAAAACTTTGAAGCCTTTATCAATGGTCCAGATTCGGTTTGCGTAGGCGATGCCCAATTATATAAGGCTGTAGTGAAGAAAGGCAACGGCAACGCAAATGCCACTGGTGAATTCACCTACAATTGGGTGGTTCCGGAAGGCTGGCAAATTATTAGCGGGCAAAACACAGACCAGTTGCAAGTTGCCCCCGGGCCTATAGACGGAGAAGTGGTGCTCTATGTCTCTGATAATACAGAAGTAAGCGGAAATGGAAACAACGGAACTGGGCTGGGCGGTTACAAGGCAGGATTCTGCGGTACGGCATCTGCCTCGCTTTTTGTGGAAACAAACGAGAACTGCGGGGTATGTCCCTATCCATTAGTATCCCTTGCCGCCCCAGACTCTATCTGTAACCTCTCAGACGAACCCACTACCATTAGAGTGGAGAACCTGGTGGCTGGAGCAACCTATTCATTCAATGTGCCAGAGGGCTTCATCGTGCTGGAAGAAGGCGAAGGGTTTGTGACAGTAGTCGCCGTGTTTGAGGAAAACCAATTGGGCCAACCGCAGACCATTACCGTCACCGCTACCAACCAATGTGGAACCCTTACTGCAGAGGCTACCATGATTGTGTCAGACTGCGGACTAGGCTCACCTTTCCCAGTGGAGATGACCAGTTTTGAGGGAATATCCCGCAACGGTGCCGTGGAACTGACCTGGAGTACGGCCAGCGAGAGCAACAACGACAAGTTTGAGGTAGAGCGCAGCCTGGACGGCAAGACCTTCACGAAGGTAGGCGAGGTGAAAGGCTCCGGCAATTCCACCGTCGTGAAGCACTACTCCTACTCTGACCGGTTCAAAACCTCCGGCACCGTCTACTACAGACTCAACCAGGTGGACCTTGACAAAAAATCAGAGCACAGCAAGGTGATAGCTGTGAACCACAGCGCGAGCGGTACCGGAAACATGACCATAGCGCCAAACCCAGTCACCAACCGTGAGTTTACGGTTTCACTGGGCCAAACCACCAAAGGTGCCGGCCTAGTAAGGTTGCTGGACATGACCGGTAGGCAGATGTTCAGCCAGGAAATAGGCACAGGACGTTCAGAAACCACACTGAACATTTCTAGCCTGAACCTGAGGCCCGGTATTTACCTGATCTCCGTCACTGCTAACGGTCAAAATGCCACCCAGCGGGTCGTGATCCAGTAAATTGCAATTAAATAGTCTTGTCCATAAAAAAGAGGCGGTAGCTAATAGCTACCGCCTCTTTTTTATTCCTTGGCAGATGAAGAAAATTCCGGCGGATGGGTTTTAGAATTTTCATTTCTGCGTTTTTTGCCCACTTTTGAAAAAACAGCTTTAAAACGTATGGCAACTGGCAAAGGGCTTTTTCATGATTTGGTGGTAGTAGAGTTAGCCAGCGTTTTGGCGGGACCCAGCGTGGGGCAGTTCTTCGCGGAAATGGGAGCTAGGGTAATTAAAATTGAGAATGCCAAAACCCGCGGCGATGTGACTAGAAGTTGGAAACTGGCTACAGAAGAAAAGGCAACCACGGTATCAGCTTACTTTTCTACTGCCAATTGGGGGAAGGAGTCGGTTTGCCTGGACCTTTCGCACGCCCTTATGAAAGAGGCGGTGTACCAGATAATCCGGCAGGCAGACGTAGTGCTGGCTAGCTTCAAACCCGGCGACGCTGAAAAACTAGGCTTTGACTACGCTGCTTTGGTCAAGATTAACCCTAGTCTGGTGTACGGAAGTATCACCGGCTATGGCCAGGAGGTAGGCCGGGCAGGCTATGACGCAGTCCTGCAGGCAGAAGCCGGTTTTATGTACCTGAACGGGGCGAAGGGAGGCCCACCCCAGAAAATGCCGGTGGCGCTGATAGACTTGCTGGCGGCCCATCATTTAAAAGAAGGCCTGTTGGCCGCTTTGTATCTAAAGGAAAAAACAGGAAAGGGGCAATTGGTGGAAGTGTCTTTGCTACGGGCGGCTATTGCCTCTTTGGCTAACCAAGCCACCAATTACCTGGTGGCAGGAGTGGCCCCGGAGCGGATGGGTTCTGAGCACCCCAACATTGTGCCCTATGGTACCGTCTTCCAGACCGCCGACCATAAGGAGTTGGTGTTAGCTATTGGGGATGATCGCCAATTCTCCGCACTTTGTACTATATTAGGGCAACCCGAATTAGCCCTGCAAGTCGAATTCTCTACAAATAGTGCCCGGGTAAGCCACAGAGCAGCCCTAAACCTGACGCTAAAAGAACAAGTGGCCTTACATACCAGAGACGAGCTTCTGGAACAGCTTATCAGGCAGAACGTGCCTGCGGGCGCGGTACACACGGTGCCAGAGGCCCTGAGCCAACCAGGGGCAAGCGACCAGTTATTGCAGAATAAAAGCGGTCAGGCGGCAGGAATACGGCAAAATGCCTTTGCTGTAGAAGGTCAGGAAGTGGTGCCTTTGACGGCGCCACCGGCCCTGGGGGCCCACACCTGGCAGGTGCTTCAGGAATGGGCCGGGCTCACTGAGCAGGAGCTGCAGACCCTGGAAAAGCAAAGGGTGATACAAGGCGGCCAGGTTATTTAAGGCAACCTAAAGGCGCTGCCCGGGGTACAATACAGGATACTTTGCCGGGTTCTGGGCCAGTGGTAAACTTTCACGAAACGTATAATTATGGAAGATAGAATTGAAGCTATTTATGAAGGGTTACGCCAGAAGTCTACTACCAAACAGGCTATTTTCAGAAACACCAAAGAAGCCTTTGACCAGTTAAGGGCCTGCTCCGTTACGTTGGTAGACATCTTAAAACAGCGGGTTTCTGAGGTGGACAACACCGTGGTGATTGAATACCGCAGCATTAATGAATTTGAGTTTCATGTAAAGTTCTCCGGTGACCTGCTTATTTTCATCATGCACTCCAATATCATCACCCTGCCAGAAGACCATGAACTCATGAAAAGCCGGTATGTGGAAGAAGATTTCCGGCGGCGGTTTTTTGGGCACATCATGGCCTATAATTTCATGGCAGACTCCATTAAATACAACCGCCTTAATGACCCCGGGTATCTGCTGGGCAGAGTCCTGATTAACATAGACAACCACTTTTACCTGGAAGGGGTGAAGCAGTTAGACCTTACCTACAATGACATGGCCAAAAACAAGCTTGATCCCAAGATTCTGCGTCTGCTGGTGGAAAGCGCCATGATTGCCTCTGTTAATAATGACCTGGTAGCGCCAGACGTAGACGAAATAAGGAAAATCACGGTAAAACAGAAGCTAGAGGAGCAACAGGTAAGTACGCCCCAAAAAGTAGGCTTCTCGTTTAGTTACCAGCGGGTACCGCATGTATACTAAGGAATAAGAGCACCCTGCCATACAAAAATGCTGTGCAGGAAGTAGTTTTTGTTTTAAGCCCGATTTTCAGAAAACAGGCCTAAAACAGAAAACTCATTCTTTCGCGTATTCCAATAGAAATAAGCCGGTGGCGTTTTGAAGCCGTTTTTCAGAAAACGGGCCCAAAACGCCACCGGCCTTTTATAACCGGGTACCGGTTGGTTGTTTGCTTACATGAAATCAGCTAGTTCCAACCAGCGCTCGGTTTTGCTTTCAAGAGCGTGGTCTACCTGCTGAATGCGTTCCGCTATCTCGCTCAGGCGCACGTGGTTGGCGTCGCCGGCGTTCATCTCAGTGACCAAAGCTTCCTTTTCATGCTCCAGCGCAGCAATCTCCTTTTCCAGGAACTCATACTCCTGCTTTTCCTTGAAAGAGGCCTTACGCTTGGGGGTAGCCTCTACAGAAGGGGTGGTAGCAATAGGCGCGCTGGCGGCGGCTTGGGCAGCCTTGGCGGCGGCCTTGTATTCCTCGGTGCCTTTCAGGCTTTCGCGTTCCTTGAGCCACTCACGGTAATCTGTGTAGTTTCCCGGGAAGTCGCGCAGGTGGCCGTTTTCCTCAAATACGAATAAGTGCTCCACCAGGCGGTCCATGAAGTATCTATCATGGGACACAATCAATAAAGAACCGCCAAAGTTAAGCAGGAAATCCTCCAGGATATTCAGGGTCTGGATGTCCAGGTCATTGGTAGGTTCATCCAGGATCAGGAAATTGGGGTTCTTGATAAGTACGCGCAGCAATTGCAGGCGCCGTTTCTCACCGCCGCTCAGCTTTTTCACAAACGTGTATTGCTGGGCCGGCGGAAACTGGAAATGCTGCAGAAACTGGCTGGCGGTGATCACCTCGCCGTTGCCGGTCTCCACCACTTCGGCTACTTCTTTTACCACGTCTATCACCCGTTGGTCTTCATTGAAGGTCAGCTCGGTTTGGGTGTAATACCCAAAAACGGTGGTTTGGCCGGCAATAATCTCGCCGCTGTCTGGGGCCAGTTTGCCGGTTAGCATGTTCAGGAAGGTGGTCTTGCCCGCGCCGTTAGGGCCTACAATGCCTACGCGGTCCTTCTTTCTAAACACGTAGCTGAAGTCATCTAGCACCACTTTCTCCCCGAAACGCTTGCTTAAATGGTCAATTTCCAGAATCTGGTTGCCTTGGCGGGTGCTCTTCACGGACAGTTCTAAGGCCGTGCGGGTATCTTTCTGGCTGGTTTTCTCCTTGAGGTCATAAAAAGCATCTACCCGTGACTTTGATTTGGTGCCACGGGCGCGGGGCTGCTTGCGCATCCACTCCAGTTCCTTCTTCAGGAGCTGCTTGGCTTTGCCCATTTCGGCGGCGTTGGCTTCCTCTTGCTCGGCTTTTTTCTCTACGTAGTAGCTGTAATTGCCTTTGTAGGAATAAACCTGCCCGCGGTCCAGTTCGGCAATTTCATTGGCCACCTGGTCTAGGAAGTACCGGTCGTGGGTGACCATTAAAAGGGTTGTCTGTTCCGTGGTTAACAGGTTCTCAAACCACTCAATGGTTTCCAGGTCCAGGTGGTTGGTAGGCTCATCCAGAATCAGCAGATCTGGCTCCTCAATCAGGACCCGGGCCATGGCCACGCGTTTCTTCTGGCCGCCAGACAAGTGCTCCACTTGCACATCCAGGTTCTGGATGTCCAGTTTGCCCAGGATTTGCTTGGTGCGTACTTCATATTCCCAGGCGTGCAGGTTTTCCATGCGCTCCATCACCTCGTGCATCTTGTTGTCTGAGGTGTTAGGGTCGGCTATGCAGGCCTCATAGTCTCTGATGGCGTCCAGTACTGCCGTCTGGCCCGAGAAAATGGCTTCCTGTACGGTGGCCCCGGCCGGGAACGAAGGCTGTTGCCATAGAAAGCCTACCCGTATGCCTTTGCGCACACTCACGGTGCCGTTGTCTGGGGGCATGGAGCCTGCCAGGATTTGAAGCAAGGTGGTTTTGCCTGCCCCGTTTGCCCCAATAAGGGCTATACGCTGCCCACGGTTTATACCAAAGGTGAGGTTCTGGAAAAGCCAGCGGTCACCGAAGCTTTTAGAGATAGAGTCTGCTGAAAGGTAATTCATAAACGCAAAGGTACGCAAACCAAAAAGCGCAAACCAGAACCGGGCCCAGCAAATACTCAAGGCAAAAGAAAAAGGCCGGGAATTTTCCCGGCCTTTTTCTTTTGCCTTCCACTAAATTAGTTTTTTAGCCTTAATGGGTATGGTGCACATTGCCGCCTCTGTATGGGTGACGGGTGGCAGCCCCATGTTCCGGGACTACACTGGTCATCATGGCTTCCAGGACAATCATGATACCTACAATTAAGTGCGGTAAATAGACATATTCATCAAAATTGAAGATCCAGGGAGAAGCCGCCAGGAAAATACCAATCAGGTAGTCCATGTTCAGGTGCATATTCATAGAGAGCATTCTAAACATGCCCACCTCAAAGTTAGTCATCAAAGCCTGCAGGATAATCACGGCCCCTACAATAATAGGAACCCAGGTTTCGGCGCCGCCGCGGTCAAAGTCTAAAATAAACGGAGCCGCAATCAGAAGCATACCCACCAGGTAATCCATGATACCGTGGGCGCGGGTTGATAATACTTTCATTTTTTATCCTCCTTTTTTAGTTTCAACTTGTATGCACTTTTACGGTTTAAAAAGGCCGTTGTTTCGGAAAAGTGCATTTTGATATTGTATTTTAGTAATATGGGTACTTCTACGGTGGTGCAGGTAAACACGTAGTTGGTGCTAAGAAAAGATCATGATAAAAGCTGAGAATTGGGCGCGGCCCATTGGGATTTTTGATAGTGGCATTGGCGGCCTAACCGTGGCTAACGCTATTAAAAAGCAGTTGCCGCTGGAGCAGTTGGTGTATTTTGGTGACACGGCGCACCTGCCTTACGGCGATAAGTCAACGGCGGCCATTCAGTCTTACGCCGTCAAAATCTGTGACCTGCTCCTGAAGAAGAATTGTAAGATTATTCTGATTGCGTGCAATTCGGCGTCGGCGGCGGCGTATGAACTGGTGCGCGAATACGTGGGCAGCAAGGCCCTTGTCCTGAACGTGATTGACCCTGTGGTGGCCTACGTAGGCGAAAAGTTTGCTGGCAAGACCATTGGCCTGATTGGCACCAAACAGACGGTCAACTCAAATGTCTATGAGAAGAAAATTGACGACCTGAACCGCAACATTCAGCTTAGGTCTTTGGCCACGCCCTTGCTGGCACCCATGATAGAGGAAGGGTTCTTCAACAATACCATCTCAGAAAGCGTGATCCAGACGTATTTGTCAGACCCGGCGCTGCAAGGCATAGAGGCCCTTATTTTGGGTTGTACCCATTATCCCTTGATCAAAGACCAGATTGCCGCGTTTTACGGCGGCAGCGTAGAGGTGCTGGATGCCTCAGAACTGGTGGCTCGCCATGTGGGGCAGGTGCTGGCAGAGGTAGGAATTGGGGCAGAAAGGTTGCTGGGGCCACCGCACTTTTACGTGTCTGACTATACTGTGTCGTTTGAGGCCTCCACGCAGATTTTCTTCCAGGAGAAGGTGCACCTGGACCATTACCCACTGTGGGAGTAAGCACCGGGCAGAATCCATACAATCATTCTCTCCGGTTTTTCGTTTATCTTTACAAAACCTGCCATTTACGGTTATTCTCCTCCTCACTATGAAAAAACGTTATTTCCTTATTGGTGATTTCTCCCGCAACGTGCTGTTGGTGAGCGCCGCCGCCTGCCTGGGGCTGTCTTCCTGCTCAGACAACCGCTCGGCCCAGAATGAAGCCTCTACAGAATGGAACGCCGGCGAAGAGGTTCCGGCCTACAGCCAGGGCATGATCACTGAGATGACCGAGGTAAACCCCGAGGAATGGAAGATCACTGATGAGCGCCCTGCGCCCGCCGGGCAGGTAATGGCCATTCTCAAGCACAATGACGGCAAGGTAGATACGCTGCAGGGCCTGGAGCTGGAAAAGCGCATGCAGGAATACTCCCAGGCCAACCCGCAGAACGGGTCAGGGTTCAGTATGATGAATGTGCTTATGTGGAGCAGCTTGGGCTATATGGCCGGACGCATGCTTTCGCCTAACCGCGCTTACTACGCCAACCCCAACACCATTCAGCGCAATGAGGCCTGGCGGCAACAAACCAGCGCTGAGCGGTCTAGAGGGGCCCAGGCGTTCAGAGGCACCACCGGGGCCTACAGCCGCCCAACCTCCAGCGGCAATATACGGTCATCGCGGCCTACCAACAGCCGTTCCGGTACGTTTGGCGGCAGATCTGGCCGTTTTGGCGGTTAAGACAATCCTAACCTGATTTTCGGTTTTAGTTTAAATTCTTGAAAAGGCCTGGCCTCCAGAACCTTTAAAGTCCTGTGCCTGCTGTTTTAGGCCCGTTTTCCATAAAACAGGCTTAAAACAGGTCTTGCCTACCTCCACATTGATTTCCTTCTTAAATAACTAGTTATGTCAGAAGCCTTTCTTCCCGTTAAGTTAATGCCGCACCACGGCGATGTTTCCCAAATGGTCAGGCAAATGGGGTGGGAGTGGGTTATAGAAGAAGAGTGCCAGACCTACCTATCTGGAGAAGCGGTAGTGCTTTCCCAGGCCGCGGCAGATGACCTTCTGGAGGCGGCCACCACGCTTTACCAAATGATGGTAGAGGCCGTGCCGGAAGGTTTGCCGGAGGAGTTCATGCGCAAGATTGGTATTCCGCCTAAGCTGTGGAAAGCCATACGGCACTCCTGGGAAGATGACCGGCATTGGCACTTGTATGGCCGCTTTGACTTCGCGCAAACCCCTGAAGGCGTAAAACTACTGGAGTTCAACGCAGATACGGCCACCTCCATTCCCGAGACCGCAGTGGTGCAGTGGGCCAGCCTGGCCGCTGCCGGCAAGAACGAGAGCCAGCAAGCCAACGGACTGTATGAAGGGCTGGTGGAGCAGTTCAAGACCTGGCAGGGCCTGAACGCCGAACTGGAGCCGGCCTTGCTGCTGGTGTACCTAGGGGGAAGCAAGGAAGACTATACCAATTGTGAGGTGCTGGCTCAGGCCGCGCGGGAGGCCGGTTTTGAGACCCACATCTGCGCCGCCGACGAAATGGAAGTGGCTACGCTAGGGGCCGAGCGCGGCATCTGGGCCCAGATAGGGGCGGAGCAGTGGCGCCGTTTCCCGTTTCTCTTCAAACTAGTGCCCTGGGAATTGCTGGCTGAGTTGGAGCCCGCGCTCTGCGCCGACATCATTGAGTTGCAGTACAGCCGCACCGTCATTATTGCCAACCCGGCCTATTCCCTGGTCTTCCAGAGCAAAGGTTTTCTGGCCTGGCTCTGGCAGCAGTTCCCGTACCACCCCTTGCTGCTTCGCACCGAGTTTACTCCCTTTGAAGGCAAAGCCGTAGAGAAACCTTTCTTCGGCCGCGAAGGCCAGAACATAGAGGTGCGGGAGAATACCGACGTGTCCTCTACCTCAGGAGAATTCCAAAGCCAGCCGCGCATTTACCAGGCCTGGGCCGAAATGCCCCAGGATACGCATGGCTACCGCTACCAGGCAGGCGTTTTCTGGGCCGGCGAAGGCTGCGCCATTGGCTTCCGGCGCGAACGCGGCATTATTACTAACCTATCTCAGTTTGTGGGGCACGTGGTAGAATAAGGGCAGGAGGTAATCCCAATTGCTTGGCGGGGCGTAACTAAAGCCGGGGTAGACCGGTAGAAACAAAGCCTAGACACATTACCCATGCCTCAGGAATCAAGACCGCTCATTCTGCTCGCCAGCGCCCGCAAAGACAGTGGTACGCACCGCCTGGTCCGGACGGTTTTTCACGGCACCCCGCACCAACTCCTGGATTTGTTGGACTACCAAATAGGTCCTTACCGGTATGAGAATGACTATCCGCCGCAAGATGAGTTCCTGAAAATTATAGAGCAGGTGCTGCAGCACCAGGTGATCGTGTTGGCCACGCCCGTGTATTGGTACGCCATGAGCGGCCTCCTGAAAACCTTTTTTGACCGCCTTACAGATCTGGTGACGGTGCAAAAGCCCCTGGGGCGGAAATTGCAGGGCAAAACCATTTTCCTACTGGCCGTGGGCACCGACTCTGAACTACCTGATGGTTTTGAGGTTCCTTTTTAGCTGACGGCCAAGTACCTGAACATGAGATACGGCAGTAGCCTGTACGCCTCCACCGAGGAGGTAGAGACTAGCATTTACCACCTGGGGGACCACCGCGAGTTCCTGCGGGAAATAAAAGACACGCTGGCCGGAATCAGCTAAATTTCTTGCCTTCGGTAATACGCTCCACCGTTTTGGTAATCCTGCCATCCCTTGTTTCCTGGCGTTTGGCTTCAGAGACCCAGCGCACATACTCTTTGCGGTGCGTGTAGGCCATCTGCTCAAATTTTTCTAGTTGCTTTGCGTGGGCCAGCGCCTGTTTCAGGTCTTCCGGAATTTCAATCACGCTCCGTTCTGTAGATTTGCCGGATTTGTCGGGTTTTACCAGGGTGGCGGCTCTCACGTATTCTACTATCTGTTCTTCCTTTACCTGGCCAACCTCAGTGAACCTGATGGTGCGCATGTTTTTGCCGTCCAGGCCGGTCGTGAAAACCCCATAGGTGTCTGGCACCTGCGCCCCCTGGAAGAAGGTGAGGTTTACGTGCTGCTTGTGCACGCTAATGGCGCATACCATGCTGGCGCCGGCTTTCTCATACACCGGTGTACCCCATTTCCAGGAAGGCTTCAAAGCCGGATCTGCTTCGTCTATGGCCAATCGCAGTTTCTCGCAGATAGGCTTCGCAAAGGCCGGAGCATTGGTGAAAAAGGCGTCTATTTTCTCTTCCTGCTGGGCAGGAGTCAGTTTCTCAGTGGCCATGGAAATACCGTATTATAGGGTTCTATTACGTTTTGGGCCTGTTTTCTGAAAAACGGCCTTAAAACAGTTTTTAGGTTCAGAAAGCCCGAACGCTTGGCTAAAATAGGGAGATATTCCAGATCTTGAAAGTGTCTTTTTCAAGGCCTAGCCAGAACCGCCCAGCCCGCATTTGGGACCTGTTCGTTTTAAGGTCGTTTTTTAAAAATCAGGCCTGAAACGAACCAGCCATTGCCAGGAACTATCAACTAAATAAATAAGTACCTTTGGTCAGAACAATCCTTTGAGCGCATGCTGGCCTTGCCGTTTGTCCTTCTCTTGATTCTGGGTGCGGTAGTGGTCATCTTCTACGCCGAACGGAAGCTGTCTGCCTTTATCCAGGACCGGCTGGGCCCCACCGAGGCCGGCCCCTACGGCACGCTCCAGTTTGCCGCCGATCTCCTTAAGCTCCTTCAGAAAGAAGACATAGTGCCGGCTGCCGCCGATAAGTGGCTGTTCAAACTGGCCCCGTTGGTCATATTTGCCGCCGTGCTGGCAGGTTTTGCTGTGGTGCCGCTCACCCCAACTGTAATTCCCTCAGGTACCGCTTTAGGGCTGTTTTTCCTGCTGGCCATTGTGTCTCTGGATGTGGTGGGGCTCTTGATGGCGGGTTGGGGTTCCAATAACAAATACGCGTTGCTTGGCGCTATGCGGTCAGTGGCGCAGATTGTGTCGTATGAGATTCCGGCGGGGTTGGCCATTTTGAGTGTGGTGATCATTAGCCAGAGCCTGGACTTGCAGGAAATCAGTTTCCAGCAGGGGCTGCACCTGCGGCAATTTCCCGGGTACGGGCAGGAAAGCAATTACCTGTTCGGGCTGAAGGCCTGGGGCGTAGACGTAACGCAGGTGGGCGGGTTTCTGACCTGGAACATTGTGCGCATGCCGCTGCTCAGTATCGGTTTTATCATTTACTTTATTGCGTCGCTGGCCGAGTGTAACCGAGCGCCCTTTGATATCCCTGAGGCTGAGTCTGAGCTGGTGGCGGGTTTTCACGTAGAATACAGTGGCTTTAGGTTTGCCGCGCTGTTCCTGGCTGAGTACGCCATGATGCTGCTGGTGAGTCTGGTGGCGGTGATTTTGTTTTTAGGCAGCTGGAATACGCCCTTCCCCAATATAGGTTCGGTGCGGCTAGCCGATTGGACCACGGGGATTCTGGGCAGTTGGAGCGGTCACCTCTGGGCGTTTTTCTGGCTGGTGAGCAAGGCATTGCTCTTAATGACCGTGCAGGTGTGGCTACGCTGGACATATCCAAGGCTACGCGTAGACCAACTCATGCACCTGTGCTGGAAACTGCTAACCCCGGCGGCATTGGTCTTGGTGCTGCTGGCGGCGGTGTGGCGTTTATTCATGATCTAAGCAAATGGGCAAAGAAACAACAGGCAGCTTACAAAGACGCGGCTTCTGGCGAGACGCGCAATCGCTCTGGCAGGGCATGGCGCTTACGTTTAAGCACATGCTCCAGGCCCGGCATCGGCGCGCGCCCCTGGACATTGCCGACCCCAACTACTTCGCGCAGCAGACCGGCTTGGTGACTTTGAAATACCCGTATGAGGCCCTGCCCGTGCCGGAGAACGGCCGCTACCGCCTGCACAATGAGATAGAGGACTGCATTGTCTGCGACCTCTGCGCCAAAATCTGCCCCGTTGACTGTATCACCATTAAATCTGTAAAAGCCACTGAAGACATAGGCGAAACCTCAGACGGGACCAAGAAACGGCTCTTCGCGCCGGTATTTGATATTGACCTGGCCAAGTGCTGCTATTGTGGTCTCTGCACCACCGTTTGCCCCACAGACTGCCTCACCATGACCAAGGTCTATGACTTTCCGGAGGTAGACATCAAAAACATGATTTACCATTTCACTGACCTTACCCCAGAACAGGCTGAGGAGAAGAAACGCCTGTGGGCTGACCAACAGGAAGCCGTAGCCAAAGCGAAGGCCGAGGCCCTGAAAGCTAGGCAACAGCCAAACCCGTAGCGGTGAATAAGACACATTCACAAGACCAAAGAAGATTAACCAAAAGAGATTGAAAACAGCAAAGCCGAAAGTCCTCTTGGTGGGGGCGGTAGCAATTGGACTAATTCTGATTCAGATGGGGGCCGGTGCCTGGTATGAGCCCAGGTCTACCAGGGCGCAGTTTCTGCTAGAAGGGCACCTGTTGCTATTGCTGCTGCTTTTAGCCTTGCTGTTTCTGTACGTGGAAGGCGTTTACTATCTGCTAATGGTCAAGCTGAAAAAGTCTACCCCCTTGCTGATATACTCAGACGTGCTGCTTTTGCCGGTGGGTATTGCCTTTTTCCTGAGCCTTAAGTTTCTAGGAGACGTCAAAGAAGACCGGATCATTTACCAATCTGTCCAAAACCCTTCTGAGAAACTGGTGGCCCAATACTATGAAACCGGCGTAACTAGAACACCTCGGTGGCGGACCGTTCTGGTGAAAGACATGCAGGCAGAGGTACGGAGGTTCAAAAAAATAGATCTGGATTTGAATAAGGCCTCTACTGCCGCCCAAAAAGTGCTAGGTGAAAAACATATTGAGTATAGGTTGGTACCGAAGACCGTGCAGCATGATGACCAAACCTATGTGCTGGAGCAGGTCCATTTATTTAACGGCAAGCTCCTTAAAGAGCCCACTTCACCCAACCCAAGGCCGTAGCGTTTTGGGCCTGTTTTCCTGAAAAGAGGCCCAAAACAGGTAATCCTTAAAGGGATAATGGTTTGCCTTCTAATTTTTGGTCATCCTGAAAGGACCTTGTGGGTGAATTGGATAAGCGGGGAGGTTACAGACTTTCCCTGCACAGAAAATCCACAATATTGACCTCGCAAACCAGCCCTTATTTTTAAAACCCTTTTGCCAAGTTGAATGAAAATACCTACAGAGATAGCCAGTGCCAAGAACTTGAGAAAAGCGAAGTTAATCTTTAGGGTTATCCTTTACCTGACGGCCTTTACCATTCTCATGGTGCTGGCTTTGCCCGCCCTTCAACTGGAAGGAACCATAAGAGATGTCACCATTAGTGTGCCTGCCTTGCTGGCGGTGGTGCTTACTCCTGTTGGTCTTATTTTTCTAGTGAAGAGTTTTCTGGCCAAAGAGCCTTACCAAAAGCAAAAGGCTTTTTATCTGGTGGGGTACCTGTTTTTTCTCATATTATTTATCCTCTTCACGTACGCGGTGGCGGTAGATATAGCCAAGCTGCTTTAAGCCTGTTTTCTGAAAAACAGGCCTGAAACGGAAGGCAATTCCCAGTATCTTCGCGGCGGGTTTCACCGTTAGTAGGTTGTTCCCTTTTCAGAGCCTTTACCTTCATGTTCCAAACTACCAAAGCCCCTTTGCCGGAGCGCATGCGCCCCCACACCCTGGACCAATACGCCGGGCAGCAACACCTGGTAGGGCCCAAAGGAGTGCTGCGGCGCTACATTGAGGCCGGCATGGTGCCTTCCATGATTTTCTGGGGACCTCCCGGCGTAGGTAAAACCACACTGGCCGGTATTATTGCCGGACAGCTCAAAGTCCCGTTTGTGGCCATGAGCGCCATAAACGCCGGCGTGAAGGACATACGTGACGTAATAGACCAGGCCCGCAAACGTCAGGGCACGGTTCTGTTCATAGATGAAATCCATCGGTTTAGCAAGTCTCAGCAAGACGCGCTTTTAGGGGCCGTAGAGAAAGGCACCGTCACCTTGATTGGCGCTACCACAGAGAACCCCTCGTTTGAGGTGATTCCCGCCTTGCTGTCGCGCTGCCAGGTGTACATTCTCAAGTCACTGGAGAAGAAGGAACTGGTAGACCTGGTGCAAAAAGCCCTCACCGAAGACGAAATCCTGAAGAAGCGCGAGATTGAGGTGCAGGAGTATGAGGCCTTGCTCACCATCTCGGGCGGCGATGCCCGCAAATTGCTCAATCTCTTGGAAATTGTCATTGACGGCAGTACCAGCAACCCACAAGAGAAGTTGGTCATCACCAATGAAATGGTGAAGCAGATTGCCCAGCAGAACCTGGCCCTGTATGACAAAGGCGGCGAGGCGCACTATGATATTATTTCGGCGTTCATCAAGTCCATGCGCGGCTCAGACCCCAATGCCACCATCTATTGGCTGGCCCGCATGATAGAAGGCGGCGAAGACCCCAAGTTCATTGCCCGCCGCATGCTCATCATGGCCTCTGAAGACATCGGAAATGCTAATCCCACGGCTATCATCATGGCCAATGAGTGCTTCCAGGCGGTGAACGTGATCGGGTACCCCGAGTGTGACATCATCCTGGCCCAATGCGCCATTTACCTGGCCACCTCTCCCAAGAGCAACGCCGCTTATAAAGCCATCAGGAAGGCCCGCGCCATGGTGCGGGAACAGGGAAGTCCACCGGTGCCCTTGAACCTACGTAACGCGCCTACCAAGCTCATGAAGGAGATTGGCTACGGCAACGAGTACAAATACTCCCATGACTATGAAGGCAATTTCGTGGCCCAGAACTTCCTGCCCGACGAGCTCAAAGGGACCGTCTTCTTCAATCCCGGCAACAACGCCCGCGAAAACGAAATGCGCAAGAATTTACGCAACCAATGGGGTGACTGGTACGGGTACTAAATATTGAGAGATTGAGTGATTGAGAGAATGAAAATATTTATTCATTCTCTCAATCATTCAATCTCTCAATCTTTCAACCAATACCGCACGCCAAAGGAGAGGCTCATAATATTGGGGTAGCCGGGCACGAAGGAGGTGGAAAGGTCGGTGCGGGGAGTGAGGCGGTAGTTGTATTCCAGTTCGCCGGCGTACCAGACCATTTTGTATTGCCACTTATCTTGCGGGTTTCCCCCAAAAAAAGAAGAGGAGAGGGTATAACCCTCTAGTTCTGACCAATTGCGCCGGAACACAAGGGTGGGACCCAGGCCCCCGTTAAGGGAATGCCGGCCAATGTCAAAGATGACGGCCCGCACGCCCAGGTGGGTAAAGCCAGCAAAGCGCAGGGCGCAGTCGGCGTAGAGGGCTTGAATGGCTTTCAGGGAGATTTTGCCCGGCACCAGAAAATGCTCGTACCCCACGCTTCCCCCCACGTTCAGCACCAGGTAGCCCTTGCCGTCGGGGTTAAGGGGCATAAGTTCCGCGTTGTTGTCGCCCTTGGGGTGCAGCGTAAGCCCGAAGTATTTCACGTTGAGGTTATGCTTTCCCTGGGCCTGGGTGAGCAGGGAGGCAAAGGAGAACACCAACAGAAAGATCCATTTTTTCATGTTTTGATGTATACGGGAAAGCGCGTGGGGCAAGGTAATCTTGAGTACCAGCAATAGTGAGCGTTGGTTTCTCCTTTAATTAGTCCAAGCCGCCTGCTTCTAAGCTTTTCCGTTTTAGGGCCGTTTTTGCAAAAACAGGCTTAAAACGGGAACCGGCCAATGGAAACGATTTCGTGGAGGTTCTTTATCTGCAGTAGGCAAGTGTGTGGGAGCGTCTATCTTTTTAACATAATTTATCTGAAAGTGTAAGTCTTCTTCCTAAATTACGACCAATACCTTACTACCAAAAGCTGGAGCCCTGCGGGTTCTGGGGTGATTTTATATTTGATATGCGACAATTCTTAAAGTTTGTATTGGCCACCATAGTAGGATTGTTTCTATTTATGGGGGTGGGCGTGCTCCTCCTGATTGGGATAGCCGCTGCCTCAGTAGAGGATGAAGTCTCTATTGAGGAAGGCTCTGTGCTGGAGATCAAATTAAGCCAACCGGTGGTGGAGCGCGCGCCCCGCAGCCCGTTTGCTGAGCTTGGCTTAAGCGATGTGTTTGGGGAACAGGGCATTGGCCTGGATGAGATTAAAGCCTCCATCAAAAAAGCCAAAGGAGATGACAACATCAAGGGCATTTTCCTGAACCTGGATATGCTACAGGCCGGCATGGCCTCTGTAGAGGAAATCAGAAACGTCCTGCTTGATTTCAAGAAATCCAAAAAGTTTGTGGTGGCTTACAGTGAGTTCTCCAGTGAGAAAGCCTATTACCTGGCCTCGGTGGCAGACCGTTTCTACCTCAACCCGCAAGGCACCATTGAACTGAATGGCCTGAGCTCTGAGGTGATGTTCTTTAAAGGCACCCTGGAGAAGCTGGAACTGCAACCGTATGTGTTCAAAGTAGGCGAGTACAAAAGCGCCGTGGAGCCGTTCCTGCTAGACAAGATGAGTGACCCCAGCCGGGCGCAGACTACCTCATTCCTGAACTCGCTGAATGATTTCATGCTGAAGAACATTGCCACCGCCCGCAAGAAAGACTTTGCAGTGGTGAAAAACATCTCAGACTCCATGCTGGTGCACAACGCCAAAGATGCCCTTGCCCTGGGCATGGTTTCCCACCTGGGGTATTATGACCAAGCCACTGATTTCATGAAGGCCAAGACCGGGGTGGAGAAAGACAAGGAATTGGAAATGGTAAACCTGGGCACCTACAAGAAAGTAGCCGACCCGGAAAAGAAAAGCGGATCTTCCCGTAACCGCATTGCTGTGATCTACGCCTCCGGTGATATTGTGGGCGGCAAGGGAGATGACAACACCATTGGCGGAAAGGGCATGTCTGAAGCCATTAGAAAAGCGCGGTTAGATAAAAACGTGAAAGCGGTGGTGTTGCGCATAAACTCTCCAGGCGGAAGCTCGCTGGCCTCAGACGTGATCTGGCGCGAGGTCATGCTCACCAAAAAAGTAAAACCCATCATTGCCTCTATGTCTGATGTGGCTGCCTCTGGCGGATATTACATTGCCATGGCCTGTGACACCATTGTGGCGCACCCTACCACCATTACCGGTAGCATTGGCGTGTTTGGCATTCTGGTTAACTCAGAGAACTTCCTCAAGAATAAACTGGGCATTACCACAGACCGCGTGAACACCGGTAAATTCTCAGATGTGCCTACCATTACCAGGGCCATGACCCCTTATGAGAAAATGACCATCCAGCGGGAGGTTGACCGTATTTATGAAGACTTCACCACCAAGGCCGCCCAATCCAGAAAAATGCCGTTGGCGCAATTGAAGAAGTTGGCTTCGGGCCGCGTTTGGTCTGGTCTTGAGGCCAAGCAGAACGGGCTGGTAGACGTGCTGGGAGGCATGGAGCAAGCCATTGCCATTGCCGCCCGCAAAGCCAAACTGAAAGAGGGCGAATACCGGTTGCGTACCCTTCCGGCCCAGAAATCTTTTATGGAAAACCTGTTCTCAGACACAGAATCACAAGTGCGGGCCTACTCCATGCAGAAAGAGCTGGGCACCTTGCTGCCGTATTACCAACAGTACCAGCGGGTAATGCAATTGCAGGGCATACAGGCCCGCATGCCGTTTGAACTGGACATCCAATAAGAGCTGCCTGCCCATTTTGGGTCACAAAAAAGGCTGCCCTTGGGTGGCCTTTTTTGTGACCCAAAATGACATATCTCTCTTTTTTTTGGCGTTTTTTTTGCGACCTTGCGCCGTCCCTCAACCAAGTTGTTTTGCGCCTATTTTTAGAAAAGTAGCCTCAAAACGGAAATGTATTTTTTATAAATGAACATGAGTAATACCCTACAAGAAGCCGCAGACTTTATCCGGCAGCAAACCAATCTGTTCCTGCCTGAGTTCGGGATTATCCTGGGAACCGGGCTGGGCGCCCTGGTCAAAGACATTGACATTACCTACAGCCTGGACTACGCAGACATTCC
This sequence comes from Rufibacter soli, assembly GCF_054781795.1. NCBI lineage: Bacteria > Pseudomonadati > Bacteroidota > Cytophagia > Cytophagales > Hymenobacteraceae > Rufibacter > Rufibacter soli. The sequence goes on along the minus strand of NZ_BAAGTS010000002.1, from coordinate 2,708,509 downwards.
GCATTTTCCGGTGTCTACGGTAGAGAGCCATTCGGGTAAATTGATCTTTGGGGAACTGGGTGGCCGCCGGGTGGTGGTCATGCAGGGCCGTTTCCACTATTATGAAGGCTACACTATGCAACAGGTCGTGTTCCCGGTGCGGGTCATGAAGTTGCTGGGCATTCAGAAACTCTTCATCTCCAACGCCGCAGGCGGGTTCAAGGAAGACTTTGAACTGTCTGACCTGATGGTGATCACAGACCATATCAACCTGTTGCCTAACCCGCTTATTGGTAAAAACCTGGATGATCTGGGGCCACGCTTCCCAGACATGAGCGAGCCCTATGACTTGAACCTGGTGGCTCAGGCCCTGGAAATCTCTGCGGAACATGGCCTCAATGCCAAGACCGGCGTGTATGCCAGCGTTACCGGCCCCACCCTTGAAACCAGAGCCGAGTACAAGTACATCAACAGCATCGGTGCCGATGCCGTGGGCATGAGCACCATTCCAGAGGTAATTGCCGCCGTGCACATGGGCCTGCCTTGCTTTGCCGTCTCCATCATCACCGACCTTTGCTCGCCTGAAAAGATCCAGCGGGTGGTACTAAAAGACATTCTGGAGGCTGCCGCCAAGGCAGAACCTAAAATGACGCTATTGATCACAGAACTGATCAAGCGGCAAAACTAAAAACAGAAAACTTTCTTCTGAGTTTGGGAAGGTTCAGCAAAAAAGCCGGGTCACCTCTAAAGGGTGACCCGGCTTTTTTTTGGCCCAGCGCTATCCTATCTACCTTAAGGAAAGAACAGGCCAAAGCTTATTTGAGGATGATTTGCCTGGACTGGTAATTTAAGAATGTGAATACGCCAAAGCCGCCCGCTACCGTAGATTTAATGGTAACCGGTTGGGCAAAGGGATTGCCGTTGGCGTTACGGGCATCTTCCACACTACTGATGAAATTATAATACGGCTCTTCTATATGGAACAGCTTGACCGTGAGGGTGTCATTGGGTTTAAAGCGGTAGGTGGTGGTAAAGGTGATTTTCATGCCGTTCCGTAGGCGGTCATTCAGTTCAGCGTCTAACTGGCTGTCTAGGCCGGTACTGTCCTTCTTGTGGGCCAGCAGGCGGTAAAAGTCCTGGGTGGCCCCCTCATCCTTCCAGCGCACCAACAAGTAGGCTTCTTTGCTCTTGTCTGGCTTGTCATTGAATTTCCAGCCGATGCTGTCAAAGGGCACGGGCGGGAGCACGGTGGTAGTGCCCGTGAGGCGACGCCCCTTCACGTCTGTGACCTGGAGGGTAAAGACATCGCCGGGGGCGGCAGTCACAATTCTTCTGTTATAATGGGTGTAGACTTTTTCATTGGGTTCATCTACCCACAAGGTGTCCTTTAAAAAGATAGGAGCCTCTTTGTTTTTGGTAATGGAGACGGTGGCGCCCTTTACCAGCGCCGCCTGCGGTTGGTCAAAGTAACCCGCAGATTCAGACAGCACCAGGCGCATGGGTTGGCCGTTTTCCAGGTAACATTCCACCACCATTTGGGCAGGCAACACCGGCAACTTCACCTCAATCTCCTGCTCCATGTCACAGGAAGAGACCAACCCCGCCAGTAGCAGAATCAGAAGTAAGGACCTTGAAAAATGGTGTACACCCATTAGAACTTGAAATTATAGGTAACCGATGGAATAACGGGAAACAACGAAACCTGCTTGGCCACAAACCCCGTGATCTGCTCAGACTTTTCGTCTTTGAGGGTTTCAAAATAGACGAAATAGGGGTTACGGCGGTTGTACACGTTATACACGCTAAAGGTGAGGTCTGAGCTGCCCCTTCTTGGCCGTAGTTTGTAGACCAGGCCCAGGTCCATGCGGTGGTAAGCGGCCAGCCTGAAGGAGTTGCGGTCTGGGTAGACAGGAATGATGGTGTAATCCTCGCCAGGCACATCCTGGAAGACGAAACGCTGCACAGGCAACGAGTACGCGTTACCGGTACCGTACACAAAAGTAGCCGTGGCACTGATGCGTTTGCTCCACTCATGAATAGCCACTATAGACAGGTCATGGCGGCGGTCAAACCGGGTGGGGAACGTTCTGCCTTCGTTAATGTCTGGGAAGGTACGGTTGGTCCAGGAAAGGGTGTAGCCCACCCAACCGGTGGTCTTGCCCTCCTTTTTCTCCATGTAGAATTCCTGCCCGTAACTCTCGCCGGTCCCAAACACAAACTCCTGCTCCAGTTCATTGTTCCCAAAGATTTGGGCCCCGTCGCGGAGGTCCAGTTGGCGGTTCATTTTCTTGTAGTAGGCTTCCGTGCTGAAAAGATACTTCTCTTTGTGTAGTTTGGTAAGGCCCAGCGCCACCTGGTCTGATCGTTGCGGTTTTACGCCGGGGCTGGAGGGGTACCAGATATCCGTAGGCAACGAAGCGCCCGAGTTGGAGACCAGGTGCACGTATTGGAACATACGGGTGTAACTTCCTTTTAGGGTGAGGGTCTCATTGAGCCGGTAACTGACGGCGGCCCTTGGTTCCAGCCCTAGGAAATTCTTGCCGTCATTCACAAACCCAGAAAGCCGTAGTCCATAGCTGGCGGTAAGCGAGGGGGTAAAGGTCCAGTCATCTGAGACATACACGCCATATTCCTGGCCCCGGTATGCATTCCCCGCGTTCACGTTTACCGAGCCGTCCTGGCTATTGGCCTCCAAGCGGCCTACCGTAAAAGAATGGTGGGTGAAGGCCGCGCCAAACCGCAGGTGATGCTTTTCTGAGGAAATGTACTCAAAGTCTGACTTTAGGCTAAGGTCTGAGATGTTGGAAGTAAGGCTGAACCGGAAAATATCCAGTTCGTTTTTGATCTGGTATTCATAATCTGACGCCGAGAAAGTGGTATTCACGAAGAACCTGGGCGAAAACTGGTGCGCCCACCGCGCCGAACCCACCCGGTTGCCCCAATTGAAATTGAAGTTGAAGTTCTCGTCATCAAAGGTGAAAAAGTCACGGCCGTAGTAGCCGCTCAGGAAGAGGCGGTCATTGGGGCCTAGTTCAAAAGTAGCCTTGGCGTTGAAGTCATAGAAGTAATAGTCCGGGATGGGGCTGAAGTCCGGGTCATCTTCTTTGGCATTGTTGATTAGGCGGGTGAAGACATCCACGTACGTGCGCCGCCCCGAGACCAGGAAAGAGGACTTGTCTTTCTTGATGGGCCCTTCCACCGTCAGGCGGGAGGCAATCAAACCAATACCGCCAGAAACGTCATATTCCTTGCGGTTCCCTTCGCGGAGCTTCACGTCCAGCACGCTGGAAAGCCGGCCCCCAAATTGCGCCGGAAAACCGCCTTTGTACAGTTCCACGCCCCGCACCGCATCTGGGTTGAAGACACTGAAAAAGCCAAACAAGTGGCTGGGGTTGTAGACCAGGGCATCATCCAGCAGCACCAGGTTCTGGTCAGAACTGCCGCCCCGCACAAACAGGCCGCTGCTTCCCTCGCCGCCGCTCTGGATACCCGGTTTCAATTGCAGGGTCTTGATGATGTCTACTTCGCCAAAAAGGGCGGGCAATAGTTTGGCTTCCCGGCTGGAAAGGGTTTCCATGCTCATCTGGGGGGTGGATAGGCGCTCCTGAAACGAGTTGCGCTCAGATTCCACTACCACCTCTGAGATAGCGGTTGAGGCATCCAGTAACTCAACATCTAACCGGGTGTTTTTGGTTATTTCCAACTCCTTGGTTTGGGGCTGAAAGCCCAGGTAGGAGAACTGAATACGGTGGGTACCCGGTAACAGCCGCAAGGCGTAGTTGCCGTTTACGTTGGTTTCCACGCCGGTAGAAGTGCCCTCAAGGGTCACAACCGCGCCAATCAGGGTCTCACCGGTGGCCGCAGACCTAAGAGTGCCGCTCAGGGTCACTCTGTCCTGGGCCGAAAGGGTGGAGCCCAGGCAAAGAAGGAAGACGAAACTGAGCACTAGGCGCAAGGCAAAAGACATAAGTTGGAGTTGAGGAGCGAGCGGAACCTGCGTGTCTTTAAAGGGCAATAACTGAGAACATAACGCCTAACCCGCTGATATGTTTTCAGGGGTTTCCGGCGAAAGGACCTGGGCCGCGGCATCAAACCCCTCAGTTGGGAAAAGCGCTGCGTACAGCTTGGTAATGGCAAATAAATGCTGGCGTACCTGGGCGGGTTTAGGAAAGTCACCGGTCAGGGCATCCTGCGCCATGTGTAGGGAAAGGTCCGTTAGCAGCAGGCGGCGTTTCTCCAGGTAGTCGGGCGTGCCCGGGTACACGGGCGTAGTAGGGTAAGACGCTTCCACGGCCGCGTGGGCAGTGTCCAGGAGGGCAAGTAGTCTCTGCCGGATTTCTGAGTTCATGGCGTAAAGGTATCTAAAAAGCCCTTTCTGTTTTGGGCCTGTTTTTCAAAAAACAGGCCCAAAACAGAAAGGGCTAAATGAAGAGATGTTTAAAGGGTAGAATACAACCAGGCCTGCCGTAAAGCTTTCTGGGCTTCAGTGGCGTTAGGGTCTGGCGTAAGCAAGTGCGACACGTTTTCGTCTGAGGGAACCAGCCTGGCCTTCAATTCCACGGGCTTCACGGTGCCGTTGGCGTCTTTTCGGCCTACCACTATGGTGAGCATGCTGCCTTCTTTCCCGTTTATCACGTGTTTGTTGATCAGATCCTGGGCGTTGCGAAGGGTGAGGTCCTCGCCGTTTACTTGCCATAGCTGGTCACCGGCCTTGTAGCCCATCTGCTTGCCAAAAGCGGTTAGGTTCTCTACGCTGGCAATCACCAGGTGGCCCGAGGCCTGGTCATACCCAATGGTAGGCCTGCCCAAAGAGATGCGTTTCTGCACACCGGCCGGCTGGTAAAGAATGCCCACCTTTTGGAAGATCTCAGGATACGGGAGTTTCTGGGTGCCTTCTACGTATTGCCGGAAAAAGTCCCGGATCTCTGGGTAGGTGAGGGCTGTGATCTTGTCAAACAGTTCTTCGTCCTTAAAGCTTTTGTCTTTGCCGTAGGTCTGGCTCAGGTCTTTCATCAGGTTCCGGATGCCATATTTGCCCCCCGAAAGTTCACGCAGCTTTATGTCCAGGGCCAAGCCAATGAGGGCGCCTTTCTGGTACACGTTGCCGTACTCTTTTTCATATTTGTCCAAGGCGCCCAGGCTGAGCTCAGTGAAGGCCAGGCCATCATTGTACTGCTGTTGCGAGGCAATGATCTTAGAGCGCATCTCCTCCAGAAAGGCCGGTAGCTCGATTAGGTGCTGGTTTATCTGCACATGGTGGGCAAAATACTCGGTTACGCCTTCATACATCCAGAGGTGCTTAGACATCTTGGGGTGGCTGAAATCAAAGTTTCCTATCTCCTCTGAGTGGATGTTGAGCGGTGTAACGATGTGAAAGAACTCATGGGCCGAGATATTGCGGACTTGGTCTGCCAGCATGGCCGGCGGCATCTCCGGGAAATAGTACACCGAGGAGTAGGAGTGTTCCAGGGCACCATAGGCCCCGGTGCGGTTCTGCTTGTTATCAATATAGATCAGGAAGGCGTATTTGTCTACGGGCAGGGTGCCACCCAGGTAGTTTTTCTGCGCCTCCAGAATGGTCTTTACGTTCTTGGCCAGATCTTTTGACCGTTGGCCGCCCCCGGCTGCGTAGGTAGCAATCAGCACATCAGCGTTGCCCACTTTTAGCATGGCCGTGTCTGGCTTGCTGTACAGCATGGGCGCATCTACCAGGTCATTGTAGTTGTGCAGTTGGTACACGTCTGTGGTGGGGGTACTGCTAGTGGCACGCAAAGGAGTGGCTCCGTAGAAGTCCTGCGGTTTGATGATGGTGATCTGGTAAGGCTCCTTGGTGCGGTTGGCAAAATACCCGAAGAAGCCGTGCGTGTTCACCAAAAACACCTTGCCATCCTCAATGTCGGTGGCGGCGGGCTCAAACACGATGTCATCTTTGCGGGGGGTATCCCAGGTGTCATCTACCAGATAGGTAATGAGCGCCAGTTTCTTGGCTTTGTTGATTTTCCAGCTGTTCTGGTCCAGGCGCTCTACCTTCAGCTTTTTGCCCTTCTTGTCAAAGGCATTGAAGTCAGAGACAAACTTCCCGAAATCATACACGGCGTAGGTACCCGGCACCATCTTGGGCATGTGGTAGATTACCTCATCCTCCTTCATGTCTGGGGTCACCAGAGACACCTTGAGCTTATCGTCTTTTACCTGGTTCAGGTCCAGGGAGAATTTATAGGAAGGGGTAGCCGTGTCTTGCGCCAGGAGGGGGGAGTGCAGGAGCGTGGCAAACGCCAACGCCGCGAGGGATCTTTTGAGCATAGTATCTTTAATATCTGGAAATGCTAATAAAACGAAAGTAATCGGGTTTAGGTACTTCGGCAAGAAAGAATCCCGCTCCGCCCAGGGGAGAAAACCTCAGGGCTCTCTTGTTTGTCGGGGAAAAGGCGGAAATATTACAGGCGGGGCTAAGAACCAAGGCCAAATTTCTGGTCTGCAGGCAATAGAAAAAATCCTAGAACGTAGCGGCCCCAAGGGGATTCCTCTGTTGCCCTTCCAACCGTTGCTGGTTTTAGCTTAAGCGAGGCCGATTTGCGTTTCGGGCCTGTTTTTTCAAAAACAGGCCCGAAACAGCTTTAGGTTAGGGGAGGTGCTGCTGCACCACCTGGCTTAATTGAGTGGCCGGTACCACGCCAGATTGCCGCCAAAGCTGCTTGCCCTGGTGGAAAAGCAGGAGCGTGGGGATGCCCTGCACCCGGTACTGCTGCGCCACCGCCTGGTTTTTGTCTACGTCTATCTTGATCACCTTTAACTTACCTTCAAACTGCTGGGCCACCTGCTGCAGAATAGGCGACATGGTTTTGCAGGGGCCGCACCAGTCGGCGTAGAAGTCTACCAGCACCGGCATGCCCGGGCTGTTGATGAGTTCCTGGAAAGATTTTTTAGGCATGGTTTTTCCTTGTAAGGTTACAGGAGGGTATACGCAGAAAGCGGTTTCCAGATGTAGGGTGGCCTGCCGGGCACCGGTTTCCGTTCTGGGCCTGTTTTTGGAAAAATAAGCCTGAACCAGGCCCCTGGCCGGAACTTTCACTGGCCTTAACTTCTTACCTACATAGACTTTTACATTCTTACCTGCCTTGAAAACGACTTTATATATCCTGCTGCTGGCCTTTACCACCTGGTGCTCTTCCTGCAATGACAACCAGGTACTGGAAGACCAGCAAGTACAGCAAGCCCCCAAGGAAACCCTGGTTTCCGCAGAAAAACTCGCCACGCTTCCGGCTGCCGGGCTCAAAGAAATAGCCATCTCCAACGGTCAGGCAGACCTGGCTGCCCTGGTCAAATATGACGTGGAAGTGTACCGCATGATTTACCTCACGCACTATAACGGCAAAGAGGTGCGGGCTTCTGGCTTGATGGTGGTACCCCTGAAACTGACCTCGCCGGCGCCTATGCTTAGTGCCCACCACGGCACCACCTTTGACCAAAAATATGCGCCCAGCAATTTCCAGTTGAGCTCCTTTACCGGGTTTGAGGCCTTCGGGGCTGCCGGCTATCTTACCCTGGTGCCAGATTTCCTGGGCTACGGCGAGTCTAAGCAGATTCTGCACCCGTATTATGACGCCAAACACTCGGGCACGGTGGTGGTAGATATGATCAAGGCGGGCAAAGACTTCTTCCAGAAAAACAATATCAAGACCTCGGGCCAATTGTTTTTGGCGGGCTATTCTGAGGGTGGGTATGTAACCCTGTCCGCCCAAAAAGAGATAGAAGAGAACCCGGGCCACGTACTCACAGTGACTGCCTCGGGCGCAGGGGCCGGGGGCTATGACCTGGAAGGCATGATGGCGCGGGTGATTTCCGGCGAGACTTATGACTACCCGGCCAACCTGGCGTTTCTCCTGCAGGCCTACAACCGCACCTACAACTGGAACCGCCCGCTCACTGACTTTTTCCAGGAACCCTACGCCACCCGCATTCAGGAACTGATTGACGGTACCCGTACCAGCAGTACCATCAACAGCGCCCTGGCCAAGGATCCTGCCCAACTCTTCAACCCCGCGTTTCTGGCGGGCCTGCGCGGCAATGGCGAGCAAGCCCTCAAAGCGGCCCTGAAACAGAACAGCCTCAAGAACTGGGTCCCTAAAGCTCCCTCCCGGCTCTACCACGGCACCGCCGATACCATGGTGCCCTATGAAAACACAAAGGTTACCTATGAAGCCATGAAGGCGGCCGGGGCCCCAGACCTGAAACTGGTCTCCATTTCGGGGGGAACCCACTTCAGTAGCCTGGAACCCATGATCAAGGACCTGATACCCTGGATGGAGGCGATGAAAAAGTAGAAAACACAGATGTGTATATGCACACAAAGGCCCGGACTCTGAGGAGGAGTCCGGGCCTTTCCGTTTTGACCCTGTTTTTCAGGAAACGGCCTTAAAACACAAATTAGCTGACCCGTTTAAGTTTGGTCACCACCCACATAGAAAGCAAAGTGAAAACCGTGGCAATAATGCCTACGGTGCCAAAACCATGCAAGGCAGGGGAACCCGGGGTAGTGGTGATGATGAGCCCCGCCAGGAAAGCCGCCAGGCCAGAGGCCAGCTGCTGCACCGAGGAGTTCACGCTCATGAAGGATCCGCGCAGGCGGGGTTCAATGCTGGAGGTGATCAAGGACATGGCCGGCACAAACCTGGCCCCAAAGAAGATAAAGAATTGCGTGGTCACCACAAAAGCCTGCCAGTGCGCCACCTGAGGCAAGTGGGTCACCAAAAGAATGGGGATAATAGACAACAGGGCCGCCACCATAAATACCTTGCTCTTGCCGTACTTGTCAGAAAGCCTACCTGCCCACTGCGAGGTTACCACCGTGGCCAGCCCGCCAAACAGGTAGATATAGCTGAGTTCGGCCTCCTCAAACCCCACGTTGGCCACCATGTAGGGGCTCAGAAAAGGCACTACTGTAAAGCCTGCAAAAGACAGCACTACCATCAGGGCAAAGGCCCACAGACTATTGGCCTGGCTAAAAATGGTTAAAAGTACCTTGCCAGGGTGTTGCGGCACGTGGTGAAGCAGGTGTTGCCGCATTGAAGGCAGCATGCGCCACGCAAGCACCAGCACCAACAAGCTTAGCCCGGTGAGCAAGTAAAACGGCGCGTGCCAGCTGGCATGGCTGGCCAAGTATAGCCCCACCGGAATGCCGCCAATAGAGGCAATGGAAAAAGCCGCCATCACCTTGCCCGTGGCCGCGCCGCGCCGTTCCTCAGGAATAGAATCGCCAATGATGGCCAGGACCAAGGCTCCCAACACCCCGCCAAAGGCTCCGGCCAGAATACGCGCCACCAGCAGAAAACTGAAGGTAGGGGCCAGGGCGCAGGCAAAGGTACCCAGCGTAAAACCCAGGTAAAGGGCCAAAAGGGCATTCTTGCGGTCAAATCGGTCAATAAAGAAAGCGCTCAGCAGGCCAGACGTGGCGGCACTGAACGTATAGGCAGATACCAGCAGGCCAAACTCCTTGGGGCTTATCTGGAACACCCGCATGAGCTGCGGTCCCAGGGGCATCATAATCACAAAGTCCATGATGTGCGTAAACTGGATGGCCGCCAGAATAAACAGCAGCCAGCTTTCGCGCAGGGCGGGTGCTGGAGAGGAATCAGAAGAAGAAAGCGACATGTAAAAAGCTGAGTGGAATAGACAGGAAAGTGAAAAATAATACGTGGGCGAATCCCATTGGTTCCTGCGCCGTTACATCTTTCTCCCGTGAAGGTAAGCGTTTACAGGAAAAACCGCACAGGCATCTAAAGAACCAAAGCCGCCGGTAGGCTACAGAAGCAATGGCAAAGAAAGTACGCAAGGACCAGCAAAGTGCAGACCCCGTCTGTTCCCTCTGTGAGCGCGAAGTGGGGTTTACCTCTCTGCACCATTTAATCCCCCGGGAGGAAGGGGGCAAACACGGCCCTACGGTTCCCTTGTGCCAGCCTTGCCACAGTACCGTGCACCTTACCTATACCAACAAAGAACTGGCAGTGCTCTACAATTCCATTCAGGCCCTGCGCAGTTCTGAGGGCCTCCAGAAATACCTGGCTTGGGTGCGCACCAAGCGGCTAGACAAAATCACCAACCGCCGGGGCAAAAGAAAGTAGGTAGCCATTTGCGTTTCTTGCCCGTTTTCTGCAGAATAGGCCCAAAATAGAATGACTGGTGGGCCCATACCCAATTGCTTAGCTTAACGCTTGTTCCCAAAACCCATGGAATTTACCTATTTGCCTTTTCCCCAGCTTAAACAGACGCCCGCCGTGGTGGTAGACAGTTTCCACCCCAACGGCTTGGTGCTGTCGCATTGGCGCGAGGCGCCCACTCCCGCGGCCCTGCGTGAAGATACCAGCGCAGGCATGGTGCTGCAGGCGCTCAAGCAACAATGGACAGCGCTGGATACCTACCACTCCGTAACCGCCAACCATTTTGACACTGATGCCCTGGTAGGGGTTTGGGCTCTGCTTCACCCTACGCTGGCACTGGAACAGGAACAGACCCTTCGGCAAATGGCGGTGATCGGTGATTTTCGGGAATTGGATATGGAAGCGCCTATGGCAGAAAAAGCCCTGCAATTGGTCTGCTGGATAAATCAGGAAGAGAGAAACAGGTTTTACCCTCCCTTTGGGGCCGAAGACCTGGAAGAGAACGAGGTAGTGGCCTCAGTGCCTAAGTTTATCTATTTCCTGGAAGCCTTGACGGCGGTCTTGCGGCAGCCTGGGTTGTTTGAAAAAATCTGGCGGCCCGAATATGACTTGGTGTTGGCGGGGTATGCCCAGATGCATGGCCCGCAGACCCAAATAATCCCATATGGAAACCTGGGTCTGGTGGTCATCCACACCCCAGAACCGGTGCATTACTATGCCTTGTTCGGTCCTACGGCCGGGTATGATCTGGTATTGTCTTGTTACGCGGGCAACCGGTATGAGCTGGAGTGCAAGTACACCACCTGGGTAGACCTGGAATCAAGGCCCACCTTGCCGCGACCTAACCTGCAGGCGCTGGCCCAGGAATTGAATGCCCAGGAAACCTCTGGATTTACCTGGGTGGCGGACGGCGTCACCGATACCGGCCCTATTCTGCGGCTGCAGGACAGGAAACTTAGCAAAGCCCAGCGGTATGGCAATCCAATAGACCGGCCACTCCTTCGCTCATCCCTTTCCCCGGAAACTTTTACTGGCATTGTGATTCCCTATCTGGAAAGGATCTTTTCTGATGTGGAACCTAAAACCCGATGGACCTGGCAAGAGATGAAGGAGTTTGTTAAAAAAGTGCAATAGATACTTCTGTAGGCATAGCAATAAATAGCGGTATCTCCTTAACTTTAAGGCTAGTTATACATTGCCTCAGTATTCCCAGCTAAGATAATGTGACATTTAGAATCATGGATACGGGTATGGTGACAATCGCTCAAAACCAATTCTATCAGCTAAGGGTAGGGCAGGAGGAAAACAGGTTGTACATGGATATAGCGGGCACCTGGCAACAGCAACCTGAAACCGTTGGGTACGTGGCGCATATCAGGGAGGCGCTGGCCATCCTTCAGCCGGGCTTTTCCATTCTGTGTGACATCAGGGAATTGGGGGAATGTTCTTCTGCCGCGCAGGAAACCTTTTTAAAAGTGCAGCGAATGATGGTAGACGCCGGGGTGCGGCACATTGCCGAGGTCCATACCTTTAGCCACCCAGGAAGTGACATGGCCGTTGACCTGGCCCGCGAAAGCAAGATTCCCCTGAATATCTTTGACTCGCCGGTAGATGCCCTGACCTGGCTTTCTGAACAATAGACCTGATTTCTGGCTAAGGGAAGCGGGCAATGGCGGAAATATAACCCAAAAGCGATATTCACGTTTTGAATGGTACCAGGTCCCAGTAAACCTGGGCCTGAAAAAGCCTTACTGCCCTATGAAAAAGATTCTCTGCCCTGTAGATTTCTCCAAGACCTCCAACAAAGCCGCTGAATATGGGGCCCACATCGCCTCCAAAACCGGAGCCTCCTTGACTTTGCTGCATGTGCTGCACCTGCCCATGATGGATACCACAGAATCTGCCCTCATGGCTAGTCAGGTATTAGACGAGCAGCGCCGGGTAGCCGGCGATAAGCTGCAATCCTTGGCCATGCACCTGCAAAACCTCTCTGGCGAAGGAGGAGGCACCTTCGTAATGGACTCAAAAGTGCAGGAAGCGTTTCTCGCCGATGCCGTAGAGCGGTTGGTGAAGGAAGAAGGCTATGATTTTGTAGTGTTAGGCACAACAGGAGGCGGCAACACCTTAGAGGAAATCATGATTGGCAGTAATACTGAAAGTGTGATCTCCCAGGTGAAGTGCCCGGTGCTGGCCATTCCCGCCCGCGCGCCTTTCCCAGAAATCCATCGGTTTGTGTATGCCTCTGATTATATGCCGGAAGATGGCCGGGCGCTGAACCTGGTGCTGCAGCTGGCCTCTTTCTTTCAGGCAGAGGTGGAAGTAGTGCATGTTTCTAAAGAGGAAGATGCCGCCAAGGCACAGGCCTTCATGGACGACCTCCGTCATACGCTGGGAGGGCACCCCGTCCGGTTCCAGGCCATCATTCACCCTGAAGAAGACACCGGCCTGAAAGAGTACCTGAGCAAGTCTAACGCCAGCCTGCTGGCCATTCTTAAAAAACGGCGCAATTTCTTTAAAGACCTTTTTGGCTTAAGCCTGGCCGAAAAAATGACTTACCAAACCAAATTACCCCTTCTGGTCCTGCACGAAGAGGCCTTGTCTTAATCTATGAATTCATTCTCTTCTTCCGGGGCCCCGGCTACCGGTTGGCTTAAAATCGCGGCCTTTGCCGCGATTTACATTATATGGGGTTCTACTTACCTGGCCATTGTCTTTGCCATTGAAACCCTGCCACCCTTTTTAATGGCCGGGCTGCGGTTTTTGACGGCGGGCCTGTTGCTCTTTGGATGGGCCAGATGGCGCGGCGCGCCGGTCCCATCTTGGCTGCACTGGCGTAATACGGCTGTTATTGGGGCGGCCTTGCTGTTGGTGGGTAACGGCACCGTAGTCTGGGCCGAACAGCGGGTAGCCTCTGGGGTGGCGGCGTTGCTGGTTACCACTGAGCCTCTGTGGGTGGTGGTACTCCAGTGGTTGGGCAGAAACGGGAAGGCTCCGGCTAAAGGGGTACTGCTGGGGTTACTCTTGGGGGTAGTGGGCATGATCGTGCTGGTGAACCCCTTTAACCTGGAAGGTGGGGTAGACCTGCTGGGCAGTACTGCTATCTTTTTATCGGCGGGCGCCTGGGCCTGGGGCTCTTTGTTCTCTTCCAGGGCCAAATTGCCATCTTCGCCCATTCTCACCACGGGTATGCAAATGCTCTGCGGCGGCGGTTTGCTATTGCTGGCCGGCAGCATCACCGGCGAATGGCAAACCACCAATTGGACCGCCGTGAGCCAGCGTTCTTGGCTGGCTTTGGGCTATCTCACGGTTTTTGGGTCCTTGGTTGCATTCTCGGCATACAGCTGGCTGACCAGGGTAGCACCGCCGGCCCAGGTTTCCACTTATGCCTATGTGAACCCTGTGATTGCGGTGCTGTTAGGATGGGCTTTCGCCCAAGAGGTCATCACTGGCAACACCCTCATTGCTGCGGTCCTACTGGTATTGGCCGTGGTCTTGATTACCTTAAAGTCGAACCATTGATTTCTGGGATTGCTATGGTAAGATGCGCTCTTCTACAGACTTTCTAAGGCGCTTAAGTAGCTGTCACGATGTGCTTTATCTTGCTGTGGTTGGCCTGTACCCTTTGGTTGTAGGCTATGAATTTGACTTAAAAGCCGTTTTGGGCCTGTTTTTGAAAAAACAGGCCCAAAACGGCTTTTTGCTACATGACCACCAAATAGGTCGCGGAAAGTTTTACTTGGGAAGCCGAACGCTCAGGCCACCGCCCATAAACAAGTCGGGGGCTTGGGAGGATACTCCCTTGCCTACAATGGCGTCTAGTTGCAGGTTAGGCAGCAGCAGGTACTGGAACCCGGTATCTACCACATTCTCCGTGGAGCTGCCCTTGGGCTTTTCACCGGCAAACTCGGCAAAAAGGGTAAGTTTCTCGCTTAGCTTACCGCCCAGCGAAGCACTGAACAAAACCTTGTTTTCCATCTCGCCCTCTTCTGGTTCCCGCCTGAAACCCGCGTTGTACTGCAACCTCCATTTGTCTGTAAGGTTGTTTGTGAACAGAAGCTTGATTTCAGGGGCCACCTTGCTAGGTTCAAAGGCATCTTTGGCCAAAGGCAGCTCTAGCATTGCCAGCACAGATACCTCGGGCCGGGCCCCTTGAGACCCAATAGCCTTTACCTTGGTACCCACCCGCACAGTGCTCAGACCTTTATCTTGCTGCAGCAGGGCCTTGCCCGCCCGGTATTCCTCGGTGCGGTAGGTGGCTTCCAGGCGCAGCTCCGCCGCCTTTAAAATTCCGGTCCTGAACAGTGCTTGTGGGTACAGCCACTGCCTGTTTTCAAGGCCTTCTTGCTTTGATTTCAGAAATTGGAACCCGGTTTCCAGTTGGAAATACCCTCTGGGTACCAGACTGGAGGCATCGGTCCGGTCGGCGCGGTCGGTCTCAAATTCAGGGTTAGAAGATGTGGTCTCTTGCGCCAGGGCTGCTACTTGCCACAAGCCAAAAACCAGGAGGAGAATTGTTTTTTTCATAGTAATTTCAAAGATGCTGGTTAGGGTACGGGGCGCAAGGCAGGAGGTTGGCTGCAGGACTTGGCTAAAGCAGTGCATTAGCCCAGAAACCGTATTTATGCGGTGTTTTCGTGTGGATTCCTTGCCAGAAACCCTATTTCCAGCACCAACCTGATCCCTTAAATAATTGGTAATTGGGGCTAAATGGAAATGTCACTTTAGATTACTAATTTAAGCAAGGCTGTTTTCCAAAAAAGGTAGGTCTAGGGTGGTAATTTATCTTTGTAAGGCTAGTCCGCTACCTATGGCAGAAGGCGCCTTAAAATTGTGTCAAGTAAAAGTTTTCTGATTGGCGTTTTAAGGCCCGATTTTTGCGATTAGTTATTTTTAGGTATTGCGGAAATAAAATTTATACCACAACTTTGTATAGTTAAAATTTATATCAGATCGGTTATATGGGACAGGCTAGAGGTGTTATTGTATTGGTTTTCTGCACATTACTTTCAAGTTTTGCCATAGCGCAGACTAAGCTGAAAACCACCGCCCTTTTAAAGCACCGGGAAGATCTGATCTTTCAAGGGGCGAACTTCTCTCCAGACGGGAGTAGACTAATCTCAGTAGACAACACAGGTACCCTGTATCTCTGGGACGTGAACAAAACCTATCCGCTTAGTTTTAAATCATTGCATAAAGGCGGTGCCCAGGCCTGCGCGTATTCTAAAGACGGGCGGTACATTATCACGGGTGGTCAGGACAAGACTATTGTAGTAACCAAAGTAATTGGCTTGAGCCCTCTCAAAACCATTACCGGCCTGCCTAGCCCGGTCAAAGAAGTAGCTATGGCCGGTAACCGCCTGGTGGCCCTGCTGATGAACAATGAGATCAGGATCTATAACACAGACACCTGGGAGTTTATCAGTAAGCCTAAATATGCGGCCCGCGAATCAAGAATCCTTTTCAATAACAAAGGGGACCGGTTTTTTGTGTGGTTTGCCAGCCGTATCTATGAGGTTGCTGCCAAAGACGGCGAACTCATTAACATGTTCAACACCAATTACGCCACTCCCACAGACCTGGCCATTAGCGCCGATGACAAACTGCTGGCGGTAGGCTTCAGTCAGGCCGAGGAAATTGTCCGGATTTACAGCCTGCCAGACATGAAACAGGTGAAATCCATTGGCCGGAACGGTGCCGGCGATAAGGCCAGCGGCATGGCCTTCTTCAACCACAGCAATAAGTTACTGTACCAATCCTCTGCGGGCGTGGCCAACTTTAAGGTACTGGACCTGGATACTGATACCAATACTTCGGTGTCAAAAGGAGACGCAACTGCCAGGGCCTTCATTTCGCGGGATGACAAGAATGTGGTGCTGGCACCTAAATTTTCAAAGGCTATCCAGCTTATGTCTTTCCTGTAGTTTTGCGTTTCAGGCCTGTTTTTCTTAAAACGGCCCTAAACCAGAAGAGCCGGCCCAATCAAGGGCCGGCTCTTCTGGTTTATAGGAAGCTGGTTTTTAGGCGCTGGTATCTTCCAGGGTAGCCATGTCAATCACGAACCGGTATTTCACGTCACCGGCCAGCATGCGGTCATAGGCGGTATTGATTTGGGCAATGTTGATCACCTCAATGTCTGACAAGATTTTGTGGTGGGCGCAGAAGTCCAGCATTTCCTGGGTTTCGGCAATGCCACCAATCAGGGAACCTGCAATACGGCGGCGCTTGAAGATAAGGGAGCCGGGGTGCAGGGCCAACGCCTCCGGCGGAACGCCCAACAGGATCATGGTGCCGTCCAGCTTCAACAGGTTCACGTACTCGTCCAGGTTTACCTTGGCAGAGACGGTATTGATGATGAAGTCAAAGGAGTTGCGGGCGGCTTTTAACGCCTCCGGGTCTTTGGTCACCACAAAATTGTGGGCCCCCAGCGCCCTGGCATCGGCTTCCTTGTTGGGCGAGGTACTGAGCACTGTGACATCGGCACCCATGGCGGCGGCTATTTTCACGGCCATGTGGCCTAGTCCGCCCAGACCCACTACGGCTACGCGGTGCCCCTGACCCACGTTCCATTGGCGTAGCGGGGAGTAGGTGGTAATACCGGCGCACAGCAGCGGCGCCACGCGGGCCAGGTCCTGGTCTTCGCGTATTTTCAGGACGAAATCTTCATTGACCACAATCTTGTTGGAGTAGCCGCCAAAAGTAGGGGAGTCCATGCCGGCCTCGGGGCTGTTGTAGGTACCAATATTGCCTACCTCACAGTATTGCTCCAGGCCTTCCTGGCAACTGGGGCAAGTACGGCAGGAATTGACCATACAGCCCACCCCGGCCAGGTCATCTTTTCTGAAGCGGGAGACATGCTCGCCTACGCGAACCACACGGCCCACAATCTCGTGGCCTGGTACCACCGGGTACATCACCCCGGGCCATTCGCCTTTTGCGGTATGTAAGTCTGAGTGGCAAACGCCACAGAACAGAATCTCAATCATAACATCATGCGGCCCTACCTCACGTCTTTCAAAGTTGAAAGGGGCCAAAGGCGAATTAGGGTCAAAAGCGGCGTATCCTTTAGTTGCAATCATAGTTATCTGGTTAATGGGAATGACATCTTAGTAAGAAAGATACGGGAAGATTACATTCAAGATGCCTTCCTCCAACAATGTCTTGTTTTTCTGCAAGTAACCAGCTGTGGCTCAATCGCTGTTCTCAAGGATACTGTCTGGTCCTTTGCCTTTCTCTGTTTTAAGCCTATTTTTTTCAAAAACGGCCCTAAAACGGAAGGTGCTGCACATCTACGTTTCCCCCGGAAAGAAGGATCCCTATTTTCTGGCCGGCGTAGGCCTCTTTTTCCCGCAGCAGGGCGGCCAGAGCCACGGCGCTGGACGGTTCAATAATGATTTTCAGGCGTTCCCACACTAGCTTCATGGCGGCAATAATCTCTGTTTCCTCTACCCTAATGATTTTTTGCACGTGCTTTTGGATGATGGGGAAGTTGATATCACCCAGCTGGGTTCTTAGTCCATCCGCAATGGTTTGGGTTGTGTCATTTGATTCTATCTGGCCGCTTTGCAAAGACCGGTAAGCATCATCAGCACCGAAGGGCTCGCCGCCAATTACCTGGCAGTTATTCCCAGCAAAATGCGCCGCCAAAGCGGTACCGGCAATTAAACCACCTCCGCCTACCGGCGAGAAAATAAAGCGTAGGTCTGGTTGGTCTTCCAGCAGTTCCAGGGCGGCGGTGCCTTGCCCCAGAATCACGTTCAGGTCATTGGAAGGGTGGATGAAGAAAGCCCCCGGCTCGCGCTCTACCTGAGCGGCCACCTCTTCCCGCGCAATGGGGGTAGAGGCGCACTCAATAATCTGGCCGCCATAGCCTCTCACCGCGTCTTTCTTCACCTGCGGCGCATTCTCAGGCATCACAATGTAGGCTTTCACGCCTACGCTCTGTGCCGCCAGCGCCAGGGCCTGGGCAAAGTTGCCGGAAGAATGGGTGACCACGCCTTTGCTTTTCTGTTCCTCTGAAAGCTGCAGCACAGCGTTCATGGCGCCCCGCATTTTAAAGGCCCCCATGCGCTGGAAGTTCTCACACTTAAAATACAGGTCGGCGCCCGCTATATTGTTTAGCAGCCTGGAGGTAAGAACCGGGGTGCGATGAATATAAGGCGCGATTCTGGCGTGGGTCTGGAGCAGGTCTTCTTTTTGCATGGCGTTAATTAGATGGGCTACCCTGCAAAGGAAACAAAAATGCCAAAATCCCAGGCCAGGAGAATTGAAAATAAAAAGGAGGGGCAATACCTGGTGGTTGCCCTTTGGGTTGGGTACCGTATTAGGGCAACCACCAGGGATTGCCCTACAATTCATTAAAGGCAAACACAGTCAATAAAAAAGCCACCTCAAGAGAGGTGGCTTTTCATAGCGAGTTTTAAAACTCCTTAATAAGGATCAGCGGAATGACCTGACTTAAGGGCCTCCTGCACGCCAGCTTCGGGAGAGGTGGCGCCAATGGGGCCTTTGTCATCCTTGGCTTTGGAGGTTTTGGCCAGGCCTTCGGCTACCCGGCGACCATAGTCTTCATCGGCTAGCGTGAAGTGCTCAATCATCTTGTCCTGAATCACTTTATCGGCGGTAGCCAGGGTATTTACCAGGTTATTGATGAGGTCATCGCGCTCCCAATCCTCAAAATTGCGGTAGGTTTCCCCGGCCTGCTTAAAGTCATTGGTCCGGTCTATTTTCTGGCGCACCAGATTGGCCTCATACCGCGGCGTATAGTCCTTGCCCTCCTTCGGCGACTCTTTCAGCCCACCCAAAGAGGAAGGTTCATAGTTGATATGCGGGTTCTGTCCTTTCCCGAAATCAGTGGTATAGGACATTTGACCGCCCCTTTGGTTGGTGTGCACCTGGTTGATAGGGGCGTTGATAGGCAGTTGCAGGTAATTAGCCCCCACCCGGTACCGTTGGGTATCTGAGTAGGAGAAGGTACGGCCCTGCAGCATTTTATCATCGGAGAAGTCCAGGCCGTCTACCAAAACCCCGGTCCCGAAGGCAGACTGCTCCACCTCATTGAAATAATCTACCGGGTTGCGGTTCAGGGTCATTTTACCCACCGGCAGGAACGGGAACTGGTCCATAGGCCACAGCTTGGTGTCATCCAGCGGGTCAAAGTCCAGTTCGGGGTGCTCGTCATCACTCATGATCTGCACGCAGAGCTCCCATTCAGGGAAGTTGCCGTCCCGGATGGCCTCATACAGATCCTGGGTAGCGTGGTTGAAGTTTTTGCCCTGAATGCTTTCAGCTTCTGGTTGGGTCAGGTTTTTAATGCCTTGCAGCGGTTCCCAGTGGTATTTCACCAGTACGGCCTCGCCGTCGGCGTTTACCCATTTATAGGTATTCACGCCGGAGCCCTGCATTTGCCGGTAGTTGGCCGGAATGCCCCATGGCGAGAACAGGAACGTGGCCATGTGGGTAGACTCTGGGGTATTGGCGATGAAGTCAAAGATACGCTCGCCGCTTTGGATGTTGGTGACCGGGTCTGGCTTCTGGGAGTGAATGAGGTCTGGGAACTTCATGGCATCCCGGATGAAGAATATCTTGAGGTTGTTGCCTACCAGGTCCCAGTTTCCGTCTTCGGTGTAGAATTTCACCGCAAAGCCGCGGGGGTCGCGCAGGGTTTCTGGGGAGTGCGTACCGTGGCCTACCGTAGAGAAGCGCACAAACACCGGGGTCTGTTTTCCTTTTTGCTGGAACAGTTTGGCGCGGGTATACTTGGCAATAGGCTCATCACCAACTTTTCCGTAGGCCTCAAACACGCCATGGGCACCGGCACCCCGGGCATGCACCACACGCTCCGGCACGCGCTCACGGTCAAAGTGACTGATCTTTTCAATGAAGTGGTAATTCTCCATAGTGGCCGGACCCCGGTTTCCAACGGTCCTGATGTTCTGGTTGTCGGTTACCGGATGCCCCTGGCGGGTAGTTAGATTAGACGCCTCGCCTTTTCCCTGACCTTTGTGGCCTGGTTTTTCTTGATTGTCGTTCACCATATTTGGTTTGTTTAGAGGATGAAAGAAAGTGTTCCAGATACTCTGTAAAAGTCTTTTTGATCAGAAGAAAAGGGAGGCTGCCAAAAATAGTGCTATGGTTTTCCCTTTTACATCTTATACTCAAAGGTGCCTTCTAAGTTGCTATAGATCAAATTGATTAATACTATGCCATGATAGGCGGTCTCTATGATGATAAAGAGGTTTAAGTTTGGTGTAAGACAGGAAAAGGGCTAGAGAGAAAGCTTAAAAGAAACAACCGTATTTATCAGAAAAGCAGAAAGCCCAGATGATTTTTCATCCGGGCTTTCTGTCCGCTGGCTAATCAGGTGATTCAGGCTATTAATTTGCTGAATCCTGTTAAGTCTAATCTGTTATTCCACCACAACTTTTCTGGTGCTCACGGCAGTACCGTCAGACAGTTTAAGCAGGTACATGCCTTTGGCCAAGCGGTTGGTGGAAAGCTGTAATTGGGCTTTGTTTTGTGATACCGTACCCACTTGGGTCTTTAAAGCCTGCCCAGCCAGTGAATACAGGGCTGCTTCTACCTGCCTGGCCTTAATGCCAGAGAGGTGAATGTGAATGAACCCGCTGGAAGAAGGGTTAGGGAACACCTGTACAGAGGCATATTCCTCCATTTCCTGCAGACCCGCCACCAGACTAATGCGCACAATGCCGCTACCAGTGAAATTAGGCTTATCCCCGTCCTGGATTCTGTCTTTCACCGCAGACCGCAAGGTAAGGTTGGTGGCCGAAGAAGGCTTATAATTATTGAAGGTCATGCCACCCACGATGCCGTCATAGGTCACATTGTTACCGTCTACCTCTTTGCCAGCCATGGCATTGCTCGCGAAGGTGATGAAGTTGAATTTGGCGGTGCTGATTTTAGTGTTGTTCAGCTCGGCCAGAACCGCCTTTTCTCCTTTCAGGTAAATGGCTTCATTATAGTCTGTAGTAATAGGGGCCGGGTGATCCATCACCACTCCGTTGCGCAGAACAACCTCATTGAAGTTCTGGGCCGCGGTGTTGTCTGTGTTAATGCCCTGAATATTCAATGCCACAAACTTAGAATCTCTGATAAGCCCACCGTCTACCACGGCCCGGGTGTCTGCGCCGGCCGAGGCCACTAAGTAAACACCTGCATCATTATTGGTCAGCGTGTTGCCCTTCAGCAGCAAGCGGTCTGGGTTGGTGGCAGATTTAGGAACGGTCCTGATCAGGATGCCGTCCAGGGCCCCGTCTACGGTGTTGTTTTCCACCAGAATGGTGTTGTTGCCTAACAGCTGGAACAAGTCAATGCCGTCTAACTGATTGGTGGTAGGCTTGGTTAAGCCCTCGGCGGTCCAGGTGCTGTAATTGGCCTGTCTAACGGTATTGCTGGCAATCTGGTGCTCCGGTGCCACCGCCCCGCTGAAGCCTCTCACCGCCAGACCCAGGTAATGGACCTCCATCTCATTGGAAACCAAGGTGGCCTTGGTAGTAGGGGCAATTACGCCGCTATACTGCAGCAGGATGCCGGCATTGGAGTTCAAAACCTTGTTATTGGATACCTGCGGAACGTAATTGGTGGTGAGCACGGCAAAGGCTGTTCCGTTATTGATGGCCGTGATATTGGTAAAGTGGTTGTCCTTTACTACTGCCGGCGCACTCTGCAAGGTGGAAGATGACAAAACCACCGCTCTGCTGGCAAAGTTTTGAAACTTGTTTCTAAGGATCTGCAGGTTCCCCTGGCCCTCAGTGGCCGCAATAGCCCAGCTGGCCCTGGCCGAGGCCCCGTTAATCACCCTGGGGGCGGCATCTGAAAGGGCGTTGTTGACGCCGTCAAACTCAATACCTTCAATAGTTACGTTGTTCGCCTCTATGTTTGCCAGGGAGCCAACTACGGTAGACTCAAAATTGGTGGAAGGCGGAATGATCTTGGTGACCGGTAAATTCCAGTTGGCCGGTATAGTGCCTTCGTTGCTTCCTTTTATGACCAGTGATTTGTTGATTTTCAGTCGCTCAGCGAAGGTCCCCGCCCCAATCATAATGGTATCACCAGCGCTGGCTGCCGTAATAGCTGCTGCAATGGTTCCAGAGGCGTTCCCTATGGACGTGCCGTTACCCGTGGCGCCGGTGGCCACATACCAGGTAGAGTTGGCGACAACCGTAATGAGCACCTTGCCGCTTCCTGAAAAGGTAGGCTGATCATTGTCCTGGATTCTTTCTTTCACCGCCTTCCGCAGCGCGGCGCTTTTCACGGCCGAAGGCTTGTAGTTATAAAACGTGAATCCGTTCACGGTCCCGTCATAGGTCACGTTGTTGCCGTCTACCTCTTTGCCGGCCATGGCGTTGTTGTCAAACACAATGAAATTATAGCGCGCAGAGCTGATCTTGGTGTTATTCAGTTCTGACAGGATAGCCTTGGCCCCGGATAAGTAAAGTGCATTGGTGTAGGTTTCAAGGCCGGTAGGTCCATGTTCCAGTACTACCCCGTTTCTTAGGGCCAGGTCGTTTTCAAACGTGCCGGTGCCCATTACCTGCATGCCGGTAACCTTGCCGTCCCGTACAATAGACCCGTCTACCACCACTCTGGAATTGCCTGTGGTGGCGGCATCCATATAAACCCCAAAGTTACTGTTCAATAGGAGGTTCTGCTTTACCAGAATACGGTCTGGGTTAGTGGAGCTTTTCACGTTGTTGAGGAAATAGAGCGCTGAGCGGGCTTCCCGCACGGTGTTTCCCTCAATCCTGATGGCATTGTCTCCCAACAGGTTAGAGAAATCCATGCCGGTAAATTCCAGTGAGGTGGGTTTGGTATACCCCTCCGCCGACCACAAGTCATAGTTGATGCCGGTAATGGTGTTGTTCTGAACCAACAGGGCAGGGGCGATGCCGTTACTGAAGCCCCTAAAAGCCAAGCCAATTACGTGCGTCTCCATCTGGTTATCAGAAACGGTGGCTACTCCTGTAGTATTGGCGCTGCCGCTGAACTGCAGCAGGGGGCCTGCATTTGAGCTGGTGATTCTGTTACCGGTGATGGTAGGGAGGTAATTGGTGGCCAGAATGGAGAAAGCTACCACGTTGTTAACGCCGGTAATGTTTACAAAGGCGTTGTCTTTCACTTCCACCAAAGAATTCTGAATATCAGTGGAGCCAAGGGCTATCCCACGGTTGGTGAGGTTGCGGAACCGGTTATTCCGGAATTTGAAGGTGTTATAGGCGGCCGTAGGCACCACAATGCCCCATCCGGACCGGGAGTTGGCACTATTAATCACCCTGGGGGCCGCATCAGATAAGGAATTATTGACGCCCTCAAACTCCAGCCCGTCTATCACTACCCCATTGGCTTCAATATACACCAGGCTTCCTTCTAAAGCACTGGCAAAATTAGTAGTAGGAGGAAGGAGAGTGGTAGCGGGGTTGCTCCAGTTCCAGGGGGCTACTCCAGCGTTATTGCCTTTCAGTTCAAGCGATTTCGTGATCCTGAGCCGCTCCGCAAAGGTGCCGGGCCCAATGTCAATAATATCACCGCTGCTGGCTGCGGTGATGGCGGCGTTAATAGTACCAAAGGCGGTGGTGGAGGTTGTTCCGTTACCGGTACCCCCAGACCTAACGTACCAGGTGGCCGCAGATACCAAGTGGGAAACCAGCAGGAAGAAGAGCGTGGGTAGAATTTTCCTCATATAAGAAAGAGATAGACGGTTTAGGTAAATGACTGTTTTTTAGGTGTTTTTAAAACCTTAAAATTATAGTTGTGCCCAAGCGGAACCAATACTTAGATGTAAGTAATATGGAAGTGCTATATATAACAGGTTAAATATAAGGCGCGTAGACAACTCTGGTTTTGCCAGGAAGAACAAGGATAAGGGAGAGGAGAAACGGCGGCTAACGAATTAGAATAGAGGGGAAAGCCCTGGCTGTTTTGAGGGTGTTTTCTGAAAAACGGCCTCAAAACAGCCAGGGCTTACTGACTGGGTCTTAATGATGGGGAATAAAGAAAATGGAGTGGTGATTGTTTATGGCTTGCCCAGGGCTTCTTCCTTTACCAGCAAAGATTCTTCCTGTTGCGGCATCAATTCCAACAATTCGTCAAAGGTAGAAAGCAGGTCTTGGAAAGAGTCTTCGGTTAGGGCTTCTTCGCATTTTTTCAGAAACACGTCTTTGGGCTTCAGATCGGCCAGGTCCTGTTCCTGGGGCAGTTGCTGGTCAAGGCTCTGGGAGTCTATGGTCCGTAACGGGCGGTGGATGAGTAACTCCAGGTGAGGTTTCTGCTGAAAGGTTTCCAGCAGGCGCTGGGTATGGTCTTGTAGGTTGTGCTCGTACTGCAGCTGCACCTCGGCCCAGGCCGGTAAGGGTAAATCACCGTTGTCATAGGCAAGCACTTTAGTGGAAACCTGCTCAATGGTGCCCTTGAACCGCACCAGCTTACGGGAGCATGGCACGGCAATTTCCTGTATGTTCACCAGTTGGCCTTCGGCGAAGTCCACTACCACCACTTGTTTCTGGTCTGTGATCTCTGAGAAGCTCAATGGGATTGGGGAGCCGCTGTACCGGATATGTTCTAATTTATGCACTACCTGCGGACGGTGCAGATGGCCCAGGGCCACGTAGTCAAATTCGGTGGGGAACTGGTCCCCGCAGATTTGGCCCAGGTTGCCCACGTGGATTTCCTTCTCGCTGTCTGAGGCGCTTCCGCCCCCGGCGAACAAATGGCCGGTGGCCAAAACGGGCACGCCTTGCTGCTTGAATTCCTGGATTAAGGGCACCAGTTGGGTGTAATGGTCACAGATGCCTTGCTTGAGGCGGGCTTCGCGTTCCTCGCTGGTCTCGCCAGGCACCGAGAGGCGCACGTCTTTGTCTCTGAGGAACGGCACGGCGCAGACCACGGCTTTGGGCTGGTTCTCATCATCGGTGAGGACAATCACCTGGTCCTGGGGGTTAGTGGGGGCGCCGCCCACTACGTGCACATTAAAGTGCCGAAGCAATTCAGCGGGGGCGTTGAGGGTAGACACGGAGTCATGGTTGCCCCCAATGATGACCAGGTCCCGGCAGCAGGTTTCCTTTACCTCGCGCAGAAAATCATAGTACAGTTTAAGGGCGGTGTTGGAGGGGAAGCCGGTGTCAAAGACATCGCCGGCAATGAGGAGCAGGTCAATGTTATGGTCACAGATGGTCTGCCGCAGCCAGCTAAGAAAAGCCCGGTGCTCTTCGGTGCGCTCATAGTTGGCCAAGCGTTGCCCTAAATGCCAGTCTGCTGTGTGTAGTACCCGTATCATGCCGCGTTGTCTCCCTCCAGTTGAATTACTTGCCCGAAGATACGAAAGGGCTTACAATTTCTGGAGGAATTATAGCGGTACTGGGAGAAGCCATAAGACAAGGATATGATGGTGAAAGGGCGATTTTGTGTAGTTGAAATTAAATGTAAATTACTTGGGATAAGGACATATAACTACCCTTCTATGAGAAATCCTTTCTTCATTACGTGTGTTTTAATCTTTATTATGTCATTCTTGTGTCCTGCAGCGCTTGTAGGGCAGGATCTGCCCCGTGAAAGGAGACATGCGCTTGAGGTGAGTTATGGGCTTTTCCCAATCCTGCAAATCAGCAATAGAATGGGCGGTGCAGGGGGGTGGGGATCACCTTGGGGTAGAGAAAGCTTCAGAACTATTGGAGCCGTTAATTTGGGGTATACGCTGGATGTATCTAAACACCTACAATTAGGAGTGACTTGTTCCTACACAAACATCAAGGAAGAGTTTAGTCCAATAGGTTCAGGCTCTGTTTATGAATTCAGGCTGGAGCAAACAAAATCATGGGCCATTATGCCCAAGGTTTCTTGCAAATGGTATGATAAGGAAGATGGCGCGATTTACTCAAGTGTATCAATGGGGGTAGATGTTGGGGTGGAGACTATCAAAGAAAATGCGCGCCTTGATTTGGATGAAAAGAAAAAATTAAACGATTTAGCCTATCAGGTGACATTGTTAGGGGCGAAGGTAGGCAACAAAAAAGGAGTATTTGCTGAACTAGGGTTTGGGTACTCTGGGCTTCTTACTGGAGGCGTTTTTCTGAAATTATAAGGAATCCACAAGTAGCTGGTGCTTCTATCTGGAGGGTCGCCGTTTTAGGCCTGTTTTCTTAAAAATGTGCCAAAAACGGGAAATAGGCGGGCGGAAGTCAGCATCATCAAATTCTCTATTAATAACCTTGCCTGCATGTCATATAGCGAAAAGTATTTATATTAGCCCCTTCAATCCCTTTACAAACGAACTACAAACAAACTTTTTTCTAACTTTTACGCATTTATGGCAAACCAACTTTTCGCTAGGAAGTCAATTGACAAGCTTAGCGCAGACGCCTTTAGTGAGGGGGCGCACAACCTGAAACGAACCTTGGGCCCGGTGAACCTGGTAGCCCTGGGGGTAGGGGCCATCATTGGAACCGGTATTTTCGTGCTCACAGGTAGTGCCGCCGCTCAGTACACGGGCCCAGCAATTGTGTTGGCTTTTATCCTGGCTGGTTTAGGCTGCGCGTTCGCGGGTCTTTGCTACGCCGAGTTCGCATCTATGATTCCCATTGCCGGTTCTGCCTACACCTACGGCTACGCCACCCTGGGTGAGTTTGTGGCCTGGATCATTGGCTGGGACTTAATTCTGGAATACCTTTTTGGGGCGGCCACCGTGGCCGTGGGTTGGTCTGGGTACGTGGTTTCCTTTCTGCGTGACCTGGGCGTGAACGTTCCGCCGGAGTGGAGCAATGCCTCTGGCGTGGAACTGGTACAGTTGCCTAACACCAGTTCCTGGGTGCGGGTAACCGAGCAATTAGCTTCTTCCTTGGCCACCGAAGGAGTGGACATTGCCACCTTGCCGCATGCCACTGGTATCTTCAATTTAGTGGCTGCCGTGGCTATTGCCCTGGTAACCATCTTATTGGTTCGCGGTATGAGCGAGTCTGCCAAATTCAACAACATTGCCGTTATCATAAAAGTGGGTGTGGTGATCCTGTTCATTTTGGCCGGAGCCAACTATCTGTTTGGCCACCAGGAAGAAGCCGTTGCCAACTGGACTCCTTTTCTGCCTGAAAACAAAGGTGGTTTTGGTGAGTATGGCTGGAGCGGGGTAATCAGAGCCGCGGGCGTAATCTTCTTCGCCTACATCGGGTTTGATGCCGTTTCTACTACCGCTCAGGAAGCCAAGAATCCTCAGAAAGACATGCCTATTGGTATCCTGGGGTCTTTGGTGATCTGTACTATCCTGTACATTCTGGTGTCTGGTATCTTGACCGCCATGGTGCACTACAGCCAACTGAACGTGGCTGAGCCAATTGCAGTAGGTATTGAGAAAACCGGCTACACTTTCCTGCGTGACCTGATTAAGATTGGCGCCATTGCCGGTCTATCCTCTGTAATGCTGGTGATGTTGATGTCTCAGCCGCGTATTTTCTACACCATGTCGCATGATGGTTTGCTGCCTCCCATCTTTGGTCGTCTGCACCCTAAATTCAGAACGCCTCACGTAAGCACCATCTTAACCGGTGTTATCTGTGCGGTTGTGGCCGGTGCTTTCTCGGTTGATGAGCTGGGTCACCTGGTGTCTATCGGTACCTTACTGGCCTTTGTGATTGTATGTGCCGGGGTATGGTACCTGCGCGTGAAAGAGCCAAACCGCCCGCGTCCGTTCAAAACACCTCTGGTTCCTTTGGTGCCTATTCTGGGTATTCTGGTGTGTCTTGGTATGATGGCGGGCCTTCCCGCCGAGACCTGGTACCGGTTACTGGGCTGGATGGCCATTGGTATTGTGATCTACTTTACCTACGGTAAGAAACACAGTGTACTTAGAAAAGAGAACAACCTGTAATTAACTCAGGTACATTAATATTGCTGAAGCCCGTTCTACCCAGAACGGGCTTCTTGTTTTTTAGGCCAGTGGCGTTTCAAGCCTGATTTTTGGAAAACAGCCCTAAACCATTCCTTGCCTGGTTTCGGCTTTTCTGGCGTTTTAAGCCCGTTTTTGGGAAAACGGGCTTAAAACGTGATTTGCACACTTGCTGCTTTTTTTAGGAACAAACATTTTGTACTTTTCAAGTCAGAACTATTCCTACAAACAAACCCTTTTCAAAACGCTCATGAAAAAAGTTATCCTCTCCGTGCTGGCAGTGGCGGCCTTGTCGCTGCAGAGCCGGGCACAGGAGACGTACCCGCGCAATGGGGTGTATGATGAAAGGTCCGGGCTGCGGGCCTTCACCAACGCCACCATTTTCGTGGACTACCAAACCAAGCTAGAGAACGCCACGCTGGTCATTAAAGACGGCAAAGTAGTGGCCGTTGGTACCAAGGTTTCTGTGCCCAAGGGCGCCATGGTCACTGACCTTAAAGGCAAGACCGTGTACCCGGGCTTTGTGGACCCTTTCACCAGTTACGGGGTGCCGGCCCCGCCGGCCCGAAGCTTCAGCTTTGGCGGGGTACCGCAGCCAGACTCTAAGAAAGAAGGCGCCTACAACTGGAACCAGGCCATCCGGCCCGAGACCCACGCGGTGGAGCTTTTCAAGGTAGACGCCAAGGCCGCCGAGGAACTTCGCAAACTGGGCTACGGCGCGGTGCTTTCTGTGCACCAGGACGGTATTGCTAGGGGCACAGCCTCGCTGGTGACTCTGGCCAACAAACGCGAGAACCAGGTCATTCTGCTGGACAAAGCCGCCGCCGGCCTGTCTCTGGACAAAGGCTCCTCTACCCAAGAGTATCCGCAGTCCATTATGGGTTCCATTGCCTTGCTGCGACAGACCTACCTGGACGCCAAGTGGAACACCCAGAATCCAGACAAGGAACAGAACATCTCCCTAAAGGCCTTCACCGAGGCCAACCGCCTGCCCCAGATCTTTGAGGTGAGCAACAAGCTCAACGCCGTGCGCGCTGACAAAGTGGGGGATGAGTTTGGATACCAATACATTTTCAAGGGCCAGGGCGACGAGTACCAGATGCTACCCCAGATCAAGGAAACCAAGGCTGCTTACATCCTGAACGTAAACTTCCCGGATGCCTACAGCGTGGAAGACCCCTATGAGGCGCGCCGCCTGGGCATTGAGGACATGAAACACTGGGAAATGGCGCCCGCCAACCCGGCCATGCTGGCCAAGGAAGGCGTGACCATTGCCTTCACCACGGCAGACCTGAAAGACAAGAGCAAATTCCTGCCCAACCTGCGCAAGGCCACCCTGTACGGTTTGCCTGAGCAGGAAGCGCTTAAGGCCCTTACCTACACCCCAGCCAAGCTCCTCAAAGCCGAAAAATACGTGGGTAGCCTGCGCGAAGGCATGCAAGCCAACTTTGTGATCGCCTCTGGTAACCTGTTTGCCCCTACCACTATCCTTCTGGAAAACTGGGTACAAGGCCAGGGTTTCAAAACCAGCGAGACACCGGCAGATTTCAGAGGGGTATACACCCTAAAAGTGGGTTCCCAACCTGAGCGCCGTATGCTCATCAGCGGTTCCCCAGAAAAGCCTGAACTGAAGGTGGTGACCGCAGATACCGTGAAAGGCTCGCTTTCTTTCACCGGGGAAATGCTCACCATGGCCTTTGCCCCCACCAAGTCTGGCAAGGAAAGCATCCGGCTCAGCGGCTGGTACACTGGTAAAGGCTTCCAGGGCGAGGCCCAGTTGCCCGATGCCCAAAGCGTGAAGTGGACGGCTGTGCTATCTGAGGCCGCTACCCAGCAAGCAAGACGTGACTCCGCCCGTTCCCGCTCTAATGAGGCTTTGAACCTGGGCAAGGTATCCTATCCGTTCGCGGCCTTTGGAAGAACCGAATTGCCCAAAGGCGAGACCGTGCTTATCAAGAACGCCACCGTCTGGACCAATGAGAAAGAAGGTAAGCTGGAGAACGCAGACGTGCTGCTCAAAAACGGCAAAATCGCCCAGGTGGGCAAGAACTTGTCGGCCAACGGGGCCCGCGTGATTGACGGTACCGGTAAGCACGTCACCCCTGGTATCATTGACGAACACTCGCACATTGCCCTGGACGGCGTGAACGAGGGCAGCCAGGCCGTAACCTCAGAAGTGCGCATGTCTGACGTGGTGAACCACGAACAGGTGAACATCTACCGCCAATTGGCCGGGGGCGTGACTACCTCGCAATTGCTGCACGGTTCGGCCAACCCAATTGGGGGCCAGAGCGCCATCATCAAGCTACGTTGGGGCCAGGCCCCCGAGAAGCTGATGCTGGAAGGCGCGGATCAGTACATCAAGTTCGCCCTGGGCGAGAACGTGAAGCAGTCTAACCGCTCGCCGCAGTACAATGTGCGCTTCCCGCAGACCCGCATGGGCGTGGAGCAGGTGATGGTAGACGCCTTCCAGCGTGCCAAGGAGTATGAGAAAAGCTGGGCAGCCTACAACAAGCTCTCCAAATCAGCGCAAGCCAAGACCCCGGCCCCGCGCCGCGATCTGGAACTGGACGCCCTGGTAGAGATCCTCAATGACAAGCGCTTTATCACCTGCCACTCTTACGTGCAGTCTGAGATCAACATGCTCATGAAAGTGGCCGACCAGATGGGCTTCAAGGTGAATACCTTCACCCACATTCTGGAGGGCTACAAAGTGGCTGACAAAATGAAGGAGCGCAACATTGGCGCCTCTACCTTCTCAGACTGGTGGGCTTACAAAATGGAGGTAAAAGACGCCATCCCGTACAACGCCGCCATCATGCATAACGTGGGCATTACCACGGCCATCAACTCAGATGACGCCGAAATGGCCCGTCGCCTCAACCAGGAAGCCGCTAAAACCATCAAGTATGGCGGCGTGTCTGAAGAAGACGCCCTGAAAATGGTAACCCTGAACCCGGCCAAATTGCTGCACTTAGACAACCGCATTGGTAGCCTCAAGGCCGGCAAAGACGCTGACGTGGTGATCTGGAACGAGCACCCGCTCTCCATCTACGCCCGCCCAGAGAAAACTTTTGTAGACGGCATCGCCTACTTTGACCTGGAGCAGGACAAGCAATTGCAGCTGGAGCAGGAGAAGGAGCGCCTGCGCCTCATTAATAAGATGATGGCCGCCAAGGCCCGCGGGGAGAAAACCCAGGCTGCCCCGGTTTCACGCCGTGGCGCCCAGGTGCTGCACTGCGAGGACCTGGACAACGGCACCCAGGAGCAGTTACAGGAATCTGAGTATCATCACCAAAAATAAGGAGACCGCCCCATGTTAAAAATTAAGAAAACAGCGGTATCCTTTACTGCCACCAACATGCAAAAACGATTAACGCTGGCCGCAGCCCTGCTGCTGGGTGCCTCTTCGGCCTGGGCCCAGGTACCGGTGCCAGCCAATAAACAAACCAACCCCACGGTACTTACCGGCGGCATCCTGCACGTAGGGAACGGGCAGGTAGTGGAAGGCGCCGCCGTGGCGTTCAGCGGGGGTAAAATCATCTATGCTGGTCCGGCTGCGGGCTTCAAGCCCAACGGCGCCACCTATGAAACGGTGAACGTGGCCGGCAAGCACATTTACCCGGGCATGATCCTGCCCAACAGCCAGATTGGCTTAACGGAGATTGAATCGGTGCGCGCTACCTTAGACCAGCAGGAAGTAGGTTTGTTCAACCCTAACGTGCGGGCCGTGGTAGCCTACAACACAGATTCAGACATCACGCCCACGCTGCGCTCCAACGGGGTGCTTATGGCCCAGGTAACACCCGTGGGCGGCATGATCTCCGGGTCTTCGTCGGTGGTGCAGCTGGACGCCTGGAACTGGGAAGACGCCCTGGTGAAAGCCGATGGCGGGGTGCACCTTCGCTGGCCTGCTTTGGTGCCGGCTTCCTCAGATAATTCGCCGCAGGTGGCCCAGCGCCGCCAGGCCCGGCAAACCGGTCTGCAGGAACTGGAGGCCCTTCTGGCCGAAGCCAAGGAATACCGCAACCAGAAAAACGACCGCGAAAACCTGAAGCTTGCTTCCATGACCGGCTTGTTTGACGGCACCAAAAAGCTGTTTATCCACGCCGACTATGGCAAGGAGATAGTGGAAGCCGTACGGTTCGCGCAGAAAGCCGGCGTAAAGGAAATGGTGATCGTGGGCGGCGGAGATGCGCTGGTGGTGGCTGATTTCCTGAAGGAGAACAACATTCCCGTGATCTACTCTGGGGTGCACGCCCTTCCGGCCCGCGCCGGCGATGACGTGTATCTGCCTTACAAGATGCCGGGCTTGCTGCAACAGGCCGGCCTGCTGTTCTGCCTGGACTATGACGCCAGTCTGCACGGCTCGCGTAACCTGCCCTTCATTGCCGGAACGGCAGTGGCCTTCGGGTTGCCCAAAGAGCAGGCTTTGTCTTCGGTGACTTTGAATGCCGCCAAAATTCTGGGGGTAGACAAGCAGGTAGGTTCTGTGGAGGTAGGCAAAGACGCCAGCATTGTGGTGTCTGAGGGAGATATCCTGGACATGCGCACCAACAAGATCAGCCACGCGTTTATCCAGGGCCGCAAGCTTAATCTTACAGACAAGCAGCAGTACCTCTACCAGAAGTTCAACAACAAATACGAACAGGGAAAATAACCCCTGGCATAGGCTGTAAACAGAAATGCCCCTATTTTAAGGGGCATTTCTGTTTTAGGGCTGTTTTACCAAAAACAGCCCTAAAACAGAATCTTATAGATTTGAATTGTCGGTTAATGTTGTCTCCAGGAGTGAACGGTTTGGCCCATGCAAAACAGCTGGCAGCGGTAACGCCATGGAGCGATCCCGGGAATTGGGAGTGGTTATGTATTTCTGGTTTACTAAAAGGCAAGGCCTTGATTAATACTTTTTTACTGAGGACTAAAATAGTATTAATTCTATAATTCAACTACTTTTGCATCCCCCTAAAACCTTACACAATACTTGATCTTATAAATGGAAGAAGCAGGAAGCAATACCACAGGGGATAAGGAAGAAACGGCCCCTCAGACAGAGGTGAGGCTGGAAATCTTAGAGGCCTTAGTGGAGCATAGTTCCCAACCTATGCTGCTGTCTGAGCCCAGCGGGCGTATTCTGTTAGTGAATCAGGCTTTTTGTGATCTTTTGGGGCAAACCAAGGAGCATGTGTTGCAGGTGGGCCGGGCCGGCTGCATTGATCCCACAGACCTGCGGTGGAAAGAATCGCTGGCTAAAAGGAGTAAAGAAGGTTACTTCAAAGGCGAGCTTAACCTGCTACACCTCAACCAGGAGAAAATTCCGGTGGAATTCATGTCACGGGAGTTTGTGTCTTTTGGCAAGGTTTATACCAGCGTGAACGCCCGGGACCTCCGGAAAGAAAAGGAGGCGCAAGCCATTATTGCGCGCCAACACCAGGTCCTGGAAAAAGACCTGATAGATTTCCAGCTCATTCTGGACCATTCTGCTGATTTGATTGGGTCTTTTGCCTTAGACGGTACCATTATCTACATGAATCGGGCCGCCGAGACGGTATTGGGGTATTCCCCCCAAGAAATGGTGGGGCGTAACTACCGTGAGTTCATACATCCAGAGGATATTTCCGCCACGGAGGAAGATACCAGGCTTATCCAGGTAGGCGACATGACCACCCAGTTCAGCAACCGGTACGTTCATAAAAATGGATCTTTGGTGTACCTGTCCTGGGTTTCCACCTTTTCACCGGGTCAAAAAATGGGGTATTCCATGGGGCGTGACGTTACCAAAATACGCCAGCAGGAACTACAGATCCAGGAAAGCGAAAGCCGTCTACAAGCGCTCCTGCTCAGAGGCTCAGATATGATTGCCATCCTCTCTGAGGAAGCCATATTTACTTTTGCCAGTGCTAATTCTGAGAAGGTGATTGGCGTGCCTAAAGAAGACTTTATAGGTAAAAACGTCTTTGATATGATTCACCCGGAGGATCATGCCGAGGTGATGACTTGTTTAGAACAGGTCTTGAAAGGCGAGGTGGTAGATACCAAACCCTTCAGGTTTATGGGAGGGCAAGGCGAATGGCGCTGGCTGGAATCTTACGTCACCAATTGCCTGGATGTGCCTAACATTCAGGGTATTGTGGTCAATAGCCGAGACATAACGCTGCGCCGTAAGCAGGAAATGCTGCTGGCTGAAAGCGAGCAACGGTACAAGGCTCTGTTTGACTACAACCCAGACGCCGTTTATTCACTTAACAAGGAAGGAAAGTTTACCTCCGTGAATGAGGCCGTAGTGAATATGCTACAGGTACCCCGGGAAACCCTCCTGCAGATGGAATTCAGGGATTTATCCTCTCCGGATTCTTTGGAGGAAGATAACCTCAATTTTGAGAAAGTAATGCGCGGAGAGCCGGTTACTACTGAGACTCCGCTTTACATACCAGGCCGGGGCACCTGCTATTTTACCTTTACGGTCATGCCCATTGTCATCAACGGCGAAGTGGTGGGCGCCCATGGCATTGCCAAGGATATCACGGCTTCTAAAAAACAGCAGTTCCTGTTGGAGACCACGGCCAAGCGGCTTGACTCTACCCTTAAAAGTATTAAAGACGCCTTCTTTACCCTGGACCACGCCTGGCGGTTCACCTACCTGAATAAGGGATTTGAAGAAATCATGGAGGTGAGGGCCGAAGAACTGCTGGGCCAGGACATCAGAGCCATCTATGACCCGGAGCAGTTCGGGAATTTCTTTGTCTGGTATGAGAAAGCCCTGGCAGAGAAGGTACCCGTCCATTTTGAGGGATTTTCCAGCCCCCTGGGTATGTGGTTGGATGTGAGCGCCTTTCCTTCTGAAGAAGGCCTTACCGTGTACTTTAGGGAAATAAATGACCGCAAGAAGGCAGAGGAAGAACTAAAGAAACTCTCGTTGGTGGCCAGTAAAACCGTGAACTCTGTGTACATCACAGATGACGAGGCCCGGGTGGAGTGGGTGAATGAAGGGTTCACCAGAATCACCGGCTATACCCTGGAAGAAGTGCGGGGCCGTAAACCCGGCGATCTATTGGCCGGTCCTGAAACCAATGCCAACAGAATTTCCACCATTAGGGAGAAGCTGGTGTTTGACAAGCCCTTTGTGCAGGAGGTGCAGAACAAGAACAAGGCCGGCGAGGTGTACTGGTCCAAACTGGACGTGACCCCCATCATTGATGAGCAAAGCGGCGGTGATAAAAAATTCATTGTCATTGAAACCGTGATCACCGAGCAGAAAAAGGCGGAGGAGGAACGGGCTCAACTCACCGAGGAATTATTGCGCCGCAACCGCCACCTGGAACAGTTCACGTACATAGTGTCCCATAACCTGCGGTCTCCGGTGGCCAATATCATGGGTCTCACTTCCCTGCTTAACGCCACAGAAAGCCCCACGCTGCAGGAAGGCATCACTGCGCGCCTGAAGCAAACCGCCCAAAACCTGGATAACATCATCAGAGATCTCAATGAACTGTTGAGCTTGCAGGCGGGCGTGTTGGAAGAACGCGAAAAGTTCTCGTTACCAGAGGTGGTGGACCAAGTCTTGCAGGTCTTGCCCGGGGAATGCTACGGCGCCATTAAGGTGCACCTGAACGGCGTGCAGGAAATAGGCTCTATTAGGAGCTACGTGAGCAGTATCTTGTCTAACCTGCTTACCAACGCCGTAAAGTATAAATCACCTGACCGCGCCATGCAGCTTTCCATCACCGCAGAACTCTTGCAGGAGGGAGAACTCCTCTGCCTTTCTGTTGCGGATAACGGGCTGGGCATAGACCTGGATAAACAGGGCAAAAACCTTTTCGGGCTCTACAAACGGTTCCATTTCCATGTCTCAGGCCGGGGGTTGGGCCTTTACCTGGTCAAAACCCAGGCCGAGGCGCTGGGTGGCTACGTGACTGTAGAAAGTGAACCAGACAAGGGCTCCACGTTTAAGGTCTTTATCAAAAATTCCCGATAGAAGAACATTTACTTATAGTTAGTCAAAAAGAGGCCTTGTGCCTCTTTTTGCGTTTTAAGCCTGTTTTTGGCAAAAGAGGCTTAAAACGCTAACCAGCTTTTTCTGAGCTTAAACAGACCGAGATAGAACTTCAGCCATTTCACTTTAAACCCATCAAGAAAGCAATAGGGGAAATCTTTAAAATAGTTTACTTTTTTTTATGGAGGCAGGCAACCATTCGCGAAATTAGTACGTGATGGGGGCGCAAATAAGGAAACAGTGAGCTATACCGAAAGCCAGCAAGTGGAAGAGCTGCTGACCGGGTGTTTAAACAACAGCCGCGAAGCCCAGAGAAAGCTATACCAGCATTTCTACGGCTATGCTATGAGCGTTTGTATACGGTATTGCAAAGATACAGAAGAGGCCAAAGAGGTCTTAAATGACGGGTTTATGAAGGTGTTCACCAAACTGAAGCAGTACAACCACGACAAGCCTTTCAAAGGCTGGGTACGGCGCATCATGATCAACACCGCCCTGGACAACTACCGCCATAACCTTAAATATTACCATGCCTCTGATATAGAGACGGCCCCACCCATAGCTGACACGGCAGACACCATCAGTAGCCTCAACTATGAGTACCTGATTGGTTTAATCCAGCAGCTGTCACCGGCCTACCGAACCGTTTTCAATTTATATGTGATTGATGGCTATACCCATGATGAAATAGGAGAGATACTGGGCATTTCGGCTGGGACATCCAAATCAAACCTTTCAAAGGCTAGGGCTAACCTGCGCGAAGTGCTTAAAAAGAACAAGGTAGATGAATTTGAACAATATGTCTGATCAGGAACTAGACCATCTGTTCAGGGAATCGGCTGAACGGTATACTCCTCCCTTTGATCCGGAGGCCTGGCAGGCTATGGACCAAATGCTGGATACCGTCCAGGGCCAGGAGGGAGGCTGGTTCAGGCTGTATTACCGCTACCTGCTGCTTTTACTTTTAGTGGGAATAGGCCTGGTTCCGGTGTTTTACCTGTCGTTACAGCCCCAAACCCAGGCTATCTTGCCCGTAGCCCGGCAGGAAGGGCAGTTAAACCAAGCCCCAGCCAGCTATTCCTCTTTACAGAAGAAAATAGCCCAGGCAGACAACCGAGCGCAAGTAGAGCCGGTAACCCAGCTAAAGCCAACTACTCAGGAAGCAGATTCCAGAAGTATCAATCTTATAGAAGCCGATGTACCCTCTACGGCACCAGTGAAGGTTACTAATCAAGGAAAAAGAAGCCTACGATGGCTGGTGAATCAGAAAACCCCAAGGCTAATGCCTGCCCCCGAGGCAAAAGCACTGGAGGAGAAGGGGAAGGAAGAACGGGCAAACACGTTCAGGGAGGGTACCCAATTCGTGTCCCTTGGCCTCCAGGATAGTGTTTCCCGCCTTTCGGAACCAATGTTGGCTGAGAAGGTTCTGAACCCGACTCCCGTGCAAAACGTCCTGCAGCCGGCTAATCCAGACACCTTAGCCGGGGAAGAAAAAGCGAGTCCAGAAGCCAAACAAGCGCAGTTTTTGCGTTCCGTTTCTTTGATGGTAGCCGCCGCGCCTGATTTTACGACCGTTAGATTAAAAGACGCCCAGGCCGTTAGCATGAACTGGGGCCTGTTGGTGGCGGTACCGTTGGCCAAGAAGTGGAGCCTGGTTACTGGGGTTATGTACGCCAACAAGAAATACACAACTCCGCCTGAAGAATACACCTGGCCAAGCGCCTACGCCAACATAGATTACCAGACCGTGGAGGCTACGTGCCAAGTACTTGATATCCCGGTGAATCTGCAGTATCAGGTTTGGGAAAAAGGCCAGCACAGCGTGGGCGTAGCGGCGGGACTTTCCAGTTACCTCATGCTTAAGGAAGAATACTATTCCAGTTCGCCGGCAGGCTACGGGTACGGGGCCAAGACCTATAACTGGGAGGTAGACAATAAGAACCGCCATTGGTTTGGCGTACAGAATATCTCCCTTCACTATTCCAGAGCCTTTCCTTCTGGCATAGCCCTGGGGGCGGAACCCTTCGTCAAGATTCCCCTTCAGGGAATTGGGGCGGGCAAAGTGAGGCTGACAAGCGCGGGCGTGTTTTTTACGGCAGGCTACAAATTCTCCTTAAAACCTTAATTCTTTTCGCTTAAAGGCAATGACAAAACACAACCAAAATTGTGTGAACGGCCCTTTGTTGCCTCTATTTTTTGGCAATTAGGCCTAAAACGATAAGAAGAAATATGTGTAAATTGCTAATATACAACGAGTTGCCTGAATTTTGATTTTGCTGAAATAAGTATTTTTCCATTTAACCTAAAACCATAGTCATGAAAACCAAAACTCCAATTCTCCGGGTATTTTCTGTTCTATTTCTGGCGTGCGCCCTTGTTACCGTGGGCTGTAACGATGACGATGATGACGACAAGGTTCCTTCCAACCAGGTGATGTTCAAAGATAGTACCCTTACCGGTGCCCAGGAAGTGCCGGCCAATGCGT
Organism: Rufibacter soli; assembly: GCF_054781795.1. Lineage (NCBI taxonomy): Bacteria > Pseudomonadati > Bacteroidota > Cytophagia > Cytophagales > Hymenobacteraceae > Rufibacter > Rufibacter soli. Next base: position 2,670,008 of record NZ_BAAGTS010000002.1, on the reverse strand, counting down.
CTCAGGCCACAGGCACGTTCAAGGGCACCTATAATAAAGACACCAAAATCCTTACCTACACCATCACCTTCGCGGGCATCACGCCTACCAACATGCACTTCCATAAAGAGGCAGTAGGAAAAAGCGGTCCGGTGGTTATTCCTATCAGTGGCCCTTATACCAGCCCCATTAATGGCCAGACACCGGCCCTTACCGCAGACCAGGAAACAGACCTACTGGCTGGCATGTGGTACGTGAATGTCCATAGCGCACAGTTTCCGGCCGGCGAGATCAGAACCCAGGTGGTTCAGCAATAGCAACAAACAAGAAACAGCCTATTACGCACCTATAACTTAAAACCTGATTCTTATGAGACTCTCTTTGCGCTTGTCCCTCGTTTTCCTTCTTTTCTCTTTCAGCTATGCCTGCTCCAGTGACAAGGAAGAAGATGTCACGCCCACGCCAACCCCTAATCCGCAGCCGCTGCAGTGTGATACCAATAACATCACCTATTCAGGCACGGTGGCCGGCATCATTGCCACCAACTGCAACTCTTGCCACAGTACTGCCATTGCCACTAATGGGGTGGTGCTGGATACCTATGCGCGCCTGAAGCAGTACGCAGATAACGGTAAGCTTTTGGGGGTGATCAACCATGCACCAGGCTTCCCGCAAATGCCCCAGGGGAGCGCCAAGCTCTCTGACTGTACTATAGCCAAGATCAAGAAGTGGGTAGACGCCGGCGCGCCTAATAACTAAACTGCCATGAGATACCAATGCATGATGTTGCTGCTGATAGGGATGGGGCTGTTTTGGGCGCCGCCCCTGGCCCAGGGCCAAAGCCGGTATTACACCAAAACAGGCTTTATCTCCTTTTTCTCTAAAGCCCCTTTAGAGGACATAGAGGCACAAAACCGGCAGGTGGTTTCTTTCCTGGATTTTAAGACCGGTGATCTGGTGTTCAGCGTGCCCATGAAAGCCTTTGAATTCAAGAAGGCCTTGATGCGGGAGCATTTCAATGAAAACTACGTGGAGTCGCACCTTTACCCTAAAGCCACCTTCAAGGGGAAGGTCCTACAGATTCAACAGGTCAACCTGGCGCAGGATAACCTCTACAAGGTGGTTATAGAAGGGGTGCTTTCCATCCATGGCGTGGACAAGCTGCTCAGAACCAATGGTACCCTGCAGATAAAAGGAGGCCAGGTGCAGGGCAAGTCTACGTTCTCCGTAACGCCCCAGGAATTCAATATCCAGATTCCGGCTTTGGTAAAGGAGCATATTGCCAAACAGATTGATATCACAGTAGACATGTTGTATGTGCCTTACGTCGCTAAAAGCCTATGAGAGGGATCAAAAACGTCATCTTTACCGGTCTGCTTCTCCTGGGGTTGGCGCATACCGCCGCGGCCCAGGATGACCTGCTTAAGTTAGCCGAGGCCCAGGACAGCAGTAAGGGAGAACCCACCCTGGCCACGTTTAAGGGAACCCGGCTGGTGAATGGCCACACCGTGGAAACCAATGGCCAAGGCACGCTGCTGTTTCTTATTTCCCACCGATTTGGGACCCTGAACAGCGGGGCCTATAACTTCTGGGGCTTAGACCAGGCCACCATCAGGCTGGGATTGGAATACGGGGTTAATGACCGGTTAACCGTAGGCATTGGCCGCAGTTCCCTGGAAAAAACGTATGACGGCTTTCTCAAGTACCGCGTGGCCTACCAAAAGCCGGCGGGGCTGCCGGTTTCAGTGACCGCCTTTGCCAGTACGGCCCTGAAATCATTGAAATGGCCGGAAGAGGAAACAAACCATGATTTTGCCCATCGTCTTACCTATACCTACCAGGTATTGATAGCCCGCAAATTCTCTGAGCGCCTTTCTCTACAGGTTTCGCCTGCCCTGGTACACCGTAACTTGGTGGAAACGCCCTCCGGCGAAACCAACGTACTGGCCGTAGGCGCGGGGGGAAAGTTCAAGATCACCAAGCGCACCTCCTTTAACGCCGAATACTTCTACCTTCTGCCCGGGGAAACCGCTGATACTTACCGGAACACCCTGTCTTTGGGGGTAGACATAGAAACCGGGGGCCACGTGTTCCAATTAATGGCCACCAATGCCCAGGGCATGATTGAGAAGTTCTTCATCCCCCAAAACGCCGGTAGCTGGAGCAACGGCGATATCTACTTTGGGTTCAACATCTCCCGGGTGTTTGGGTTAAAGGAAAAGAAAGGGTGGGAAGCCCCCGCTTCTGTTAAATAGAAAAGGTGAATGTAGTGCCATAGTGGTGCGGCCTCCGTTTTAAGCCTGTTTTTTGAAAAACAGGCTTAAAACGGAGGCCGCTATTTTTGGAGGATATTATGGGACGTTTAACCAGGATTCCCTATTGGCCCGGGGAGATTTTCCAGAGCTCGCCGTTGGTTTGGTCTGTGACAATGTAGAGGGCGCCGTCTGGGCCCTGGCGCACGTCGCGTATACGTTGGCCGCGCTCGGTGAGCAGGTGCTCTTCACCAGTCACCTTGCCGTTCTCAATACGCAGGCGCACCAGCCGTTGGTCTTTCATGCCGCCCACAAACAGGTTTCCTTTCCATTCTGGGAACGCGCTGCCCGTATAGAATTGCGCGCCTGAAGGGGCAATGACTGGGTCCCAATAATACACGGGTTGCTCAAAACCAGCTTTGGCGGTGACGGCGTTAGGCACCGGCTGGCCAGAATATTCCTCGCCGTAGGTGACCAAGGGCCAGCCGTAGTTCTTGCCTTTTTGGATCAGGTTGAGCTCATCGCCGCCCTGGGGGCCCATTTCCACTACCCAAAGCTTGCCTTCGGGGTCAAAAGCGGCGGCCTGCACGTTGCGGTGCCCTACGGTCCAGATCTCTGGGAGGGCGCCCGCCTGACCCATAAAGGGATTGCCGGGGGCCGGCGCGCCGTCTGGGGTAAGGCGCAGGATTTTACCCATGTGGCTGTCCATGTGCTGGGCCTGCGGCCGAATCTCCAGGTCTGAACGCTCGCCCAGGGTCATATACAGCATTCCGTCTGGGCCAAACGCCAACCGGGACCCGAAGTGCATGGTGCCGTCATAGGTGGGCATGGCCCTGAAAATAACCTTTACCTGGTCCAGGCTTTTCCGGTCTTGAGAAAGTACCCCGCGGCCTACGCTGGTAGCGTTTCCGCCTTGGCGGGGTTCAGAAAAACTCCAGAAAATGGTACGGTCAGTGGCAAAAGAAGGACTGAGTGCCACATCCAGCAAACCTCCCTGCCCGCGGGCGTCTACCTTAGGCAAGCCCATAATAGGTTCCCCCACCTGGCCCGTGGCTGATATGATCCGGAGGCGGCCCGGCTTTTCGGTGACCAGTAGGTTGCCATCGGGGAGGGGTTCAACGGCCCAGGGTTTCTCCAATCCCTTGGCCAGCACGTCTACTTTAAACGCAGTAGTGGACTTTATGCCACAGATGCGGGTCTGGCCCTCAAAGGCCGGTTTCTGCTCAGGGGCATTGGCCACGCGGGTTTCAAGGGGCGTGCAATTGGCCTGGCCGGTAGGGGATGCGGGGGCAGTATCCTGGTTGATGGCCTTGTTGTTGCAACCCGTGAAGAGCAGCGCCAGAAAAGCTACAAGAAGAAAAGAAAGTGGTGGTAAATGCATAGGATAGAGGTTAGTGGGTTGAAGAGACTAGGTGAAACCATAATGCCAAAGTGATCCTTCTGTGAGCACAGAGTCTTTCCTTTTAACCTGTAATTTTGGCAAAGGTTTACTTCTGGGAAGGTTGCCGGCATGGGTAGGTGGCCTCTTACCCAGAAGAAGGACGAAGGAGAAGGAGCTTGGGCGGTTTTCAGAATTCCCTATTTAAGATAAACTTATCCTTTTTAATTTTTGTTGGTACCTTTGCATAGCAGGGGTTTTGATTCAGTTGGCTGGAAAGGCCGACTTGCCTGCCTCTGTAACAGCCCGTTCACGCAATACCATTTGTACCATGGCACTAAAAAAAGACATTACCGGTCTAGAAGATATTAAAGTAATGGTAGATGAGTTCTACGGTCTGGTGCGCCAGGACGAGTTACTCGCGCCCATCTTTCTATACAGGTTGAATACCCACTGGGAGCCACATCTGGAGAAAATGTACACCTTCTGGAATGCCGCCTTGTTTGGGCAGCGCGGTTATACCGGCAACCCTTTCGCCAAGCACGCCACCATGCCCGTTGAAAGCGAGCATTTTAAGCGCTGGCTTTCCTTGTTTAACGCTACCATAGACACGTATTTTGAAGGGCCCGTGGCCGAAGAGGCCAAAGCCCGCGGGTTTATCATGGCCACCAACTTTGAAAGACGTATTGAAGGCATTAAGGGGGCAGATACGGTCACCCTGGTTTAGAGTTAAGACGCTTAGATTTTTTACCACAGACAACGCAAAATGATTTCAAAAGCATGTAAGTACGGAATCAGGGCGGTGGTTTTTGTGGCTTCCAGGACCGAAGCAGGGCTGAAACTGAACGTAAGGGACATTTCCAGGGAGGTAGACGCGCCCGAGGCCTTTACCGCCAAAATTCTGCAGGTCCTTAGCAAACACCAACTCATTTCGTCCCTTAAAGGTCCGTACGGTGGCTTTTACCTCACTGACGCCCAGTTGGAGCTTCCCCTGTTGCAGATAGTAGAAGCCATTGATGGCATGACTATCTTTAAGGAATGCGGTCTGGGCCTGAAACAATGCTCAGAAGTGCACCCTTGCCCCATGCATGACCGGTTCAAGGCCGCCCGTGAGGCCCTTAAAGACGTCTTTGCGAAAACCACCGTCCGGCAACTGGCCCTGGAACTGAAAGAAGGTACTTCCTTTATCACCAATCTGGCCTAAACTTCGCGCCTGGGCACCTTATCAGAAATTCTTTCCCCCATTAAAAGAAAGACAATTATTCAGGTGCTTTCCATGGGAAGCCAAGGATAACGGCGCAGGCAATCAGGACGTACACCTGTGCGTACCCGCCTCCTGCGCCCCTTAACCCAATGCCGCTATGGAAGAAAAATCAAATGAAGCCACGCCCCAACGCCCCTTAGGCGATAGGCCCCTGGATGCCGCCCAGGTTGTCATGGACCTGCCCGGGTTTATTGCCCAGATCAAGCAGGAACAGCCCTGGCTGAACAGTGACCGCAACGCCATCACCATCTTTAAAACCGACGGCCTGCGTCTGGTACTCATTGCCCTGCACGATGGGGCCTTCATGAAAACCCATACCGCGCCCGGCATTTTAAGCGTGCAGGTACTGGAAGGCGAACTGGATTTTACTGCCGATAACCAAACTTCCCGGCTTACGACAGGACAGTTGCTGGCCCTGCATGCCGGTATTCCGCATAGCGTGTTGGCCGTTAAGGAATCTGTTTTCCTGCTTACCCTGGCGGGAGGGAAGTAACTTGTTTCTTTTGAAAAAGAGAAAGGCTGTGTAGACCAGCGCAAGACAATACGTTTTTATCCATCGGGAAGAAAACCTGCTTTAGGCCTGTTTTTCTGAAAACGCCCTTAAAACAGAAAACCCCTCCTGGAAGCAAGAGGGGTTTTCTGTTAAGACTGTCTAAATTACTCATCATTGGGCTTGGCCGCAGCCTTGGCTGCTTTCCTGGCTTGCTTGTCAGAGTTATTTTTGGTCTTCTGGGCTTTGGCTTCCTGTCTGGAAGCTTCTTTGGCCGCATACACCGCCTCGTGTTCCTGGCGGTTGGCGGCTTTGGTGTTTTCTTTGGCTGTTTTGGCCTCTTCGCTGGTAGGCTTTTTGAGATCCTTGGCGGCCTCTACCTGTTTCTTGTCTGCTCTTTCTTTTGCTTCTACAGACTCTTTTTCCAGCTTCATCTCCACATCATTGTGGGTTACCTGGGCAAACGTGGGTAAAGCAAAACAGCAGAAGAAGCAAGCAACTAAAATGACTAGTAAAGTTCTGGTTTTCATAAGAATAGGGTAAAGTTCTAGGCGATTTTATATACGGCTTCCAGCAAGAATCATCTGAAATCAACGTTGAAAAGAAAACATCTACCAATAGACTGGCGTGTTTCTGGCCTGTTTTTACGGGGCTAAAATAGTAAAATCCTTTGCGGAAAGTGGTGATTTCTTTTCAGACGATAGGGAAAGATGGAGTTCTACGTCTTTAGAGTAATCTCGCCCTGGCTTTCTACCTGCCTTTTACAATGCAGCTGAGTTGGTTTATGATCTGGATATGCTTCTTTTTTCAGCCCTAGTTACTCTTTGGTAATAAAGAAGCCGCAAAACCGGCGTCACCTGAAAAAGAGTGATGTTATCTTAAAGTCAACCCATTAGTAAGCCCTTTTTTCAGGAGCCCGTAAAAAGTAAGGACAACGATCCATTTGCTCCCCCTTATATAGCCGATGCCGTCGGAAGCCTGGAAGTCGGAAACCAGGAACTATCCAGCCTCCGGCTGATGTGGGATTTGGCTTGAACAGCGTTTTAAGGCTGTTTTCCAGAAAACGTGCTTAAAACGCATGATGCCCCTTTCACCGCCCCACGGTGCCTGTTGTTACCGCAGCCTCACTGCCACCTTTTCATGCCCTGGTCTATGACACAACCTTATCTTATCCATACTGAAATTGAGATCCCGGTGGGGGAGATCACCCTCATCGGGAATTTGAACTTACCTTCCCCGGCCCAGGGGTTGGTGGTGTTTTCGCATGGCAGCGGCAGCAGCCGGCACAGTTCCCGCAACCGCTACGTGGCCAAGGTGCTGGAAGACCTGGGCTTTGGCACCTTGCTTTTTGATCTGCTTTCTGAGGAGGAAGACCAGCTTTACCAAAACTGGTTTGATATTCCCCTGCTCACTCAGCGGCTGGTCACCATATCACAGTGGCTGGCGGGGCTTCCGCAGTTAAAAGGCTTGCCCGTGGGGTACTTTGGCGCCAGCACCGGGGCGGCCTCGGCCCTGGGCGCGGCCGCCAAGCTGGGCAACCAGGTAAAGGCCGTGGTGTGCAGAGGCGGGCGGCCAGACCTGGTGTTGTCGGTGCTGCCGCAAGTGTTGGCTCCCACCTTGCTAATTGTGGGGGAAAAAGATGAAGAGGTGATCTCCCTGAACGAGCAAGCCTACCGGGCCCTTAAAAAAGCCGAAAAGGAGTTGTTCATCATTCCCGGGGCCTCCCATTTATTTGAAGAGAAAGGAACCCTGGAAGAAGCCGCCCGCATTGCCTCTTCGTGGTTTGAGCAATACTTGACTAGGTAACCTTCGCCCAAGAGGCGGGGGAGAGCGCTCCGTTTCGGGGCCGTTTTTCTAAAAACGGCCCCGAAACGGAGTTCCTGCTTTTAGGGCAGCCTGGTGTCGCCGGCGCCAATGCTGGCGGGGCCAAAATAATGATGAGAATCACCTCCTGGCTTGACCGCCGTTGCTTCATAAGACCTGGCCGGGGCCTAGCTTTGCATCATTAAATCCTGATGCCATGAAAAATACCATCGCCTACGCAGAATTAAATGAAGAATTACAGGAGCTGTACCTGGCCGCCAAAGTTTGGGTGTCTGAGCTGGAGTTTCTGGACCGGGAAGCCGACTTCCTGAAAAGACTGCTCACGACGGCCCTGTTGCCAATGGTGCAGCGCGATACCCTGGACAAGGTCTCTGAAATCCAACTTTTAGGCATGAAAACCGCTAAAAAGCAGGAGGCACTAAAAAAAGAACTGGGCTTGTATCTCCAGCGCCTTGAAACGTATATATCAGATTCTGACCAAAAAATGGATTTCTCTATTGTGGAGGCGCAGTCCTCGCTGGCGGCCCAGGTGGCGCAGGTGAAATGGGATTTGGGGGCCTTGAGAATTCAGGTTTTTCATTTATCCAGGGAAGAAAAAGACGAATACAGCACGCTTAAGAATTAATTTGCTCCTTTATTGCCGGTGTAAAAGCCTTATTCAGTCATGACCAACTCCATATTCATAGCCTCTGCTGAGCCCTACAGCGGAAAGTCAATTATTGCCCTGGGCCTGGTAAACATGTTGCTGGGGAGAGCGCAGAAGATTGGCTATTTCAAGCCAGTGATCAATACAGATGCCACAGAAAGCAAGGATGTCCATATCCAGGCGCTGTTGCACCATTTCGGCCTTCCCATTGCCTATGAAGACGCCTATGCCTTTACCGGTACTGAGGTGATGCGGCATTTTGAGAATGAGAGCCAGGGCCTCATGATTGACACCATCATCAGCAAGTTCAAGAAACTGGAGGCCCAGTGCGATTTTACGGTGTTGGAGGGAAGTGACTTTGTAGGGGAGGGCACTGCCTTTGAGTTTGACCTGAACGTGCTGGTCGCCAAGAACCTGGGCACGCCGGCTATTCTGGTAGTGTCTGGCGAAAACAAAACCCCCGCCCAGGTAGCACAGGCCACGCTTAGTTTCCTGCATAATTTTGAGGCCCGCGACATACGGGTGCTGGGCATTGTGGCCAATAAAGTGAATCCCTCTGATCTGGAAACAGTCCAGGAACTGATCAGTAAACAGTTGCCTGAGGAAATTATCCTGTCGGTAATCCCGATGGACAAAGGGCTGCAGAACCCCACCATCAAAGATATTTTCCAGAGTCTGGGCGGTAAGCTGATCTTTGGGGAAGACCACCTTTCCAACCAGGTAGACAACTTTGTGACCGGGGCCATGCAGGTGCCCAACTTCCTCAACTACCTAAAGGAGAACGTGCTTATTGTCACACCCGGTGACCGCGGCGATATCATTATCTGTTCGCTGCAGGCCAACCTTTCCTCCAGCTACCCACGCATTGCCGGTATTGTGCTTACCGCCGGTTCAGAGCCTGAGGAGCCCATCATCAGGTTGATCAATGGCCTGCAGAATGTGGTGCCCATCATGTGCGTGAAAACAGGTACGTTTGAGACCATCACCCAGATTGCCGCCGTCAAGGCCCGCATTACCCAGGACAACACCAAAAAGATACAGCTGGCTATTGACACTTTTAACCGCAACGTCAATACCGGTGCGCTGAACGCCCGGATGGCCGCCTACCATTCAGAAACCATTACGCCGCACATGTTTCAGTACCAGCTGGGACAATGGGCTAAACGCCAGCGCAAGCACATTGTATTGCCCGAAGGCAATGATGACCGCATTCTGCGCGCGGCGGCCCGCCTGGTGGCCCAGGATATTGTCAAGCTTACCTTGCTCGGGAATCCGGCGGAAATCCTTGCCTCCTTCAAGCGCCTTGGCCTGGATATTGACCTAACCAAGGTTACCCTCCTGGACCCACCCCACGCGCCCCAGTTTGACGCCTACGTTGAAACGCTCTATGAACTGCGCAAAGCCAAGCAAGTAACCCCTGAAATGGCCCGTGACCTAATGTCTGATGTGTCTTACTTCGGGACCATGATGGTCTACAAAGGTGACGCTGACGGCATGGTTTCTGGCGCTATCCATACTACCCAGCATACTATACGGCCAGCCCTGCAGATCATCAAGACCAAGCCGGGCATCTCCACGGTTTCCTCTGTGTTCTTCATGTGTCTGGAAGACCGGGTATCTGTCTTCGGCGACTGCGCGGTGAACCCCAATCCAACGGCTACCCAACTCGCGGAGATCGCCATCTCGTCAGCAGAGACCAGCATGCGGTTTGGCATTGAGCCCCGGGTGGCCATGCTTTCCTACTCGTCCGGCACCTCGGGGGTAGGGGAAGAGGTGGAGAAAGTACGCCAGGCAACCCAACTGGTCAAGCAGCTTCGGCCCGATTTGAAGGTGGAAGGCCCGATCCAGTATGATGCGGCGGTAGACCCGGAGGTAGGCAAACAGAAAATGCCTGATTCTGAGGTAGCCGGTAAGGCCAGTGTGCTGATCTTCCCAGACCTGAACACGGGCAACAACACCTACAAAGCCGTACAGCGTGAAACCGGGGCCTTGGCCATTGGCCCAATGCTGCAGGGGTTGAACAAACCGGTCAATGACCTGAGCCGCGGTTGTACGGTAGAGGATATTTTCAACACGGTCATTATCACGGCTATCCAAAGCCAGGAAAGTGGCCAAACCACGTAAGCAGACCAGTCATGAATATTTTTGTCATAAACGCCGGGAGTAGTTCGCTGAAATACCAGTTGTTTAAAATGCCTGCTGAGCAGCCCATTTGTGTGGGCTTGATTGAACGCATAGGCTTGCCTGGCTCTATCATTACCCACAAGGTATTCACCGGGGGTCAAGAAAAGGCAGTGCGCGAAGAGCTTTCCCTGCCAGACCACCAAGCGGCGTTACAGGAAGTAGTGAAACTGCTCACCGAGCCCGGCACCGGCGTTATTCAGGATCCCGCAGAGATAGATGTGGTGGGGCACCGCGTGGTACACGGCGGCGAACGCTTTTCAGATACTACTATCATTACGCCCGATGTGAAGGAGCAGATCAAAAACCTGTTTCATCTGGCCCCGCTGCATAACCCCGGCAACTTCCAGGGGATAGAGGTGGCGGAAAAACTATTCCACAAGGCCACCCAGGTGGCGGTGTTTGATACGGCCTTTCACCAAACCATGCCTGAAAAAGCCTACCGTTACGCTATTCCGGCCAATTTTTACACAGAGCACGGGGTGCGGGTCTATGGGTTCCATGGCACCAGCCATAAATACGTGGCCGCCAAAGCCGCCGAATACCTGGATAACCCCAACGCCAAGGTCATCACCATTCACCTAGGCAATGGTTGCAGCATGGCCGCCGTGAAAGCTGGGGTTTGCATAGACACCAGCATGGGCTTCACCCCCCTGGACGGGCTGATCATGGGCACCCGGTCGGGGGCCATTGACGCCTCAGTGGTGTTCTATCTGGCCTCAAAAGTAGGCCTGCCCATGGAACAGATTGATAACCTCCTGAACAAGAAAAGCGGTATGCTGGGCCTGACCGGCTCCAGCGACATGCGCGAAGTGCAAAAAGCCCGCGAAGCCGGTGATCCAGCCGCTATCCTGGCCTATGAGATGTACGCCTACCGCATCCAGAAATACATTGGTTCTTATGCCGCGGCCCTGAATGGGGTAGATGCGGTGGTCTTTACCGCCGGCGTAGGAGAAAATGATGCCCTTACCCGCGAACTGGTTTGCCAGAATATGGAGTTCCTGGGTATTCACCTGGACGCTTCCCAAAACGCCCTGAGAAGTGCCAACCTCCGGGAGATCAACACGCCTGCCTCTACCACCAAGGTGCTGGTAATCCCTACCAACGAGGAGCTGGAGATTGCCAACCAATGCTGCCTGCTTTTGGCCGAGGTTCAAGAAAAATAAGGAGAGCAGAAATCCGGAGGAAGTCTTCGGGAGACCAATTAGGTTCATTTAAATTCAAAAGCCGTTTTGGGCCTGTTTTTCATAAAACAGGCCCAAAACGGCTTTTGAATTTTAGGTTAGGTAAAGAGGTGATTCCTGGGTGATCTAGGGCATGGAGAGACGATGCAGATCACTTGCCTTAATTTAAGAAAGTCGGGCCTTCCAAAATGGCGGGGCAATGTTTCGGCGGCAAAGAAGTAGTAGGAGAGTTGGATTATTTTAAAGAAACACGGTTGGAGGAATCCAAGGAACTCAGAGAAACGAGAGAAGATAGATGGGTACTAGCAGAAAACAGGCCTTTGGCAAGCTTCAAAGAAGAAAGTATTCCGGCACTTTCCTTCCGCTTGCAAAAGGTTCATAATGTTAGTTTGGGGTAAGAATAGCCGGTTTTTTACATTCAGGTGATAGAAAGGAAATAATTTAATTATAAATTTTTTATAAAAAAGAGGTATAGTGGAGAAGAATTTCTTAAATTTCATTTGAAAGCCATAAAATTGAATAATCCTTAATTAAAACCTGGTGAACCGCTTACGGAAAAATTAGAAACATACAGGGGAAGAGAAGAAATAAGGCGGAAGCCTGTTGGTTCTGGAATTTCCGGATAATAGAGATGACTCCCCTCTGTTTACGTTTGCTGGTTACCTATTTATTTAACTCACCTCCATGGAACTGCTGGATAAAATTGACGCCTCATCTGCCACCCCTAAATACCTGCAGGTGGTAAATGCCGTGATCAAAGACATAGAATCCGGAAAATTAAAGCTTGGCGAACGGGTTCCTTCCATCAATGAGACCAGTGAGATGTATTACCTCTCCCGGGATACCATTGAGAAAGCGTATAAAGTTCTTCGCCAGAAAGGAGTAATCAGTTCTGTGAAAGGAAAGGGTTGCTACATCAGTAAAAGCTTCTCTGTAGACAAAACCCGTGTGCTGTTGCTCTTCAATAAGCTAAGCGCCTATAAAAAAGCCATATACTATTCCTTCCTGAAAGTGGTGGGAGAGGAGGCGATCGTGGATCTGCATATTCACCATTATGATGGCAAGATCTGCGCCAGCCTTATTCAGGAAAACCTGGATAAATATGACTACTTCGTGATCATGCCGCACATTTCCTCTAATACGGAAATGTTTACCCAGGCCATGAAGCAGATTCCGGAAGAAAAACTGGTCTTGTTAGACAAAGATACCAAGGAATACAAAGGCAACTGCGCCGCCGTATACCAGGACTTTGAGCGCGATATTCGGGTGGCCCTCCATTCAGGCCTTGATCTGTTAAGCAAATACAAGCGCTTTGTGCTGATCTACCCCAGGGAGATTTCCTACCCCTTTGAGATTGTAAAAGGGTTCCGGCAATTCTGCCGAGAAATGTCAATGGAGCATGAGGTGAAAGGCTCTACCGAGAATGAGGCAGTCACCCCGGGCACCGCCTATCTGGTACTGGAAGAGTCTGACCTGGCTAATCTGATAACAGATGCCCGGGCCAGAAACTTGGCACTGGGCAAAGATATTGGGTTGATTTCCTACAATGACACGCCTTTAAAGAGAATACTGGATGATGGCATTACGGTGGTTTCTACGGACCATGAACTGATGGGCGAAACGGCAGGCTACATGGTAAAACACAAGCTCAGGGAGAAAATCCATAATCCGTTTACTTTGATTAGAAGAAGTTCACTCTAACAATAACCCAAGTACTTAAGCGCACCCCAGGGTGCGCTTTTTTTATGCCAAGGTTTAAGAAGTTAACCCTATTTACTTGTAAAGCAAACTGGGTAATGGCAAGATACATTCTGTTGAATAGCTAAGGCTGGTGATTCCTTAATTGGAAGGAGTTTCCCATGCAGGTTACAGCAGGATAATGGAATACCTCAGGATGTATAGCTTTAGAGCAAGATTCCAATGTAGGGCCAAATTCAGAGCTGGCCTTTCGGTTGCATTATTTATGACACTCCCTCGCATGACCCACCAATATAAATTTATCGCCTCCCTGGTTTTGTGCGGTAGCCTTTTACTCCAGTGCCGGCAGCCGCAGGTATCTTCTGTAGGAGCAGACGCAAGCGCTTCAAAGCAGACGCAGGAAGCCCAATGGCCGGAGGTGAAAAAAGAAAACCGTCCCTGGACCCGCTGGTGGTGGATGGGCAACGCGGTGGATGAAAAGAACATAGACCGGTTGCTTACCGAGTACTCTAAGGCAGGCATTGGCGGAGTAGAGATTGCGCCCATTTACGGGGCCAAAGGACATGAGGCCAAATACCTTGAATTCCTGTCGCCGCAATGGATGGGTATGCTGGATTTCACGGTAAAGAAAGCCAGTAGCCTCCAAATGGGTGTAGACATGACCCAGGGGACCGGTTGGCCGTTCGGGGGACCGCAGGTAACGCCTCAGCACGCTGCTTCCAGGCTGATTTTGCAAAAGTATGCCCTAAACAGCGGGCAGGCTTTACAGGAAACCTTGGAGGTAAGTGATCCTAAACAAAGGGAAATGGGTGCGGTGCTGCAGGCAGTGATGGCCTACAGTGACAAGGGAGCCATCCTCAACCTGACAGATAAAGTGAGCCCCCAGGGAAAGCTTACCTGGAAAGCGCCTGCCGGCATCTGGGAGATTTATGCCGCCTTTAACGGAAAGACCCGCCAGACGGTGAAAAGGGCGGCCCCGGGCGGGGTGGGGTATACGCTAAACCACCTTTCCAAAGAAGCCACGCAAGCCTACCTGCAACGGTTTAGCCAGGCTTTTAATGGCAGCAACCATGGGGTAAGGGCGTTTTACAATGACAGCTATGAAGTCTACAACGCAGACTGGTCCGCTAATTTTTTTAATGAGTTTCAGAAGCGCAGAGGCTATGACATGCGCCCATACCTGCGGGAACTGGTAAGCAAAGAAACCACAGACCACATTGCCCGTCTCAAATCTGATTACCGGGAGACCATGGGCGAAATGCTCTATGATAATTTCTACGGGCCCTGGAATGAGTGGGCGCACCAACACAAAAGCCTGACCAAAAACCAATCGCATGGCTCGCCGGGTAACCTCCTGGATTTATATGCCGCTGTGGACATTCCGGAGTGTGAGACCTTCGGGTCCAGTTATTTCCCTATTCCTGGCCTGCGCCGTGACAGTGCTGATGTGCGCAATGTGGACCCAGACCCCATCATGCTGAAGTTCGCGTCTTCAGCGGCGCATGTAGCCGGTAAGAATCTGGTATCCAGTGAGACTTTCACGTGGCTGGGAGAGCATTTCAAAACCTCTTATTCGCAAATGAAGCCTGAGGTGGAACAGGTGTTCCTATCTGGGGTAAACCATGTTTTCTACCACGGTGTCACGTACTCCCCCGAAGAAGTGGCCTGGCCGGGTTGGTTGTTTTACGCATCTTTGAACATGACGCCAGCCAACAGCCTCTGGCCCCAGTTCAACGGGTTTAACCAATACATTACCCGGGTACAGTCTGTTTTGCAGTCAGGTAAAGCAGACAATGAAATACTGGTCTACTGGCCCATTCATGAGGTGTGGGGCAAGCCGGAGAAGATGGAGATGATGATTGGCGTGCACGAGGTAGATAATTGGTTGCACCCTACCCAATTCTACAAGCAATCTAAGCAACTAATGGAGGCGGGCTATTCGCTTGATTTTGTTTCAGACAAAATGCTGCAGGAAGCCAGCGTGCAAGGCAACCAGATTGTAACCGCCGCCACCGCCCCAACCCATAAAGTGCTGGTGCTGCCCCAAAGCAAATACATGTCTCTAGCCACCTTTGAGAGAGCCGTCCAACTGGCCAAAGAAGGCGGCACGGTGATTATAGAGCAATTACCCACTGATGTGCCCGGCCTGCAGGAGCTGGAAAAAAGAAGGCAGAGGCTGAAGGGGCTAACCCAGTCACTCTCCTTCACAGACGCCGGCCACGGAATCAGGCAATTAAAAACCGGGAAAGGGGAGATTTTGCTATCTCAAGACATTTCCAAGGCCTTGGCCTTCAAGGATATCCAGCGCGAAGCTTTAACCGATACTGGCCTTAAATTCATCCGGAGGAATCTTGGTACCGGCAAATATTATTACCTAGTAAACCATACCGCCAAAGACATTGATAGCACCATTCCCTTGAATCTAGCCGCTTCTTCGGTGGTTATCCTGGACCCTCAAAGCGGGGCTGCCGGAAAGGCAACTTCCAGCAAAGGCAAGGAGAAAACCATGGTAAGGGTGCAGATGAAGTCTGGGGAAGCATTGATCCTTAAGGCTACTGCCACTGCCCCTAAAGAGGTGTTGGCTTGGCAGTACCTTGATAATGCAGGAACGCCTCTGGAAATAAAAGGAACGTGGGCTTTGACCTTTACCCAGGGAGGACCAGCGCTTCCGGCGGCCCAGAAACTGACCCAATTGAAATCCTGGACAGAATTGGCTGACAAAAACGCCGAGGCCTTCTCGGGCACCGGCGAATACAACCTCACCTTTAATCTGCCCTCCAAAAAAGCCCAGGAATATGTCCTGGATTTAGGAAAAGTAAGCGAAACCGCCAAGGTCTGGATCAATGGGCAAGAGGTAGGCTACCTGAACAGTATTCCCTTCCAAGCCCGGGTGGGACAATACCTGAAGCCCGGTAAAAACACCTTGAAAATTGAAGTAGCGAATTTGATGGCCAACCGCATCAGGCACATGGACCAAAATAAAATCCAGTGGCGCAATTACCATGAAATCAACTTCGTGAACATTAACTACAAACCCTTTGACGCCTCTGTCTGGAAGCCCATGCCGTCTGGTTTGTTAGGTCCGGTTACCCTTACGCCTTATAGTGGTGCTGCCAAGTCTGCGGTTTCAATGCCCACTGGAGGCCAGAAAACAGCCCAATGAGACATCGGTTATCCTTCTCGCTTTTCCTGGCGCTGCTTTTTCTGTTTGCAGCCCAAGGGAGAGTAGTGGCGCAAATGAAGGCCATTTATTCGGGCGTGCCCTGGTTTGATGACAAAGGCCAGGTGGTGAGTGCCCATGGTGCCAACATCATTCTGGACAAAGGCAAGTTTTACCTTTTTGGTGAGGCCCATACAGACACCAGCAATGCCTTTGTTGGCTTCAACTGCTATTCTTCAAAAGACCTCTATAACTGGAAATTTGAAAGTATTGCCCTACCGGTTCAACCTACCGGCAAACTGGGTTCCAACCGCGTAGGCGAACGGCCTAAAGTGATGAAGTGCCCCAAAACCGGGGAATATGTCATGTACATGCACGTAGACACGCTGGGCTACAAAGACCAGTTTGTTGGCTATGCCACGGCCAATACCGTTGCCGGGCCTTACACGTTTAAGGGACCTTTGCTGTTTAATGGAAAGCCCATCCGGAAATGGGACATGGGAACGTTCCAGGACCAGGACGGCGTAGGGTATGTGTTGATTCACGGAGGTCTCATTTACCAGCTTAGTGAGGATTACAAAAGCACCACGCAGCTCGTGAACAATGGCTTTGGGTCTGGGTTTGAGTCACCGGCCCTGTTCAGGAAAGACAGTATCTATTATTTCCTTGGCTCGCACCTCACCAGTTGGGAACGCAATGACAATGATTACTACACCGCTACTTCGCTAAAAGGACCCTGGACCAAGCGTGGGTTTTTCGCCCCGGAGGGCACCCTTACCTGGAACTCCCAGACTACCTTTGTTTTGCCCATCACGGGTTCCAAAGACACCACCTTTATGTTTATGGGCGACCGATGGTCTTATCCCAAGCAGGCCTCAGCGGCAACCTATGTGTGGCAACCACTCACTATTTCTGGCACTTCCCTTTCTATTCCACGGTACCAGCAAGCCTGGCAGGTAAATCTTAAAACCGGGGTCGCCACAAATCAGGAGGCCGTGGGAAAGACCCTTGAGAACACGGACAAAAAGAAAATCACCTACACCGGAAAATGGAAACATACCGCTGCTGAGACTTTGTCTGAGAGTAGTACTGAGGCAAAAGACGCTTCCTTTTCGGTGACTTTTACTGGCACTCAGATAGGCGTATTTGGCCTGTCCCGCCCAGATGGCGGCTATGCCCGGGTAACGCTCCGCAACAGCAAAGGAAAAACGGTACTGTCCTCCATCATTGATTATTATAGCAAGTATTCCTCCCCGGGGCTTCGGTTCCAAAGTCCGGTTCTGCCTAAAGGCACTTATACCTTAACTGTACAGGTTATGGGGGAACGCGGGAACTGGTCAGACAAAAAGAAAAATAACTACGGCAGCACCGGCTATTTTATCTCCCTTAATAAGGTGAAAGTCAAGAAATAGGCCATTTTTTGGTCAAAAGGTTTTGGTAGCCGATGGGTGTGGTATGTAAATAAGCCAGGCTAGCTAGATTTGGAAAGAAAGGGGGAACCAGAAAATTATCTTCTGCTCCCCTTTTTTGTTTGCTCCATCTTCCAGGAAAAGGCCCTAGGCTAAAAACAAACCAACCCGGATAGAACAGGATACCTTTGCCAGAGTTGTGTCTTACTTTTAGCCTGACACCAAATGCTTACCCCAAGTAACAAACGCATGTTCACAAAAAAGCTATCGTTCCTCCTTGTCCTGTTGCTGTTGGCGGCAGAAGCCTTCTCTAAATCCCCGGTCAAACGGGAGGTGAAATACCTGTCTGGTACTGACAACAAAAACACCGTAGCCTGGGACTTTATGGTAACCGGCGGGCGGCAAAGCGGCAAATGGACCACCATTCAGGTGCCCTCGCACTGGGAGCAGCAGGGGTTTGGGACCTACAACTACGGCCGCGATTATGTGACCTATGGCAAGAACTTCCGCTTCGCAGATGAGAAAGGCTTGTACAAGCACAAGTTTCAGGTGCCCAAAGACTGGAAAGGCAAAGACGTGTACATTGTTTTTGAGGGCTCCATGACCGATACCGACGTGAAGATCAACGGTAAATCGGCCGGGCCTGTGCACCAGGGGGCTTTCTACCAATTTAAATACAACATCAAAGACAAGGTAGAGTATGGCAAGGAAAACCTGCTGGAAGTGACGGTGAGCAAAATGTCAGCGGATGCGTCTGTA
Source organism: Rufibacter soli (assembly GCF_054781795.1). Taxonomy (NCBI): domain Bacteria; kingdom Pseudomonadati; phylum Bacteroidota; class Cytophagia; order Cytophagales; family Hymenobacteraceae; genus Rufibacter; species Rufibacter soli. Next base: position 2,651,784 of record NZ_BAAGTS010000002.1, on the reverse strand, counting down.
AACAACGCGGAGCGCCTGGCGGATTACTGGATCTTCGGGGGCATTTTCCGGCCAGTGTATTTAGAGGCTTTCCCTTCTGAGCACGTGGCCTATACCGCTATTGACGCCAAGGCAAGCGGCGCTTTTGCCATGAACGTGCATCTGGTGAACCCGCAGGCCGGGCATGAGGTGGTGGCTGAAATTGTTGACGCCGCAGGCAAAGTGGTAGGCACCGGCAAGGCCACTATCGGCAAAGATACCCTGGTGCAAGTCAAAACCCAGGTGAACAACCCGCTGCAATGGACCGCTGAGACTCCGGCGCTGTACACCGTGAATACCTATATTAAGGCGGGCAAAAAGACCCTGTACCAGACAGCAGAGAAGTTCGGGTTCCGGACCATTGAGGTGCGCGAAGGCGACGGGATTTACCTGAACGGGACCAAGATAAAGATGAAAGGCGTGAACCGCCACGTGTTCTGGCCCGAGACCGGCCGTACCGTGAATCGCGACATTGACCTCATGGACGTGAAGTTGATGAAGGAAATGAACATGAACGCCGTGCGGTGCTCGCATTACCCGCCAGACAAAAGCTTCCTGCAGCTCTGTGACTCTCTGGGGCTCTATGTGCTGGATGAACTGGCCGGTTGGCAGAAGGCTTACAGCACCAAGGCCGGCGCCAAATTGGTGAAGGAAATGGTTATCCGGGATGCCAACCACCCGTCCATCATCATCTGGAGCAACGGCAACGAAGGTGGCCACAACAAGGAACTGGACGATGACTACGGCCTGTATGACCTCTCCAAACGGCCCGTGATCCATGCCCACCATCGCCCTGGCAACGCGTTCAACGGCATTGACTGCAACCATTATGAAGATTACTACAGCACCCAAAATATCCTGAAAGGGCCTAACATTTATATGCCCACCGAGTTTCTGCACGCCCAGGACGATGGCGGCGGCGGAACCTCACTGGCGGATTTCTGGGAACTGCACTGGAACAGCAAACTGGGTGCCGGCGGCTTCCTCTGGGACTTAACCGATGAAGGCATAGTGCGCACGGACCTTAACAATATCATTGACGTGAACCGGGTAAATGCCCCAGACGGTTTAATGGGCCCGCACCGCGAAAAGGAGGGAAGCTTCTTTGCCATCAAGGAGATTTACTCGCCGGTGCATATTAAAATGGACAAACTGCCGGCTGGGTTTGAAGGCACCATTCCGGTAGAGAACCGTTTCCATTTCACCAACCTGAACCAATGCACGTTCCAGTGGGAATTAGCAGATTACCGCAAGCCCGGCGACACCTTTGCCGGTTCCATGACCCGCAAGAAAGGAACCGGGGCCGGTCCGGCCATTGCGCCTACCGCCAAGGGAAACCTGAAGCTGAACTTGCCTGCGGACTGGAAAAACTATGACGTGCTTTTGCTCACGGCCTATGACCACCACAAGGAGCAACTTTACACCTGGACCTGGAACATCAAAAGCCATGACCAGTTGCTGGATGGCCTGGTGCTTTTGACCAAGGAGCAGGCGCAAGCCAAAAGCAAGGCAGACACAACCGCGCAAAAGAAAAACAACCTGGCAGATTGGAAAGTAGAAGTTACGGAAACCGATTCTACCATCATGCTGAAAGGCGGGGAGGTCTCTGTGAAGCTGAACAAGAAAAAAGGCACCTTAACCGAGGTCCTGAACAGCACCTCTAAGAACCTGAACTTCGGGGATGGGCCCATTATGGTGGCCGGCAACGCCAAAGTGGCCAACGTAAAACACTACGCAGAAGGTGACAGCCACGTGGTGGAAGTGACCTACACCGGCGACCTGAAGTACGCCAAATGGAAAATGCACGGAAGCGGCTGGGTAAGCCTGGACTATGAATACAGTCTCCAGGGAGATTATCCGTTCACGGGCATTACGTTTACCTATCCAGAGAACTTTATCATTGGTGCCAAGTGGCTGGGCAAAGGCCCGTATCGAGTCTGGAAAAACCGTCCGCAAGGCGTAGAGCTCAACGTCTGGGAGAATTACTACAATGACGTGCAAACCGGCAGTGCGCCCTGGCAATACCCAGAGTTCAAAGGCTATTTTGCGGACATCGCCTGGATGGAGTTTAACACCGTGGAAGGTAAATTCATCGTAGCCTCGCCGCAGGAGGGCCTGTTTGTGCGCCGCTTTGATTTCTATGGCTTGTCCGGCATAAAACCGCACCCTGAACTGCCCATCGGGAACCTGTCTTTCCTGGATAACATTCCGCCGCTGGGCACCAAGCTAGCCCTGAACATCAGTGCCAACACCCGCAACCTGGGCCCGGCCGGCGAGATGAACAAAGTTTCTGCACCTATTAAACGCACCTTATACTTCTACTTCGGGTTGCCCAAACCAGACACCTCGCCCCAGCAATTTGAACGCCCTGTGGTGAATGAGTTATTTTAAAGCGAAGGCGGCAAGCTTTCTTAAGGAAGGGATTACTGTACAGGCTTAGGCAGAAACAATTCATTTTCGTTTTGGGTGACCAATAAAAAGGTGGTCATTAAGACTCCCCGCACTAAGAAGAGCCTTGTTCTTCTTAGTGCGGGGAGTCTTGGTTTAGGGCAGTTTTTGAAAAAATGGGCTTAAAACAGACCAAAGGCAAAATAAATTTACTCAGAGTTGTACCGTTCTTACCTGAAGTGCCTGGAAGGCTCATGCTTAATAGGGTTAAAAGAAAAAGGTGCTTGCTGTTTTAGGGCCGTTTTTGAAAAAACAGGCTGAAAACAGCAACCACCTTTTTTATAAAAGTGAAGGCTTTAGAACAACTGACTTTAAAGTGTCTTTGCCTTCGGTCTATTAAGTTCTTTTGAAGCAGAAGCCTCTGCTGTCTGGAATTACATTGGTGGCTGTACCGCCCTTAATTTTTATTCAGGACCAATTCAGCGCCGTTCACTTTCACGTTCTCCATTTTTACCCCGGGGTACAGGTTTTTCAGGGTTGGCTTTTCTGCCGTAATGATGCTGTTGCGGAACACGATATTGCTTACTACATCAGAGGGGTTTCCTTCCAGCACCCCTAAATTATTGCACTGAACCTGGAGGTTAGCGAAGGTAATGTTCTTGATGGTGCCAAATGGTTTTTCGGTGCTTCCGCCCAGGTCAAAGAACTGTCTCCAGGGGCTCATGTTTACCAGGGAGCCACACTTGCCGGTAATGTTCTCTATGGTGATGTTCTCAAAGGTCTGATAGGTATCTGGGCGCATCTTCATCCTTAGGAGAGGGGCATTGTTGTCAACTTTGCAATTGCGCATGGTAATTCTTTGGGCATGGATACTCTCACTGCCCAACGTCAAGACCGAGTGCGTTTCGCCGAAGGTGCAGTTCTCAATCAGGATATCCTCCACCGCGCCATTTTCTGGCAGTTTATGCGCCGTAGGACCTTTCCCTCCTTTAATGGCAATGGCATCATCATTCACAGAGATGTAGCAACCTCTAACGGTCACATTCTTACAGACGTCAATGTCAATGCCGTCTGTGCTGGGGGCGGGTACGGGCCTGAAGGGAGACCGGATGTCGCAGTTCTCAATTAGCACATTGTTGCACTGGTATAGGTGGGTGGTCCAGAAGCCAGCGTTCCGCATTTTCACGTTTTGGATGGTCACGTCATTGCTGCCCCAAATGAAGATCAGGCGGGGGCGGTGTACGTCAAGGTTGGTGGCTACCTGATTTACTTTTTTAAGGGAATCACGGTACGCCCAGAACTGTTTCCAGAACTTTTCCCCGTTGCCGTTTATGGTGCCCGGGCCGGTAATGCTGAAGTTGTTGACCTGATAGGCATTGACCAAGGCTGCATAGTAATCCAGTTTCCGGCCTTCCATCCGAGACGGGATTAAGGGGTACTGGGCTATGTCATCTGAGCCTTTCAGCACCGCGCCCTCCAGTAACCTAAGGTGCGTTTTTGGCTTGAAGAACAGGGCCCCAGACAGGAAAACCCCCTTCGGGATGACAATGGTGCCGCCCCCTTTTTTATGAACCTTGTCAATGAGCTTTTGAATGGCTCTGGTATTCAGCTTGGTGCTGTCTGTACTGGCGCCATACCTGGTGATGATATAATCTTTTGCTTGGGCTTGGAAGACCGTAGCCACTAAGGAAAGGAGTAAAAGTAATTTCTTCATAGCAGGGAATAGGGGTACAAATTTCAGGCCTCTAAAAAGCAAGGCAATGCCTTATACCTTGAAAACACGGCCACTTTTTCTTATCAAATATCCCTTGCTCCTGAAAATGAGGGACCAGCTTTAAAATAAGGAATTAATCTGATGGTTTCTATCCTGCCATGTCCTGCCAAGGGAAACGGCAACTAGTAGGGTCAATTTTAAGATAGCCAGGTAAAATTCCTGTTTTGGGCCTGTTTTTACCAAAGCAGGCCCAAAACAGGAATTGATTTGCATGAAAGAGTAGGATGAGGTTCCAGGTCCTTATATGCAAACGTGCAGGATGCAGCAGGATGACCATAAAGGTAGTACCCAGTAACTTGGATACTGGCGATGGGAAAAGAAGTGCCGTGTCTTTCTTTTTAAACCATTTGCCTTCCGCTTGATCTTAAATAGTGTTTCCCCTTAAATCCTTCCCGAATGGTGCGAAGCGTATGTGTTTTTCTAAATCGTCAGGGATTTAAAAGAAAGGAGAAAATCATTTGCTCCGGGCAAAACCTGCTTGCTGCTTGTTCACCAGGCAAGAAGACAGGGCTTCTCCTATTGTGCCTTTTTGTTTTTACGGCTGGGTTTGCGCAACGGCACATGGAAAACCTGGGACGAGGGGTGGTAGCGGTCAGGACAGGCAACGGGGAGGTATTTGTGAGTTGGCGCCTGCTGGGTACTGATCCTAAGAATATCGCTTTCAACGTGTACCGGGGGAAGGATAAAGTGAATGCTTCGCCCATAACGGGGGCCACCAACCTGATAGACCAAACCAACAAGAATGAGCCGTACACGGTCCAGCCAGTGCTGGCCGGGAAGGAGCAGCCAGCCTCTGCGCCTGCCGCCGTGTGGCAAGAACCTTTTAAGCGCCTGCCCCTGCAACAACCTGCCGGTGGTACCGGGCCAGATGGTTTCAACTACACCTATAGCCCCGGCGACTGCAGCGTAGGTGACCTAGATGGCGATGGCGAGTATGAAATCATTGTAAAGTGGGATCCGTCCAATGCCCACGATAACTCCCACTGGGGCTATACCGGCAATGTCTACCTGGACGCCTACAACATGGATGGCACCAGGCTTTGGCGCATTGACCTGGGCAAGAACATAAGGGCCGGCGCCCATTATACCCAGTTCATGGTGTATGACCTGGACAGTGACGGCAAAGCGGAAGTAGCCTGCAAAACCGCCGATGGTACGATAGACGGGGCAGGCAAAGTCATTGGCGATGCTTCTGCTGACCACCGAAACAAGGGGGGCTACATTTTAACCGGCCCAGAATACCTGACGGTGTTTAACGGCCAAACAGGGGTCAACATGGCCACGGTGGCCTATGTGCCTGCCCGCGGCAATGTAGCCAGTTGGGGCGATGGCTATGGCAACCGTGTAGACCGCTTTTTGGGAGGCGTTGGGTATTTTGACGGACAGCATCCTAGTCTGCTCATGGCCCGCGGGTACTACACGCGCACCGTGTTGGTCGCCTGGGACTGGCGGAACGGGAAACTGACGCAACGCTGGGTCTTTGATACCAATACCGCCGGCAACACGGCCTATGCAGGCATGGGAAACCATAATTTAACAATTGCTGACCTTGACTCTGACGGTAAAGATGACGTATTGTATGGCTCCATGGCAGTTAACCATGACGGAACGGGCCTCTACAGCACCGGCCTGGGCCACGGCGACGCCCTGCACGTGGGTGACTTTGACCCTGACCGGCCTGGCCTGGAATCCTGGACCGCCCATGAATCGCAGGGCCACTACCAGGGCAACGGTCTCTGGATGCGCAATGCCACTACTGGCCAAAAGCTCTGGGGCGTTCCTACCATCGGTGATATCGGGCGGGCCATGGCCGCTGACATTGACCCGCGGCACAAAGGGTATGAAACCTGGGGCGCCAGCGGAGGCTTATACAATGCCCAGGGAAAAGAGATCTCTGCGGTAAGGCCTAGAAGCATGAACTTCGGGAGCTGGTGGGATGGCGATCTGCAGCGCGAACTCCTGAACGGGACTTCCATTGAGAAATGGGATTACAACAACCAGAAGTTGGATAGAATTCTCTCAGCCAACCAATATGGAGCGGCCAGCAACAACGGCACCAAGTCTGCCCCTAACCTTAGCGCAGATATCCTGGGCGATTGGCGGGAGGAGGTCATTTACCGCACCCGTGATAACCAGGCACTGCTTATATTCACAACCACCGTGCCTACCAATCATCGTTTTTACACTTTTATGCATGACCCCCAATACCGGCTGAGCGTGGCTTGGCAGAACGTGGGGTACAACCAACCGCCGCATACCAGTTTTTACGTGGGCGAGGGCATGCCGAATCCTCCTACTCCCGCTATTCTTCTGGTCCCATCTTCTGCCCCCGGTTCTGCCAATTCTACCCGTAAATAAGAGGCTTTGAAAAGGGATGGCTCCAATAGGAAAGTCATTGATGGTGTCTAAATATTTTTCCAGATTGGCCACCAGAAATGGCTGCGTCTCGGTTTAAAGATCTTTTGGCTACCCGTAATTCCTTACGCGATAAAAACAAAAGGTGGTAGGGCTTAAGTAAACCTGAGGACATGTAAGTACAGGATAACTTTTTTTACAAGCCTTGTATTATTGCAGGTAGTTAGACACTTAGCTTTGAAAGGTCTGTTTGTTTGAAAGCCAATCCGTTTTTAGCGCGAAGGTGCTTCCCTTTGAAATGTATATGAAAAAATATTTTCCCCTGGTCTTTTTAGTTATCACGGTCATCGCAAACCTTCGCCTGCAGGCGCAAAACAAGCTAAGCCTTCACATCATTTCTGAAAAGTCGGTGGGCACTTTCCCGCTGGTGCAGGCTGGAAAAGCCGCTGCCGTTTATGTAGATGGGCAAGATGCAGAGGTGGTCCAGATTGCGGCCCGGGCCTTGAGCGAAGACATAAAAGCAGTCACCGGGTTTACCCCTGAAATCAGAAAAACGGGCTTAAAACAGCTTTCCGGCATACCGGTGATTATTGGTACGCTGGGGCAGTCAGGGCTTATTGATGAGCTGGTGGAAAAGAAGAAGTTGTCAGTAGCAGGGGTGAAGGGAGCCTGGGAAAGTTACACGATTGCGGTGGTGGAGAACCCTTTCGCCAATGTAGCCCAGGCCTTAATCATTGCCGGCAGCGACCGCCGGGGCACGGCCTATGGCGTGTTTGAACTGTCCCGCCTGATGGGCGTTTCCCCTTGGGTGTGGTGGGCCGATGTGGCACCTGCCCCTAAAGCAGAACTATTTGTTACGCCTAGTTCACTGGTGCAAGGGCCACCCTCCGTTAAGTTCAGGGGCATTTTCCTCAACGACGAAGACTGGGGCCTGCAGCCTTGGGCTGCCCGCAACCTGGACCAGGACATTAAAGACATAGGGCCCAACACCTACGCCAAAATCTTTGAGTTGCTGCTGCGCCTGAAGGCAAATCTTATCTGGCCGGCCATGCACCCCAGCACCAAGGCCTTTTTCCATTATCCGGGTAACCCGAAGGTGGCAGACGCCTATGCCATTATGGTGGGCACCTCGCACGCTGAGCCCATGCTCCGTAACAATGTTGACGAATGGAAGGCCGCCAACATGGGGGCTTTTGACTATTTCAGTAATAAGAAAAACGTGCAGGAGTATTGGGAAAAACGGGTGAAAGAGGCCAAAAACGTAGACGCCATCTATACCATGGGCATGCGCGGGGAGCATGACAGCGGCATGCAGGGCGCCAAAACCGTGGCTGCCGCCGCCACCATCTTGGAAACCATTATTTCTGATCAGCGGGCTATGCTGGCCAAACACGTCAATCCAAACGTAGAGGCGGTGCCGCAGGTCTTCACGGCGTACAAAGAGGTGCTTGACATATACGACCACGGCCTGAAGTTACCCGAAGACATTACCCTGGTGTGGCCCGATGACAACTACGGCTACCTGCACCGGTTGAGCAACCCTCAGGAACAAAAACGGAAGGGTGGGTCAGGCGTGTATTACCATGCCTCTTACTGGGGCCGTCCCCATGATTACCTCTGGCTCAGCACCACGCACCCTTCCCTCATAAGGGAAGAAATGATGAAAGCCTATAATTTGAAGTCTGATCAGTTGTGGGTCTTGAACGTGGGCGACCTCAAGCCGCAGGAGTATAACCTGGAGCTGTTCCTGGACATGGCCTATAACACCCCGGCATTCCAGGAAAGTAGTTCCGTGCAAAAGCACCTGCAGGAGTGGGTGGTAGAGACCTTCGGGCCAGAGAAAGCTCCCGCCATCAGCAATGTTTTGTGGGAGTACTACCAACTGGCCTTTGAGCGCAAACCCGAATTCATGGGTTGGAGCCGCACCGAGCCCACCACCCCAACCACCTATACCGCCTATAACCATTTCTATTACGGGGATGAAGCCCAGCAGCGACTGAATCGGTATAACGCCCTGGAGCAAAAGGTGAAAGAGCTACGGGCCCAGATAGGTGCTAAAAACCAGGATGCTTTTTACCAATTGGTCTACTACCCGGTGGTAGGCGCCTCGCTCATGAACAAAAAGTTCCTGTACCGGGACAAGAGCCACCTTTACGCCAAACAGCAGCGGGCCAGTGCCGCAGATTATGCCCAGCTTTCCCGGCAAGCCTACGAGGATATTGTCAATGAAACGGCCTTTTACAACCAACAATTGGCTAGCGGAAAATGGGCCGGCATGATGTCCATGAAACCCCGCGACCTGCCCGTGTACCAGGCACCGGTGCTACCAGAAATCAAGCTGAGCCCTGCCTCTAAATGGGGTATTGCCCCTGAAGGTTTTGTTACGAAAGATTCTAGTCTGGTATCAGGGCCGGCGTTGTCGCTTCCCACGTTCCAACCCTGGGGCAACCAACGCTACTTTGTGGATGTATTCCTGACCGGAGACCAAGCTGTTTCCTGGAAAGCCAACACCTCCGACAAATGGATTAAACTGTCAGATGAAAAGGGGAATCTTACCTCTGCCCTGGGCCTGAAGCAGCAGCGCCTATGGGTAAGCATTGATTGGAGCAAGGCACCCAAAAATCCAGACAAAGGGTCTATCACCTTTATAGGGGCGGGTGAAAAAGTGAAACTAGAAGTAAACGTGGCCCCCAGGCCTGTAGCTTCTGACCTGGCTTTCTATAAAGGCTTCATTGAAAACAATGGCTATGTATCCATCTTCGCGGGTAACTTTACCCGCAAGACAGAGAAACAAGGCAGAAGCTGGGAACCGGTAACTGGCCTGGGGCATACCGGAAAAGCGCTGATGGCACCACTTTCAATGGGTGCTATTATCACGGACCCTGAGAAAATCAAGGAAAACGCTCCGGCCGTGGAATATGATTTCTATTCGCTAACGGAGGCTTCTCCAACCGTTTCTGTTTTCACGCTCCCCACTCACCCGGTGACAAGCGGTTTTAGCATGCGCTACGGCGTTTCCATTGATGACGGACCGGTAAAAGTGGTGGACTTCAAGACTGCAGGCCGAAGCGAGGAGTGGAAAGTGAATGTGCTGGAAAACCGGGCAAGACGTCAGGTGAAATCCCCTGCTTTGGCCTCAGGCAAGCACACGCTTAAAATCTACTTGTTAGATCCCGGCGTGGTCCTGGATTACATCACTATTGATCTGGGAGGATTGAAAAAGGCTTATTCCATCATTCCGGAGACGGTGAAATAACCAGTTCCTGGAGAGGAGTACCGCCAGAGGATCAGAAGTAGGTTCATGACAGTAGTTTGAAAATGACCTCAGCATTACCGCACGGCTACGTCCCATACTTTGGCGCGTCGTGATTTCCCGGCGGGACCTTCTACCCAGAGGGTGACCACGTACAGGCCGGCCTTTTCATAGGTGTGGCTGGGATGCTGCTCGGTAGAGGTTTTGCCATCCCCGAAGTCCCATTTCCAAGAGGTGATATTCCCCTCTGATTCGTCTACAAACGAAACCAGGCGGCGCTTCATGTCCGTGACCTTGAACGACCATTTGGCTTCCAACTTCTTTTTGAAGGCATCTTCCAGGGGCATTAACCGGAAAGGCAGCAGGAAAGACGCGTTGCCGTACATGGTGTGTTCTTTGGAGAGGTTCCAGAAGGTATGCTCCTTGCTGTTCACGTCATCATAGTCCAGCACGGCCCAACTTAAACTCACGTCTTTTCCCTCTTCTAGTTTCGTTTCCACGGCCCGGCTGGGGCCTTCTGTCCCGGCATAGTCAAAGGGCGTGATCCAGAATTCCAGAATCAGCTTGCCCGCCTGGCCTGGTTTGAAATTGTACCCATACGCGAAGTTGGCATAGGGCAGGTCCTTGATCCAGGGCTGGCTGCCCCAGGCTAGGGCCCAGTCTTTCCCCTCGGCGGGGGTGAAGATATGGTAGTTTTGGGCGTGCACGCCATGGAAAGAGAAATAAGCTTCCATGGGGTCCAGGTTTTTGTTGGGGTGAAAGCGGTCAATCAAAGGGCCTCCGGACTGGTCTCCATCTACCACAATCTCAAAAATATCGTTCTGCAGGTCGGGGTGGGTAAAGTTCCAGTAATTGTCATAAGCCTCATAGAGGAAGTACAGCCGGTTCAGGCCTTTCACCCAGCCCACCTTCACCTTTACGTCCAGGTTCTTGGGGTCCGGCTTCAGGAATTTTTTGGTGTCATCCACCAGCTGGTCCATGCCCACGGTATAGGCGTCTGGCACCATGGCCCAATCGTCTTTGCTTCCGTCTACTCGCGGAATCATGTTGGCGGGGAATTGAAAAATCTTATAGCTGCGTTTCTCTTGCCCCCAGCTTTGAGAATTGCTGATAACCAGCAAAGCCAGCGCCACAAGAGAGACCCGCGAAACAGAGAATAAAAAAGACATTGAAGGTGGCTTAAAACAACTGAAACAAGGAAGCTATTTTGAGCCTGTTTTTCAGAAAACAGGCTCAAAATAGCTGGAAGATGGGTTTGCCGGTTTAAGAAAGAAGCGGGGATTAAGCTTGCTTATCTATGGAGATGGCTTTGTACTTTTCTGGGTGCGCGGCTTCGCCTTTAAAGTTCTTGAGCTTCAGGTCTGTCACGTCATGGGCCTCTAAGGCATGGGTGAAATAATCTGGCACGTTGCTGCCCCACTTCACGCTGCAATTCTTAAGCGTGACCCCGTCTGCAAACCTAATGTAGTAGCCGGGGTTAGTGTGCGGCTCAATGTCTGGGTAGGCGGTGGTGGGCCGGTTGTCGAACAGGTTGCCAGGGTACTTGGTCCAACGGTCAAAGGTGAGGTCTACGTTTTCAAAGGTTACGTTTTTAATGCGGCTTTCTTTAGTGCCGTTAATGCGCACGCTGTTCTCGGCGCGCCCTTTCACATTTTTTACCCGCACGTTTTCAATGACCCCAATTTTTCCGCCCGCCGTTCTGGGAATAGCGGTAAAGGAGATGGCCTCGCCACGGCCCCACCACGGCGCGGAGTGGTAGCGTGACACAAAGGTGATGTCACTGAACTCAATGTTGCGCACGTTGCCTTCATCGCGCAGCTGAATGGTTAAGCCTCGGCAACCGGTTTTAATCTCAATCCGCTCAAACTTAACGTTGTAGATATCCTGAGTGGTTTCAGTGCCGATTTTCAGGCCAGAGTCCTGGGTTTCCAGCACGCAGTCCCGCACGGTAATGTTGGCAGAGGGCCCGAAGTTTTCGTTCTGGCGGGTGGCCTTGATTACAATGGCGTCATCGCCGCATACAATATGGCAGTTCCGGATGTCCACGTTGCGGCAGTGGTCTGGGTCAATGCCGTCGCAGTTGGGTACGTCCAGGTTGTTGCTGATCTTGAGGCCGTCTACCAGCACGTTTTCGCAGCCCATCAGGTGCAGGCTCCAGCTGGGTGCTTTATTGATGGTGAAGTCTTTTACCTTCAGGTTGTTGCAGGCGGTCAGGATAAAAAGCTTGGGACGCCAGTCCTTGGGAATCCACCATTCATTGGCTTCGTCAAAATGGGTCATGAATTCCAGGGCGCGGCCATTGATGCTGCCCGTGCCGGAAATAGTCAGGTTGTGGGCATTGCGGGCCACCACGGCGGCGGCCTCCGCGGTGTAATCTTTGGGGTTGGTGCTCACCAGCAGCTCGGCGTCTCCTTCCAGGTGGAAATCAATGTTGGGCTTCAACTCCAGAGTGCCAATCAAATACTTGCGTCCGCTTTTTACCAGCACCCGCGCCCCATTTCCGGCTTTGGTGGCCTCATTAATGGCTTTCTGAATGGCAGCGGTATCAAGCGTTTTCCCATCACCCACGGCACCAAAGTCTAACACGTTGAACACGGCGGCCTCTTTCTTTTTGTCTTGCGCCCACAAAGGAAGCGGAGCCGCAACCAGGCCAAAAGCCGTGACGGCGGCCAACTTCACCCCAAGGCTCAGGGCTTCACGGCGATTTAGGGGATGGTGAAAATGGGTCATGTCAGGAGCTTTTTAGTTACAAAAGTGGGTTGCAGCGGCTTTCAGGCATAGGATTGGTTTTTTAAGTAATCCAATCTTTAGTCTGCAGTTTTAAATGTACAGGAACTGCCAGGCCAAACCATCCTGTAGCATCCGGTGCCTACCGCTTTTCCAAAGAGAGAATTCCTGATAGATTATATTTCACGAAGTAGTTTAGAAGGTTGATTTATAAAAGGCAATAGAGTAGGGAAGAGGGGCCCCTGAATACCTGAGCATAAAAAGCAGTAGGCACCGGATGCTACAGGATGGCTATGTGAGAGGATAGCCTTAAAATTAGTCCAAAATTTAAAAACGGAACTCTGAACTGCGGTTTGCAAAAGGAACGATAGATGTGTTTTGCTTCCCGGATAGAAAAAGGCATGCAACTTGCATACTGATTCAAAAGGAGGGTGGCTCAGCCGGCTTCTTTTTTACAAATACCATCGGGCCGTTTTTATTACAGAAAAGACACATGCTTCAAAAACGCTTATTAATCCTTGCTGCTACCTTTTGTTCAGTATTCCTGATCTCTGGGAAGGCGTGGGCGCAAAAGCAAATGGAGTATCTGAACAGGGGGCTTGTGGCCGTGCAAACCCAAGGCGATTCAGTGTATCTGAGCTGGCGCCTATTGGGAACAGATCCAGACGAAGTGGCTTTCAACGTGTACCGCAAAACCGGTAACGGCCAACCCGTTAAACTCAACAAGGTCCCCGTCGCCAAAAGCACCAACTACATAGATGCAAAGGCCGGGGCGAAGCAAAACCCCTTTTATTTTGTAAAACCGATCTTAAACGGAAAAGAGCAAGAGGCTTCTGAAGTTGCCAAGGTTTGGGCCCAAAACTACCTGTCTATCCCCTTGAAAACCCCTCTTGGCTATACGCCCAATGATGCCTCCGTGGGTGATCTGGACGGGGACGGGACCTATGAAATCATTCTTCACCAAGCCGGCAGAGGCCGTGACACGCCTTCGCCGGGCGTTACAGATCAGCCCATTTTTCAGGCCTATAAACTGGACGGCACCCTGCTTTGGACCATTCACCTGGGCAAGAACATACGCGAAGGCGCCCATTACACCCAGTTCATTGTCATTGATATGGACGGTGACGGCAAAGCCGAGTTGGCCTGCAAAACCGCCGATGGCACCCTGGACGGCGTGGGGAAAGTGATTGGCGACTCCACCAAAGACTGGCGCGATGCCAATGGCCGGATCTTGGACGGGCCTGAATTCTTTACCGTGTTCAACGGCCTGACCGGCGAAGCCATGGCCACTTCAGAGTATCTGCCCGGCCGCGGCAATCTAAGGGGCTGGGGCGGCAAAGGGGGTAACGGCGACAATGACGGCATAGGCAATCGTGCCGACCGATTTGTGGCCGGAGCCGCCTATCTGGATGGTAACCTACCCAGTGTGGTCATGTGCCGCGGCTACTACGGCCGTAGCGTGCTGGCCGCTTGGGATTACCGCAACGGAAAACTAACCTCCAGATGGGTGTTTGACACCCAGGATGGCAAAAACCCTTACTCCGGGATGGGCAACCATGGGTTGAGCATAGCCGATGTAGACCAGGATGGCAAGGACGAAATCATTTACGGGTCCATGGTGGTAGATGACAACGGCCAGGGCTTGTTTACCACGGGCCTGCGCCACGGCGATGCCCTGCACGTAAGCGACCTGGACCCTTTGCGGCCTGGATTGGAGGTGTTCGGGATTCACGAGAATGAGCACAACGCTGCCGGGCCAGGGGCGGCGGTATATGACGCCAAAACCGGGGAAATTCTTTGGCAAGGGCTGGAAGGCCAGGACGTGGGCCGCGGCGTGGCCGCCGATATTGACCCCAGTAACCCCGGCGCTGAAATGTGGTTCTCGGGGTCTAATGGTCTGCTGAATTTAAAGGGCGAAAGAATTGGGGAGAACCCACCCTCCACTAACTTTCTGGTTTGGTGGGACGGCGATCTCTCCAGGGAACTGCTCAACGGAAACCGCATTGATAAATACAAAGCGGGCCGGCTGTTTACCGCCATTGGCTGCGCCTCTAACAATGGTACCAAATCCACGCCTGCGTTAAGCGCCGATATTCTGGGGGATTGGCGGGAGGAAGTCATTTTCCGGACCCAGGACAACCAGGAATTACGGATTTTTACCACCACCATTCCTTCGGAACACCGGTTGACCACGCTCATGCATGATCCGCAATACCGGATGGCCATTGCCTGGCAGAACGTGGGGTATAACCAGCCGCCGCACCCCAGTTTCCATATTGGTGAGGGCATGAAACCGGTCAAGTCCCCCCAGATTAAAGTGAATAAGCCTAAAACCGCCGTTCAATAATGATACAGAGAAAAAATATCCTCGCCCCCTTTCTACTTTTAGTAATAGCAGCCACGGCTTTGGTTGGTTTTATCCAGAAGCCCAAAACCAAGCCTACCCTCTACATCATCGGGGACTCCACCGTCCGAAATACTGGTGAAGGGTTTGGGGGCTGGGGTTCTTATATTGCCGAGCTTCTGGACACTACCAAGATCTCGGTGAGCAACCAGGCCATGGCTGGGCGCAGTACCCGTACTTTTATCAAAGAAGACCGCTGGAACAAAGTCTTGTCCACCCTTAAGAAAGGCGACTTTGTAATTATGCAGTTTGGCCATAATGAAGGCAGCGTGCCAGACACCAGCAAAGCGGGGTACCGCGGCGTATTGCGCGGCACCGGGCCCGAAACCAAAGAACTTACCTGGAAAAACGGCGAAAAAGAAGCGGTGCATACCTACGGTTGGTACCTGCGCAAATTTGTGCAGGAAGCCAAAGCCAAAGGTGCTACCCCCATTATTGCTTCCATGATCCCGCGTAACCAATGGAAAGACGGCAAGGTGCAATTGGCCAACAAGGATTTTGGAAAGTGGGCCGCTGAGGTAGCGCAGTCAGAGAAAATCCTTTTCATTGACCTCAACCAAATCACCGCCGACAAATACAACCAGATGGGGCCTGAGCAAGTGAAAACGCTTTTCCCTACGGACCACACCCACACCAACCAAACAGGTGCCCGCCTCAACGCGGCCTCAGTGGTAGAAGGGTTGAAAATGAACAAGAAACACCCCTTGAATAAATACCTAAAGAAGGCCTAACCTTTTTGCCTCCCAGTACCCCTTTAAAATCATTCCCTTATAAATAGCCTACTCCGCCTACCATGCCACATCTCCTGACGTCTAGAATTTCCACTGCCGGTCTGCTTTTTCTGTGTTTCCTGTTTTCTGTATCCTGCGCGGTTTTAAAAACGGAGCGCCAGAAACCTACCCTCTATTTAATTGGGGACTCTACGGTAAAGAACGGAAAAGGCAAAGGAGACGGCGGTCTCTGGGGTTGGGGCAGTTTTCTGGGCGCCCACTTTGACACCACCAGGATTACGGTAGAAAACCACGCGCTGGGAGGCACCAGTAGCCGTACGTTCCGGACCCAAGGCCACTGGGACAAGGTGTTGCCTAAGGTAAAAGCCGGTGATTTTGTCATGATCCAGTTTGGCCACAATGACAGCAGCCCCCTCAATGATTCCACAAGGGCCCGCGGCACCATCAAAAATAACAGTGATGACGTGCAGGAGATCCAAAACCTGCTCACCAAAAAGCCAGAAGTGGTGCACTCGTATGGCTGGTACCTGCGGCAGTTCATTACTGAGGTGCAGGCCAAAGGCGCCACGGCCATTGTCTTGTCGCCGGTGCCTAGAAACACCTGGAAAGACGGCAAAGCCAACCGCAACCAGGACGGCTATGGTCTCTGGGCTTCTCAGGCCGCCAGCCAAACCAAGGCTCCTTTCATTGATTTGAATAAAATCATCAGTGACCGGTATGAAAAAGAAGGGGAGGAGAAAGTAAGAAGCACTTATTTCAATACCAAAGACAACACGCACACCATCCAGGCCGGCGCGCAGGTAAACGCGGCCGCCGTGGCAGAGGGTATCCGGCAGAACAAAAAACTGGAGTTAAACAAATACCTGTTGTTCAAGACCAATGTGCTGCCGCTGTAGGAAAATGACTTCAGGGCATACTATTATTTAAATAAAGAATTTAGAGCCTTTCCCCCTTACAAATAAAACGCCTAGTTAAATGACGTATCGCGCAGCTTCCCTCAAAAGCTTTTTCCTGCTAAGTGTCCTGTTTCTCTGTACCGTGGCGCAGGCCCAGACAGAGCGCTTACCCAAGAAGAAAAAAATACTGAAAACCCTGCGGCTCACTAATGACTATTTCATGCAAAAGTGGCCAGACCCGGGCAAAGAGATTGTGACCAATAAAACCCGCCCCAGCAACATCTGGACCCGCGGTATCTACTACATTGGCCTTATGGAGCTCTACCGCACAGACCCGCAGCAACGGTATTATGATTATGCAGTAGATTGGGGCCAGAAACACAAATGGGGCCTAACCGGCGGCGACCTTGTACGCCACGCTGACTACCAGACCTGCGGCCAAACGTACATTGATCTGTATAAAATAGACCCGAAACCAGAGCGCATTCGTGCTATCAAGGCCTCCATGGATAACATGGTGAACAGTACCAAAGTGAACGACTGGGACTGGATTGACGCCCTGATGATGGCTATGCCCCTATACACCCAGTTAGCGCAAGTGTACCCCGAAAGTGCTGACAGCTACTACCAAAAAATGCACGAAATGTATCTGGCCACTAAAAACCAGATTGGCGGGGGGCTTTACAATCAGAAACATGGCCTGTGGTGGAGAGATAAAGATTTTGTGCCGCCGGTGACCTCGCCCAACGGAAAAGACATCTACTGGTCCAGAGGAAACGGCTGGGTAGTAGGGGCGCTGGTACGCGTAATGAGCATGCTGCCCAAAGACCACCCCAATTACCCAGAATACCAGAAAACGTATCTGGAAATGATGAAGGCACTTGTTCCGCTTCAGCGGGAAGACGGCTTTTGGAACGTGAGTTTACATGACCCGAACCATTTTGGCGGAAAAGAAACCTCCGGGACGGCGCTGTTTGTGTATGGCATGGCTTGGGGCGTGAACAACGGGCTGCTGGATAAGAAGGAGTACACCCCCATTATTGCCAAAGCCTGGAATGCCATGACCAAAGACGCCGTTCACCCCAACGGGTTCCTGGGCTACCTGCAAGGGACCGGCAAAGAACCCAAAGACAGTCAGCCGGTGAGCTACACCAGCAAGCCAGATTTTGAGGATTATGGCCTGGGATGCTTCCTATTAGCCGGCACCGAGGTCATGAAAATGAAATAACCGGTTGCCCTCCGTTATGGCAGTTTGCCGTCACGGATATTTTAACCAATACCTATTTCCTTAAAATCAAAAAGCTGTTTTGAGCCTGTTTTTCCAAAAACAGGCCCAAAACAGAATCATCCCATCCAAGGAGATTTCCTTCCCCCAAGACATTATTAGAAGCCTTATGAAAAGCGTGAAAAGAACTGGTATTTGCCTGATGGCCTTCCTTTTGTTGGGGCCTGCGGCCTTTGCCCAAAAAACTGACTATAAATTTGACTTCGGAGGCAAAGAGGTAGCTAAAGGCTATACCCGGGTCTCTGCGGCAGATACTTACTCAGACAGTAAAGGCTTCGGTTTTGAGGCCAGCACGCCGGTGAAGGAGGTAGACCGCGGGGGAAAAGATGCCCTGAAACGCGATTTTGTTACCAGTGAAAAGCCCTTTTATTTTTCGGTGAAGGTGCCCGAAGGCAATTATAAAGTGACGGTGACCCTGGGTGACGCCAAAGGAAAATCCACCACCACGGTAAAAGCCGAATCAAGGCGGTTAATGCTGGAGAAGGTGGCTACCCGGCAAGGGGAATTTGCTACCAAAACGTTCATCGTGAACATCAAAGACCGGCAAATTAACGCCACCACTAAAGTAGGCCTGAAGCAAAGGGAAGAGTCTAAACTGGATTGGGATAATAAACTTACCCTGGAGTTTGCTTTGCAGCCGGCCCTGGCGGCTGTGGAGATTACTAAGGTGGAGGATCAGATCACCGTTTTCCTGGCAGGCAACTCTACGGTGGTAAACCAGGAGGAGGAGCCCTGGGCGTCTTGGGGGCAGATGATTCCCAGGTTCTTCAAACCGGGCGTGGCTATTGCTAACCATGCCGAATCGGGTTTGTCATTGGGTAGTTTTATCAGTAGCCGGCGGCTGGACAAGATCTTGAGCGTGATCAAACCCGGGGACTATGTGTTTGTGGAGTTTGGGCACAATGACGAAAAGGAAAAAGGCCCCAATGCCGGCCCTTACAAATCCTACACAGAACGGCTGCAACTTTTTGCCAAGGAGGTAAAAGGGAAAGGCGGCCATCTGGTGATTTTAACGCCCACGGCCCGTCGGTCTTTCAAAGACGGCGTGATGACCAATTCACACGGGGAGTACCCAGACGCGGCCAGGAAAGTAGCCCTGGAAGCCAATGTGCCCTTGATAGACCTAACCGCCATGACTACTACCCTGTATGAAGCGCTGGGGGTGGAAGGATCAAAGAATGCCTTCGTGATTTACCCCGAGCAGGGCTTAAATGATAACACGCATTTTAACACCTATGGCGCTTACCAGATTGCCAAGATTGTGGCAGAAGGTATTAAGGCCAATAAACTGAAGCTTGCCAAGTACCTGGTAGAGATGCCCGCCTTTGACCCCAAAAAGCCAGATGCTTTCCAGAACTTCCAGTGGCCTGCCAGCCCTACTGCCAGCCTGGTAAAGCCAGACGGCAACTAAAAGAAATTCCAAAGGCGATTCTTACCAACAAGTAGACCAGGGTAACTGACGGAGTTAAACGCCCCTGGTTTTCCTTCATTGGCCCTCAAACTCTGCTAGCTGCCCTTAGTAACTGTATATGAAATCATTTCTCAGCTTTCTTTTACTGGTCCTTTCCCTTTTCTCCTGCACGGTACTGCAAAAACCGGGGGCAGCCGAGGAGGTGTTCCTGTTTTCTTACTTCAAGGGCAACGGCGACGGGCTGCACCTGGCCTATAGCCTAGACGGGTACCAGTGGAAAGCCCTGAATAACGATTCCATTTTCCTAAAGCCTTCAGCGGGTAAAGACAAACTCATGCGCGACCCCTGTATCATTAGGGGCGGCGACGGAAAATTCCACATGGTCTGGACGGTGAGCTGGAACGAAAAGGGGATAGGCTACGCCAGTTCCCCAGATCTGCTGCAGTGGTCAGAGCAGAAGTTTGTGCCCGTGATGGCGCATGAGGAAGGCGCCCGCAATACCTGGGCCCCCGAGATCACCTATGACGCCCGCACCAAAGAATACATGATCTACTGGGCCACCACCATCACCGGGCTATACCCCGAGACGCAGAGTAAGATGGATGCCGGCTACAACCACCGCATCTACTACGTCACCACCAAGGACTTCAAAACCTTTAGCCCCACCAAGTTGCTATATGAGCCCGGCTTCAACGTGATAGATGCCAGCATTGTGAAAGACCGTGACGGCTACGTGATGTTCCTGAAAGACGAGACCCGGGAGCCCGCCCAGAAAAACCTGAAAGTAGCCACCAGCAAGAAACTGACCGGTCCTTACACCGCCGCCAGCGCACCCATAACGGGTAAATACTGGGCAGAGGGCCCCACTACCCTGAGACTGGGAAACAAATGGCTGGTGTATTTTGACAAGTATACCAGCCACGCCATGGGCGCCGTGCAATCTGAGGACCTGAAGACGTGGGAGGATATCTCAGATAAGATCTCCTTCCCCAAAGGCATGCGGCACGGCACCATTTTCAAAGTCACCAAAGCCGAATTTGAAAAGTTGCTGCGGTAACAAAAGGGCTTCAACCTTTAGGAGCGATAAAGAATAAATGGGAAGTTCTTAGAGAAGCAACATTACCCATGAGGAGTAGGATCTGGTTTTAACGCATATAAAGGTGAAAAGCTTTTTTAGTATTTGTTTTCTGTTGTTCTCTGGCCTGGCGCTGGCGCAAAAGCCCAAGGTAGACCAGAATTTCCATGTCTATCTCCTGATCGGGCAATCTAACATGGCGGGCCGAGGAGCGGTAGACCCGGAAGGCCAGCAGGGGCACCCTCAGATTAAAATGCTGGACAAAGAAAACCACTGGGTACCCGCCACAGATCCCCTGCATTTTGACAAACCGACCGTAGTGGGTGTAGGGCCCGGCCTCAGTTTCGCCAAGGAACTGGTGGCGGGAAATAAAAACCTGACTATTGGCCTAATCCCCAGTGCCCTGGGTGGCTCGCCCATCAAAGTGTGGGAGCCAAATGCGGTGTACCTGAAAGAATTTCACCCCTATGATGATGCCCTGAAAAGAGCCAGATTGGCTATCCAGCAGGGTGGGGTTTTAAAGGGAATTCTCTGGCACCAGGGAGAATCTGACAATGACTCCGCCAGGTCAGTGGTTTATCTGGACAAGCTCACTACCCTCATTAACCGGTTGCGGGTGGACCTGCAGCAGCCAGACTTACCGTTTATTGCCGGCGAGATTGGTTACTTCAACAAGCAGAACCATATCAACGAAAAACTTCAACAATTACCCATAAAAGTGGGGCACACGGCGGTGGTTTCCGCTGAAGGACTCACCCACAAAGGCGATAAGCTGCACTTTGATACGCCATCGGCTAGAGAACTAGGGAAACGGTACGCACAGGCCATGAAAGCGCTGCAGGTTTCTGCAACCAAAAAGAAAGCCTCCTCCCCAGCCAAAGCCCGTAACCGCAAAAGCGAAAGACCGGTGGTGGTCCTCACTTTTGATGACGCTGAGCTAAGCCATTATACCATAGTAGCGCCCCTCCTGAAAAAATATGGGTTTGGTGCCACGTTTGCCGTCTGTGAAATGGATTGGAACACCGCAGACTCGGTTTTCTACATGAAATGGCCCCAGATTGCCCAACTGCACCAAATGGGATTCGAAATTGGAAACCACACCGGTCACCACAAAAACATGACCAAGCTGAGCCGTGACCAAATGCGCCAGGAAATCAGCTACATAGAGGAGCGGTGCAAGGCCTTTGGCATTCCCAAGCCCATCTCCTTCGCGTACCCCGGCAACAGGTCAGATTCCTTATCTCAGGTGGTATTGCAGGAAATGGGCTACCAATACGCCCGGGCCGGCGGGAGTACTTTTTATAACCCTGCCCAGGATAACCCCCTCGTGCTTCCCAGCTTTACCATGGGCTCCACTGATAAACTAGCCAATCGTACATGGACCGCCCTGAAAAGCGTGCAGCCAGGCCAGATTCTGATCTTCACCATTCATGGCGTTCCTGACCTCGGGCACCCAGATTATACTACCTCAGCAGACGTCTTTACCCAATACTTGGAGTACATGAAGAATAACCGGTTCAAGGTGATTGCCCTGCGCGATCTAAAAAAGTACTTACCGGCGGAGCAGGGTACCTCACCCAAGGTAGGTTCCAAAAAGTAATATCCAGCGGAAATGTCATTTTCCCCTGGTCCGTCATAATTGGAATAAACCACAAATTTAAGGAGCGTTTTTATTCCCGAAGAACGCCAAGGCAGGTAATTCTTGCGGGGCAGAGGTAGGCTCTTGGACTGTACAGTTTCTTCCTGTTTTGGGCCTGTTTTTCTAAAAACAGGCCCAAAACGCTAGCCTTCAGCCCCTTGTTGGTTTCTTGTCATTTATCCAAATCTTCTTGGGGCTAAACTTTAAGCAGCCCGGTAATTAGCGAAGGCGCAAATCTGTCTATTGCCGGGTAAAGAAAAAGGGCGGTGTGCCATGACAGTACAGGATAGTGTTTTTCTCTTATCCCTCTATCTTGGACTATCATTCATCCTAAACCCCATCTATGCAAGCGGTTCTTGGCGTTATTTTCCACTTTATAGGCGGTTTCGCCTCAGGTAGTTTTTACATTCCTTACAAAAAAGTAAAAGGGTGGGCCTGGGAATCTTACTGGATAGTGGGGGGAATTTTCTCCTGGTTACTCGCCCCTTTGGTGGCCGCCTACCTCACGGTGCCAGACTTTATGGGCATCATTGGCAGCGCTGACAAGGAGACCGTTTTCTGGACTTACCTCATGGGTTTGCTCTGGGGAATTGGGGGCTTGACGTTCGGCCTGGGTCTTCGCTACCTGGGGGTTTCTTTGGGTATGTCGTTCATGCTGGGTTTCTCTTCGGCGTTTGGGGCCCTGGTGCCACCCATCTACAGAGACATTGTGGGCAGTGATAAAGGCGAGACGTTTACGGGCATGCTGCAGACCACGGGTGGGTTGGTGGTTTTGGCCGGTATTGTCATCTGCCTCATCGGGATTGCCGTCTGCGGAAAGGCCGGTACCATGAAGGAGAAAGACCTCACCACCGAGCAAAAGGAAGTTGGCGTGAAAGAGTTTGACCTCAAGAAAGGCTTCACGGTAGGCGTGATCTCGGGTATTCTGAGCGCCTGTTTCAACTACGGCATTGAGGCCGGTAAGCCGCTGGCCGAGGTGGCTGTGCAAAACGGGGGCAATCCGCTGTTTCAGAACAACGTGACCTTTGTGGTGATTCTTTGGGGCGGCCTTACCACCAACTTTATCTGGTGCATGGTATTGAACGCCCGCAACAAGACCTTCGGGGATTATACCAAGAAAAACACCCCGCTGCTTAGAAATTACGTGTTCTCGGCGCTGGCCGGTATTACCTGGTTCATGCAGTTCTTCTTCTACGGCATGGGCGAGAGCAAGCTGGGCAACGGCGCCAGTTCCTGGATTCTGCACATGGCCTTCATCATCCTTATCTCCAATATGTGGGGCATGTTGCTGGGCGAGTGGAAAGGGGTGCAGCGCAAAACCTTCCAAACCATTGTGGCGGGCGTGGCTATTATTATGGCTTCCATTGTGGTGGTAGGGATTGGAAATTCCCTATAAGCAAAACGCATTTATAGCCTGATATTATAAAAACACATTAAAATTAAAAAGTCTTCCCTACGGGGACGGCCAGTATCATTAACACATTCATTTGAGGCATATGTCAGAAGTAAAGACAAAAACCACCTACAAGCACGTGAGCTATTTGTGGGACGAGGCCGAGGCGGCCAGACTTGAGGGCGACGAAGTAGCGCTGCTGATTTACCGGTCTAACTTGTTGGGGGCCGATCTTCGCCTGACCAACTACGGGGGTGGCAATACCTCTTGCAAGACCACAGCCAAAGACCCCTTGACTGGTCAGGAGACCGAGGTGATGTGGATCAAAGGCTCGGGTGGTGATTTGGGCACGTTGAAGAAAAGTGGCCTGGCGGCTTTGTATGTAGACCGCCTGCATAGCCTGGAGAATGTGTACCGCGGCATAGCCCATGAAGATGAGATGGTGGAATTGTTCAACCACAGCATCTTTGACCTAGCCTCAAAAGCCCCCTCTATTGACACGCCTCTGCACGGCTTCTTGCCGTTCAAGCACATAGATCACCTTCACCCAGATGCGGCCATTGCCATTGCGGCAGCCAAAGACGGCAAAAGAATTACCCAGGAGTTGTTTGGCGGTTCCATTGGTTGGGTAGACTGGCAGCGTCCGGGATTTGACCTGGGGTTGCAGTTGCGCCAGTGCCTGGAAGAAAACCCTGGCATTAGAGGCATCATGCTGGGCTCCCATGGCCTGTTCACCTGGGGTGACACCGCCTATGAAAGCTATCTGAATACCCTGGAGGTAATTGAGCAGTGCGCCGAGTACCTGGAGGATAATTTCGCCATCAAGGGCCCGGCCTTCGGCGGAGCCAAAGTGGAAAGTCTGCCAGCCAATGAGCGTCTGAAACAAGCGGCGGCCCTGGCCCCGGTTCTGCGCGGCTTCTGCTCCAGTGAGCGCCACATGATTGGCCATTTCACGGATGATGCCCGCGTCTTGGAGTTCATCAACTCCCATGACCTGGCCCGTCTGGCCCCCATGGGAACCAGCTGTCCAGACCACTTCCTGCGCACCAAGATCAGCCCGTTGGTGCTGGCCCTGCAGCCCGGCGAGGACTTTTCTGATGTGAAAGCCCTGAAAGAGCGTCTGGCCCCGGCCTTTGCCGAGTACCGCCAGATGTACACAAACTACTATGAGTCCTGCAAACACGCCAACAGCCCGGCCATTCGGGACGCCAATCCGGTGATTATTCTGTTCCCGGGTGTGGGCATGTTCTCCTTCTCCAAAGACAAGCAGACCGCCCGCGTGGCTTCTGAGTTTTACCTGAACGCCATTAATGTAATGAAAGGCGCCGAGGCCATCTCTGAGTACACCTCTTTGCCGCGCCAGGAAGCCTTTGACATTGAATACTGGTTGCTGGAAGAAGCCAAACTGCAGCGTATGCCTAAGCCCAAAGCCCTCTCAGGCAAGATTGCCTTGATCACGGGCAGTGCCGGCGGTATTGGCAAGGCCATTGCCAAGAAGTTTGTGGAAGAAGGCGGCGTGGTCATTCTCAATGACATGAATGAGGAGCGCCTGCAAAGCGCCGGCGAGGAGTTCAAAAAGAAATACGGCAAGGATTCCTATGCCACTGCTACTCTGAACGTTACCAGCAGCGGTGATATTGAAGAAGCGTTTGCCACCGCGGCCCTGGCCTTTGGCGGCATTGACATTGTCATCAACAACGCGGGTCTGTCTATCTCCAAAACCATTGAGGCACATGAAGAGAAAGACTGGGACCTGCTGTATGATGTGCTGGTGAAAGGCCAGTTCTTTGTGACCCAGGCCGCCGTAGAGGTCATGCGCAAGCAAGCCATTGGCGGGGATATCCTCAACATTGTGAGCAAGAACGCCCTGGTAAGCGGACCTAACAACGCCGGCTACGGCAGCGCCAAAGCCGCCCAACTGCACCTGAGCCGCCTGAACGCCGCTGAACTGGGCGCTGATGGCATTAGAGTGAACGTGGTGAACCCAGACGCGGTGATCTCAGACAGCAATATCTGGGCCGGTGGCTGGGCCGAGGGCCGCGCCAAGGCCTATGGCATCACCGTGGAGGAGCTTCCGGCGTATTATGCCAAGCGCACGCTCTTGAACCAGATCATTCTGCCAGAAGACATTGCCAATGCCTGCTTCGCGTTTGTGGGCGGGTTGCTCAGCAAATCTACGGGCAACATGCTCAACGTAGATGGCGGCGTGGCAATGGCTTTCCCGAGGTAAATTGGTACATTCCTGTTTTGGGGCCGTTTTTTGAAAAACGGCCCCAAAACAGGAATTTTTTTGACCCTGCCACCAATGCATTTCTTTTGGCGGGTGGTTAGGTTTGGTACTTCACATCCTTGTTGAAAGGGCAGGAGAGGGCACCATTTTTTAAAGGATCTATTCCGGGTTTTAGGCCTGTTTTTCTAAAAACGTGCCCAAAACGCTTCTGACATAATTCTTTCTTTGCCTTGACCCGGGAAGGAGGAAGGTACTAACAAACAACGCCATGCAATTAGAGAAATACAAGATAGACGAATTCAACTACGCCCAGCAGGCAGAGCATACCCGTAAGTTTGAGTTTCTGGCCGAGGGCCTTTCCAACGTGGAAGAGGTGCTGCAGAAACTGGTGGATTTCCAGATTGCCATTCCGTCCTGGGCGCTGGGCACTGGCGGAACCCGCTTTGGCCGTTTCTCGGGTGGCGGCGAGCCCCGCAGCCTGGAGGAAAAGATAGAGGATGTGGGTTTGCTGCATTCTTTGAATCGCTCCAGTGGCGCTATTTCCTTGCACATTCCCTGGGACATTCCCCAGGATTACCAGGCCACCAAAACCCTGACCGCGCAGTACGGCCTCAAGTTTGACGCCGTTAACTCCAACACCTTCCAGGACCAGCCCAACCAGGCTAAGAGCTACAAGTTTGGCTCTATGCAACACGTAGACAAAGCCGTGCGCCAGCAGGCCATTGACCACAACATTGAGGTGATCAAACATGGCATCGCGCTGGGTTCAGAGTCCCTGACCGTTTGGCTGGCCGATGGTTCCAGTTTCCCGGGCCAGTTGAACTTTAGAAAGGCATTCCAGAACACCCTGGAGTCTTTGCAGGAAGTGTATGCGGCCATGCCCGATCACTGGAAAATGTACGTGGAGTACAAAGCCTTTGAGCCCAACTTCTACTCCACCACCATAGGCGACTGGGGACAATCCTTGCTGCTGGCTAACAAGCTCGGCGACAAAGCCTACACCCTGGTAGACCTGGGCCATCACCTGCCCAATGCCAACATAGAGCAGATTGTGTCTTTGCTGTTAATGGAAGGCAAGCTGGGCGGTTTCCACTTTAATGACTCCAAATACTCAGATGATGACCTCACGGCCGGCAGCATCAAGCCCTACCAGTTGTTCCTGATCTTCAATGAACTGGTAGAAGGCATGGACGCCCGCGGCATGAACCACGCCACTGATCTGGGCTGGATGATTGACGCCTCCCATAACCTGAAAGACCCGCTGGAAGATTTGTTGCAGTCAGTGCAGGCCATTATGATTGCCTATGCGCAGGCCTTGCTGGTAGACAGAACGTCTCTGGTGGAGGCCCAGCAAAATAATGACGTAGCCCGGGCCCAGGAAATCCTGCAAGATGCCTTCCGCACGGATGTTCGAGCACTGGTGGCCGAGGCACAGGTACGCGCCGGTGGGGCCGCCAACGCCCTGCAACTGTACCGCCAACTGAAAGTGCGCGAGAACCTGATTCAGGAAAGAGGGTTGAAAACCGTTTCTTCTGGTTTATAAGGCTCTATCTGCTAGAAATAATATGTAGAAGCAATGAGAGAAAGAAGTGAGTATTTCACTTTTCTTCTCTCATTCACTCAATCTCTCAATCGTTCATTCAGCAGCCAGGCATGCAGAAAATTCCCGTAGTCGCCATTTTTGACGTAGGCAAGACCAACAAGAAACTGTTCCTCTTTGACGAGCACTACAAAATAGTGTACGAACGGTCGGCGCGGTTTCTGGAAACGGTAGACGAAGACGGCGAGCCCTGCGAGAACCTGGAAAGCCTGCGGTTATCGGTGTTTGATTCGCTGCGCGATGTTTTTAAGCGCACGGAGTTTGAGATAAAGGCCATCAACTTCTCCACCTACGGGGCCAGCTTTGTGTACTTGGACGAGGACGGCAAACCGTTGACCCCACTTTACAATTACCTAAAGCCCTACCCAGAGGCCCTGCAACAGCAGTTCTATGCCACGTATGGCGGCGAGGAGGCATTCTCCAAAACCACTGCTTCGCCGGTGTTGGGCAGCCTGAACTCGGGAATGCAGCTGTACCGGATTAAGCATGAGCAGCCAGCGGTGTTCCAGAAAATGAAACATGCGCTGCACCTGCCGCAGTACCTAAGCTACCTCATCTCGGGGGAGTTTTTTACGGATATTACCAGCATTGGCTGCCACACCAACCTCTGGGATTTCGCCAAAGGCGATTACCATGACTGGGTGAAAAAGGAAGGCATTAAGGAGAAATTGGCGCCCCTTAAAAGCGCGGATGAAGTGCTTCCGGCCTGCTTTCCAGGAAACAGCTATAAAGTGGGCATTGGCCTGCATGACAGCTCGGCGGCTTTGATTCCGTACCTGGTCAATTTCCATGAGCCCTTCGCGCTTATCTCTACCGGCACCTGGTGCATTACGCTCAACCCCTTCAACGCCGCCCCACTTACTGGTGAAGAGCTGAAACAGGATTGCCTGTGCTACCTGCAATACAAGGGCAAGCCCGTGAAGGCTTCCAGGTTCTTTGGCGGCTATGAACACGAGCAGCAGGTAAAGCGCATTGCTACCCATTTTAACATGAGCGCGGGGGTATTTAAGACCGTGGCCTATGAGGCAGATATTGTCCAGAAATTAACAGCCGAGCAAGAACCCAGCGCCACCACCTTATCAGACGGCAAAGCCTTGCCCACCTCCGGCTTCGCGGAGCGGGAACTGACCTCTTTTGCTACGGGTATTGAGGCCTACCATCAGTTGATTATGGATCTGGTGGCCCAGCAGGTGGCCTCTTCCAGATTAGTATTGGAAGGAACGGGGGTGAAGAGGATTTTCGTGGACGGCGGCTTCAGCAAGAACGCCATCTATATGAACCTGTTGGCGGCTGCTTTCCCAGATAAGGAAGTATATGCTGCTTCCATGGCGCAGGCTACGGCCATTGGTACGGCCTTGGCCATTCATCAGCACTGGAACACCAAGCCCTTGCCCAACGATATTATTGAACTAAAGTATTACGCCATCGCGCACCAAGAGGCTTAACTTATGACCGTAGGGCTTTTTATCCCTTGCTATGTAGACCAGTTTTACCCCAACGCGGCCGTGGCCACGTTAGAACTGTTGGAGAAAGCAGGGGTGACCGTGGTCTATCCTGTACGCCAAACCTGCTGCGGCCAACCCATGGCCAACTCGGGCTTTGAGCACCTCACCAAAGACTGCAACGACCTTTTTATCCAGAATTTCACCGGGTTTGACTATATCGTGTCACCTTCGGGCAGCTGCGTGCTGCACGTGAAAGACCATCTGCATTCAGAGACGAAAGAAGACCAGGCCCAGGCCATTAGGGGCAAGGTATATGAACTGGTGGAATTCCTGACGGATGTCCTGAAAATAGAATCTCTTTCTGGCAGGTTTCCTTACAAAGTAGGGCTGCACCAGAGTTGCCATGGCCAACGTGGGTTGGGCCTGGCCCAAATGTCAGAGTTGGTGGCACCGCCTTTCTCTAAACCCGAAAAGCTGCTTAACATGGTACAGGACTTGGAACTGATCTCTCTTACCAGAAAAGACGAGTGCTGCGGCTTTGGCGGCACCTTCTGCGTGACCGAAGAGGCAGTTTCTGTGAAAATGGGCAAAGACCGCGTCACCGACCATCTCCAAAATGGTGCTGAGGTGATCACCGGCGCCGACATGAGCTGCCTGATGCATCTGGAGGGAATCTTGAGAAGACAGAAAAGCCCCGTGAAGGTGATGCACATTGCCGAAATCTTAAACGCGCAGGTGCCCGCATGAAAGTAGCCCCTACTAAAGACCATTCGGCTTTAGCCGATGTGTTCAACCAAGACGAGCCCCGGGTAGACTGGCACGATATGACACTCTGGTTTATAAGAGAAAAGCGGGATCGTGCCGCCTTTGCCATCCCAGACTGGGAATTACTTCGGGAGACCGCCTCGCAAATCAAATTCCATACACTTTCTAACCTTAGCCAGTACCTTACCCAATTTGAGGTCCAGGCGCAAGCCAATGGCGTGATTGTGCACTGGGCGGCAGACGCGCGGGAGCATAACCAGATTGTGCATTCCATTTTGCAGAAACACGGCGTGAACCGCATGGTCAAAAGCAAGTCTATGCTCACCGAGGAATGCCATCTGAACGATTACCTAGAGGAGCAAGGCATAGAGGTGATTGACTCAGATTTGGGGGAGCGCATTGTGCAGCTGGCCAAGGAACCGCCCAGCCATATTGTACTTCCCTGTATTCACCTGAAAAAGGAGGAAATAGGCGATATCTTCCATGAGCACTTGGGTACGGAAGCCGGCATGTCTGACCCGCAGATCCTCACCGAGACCGCCCGGCAACATTTAAGGGAAACCTTTTTGACCCGTCGGGCGGCCTTAACCGGCGTGAACTTTGCCATAGCCGAAACCGGTGAGTTTGTGGTTTGCACCAACGAGGGCAACGCCGACATGGGCGCGCACCTGGCTGACGTGCACATTGCCAGCATGGGCATTGAGAAATTGATTCCCAGGCGCGAGCATCTGGGTGTTTTCCTGCGGTTATTGACCAGAAGCGCTACCGGCCAGCCCATCACCACCTATTCCAGCCATTTCAAAAGGCCTCGGCCCGGCCATGAGCTGCATATAGTGCTGGTAGACAACGGCCGTAGTGTACAATTAGGGAGAGAAGATTTCCGGAACTCTTTGAAGTGCATTAGGTGCGGGGCCTGCATGAACACTTGCCCCGTGTACCGCCGCAGCGGCGGGCACAGTTACCAGAGCGCAGTGGCTGGACCCATAGGCTCTATTCTGGCCCCCAACCTGGACATGAAGAAACATGCTGATCTGCCGTTCGCCTCTACTTTGTGCGGCTCCTGCACCAACGTGTGTCCGGTCAAGATTGACATTCATAACCAGTTGTACAAATGGCGGCAAGTGGTGGTGAAAGAAGGCTACGTGACCCCGCAGAAAGCGGCCAGCATGAAAGCCATGGCCACAGTGCTTTCCTCTCCCAAAACATTTAAACTCTCTGGCAAGGCCGGCAGGTGGTTTATGAAAACCGTTCCGTTTCTGGTGAGTAATTCCTTTAACCCGTGGTACAAGCAGCGCGAAATGCCCCAACCGCCCAAACAGTCTTTTGGGGAATGGTACCGCCAAAACCGCACCCAAAATGAGTAGCAGAGAACAAATACTGGCCGCCGTGGCCCATAACCAACCCGCTCTAACCCCCATGCCAGAGGTTCCCGCCTTCGGGTTGGAGGCAGAAGACCTGGTAGAAAAGTTTATGCAGGTGGCAGTAAGTATTGGAAGCCGCGTGTTTCAGGTAAAGGATTTTGACGAAGTGCAAGAGCTCCTGTCCCAGGATTTCAAGCCGAACCACCGTATCATCTCTCAGGTGCCAGAATTAGCTTCTTATGCAGATGCTACCCTTCTGCAGGACCAGGACCGGCACCAACTGGAGAACGTAGACCTGGCTATAGTGAAAGCCCATTTTGGAGTAGCGGAAAACGGCGGCGCTTGGGTAACCGAGGAATTGCTGGGCGTGCGCGTGGTACCCTTCATTTGTCAACACTTGGCCATTGTCCTGCCAAAAAATAGCATTGTGCCTTTAATGCACGAGGCCTACACCCAGATTGGCAATGCTGATTACGGCTATGGCGTCTTCATTGCCGGCCCTTCCAAAACCGCTGACATTGAACAATCTCTGGTATTAGGTGCCCACGGACCCAGAACCTTGACGGTTTTTTTGCTGGGGTAAATCAGTAGGTTTAGTCACTTTTATGAAGGAGTTTTCAGCCTTCCCGTTCAGTCCTAAGAGCATGCAGAATAATTGAATTGCTACGGACTGCTGAATTGCGTTTTAAAGCCATTTTTTGAAAAACGTGCTCAAAACGCAATGCCGAGGTTCCTTCTCCTTGAGGGAGAAGGGTAGGATGAGGGGAAAAGTTTACAGTTAGACCAGCAGAAACTTATATAAATAGGAAACTGCGCTGCCTAACCAGGAACGGACAATTACATGTGGTTGCCCAAACGTTTGCTATCCAAAAAGGCAACCCCAAGGAATGCTCTTACACTTTTTATTTTTGAAAACCGGTCCCTTAGAAATAGAAGACAGACCCGCCGCCGCCCTGGAACCTGGGGTTTACCACATTGTTGAAGATAGAGCCAAACCGGTACCTGATCCCGAAGTTGAAGAAGAAATCATAATTGGAGTTAAGCTGCCTCCGCCTGGTGAAGAGGTCCTCTTCAGATACATCACCTTTGATGATGTTGAGCTGGTCGCGTTGGTAAGCGTAATACCCGCCCACGTTCACCGAAAACCCTTTGAAGATCCGGATATCGGCGTAGCCCGAAAAAGAAAGGCGGTCTTTGGCGAAATCATGGAAATACTGGCTGTACGAAGTGGAACCGCTGATCTGGCCCCATTTCTGGTTAAAGCTAAGATCAAGGGACAAAGTCTGCTGAAACCGCAGTTCTTTCATCTTGAAATAGATGGTTTCCGCTTTGTAATTGAAGTACCGGGGGCCGGCTTTGTACATGAGGCCCACAAAGCTGTTGTTAGACTTTTTGTAGGGGAAGAAATTGTACTCCAGGGCTGGGGAGGCCGCCAGCGTGAGGTCATAGTTGGAATAGTCGGCCCGCTGGGCGCTTAGGTAGCCGCCCGCGGAAAGATGATCGGTGAGAGACCAGACGGTTAGGTTGTTAAAATCGTAGCTGCGGTTAGAGAACTTGAATTCATTCTCTCCTTCGCCATACCGGTTCTTGCTTTGGTCTGCGCTTACAGAGAAATTGGTTTTCAACTTGTCTGTTACCCGGCCCGCAGATAGGCTCCCGTTCAAATTGCTGTTGGAATAGTTCTTGTCTCCAGAGAAATAGCCCCTAAGGTTAACGTTGAACACCCAGAAATTCCAGGGGTCATCTGAGGGCGTGGTGGCCGAGGCTGCGCCGGTGGCTTCCTCGCCTTTAAAGGATATGACCAGGTCTTTGGCTTTGTCTGTTTTCAAGATAAAAGGTAGTAGCCCCAGCTTTATTTTCTCCACGGCCTGTTTTCGGTCCTCATCATCTGTGGCCGTGGCCGGCCTGATGTAGGAGAGCGTGTCTGTCATGCCCAAAAACCGGCCTTGCCCAGAAAACTGGAGTTTATACTCCCTTCCACCGCTACCCGTACTTTGCGCTGTGATTAAGACGTACACATTAGACTGGAACCGGTCATTGACATAATCTACATAAGTAATTTCCCTTTTTATATAATCCTGGTCACAGTAAGCCTGGCAGTCTACAAAAACCCGAAGGTTTGAATTTTTGGAAGGATCCTGGGCCTTCGCGGTTGCCACGCACATCAAGAGAATCAATAAAAGGTAAATTCTTTTCATAAAAGACGCTGGTAGGATTTGGTTTGCCAGAAAGGGAAGAGTCAATCTTTCAAATGTAGGAAATTGGCTTCCTTTTTTTTTATGGATAGAGTAAATATTTTATGGTAATGTAGGAGTAAAATCCTGCCGGGAAATGGCTTCGTTTTTTGCAGTTCCTAATGTGAGTAAGACTATTAGAGGCCATCATTGCTTTCTCTGCGAAAACCTCCATAAACCAGCATTGCTGACTTATAAATCTTCAAAAGTGCGGATTGGATTTTGGGATTAAGGTTGGAAAAGCAATTGGTAAACGTAAGGCTATTGGACCTGGGGAAACTTAACCCATTGTACTAAAGGGTTTTACCAAAATGAAATCACTTATTAATCAGAAGCCTATTTAAAAAGTAATAACCTAGCTTTTGGTTAGTTTTCTGTTTTAGGCTCGTTTTTGAAAAAAGAGGCCTAAAACTGGAATTTTTATTTTCAGAGGAACATACTTTCTTGCAAATGCTATACTGCTTAAGGAATACTTTGAAGTAGGCAAGAGTAAGGACTTGACCGGCCAGCCTGCCAGGAAGGGGCAATTTGTTCTTACAGTCAAAAAAGGGAAAAGCCTTATTGGACCTTCCAGGTTGCGGAAGAAACCTGGTTTCTAGAAAATTCCTTATTTGAAATCCGCAGTTATAACAGTCCCTTCAGCATTTTATAGAAAGCCTCGGCATACGTATCACTGATAGGAAGTATCTGGCCTGCAATGGTGATCCTGTTCTTTTCAATATGGTCAATTTTGTCAATGGCTACCATAAAGGAGCGGTGCACACGGGCAAAGTGACGGGCGGGGAGCACCTCTTCCAGTTTGGCGAAGTTGGTAAGGGTCATGATCTTTTCGCGGGTGGTATGCACCTGCAGGTAATCTTTCATTCCTTCAATAAACAAAATATCACGGATAGCCACTTTCTGGATGCGGTGGCCCACTTTCAGGAAGATATACTCCTGCTCATTTCTGAGCTCGGCTTGTACTTCCTTCTTTTCAATTGGCTGTTTGGCGCTGTGTTCCTGGTAAACCCGCAGTACCCCTTGGTAGAACCGTTCAAAAGGGAAGGGCTTGACCAGGTAGTCTTTCACTTCCAGGTCAAAGGCTTTGAGCGCATACTGGTCGTAGGCCGTGGTGAGAATAATCATGGGTTTAGGATTCAGCATAGGAATGAAGCTGAGCCCGTCCAGGTCTGGCATGTTAATGTCCAGGAAAAGCAGATCAGGTTTGTCGGTCTTTAGATTTTCCGCGGCCTCCAGGGGGCTCATAAAGGTGCCTTTCAATTCCAGGAAAGGGACTTTGGCCACGTACGCCTCCAGAATCTCCTGGGCCAAAGGCTCGTCATCAATGATGTAGCAGGTGAGTTTCTCTTTCATGGATGTGCGCGTGGGTTCCGGTAATTTCTAAACTGACCGTAAAGGTTTCGCCTGAGTTTTGAATCTCCAGGCTATGCTGGTTGGGGTACAGTAAAGCTAGTCTCTTTTTAACATTTGGCAGCCCTATCCCGCCGGGTTCTTCCAGGGAATTTTGCTGTTTGCCGCCCACGGGGTTTTGAATACGGAAATGGAGTGAATCTGCCTTTATTTCCACCCATACTTTTATAGCATCGGGCTCCAACCGGGCAGGGCTGTGTTTGTAGGCATTTTCCAGCAGGTGAATGAACAGGAGCGGGGCTATCTGGCAGGTTTCTGGGGCGCCCTCTATGGTAAGGTCTACCACAGGAGAGTTTTTATACCGCAACTGCTGCAATCCTATATAGTCTTGGAGATACTTTATCTCCCGCGTCAGCGGCACAGTGGGCGCGTTAGACTCATAAATCATATACCGCATAAGCGAGGACAGTTGCATGACGGCTTGCGGGGCGGCCGGGGCCTGTTTATAGACCAGCGTGTGGATGTTGTTTAAGGTATTAAACAGAAAATGCGGGTTGATCTGGGATTTCAGGTAATGCAGTTCGGCCTCCACGGCCTGTTTCTCCAGTTGTTCTTTCTTGATGGTGTTGAGGACCAGATTTTCTGTTACCCTGGCCAACCAGCTGAGGAAGAGAAAAATGGGCACAATGGTGAGCATAACCATGGGATAGTACCCTAAGATAAGGTTCCAGCTATCTGGTCTATTAGGGTGTAAAATTATGAAGGGC
Organism: Rufibacter soli; assembly: GCF_054781795.1. Taxonomy (NCBI): domain Bacteria; kingdom Pseudomonadati; phylum Bacteroidota; class Cytophagia; order Cytophagales; family Hymenobacteraceae; genus Rufibacter; species Rufibacter soli. Next base: position 2,616,683 of record NZ_BAAGTS010000002.1, on the reverse strand, counting down.
AGAGGACCCATGAAGGCAATTGCCGCCAGTCTAAAAAAATAGGCCCTCCTCTGGTTCTTCCCTAAATATTGGGTAAGAAGAAAGAAGTGGGTGTAAAACACCAGCAAAGCCGTCAGGATAAACCCAATGGTGAAGGGCACCCAGTACTTATGGTCATCGGTGTATAGTTGCAGGCTCACCAAAAAGGCGAATAGGACCCAGACGATGAGGTGAATCAGCCAGAAGATATTTTTGACTTTCTGCATAGAACAAAGATACCATTTCCCAACAGCACCAGCATGGCTACTCGACCAGCTCCTTTCCTTACTCTACGAAATACAAAGTCTAGCCTGCCAGCGCATTCACAGATGAAATCCAGCCCTTCGTAGATTGCTTTGTAACGACGGTATATTGGTTTTTGCGCTTTGTGAAGAAGGTGGTTCTTTTATACTGAAGAGGAGCGGGTAAGGGAAAGTCATAACTCTCTTTATTCCGTCAAAGGAATGACAATACCGTGATACCTTAACCTATATATCCTTTAAAGAGGACAGGTAAGTTGAGGTATGGTCCTTATCTGTTTTAAGCCCTTTTTTGCAAAAACAGGCTTAAAACAGAAAGCAAAGAATAGAACGGCCTCTAATAACCTTCACAGCCACAAAAATGGAAAACATGCAAAACCACCACGATAGCCTCGTGATCCGCAACGTTTCTAAGACCTATGCCAACGGAGTGCAGGCTTTGGATAACGTGACATTAACCATTCCGCCCGGCATGTACGGCTTGTTGGGACCCAACGGGGCAGGTAAATCTACGCTCATGCGCACTTTGGCCACGCTGCAGGAGCCAGACCAGGGCCAGATCTTTTTGGGGAACCTGGATGTGGTGAACCAGAAGGAGGAGGTGCGCCAAACGCTGGGCTACCTGCCCCAGGAATTCGGGGTGTACCCCAAAGCGACGGCCCAGGAACTGCTGGATTATTTTGCGGTGCTCAAAGGCATTACCAATCGCGCGGCGCGCAACGAGGTAATCGAAGCCTTGCTGCGGCAAACTAACCTTTGGGACAAGCGCAAACAGAAACTGGGCGGCTACTCGGGGGGCATGCGGCAACGCTTTGGCGTAGCAGTGGCGCTGCTGGGCAATCCCAAGCTGTTGATCGTAGATGAACCCACTGCCGGACTGGATCCCGCTGAGCGCGTGCGTTTCCTGAACCTGCTAAGCGAACTGGGGGAGAACAGCGTGGTGATTCTCTCTACCCACATTGTGGAAGATGTGTCTGAACTGTGCACTAACCTGGCTATCATTGACAAGGGACAGATTCTACTGGAAGCCCAAACGCAGCAAGCCGTGGCCGCCCTCCAGGGGAAGGTATGGCGAACCCTGATAGAGAAAAACAAGCTGCCGGAGATAGAGCAAGAGCACCAGGTCATTTCCGCCAAGCTCCTGGGCGGGCGCAGCGTGGTGCACATTTATAGTCACGGAGACCCCGGCCCCGGTTTTGAACAGGTGGCCCCCGACCTGGAGGATGTCTATTTCAGCACCATGACGGGTTGCTACGGACAACCCAATCAGCAGCCGAAAGCGGAGGAGATACAGTTATGAAGTTCCAGAAGATTTTCCAGTTGGAGCTCACCTACCAACTCCGTCAGGTAACCACGTGGGTGTACTTTACGGTGGTGTTCGTGCTTGCTTTCCTGTTCATTGTGGGCAATTTTATTCATGATGCGCGGGAAGGGTACGTCCAGCTCAATGCGCCCGTCATTATTTCGGTAGTTACCGTGTTATGCTGTGTTTTCTGGCTATTGATGGGCGGGGCCGTAGCCGGCGACGCCGCGGCAAGGGACGTGCAGACGCGCATGTTCTCCCTCATGTACACGGCACCGGCCAGCAAAGCGGAGTATTTAGGCGGGCGGTTCCTGGCGGCCCTCCTGCTTAATGTGCTCATCTTATTTGCCATCCCGGTTAGTATCCTGCTCACCATGCAGTTCACGGGGGTGGAGGCTGAGATTTTGGGTCCGTTCAGGGCTTCATCTTACCTGAGTTCCTATTTCTTTCTGGTGTTACCGAACGCTCTTATCGCCACGGCTATCCAGTTCTCCCTGGCGGCGCTTTCGCGCACCCCCATGGCCAGCTATCTGGGGGGTGTTATCCTTTTTGTGATGGCTTACCTGGTAGGGCAGGTGCTGGATGCGGCCCTGAGGCCATGGGGGCTGGGGACCTTGGTAGACCCCATGGGATTCACGCCCGTCATGAGCCACTATAGCAGTGAATGGAGTCCTATAGAGATGAATACGCGCCTGCTTTTGCCGGAAGGGGTGTTTCTGGTGAGCCGGATTTTATGGGTATGTATTGCGCTGGGCATGCTGGCGCTTACGTATTTCCGTTTTAGCTTCGTTTTGCCAAAAACAGGCTTAAAACGCAAAACAACCCATTGGCCAGAAACAGGAACGTCAGCCCGGGCCTGGCTGAAATGGGAGATAACCGAACCGTTGCCGCGCGTGCGAGGAACCTTCGGCTTTGCTACCCAGCTGCAGCAGGTAAAGCTTATCACCACCACCTCATTCTGGGCGCAGGCAAAAAAATTGACGGGGCTTCCGCTGTTGTTTCTAATTGCCGTAGTGGTAGGGGCGGCGATGCCTGGGAATTTAAAAGGCAAAGGCGTTCCCCTGTTGGCCAGCACCGACCAACTTTTAACGATTCTTACTGCCCCGTTCACCCAGCCCGGAAAGTTCTGGATCCTGATTTTCCTGCTCACTATTTTCTACGCCGGGGAGCTGGTCTGGCGCGAAAGGGAAAGCGGCCTGCATGAACTCTCAAACCCGACCCCGGTACCGGAATGGGTGCTTTTCCTGAGCAAGTTTCTAGCGGTCGGCCTCCTGCTTTTTAGTGGCCTACTCTTTCTGTTGATTTCTGGAATAATGGCCCAGATTGCCATAGGCGGAGCTGCGGTGGAGGTAGGATTGAACCTGAAAGCGCTCTTCGGGTTTCAGTTGGTGGAATGCCTGCTCTTTGCCCTGCTAGTACTGGTGGTGCACGTGGTGGTGAACCAAAAGTACCTGGGGCATTTAGTGGCGCTGCTGGTTTTTGGCTGCCTCATGTTTGCCTCTAAACTGGGGCTAGAGCACAAGCTTCTTATTTTCGGGGCAAGCCCGAAGTGGAGCTACACTACTATGGGTGGCTTTGCCAATTCGGTGGCGCCGTGGCTGTGGTTTAAAGCCTACTGGGTAGCCTGGGCGCTGCTGCTGGCGGTAGGGGCAAAGCTCCTTTGGGTGCGCGGCCGCGAGGTAAGTGTCAAGGCAAGGCTCCAGTTGGCCCGCCAGCGCTTTACCCGCACCACGGCGGTAGCGATGGCCGTAGCGGCAGGAGGCATTCTCCTGTTGGGCGGCTTTGTCATCTATAACACCAACGTGCTGCACGACTATATCAATTCCTCGGCCTCAGCATCGCAGCGGGCTGACTACGAGCAGCGTTATAAACAATACCAAAACAAGCCCCAACCCCAGCTGACCGGCGTAAACCTGCAGGTGGAGCTATACCCTTCCCAACAGAGGGTAGAGCTAAAGGGCAAGTACCAGTTGGTGAACAAAAGCCAAGTCCCTATTGACACGATTTTTCTGGCTGTGGGAGCGGATGTAGAAACAAACGCAATAACCTTTGGAAGGCAAGCCAAGGAAGTGCTGGTAGACGAGAAAAACGGCTTCAGGATTTACGCCCTAGGTCAGCCCCTTGCTCTTGGTGATTCGCTGCGCCTGAGCTTTCAGGTAAATTATAAAGTGCAGGGCTTTGCCAATAACGGATCCGATGCGGAGATAGGAGAAAACATTATTTACTTGCGCAATTTAGAGTGGCTTCCTGTCATCGGGTATCAGCCCTACCGGGAGTTAGATGAGGCCGCCGCCCGAAAAGCATACGGCTTGGCACCGAGGCCCGCCACCGCCTCACTCTATGATGCAGCTGCCCGTGGGTATGCCCCGTTTCCTGAGCAGATCAGCTTTGAGGCTGTGGTGGGGACAGAGGCCAATCAAGTGGTGGTAGCGCCCGGCACCTTGCGCCGGACCTGGACCAAAGACGGCCGCCGCTACTTCCAGTACGCCTCAGATGCGCCCGTTCGGAATGAATATGCGTTCTTCTCGGGGAACTATGCGGTAAAGGAGGGGAATTGGCAAAACCCATCGGCTGGCCCGGGGCAGGAGGTGACCGTCCAGGTGTACTATCCGCCAGGGCTTAAGGAGAACCCAGCGCGGATGGTCCAAAGCGCCATCGCTTCACTGGACTATTACACAAAGCAGTTCGGTCCGTACCCACACCGCCAGCTTCGCTTTGTGGCCCATCCTGGGTACGGTTTCGGGAACCACGCTGCGCCCATCAACATAACCGCAGAAGAGGGCTTTTTCCTCCTCAACCCGGAAGCCGACAAGCGGGGCTTTGACCTAATAACGGCCGTAGTGGCCCACGAAGTGGCGCACCAGTGGTGGGGAAACCAGCTCAAACAAGCCTATGTAGAGGGTGCTGGGCTCATTTCCGAAAGCCTGGCGTGGTATTCGGCCATGGGCATGCTGGAGGAGAAATATGGCCAAGCGCACTTGAAAAAGCTGTTGCGTTTTTTGATGGAGGAATACGAGAACCCGCAGACCAAAGCGGCCTTACCGCTGCTGCAAGCCGACGACTGGTACCAGAGTTACCGAAAAGGTCCAATGGCACTGTATGCAGTAAGTGAGTATATTGGGAAAGCCAAAGTAAACGGCGCGCTCCGGAACCTATTAACCAACCACCGCCCAGGTAAGGTGCCGTTTGCCACTTCCCTAGACCTTTACCAGGAATTGGAAGAGGTTACTCCAGACTCGCTCCAATACCTGTTGCATGACCTTTTTAAGGCCAACACCTTCTGGGACCTTAAAACAAACCTGGCCACTGCAAAGCAAACCAAAGCCGGCACCTGGCAAGTGACTCTTCAAATTCAGGCTCTTAAAACAGTCGTAAGTGAAAAGGGGTTGGAAAAGGCGGTTCCTCTCAAGGAGTGGATAGAGGTAGGGGTGTTCGCTCCCTTCAAGCCGGGAGAGGACTTTGGCAAACCGCTTTACCTCCAGAAACACCACATTGATTCCAAGCAACAAACCATCACAGTGACGGTGCCTGGCAAGCCTGCTCAGGCTGGCATTGATCCTAATCACCTGCTGGTTGACTGGAATATAAGAGATAACCTGGCGGAGGTGAAAAGTAAGGATATTCCATAATGGCATGCTTTTTAGAACCATTTGGTAGGAGAATCCTGCTGGCCTTGTGGCCCTAAAACCTAGAAAATAAATAGACCAAGTTTGGCAACCCTTTTAAAGCCCTGCTTCGTCACGAGATAGGGCTCTTTTTTTTGATTTAAACCTCTGATAGGCAGCAGGATTATCCCCCTTCTTTGATTCCCTGCGTAATAAGTTAATAGGTAACCCTCCTGGTACATAGGAGAGGTAAAACAAGAGAACTCAAGATATAGATGGTGGAGGAAAACCTGGGTTTTCTGTATGAATAGAACTTAATCCTAAGGTTATGAAACAGGAAGAATTCAGACCAAAAGCAAAGGAGATAAAGGGCCAAAAGCTGCCTTATCCTGCCAAGCAATCAGACATGAAACAACAGCCTGATAGCGATCTCTCCAACTATAATGCCGCCGAAAAGCTCAAGGATAAGATCGCCATCATTACAGGGGCAGATTCTGGCATTGGAAGGGCCGTTGCCATAGCCTTCGCCATGGAAGGGGCAGATGTGGCCATTGTCTATAACGTGAATGATTCTGACGCGGAAGAGACTAAAAGGCTGGTGGAGGCCAAGGGAAGGAAATGCCTGCAGATTAAAGCCGATGTCCGGGACCGGGCCGCCTGCTTTGAGGCTGTCAAACAAACCGTTCAGGCATATGGGAAGTTAAATGTCCTGGTTAATAATGCCGCTTTTCAGGAAACGCAGGAAAGACTGGAGGATATAACCGAGGAGCAGTTACGCCGCACGTTTGAGACCAATATCTTCGGGTATTTCTTTATGGCGCAGGCGGCATTGCCACATCTCTCAGAAGGCGATGCCATTGTAAATACGGGCAGTATTGTGGGCTTAACCGGGCACCAATTGCTCGTAGACTATACCGCTACCAAAGGGGCCATCCATGCTTTTACTAAGTCCTTGGCTCTTCAACTGGGGGAAAGAAATATTCGGGTAAATGCGGTTATTCCGGGCCCGGTCTGGACGCCTAATATTCCGGGTACCATGCCCCTAGAGGAAGTAGAGAACTTCGGCCATGAGGTAGCCTTAGGCAGACCCGGCCAGCCCGAGGAGTTAGCCCCCGCCTACGTGTTGCTTGCCTCTAATGACGGTAGCTTTATAACAGGTGCTTTGTTGGAAGTTACAGGTGGACGCTTGTCTAGCAGCAAGTAGAAAAGCATGGAAGAGCTCTATCCTCCAGGAACGGTCAGGGGTTTGCTGCCAACCAATGCTGTTACCCCCCAAACCAGGAAAGCGCTAACGGAACGCCTGAAAAAGGCGGTTGCAACCCCCAAGTTCTTCGAGTTGCCCGCTTTTGAACGGCTTTCACAGATCTGTGATAGGCTAGTGGCACAGGATTCAAGTAATAGAATAGTGGAGATTGCCTGGTTTATTGATGAGCGCCTAGCCGACAAAGCAAGCGATGGTTGGCGGTATGATTGTATGCCTCCTGATGAGCAAATGTATCTTGCCGGTTTAGAAGGAGTTACTGAAACAGCTACTCTCCTGTTTAAAAAGCCGTTCCAAGACCTAAACGCTGCGCAACAGACAGAGATCTTGCAGGCCATTCAACATGGAACTGCCCCAGGAGAGATTTGGAAGAGATTGCCAGCCAAACGGTTTTTTGAAGAACTTCTGGCGGAGACAACTGAAATATTCTACAGTTACCCGGTGGTACAGGAGGAAATGGGGTATGTAGGGATGGCAGATGCCCAAGGTTGGACCAGGATTGGCCTTAATGAACGGGAAGAAATGGAGCCACAGCCTATCGGTAATCTTCTTAAAAATAACTCCTGATGCGCACCTACCCCCATAATGAAGTGGTGGACGCCGTGGTAATTGGAACCGGGGCGGGTGGAGCGCCTCTGTTAGCCCGGCTGGCCAAGGCAGGGTTAAAGGTAGTGGCGCTGGAGGCAGGGAAACAGTGGAACCCTGCCACTGAATTTGCCACAGATGAAAGAGAGCAAAGCAAGCTTTTCTGGAATTTTGAACGGCTGAGCGCAGGGGAGGACCCGGTCCATTTCGGAAGGAATAATTCAGGGATTGGGATAGGGGGCTCTACCTTGCATTACACCGCCTACACTCCGCGTCCGCTTCCTGAAGGCTTTTTACTACACACTAATTTTGGGGTGGGCCAGGATTGGCCTATTTCTTACGAAGACCTGGAGCCTTATTTTGATGAGTTGGAGCAATTCCTGGGGATTTCGGGTCCCTCGCCCTATCCCTGGGGACCGCCCAGGAAATCAAAGTATCCGCTTCCTCCGCTTCCCTTGAATGGGCCCGCCCAATTAATGCAACGCGGCTGTGAGAAAATAGGCATCAAAACATCGCCTGCCGCCAATGCGGCACTAACTGCCGCCTATTACCAAGAGCATATTGGTTGGCGCCACGCCTGTACCAACAGGGGTTTTTGCCAGGCGGGTTGCAGTACAGGGGCCAAGGCCAGCATGGATGTCACTTATATTCCATTGGCGGTACATTTCGGAGCAGAAATCCGGCCCGAATGTTTTGCCACAGTCCTAGAGCGGGATAAATCTGGCCATATTACTGCGGTTGTCTACCGGAAAAATGGGTTGGAAGAGAAGCAGTTGTGCCGGCACGTTTTCCTGTGCGCCGGGGCCATTGAAACTCCTAGGCTCTTACTCCTAAACGGCCTGTCCAATAGCAGCGCACAAGTGGGCCGGAATTTTATGGCCAACACCGCCTTGCAAGTTTGGGGTGAGTTTGAAGAGGAAGTGCGGCCCAACAAGGGCATTCCCGGAGGGCTGATTTCTGAAGATATGCAGCAACCCCAAGACGCGGATTTTGCCAGTGGGTACCTGATCCAATCCATTGGGGTAATGCCGGTTACCTATGCCTCTCAACTGACCAGGGCCACGGGCGTTTGGGGTACCGATTTAAGAGAACGAATGAGGCAGTACAACCACATAGCCGGCATCAACATCCACGGTGAGTGCCTGCCCAATGAAAACAGTTTCCTGGAGTTGTCTGGTGAAGCAGATGAAATGGGCCTGCCAAAGCCAAGAGTACATTTCACTCAAGGTGAAAACGAGAAAAGAATAACCCGGCACGGAGAAAGGGTACTTCGGCAGATTTGGAAGGAAGCAGGCGCCCAAAACATGTTCTCCTTTCAGCGGTTTGCCCATACCATTGGCACTTGCCGCATGGGGCGTTCAGCAGATGCAGCAGTGGTAAACGCCCAAGGCCGCTCTTTTGACATCCCTAACCTTTACATCTGTGATAACTCGGTTTTTCCTAGTAGTCTGGCCGTGAACCCTGCGTTAACCATAATGGCACTTTCCTTACGCACAGCAGATTTATTTCTGGCAAAAAGATAAACGATATGGCAAAGATCAGTTTTTTGGATAAAGTGAAGGAAGCCCATGGCGGTGATACAAACTATGAGGGAGACCAATACGGCGGAGGGAGCGGACATGATGGTAGCGGCTTTCCCTTAAAGACAGCCAGAAACTTTATGTTCGCCACCGGTATTGAATGCTCTTACCCTACCATTGACCATGGCAAGACCCGCCGTGACCAATTAGCCGAGTGTAACCATTATGAGCGGTTCAAAGAGGACTTAGGCCTGGTGAAAGAATTAGGGCTTAACGTGTTACGGTATGGCCTTCCGTATTACTCCATTCAGAAAGGGCCTGATGAATTTGACTGGAGCTTCGCCGATGAAGCGATGCAGGAGATCAAGCGACTGGAAATCACGCCCATCCTGGATTTGATGCATTTTGGCGTGCCAGACTGGGTTGGCAATTACCAGAATCCAGAAATGCCTATCCACTTCGCGAAATATGCGGGTGCGGTGGCGGAGCGCTACCCTTGGGTGCGCTATTATACTCCCGTCAATGAGATCTATGTCACCGCCAAAGCCAGTGCCATAGATGGGGTTTGGAATGAGCAATTGAAAGATGACACCTCCTTTGTAACGGCCATCAAGAACATTGTAGCCGCCAGTATTTTGGGTAACCACCAAATTGCAAGCCATCGGCCTGATTGTGTGATTGTACAAAGCGAAAGTGCCGAGTACCTGCATGAGGCCTGTGCCACCAAATCAGCTCAGATTACCCTGGAGAATAAGCTGCGCTTTCTTTCCCTGGACCTGTTATATGCCCATGCGCCAGATGCAGACGTGTGTATGTATTTGCTGGACCATGGCATGACTCGGGAAGAATATGAATGGTTTATGCGCGGTGAGCCACCGGGGTACCAGATCATGGGAAATGACTACTACGGAAGAAATGAAAAGATAAAATTGCCCAACGGTGAATTCATCGTCGCTTCTGATGTCTTTGGCTGGTACCAGATCACAAGGAAATATTACCAACGGTATAAAAAGCCTGTGATGCACACAGAAACAAATGTTTTTGACGCGGAGAAGGCCCCTACCTGGTTATGGAAACAATGGATGAACGTGCTGGAAATGCGGGCAGACGGGGTACCTGTCTTAGGGTTTAACTGGTACAGCCTAATTGACCAAATTGACTGGGATATAGGATTGGCAGAGAAAAAGGGAACGGTCAATGCCTGTGGCTTATATGATTTAGACAGGAAGCCAAGACCTGTGGCAGAGGCCTATAAAATGTTACTAAAGGAGTTTGGGCAAATAACAATTGTGCCGCACGGGGAAATGCTAGAAATGACGAATCAACCAGCAAAATTAAAAGTGGAGATTTGAGCACTGGCCATTCCTGCAGATGTAAAATCTATAAAGAACAAAGCACCGGTATTTAGTATTCTATTTAGGCGTGGGTTAGAAGTTGTAGCATTTGTGATATAAATGGGATGTGGCCCAAATGCCATTTCGTGTTTTGCCAAACTTGTTGCCTTCATATGCCATTAAGTGCATGAAGTCCTTAACGGAAGGATAATACAGTTATGGAAGGGAATAAGGGTATAGAGCAGTGGGGAAGTAAGGGGCCCGTGTTGGTTTTCCTGCACTATTTTGGTGGGTCTGCCCATAGCTGGCAATGGGTGGCAGAAATGCTAAAGGAGGATTTCCGTTGCGTGGCCCTCACCTTGCCAGGCTTTGGAGGAGTTACAGGTTTTGCTCAGCCTACCCTTCAGCGCTTTGCTTCCTATGTGCTAGAGCAACTAGCGAGCTTAGGCATTAAAGAATGTAGTTTGGTTGGCCATTCTATGGGTGCTAAAATTGCCTTGCTGGTTGCTGCTAATGCAAGTAAAGGTTTTGTCCAGCAATTAATTCTGGTAGCCCCATCTCCACCTTCAACTGAGCCACTAAGCGCAGCTGAGAAAGCCCGCCTTCTGCAAAGGCCAGATCTAAAGGAAGCTAAAAAAGTCATTGCCAAAATAATAAAGGCCCCTTTGGGAGAAGCGGAATATGACTTAGCTATTGCCAATCAGCTTGCCCTGGATGATACTACCCGCAAATGGTGGTTATTAGAAGGAATGGTGAATCCCATAACTGATATAGTTGCGTACCTCCGCCTTCCTGTCATGGTACTTGCCTCAGAGGATGATCCTATTATTTCTATCACCCTTGTCAAAAAGGAGGTGATGCCGGTTTTCCCCCAGGCCAAACTGGTAACAACCAAAGGAATAGGGCATTTAAGCCCAATGGAAGCTCCAGGGTGGATAGCAGAACAGATAAGGATTGCGGTGTAAGCCTCTACTTCAAAACTCTCCACTAGGAGTAGACTGCCGAAAAAGCCCCCTAAAAGCTCCTTTAAAGACTGCCTCAAACAGAAATTTGTCGAAAGCTTTTCCAATATAGTATCACTCACTTTTTCAGGGTCTCCTTAGTAGTATGCACTTTAAAAGAGGAGTCACATTGCCTTAAAGGGTTTAGATTTAATAGCATATAAAGGAAGTCATTGAATCTAATTCTCTTTGCAGCAATAGCTTTCCTACGGCATCATACACTTCGATATTTTCTACAAAGTAATAAACTATATATTAGTTAGCAGTGATTTCACCTCGCCTGGAATTAGGGGAAATAGCAAGGGTCTCTTATTCTTCAAAGTCAACTTTGTAAACCTCATTATAGGGAATTACTACTGTTTTTGAATTCTAAATAAAAGAAAATCCCTTTTGCATGTTGCTGGAGGAGTTTGTAAACAGATTTGCTCTTAAATGTATTTTAATGGATAAAATGGGCAGTGGCGCCTGTTTAAGTCCACTGATTAATGATGTTGGTCCAGTACCATAGTAAATGATGAAAGAGGTTATGATGGCTTTGCAGAACCCCCTCTTTTATTGTTTTTAATAAAAAAAATGAGAAAAAAAGTGATAATCACAGGCGCCACAGGCATGGTAGGAGAAGGTGTGCTTCTGGAGTGTTTGAATAACTCTGCCGTTGAGAAGGTATTGAGTGTAAGCAGGAGGCCCTATAGATTAGCACACCCCAAACTGGAGGAGTTGATTGTGCCTAACTTCTTCCATCTGGAAAACGCGGAGGATAAATTGAGTGGGTATGAGGCCTGCTCTAAAGTGCCGGTTTAAGAGCGGTAGAAATGAAAGAGGAAGAGTATCACCGCATCACCTATAACATGACCATGAACTTCGCACAGACTTTGGTAAGGCTCAACCCTACCATGGTGTTTGACTAGGTATAAGGACAGGGAACCGACAGCTCAGAGAAATAAAGAATGATGTGGGCCAGGTTAAAGGGCAAGACGGAGAAGGCATTGTTTCAATTGCTTTTCATAAGTGTCTATATCTTCCGACCGAGTGTGATGAAGCCACGCCAGCCCAAAAGAACATAAAGCCGATATTCAAATTTGCGGTCTTCCTTTATCCTATTGTCCGGGGAATTGCCCCCAACTTCGCCAGTACCCTGAAAGAGGTTGGTTTGGCCATGATCATCAGCGTACTTCAAGGCTATGACAAGCCTACCCTGGAGGTGAAAGACATCAATCTATTGGCCAAAAGATGGACCTATAGTTGAAAAGGTTACTAATTCCAATTTTTGCCATTTAACTATTAAACACTCAGGTTAAGCCAATAAATTAGTAACTTTTACCTCCTGTTAAGGTTTAGCTACATAATAAAACTAAACAAATTTACTCCTGGATTGAAAACTATTAAGTTCAATAAAACCGAATGCGGTGTCGATTTTTTGATCAACGTCATCAATGGTGGTGATGTGGCAGAAGAATATTTACTTCCCTCTGTCCATAATGCGGACTATTTCGAAATCTTGTTTTTTAAAAAAGGGAATGGGTACCTTTTCCTGGATAATCAACGCCTTTCAATTGAAGACAATACTATAGTATTTGTTTCACCATTCCAAAAGAAAAAATGGAACGTTGATCTCTCTCAATTAGACTTTACTATCCTGATCTTCCAGGAAGACTTCTTAAATGAGTTCTTTACAGATAAATTATTTACCTATCGCCTGCTTTATTTTTATCAGCACGAACACTTACTTATACTCAACTCTACAGAGAAACAACTTCAAGGTATTGGCAACATTCTGATAGAAATCAAAGCAGAACTTGTTCAGCCAAATTTAGATAGTGCCCATATTATTCGATCCTTGATTTATTATTTACTGCAACGCCTTAACAGGGAGTATGCGCTTCAAAACAAATTGCCATTTCAGGTAGAAGCTTCCAATCACGCTTATGCCTTTAAAAAGTTGATGGAGTCCCATATTAAGCAAGCTCAACGCATAAACGATTACGCTGAGATGTTGGGAGTTAGTCGCATCACTTTAAATAATGCTGTAAAAAAGCAATTCAATACCACATCCACGGACCTCTTGAAGCAAAGGCTATTGACAGAGATAAAAATTGAGTTGATTTATTCAGACAAAAGCATCAGTGAAATCGCCTTTGCACTAGGTTACTCTGAGCCTAACCACTTGATGCGTTTCTTCAAGGCCCAGACAGGCATGACTACGTCTCAGTTTCTTGCTGACTATCAAAATGTTGTTTCATCTTGATTAATTAATTCTGCTTAGTTGATAAGTGCTTATCAAAATGGTAGCATTAGAGCTAGAACTGGTAGAATCCTGAGATTACTACCAAGCTACCTTTGTATCAGGTATTTATGTAACAATTAACTAAGTGGAACAAATATGTCATCAAATATCCAATTTGTAAGAAACGCTACTGCCGTTTTAAACTATGCAGGCAAGCGTATATTAATGGACCCCTTTTTTGCTGAAAAAGGCCGGTACCCAGGGTTTCCAGGTACAGCTAATTCGCACTTAAGCAATCCCTTGGTAGATATGCCTGTAAATCCAGAAAGCCTGGTTGAGGTAGATGCTGTTCTGGTATCGCATTTGCACCCCGACCATTGGGATGAAGTAGCCGTGCAAACGCTACCTAAAGACATAAAAATCTTGGCGCAAAACGATGAAGATGCCAGCGTCATTAAGTCTCAAGGGTTTACCAATGTAGAAGCATTGGGGGATAGCGCAAACTTTGAAGGTCTTCACTTTAAGAAAACACACTGCCAGCATGGAACAGATGTTGCCTATTCTATCCCTGAATTAGCCGAGGTCTTAGGGAAAGCTTCTGGTTTCTTCTTCAATGCTGAAGGTGAAAAATCCATTTATTTCCTGGGTGACACCATCTGGATTGATGAAGTGGAGAACAATTTGAAAACCTGGCAACCAGATGTGGTAGTGGTGAACGCCGGCTTCGCAAGTTTTGAGGATGAAGGATTAGGCGCCATCATCATGGGGAAAGAAGACATCCTAAAAATCAGCCAACTATTGCCTAATGCAACTATCATTTCCATGCATATGGAAAGCGTAAATCACAGCATTCTGAGCAGAAAGGAGCTAAGAGAATTTGTTGCGGAGAACGGAATTCAGGATAATGTCATCATTCCTGAAGACGGTGAAGTGATCTTACTTTAATCCCGCCTGGAACATGAATGTTAAAAATAATATTGAGCTAGTCCATAAGTTCTACGAAGCAGTTGAACGTGAGGATTATGATACCGCGGCAGAATTCCTGCATGAAGACTTTGTGTTTTACTTTCAGGTGGACAGCCCAATACTGGGAGCCAATGGCTTTGTAGCATCCGAAAAGAAAAACTTTGATGCGTTTGAAGGCATTTCTTTTCGTATTCTGGAAATTTTGGCCGGAGGGGATAAAGTATCGGCCTACATGATATTTGAAGGGAAGCACACCAAGAACCCCGTGTTTGGCATGGCACCTAAAGGTAACTTTGTCCGCTTTTCTTTTTGCATGTGGCTAACCATCAAAGATGGTAAAATCATTGAAAAGCGGGCCCACTTTGACCAATTTGACATTAAAACGCAGGTAGAAAGGTGAAATTGATCTGGTAATGCAGGGTTTCAAACCTAAAATTTCTTTAACTTATATTTATTAGCGTCTCGCGACCTTTCATGTCACTTATAAAACAAAATAAGCCACTGAATTTCAGTGGCTTATTTTGTTTCTGTACCCAAGGCCAATCACTTCTCGAACTCATTCATTGCTGAATTGTCATTGGTAGTAGATATGTGACTTAAAAATGGTTTTTGTCGCCAATTTCTCCAAGGCGATGATAGCTATAGAACTGTCAAGAATCTTTACTAGCTCCTTTCGAATAAACTTTTGTCAAAAAGCTTTAGTAGTCAACTTATTCCATTAGTCATTAAAAGAATTGAGCATTTGCTCCACCTAAAAGGAGAAGATTCAAAATGGGTGCACCGTTATACATAAGATGGAGGCCACTGCCTATGTATGAAAGGTATATTATTTGATTAGAGAGGCAAATGGGTTGCCCTTTCCCAAAGATTTGAATTGACCTAGTGAAAAAGACCAAGAAAACTGTCTAAAAGTAAAATATAATAACTCTATACCTTTTGAGTCATAAAAATATTTTATCAGTAATTTTAGAAAGGAAGCCACATGATTTGTAAACTCCTCAAGGAAAAAAACTTGAGGGGATAAGAACTTAGTAGACAAACTAGACGTGAATACTTCAGATAAGAAGCTGCCGTGCTGAATAATGAAAGGTACGGCATACTCAATTGAGACAGGCATCTACTGAATTTGGTTAGAACTGATCCATTAAGAGCCTGCTTTCCTTTCTGAACTTTGTACCCAAGGCTGAAAGAAGTCAAGGAGAGCCTTATAAATATATTAACCTGACAAACCTTAAAGGGTAGCAGGTACTATTTTAAATAGATTGTTAGCTAAATGAAAAAAAGCCCTGAATACACCATTAAAGATATCGCTTCTGAACTAGGGCTTTCCATATCTTCCGTTTCCAGGGCATTGAACGACCATCCTCACCAAAGTGAGGAAACCAAAAGGCGCGTTCGGGAAGTGGTCAAGAAACTAAACTATCGGCATAATGCGCTTGCTGCAAGTTTACGAAACAGCAAATCCAACATTATAGGATTGATAGTCCCTAAAATATCCATGTACTTCATTTCATCTGTAATTACTGCTGTGCAGAACAAATTACAGGAGTTTGATTATAATCTCATGGTATGCCAGTCAAACGACTCAGTGGAGCAGGAAATGGCATTAGTCAATGCCATGTATGCCGCGCGAGTAGAAGGATTAATTGTGTCTACAACGCTCCATACCCAAGATTTCTCTCCATTTGATGTTTTTACTAAGGCCAATACGCCACTGGTATTTTTTGACAGGGTGCCTTTGAACTACCCGGTGCATAAAATTCAGGGAGATGATTACCTGGGAGGGTATAAAACTACGCTTCATCTTCTGGAGCAGGGCTGCCAAAACATAGCTCACATTGGAGGCCCCCTAACGTGCAGTATCTACCGTGACCGGTTCTTTGGCTACTTAGACGCTATGAGAGAGTATGGGATTAAGGCCCAAGAGAACCTTCTTTTTTTTCATGAACTCACCAAGGAAAATACCATGGAGGATTGCAAGGTCCTATTTTTTGGAGATTCTCGCCCAGATGCTGTTTTTGCCTGTAATGACACTGCTGCCATAGTTGTGGTGCAATATGCGAAGGAATTAGGTATTAAGGTTCCTTCAGAATTGAAAGTGGCGGGCTATTCAAATGACCCTCGTTCTGAGATTATTGATCCAGCCATTACTTCAGTGGAACAGCACCCGCATCTGGTAGGGGAGAAAGTAGCGGTTTTAATGATGGACATTATCCAACAAAAGGTTAATCCAGGAGAAGGTGTTTCTCTGACTACGCCAATAGACTTAATTGTTAGGAAATCTACCGGGGGAAAAGCAACCAAAGGCGAAATCCATACACCACTTTCTTTAGTTACCTAACCAATTCAAAGACCAATTACTTTAAAGCTTACTAGGCTAGAAGAGAAAGTCTTCTATTAACTTCAACATTAATCTAAATTCCAGAATCACCCATATGAGCAACAGGTATGATGTGCGGTATGCCGTTAGTCCCGCAGAAACCAAGACAATGGATACGGAGACATTACGGAGAAATTTTCTAATTGAAAATCTATTTCTGGAAAACAAGATAAACTTTACCTACTCCCATTATGACCGGTACCTTACCGGCGGAGTAGTACCTGTTTCTAAGGAGGTGCCGTTGGAATCAATTGATATTCTCAAATCAACCTATTTTCTGGAGAGAAGAGAATTAGGAATAATAAATATAGGGGAAGCAGGCATTGTCAAAGCAGACAATGAGACGTTTGAGCTTCAAAACAAGGAAGCCCTTTATTTAGGCAAAGGAGTTCAATCTGTATACTTCTCTAGCCTTGACTCTAACAACCCTGCCAAATTTTATCTCAATTCCACGCCTGCCCATCATGCTTACCCAAATAAAAAAGTTACTCGCCAAAAGGCGGAGGTGGTACATTTGGGATCTTTAGAAACGGCTAATAAAAGAACAATTAACAAACTTCTAATCTCAGGTGTCATCCAGACTTGTCAACTTCAAATGGGTATGACTGAGTTGGAAAATGGGAGCGTCTGGAATACTATGCCAGCACATACCCATGACCGCAGGATGGAGGTATATCTTTATTTTGACGTCCCAGAGGGGCAATCAGTTTGTCATTTCATGGGTCAACCAACGGAGACTCGCCATCTCTGGATGCAGAATGGCCAAGCTGTCATTTCCCCTCCCTGGTCAATTCACTCAGGGGCAGGAACCAGCAATTACTCCTTTATCTGGGGCATGGCCGGCGAAAACCTGGACTATGGCGACATGGATCATTGTGAAATTACTGACTTAAGATAATCTCCTTAAATATGGTATTAAAGATGTTTGACCTCACCGGAAAAGTGGCTTGGATAACAGGAGGCACATTGGGGTTAGGAATGGCCATGGCCAAAGCCTTAGGTCAGGCTGGGGCTACTATTATAGTGAATGGCAACTCCTCCCAGAAAAAAGTAGACCAAGCCATTGAAGAATATAGAAAAGAGGGGATTAAAGCCTACGGTTACCTCTGTGATGTGACTAACCAAGGGCAGGTGAAGGCTTTGGTGAGCCAAATAGAGCAAGAAGTTGGGCCCATTGATATTTTGGTTAATAATGCGGGTATTATTAAGCGCATCCCTTTGGTGGACATGGACCTCACCGATTGGAAAGAGGTGATAGATGTAGATCTAACCTCGCCTTTCATTGTAACGCAGGCTGTAGTAAAAGGAATGATTGCGCGCGGCGCAGGAAAGGTGATCAATATATGTTCCATGATGAGTGAGTTGGGAAGGCAAAATGTAGGTGCTTACGCCGCAGCTAAAGGCGGTTTAAAAATGCTTACCAAAAACATGGCAACTGAATGGGCAAAATTTGGGATACAGGTGAATGGCATCGGTCCGGGGTATTTCGCCACGGAACAAACCGCTCCTCTTAGGGTGGCAGGCAATGCCTTTCATGAATTTATTGTAAACCGGACACCGGCCGGCAAATGGGGAGATCCAGATGAGTTAGGTGGTGCTACTGTTTTCCTGGCCTCGCGGGCAAGTAATTTTGTAAATGGGCAGATTCTCTATGTAGATGGAGGCATTCTAGCTACCATTGGCAAACCTATGGGAGAATAGCAACTTCTACCAATATTCAGTTTGGGTTTGGGTTTAGCCCAGAAGCCAATTTTACTATAAGATTACCAACTTATTTTTCATTGAAGTTTTAAATGCAGAATTCATTCAACATAAAGGGATTGCTTTGGGCCATCTTTTTTGGGGGCGTGGCCCTGACAAACTCATGTCAGCAAGTTCCTGGGGGTAAAGTAATAACCGTGAAAAATAGACTTGGCCTTGACCGAACTTCAGAGACTATTGCTATTCCCGAGGCTGAGGTAAGGGCAATGGCTAGTAAGTTTGGCATTGAAAACCTCCTGATCAAAGACGGCGAAACGGAGAAAGTACTAGTTAGCCAGACCATTGATAATGATCAGGACGGAATAGTAGACGAGATCATTTTCCAAACAGATATCAAAGCCAGGGCTTCTAAAAAGTTCATAGTAATAGGTTCTCAGGATGGGGCTGCATCCAGGCCAAAGAGTGGGGTAAGAACTTTCTCACGGTTCGTGCCGGAGCGTACAGATGATTATACCTGGGAAAATGACCGGGTGGCCTTCAGAACCTATGGACCGGTGGCCCAAAAGATGGTAGAACAGAATATTCCAGGAGGAACCCTTACCAGCGGAATGGATGCTTGGCTTAAACGGGTCAACTATTCTATAATAGATGCCTGGTATAAGGGCTACCTAAAGGATCCTAATTTCTACCACAATGATAGGGGGGAAGGGTATGATCCATACCATGTAGGCCCAAGTCGCGGCATTGGGGGAATAGGTGTTTTGGACGGAGATTCTCTTTATGTATCCAGAAACTTTATTTCTTTTAAAAAGATAGCGGAAGGGCCCATTAGGACGCTATTTGAATTAACCTATGCACCCTGGAAAGCAAAGGATAGAACAATTACAGAAACCAAACTGGTAAGTTTGGACCTAGGGAGTAATTTGACGCGTTTTGAGCTAACCCTTGCCAGTAACAAACCTTTGCCTAATGTTACTGTAGGAATTACTCTACATGATAAAAAAGGTGAGGTGACAGGAAATAAGGAAGAAGGGTGGTTCCGGCACTGGGAGCCTATGGATAAATCTTTTTTAGGGACAGGTATTGTTATGGCCCCAACGGAGGTACAGAATTTCCTCGATTACCGGGTTCCTGCCAAAGATAGGAGTCACCTTTTTGTGGTAGCTAAGCCTGGCAATGGTAAATTAACTTACTATTCCGGTTTTGGATGGTTAAAGAGTGGGCAATTTAAAAATGCAGAAGAGTGGGACCAGTATTTGTCAACCTTTACTAAAAGACTGGCATCTCCCCTTGAAGTTTCCTTCTAAAGCTGCGTTGGCGTAAGGTATCTAATTAGACTAAATTGTTCGCCTCCTATTTTGGGGCCGTTTTTCCAAAAACGGCCCCAAAACAGGAGGCGAACAATTTATAGGGTTTTTGAAGCAAATGCCACCCCACCGGGTATTTAAC
Source organism: Rufibacter soli (assembly GCF_054781795.1). NCBI lineage: Bacteria > Pseudomonadati > Bacteroidota > Cytophagia > Cytophagales > Hymenobacteraceae > Rufibacter > Rufibacter soli. Next base: position 2,597,076 of record NZ_BAAGTS010000002.1, on the reverse strand, counting down.
TCCACATTTAAGGTGCACGGTCTCGCTTCTTAAGTTGGTTCTCCGTCATTTCCTATTAAATGACTTTTGTACAGTAGTTACAGCTTATAATAAAGGTAGTTGAAGCTAGCGGTGACAAAAACTCTAAAAATTTGCGTTTGCTTTTTTTACCTATTTATAGGAATGGCTAGAACCCTTGAAATGTCTACATAGAATGAAAGGTAAACCGGAAGGGACCTGATACTTAAGAGGAAAGTGGTGCCAGTGGTATAGTCTTCTGATAAAAATTAACCTTTTAAATCCCATCTCAGTCTTAATCTCACTTGTGGATCTGATGGAAAAAAGCCAGATAGAGATTTTCTCAGAGGATTTGAAGGATGTCTTACCTCTATTAGAAAAGTGGCTTAATGGTGAATGGAGGCACTTTCTAGATAATGTAATCCCAAATATTAACCTTAATGGAGTGATTAGATATTATTTGCGTTCTAGAAATCTGAAGAAAAAAAATAAGTGTTTTTTATACAGGTATTGCATAAATGTTAAAAAGACATTATTTTTATTTCAAATCATCAAGGGTATTGATGAAAAGCAATAGTCAGTTGAGCTATTGCTAATTTTTAAGTTTTAGCTGGAAACGTTTCCATAGTATCTAATTAATTGTACTTATGCGGGTAGCTCCTCCTTCCTCCGAAAATGTACGTCAGACAGGTCACTCATTCACCATTAATGAGGAATTGGTATGGAAACGTTTCCAGTTGGGGGATGAAGATGCTTTTGCAGAGCTATATGAAAGATATGTACAGGTAATCTTCAATTATGGCCTTAAGTACTCAGAGGATGAAGCATTGCTGGAAGACTGCATTCATGAATTGTTCTTAGATCTGTGGAAGAACAGAGAAAACCTTTCTGTTCCTAATTCTGTCCGCTTTTACCTTTTTGCCTCTATTAAAAGAAGAATCCACAAAGCCTCTCAGAAAAAGAAGGAGGTGACTTTTGATGGCTTTACAGACTTGGAAAAGGTGAGCATGGAAGTTAACCCATCAATAGAATTCTTGATGGTGCATGATCAAACCAAGATGCTACAAAAAGCCAACCTAAAGAAGGGGTTACTTTTATTGACGGCAAACCAAAGGAAAGCCATTCTCCTAAAATTTTATAAGAACCTTAATTTTCAAGAGATAGCCTTGGTAATGGATTTGAGCATTGATAATGTGTACAAAGTGGTTAGCAGAGGCCTGGTGGTACTTAGGAAGAACGTGAAGAATCTGCACGTATCAAGATAAGCCCTATTACAGGTGTTATAACTTGAACATCTTCCGAAGAATAATTGGCTTCCCTTTTTGTTTTTTCTGAAAATAATTGGACTAACCTGTCCAAACTAGGGCTTGTCTATCTCTATGTGATCATAACAAAGAGGGAAAAGGAAGATGGACATGCTTCATAAATATTTAAGCTACTCATCAGAGGACTTTATAGAGGACAGTTTCTTTTGGGGATGGGTTTTGGGAGAGGAGCAGGAAAGTAATGCTTTTTGGAAAGAATTTATACAAACCAACCCTCATAAAGCAGTAGCCATAGGAGAAGCAAGGGAAAGTATCTTACAGTTAAATGCTGAAAAGAACCGGCTTTCAAAGGAAAGAGTGGCCTCCATTTGGTCAAGGATTCAGGAATCAAAAAATCAAACCGCTTACCTAGAAACGGCACACCCATAACTGCAAGCAATTTTCCCTAGGCCTCCCAACGGGCAATTGCCAGCAGAACTTTGGAATATCTGCTTACAAACGCTTTCAGTTCTCATAAACCATGATTGTCAATAGTAGTTAATGGCGGGCAACGCTCATTCAAAGCAAGTATTTCAGATTTTACCCTACTTCTTTTACTTCATTTTACGGCACATGAAAATACATCTACTCGTAAAGAACCCTAAAATTTTTAAGAGCTCCCTTTGGAGGTACTTCTTGCTGTTGCTTGTCTTTTTGGCTGGCAAAAACAGTTTTGCAGCTGAAGCGCTCCATGAGTATGCTATTCCTTCTTCTTTCCAGCAGGACACTACAAAATCTGGATTGATAGTTGGTTTGTTGTTAGATACCAATGAGAAGCCAATTGTAGGAGCCGAGGTGCTTGTACAGGAAAAGTCTGAACAGGTGTTTACAGACCAAATTGGAGTCTTTAGAATCAATGCAGAAAAGGGAGATGTATTGACTTTCAAGCTTGGAGGCAACATCATATCTCAGTACACTCTGAAGTCTGATACCACCCCAAGGGTTATTGTAAGCTCTAAAGTCCCTGGCCTGAAAGAACGCCTGCCAGTTAGATTGCTAAATAAGGTAGAGGCTGATCCAAGGCTAACCGCCACGTCAACGGATGTGGTGTATACAGATGACTTGGTAAAATCAAACGTGACAAGTGTTAGAAACGCTTTAACCGGGCGTTTAGCGGGGCTTTATACAGTGCAAAGTTCTGGTATGCCTGGGGCAGATGCCGTGAGCACTTCTCTAAGAGGCCAGGAACCCTTGGTAATCATTGACGGAATTCCCCGTAACCTTACCATTTTTGACCTGGAAGAAATTGAATCGGTGACGGTCCTGAAAGACGCCCTCTCCACGGCTATGCTGGGGGTTAGGAGCTCAAACGGGGCTCTTCTAATTACTACCCGTAAAGGTTTTGAAGGAAAGCAACGCATCTCCTTTACAGCGCAAACTGCCATTCAAAAGCCCTTGAAAATGGCTCAAACCCTTAATTCCTTTGACTATGCCTCCCTATACAATGAGGCTAGGCAGAATGATGGGTTAGCTCCTACCTATACCCCTGAGCAGTTGGAAGGGTACCGCTCAGGATCAAATCCTTTTCTGTATCCTAATGTAAATTGGCAGAAAGAGGTAATGCGGAAGTCTTCCAGATTTGACCGGTATACCTTGAATGTAGCAGGCGGGGGTAAAACTGCCAAGTATTTTGTTGCTTTAGAGCATTTTAACCAAACCGGGATATTTAAATCTGCGCCAGACTCAAATGATTATGAGACTAATAACTATCTCAAAAGTTATGTGATTAGGTCTAATGTAGATATCAATATCACCGACAGACTATCAGCTGGCATTTATTTGCTGGGGCGCATCATGGATGGGAACGAGCCGGCAGGTGGTGGAATCTCCTTGAGAACCAATGGTATCTTCAATTCCATCTTAAATACGCCAAGTCTTGCATACCCGGTTTACAACCCCAATGGGACTTTGGCCGGTAACCAGCAATTTCAGAATAACATTCTTGCCCAAGTTCTCTACAATGGGAATTACCAGAATTATAAGCGAGATATCTTAACCGATTTCTATTTAAAGAGAGAGCTGGACGATGTAGTAAAAGGGCTATGGATAAGAGGTACTGCCTCATTTAGCTCCACATTATCAGAAACCCATGACAGATGGCAGCCCTTTGTTGTGTATGAAGGCTTTGGTTTAGGTACGCCACAAGAGCGCTATCAGCGATATGGAAACCCAGGATCCCAGGTAAACAACACCTTCATTGATTACCAGGGAAGGCAAAACTACTTTGAACTGGCTTTGGGGTATGATCGGCAGTTTGAGGACCATGGTATCAACGCTACCCTTTTAGGTAATAGAGATAATTCTGTTAATGGTTTAGGAAGCGGAAACAGCAACAACGTTACAGGCGCTCAAAGGATCACCCTTCCGTTGGTATTTACCGGAGTGTCAGGAAGGCTGGCGTATGACTACAAAAAGAAATATGTAGCGGAAGTAGCGTTTGGGTATAATGGCTCAAACCGGTATCCAGGTGGTACCAAGCGTGGTTTCTTCCCGGCAGCAGGCCTAGCCTACAACATATCTGAAGAAGACTTCCTTAAAAACGTGGGTTGGTTGAGTTTCCTGAAACTTTCTGGCTCTGTAGGGCAGACCGGTTGGGATGAGCCCGGGTACTTCAACTACAAGCAATATTACTTTGATGGGGCCGCCTATCCTTTTGGTACCACGCCAAGCAACCAGACAACCCTGGCGGAGCAACAATTGGCCAACCCTAACATCACCTGGGAGAAAGCCATTAAATACAATTTCGGCATCCAAAGCCGGTTTCTCAATGACCAGTTAGGAATTAATGTAGAGTATTTCAGAAACAGCTATTCTGATTTGCTCATGCAAAGAGGACGTAACTCCGCACTTATCGGGAATTCCTATCCTAATGAGAACATTGGCAAGAACAGGTATAATGGAGTAGAGCTACAGGTATCATGGCAACAAACTCTTGGGAAAGGATTTAACTACTACATTTCTGGAAACGCCAGTTCCTTGCAGTCTGAGGTGATTTATCAGGATGAGGTCTATAGACAGTATGACTGGATGAACCGTACAGGTCAGCCGGTAGGGCAGCGGTTTGGTTTTATTGCGGATGGTTTCTTCCAATCAGATGCAGAGGCTAAGAACAGCGCAACCATTACTGGCTATGCTCCCAAAGCGGGTGATATCAAGTATAGAGACCTGAACAGCGACGGGGTAATTGACCAGTTTGACCAAACAGCAATTGGCAATACTAAACCCTTATTTTATTATGGAGTTGATCTTGGTTTCAGTTTCAAAGGGTTTGACTTCAGCGCACTTATCCAAGGCGTACAAAACAGAGACATATATTTAAGTGGTTCTGATGAATGGGAATTCCAGAACGGTGGTTTTGGACAAGCCTACCAACATCACCTAGGCAGATGGACCCCAGCAACTGCAGCTACTGCTACTTATCCCAGATTGTCTATCGGCTCAAATGTCAATAACCAGGCTACCTCTTCTTTTTGGGTGCATTCAGGGGAATATGTTCGGTTGAAGAACCTGGAGGTTGGCTATACTTTGCCTACTAGTGTGGCAGGAAAAGTGAAGCTTCAATCTATCAGGGTGTTTGCGAATGGATTAAATCTGTTGACAAAGACCGATTTAGATAGGAGAGACCCAGAAGTAGCTCCTGGAACCTACCCCATTCAGCGCGTGATGAACATGGGAATAAATATTAAGCTTTAATTGAAGATCTGAAGATGAAGAAGATATTTAAATACGCTCTTTTAGCAACCTCACTTAGTATTTTCAGCGCCTGTGAAGACCCAGAGACAACACCTTTACAGCGTGTTACAGGGGACTACATGTGGGACCCCAATGACCTGAATGGTCAGCTTCCGCAATGGTTTTTATTTAACCTTTATAACTACCTCCCAGATGGTTTCAATCGGGTAAACGGTGACTATTTAGATGCGGCATCAGGTGATGCGATCCCATCAAGAGTTAACATGCCAGTAGAAAACTATACTAACGGAAGAGTTAGCGTTTTAAACAACCCTGATCCGTATTGGGGGAACAGCTACTATGGTATAAGAGGGGTAAACATCTTTCTGGCAAACATTGACAATATAAAGTCAGATGCGGTGAGCGCTCCATCCAGAATACCCTGGAAATCTGAAGCCCGGTTCATTAGGGCAATGCTCTATTTTGAATTGCTAAAACGTTATGGGGGTGTTCCTTTGGTAGGTGACAAGGTATTTACCTTAGAGGATGACTTGCAAATACCACGCAACACCTTTGAAGAGGTAGTGAACTACATTGCCGCTGAATGTGATGCCATAAAAGGAGATCTTAGGCTTGAATCGGCTATTCCGGCCGGGGAGTGGGGAAGGATTTCAAAAGGGGCTCCTATTGCCTTAAAATGTCGCCTGTTTCTTTATGCTGCCAGTCCGCTTTTCAATGGGGGCGGAACTGCCGCCAATGCAGAGTTAAAGGCATTGACGGGGTATCCCACTTATGAAGCAAATAGGTGGAATCGCGTTATAGCTGCCGCAGAAGAGTTGAAGGCACTGAACTACTACGCGTTGAATACATCTTTCGCAGGATTATTCACCACTAAAAAGAACAATGAGGTTATCCTGCAAAAGCAGCGGGGAAATACCTCAGACCTGGAGCAGCTTAACTCCCCGGTAGGGTATCAGGGGCAAGTAACGAGCAACGGCCGCACCAGCCCTACCCAGAACTTTGTGAATGCCTTTACAGACATTAATGGTTTGCCTATCTCTGACCCTGCCACGCTTTATAAAGCCAATGACCCTTACGCCAACAGAGACCCTCGTTTTGCGGCCACTGTTTTCTATAATGGCACCAGATGGCTTAACAGGGGAGTGGAAACCAATGATGGCGGAAAAGACAGACCGGGCGGCATAGCGGTGCAAACCAGAACAGGATACTACCTGCGCAAATTTATGGCTGATTTTACTAACAGTTCGGTTTTCTCCAACCAGAGCCATAACTACAACCTCTTCAGATTTGCTGAGATACTGCTCAATAATGCAGAGGCCTTGAATGAGACAGGAGAGACGGAAAAGGCTGTAACGGAAATCATAGCCATTAGAAGGCGGGCAGGTATACGGGCCGGAACAAACAACAGGTATGGAATAAAGGCAGGTATTACCCAAAGTGAGATGAGAAGCCTCATCAAAAATGAAAGAAGGATAGAATTGGCTTTTGAGGAACACCGATTCTGGGATTTACGCCGCTGGAAAGACGCAGAGACTGTTCTTAATGGTCCTGTACAAGGGGTAAGAATCGTGAAGAACGCAGACAACACGTTTTCATATACCTATGAAAATGTGGCCAATCTCATCTTTACTCCCAAGTTATACCTCATGCCTCTGCCCTATGACGAGGTGACAAAAAATTTACGTCTGTTACAAAATCCCGGCTGGTAATCCTTAACTGAACGTTATGAAAAAAAACTTATACTATATATTATTTGCCTTACTGTTTGTAAGCAACGCTGTTCTTGCCCAGAACAAGGCCATCACCGGCAAGGTGACGGATAAGTCTGGTCCGTTGCCTGGTGCCTCTATTGTAGAAAAGGGGCAGATTACCAATGGCACCATGACAGACATAAATGGAAATTTCTCCTTGCCCTTGAAAGGAAGTAGTCAGACCCTGGTCATCAGCATGATTGGGTACCTACCCAAAGAGGTGAATGTGGCTGGCCAGACCAGTGTCACAGTGCTTTTGGCTGAAGACTCCAAGAACCTGGATGAAGTGGTAGTGGTTGGGTATGGTGAACAGAAGAAAGTTACCATGACGGGCGCGGTGAGTGTGGTTTCTGGAGAGGTGATAAGAGAGAACCCTTCCGCCAGCTTGCAGAACTCGCTTGTAGGTAAAATGCCTGGTTTCTTTTCTCAACAGCAATCAGGTAGACCAGGTGGAGACGGTGCAGACTTCTTTATTAGGGGGATTAGTTCTTACAATGGAAATAACCAGCCGCTGATTATAGTAGATGATATTGAATTTACCTATGAGCAATTCTCTCGCTTAGATGCCAATGAGATTGAAAGCGTGAGTATTCTAAAAGACGCTTCCACTACGGCGGTATATGGTATTAAAGGAGCGAATGGCGTTTTATTGGTAACTACCCGCAGAGGAGTGGAAGGTAAGCCCAAAATCAGCATCCGGACGGAATATAGCATGCAGCAGCCTACCATGTTTCCTAAGTTTTTAGGTTCTTATGAGAGCGCATTGCTTCATAACCAGGCCCGTAAGAATGATGCTGAATTCAATGGCACAACATACACTCCCGCTTTCTCAGATGAGGCGGTAGAAGCTTTTAGGACTGGTTCAAACCCTTATTTCTATCCAGATGTAAATTGGAAGGAAGTTTTATTCAATGACTTCGCGAAACAGTCACGAACCAACCTGGATGTTTCAGGCGGCACTGAAAAGGTAAAATATTTCGTGTCAATGGGGTACCTAGACCAAGGTGGGATGCTAAAGAATTTTGGAAAGGAATCGGGCGTAAATAACTCCTACTACCACAGAAGGATGAATTACCGCTCTAACCTTGACATTGCCGTTAACAAAGACTTTTCCCTTAGGCTGGACCTGTATGGTAACATTGGAGAGATCAACAATCCGGTTATGCCAGGAACGCAATGGGGTTATAATGACCCGTTCTATGAGTATAGCAGTTACCTTTCGTTGTCACCCTATGCCCACCCCACTTATAACCCAGATGGGAGTATAGCCTATCGGTTGGGCTTGCATCCTGGCAGATATGAGGGACCTAACAGTATCATTGCCAGGCTAGCTTACGGTGGTTATTCCAGAAACCATGAAAATAACATGAACCTGGTGAGTAGCGCTAATTATAAATTGGATGCTATCACCAAAGGGTTGTCCTTTAAAGGAACGCTTTCCTACGCCAGCACCTACGGTTATACCCGCAGTATGACCCGTAGTACTTTCCCTTCTTACATCTGGAATCCAACTACAGACACGTACACCTCTTACCCTAATAGAACTTATAGGTTACAGCGTTTCTTTGATGATTATAATGCTGGTGGCACTACCCGCGTGCTTACAATGCAGGCCATTTTAAATTATGATAGAACCTTTGGCGACCACCACGTGTATGGCTTGGCTCTTATGAACCAGAGCAGTGACATTAGGGGGGGTAGAAGAAGTGACTTGAATTACAAACCTATCGGGTTCAAAGGTTTCACTGGCCGCTTAGGCTATGACTACAAAGACAAATACCTTTTCCAGTTGAACGCCGGCTACAACGGTTCCCCACTTTTTTCAAGTGCTAACCGGTTCGGTTTCTTTCCCGCGGTTTCAGCGGGATGGAATATTTCAGAGGAGCCTTTCTTCAAGGACAACATAACCTTTGTTAACTTCTTAAAGGTTAGAAGCTCTTATGGTCTGGTTGGAAATGACAGATTGGGCTCTGGATTCTCCTATTACTATGAGCAAGTCTATACTAATGGAGGCAGCGCTTCTTTTGGTACACAGCACAATAACTATGGTGGTATTGTAGAAGGGGCTCTGCCCAATTTTGACGTAACCTGGGAAAAGGAGAAGAAATTTGATGTGGGCATGGAGCTAAGGTTCTTCAAGGACAGGCTAACCACTAACCTGGATTATTTCAGAAATGAGCGCTATGACATCCTAACCTACAGATCTGGGGCAGAAGGTACTGTGTCTGATATTTTCGGTCAAACCTCTCCGCCGTTTAACCTGGGCAGGGTAGAGAATAAAGGCTATGAGTTTGAGATGGTTTGGCGAGATAACATAGGGCAGGATTTCTCTTATAACCTGCGCGCTATGTACTCTGTGGCTGACAATAAAATTTTATTCAGAGATGAGCCCCAGGCCGCCTTCCCTTACCAACGGCGTACTGGCAACAACATCAACACCCAGATGGCTTATGTCTGGACTGGTACTTTCTATGAAAGCAGAGAAGACATTGCCAAAAGCCCTAAGGTAGAGATTGGCACCGCCAGACCAGGAGATTTGAAATACGTGGACATGAACAGTGACGGCGTCATCAATGCTTTTGACCGGGCCTACGTAGGCAACCCTGCCAACGTGCCTCCCACTACCTTCGCGTTTGAATTTGGGGTAGGTTACAAAGGATTCAGCTTGAAATCTATGTTCCAGGGTGCCAAAGACTTCAATGTAGGAGGAGTGGCCGAGAACATCCAGTTTTTGGGTTCTAACATGCAAGAAATCTTCCAACACGCCTGGACACCAGAATTAGGCAACAATGCCCAATATCCTGTCTTGTCAGAAAACATGGGCATCAGTACCCCAAGAGGAAGCACTGTATCTACCTTTTGGTTTATCCCAGGTGACTACATCCGTTGGAGAACGGCAGAATTCAGCTATACTCTGCCAACCTCTTTTGTGCAACGCATGAAACTGCAAAACATTAGAATCTACACCACAGGTAACAACTTGCTTACCTGGTCAAAAATCAAGGATTTATACCAGATGGACCCTGAAATTGCCAGCGGTAGAGACCGGATCACCTATCCTCCGCAGCGTGTCTTCAACCTGGGATTATCTGTTACCTTCTAAAAATCTGGATGAACATGAAAAAGTTACTTTTATTGGTCTTATTAGGCGCCGCTCTTACCTCTTGTGATGTAGACGGAGATGAATTCCTGGGACCTCAAAATACTGGGGCTATTTCTGAGGAAATGGTATTTACTGACAGTATCCGAACGACCGCTTTCCTAACCAGAATTTATGAGGATGTAGGGTATGGATTTAACTTTGGCTCATTTGATTCACACGGGAACTTGAACCAACCCACAGATGACGCGGAGTATAGCCTTTCAGGTAGCACGCAGGCGGCGGTGATCCTTTATGCTGGAACCTTAAACCCTTCTACCTACTCTTCCACAACTTTATTCAATAACTTTTGGGCTATGCCTTATGCCAACATCAGGAGAGTAAACCTTCTGATAGCGAACATTGGCAGATCTCCCTTAAGCCCCTCTACCAAAAACAGAATGTTAGGGGAAGCCAGATTTTTGCGAGCCTGGTATTACCATACCTTGATTAAAGCCTATGGTGGGGTTCCGTTGATTGGAGACCAGGTTTTTACCGGAACAGATATCATTAATGTGCCGCGTAACAGCTATGAAGAATGCGTGAACTATGTGGTATCTGAATTAGACGCGGCAGCAGGTATGCTGGATGCTGTGTTGCAGGAGCAATTCTATGGCAGGGCAGACAAAGGCGCCTGTTTAGGCCTTAAGTCAAGGGTTCTTCTTTTTGCGGCCAGCCCTCTGTTCAATGGGGGGGCAGTTACCAATAGTCCTGAGGTGGCAAAGATTGTCAGCTATCCTACCTATAGTGTTGCTCGTTGGCAAAAGGCGGCCCAAGCTGCAGAAGAGGTAATCAACATGGGTCGTTATTCCTTACACGTTGACAACACCACGGCACCAGGCTATGGATTTTATGACGTGTTTCTGAAGCGGGTGAACAATGAGTATATCTTTGCCAGGCACCGGCCGGCAAACAGAGATGTTGAAGGCCATTTCTTCCCTTCCACCAGAGGAGGAGCAAAGTACACTATGCCTACCCAAAATCTGGTTGATGCCTTCCCAATGGCAAATGGTAAGCCCATTACAGATCCAACATCTGGTTATAGTGAGACAAATCCTTACGTGAACCGTGACCCTAGATTCAACAATTCCATTATTTACAATGGATCTGAAGTGTATCTGGCCAGTGCAAGTAGATTACAACCTGTCTATACCTATTTAAATGCCCCTACTGACGGTTTTGGCAATGGGACCACTACTGGATATTACAGCCGGAAAATGGCAGATGTGAATTCAAATGCCAATACTGAAAGGGGCTGGCCCTTGATGAGGTACGCTGAGATCCTGTTGAACTACGCAGAAGCTATTAATGAAACAGGTCAAACAACTTTAGCCTACCCTAAGTTAATTGACCTTCGCAGGAGGGCCGGCATACAGCCAGGAGCCGATAACATGTACGGGCTTAAGGCCAATATGACCGTAGATGAAATGCGCACCGTCATTCAAAACGAAAGAAGGATAGAGCTGGCCTTTGAGTCACACAGGTTCTGGGATTTACGACGCTGGAAAACCCTGGAAGGCATGTATACCAATGGAGCCAGGCAAAACCAAGTGATGAGGATTGTGAAGTCGGGCAGTGCCACGGTGGTTTCCCCTTCAGACACCTATAAGTATAATAGGGAGTCTTCTATTCGCACGCATGCTTTCAGACCAGCCCTGTATCTGTTCCCTATCCCACAGACTGAGATTAACAAAATGCCTAACATGTTACAGAATCCAGGGTATTAATTTCCTGGGCCAGCGGGCATTACTGGTTTGAGGGTGTTTTAGGAAAAACTGCTCATTTAAACCAAGCCCTCTTCGAAAGGCTGGCCTACCTTAAATACGAATACACACCGTTCTTCATAGGTGTAAACTGGCGCGGATACCTAAAAGGCTGTTAAAAGAAGCCATACAGGTATCCGCTACTTTTATTCCACCAGTTTAGGTTAACCCCCAAAATTACCCACTACATGAGAATTTCACGATTACTACTTTCCTGCTGCCTGGTACTTTGCCTGGTTCTTCCGGCAGTAGCCCAAAAGAAAAACGCCGCCAAAGCAAATGATAGAAAAGTATGGCTGGCCCAGATGGATAGGATTGTGCGGCCGGTACTTTCTAACCTGGCGGAAGACAGGCTGAAGGAAAAAATGCCGGTCCAGTTATCTGCCAGGATAGACAATAAAAGCTCCCGCGAGAAGGTATCTTACCTGGAGGCGTTTGGCCGGGTAATGAGCGGCATAGGACCTTGGTTAAGCGCAGAGGGCGGATCAAAAGAGGAGGTGGCACTCAGAGGCCAATACCGCCAATGGGCGATTAAGGCAATCGGTAATGCAGTAAACCCTGCGGCCAAAGATTACCTGGAGTGGAACGGAGGGCAACCTCTGGTAGATGCCTCTTTTCTGGCGTTAGGCCTGGTGCGGTGCCCCTGGTTATGGGAGCATCTGGAAAACCCGGTAAAGCAGCAGGTAATTACTGCTTTCAGGGCCACCCGCGCTACGGTGCCCGTTTTCTCCAACTGGGTCCTGTTTACGGGCATGATTGAAACCTTCTTTCTGCAGTACGGCCTGGAGTATGACATGGTGCGCATTGAATACGGGGTAAGGCAATTTGCCAACCATTGGTATGTAGGTGATGGCCTTTATTCAGACGGGATGAACTTTGCCCTGGACTATTACAACAGCTACGTGATTCAACCTTACCTGGCCACCATAGTGGGGGTGGTAAACCAAAAACGGAAAAGCTACAATTGGTATGCGTCCAATCTGCTCAAGATAACCCAGCGGTACGCTGAAATCCAGGAGCGCCTCATCCATACAGACGGCAGTTTCCCGGTAATAGGCCGGTCAATTGCCTACCGGGGTGGCGCTTTCCACCATCTCGCAGATATGGCGTACCGCAGGCAGCTGCCAGAATCCCTGCCTCCGGGGCAGGTGAGGAGTGCCTTGACAGCCGTCCTCAACAAGACGATGGAGGCGCCCACCACCTTCACCAAAGAAGGGTGGCTGAACATTGGTTTATATGGGCTTCAGCCTGACGTAGCAGATTTCTACATCACCACGGGCAGCCTTTACCTCTGTGCCACTATCTTTTTGCCGCTTGGCTTGCCTGACACAGATCCATTCTGGACGGCTCCCGCCGCCCCCTGGACGGCTGTAAAAGCCTGGAGCGGGCAACCAGTTAAGGGAGACCACGCGCTGGAATTAAAATAGCCCTAGCGCCGCCTACAGTTGCAGAAGGGCATCAGTTTGTTGCCATGGTTTTAGTGTGATTTCAAAATATGCGTTTCTGTTTTAGGCCTGTTTTTCTGAAAACAGGCCTAAAACAGAAACGCATATCTTTTTAAGAAAGCCAGCCAGCTTTAAGGATAAAAGATGCCTCAAACAAAAGGCAAAAGTTTCTAACAAGCGTGGTTATAAGCACCAGTGAAATCACTATGCAAGAAATTTTCATTGGTATTTGTCCAATTGGCTTCCTTCTATACTCTATCCAGTGAAAAGGTAGAGACTGCCTTCCAAAGCTGGCGCCCCGTAATTACAAAGTTTGGAGGGACGCTGATCGGGTGTTTGCCGTGCTGGCAGGAGAACCTGTTTCATACCAAAAGAACAAAACACAAGTTTCCATTTAATACAATTGACATGATGCCCCTGCGAAATCTATTCCTCCTTTGTTGTGTATTTCTGTCTACGGTTGCCCTGGCGCAGCAAGCAGGCAATGAATGGGAAAACCCAAAGGTGTTTGAAAGAAATAAAGAGAAACCCCGGGTAGACTTTATGCTGTTTACCAATGCGGCAGACGCCCGTAAAAATGACTACAGCAAGTCTCCTTATTTCCAGACCCTGAACGGGACCTGGAAATTCTCAATTGTAAAGTCTGTGGCAGACCGCCCTCAGGATTTCTTTAAGCCGGGGTTTGATGACAGCAAATGGGCCAATATTCCTGTGCCCTCTAACTGGGAGTTGGAAAGCCATGATATTCCCATCTACACCAACGTACGGTATCCGTTCCCGGCCAAGCCACCTTACATAGACCAGGCTTATAACCCGGTGGGTACCTATCGCCGCACGTTTACGGTGCCGGCCTCTTGGGCCGGGCAAGAGGTGATGCTGAACTTCGGGTCAATCTCCGGGTACGGACGCATATATGTGAACGGGCAGGAAGCGGGTATGACCAAAGCCTCCAAATCGCCGGCAGAGTTCAACGTGACGCGTTTCCTGAAGCCCGGCGAGAACCAACTAGCGGTGCAAGTGTTCCGCTGGCATGACGGCAGCTACCTGGAAGACCAGGATTTCTGGCGATTAAGCGGCCTTGAGCGGGATGTGTACCTGCAGGCCTTGCCCAAATTGACCCTTTGGGACTTTTTTGTAAAAGCCGACCTGGACAACGCCTACAAGAACGGGCTGTTCAGCGCCGAGGTGGACCTGCGCAAATTCACCACTAAAACCGCAGACAAGGCCACTGTGAGTGTGGAACTGTTTGACAAGAACAACACCAAGGTGTTTACCCAGGAGAAAAGTATTTCTACCAAAGGCACAGGCAAGCTTCAGGTAGCTTTTCAGGGCACCGTACTCAATGTGCTGCAATGGAACGCAGAGCACCCAAATCTGTACGACCTGGTGATTACCCTAAAAGATGACAAGGGCAAAACCGTAGGTGTGACCGGCAGCAAAGTCGGGTTCCGGAAGGTGGAGCTGAAAAATTCCCAAATGCTGGTGAACGGCGTTCCCATTCTGCTAAAAGGCGTGAACCGCCATGAGCATGATGACGAACACGGGCGCACCCTTTCCCGGGAGTCTATGATCAAAGACATTGAGCTGATGAAGCTCTACAACATCAATGCTGTACGCACCAGCCATTACCCCAATGACCCGCTGTGGTACAAGCTTTGCGATGAGTATGGGTTATATCTGGTAGATGAGGCCAACATTGAAACCCACGGAATGGGAGCCGAGTGGCAAGGCCGCTTTGATAAAAGCAAGCACCCAGCCTACTTGCCTGAGTGGGCGCCCGCCCACCTGGACCGGATTGAGCGCCTTTTAGAGCGCGACAAAAACCACGCGTCTGTGATCATCTGGAGCATGGGGAATGAGTGCGGCAACGGCCAGGTGTTTCATGATGCCTATAAATGGATAAAGACCCGTGACAATTCCAGGTTGGTCATGTTTGAGCAGGCCGGTGAAGACTGGAACACAGACATAGTGGGACCCATGTACCCTGGAATAAACAGCATGAAGTCATATGCCGCCGCCAAAAAAGAGCGCCCCTATATCATGTGCGAGTATTCTCACGCCATGGGGAACAGCAATGGTAACTTCCAGGAATACTGGGATATTATCAATAGCAGCAAGCACATGCAGGGCGGTTTTATCTGGGACTGGGTTGACCAGGGCATCAAAACCAAGAATGACAAGGGAGAGGTTTTCTGGGCCTACGGCGGAGACCTGGGCAGCAAGCATCTGTACAATGATGAAAACTTCTGCGCCAATGGGGTGGTATCTGCCAACAGAACCCCTAAACCAGGCCTTAATGAAGTGAAAAAGGTGTATTCAGGTGTTCAGTTTAAAGCCAAGAATGCTGCAAAAGGTATTATCACCGTTTGGAACCAGTTTGGCTTCACAGACCTGAACCAGTACGCATTTAAGTGGCAGTTGATTAAGAACGGGGCGGTGCAGCAAGAAGGGGACTTTGCCGTAACGGCGGCTCCTTTGCAGCAAACCCAAGTGACACTTCCAGTACCAGCCATCAATGCCCAACCTGGCGAGGAGTACTTCATCAATGTGTTCGCTTACACCAAAACGGCCCAACCGTTTGTGCCGGCTGGCCATGAAATTGCCCGGGAGCAGTTTGCCGTAACCCAGGGCGGTTATTTTACCATGGCTGCCGCTGCCGGTAAGCTTAAGATTAAAACCAAAAACGAGAAACTGAGCTTTACCTCTGGCAATATTTCTGGGGAGTTTGACCTGAAAGACGGAAAATTAACTTCCTTCAGCCAAAACGGGCGCAAAGCCATAGAGAAATTCCCTGAACCCTACTTCTGGCGGGCTGCCACTGACAATGACTTCGGGAACAACATGCCCCAGAAGTTAGGCGCCTGGCGCAATGCGCACCAGGAAATGAAATTGGTGAATGTGCAGGTAGGCAAAAAGGAGGCTCAGGGACAGCCCATCAAAGTAACCTATGAACTGACCGACAAGAAGATTCCGTATACCGTTGACTATCTCCTGCAGAACGATGGCGCAGTGCAGGTAACGGCCTCCATAGACATGGCCGGCAAAGAAATGCCTGAAATGCCCAGGTTTGGTATGCGCATGCAACTGGACGATGACTATGACAACCTGCAGTATTACGGCCGCGGCCCCTGGGAGAATTACAGTGACCGCAAGGCCTCATCCTTGGTTGGCCTCTACAAAGACAAGGTGGAGAACCAATACTATCAATTCTACATCCGTCCGCAGGAAAGTGGCAATAAGACAGATGTGCGCTGGGTAGAACTGACCAACAATTCGGGCAACGGAATTGTAGTGGAAGGCCTGCAGCCCATCAATTTCACAGCCTTAAACTACACCACCGAGGACATTGACGAAGGGCCCAAGAAGATTAACCGCCACCCGGTAGACCTGAAGAAACAGGATTTTGTAAGCCTTCACATTGACTTAGGCCAAAGAGGCCTGGGGGGCGATGACAGCTGGGGCCGTCTGCCGCACGAACCTTATTTGCTTAAGGGAAAGAAATATTCCTACAGTTACGTCATCAGACCCATTACCAAGGAAACTTCTAAGCTGACCCAGAAATGAGAAGGCGGTTTGTTTTCATCCTGCTTTTCCTGGTGCTGGCAGGGGTACACCCCCTGTTGGCTCAGAAAAAGCAGCACTCCAAGGCTACTATCAAGTCTGGGGAAATCTGGCCCGATACAGATGGGAAGCATATCAATGCCCATGGGGGAGGCATTCTTTTCCACAAAGGCACCTACTATTGGTTTGGGGAGCATAAAACCGAAGGCCGGCGCGGCAACAGTACCTTGTTTGGGGTAGGCGCTTACTCCTCTAATGACCTGAACACCTGGAAAAACGAAGGCATTGTCTTGAAAGTGGAAGAGAAGGATACCACCTCCCAGATCATCAAAGGCTGCATTATTGAACGACCCAAAGTGGTCTACAACGCCAGGACCAAAAAGTTTGTGATGTGGTTTCACCTGGAGCTCAAAGGCAAAGGGTATGAGGCCGCCAGAACCGGCGTAGCCACCAGTGACAGCCCTACGGGGCCGTTCACGTTTCTAAAGTCCTACAGACCTAATGCCGGGGAATGGCCGGTTAATGTGCCGGTAAGCCTGAAAAACAAGCAGGTAGATGCCACCCACCTGAAATGGTGGACCCCTGAGTGGACCAAAGAAGTGCAGGACGGGCTGTTTATACGACGCGATTTTGAACAGGGGCAGATGTCCCGGGACATGACCGTGTTTGTAGATGATGACGGCAAGGCTTACCACATTCATTCCTCAGAGGAGAACCTGACCCTGCATATATCAGAACTCTCTGATGATTACCTGTCCTTTACCAAGAAATGGAGCGTGCTGGCCCCCACCGGACACAATGAAGCCCCCGCTATCTGCAAGAGAAACGGCAAGTACTTTATGATCACCTCGGGTTGTACCGGTTGGAACCCCAATGCCGCCCGCTCTTTTGTGGCGGAGTCAATTATGGGGCCCTGGACGGCCTTGGGTAATCCGTGCGTGGGCGAAGGGGCACAGCTCACCTTTGAATCGCAGGGAACCTACATCCTGCCTGTGCAGGGGAAGAAAGACGCCTTCATTTTCATGGCCGACAGGTGGCGCCCCAGAAACCCCATAGACGGACGCTACGTTTGGTTGCCGCTTTCTTTTGAAGGAGATAAACCGGTACTTAGGTGGCAGGAGGAGTGGAGCCTGGAGGTCTTTGATAAAAAACAGAAAGGGAAAGAAGCCCCTTTAGAGAAGAAGAAAGTCTCCTCCAGGTAATCTTCAGAAACCCTTGCCCATTCCTTTCCAAAGAAGGGCTTACGTGTGACTACATGCTGTATCAAATTATAAAGACACATCACCTATTCATTCACTCCGTAATTCTTGCTGTACTGCTAGGGTTGAACGGGTGCAGTTCCTCTAACCTAGGTGCTGATTCCCTGGGCAATGCACCTAAAGTGTCAACGGTTTCAGAAGGAGGGTGGGCAAACAACTCAGTGAATGTGGTGGCCTTCCGTAAGAACTCCCTGGTCACATTCAAGGGTACCCAATACACCGCCTGGTACGGCGCTGACCGGTCGGTGATGCTGGCCAAGCGGAAAAGCGGGGCAGAAACGTGGGAGGTGGTGAAGACTAACCTGAAAGGAAATGCCGCAGATGCCCATAACACCATCAGCCTTATGGTGGATGGCAAAGGCTTTCTGCACGTCTCCTGGGACCACCATAACCACCCGTTGAACTACGCCCGCAGCGTAAGCCCTGGCTCGCTGCAACTCACTGAGAAGATGCCCATGACAGGGCTGAATGAGAAAGCCGTTTCTTACCCAGAGTTCTACCGGCTGCCCAACGGAAACCTCCTGTTCTTCTACCGTGACGGCGGATCGGGGCAGGGTAACATGGTCATCAACAGCTTTGACACCAACACCCGGCAATGGACGCAGGTGCACGCCAACCTCATTAACGGGGAACGGAAGCGCAATGCCTACTGGCAGGCCTATCTGGACAAGAAGGGCACCATCCATGTGTCCTGGGTGTGGCGCGAAAGCCCGAACGTAGCCAGCAACCATGACCTGGCATACGCCCGCTCCCTGGACGGCGGCAAGACCTGGGAGAAGTCTACCGGCGAGAAATATGTTTTGCCCATCACCGAAGCCACCGCGGAGAAAGCCATGGTGATTCCGCAGAACAGTGAGCTGATCAACCAGACCTCCATGGCCGCCGACGAGAACGGGAATCCTTTCATTGCCACGTACTGGCGCGAGGCGGGTTCCATCATTCCCCAGTACCACCTGGTGTACCATACCGGCACCGCCTGGCAGAAGTTGGAGTTGGACTTCCGGAAAACCCCCTTCAGCCTGAGCGGCGTGGGCACCAAACGCATTCCTATTGCCCGGCCCCAGGTACTGGTGAAGAATGCCGGAGACAAGGCCTCGGTCCTCCTGCTTTTCCGGGATGAGGAAAGAGGAAGCAAGGCCTCGGCCCTGGTCATCAATAAAATGGCAGACCCCAAATGGTCCATTATGGACCTCACGCCGGAATCTTTGGGTTCCTGGGAGCCTACCTATGACACCGAACTCTGGAAAGAAAAGCAGGTATTGAATCTCTTTATCCAGAACGTGGACCAGGTAGACGGCGAAGGCCGCTCCAGCCTGGGGCCTCAACCTATCAAGGTCGTAGAGTGGAAGCCTTCGTTTTAAGTTTCCGTTTTAAGCCCGTTTTTCAGGAATTGGCCCTAAAACAGCATTTTATTCCCTCATATAAGTAAAGATGACCCAGAAGAAAACCCTATTTACCTTTCTTTTCCTGCTGCTCGGTTTTGGGGCAGTGACCGTGGTGGCCAAGCCAAAGCATCCGTTGCTGCCTGCCTCTAAAAAAGAAGTAGCGGACCAACTGCATAAGGCCAACACCTACTGGCAATCTACCAACCCAAACCACGGCTGGGCTTTCTGGGATGTGGCCGCCTACCATACCGGCAACATGGAAGCCTACAAGCTGACTAAGAAGGAAGATTACCGGAATTACTCAGAGGCCTGGGCCGAGAAAAACCAATGGATGGGGGCCAAGTCCACGGACAAGTCCAAGTGGAAACACACCTACGGCGAGAAGGAGGAATATGTGCTGTTCGGGGATTGGCAGATCTGTTTCCAGACCTACGTAGACCTTTATTGCCTGGACGGCGCCAAGGATGACCGGAAGATAGCCCGCGCCCGCGAGGTGATGGAATACCAGATGAGTACCCCCCGCCACGATTACTGGTGGTGGGCCGACGGCCTTTATATGGTCATGCCGGTCATGACCAAGCTGTACCGGGTAACGGGCAACAAACAGTACCTGGAGAAGTTGCACGAGTACCTGCGTTTTTCAGACTCCATCATGTATGACCCGGCCGCAAAGCTCTATTACCGCGATGCCAAGTACGTGTACCCCAAACACAAAAGCGCCAACGGCAAGAAGGACTTCTGGGCCAGGGGAGACGGCTGGGTGTTTGCCGGCCTGGCCAAGGTGCTGCAGGACCTGCCAAAAAAAGACCCGTACCGGAAAGGGTACGAGAAACGTTTTAAGGACATGGCCCAGGCCATTGCCCAATCCCAGCAGGCCGAGGGGTATTGGACCCGCAGCATGTTAGATCCCCAGCATGCCCCCGGCCCGGAGACCAGCGGCACCGCGTTCTTCACCTACGGCTTCCTGTGGGGGATCAACAACGGCCTATTGGACAAAAAAGAATACCTGCCCGTGGCCGCCAAAGGGTATCATTACCTCACCAACACGGCCCTTCAGCCCAACGGTAAATTAGGCTACGTGCAGCCCATAGGGGAGCGGGCCATTCCGGGGCAGGTAGTGGATGTCAATTCCACCACGGGCTTTGGGGTGGGAGCCTTCCTGCTGGCCGCGGCAGAGATGTACCGCTTGCTGGACTAAGTAATTTCAAAACGCCCCTGTTTTGGCCTGTTTTCCAAAAAACAGGCCAAAACAGGGGCGTTTTCTTTTGTTTGATAAGTAACGGCGCACTGTAATATGGGGAGCCTCAGGAGGTAAAGAGGGAGCCAGTTACAGGGAAACCCATTGACTCTTCTCTTCCTATTTCTTCTGATAGACCCGCACGTAGTCTACTTCATATTTTTTAGGAAATGGGGTACCGGCAGGATTTCCCCCATTCCCGCCAATGGCCAGATTCAGTAAGATATAATGAGGTTGGTGGAAGGGGTTGAACCCGTCTGCGTTGAGGGTTTTGGTAAGGTCAATCTCATTGAGCAACTCTTCATCCAGGTAAAGCTTGATGGAGGTCTCGGTCCAATCCATTTTCCAGGTGTGGAATTTATCTGGCCAGTTTTTGTCTTTGGCCAGGAAATGGGAGAGCGGGATTTTTTCCCCATCCCAGACGGCCCTCATTTTCTCATCTGCCCAGGCAGCGTTGGCCAGAATGGCAGGTTTCCCGTCCACGCGGTAATATTCCATGAGGTCTACTTCGCCGTTGGCGGGCCAGCGTTTAGTAACGCCTAGGGTCCAGATGGCGGGCCACATGCCTATGGCAGTGTCAATTTTGGCTCTTACTTCAATAATCCCGTACTGGAATTCTCTTTTACCGCTGGTATGGATGCTGGCCGCCGTATACTCCGCGTGCTCCCGGTTTCTTTTCCAGTCTCTGCTGCCCGCCTCATAAACTGGGTTCTTCACTTGTTCTCTCTTCCCGTCAATGGTGAGGACCCCGTTGCCTACGTTGGCATTCTGGGCTTGGTACCACTGCAGCTCCTCGTTCCGGACAAATCCCTTTTCATAGTCCCAACTGGCCGGATCGGGTTTTCCCTTGGCATTGAATTCATCATTCCATACCAAGCGGTAACCCTCTGGCGCGGCAGGAGAAAGAGAGGTGGGCTGGTAGGCCAATTGCTTTTGGCTGCAGGAGAAAAGGCTTGCCGCTAATACCACCCCCAAGAGGCGCCACTGGTGCTTGAATTTCATTACTCACTTGATATAGTTGTAGGCAGTGGGAGGTGATTTTGTCACACACTCTTTGGATAATTGCCTATTTGAATGGGTAAGGCTTGATAAGAATTTGCCACGGTGTTAACCTCCGGGGTTATTCAAACCGAACAACCTTTTTGTCGCCTTTTCTAAAGGAAACGGTCACCGTTTTCTCTTTTTCAGAATGCTCTACTTTTTTCACGGGTACCAGTTCGTCCTCCGTCCATTTCTCCCCAGATTTTTTCCAGAGCATGAGCGTGGCGTACAAGGTAGGCTTTGGACCCGGCTGGAACGTGTGGGTGGCGTTAAACACCGCGCTTTCTTTGCTGACCGGGTGCAGTCCGGTGGCGCGCACCGTTTCCACGCCGTCCCAGCCGCTGAGGGGCACCAGGGCCAGCTGGTATTCTCCGTTGTCCATTACCTGTACCTGGTGCCCTTTTACCTTTCTAGTTTCTATTTTAATGGGGCTGGTCAATTGGGGCAGCGCATAGTGCCCCAGCCGTACCCGGGTGGCCTCGGTGCTGAGGTTGCGGTCAATTCTTAGGATGCCGTTGGGTAGGGTGATATCAGCCAGGTTCAGCTTAATTTTGTCATTGGTCTCCAGTACCACGTCACGGTAATAGATGCCGCCTTCAAACTTCTTGAAGGTGTAAAGGCGCAGGGCCTCCCACTCATTTTTCTTGTTTTTGAAGACGTAGTTCATGGCCACCTCGCCTTTGGGACCGTCGGCCTGCCAGGGGAAGGCGCTGTTATAGGAGAGGCGGTTGTAATTCTCCGTGGACCGGAACAATTGCCAGTCCTTGGCTACCGTTTCATGGCACCAGGCCCGCACCTCGGCGGCCCCTATGTTGGGGTAATCCGTGATCAGGATTTTGGAGCCCTCCTGAAACTTGTTGTAGACCTTGCCTTTGGCCATTTCTTTTTCCCAGGCCCCTTCATTCTCCACCGCGGTCCAGAAAGGATTGTTTTCCGGTACCACCAAACCTAGAAAGGCCTTTCCCATCCAGAACACGCTGGCGCGGGCGCTGTAGATCTGCACGGCCGGTTCAAATGCCCCGTAGAAACCCAGGGTAGGGATATGGTCCTCGGCCATGAAGTCTGGGTTCTGAAGGAACTGCAGCATGGCCCCTGAGGCGATGCGCCGCATCCAGCCGTAGTTGGTGCCCGGCTCCTGGGCCAGCCCCATGAGGGGGAAAGGCACGGTGGCGGCAAAACGGTAGGCAATGCTGCGGCCCCACATGATCATCTTGCCGTCACGGCCAAACAGATACGGGTAATTGTCATTTACCTCTTTGAAGTTGGCCATGAATTTGGCGGCATAGGAAGGGTAGTGCTTCTTGCCGAAAAACTCTGACCAGAGAGGCCCATACATCTGGAAGGCCCACATGCTGTAGTAGTCATAGGCGGGGCTGTCATGGTACCACCCCTGTCCCCGGTACTGTTCCAGGGACTTGTCCAGGTATTCCAGCAGCAGTTTTTCGTTCACCTGGTAGCCTTGCTCTTTGAAGAAGCTGAGCACGAACACATTGAAGAACCGCCAGTTAGAGCCAATGGTAGGCCCATCTCCGTAACTGAGCATGGTTTTGGATAGGGCTTCTTTCTGGGCGGGAGTAAGGGGCGCCCACAATACTTCGGGGGCATAGAAAAGAGACACGGCCAGGCCACCAAACTCCACTAGAATCTGGCTGGGCCCGCCGTTGCTGGCCCGTGGTTTCACATAGGTAGGGCTGGCCTTATCACTCAGCCGTACCAACTGGTGGCGGTAATACTCGGCTACTTTTACGCCGTTGATCTGCAGGTCTGGGTTTTCCTTGAGCAGGGGCACCGCCATGAACAGGGTGCGGCAAAGGCCTTCCAGCATCTCGGTGTTGGTGTGCACGCCATCGCGCGGGTAGCTTTTGCCCGGTTGTTTCGGGAAAACCATAGGGTCATCCAGGGTCTTGACATGCTGGAACGCCCCGGACAGGAGATGGTGCGCGGCGTCTTTCCAGTGTTTCCTGGTCATGCCCGTATGCGGGCTGGTGGTAAAGTCTGGGTTGGAAATACTAAAAGTTCTAAGGGCGTTCTCTGCTTTTCCTGCATCAGCGCTGGGCTGGGCATGGAGCAGGTGCCCGGAAAGCAAGAAAAGAACCAGAAGTGAAAAAAGATACTTCATGTAAAATGGGAGAGACGTTAAACTATTGGAAGAAAGAAACGAGCAGCTATTTATTTAGGGGAAGGCGCCAATGTAGAGATTCAGGTGATTTTTGATTCTTTGAAAGACCTTTATTCCTGCGTTTTAATGTGGCTGGCTTTTTTGCCTGCAGCCTCAAACTTGGGCAGGCGCTTGGTTTTTCTCATGGTGTATAGGGCTTGCCCACCACTAATTTGTCCCCGGATAGGTCCACCTCAAAAAGCTTGGGGATCCGGAGGTACCGGCCATTGACACTTCTGTGGCTATGGAGAGCCATCAACAGTTTGCCTTCCAGGGTGCGGAACAACATGCCATGCCCGAAATTGGGAGGGGTGATCGGGTCTTTTTCATGCGTCCAGTGGCCATCCAGGGTGCCGCTTTTTGAGTAGGCCACTCCCTGGGTGTACACATCGTGAATCCAACTGGTCCAGATCATGCCTAACCGGCCGGTGGCGGTTTTGAAGAGATAGGGGCCGTCAGTTACTTTATGGGGGCCTTCTTTTCCTTCCTTGTCTTTTTCCCGGCTCCAGGGAGAATCAAAGGCCCGAAAGAGCACTTTCCCTTTGCCAATGGTGCCACTTAAGTCTGGCTTGAGTTCTATCTTTTCAATTGTGCCGTTCAGGTTCTGCAGCCACTCATAGCAATAGACCATATAGGGCTTGCCGTCTTTGTCTATCCAAAAGGTGCCATCCAAGGTTGGCTGATTGGCCGGCAGGTAGACCGGGTCTTTCATGGGCACGAAGGGCCCATTTGGTTTGTCGCTCACCAATACATGGCTGGCGCGGCGTTCAATCACATTCCCCTGGACCGTGTCAATCTTGACGGCCTGGTTGGTGAAGGTGGCAAAGTAATAGTACTTGTTTTTATAAGGATGGATCTCCGCGGCCCAGATCATTGGTTTAGGCCCCATCCAGGAGGTAGGATCGGTTTTTGCCACTTTAAAGGGGCCGTTCCAGGCTTTCAGGTCTTTGCTTTCCCAGAGCATGCCTCCGGTACCGGTCATGTAATACATGTTTGTTTTTTTATCGGCTAGGATGAACGGGTCGCTCAGGACAATAGAATCCAGAGGGATATTTTTCCTGATTTCTCCGGCCCCTTTTTGCTGTGCTAAGGCGGCTAAAGGGAGAAACAAATAGCCTATAAAAGCCAACCAACCTTTTTTCATAATCTGTAGGGAATGTTCCTTTTACTTTAACCACCCTTCTGTTCAAGGATAGGATAACGCTTATACCTTTAGAGTCTACCTGACCGCTTTTTGGACAAATTGTAAAAAGGAAATCTGTTTTGGGCCTGTTTTCGGGAAAACGGGCTCAAAACAGAAGGCTGGCCATAAGGAGAAATGGGAAGCCGCCTTTGGCAGCTCAATAGAACCGCTGCTGGATGGGCAAGGAGTTAGGTGTTTCTCTGAGTTGCGCGGCCACACTTTAGGAAGGCCAATTTCTAAATACGATTGTGCTGTACAGTCTGCTTATCCCTTTTTAGAAAGTTTGTACCGGTTTACTTTTCTGGGAAAGAGTCTGCACCCGCGCTTGCCCTGGCTTTCCGTTTTGAGCCTGTTTTCCCGAAAACAGGCTCAAAACGGAAAGCTATTTTAATCGCCCTTCTTCCAGGTCAACGCTTTCAGATAAGCCGATCAACCCGCTGGTAAAATCAGTGAAAATCATTTCCGAGACAAAAGATATTTTTTTTGTCTAAAAATAAATCCTTGAAGCTCTTCTAGTTATAATCCGCGGCAGCCACCCAGAAAATGGGTGACCAGTGGTGCCCAGGCATTTTCAATTCCGGGGCTTCTCTATGAATGAGAATTGCCTGACAGCAGATGTAAGGTTCAGTTTGAAAGGCGTTCCAGGGACAGTCATGGTGCAGGAGCCTTTAGGCAGGACCGCTTACAGAAGTAGAGTTTTATTTTTTTATTCTATAAACCCCTATTGCATGAAAAAAAATTTACTGTTCTGGCTGGCTATCCTCTGCTTTAGTAGGCTAGAGGTAGCGGCGCAAAGCCCCAGTCTCCCTACCAAAGGGGCGCTAAGCAAAACCCTGCTTACCGGGAAAACATTCTCCAACCCCACTGCCGTGGACACGGTGGTGAAACCCCAGGAGATAGGCGATACCTATACGCTGGAGGTAAAGGCGCAAGTGAATGCCGCCACCGGCCGGGGCCTTGACCTGGAGGCCCGCAACGGGAAAGCCCAAGGGTTCCGGCTCTCGCTGGATGCCGCCTCCCTTAACTGGACTTCTTCCTTGTCCGCGGTCAGTCCCTTGTCGGCTTCCGGGGCCGGGCAGGAGCACACCATCCGGGTGGCGGTCCAAAACGGGTCGGCGCACATTTACCAGAATGGTACTTACCTTCAGACCCAGCCTCTGGCCACTATCAAAGACATAGCCGGTGGGGTGGAAGTAGCCACCGCCACCACGGGGCCATCCTATGTCTCTAATTGGGCGGGCATTGCCCCTAACAATACCGGCCGGCCCAGTGACTACGGTTGGGCCTATACCGGTACTACTAACACTACCTTGTTCAATACCGCTAACTCCGGCAGCGGGGTGAGGTACATAGATGTAAACCAAACCGTTAACCGCCATACGCTGGACGGCCAGACCTATTTCGGCCGCGTCATGTTTATCCGGTGGGACAACGATGCCATCAAGAATACGGTCTACAGTTATCCGGTAACCCTGGAGGCGAATACTACCTACAGTTTCTCGCTGCTGCACGCCTACTGGTCAAATTCCACTGGTGGCAGGTCTATGCGGGTAGGGATAGGCAAAACCACCGCCGCAGGCGACCGCCTTGCTTCCCAGGCGATCAACACCACCGGAACAGCGGCTTTAAAGCGTGATAATTTTGTGTTTACCACCCAGGAGGCCGGCAAATATTACCTGACGTTCACCGGCGACTGGGCTTTGTTCTCCATTGCTGAATTGTCCCTGAAAAAACTGGATCTTGCCCCAAGGTTCGTCTTCGGGAAGAACTACCCAGACGGGGCAGTAGACCTGGAGATCAAGGAAGTGACGTATGAAGACGGCGCCTATGCCCCAGTGGCGATAGTGGCCGGCCCCCGGCAGGAGGTTTCCGTGGCTGGCCCTTCGGTTTCTTACGCCACCACGTTCAATACCAATTTCATTGTCTCAGGCAAAACAGAGCTGCACTTCACCGCAGACGTGACCCCGTTTGTAAACTCGTCTGTGGACTTGGCCTCTGACAACGCGTGGCTGTATTTTGATAACGTGCGGCCGGCGGTGGTTTTGTCCAATTGGCTGCAGCACGTAAAAGTGAACGGTGCCCCAGCGGTAAACAATTCCAATGTGCGCGTGGCCATCTATAAGAATGGCACGGTGGTGATCCCTAACGGCAACCTTACCTCCAAAGAAGCGCTGGAGGTGTTTTTACAGCCCAACCTGGCAGGAGAATCCAGAAAGTACGCCATTGATACGTACCATACGGCATTGGGCGAATTCAACAATGCCATCAAATCATTTAAGCTGCGCAAAGGCTACATGGCCACCCTGGCGAGCAACGCAGACGGCTCTGGGTTCAGCCGCGTGTTCATTGCCAATGACGACGACCTGATCATCAATACCATGCCTGAAGGCCTAGATGGAACCGTGTCCTTTATCAGAGTGATGCGTTGGGACTGGGTCAGCAAAAAAGGAAAGGCGGGCTGGTCACCGGATAAAGTAAATTCCACCTGGTATTATGACTGGAATGTGGGGGGCAATGCGGCCGCTAACTATGACTATGCCATTATCCGGCAGAATGCAGGTTGGCCCGGCTGGAATGAGCTGAACTCCAAGAAGAATGTAAATCACCTGCTGGGCAACAATGAGCCAGACCGGCCAGACCAGGCCAACATGACTGTAGACCAGGCCTTGGCCCAATGGCCAGACATGATGAAATCTGGGCTTCGCCTGGGTTCCCCGGCTCCCTCTGATCCCTTTAACGGGTGGCTGCCTCCTTTCCTGAAAAAAGCGGAAGAATTAAACTACCGGGTAGACTTTGTGGCCATCCATTGCTACTGGGGCGGCATGACCCCTCGGCAATGGTATGATCGTCTGCTCAGTGTGTACAACACCATGGGTAAGCGCCCCCTCTGGATCACGGAATGGAACAACGGGGCCAATTGGACCACAGAAACCTGGCCCGCAGACCAGAAAAGCCAGTTTGAAAAGCAGTTGAATGACCTGAAAGGGATTCTGCAGGTACTGGATACCGCCTCTTTTGTGGAGCGCTACGCCCTTTATGACTGGGTGCAGGACAAGCGGGCCCTGGTGCTGGGAGATACGCTCACGCCCGCCGGTAAGTATTACGCTGCCAACAAATCCAACTTTGCCTTCAGTAAAAAAGGGGAATTCCAGCATACCTGGAAATTGGTGGGGCCGCCTATCAGCAGTGCCATCAACAGCAACGATTATTCAAAGGTCACCCTCACCTGGAAGGACTACAACGGAGAGTTTGGCTCTGCTTATGTGCTGGAAAGAAAGGTCAATGGCAAAGACCCAGATTTTGTACCTGTCTTTGAGAAGACGGAGTATACCCCCTACGGCACCCTTTCTTTTGTAGATGATGTCTATGACAAGGCTTCATATAGGCTCAAAGCGTTCAATACAGCCAAAGATAAGTTTACTTATTCTGCGGTCCTTGACGTGGTGCGCGATACCGTGCCGGTGCCCCCAACCAGCCTGACCGGCGAAGTGGTTTCTGCCACCATTCTGAAAGTGAAATGGAATGCTGCCCCTAACGCCCGCTCGTACAACCTGAAGAGAGCCACCCAGGAGGCGGGGCCTTTTGAAACCATATTGGCCAAAACAACCCTATTTACCCACCAAGAGGAAAACCTGGCTCCCAATACCACTTACTATTACCAGGTAACGGCGCTTAACTCGGCCGGTGAGAGTAAAGGCTCTACGGTTTTACAGCTCAAAACCAATGAATTGGTGGCGCCCGCGCAGGTCCTGGCCCCGCGCATTGCGTCTGGTGACTCCAAAGTAACCCTCACCTGGGATTTCCAGCATGACGCGAAGTATGAAATAGCCAGATCTGAGACGGAGGCAGGAGTGTATGAAATTATTGCCTCTGAGGTGGATACCCTGCGGTTTGTAGATAACCAGGTGGCTAACAACAGAAGCTACTTCTATAAAGTGGTGGCCCATAACGCAGCGGGTAGAAGTCCGGAGACGCAGGTGTTAAGCGCTACCCCCTTGTTTGGCCAGCACCTGCACCTCAGCTTCAATGACAATACTGGAGCCTTGGCGGCAGACGCTTGGGGCGGCTACCATGGCACCCTCACCAACGGGGCCGCCTGGGCCGCGGGCAAAGACGGACAACCGGGGGCGGTAGCCCTCACCAAGACCACCAACGCCTTTGTGGAGTTGCCAGATGGCGTGGTCAGTACCCTGAATGATTTTTCCATTGCCACCTGGATTAAGCTTCCTGCCAACCAAGGCAACAATACCCGGGTCTTTGACTTTGGGTCTGGTACAGGTACCTATATGATTCTGGTTCCTAAAAACGGGACCAGCGTGCGGTACAAAATCACGTACCCCGGTGGAAACTATGACCTCAATATCCCATATACTTTCCCGGTGAATGAGTGGGTGCACGCGTCTATCACGCAAAAAGGGACCACGTTCAAATTCTATGTGAACGGCCAACTAGTATTCACGGACAACAATGCAACGGTGAAGCCCTCAGATTTAGGCGTAACTACCAATAATTATCTGGGGAGGTCACAGTGGCCCAGTGATCCTTACAGTGACCATACCTATGATGATTTCAGGATCTATAGCTTCGCCATTTCTGATGCCCAGGTACAAGACCTGGTGGATGGGAAAGAATTGAAGAGCCCGCAGAGCATTCAATTTTCGGCCTTGCCTTCCAAACTGGTAGGTGATGCCCCCTTCAACGCCGGGGCAACGGCATCCTCTGGTCTTGCGGTGAACTATACCAGCTCCAACGCCGCCGTGGCAGTGGTAGAGAATGGGTTGATAAAAGTGGTAGGAGCAGGGGTGAGTATCATCATGGCGAGCCAGCCAGGGAATGATACCTATGCCGCCGCCCCAGAAAAGACTCAGGAATTACGGGTAGAGAAACGGGAGCAGACCATTTCCTTCAGCGGGGCCACTACCAGAAGTCTGGGTGAGGCTGACTTTGATGCCGCCACGGCTTCTTCAGGGCTTGCTATCACCTATACCAGCTCCAATGAAGCGGTAGCCACCATCATGGGTGGGAAGGTGCGGTTAGTGGGGGTAGGGACTACCACCATTACAGCCACCCAGGCCGGGAATGAGACCTATCTTCCGGCAACTGCCGTTTCTAAGGTATATACGGTGCTGGATACTACGCCGCCTACCGCGCCTACCGGTCTAACTTCCCTGAAAGGGGAAAAGCATTCAGTGGAACTCATCTGGCAAGCTGCTACTGACAACGTAGGGGTTACAGGCTATGACGTGTACTTGAACGGCACCAAAGCAAACTCTGAGTTGATAACAGGAACGTCCTACGTCACTGAACTGCCCGTGGGCAATACTACCAATGTGTTTACGGTAAAGGCCCGCGATGCCGCCGGCAACTGGTCTGAAGCCAGCGGGAATGATGTAGCTTCTAACCGAAATGCCTTTGGCAACGGCGCTTCTGATACGGAGACGGTGATCATCTTCCCTAACCCAAGCCAGGGGGAATTCCAGGTCCGGATCAGTACCCAGGAAATGGGGGCGGTTCAGATTCACATCTATGATAGCTTCGGCGCTTTGGTGACCAGTACATCAGAGATGAAAGACTTGCTGAAATACCAAAAAGGCTTCCGATTGATGAACGTTAAGAGAGGTCTGTACAGCGTGAAGGTTCAGGTAGGAAGCTTCGTTTCTATTAAGACGCTGTTGCTTGAGTAATTTTAGTTGAGCATAATTTCTGAAAAGAGGTTGCCTGTGTTTCAGGCAGCCTCTTTTTTTTGTCTTGCCCAAATCACAGAACAAAGCCAAACCTGGAGACCTCACTTCAACTTGTAAAAAGTGAGGAGTTTGCATGATACTTCCTTTCGCATTAGGTGAGATTCTCAAAAGCCAACTTATTCTTGATTAAAAAAATATGGAAACCGGTGTCTAAAAACAAATTGCTGAAGCTCTTCTAGTTATAGTCTTTGAAAAAGCTGCGAAAGGAAAATTTTAAATCACCTTACCTCTTTCTCATGCTGTTTCCCGGGTAAAATTAGCCGCAGCCGTTTTGGAGGTGTTTTTCAAAAAACACCTCCAAAACAGAAAGGAGACATTTCATTTTGCCACAAGCCACCAGCTTCAATTGTTCCTCCATTTTTTTTAATCACCTAAAGCCAAACAAATGAGTAAATTTTTACTTTTCTTACTCGCTCTAACCTGTTTTTGCAGGATAGAGTCAGCGGCTCAAGCCCCCAATTTGCCCAAAAAGGGAGTGCTTAATAGCAACCTCCTCTCTGGGAGGGTTTTCTCCAATCCCACACAAGCAGACACCGTAATCAGGCCCTATTCTATAGGGGAGAACTACACCCTGGAGGTAGTGGCAAAAGTTAATTCTGCCACCGGCCGAGGACTGGACCTGGAGGCCCGTAATGCAAAGGCCCAGGGATTCAGGTTATCCTTAGATGCCTCCACCCTTAAATGGACCTCCGCCCTCACATCCGCCAGCCAATTGGCCACCGCGAGTGCCGGGAAAAACCAAACCATTCGGGTGGCGGTCCAGAACGGGGCAGCGCACATTTATCAGAATGGGGTATTCCTTCAAACCCAGCCGGTAGCTACCATCAGAGACCTGGTTGGCGGCGTAGAGGCTGGCCTCCCCACCGTGGGCTCCACCCTTATTCCTAACTGGGCGGGTATTGCTCCTAATAACACCGGTCGGCCCAGTGACTACGGGTGGGCGTATACCGGGTCTTCCAACACTACCTTGTTCAACACCGCTAATTCTACCAGCGGGGTGAGGTACATTGATGTAAACCAGACCACCAACCGCCATACGTTGGATGGGCAGACCTACTTTGGCCGCGTCATGTTTATCCGGTGGGATTCTGAGGCCACCAGGAATACCGTGTACAGTTACCCGGTTACCCTGGAGGCGAACACCACTTATAATTTCTCGTTGCTGCACGCGTATTGGTCAAATTCTACTGGCGGAACTTCCATGCGGGTAGGGATAGGCAAGACCACCTCCGCCGCTGACCGCCTTGCCTCCCAGGTATTGAATACCACCGGAACGGCAACCTTAAAGAGAGATAACTTTGTGTTTACCAGCCAGGAGGCCGGAAAATATTATTTGACCTTTACTGGTGACTGGGGCTTGTTCACCATCAGTGACCTGGCCGTAAAGAAATTGGATGCTTCGCCAAGGTTCCTCTTCGGGAAAAACTATCCCAATGGAGAGGTCAATATGGAAATCAGTTCGGCCACCTATGCAGAGGGGGCCTATGCCCCTGAGCTGAGCCTGAATCCTGGTGATCCGGTGGAAATGACCCAATCCATTGTCAACCCAAGCTTTGAGAATTCTACCACCGGCTGGACCAACAACGGGCTGTTTACGCAAACCAATACCAGTTTTGGGACATTTAAAAATGGCACTACGTATCTGGAGAGATGGGTAAGTGCCGCCCCTTTACCCGATGTTACCATAAGCCAGATGGTAACTGGGCTGCCCAACGGGAATTATACGCTCACAGTAGCCGCGCACCATCTCCAGGCATCAACCGGGAAACCCGGTGCCTTTGTCTTTGCCAAGGATGCCCAAACCCAGGTAACTGATAGAAAAGATTATGCTGTGAACTTTATGGTGCTGGATGGGTCGGCTACCATAGGGTTTAAGACGCTGGGTTCACAGGGCAACTGGGCGGCCATTGATAATTTTAGATTGGTCTACACCGGTTTTAGTGTAGCCTCCATGAAAACCACCTTGCAAACCCTGAAAGATTCTGCCAGTGTTTTGCTGGGTGAAAAAATGCAGAACCCCGTACGGGCAGGACTAATCAGTGCCAGTACTTCAGCGGACCAGGCTATCACCAACGCTACTATTGGAGAGGAAATAGCGGACGTTGTTTTGCAACTGCAAAAGGCAATTGGGGCTGCCAATGCGTCTATTGGCGCTTATAGTGAGTTGCAGGCGGTAATTGACAACGCAACTGGTGTTCTGGGAGATGGCAGCGGCAAAGACGCCAACCTTCTTCTAGCGATTGTTCAGAAAAACCAGACCCTGGCCAATAACCTTGACGCCACATCTGCGGAGCTGAAGAACGGGGTGACGGAAGTGAACGGCGCCGTATTTGCCTATCGGTTAGCCAATGCCACTGGGCCAGCGCCTGTGGTCACCACCAACCCAAATTTCGCGCGTGGGGCCACCATGGCTTTTGGCCGCAGCACCATCTCCGTGCCCGTAGGGGACCTGTTGGAGCATGGGTTCTGCTGGAGCACGAACCCCGAGCCTACCATTGCAGACAACAGAACTACCAAATATTTCTCCAACAATGGATTCATTTACCGATTAGAAGACCTGCAGCCAGGTACGGTGTACTATATGCGGGCCTACGCTATCTCAAAAACCTATACGGTTGGTTATGGTGATGTCCTTAAAGTAGTGACCATCCCTAAAGGGACTGTAACCTACCAATTAAACGCCAGTGTGCTGAATAGCGGGGCAAATCATCCGCGCATAGCGGCTGCCATGGAATCGGCGGTTTCATATTTCAATAACCTGACCAGCATACAGGGGCACCGTTTGTCTGTGAACTACAATGCCGGTACACCTACCGCCGAAGCCAGTTATGGTGGGTACATGCAATTTGGGGCAAACGCCAGCTATCAGAGAACCGGTACTGCCCTTCATGAAATGGGGCACACCATAGGGGTAGGGCAGCACAGCATGTGGTATGGCCCTAACTCTCCACTCAGAGCCGAAGGTACCAGAGGAACATGGTTGGGCGAGCGGGCGAACAAGGTGGTGCAGTTCTTAGAGAATAATCCTACGGAAGTGATGAAAGGGGATGCGGTGCATATGTGGCCCTACGGAATCAATGGGGCGAACGAGGATACCGGCAGTGAGTTGCTCTACATTGGCAATGCCTTGATCCATCAGGCGCTTGGAGAAGACGGTCTGCCCCCCACCGGTGGCTTTGCCACCCCTTCCTATACTTTTAAATCTAAGGATGGGGAGAAGTACTACATTAAATCCAGGGATGAGAAAATGGGATTGGGCGCCGCTTTCCTGGTGGAAGACGCAGCCGGACAGCTCATCAACAAAGCCGTAAAACCTTCGGTCGCGTTAGCCTCTGATAGTGCTGCCTGGTACATTAAATTCGTTCCAGCCACGGGTTATTACCAGATCCAGAACGCAGCCACTGGTCACTATTTTACCTACCAGGCTACCGGAGTAAATGGCATTAAACTTACTTCCGTTGCAACGCCTGCTTCCTCCAACGCTTTCCAGTTACTGGGAGTGCGGTATAAAACTGAGATTGGAGAAGAAGGAGACGCCTTTACCGCGGAAGCCTTCTCTATCCTGCGCCCGGAGGCAAAACTGAACCCGCTTTGCCTTGCGGCCACGGACAATACCTCTACCAGCGCAGTCGCGTTCATCAACAGAAATGACGCCACCGCGCAACATTGGCTGCTACTGTCACAAGCAGAAGTAACCTTGTATAAGAACTTGGTGGAGAAGGTGCCAACAGTAGTTAAAAACCTTAGAATTTCAGCTGGAGACTCAAAGGTTACCTTAACCTGGGATTTGAAGTACAATGCCAGGTATGACGTTCTTCGTTCTGAAGCAGAAACAGGTGCTTACACGGCGGTTGCCACAGATCTGGAGGAACCTAGGTTTGTAGATCAAAACAGCCAAAATGGATTCACCTATTTCTATAAAGTTGTAGCCCATAATGAGGAAGGACGAAGCCCTGAATCAGTTGTCCTCTCTGGAAGTCCGTTGCCAGGGCACCACCTCCGTATTTCTTTTGAGGAGAACAGTGGAAGTAAAGCCTATGACGCCTGGGGAGGATACCACGCCGCCCTGAAGGATGGCGCCACCTGGGCCGCCGGCCAGAATAACGGGAGCGCCGTCAACCTGGTAAAGGCCACAGGTTCTTTCCTGCAATTAGAGGAGGGAGTAGTGAGTGAGCTAAACGATTTCACTATTGCGGCGTGGGTTAAACTTCCTTCCAATCAGGGAAACAATACCCGCTTGTTTGATTTCGGGTCAGGAACTGGCACCTATATGATGTTTGTGCCAAGGAATGATGCTACCACTGTTCGGTACAAAATCATCCGGTCAGACAATGGGAAGAACTATGATAAGATCATCCCTTGTGTTATACCATTGAACCAATGGGCGCACGTGACCTTGTCACAGCAGGGATCTACGTTTAAGCTTTACTTGAACGGCCAGGTTGTCTTTACCGATAGCACTGCCAATGTCAAGCCCTCAGACTTGGGTATCACTGCTTCCAATTATCTAGGCAAATCACAGTGGGCCACAGACCCCTACAGTGACCAGGCCTATGATGATTTCAGAATCTACAACCACGCCATTACCGCTTCCCAGGTGCAGGAGTTGTTTGAAAACAAAGAACTCAGAGTAGCACAGAAGCTGACCTTCCAGCCACTTGCGCCAAAGCTGGTAGGGGATGCCGCTTTTGACGCAGGAGCAACGGCTTCTTCCAGACTCACTGTCAATTATGCCAGCTCTAATCCTGCAGTAGCGGTGGTTGAAAACGGGCTGATACAGGTAGTGGGCGCCGGCGAGACCACGATCACGGCTAGCCAGGCGGGCAATGACATCTACGCGCCGGCCGAAGATCTTACCCAGGACCTGGTAGTGAGCAAGCGGGAGCAAACTATTACGTTCACTTCTTCCACCACCAGAAGCTTTGGCGAGACTGATTTTGTGGCGGCCACCGTCTCTTCAGAACTTCCCTTAAGCTTCTCCAGCTCCAATACGGCAGTAGCCACCATTGTGAACGGTAAGGTGCACCTGGTAGGGGTAGGAACCACAGTTATTTCAGCCACCCAGCCGGGGAATGAAAAGTACCTTCCGGCAGCTGCCGTGTCTCAGGAGTTCCTGGTAGTAGACACCACGCCGCCCTCCATTCCTACCAGTCTAACTTCCCTGAAAAAAGAAAGACGGGCGGTAGAGTTGATCTGGCAAGCCTCTACAGATGATGTAGGAGTAACCGGGTATGACGTGTTCCTGAACGGCGCCAAAGTGAATGCTGCATTGGTGATTGGTACTTCCTTTACCACGGAATACCCCTTGGGGAATGATACCTATATATTTACGCTCAAAGCGCGTGACGCAGCCGGAAACTGGTCCGGGGCCAGTGAGAATGATGTAGTGACCAACCGCAACGCCTTTGGCAATGCTTCTGATGAAAATGAGGCGGTGATCATCTTCCCGAACCCAAGTCAGGGAGATTTTCAGGTACGCATCAGCTCAGCGCAAATGGGCTCGGTAAGCATCCAAATTTATGATAACCTCGGAAATCTAGTGACCAATGTATCTGAAACTAAAAACACCTTGCAGTATCAGAAAAGCTTCCGGTTACAGACGGTTAAAAAAGGGATATACAGCGTGAAGGTTCAGGTGGGAAGCTTTGTTTCTACCAAATCACTGGTGCTGGAGTAAAAGTTGATACCTGAGTATAAGTCCTAAAAGAGGCTGCCCGTTTTTGCGGGCAGCCTCTTACTTTTTAAAAGTAACCGAAACCGGGGGGAAGAGAATTCAAGACAAAGTTTACTTAGGGTGTCCAAATAGAAACCATAGGGGCTCTATTCTCTAAACCAGTGATATTTAACAAGGGTCCCTATAGGCCTTCCAGAACGTATGTATACACCGCTTGCCAAAGATTTAATAAAAGGATACGTAGGCCTTTTTACCATCCTAAGCCTGTTGGTTTCTTCCTGTTCTCAGCAGATGGCAAAATCCTCAGCAGAGGCCTCTGTTAATAGAAACAGCAGATCATCAGAGAAGTACAGTGCCTACCTGTTTACTTACTTTACCGGAAATAGCAAACAGGAAGAAGCTATCAGGTTTGCATTAAGTACAGATGGGTATAACTACAGGGCCTTGAATGGTAACCAACCCATTATTCCGTCTGCCCAGATTAGTTCTACCGGGGGCGTGCGTGACCCGCATATTCTGCGCGGGGCAGATGGAAAGACTTTTTACATGGTGGTGACAGATATGGTGTCTGCTAACGGCTGGAGCTCTAACCGGGCCATGGTCTTACTTAAATCCACTGACTTGGTGAACTGGACCTCCAGCGTGGTCAACATCCAGAAACGGTTTCCGGGGAACGAAAAGCTGTTGCGTGTATGGGCACCACAGACCATATATGACCCTACGGCCAAGAAGTACATGGTTTACTTCTCCATGAAACACAGCGAGGACCCAGACAAAATCTACTACGCCTACGCCAACAAAGATTTCACTGACCTGGAGAGCGAGCCCAAACAGCTTTATGTAAGTCCTACCAATGGTGCGGCCATAGATGGGGATATTGTGTTGAAAGATGGTAAATACCACCTGTTTTTTAAAACCGAGGGGCAGGGCTCCGGCATTAAGATTGCCGTTTCAGATAAGTTGACCGGAGGGTATGTGTTGCAGGATCGTTATGTGCAGCAGACCAAAGACCCGGTGGAAGGGGCAGGGGTTTTCAAGCTGATCCATGAGCCCGGCTATATCCTGATGTATGACGTGTACACCAAAGGCAAGTACCAGTTCACCAAAACCACCGACCTGCAGAACTTTACCGTGGTAGACCAAGATGTTTCCATGAACTTCCATCCGCGCCACGGCACCGTCATCCCCATCACGGCCAAGGAATCTGAGGCACTGGTCAGCAAGTGGATGAAGGCAGAAGATGTACTGTTGTCTGCGCAGGCAACAGAATTGAAGAAGACGAACATCGCTCTTGACTCCGCTAAAAAGACCTTGTACCTGCCAGTAAAACTTGGCACCAACCTACGATCATTCAACCCCAAGTTCGTCACGTTTCCAGGCGTAAAGGTTTCCCGTTCTGCAGCTGATTTTACCAAAGGAGGAGTAAACTATACTGTGGAGATGAAGGGCCAGCAACCCCAAACCTTTACGGTGATGGCCCGTGAAGACCATAATCCCGTACTGGAGGGATTCTATGCAGATCCGGATATTATATACTCTGAGAAAACAGGCAAATATTACCTGTATCCTACCTCTGATGGTTTCAATAGCTGGTCTGGTACGTATTTCAAAGCCTTTTCTTCCAGTGATCTGGTAGACTGGAAAGATGAAGGAGTGATTCTGGATTTGCCGAAAGACGTGAG
Organism: Rufibacter soli; assembly: GCF_054781795.1. Classification (NCBI taxonomy): domain Bacteria; kingdom Pseudomonadati; phylum Bacteroidota; class Cytophagia; order Cytophagales; family Hymenobacteraceae; genus Rufibacter; species Rufibacter soli. The sequence continues at coordinate 2,559,060 of NZ_BAAGTS010000002.1, read as the reverse complement.
TTGGGGAAAACGGAATGCCTGGGCGCCGGCCATCATGGAGAAGAAGGTGAATGGTCAGTACAAATATTTCTACTATTTCACGGCGGCCCAGAAAATTGGGGTGGCGGTGGCAGACCATCCTACCGGTCCTTTTGTGGATACAGGCAAGCCACTGATAGATAAACTTCCGGCAGGGGCGAAAGGAGGCCAGCAAATTGACCCAGATGTGTTCACTGACCCCCAAACGGGTAAAAGCTACCTGTACTGGGGGAACGGCTATATGGCCGGGGCCGAGCTGAACGAAGACATGGTGTCTTTAAAGCCTGAAACCCTCAAGCTGCTCACCCCGGACAAAACCTTCAGGGAAGGAACCCATGTGCTTTTCAGGAAGGGCACCTATTACTTCCTTTGGTCTGAAGACGACACCCGGAGCGAAAATTACCGGGTTCGGTATGGCACGGCTACCTCCCCCTTGGGCAATCTGACCGTTCCGGCCAGCAACCTGATCCTTGCCAAGAACCCAGCCATGGGTATATATGGCACCGGTCATAATTCTGTGATTCAGGTGCCTGGCAAAGACGAGTGGTACATCGTCTACCACCGGTTCAACTATCCTAAAGGAATCACCATGGGGCAGGCCGCAGGCTTTAACCGGGAAGTGTGCATTGATAAGATGGAGTTTAACCAAGACGGTTCCATAAAGCCTGTCATGCCCACCCATGAAGGAATAAAGCCAGTGAAGCGGTAAGCCGCAAAGAAAGAGGAAGAGGAGATTTGCCATAGCCCGAATACCGTTCTTTTGATCAAGGGTAGGTATGGCTTTACCCTGGTTGAGAAGAAGTAGGATTAATTTGAATACCTTAAAGAAATGAAGAAAAGTAGTCCCCTATTATTTTTGATAGCCTTTTGCCAGCTGGTAATGGTGGAAGTTAGGGCCCAATCTCCGCAGGCAAAACCGGGTCTTTTAGTGGCCCAAGGGAACCCCATTATCACTGATAAATTCACCGCCGACCCTGCACCAATGGTAAAAGGAGACACGCTGTGGCTTTACGCCGGACATGACTTTGAAGGCGGACAGAAAGGATATAAAATGAAGGACTGGCTGGTGTACTCTACCACCGACCTGAAAACCTGGCAAGAGTACCCTGTGCCCTTGAAAATAACGGATTTTACCTGGGCGAAAAGCGGAGACGCGTTTGCCGGCCATGTAATAGAACGGGACGGAAAATATTATTGGTACATCAGCACCAATTGGTCAGGGATTGGGGTAGCGGTTGCTGACCGTCCGGAAGGGCCCTTCAAGGACGCCTTGGGGAAACCATTATTGACCAACAAAGACAGTTTTGCCTCCAAGCATTCCTGGGCTACCATAGACCCCGCCGTGTTTATAGATGATGATGGCCAGGCCTGGATTTTCTGGGGTAACCGGGAGTGTTATTACGCCAAACTCAAAAAGAACATGATAGAGATTGACGGGGAAATCAAAAGAGTAACCTTCCCGGATTTTAAGTTTACAGAAGCTCCTTGGGTACACAAGTACAAAGGAAAATACTACCTGTCCTATGCCTCCGGGTTCCCCGAGAAAATAGAATATGCCATGGCAGAGAAAATTGAGGGGCCTTACCAGTATAAAGGAATCCTGAATGAGATTGCGGGGAACAGCAACACCAACCACCAAGGTATTGTGGAATTTAAAAAGCAGTGGTATTTCTTTTACCACAACGGCGGCATTCAGGAGAATGGTAACAGTTATAGCCGCTCAGTTTGCATAGACCGCCTGGAGTATAACCGTGATGGAACCATCAAAAGGATTGTCATGACCACAAAGGGTGTCAAACCTTTAACTAAGAAGAGATAATATTCCTCCCAAAATAATACCCTACCCATTCCTTTTATTTCCAAAGTATTCATCCTAAAACTGGATTCCTTGGTCTTGAAAACAGAAAGTTAAGTTGCACAAGGCACATGCTCACGCAATAAATTAAGGCCAAAGTAGAAGAAAACTACTCTTTCTGTTTTGGGGCCGTTTTTCAGAAAACTGCCCCAAAACAGAAAACCTCTAATCCCTTCCTTGGATTAGGACCCTTGTTTTCTAAAGGGCCTTAACTCTCCAAAATTCCAATTCTAAAATTTGCTACGCTTCTCAAAAACTACGGTGGTTATAGACCGGGCGGGTAAGTGAACCCCTTCTATGACCTTCCGGGCCGGAAGCGCTTTCATGTTGTGGTCCTTTTCTGCCGTGGTTAGATAACTTCTGTAGGATCTGGCTTTGGTAATGCTCTTTACATCAAGCTTTAGATTTTGCTCCTCGTTGGTGTAATTGATGGCCACCAGCACGGTTTGTCCTTTTTCATCGGCGTAAGCCGAGACCATTAACTTCTGGGCTTCTTCAAGGGAGGTATGCTTGTCGCTCCTGCCCACCTGCAGGCGGTGCATGCCGGGGCGTATAAAGCGGCTGTAATGGCCCAGGGCCCAAAGATTTTTAGTATCCTGAAAAGTGCCGTCGGTATGGGTAGCGTTGGGTTGTAAGGAAATAAGATAATACCGGGTGTTAAAATCTGCGTTACCGGGCTCAAAGGCATTCCAGTACTGCCAGGCAGTGGCGTTGGCCACCGTAAGGTCCAGGTGAATGAGCTTGGCCAGGAAAAGCCCGCAGTCCATGGCACTGCGCCGGCCGGCGGCTCCCTCTTTAAAGCCATCGCCGAGCATGGAGTACTCTGTTTGCCAGAAGTCCACCCCGTGTTTCCTGGCCGTTTCTGCTACTCTGTTTCTAACTGCTAGGATGGCGCTGTCTCCGGCGTCTGTGAAATAACTGTGCCCGGCCGCCAGCTTGGGCACGTGGCTGAACTTGCCCATGTAATAGGGACTTTTGGAGTCAAAGAATTGCGGCACCTGGTGGGCACTGTTTCCTGAACCGCCGTACAAATAGGTGAGCATGGCCGCTTCGGGCAAGAGTATTTTAGTGGCAAGCTGTTTTTGCTCCAGGGAGGCGTTCAAGGATTGCACCAACTTATAGATCTCGTCATTGCGCCAGGGGCTGCCTTCCTGTTTTGCCTCGCCCATTTTGCCGGCCCAGTCCCATTGCGGTTCGTTGACGGGGCTTAGGTAGTCAAACGGTAGGCCTTCCTGCGCAAAATGGCGGGTTACCTCCGTCAGAAAATCGGCGAAGGCCCCGTATTGGTTTGCTTTTAAGTTAGAGCTGAAATCTTTCTCCGTTTTAAAGCCCAGCTTGTTCTGGGTGAACTGCACGGGGGGCGTATTGGAGAAAGCGATCAGTTTTTCCACGCCATATTGTTTCGCCTTCCGCATAAACCAGACATAGCCGGCTTGCTTGCTCCAGTCATAGGTGCCGTCTGGCCGCAGGAAGCTTTCTACCCGCCGGTGTTCGTCCTTGATCCCACTGCTGTCACCTTGTTCGGTAGTGCCACCGCCAATGTTAAACCGCCAGGTAGACAACCCAATTCCTTTGGGAGAACCTTGCTTATCCATTTCCCTGCTGAACAGCAGCTGGGCTATGCGCTCTTTTTTCTCCTGGGGCCAATGTTTGCCAATGCCTTCTGCATACCAGCACCCCGAGGCACCGAAATTATCTATGTTCTGGGCCTTTTGGCGGGCGTCAAGGGTAATGACCACGGTCTCTCCTGGGCTCCTTCCTTTTTGTGCAACGCAGGAAAGAGAAGCGCCCATCAGTAAAAGTAAACCTGCTTTATTAGCAAAGAACCTGAAACTCATAAGAATTAATCTTTTGGGAGAAGAATCATCCCGCTTTTGGGCTTTAGAATGGCAGCCTAAAAAGGACACCTGTTTTTTGGTGCTGGCCAGCCTTACAAGGCCTTATTCGGTTTGTTATTGACTATACCAGCCTTACAGATAGAGCCACAGCTTGCGGTGATTAGACACAGTGAATCCAGGTTCCCCTTTTAAGCCTGGCCCTTTAGGAAAGACCTTCCAAGAAAGAGCTTAGTCAAGCCAATTCATTATTTACAGGGTTCCGACCTTAAAAAAGGACCATGGATCCCTTTGGTTTCGGTTCACTAATTGGCAAAGACCTGATTTTCAGTAAGATGTTTTAAGCACGTTTTTCGGAAAATAGGCTTAAAACAAAAGTTTGTCTAATCTGGAGACTTTGAAGCTCTTAATAAATACACGATACTGCAGGCAAATCACCTGATAGAGATATGAATAGGTTTAGTAGTGCTGTAGGGAAACAGATTTCCCTCTTTTTGATTTTACTTCTGGTGTTGTGCCTGCGTGTGTATGCGCAGCAGCGAGGGGGCGTTTACTGGCTAAAATCTGGAAATACGTACGTGGTGCCAGAAGAGGGAAGCCTCACTGCTTACACCTTTCCCGGTAAAACCAAAAAGGTATTGCTGGCAAAAGATCAATTGGTGCCCGCGGGGAAAACCGGACCTCTGCGGGTGCGTAGTTTCGCCCTTTCAGAAGATGAGCAGAAAGTGCTGCTGTTTACCAACACCCAGAAAGTCTGGCGTTACCACACCCGCGGCGACTACTGGGTGTATGACCGGCAGACCAAAAAACTGCAGCAATTAGGTGCGGGGCGGCCAGTTTCCTCCTTGATGTTTGCCAAGTTCTCGCCAGACGGCCAGCAGGTGGCCTACGTGAGTGAGAACAACATATACGCGGAGGACCTTGCCTCGAATCAGGTAAAACAACTCACCACAGACGGCACCCGCAAACGCATCAACGGCACCTTTGACTGGGCTTATGAAGAGGAATTCGCCTGCCGCGACGGCTTCCGGTGGAGCCCGGATAGCAAGAAGATCGCCTTCTGGCAGATAGACGCCTCAGACGTGAAAGATTACTTCATGTTCAACCTAACTGATGGCGTGTATTCCAAAGTGTTGCCGGTAGAATATCCCTCAGCGGGAGAAGCCCCTTCGCCTTATAAAATTGGGGTAATTGACGTGGCTGCCGGCGCTACCAAATGGATGGACATTCCCGGTGACCCTCGCCAGAATTACGTGCCCCGCATGGAATGGGCCGCCAATGCCAATGAGGTTATCCTGCAGCAATTGAACCGCAAGCAGAATGAGAGTAGGTTATTTCTCTGCAACGCCACTTCGGGCAAAGCCACCAACATCCACACCGAGAAAGACCAGGCCTGGATTGATGTGATCTCTACCTGGGACAGCAACTACAACAATGGCGGCTGGGACTGGCTCAGCAACGGAAAAGAGTTTCTGTGGGCGAGCGAGAAAGACGGCTGGCGCCACCTGTACCGCGTGAGCCGAGACGGCAAAAAGGAATCCCTGATCACCAAAGGCAATTATGACGTGATGTCCATTGTAAACGTAAACGAGCCAGAGGGCTACGTATATGTGATGGCTTCGCCGGAGAATGCCACGCAGAAATACCTGTACCGCGTAAAACTGAACGGAAAAGGCAAGCTGGAGCGTCTTTCCCCTGCCTCGCAGCCGGGCACGCACCAATACACCATGTCGCCCAACGCCAAATTTGCCTTCCACAGTTTCTCTAACCATTACACCAGACACGCCTCAGAATCCATTTCTCTACCAGACCATAAAGCCCTGGGCGGCACCAGCGCGGTTGAGCAGGCTTTGGCTCAATTCAACAAAGCCAGTTCGCCGGTGGAGTTCTTCAAGGTGAAAACCTCTGAAGGCGTGGAGATGGATGCCTGGATAGTCAAGCCCACCAATTTTGACCCGAAGAAAAAATACCCCGTGGTGTTTCAGGTCTATACTGAACCCGCCGGCCAGACGGTGCTGGACACCTACGGCACCGGCATGAACAACCTGTACAAGGGCAACATGGCCCAGGATGGGTACGTGTACGTGTCCGTGGATAACCGGGGCACGCCCGGTCCGAAGGGCAGGGACTGGCGCAAAAGCATTTACCGTAAAGTAGGCGTCCTGAACATCAAGGACCAGGCGATGGCGGCCCAGGAGATTCTGAAACAGCCTTTCCTGGATACTTCCCGGGTGGCGGTTTGGGGCTGGAGCGGCGGCGGCTCGGCCACATTGAACCTGCTGTTCCAGTACCCGCAGATCTACAAAACCGGCATCTCAGTGGCCGCAGTGGCCAACCAGCTAACCTATGACAACATCTACCAGGAACGGTACATGGGACTGCCGCAGGAAACCCTGGAGGATTTTGTGAATGGATCGCCCATCACCCACGCCAAAAACCTGAAAGGCAACCTGCTTTACATCCATGGCACCGGTGATGACAACGTGCATTACAACAACGCCGAGCAGCTCATGAACGAGTTGATCAAACACAACAAGCAGTTTCAGATGATGCCATACCCCAACCGCTCGCACAGCATCTCAGAAGGAGAGGGCACCTCTACGCACCTGGCTACCTTGTTCACCAATTACCTAAAGCAGTATTGCCCACCGGGCGGCAGGTAAGCCTTCCTGATCTTGGTAGGCTCTTGGGTTAAAGGAAGAAAGAACGAAGAATATGCCCCTTTAAGTGCTTAAGAAGACCACCTTTTACTCCATTTAATCCCAATAACTAAATTTAAAGCCCCAGTACTTTCACCTGTGTATATGTTTGCTCCCTTTTCCCTTTCCTTGATTCTCATCTTTTTCAAAAGAATAGTCCCACTTGTCCTGCTTGTCGGCTTGTCAGGCGCGCAGGCGCAGGTGCCTATGTGGCTGGATGAGCGCCGCAATGAAGAAAACCGCATGCCCATGCGTAGTTCCTATGAGGTGTATGAATCTGAGGCGGCCTTGCAGAAAATGGACTGGAAGAAATCTGCCAATTACCTGAGCCTGAACGGCGACTGGAAATTCAAATGGGTGGAGAACCCGGCTGATCTGCCGGCGCGCTTTGAGGCCTCTGATTTCAATGACAGCCAATGGAAGACTTTTCCAGTACCGGGTAACTGGGAGGTGAACGGCTACGGCTTTCCTATCTACTCCAGCGCAGGGTTTGAGTTTACCTACCTCATGCAACCCAATCCGCCGGTGGTACCCATGCAGGAAAACCCCACCGCCGTATATCGCCGCGAGATTACCTTGCCCCAGAACTGGAAAGGTAAGCAGGTGGTGCTGCACATTGGGGCCGCCAAATCCAACCTGGCGGTGTGGGTGAACGGTACCTACGTGGGGTATGGCGAAGACAGCAAATTACCCTCTGATTTTGACGTCACGTCTTACCTCAAGCCCGGCAAGAACCTGATTGTCCTCAAGCTCATGCGCTGGTGTGACGGCACCTACCTTGAAGACCAGGACATGTGGCGCATCAGCGGCATTACGCGGGACTGTTACCTGTTGGCCCGGAACCCGGTGCACCTGTATGATGTGGAGCTAACCCCTGATTTGGACGATGCCTATAAAAATGCCTCGCTCCGGGTGAAACTCAAGCTGAATCAGAAACCTACACAACCTATCTCTGCCGATTTTCAATTATTAGACGGCAAGAGACTCATCAAACAGCAGCAGATTCCCCTTATCTCAGATTCTGCGGTCTTTGACCTGGCCGTGTCGGCTCCCAAACTGTGGTCCGCCGAAACCCCAAATTTGTACCACGCCATCATCCGGCTGAAAGACGAAAAAGGGGCTGTTACCGAGATCATCCCGCAGCGGGTAGGTTTTAGGGAGGTGGAGATCAAAGGCGGGAAACTGCTGGTGAACGGCAAAGCTGTGCTGGTGAAAGGCGTGAACCGTCATGAAACCGACCCCATCACCGGGCAGACCATCTCCAAAGAAGCCATGCTGCGGGACATCAAGCTCATGAAGCAGTTCAACATCAACGCGGTGCGCACCAGCCATTACCCCAATGATGAGTACTGGTACGAACTCTGTGATGAGTACGGCCTTTATGTGGTAGACGAAGCCAATATAGAGACCCATGGCATGGGCTATGACATCACCAAAACAATCGCCAATAAACCTTCCTGGGTAGGGGCACACCTCATGCGGGTACAACGCATGATGGAGCGCGACAAGAACCACCCCTCCATTATTGTGTGGAGTATGGGAAATGAGGCCGGAAACGGGTATAACTTCTACCAATCCTATCTCTGGATGAAAGCCCGCGATACCAGCCGTCCGGTCCAGTACGAGCGGGCTGTAGCCGATTACAAGACGTTTACCTGGGAGTGGAACTCTGATATCATCGTGCCCATGTACCCCACGCCCGAAGGAATGGCCGCCTACGCCAAAGCCAATCCCACGCCCGCACGGCCCTTCATCATGTGTGAATATGCGCATGCCATGGGTAATTCCCTGGGTAATTTCACGGACTACTGGCAGTTGATCCGGGAGAACAAGCACGCCTTTCAAGGCGGTTTTATCTGGGATTTCGTGGACCAGGCCTTTCAGGAGGTGAACGCCGCCGGTGACACCATTTATACCTACGGTGGCGACTACGGCCCCAAAGACAGAGGCGTGCCCTCAGACAAGAATTTTCTCTGCAACGGAATCTTCTATGCCAACCGCCAGCCGTATCCGCATGCCTGGGAGATGAAAAAGGTGTACCAAGACATTCATTCCACCTTGGTGAACCCCACTACCATTGCCGTTTACAATGAGAAACTTTTTACCGGGCTAGAAAACGTAAAGCTGGAGTGGGAACTAGTGGTAGAGGGGGTGAAAAAGAAAGCAGGGGTGATAGCTACTCTGGAGGTAGGGCCCCAGAAAACAGCCCAGGTGAAAGTTCCGGTGAAACTGCCCGCCTCTGGTGAAGCCTTCCTGAATCTTACCTATAAACTGAAGAACGCAGAACCCCTGGTACCTGCCGGTCATGTCATTGCCACAGAGCAATTGACGCTGCGCAAGAAAGCTCCGCAGCAGTTGGCTATAAAAGGAAAGGTAGCCATGCAGGTGCTAGAATCTGCCAGTGCGCTTACCATTCCCCTGGCCTCTGGCTCCATTGGTTTTGACAAGCAAACTGGCTGGTTAAACCAGTACGTGGTCAACGGCAAATCTTACCTGGAGGCCGGGGCTACCCTAAAAAGCAATTTCTGGCGCGCCCCCAATGACAATGACTACGGGGCTGGGCTCCAAACCAAACTGAAAGCCTGGAAGAAAGCTCCGCAGCAGGCGAAACTGCAAAAGCTGACGTCGTCGGTAAAAGATAACGTGGCGACGGTAGAGGCCGTGTATACGCTCCCGGAGGTGTCTGGGCAACTACACCTGCAGTACCGGGTGAACAGTGCCGGAGAGATCCTGGTGCGGCAGCACTTGCAAGCAGATACCACCAAGAAAATAGCCATGATGCCCCGTTTCGGGATGCAGTGGATTCTGCCGGCAGGCTTCAATGCTGTGGAGTTCTATGGCCGTGGTCCACATGAGAATTACCAGGACCGGAATTTCAGTGCGCACCTGGGCGTGTATAGGCAGACCGTGGCGGAGCAGTATTTCCCTTACGTCCGTCCGCAGGAAACCGGGAACAAGACTGATATCCGGTGGTACAAAGTCACCAATGGTACCGGTAACGGCCTGCTGGTCATGGCAGAGACGCCGCTCAGCATCAGTGCCCTGCATTACTTTGATCAGGACCTGGATGACGGCGATGAGAAACAGCAGCGGCACGCCGGTGAGTTGAAGCCAAGGCCCCAGACCCAGCTCAACATTGATGCCGCTCAGATGGGTGTGGGTGGAGTGGACAGCTGGCGTTCCTGGCCACTTGAAAAGTACCGCCTTCCCTATGCTTCTTATGAGGTACAGTTTTTACTAAAGCCCATCACGGGAATAGCCAGCCGCAGGCTCAGGTGAAAAAGTAAATTTCATGGAAAGGCGTTTTAAGCCCGTTTTTGGTAAAACTGCCTTAAACTAGCTTTCCAAGATAAAGTCGTCTTAAAGCACTGAGAAGAATTACTTTCCTTACTTCCGTTTTGGGCCTGTTTTTAGAAAAACAGGCCCAAAACGGAAGTAAGGAAATCATGTTTTTAGGGACGGTCCAAGGTTACTTCTGTTTCTTCTTTAGAAAGGGTAATTGCATAACCACCTCTCTGTTTAGAGCCTTTTGTTTTTAAAGTATAATCCGTGCCTTTATTTGTTGCGCCAGGTTGCTCTATGGTAAGAAACGCCTCTGGCGTATAGGTATCGGCTGCCTCCAGGGTTAGTTTCACCTGGCCAGAAGAGGGGTGATAAGCTATCTTTTTCAGCTTGCCAGCCTGTAAAGAAATCCATAGGCCGGCAGGCGCTATAAAAACCTTGGATCTGCCCGCAGTAGTGGGCTGCACTTCTACCCACTTGTTCTTTTCGGTCACGTTGCCTCCAAAGCCCAGCCAGCCAAATTCAGGATGGTTGGTTACATAGGTAGCGGAGTTAACGGTATAGCCAAAAAAGCCCGAACCGTAATCCCCGGAATAACTATCATTTTGCAATGCGGAAGGGTAGCTGTGAAAGGCAGCGGGGGCAAACCCTTCTTCCGTAATGGTAGAAAGGGTCCCAAGAACACCTCCGTAGCCCACCCGCAGCAAGTAGAAGTTGTCCGGTTTCCTGCGGAACTCCGTTAGCACCGGAATCGCATTCAGGCCGGAGCCATAATGGTGAATCATCCGCTCTACCCGGGGCAAACCCCCTGCGTACAGAAAATCCCAGTAGCGCCTTGCATTGCCGTTATAGGCCCAGTGGGGCATGGTAGGCATATAGGCCAGGATAGCGTTGAGGGTAACCTCTGCCTTCTCCTCGTACCCAAAAAAGAGCGACCAGATATATACCTCTTCCTGGCCGGTAGAATCCCAGGGCATCTCACTCCCGAAAGGGTAGGGCAGCCCTGCCCACCTGATGGCCCGCTTTTTCATTTCCGCTTCCAGCAGGCCGGCCATTTGATCCATTCCTTCGGTTTTTAGATCTTTTAGCACCAGGTAAAAAATGGAGCCTTCCATCTGCCCGAACTCCGCATAATGGGGAGCCAGGCGAACCATGGCCATGGCCGTTTCATAGGCGTTGCGGAGGTACCAGTTCCAGGATTGGGCCGTGACCAACCCTTGGTGATGACGGGCCAAGCGGTACAGCACCCAATGCGCCGCGGTTACGTGCGGGTAGTTGTAGGAGCGTCCTAAGGAATAGGCTTCCTTTTTGGGCCAAAGAGACCACACCTTGAGGGTTGGTGGAATGTTGTACGTGCCCGCGGGCATGGAATCAGGGGCATAATACAGGAGGCTTTTCCGCACCCCGAATTTATTGGGTCCTTCCGCCACCTGAATGCCACCCCAAAGGGTTTTATTTACAAAGCGCTGGAGTTTGTCTATTTCTGCTTTATCTGGCAAGACAGATTGTTTCATGATGGCCCCTAGCCAGCTTCCTGCGCCTGCCTCATCGCTAAGGCCGGCTATCCAGACCCGGTTATCCTCCAGCACCTGCTGTTTTTTCTCATTGTCGTAACTAATCACTGAGGGGCTTCGGCCAAAGAGGTCGCCTTCTTTCTCAAACCATTGCCTGGTGGTCAGGAAGTTTCCATACGCCGCTACGGTTTCTTTCTCCGGTTTGATCACTTTATAATTTACCGTTTGCACCAGCCCATCTTCGTACTGGATGGTAAGGCTTGCTCTTCCCCATTTCCTGCCTTTGACCGCGTACGCCTTCCACCCGTTTTTAGCGCCTTTTGCCGGACTAAGGGCCAAAGCACCTTCGGGTTCTATTTTTAAGTGGTGCACCTTACTCTTGTAGTTGAGGAACAACTTTCCGTCTGTGTCCTGCGGCAACACATAGCCAGGAATGCCCACGGCCACCGGGCGGTTGTATTGTATCAGGGTCTTTTCCAGGTGCTCTGGCGTGCCGGCCAGCACGAAGCGGACCCCATAGCTCTTGGTTTCACCTGGTTTCAGAATTCCAGCGGTGGGCTTGTTCCAGGGGTCAGCTTTTTTCCATTCATTCTCTGCGTAGGCCTTGCTGTGCACCATCCATTCATAGAAGCCTTCAAAGGCAATTCCACGGGGTGTGGGGTCATCATTCAACGGGTTATAGGCCTCAAAAGGAGTGTGCCCATACGGAAGAACCAGCAAAGAAGAATCCTTGCCGTGCAGGCGGGTGACCTGTAAATAGCCGGCATCCTGGCCAATGTAAGGGTCATACAACACGTTTTGCGCATGGGCCTGGACCAGGTTTTTCCCTTCCAGAATGTTGTTGAAAATCATGGGGATGCCCAGGGCGCCTATTTCCACTGGTTCTGAGGTGCGGTTGGTCAGTTCAAACCGGAGCACCAACTGTCCTTGCTCCAGCTGCCAGAACCGTTTTACCTGGAGGGGAATGTCGTGAGGCAAGGTGTTGGCCAAATCAGCGGCTGCCAGCACCGTGCCTTTGGCGGCTAAGGGTTGTACCGGCTGACGGAGGGTGGCCGTAGAGAAAGATTTCCATTGTCCTGAGGAACCCTGCCGAAGCCGTAAATTCAGATCACCCAAATGATACATGCCATTGCTGCTGCGCTCTTTCAACCTGTCGCCGGGGGTGTAGTCAAAAGCGGGTTCTGCCTTTGGGTGCAATCCTGAAACCGTTTGGGAAGCCTTCACTAAGGCCACCTGAAAGGCGGGGGTTTGCAAGGAAAGCGTACCCTGCTCTAAACCGAGGGTGGAGGGCCGCTGGGCCAGGTCTTTCCAGGATTGAGCAAAGAGATGAAGCGGGAAAAACAGCAGTAGGCAACCAACCAGGAGTCCAATGAACAGCCTTCTTGATGGGGTAATGGGTTTACAGGGAAGCAACAACATGCTGGTGTAGTTTGTTGAGGAGGAAAGAATAGCAGATGCACATCATTGGAAATACCATGAATGGAGTGCTGCCTTATTATGGTAGACCTGCCTGGGAGAGTTTTCTGACCATTAAATCAAAAAAACATTCTGGATTTAACCGGCTGTTCTATTTAAGCGTGACATCCAGGTAAACAGAATGGCGCCCGTAGGTATCATAGAAGGGTTTGAAGACCGTGCCGTCAATGGTGAACTGTAACTGCTGCGGGTCTCCTTTAATGGATTTCCCCAGGTCATCGGCATGCAGGGTCACTTTGCGCCATTCTTTCCTGGCTTCAGGCTCCTGCGCCGCCAGTAAGATGGGGCCATAGAAAAGGCTGGCTATGTTCTGCTGGTCCATCACCGGGTCCAGGTGAAATTGGAAGGGCATCCTCAGTTCTATGACATCGCCTTCTTTCCAGCTACGGCTAATAGGGAGATAGCTGCCGGGCTTAGCCTCCAACTTCTGCTCCTTGCCATTGATCTTCACAAAGAATCCTTTGGTGGCCCGGCCGGGTACCCGCACATTTACCTCAAATTTCCCCTTCCCCTTAATGATCAGGCGGGTGCGGTCTTCATGCGGGAAGTTGGTGGTCTGCTCTACCTTAACGTTGCGCTCTGCCCAGGTAAGGGTGGAAGGGACGTATAAGTTGACATACAAGGCCGTGTTGTCCTTGCTTTTAAAGTAGATGGAATTCTGCAGTTTGGTGCTGCTTTCCAGAGCCGTACCGTTGCAACAGGTAAAGCCCGTCATGTCTCCGTTGCTGAACTGTTTCAAAGACCCTGGCCTGAGTGGCACGTGGTAAGTATTGGCGGGGCTGTCTTTGGCCACGGAGGCCAGAATGTGGTTGTACAATCCGCGCTCATAGTAATCCATCAGCTCTGCCTTCTGCTCAAAGAGAAACAGGTCTCTGGTAAGTTTGAGCATGTTGTAGGTGGCGCAGGTTTCATTCTGCCCTCCGGAAGAGAAGCCGTTTTCATACAAGGTTCCAGGCTGCGCAATAAAGCATTCTGCGTTGTTAGGGTTACGTGCCCCGGCTACGCCTCCAATGCTGTACATATATTCGTTTACGGTCTTGTACCAGAAATTATCCGCAATCTTGTAGTACTCAGGGTTGTGGGAGGCACGGTACATTTCCATGCTTCCTACTATCTGCGGAATGTGCTGGTTGGCATGCAGCCCCCGGAAAAGGTCCACATTTTTGGCCAATCCGTGTGAGTGGGCCGGGTCGCCATAAAACACCCTGATGTTATCAAACAGCTGCGCGGCCTTGAGGTGAGTCGGTTTCCCGGTGAGGCGGTACATACGGGCCATCGCTTCATTCATGCCACCAAACTCACCGGCAATGTAGGTGTTCCACATCTTGATAAGCGTATCCGTAGGCACCTGGCTTAAGCGGCCATACACCCAATCTCCCATGCCTGCCGCTACGGCAAGGGCTTTTTTGTTGCCGCTTACCTCGTACACATCCAGTAAACCGGCCAGAATTTTATGCAGCGTATAATAAGGGGCCCAAATCTGGTTTTTCTGCCCGCCATATTTGGCTCCCTTTTCCAGCATGATAAACTGATCTGGCGGATATGCGCTGATATACCCAACGCCCCAATTCCAATAATCCCTCCGGATGCCTTCCTCACTGAGGTCTGAATCATAGGTTGATTTTCCTGGACCTGTCGGCACCTTAGCCGGATCAGAAACCTGTGGTCTACCTGCCTTCTGCGCCTGGCCAGATAAGAGAGAGAGGTCATAGAGGGTGTTCACCATCTGCTCCATCTTTTGGGAGAATGTAGCCTGGAGTGCCGGGTCATTACCAGTACCCGCGTAGGCCTGGGCAATGGCCGTAAGGTAGTGGCCCGTGGCATGGCCCCTTAATTTGGTATCCTGACTGTCCCAAACGCCCAATGGGGTGGCTCCGGCTGGTTGTTTCTGGCCAAAGGCATGGCGGAACATATACAGGAAGGAGTTAGGATCAGTTGTAGCCAGGGTTTTTACAAATTTATCCCGGTTCTCCATAAACTTAGTTTCCTGGCCATAGGCATTGGTTTTTAGCGTAACCTGGTCTAAACTGAAAACCGCCAGTTTCACGTCTGGAGTGGTTGATTTCTGGGCCTCCTTCACGGTCACCACTGCCTTTGGCTGAAAAGCGGCTCCAGGACCCGCCCGGTAATGGTATAACGCCCAGGCTTGAGAACTGAGCTATTGTCTTTTGAGGCAGGCCATAGTACGCGCACGGGAGGGCCTTTCAACTCATTCTTGTAGGTGCCCGGCAGGTAGCTTGGTAACCGCGGCAGAGTCCCTGCTTCTGTTTCCACCTCTATATCAGAGATTTGCCCCAAAAACGTATTGTAAAGTTGTGCCTGGCTAGACGAGAACCGGGGAAGATCATCCTCCACTTCCTTAAACGTATTTACTAAGCCTGCATTAAGGCCTCTATTGCTATAGATGCCGGCAACCTGACTGGCAGAGAGGGGAATGCGGTAAATGCGAAAATCACGTACCAAGGCATTCAAGGTGGGATCTCCCGCCGCCTCTGATTTACCGATAAAAAGGTGGGGTTTCTGACCGAAGACTTCTGTTAACTCTCCTGGAATATCTTTGGCTTCACTTACCCGCTTTCCGTTTAGGTATGTGACCAGAATCTTTGCCGGAACATCTACCACAATAGCTAGATGCACCCATTTGTTCCTTTCTATAGCCGGAGAAACCACTCCGGTTTTATTTCCTTTTTTTGCGGTTATCAACGCCTGGAGGCCTGACTGGGCTTTGGTGCCAACCGGGGCCGCAAAAAAATGGTGGTTAGCGTCTTTCCCGAAATCAAAGAAAAGCTGTCCGGGTTGCGTGGAGCGCAAGTAGAGCCAGCCTGAAATGCTGATGGATTCCAGATCTGCTATCGCTTCCCCTGGGATGGTCACAAAAGCATTGTTTTGCCCAGAAAGGGACAGCACCTTTCCAAATTGGGTATCATGTACAAAGGTGACGCCGGTGCCCTGGGGTTTGGCGTGTAAGTTATTACGGGACCAGTCTTTGGTATCTCCGTTGAACACATAGCGGGCCACCATTCCCGTTTCTCCTATCCCATCCAATATTTGATCTCCATTCTGAGCCAGCGTTGTTGTAGCACCCAAGCTTAGAAAAGAGATTACCAGGTAGATAAACAATGACTTTAAGTACATTACAAGGGGGTTATTAAAGCTGTTCTTAAGTTGACGCTTTTTGGGTCATTTCCCAAAGTAGGAATAAAATCATTTTGGTATTTTTAATCATTGGGATAGGAGTGGTGCTCCGACGCCAAACCCAGCTTAACCGCAGTGGTAGGAAATAAGCAAGCCTATTCCAGGTCCTATCTTATTTGTAACACGCGAAATGATCTTAACTAAAGTATTTATGAAAAGGGGGTAAGAAAGCAAGGGACCTTCTCAAAGTCGAACCGCAAAACTTACTTTTAGCGAAGGAGGCAGGTTGGAAAACTTTCCTTAAATGAAAAACCCCTTTAGCGTACTGCTAAAGGGGTTTGTACCCTCAAGCGGACTCATGTCGAACTTTTTTGTTGAGGATCTAGAAAGTATCGTAAGATTTTATGATGATCATGAATACCTTTTTATTTAAATTGACTTTATTAGGCTTGGAAAAGCTACTTATAAAACCTGTAATAATTTTCTTATTTATAATTATTTTAAGATTCCCTATATTATGATTTTCTCTTTAGAATATTCAAACAAATTTAGTATTCCAAGAGGGAACTCAATGTGATGTCTGGTAAATTTCAGGGTCTACCTGCAATAACCTGTCCTTAGTTACAAAATAAAAGGGGCGCTTCCAGCTAGCCCCTTTTAAGAGTTAGAGTAAAGAAAATATTATTAATATAAGGGTTAAGTGGATAATTAGGATTTGCTTAAAGGAGATGCTGATAATCAAGGGTTAGCATATTTTTAAATCACTGCCTTTGTTAATTCTTTCTAATATATTAACACAAGGAAGCCAGAAGATTATACAACCAATCTTATATTTGCTATATATAGCAACATCAAACTCTTTTTATGTCCCTCTTTCAGTTCAGTAAACTATGCAGAAATTAGATGCAATATCGTTGGAGTTTCCAATCAACTCTTCAGAAAGTAGGACAAAGCCGTGGGTTGTTACGGTACTTGATGAGAATGCTGATCTTACTTCATATGTTGTGAAACTCTTTACAAGAGAAGAAAACGATCAACGATTCGCAATTGCTAAAGAACTTTTTGCTAATACTATAGCTAGTCAACTTGGTCTCTCTGTACCTTCTCCAGTTTTAATAGACCTATATAACGATGAATTTCTAGATAGCTTAAAAGAGCAGTCTGAGGATTGTTTTGAAATCTTAAGATCTAAGGACAACAGAGCCTTTTTTGGAACGACCTATCTTCCTGGTACTCCTGTTAACCAGATGGAACCTGAAGATTATGTTAGGTTGTTTTCATCTTATAATTTAACTGGAGAATTATTTGCTCTAGATAATCTTATTCACAACAATGATAGGAATGAAGGCAAGGCCAATATAATTAGGCATCAAGAAAAGATATACCTTCTAGATCATGAATACAGTTTGTCAATAACAGAGTCTATTGTCTCTGCCTATGATGAGCATAGTTGGGTTTATGAATACGTAAACCATATTTGCTTTAACTGCTTAAAGAAAACTAGAAGATTGCACCAGCACGCTGACTTTTTAGTTCAATTTGAGAGGAGGTTGCAAAACTTTGACACGAATTTACTCCTTTCTCAATTTAACGTCTTGCAAAGTTACGGCTTTCAAACACCTTATGAAGACTTCGATATGTTAGTTTTTTATATCGATAAAATTAAAACATCAAGCCGAACCTTTGTGCGGTTACTTAAAAATGCATTGAGTTAACTTATGGAAAAGACTAAAGTTTATATATCCTTTTTGCAGTATACTCATTCATTGCCTTTGGGTGAAACATTAAATATTGGAGTGTTTTTTTATTCACCTAGTGATGAAATAATTAGGTTTTTAAGACCTAAAAATTTTGCTAGGATTAAGTGTGCTTATCATGATTTTGATGATTTTGCCTTAAAGTATATTTTAAGAAATTTGAATAAAAATCTAAGTAATGAGCGTATTGAGGGTCTTTCATTGAATGGATTTAATGAATTCGTTAATTATGTTTTAAAAAGTTTTAAATCACCAACCATATTAGCCTCGTCTGCTCGGTCTCTTACCATTCCCTTGCCCTTTGAAGTTGCAATTGAAAAATTGTTCAACAAGTATTTTGAATATTATAACATAACAAAGCCATTGCCTACAAAGCATGATGAGCAGTATCTGCTAAATAGCTTTAAAGGTGCTTTAGAAAGAAAAAGCCCAAATCTTGTAGAGAAAATTCATCGTGGAAGAATTTTAGGTAGTGATCGAGTCTCTTTAGGATTTGAATATGAATGGAAGAATGAAAAAAATAACCTCATTAAGCCTATCAGTTTTGATTTGGTCCAAAGAGATAGAATAGAGAAGAAGTCTCTGGAGTATTATAGTAAATTCAATATGCTTTCAAAGCAAGCTAGTGATGAAGATTGTCGTTTCCATATTTTAGTCTCTAAGCCAAGAGATAGATCCTTCTACCATAATTATGAAAATGCATTAAAAGTATTAGACGATTCATCCGAATTAGTTTCAATCATACAGGAAGATGACTTAGAGAAATATGTTAGTATGCTACAGCGACACATAAATTGATTGTTTCTTATTTGGATATAAAAAATGTAACCCAGTCTAATTAGACTGAAAGCAAATCTCTAGTAATTTTGGCCATTCTTGAATACCTAAATTCAGCTTCATAAGTATAAAGAATGGCTTTGAGCTTAATAAGACTGGGTTAACGGGGATTATCTGCTACGACAATAAAATGGCCGTTATTGTACTAATGGGATAAACTCAGTTTATTGATTAATTATCTCATTTATACGGGTTTGGAACAGCGAAAAAATCAATTTGTTACTTGGATTAGAAAACAAGTCTACTAGAGTAACCTCAAGCGAGTTCATGTAGAACTTTTTTGTGGTCTTGAGAGTATCATCAGATTTTATGATGATCAGGAATACCTTTTCATGAATACTGACTTAACAGTCATTTGCGCAAGGTTTGAATAATTTTAGAGATAAATCATTCAAACAAAAGAGAGGGAGCAGAATTATCTTCTCCCTCTCTTTTGTTCCTAAATTGCCATTAGGTGACGTGACTAATAATCCACTACTATGATTGAACTATATAAGAGGATTTAGTTAATACATATACATTTGTTAAATTGATTCTCTCAAAATTCTTTCCCTGCTTATTATAGATCAAACCTTCCTTGGAGATAGTTTCCAAGAGACGTTTTTTATCAAATGCCTCTAACTTTTGATATAAAGAAGAAGGATTACACAAAAGAGAAAAGACTTTAGAGTGTAAATCTTTAATATCTGGTACCTTAATTGACTTTATCTCACTTTCTAATCTTAAAATACTGGCATTAGTCTGATTTTTGATCTTAGTATAAGTCCGTTCATCAATATCACCGTCGAGTTTTGATATTTGCAGGTTCTCCATACGATTAACAAGCTTAGCCAACTCTATTTGTTTAACTCGTTTCTGTTGGATAATGTCCGAATACTTTTCATCAAACATAATTTGCACTGTATTACTTATTTGAGTCTCATGATTCATGTTAAGGTTCAAATTACTTAATAGGTGAAGACTTTTGGAATGAACCTCTTTACCAGGAATGTTTAATTTGCATCCGTGGTTACACTTATAATAAGGCAATCCCTTTGTCATATATCCAGTAAGACTTTTTCCACATATATAGCATTTAAGAATTCCATTCAAAGGAATGTCGACTTCGGGAGTTCTCTTTTTTCTTTTCAGGGCTTTCTTAGTTAACAACCTTTGAGCATATTCAAATTCATGAACACTTATTAATTTTTCGTGTTTTCCCATTATGAAAGGTATGCCAGCATCTTCCAATGTTTTGTCAACGATCCTGCCACAGAAGATAGGCTTTCTCAATAACTCACCTAAGTACTTTCTAGTTAAGTTTAGACCAAGGCTGTTTACTTCATCGGTAACTTCTGACAAAGATTTTTTTTGAATAAAAAGTTTAAACGCTTTTTTAATTAAAGGAGCTTTTTCAGGGCATGGAACAATCGAAGGCAATAGTTCATGGTTCATGTCAAGTTTTCCCTTATGTGGATTAGGTATATAGCCTATTGGGGGTTTATTTGTTGTAACACCTTGTTTTAATTTGGCCAACCTGCTTACAATCGTAATCTCTTTACGCTCCTGATTCTCCTCATTAGCTTTTAAAAATTCCTGATATAAGGTGATAACTCCCTTGTCATCTTCTGAAGTTATAGCACCTCTTACTACGTGCAAGTAGATTTCCTTAGCCTTAAGCTCCATCAGTTTATTGGTAGCTATAGGTAGGTAGCGCGAAAATCTGCTGGCGGACAAGACAATCAAAGCATCGTACTTGTTTTTACCGTCTGTCAGTTTTTTCATCATCTGACGGAATCTTTTGTTTTCTTCCTTTGCGCTCTCAAACGCGGTTTCGTGATCTATGATCTTGAAACCAAGTTTTTTTGCGTATTCTGTACATAAGGTAAGCTGCGCATTCAAACTCCCATTTTCAAGCTGCTGCTGAGATGATACCCTTGACCAAATTAAGCATTTATGCCTTTTAAGTGCTTTCATCTTCCTCCTCCTCTAAAATTACGCTAATTGCTAAATGTAAAAGTATTTCTATGTCGTCCCTGATTTCCACTTCTGTAAGAATGGATTTGGCACTTATAGATTTTGATTTAGGGTTTGTTTTAAAAAGTGAAGAAAATATTTTTTTAAGCCCTAAGTATGAGGTCAACTTACCTAAACTGAAGTTATAGCGAATCCTGTTTTACCATGTGTAGGCACTTAATTTTGATGTACTAGTCAATAAAACGAGTGGCTTTGATTTAGCTATAATCCTGACGTGGCTATTCAACTCTTCTAAATCCTTAGTCTATTCTGTTGCAATAGTGCGATGTGGATAACTTTTTCATTTTTTTTCAAGTTTTTTTAATCTGGATAGACGATCTATAAAGACCCAATAGTCCGAAAATAGACAAGCATAATATTTATACTTGTCTATTAGTTAAAATATATGAAAAGTAATAAACATAAATATGCAATATATGCGTATACGATTAAAATTGATGGTTTTGAAAATTATTTTTATGTTTGCAGTGCAATTTAGTGATGGGTTATATGCCATCACATTTTAACTTTAGACACAAGAAAATGAAGTCGCAAGTAATGCAGGTTTCTAAAGAATTTTTAGAACAGCTAGAAGGAGTATTGAAACAGCAGGAAGAGAAAAAAGAGCACGAGCAGTTAAGGCGAAAAGTGCTTTCGAGGATACTTAAAATGTATGGGAGCGAACAAAAGACCTTAGAGTATAATAAATATATCCTAATAGAGTCACCACAGGGCAGCCCACAGTTTTACAGTTACTACTTTAAGGATGGCGTATTTTATAGCACTATTATTGGCCTTCCTACTAAAAATAAATACATATACATCAAGCGGGGGTACGTATGGCAGCCTGATGAGGATGAACGACGCCTCATGAATAAACAGCACGGAAATTTCCTGAGGAAATTTAGAGTAGGGAAAATTTTAAAAGACCTTTAAAATCAGCAACATGGAAAATGCGACGAATGAAGATGTATATGATGCGCTTTGCCAGGTATACACAGATTTTGAGGAAGAGTTAGATGATGATGGCAACTGTATCAAATCTATTGAAATAGGTGAGTATAGTGATCATGTTGAAGTCATATTCTACCCTAAGGCTCTGCTCCAAGAGTTCAAGGATTTAATACATGAAATTGCAGGTGAATATGTAAATATTAATTTTGTTGATTATCCATTATTTACACGACTTGATGTGTCTATTATGACAATTTATGAAATTAGGAAAGCTCGGATCGGGAAACTTTTACTAAATATCTAATAATGGAGTTGAAAACAGTAGATGAAATATATAGCGGCTTGGTTGCAGAGTATGGTAACGAGCAGCGCGTAATTGACGGAAAAGGCAGGCGAGTGCTATTTGTTGACATTTTCAACTACACAGACTCTGTTGTTATACAGTTTGCCCCTATGTGGCGGCTACAGGAAATTACCGCTACTGTGGATCGAATAGGCGGCTATTATATAGATGCTAGGCCCGAGGTTTTTGGTAACTCTATATGGTCTACTATCAAGCCTTGGGCTATACAGGAGGTAAGGAAAAAGCGGATTGGAAATCTTTTAAAAGACCTTTAGTATTTTGAGATTCGAATTATGGAGGATGACAATTTTTAATCGTGTAAACACGGTGATAAATTATTTTGGCGAAGATCAAGGAGTTGTCCATGAAGCAATGATAAAAGCTGGTTGCTAATAGATTCTTTTGAAAAGGCTTAATAAATCGTTTACATGATTGTACTTTTTAATACTATAGAGCTATTCCATTGGTCAAGTACAACCTGTAATTTTCGTTAGGGATAGTGCGATTGCATTTTGTATAGTACTCCAAACCAAAGGGTTTGGAGTACCGTAGGGATCATTTCTGCTCCGTCTTCGGCACGGGCAGGCCAAGCTCAGTGAAGGTGTCCGCAATGACTGCCCGAAAGACTGGCGCGTCCGTAGCAGCGACCAAGAAACTATCATGGATGGTGGTGAAGGGATACTCCGAGTGGTCTCCCACCCGCAGCGCCACCATATCGATCAGGATACGACTCTCCAAACGCTGTAAAATCTGGGGAATGGAGTAGATCGGGTCATCGGGCCTGCCAGCGATACTGTTGGCCTTCTCGTCCTTCTTCGCCCTGTTGTTGATATTCTCGCAGAGCCTCACCACGTTGGGGTACTGCCCCCGCAGAGCCTTCTTGGCGTCTTTGGACTGGCCCGACCTACTAAACAAGGCCCTGAAACACATGTCCTTCACGGCTGCCCTGTCCAACGTTCCCGCGTATCTCTCCATGATAGTATCATAGATAAAGTTAGTCAGGGAGGCATCCACGAACTCTTTGACATCAGCATATCTGTCATAGGACACTCTCATAGAGTGCATGACCTCCTTAAGCCTAAGAGTGGACATACCCCTGCTGAGCACCGTCAGGCACTGGTCTGGGTACATCACCAGACAGGCGAAGAAGAAGAACTGCGAGGCTTTCAGATCCAGCTCCATTGCCTTTTGCCCTCCTATGAACTGGAATCCCCTAAGCTCCCGCTTGGTCTGGGTATAGGAACTGTGGAAGCGCTCCCCGTACGTGTCCGTAGAGGTGATGCCGAGCTCGCCCGCCTTCATGGCGTGCACTTGTACGATGGCGCTATTCAGTTCCTCTTTGTTTGGGAACTCTTGAGGGTTCGCCAATGCCCACTGGGTAAATCCATCCGCGTCCAAATCAGCAGCTAACCTGTAGGCATTTTCCTTGAGCCTGATTCTGAACTGGTCTTTCAGTTGCTGCTGTTTGCGATCCTCCTTCTTCCTAAAGAGCCTCAAAAGTAACCGCGGGCTGTTGTATTCCACTTTATAGAACATTCGTAGGTCACCATCTTTCCTTAGGTGCCGCGGATGCCATTTATATGCTTTTGCGAACACTCTGGGGCAGAAGCTCTCCTGTGCTTCATTCAGCCCTTTGCTATAACCCCTGATGAATTCTGCGTCTTTGAAAAACCTGATGTACTTCTCATAGTGCGTACCCACAAAATATGCAAGGTCCTTGCTATGCTGGTTTGCGAATCCCTGCGCGTAGGCCGCGCGCCTTTTCTGCACATCGGTCACCTTGCAACGCATAATGATCAAGAGCGTAGAGAGAGCGAGTGCCCTGTCTATCTCGAATTTAGTTTCTGAGTCTTTCCAGTGTTTGGAAGCCTCGGCTTCTATGTCTGCGACTGTAATGTTAATAGGTATCCACCCGTAACTCTGCCAGCTCTCAGGATGGCTTGCCTTTATTGACTCTAATCTCTTTGCGTAGGTGAGACCTTTCGCCTTTCCTTTGGCCTTGCCAACCGCTTTGCCCTTGGCCTTGCCTATATGCTCGCCCTTCGTGGTCGGGCGTACTGGCTTAACCAGCCATTTCTGTGTTACCGCATTCCAGTATTTATTAGTTTCTGGATTTCTTTGTCCGTGTGTGTGTTCCATCTTTCCTATCTGTTTCATCTTATATCACGGAAAGAGGGAAAGTTGTGTCCGTACCCAAAAAAAATATTCATCGACATTATTGATAGGAGAGACGAAGATAATAGTGGGTGGGGTTTGGGCTTGTGAAAAGTAGATATGATGTGTTATAATAGGTAAAGAGATGATCCCTCACCTCTATGCAGTCATGTAGTGTCACCACCACCCCAAGGGTGGTGACACCAGTAGAGAGTAAACAGCTTACTGATTATATGTCTCTATTTAGATTAATTGATAGGAAGGGATGAAGCAGCTACAGCGTAAGCATCAAAAAGAAAAAGGCACCATTATATTGGTGCCTTCCCATCTTATAGGTCTGCCAGTAGTTTACCTATCTTGTTTCTGCGGGCTATCTGGACCTTTCCCTTCTTGTACTCGCTTGCCAAGCGCAATGCCTCTTTCTTGTCCAAGCCTTTCCCTAAGATTAAAATTTCCTTTATGGTTGTCACCTTGGAGTTGTCGTTGGGTGTGCTCAGAAGGTTTACCCAATAGCTGAAGGGAGACTCCGTGAAGCCCACATGGGAGCAGTTACTCTCATCATCAATCACGGCTACCACGTAGTACTGCCCCTTTACTTTCTGTAGCGGCAGGAGGCTCTGGTAGATTTGTGTCGTGTGCAGGCCGTTCTTCTCGGCAAGCAGTACATGCAACGCTTTAATGTAGTCGTCACCGTGCTGTTTCCTGATCTGGACCATCTCCTCTTTGGTCGCTTGTATAAATTCCATGTTTTTCTAAGTTAAAATATTGAACATCTGACAGGTATGGTACCATTTGTTGCGGATGTTTAACTGCCTGTCAGGTCTTATATGCTCGATTTTGGAAAAGTTTGGTATGAGGAAGGGAAATATTTGATCCGTGGAGAGGTAGGGCGTTTTACCCTGAGTTTAGGTAGGCAGGGTATGGGACCCGCTTGAAAATAAATTGAATTGCTTTTTCAAACTTCTAACCCGCATAATATATAAGGTCTGTAACTAAAACATTCAGACAATGGATAGAGAAGAGATAAATGACCGCCTGTATGAGATATATGATGCCTTTGGCAAAGTAGAGGATCTTATCTATGGGTTCAGTGAAGAATATGAGAGGAATGACCTGCTGTTGGTACGCACTGGTACCTTGCCTTTGCCAATCGCAAGTAAGAAGGATGGAGGCAAGAACCTTCTTGATGAGGTTACTGATCAGGTGGATATGGCTAAATGTATTTTAATGGACATGACTGAGTCGTACGGTGACCCAGGGGTGGCTTGGCTGAGGAAGGAGAAAATCAGTAGGTTGATCAAGGATTGGGAAGAGAAAAGCGTCACATGCCAATGATTCCTTTGTTGTGTTGAAGGACATAGGGATTGAGGATCAGTCCGAGGCCGCCGCAGATGGAGCAGGTAAACTCCATTTCGGAGACGCAATTGCACCTGCTGTTCTTCAGGATGTACCCGCGGTGCCACTCCTGATCATCTGCCGCTATTCCCAATGTCTTAAAATCTAGGTTCACCCGCTGGTAATCACCATCCTGCGTGACCACCACACAGGTGCCATCCTGATCGAAGGCAAAGGTGTAGTGGTAGATGGCGGGAAGGTACTCTGCTCCACTCTTGGTGAAGCGGCACATGCCATACAAGCCTTTACCTTTGTCATAGGTCTGGTAGATGTTCAGGTCTCTGCTGCCATAGAGCAATTGGTTGTTCAAGATCACCGCCATAGGGTTGTTTGTTTCCTCTATATATAAGTGTCGTTTCAGTGTCTAAAGGGAGAATAATGGAAAACAGGTAGAAATTTTCCGTTTTTGGATCTGGATATATACAGAAAACTACAATAAACTATGAGGAATGAATTCAAGTCAATCAAAGTGTACGACTGCACTTACCGCAAGGTGAATTACATCAGGGAGTCTTTACGATTCTTGGGGTTCCACCTGTCTAAGAGCAATGTCATGGAGATGGGGGTCAATATGCTGGCCAAGAGCTGCCGCGCGCAGTTGGAGAAAAAGAAAGGGCAGGGCGATGGCAGCAAATAACTATAAGAGCCAACTATTCACAAACAGGGATGGCAGCGCGACTTTCAGTGTCTGCATGCAGGCGCAGAAAGGCCTCAGGACCGTTTACGACTACGAATGTGAGGTGGAGATGATGGAGACCGTGGTGCAGAGGATCATCGATGACCTCTCGGATCCTTTGGGGGTGAACCCCTTCGCCTATGACTTCCTCACCAAGACCACGCTTCCCCACACCACAAAGCTGGCCTTTACCTATTATAAAGTGGTGATAGAGCTAATCAATGTGGCCACTGCTAAAGAGCAAGGTGCAGAGGACAAGCGGGTGCTGGACTTCAGGGCCATGATCACGGATCTATCCCTCAGGGGAGTGTTCAGGGATTTATGAACTGTCCGTATGTGGAGGTACTAAAGTCCCTTCAGCAACTCACCGATCCTCAGGCCCCTGACGCTCTTTTTGGCGAGCCGCAGTGCCATCGTGAAATTCACCCTTCCCCTGAAGGGAAGCCCTGTGCCTAGCCTGTGGACGGTGAAATGCCCCTCCAGTTCCTCCTTCATCCCTGCCAGCAAGGCAATTACCTGGCGGCGGGAGAACTTTCCTTCCACGTAATCAACTGGCTTTACGCAGAGGAAGGCATAGAAGTCACCGCATTCCCGCATGACAACTTTACCGTGGTGAGTATCTTCTATGGCCAACCCTGTTGGCACCTGTCCCATGCATCTGCGGATCTGTGCGAGATATTCGGTCGGAGAGAAGGTCTTAGGGCAGGTCATAAAGGGTTGGTAATTTTTAGGTGTTTTATGTTTACCTATATATAGGAATTCAATTCGTAATTGAGTTTTGGCTTCAAGTAGGGTCCAATATTGATTTGCCTTGGCATTTACATAGTCAGCCGCCGTTCATACAAGCTTGTCAATTAGGATAATAGGGCAAAGGCGTTTCCCGCCTACCAATATTGTAATCGATGTCTCTGGGCTTTAGGGCAAGTGTGAGTCTCTCCATTGCGTACTGCCTGACCGAATTGACGGTCAATAGAAGGTGAGGGTAAACTGTGGCCCGCCAAAGGTAGCCTCAGGAGGGTTAAGGCCTTTCTGCTCCATATCCATCCCCGCCAGGTACCTGATGATCCTCACATGCCTGTTTAACTCCCTGAAATTGTGATCCCAAGTCCGCAAAACCAACTGGCCTCTGAGGATGGGGTTTCCGAGCATGTCGGTCGTCTGGTGAATGTCTATCCAAGAGACATCATTACCGTCTGGGGAGAAGCCAATTTCCTTGATCCCCATGATCAGTCGATAGGGGACCGAAACCGAGAAAATGTCAACCCCATCCGTCTCCTGGAACTTCTCCAGGCGGAGCTGGCTTCCCCTGAATGAAACAGGCGCGATCTCTAACGAAAGGGACCTGTCTTCTGAATTATGGGAGGTATCACCGAACAGTATAATCATGGAGCCAACGGTGAATTCAGTCCTGCTTCCCACTTTAGCCTCCCTTAGCCCAGATCTGCCTTCGTTTATAGGTATCCCAATGCTTTCTGTCAGGCTAGTGTCATGAGGCTTTCCAAATACCTGTTTCTTGGAAAGGCTAAGTGCATGGGTATTCTCTGTCTCATTGCAGATCTCTTCTCTTAGGTCCATCATGTTGTAAATAGTGAAGGTGTTGGGAGTTCCGCCCCTCAGATGATTTACAACCCGAAGGGAATGGATCCGCAAACAACGGTTTAATAACTAAATGCCTTTGAGTAGCCCATCGATCCTTTCCCTCCTGAAGAACTGTGGGAATTCCTTCTTAAATGCCTCTATTCGTTCCTGCCTTGGCTTGATGATATGCTTGCGCTTGATGATGATATTGACCTGGTTTGCCCTGCTATCTGAAATTCGGGCAGAATAATAGGTATTGTCCTTAAAGTAAAACTCAGGATAATTTGGATGCCCGAACGCGGTATAACCCTTCCTTTTCAAAGTCTGGAAAGTGGAGCTGTTTGTCAGAGGAATTTTGAATAAGGTTTCTTTTGCCGCCTTTAAAGCAGCGTGATGCGTTGATATAGCAGCATCGCCTTTTTCTGTTATCTCAATCTTTCCACCGATTTCCATGACAATAAAGCCTTCCTTTAGGGCCGTATAGAGTTTGGCTAACCTTGTAATGCAGTACTCTTCAATATCCCCGATTTTCAAGGTTTTGAGTACTGGCTCTGACTGCCAGTTTGACTTGATTTTCAATTGGGCATTAGTCTCTATCTCAGCGGTGTATTTCCCCCAAGCCTCTTGGGTGATAGTCTGGAGAAGCTGGTCTATCTTCTCATGGTACATTGATGACATAAAAATTATGGTAAAGGGTTGTTGAAATGTTTAAGAAGGCTTTTGATCTTTTCCTTTCTCCTTATAGGGCGGAAGTGTTCAATTATCTCAGGGATAGCCAGCAGTTGAAGTTTAGCCTCGTAGGGCACCCTTTGAATCTGGACTTGGGTTTTGTTCCAAGCTGTAATCATATAGAAAGTCTTGCCCTTCAGGAACACATCATCATCTGCGAATTCGAAATGTATATATCCTTCCTCTTTCATTGCCTCAAGCACTTCTCCTGTTCTGCTCACTGTTTTAACTGCTTTGTTTTTCATTCTCTTTTTTTGAGCTTTTTTGGGTTGCGTTAACCTAATCGTAAGGTAGCTAGCCCGTGTATAGTTAATGTTCCATAGTTTTTGATGTCAAGCATTGGATCGTCATGGCTATACAGTTTGCCCAAACTGATACCAGCATATTATGCCATAACCTCCTGGCTGCCTTAGCTATTTCGGTAACACTATATTATATATCGTGCCTTTAAATCAGAATCTGCTCACTACTGCCCTTTTGCATTAACCTCATAGTTATTGTCCAAGCCATAAATAATGTTACAAAGCTACTGGCGGCCACATGAATCATAGGTAAGGTTATTGTTAAGGATATGTTACCATTCAGTTGGGAATAGTTCTGGGCGCACTGGCGACTTAGCTTGTTAGGCTACTTGGCGAGAGGATGGTTACCTGCTCAAGCTGAGTATAGGAAAGACAATAGAACCAGTGTATAAAGAAGATTCGGTAAACCAACCAAAATATAAAGATTTATTTTTAAAATCCTGGAATAATTCTATTTTAATGGGTTTTGAAATTTTGGTTTGTTAAATTCGTACCGTTACTAGAATATCGAAGTGAGGAACATATAACTCTTGTAACTACCGATAAGACGGTCTTTTAAATTTAACAGGGTAAAACCACAAAATAATGGACAACAGGATCGCCCTTTACTGCCGTATTTCAACTCATTCCCAGTCCAATGACACACAGGTAAAGATTTTAACGGAGCATGCAGAAAGGCTCGGCCTAAAATATGATCTGTACGAGGAAGAGGAAAGCTCTCGCAAGACCAGACCTATTAAGCAGCAGTTACTTTCCAAGCTCCGTGCGGGGGAGTATACCGCGGTGTATGTTTACAAACTGGACAGATGGGCAAGGTCTTCCACTGAACTAATCTTGGAGATAACGGAGCTATATAATAAAGGGGTGGGGTTTGTATCGATCAGTGACAAAATTGACTTCAGTTCAGCGACTGGTAGGCTGCTGTTCCAACTCCTGAGCTGTTTCGCCGAATTCGAGAGGAGCCTTATCTCAGACAGGACCCGAGCAGCATTGCAGCGCAAGAAGGAGTCGGGAGTGAAGCTCGGGCGCAAGGTTGGTTCAAAAGACAAGGTGAAACGTGAGACCAAGAATTACAAGATTCGCGAGATGCGCAAGCGCAAGGCCGCCGATGAGGTGAGGGGGATCTTCAAGCCCATCGAGGAGTATATCTCCTAAATCCGACTAAGCAGTGATAGAGACCGATGCCTTCCTATAATAAGGTGGGCGTCTCTGTTTTCGTGCCAACCAAACAATCCTCCCCGCAAACAATTTACCATGGCAGAAATGTGGTTTAGGTGGCCAAGGATATACCCATCCTCCCCTGTAAATCAAGGGTAGACTATTGAACGTTTATTTGGTAGTTTTTTAAAACTTGCAAAACTATGATGAAGCCAAACCTGCCGTTGCTATTAGCAAGAGGTATTGTTACGCAAAACAATATAATTCTTGAAGGTGACATTGAAGGTGATAATGCTCAATTTATTAATCAACTATTAGCTTCTCAAGGACGGTTACCTCAAAATTCTCCATATGAAATACATCCTTATAAAAATCTCCTCCCTTTAAGTAACCACACTAAATATATAATAGGAACCTTCCCACCTGTTAGTTACATCCTGGATCACCCTCAAATAGCTGCGGCAAACATTGATGTTCTTAGACAGCCAGTCAATGGTGCTGGGGTAAGAGTAGTGCGGCGGCCATGGGTGCCGTTTTACCATGGGAACAGAAAAGCAGGTAGTATGTGGTTAACTATGCTGAGTTCTGAAGAATTGGACGCTCTTCAAGAGTGCCTTGAAATGAATGGAAGGTTAAGCGGTAGGCAGTTCCTAATAAATACGTTAATTTCTGCGGAGGTAAATTACGCTGATGTGATTGATGCTATGCAAAGAAGTCTTGTTAATGGCAAATACACTTCAAGTGACATATGCTTAAACAACATTAAGGCAAATGATGATCTAATCAGTCACATCTTGGCTAACCCTAATACTCAAAGCCTTCTGTTCAATACATCAAGTATCTTTTCAAACAGTGGAGTAGACTTAGTTGGAACCTACGTTTCTATAGACAATCCCACTGCGTTCGACTTATTTGTGAGACGGTGCCAAGATTTGGGTATGCAGGTTGAAGTTCAAATCCAAAGCGGTGATCCAGACAAGTACTTCACATGGAGAGCTATCTCTGAATTAAATGAGGTTCAGAGAAAAACTAAGGTGGCATTTGAGATGGCTCTGATTAATCCAGAGAGTAATGTTGAACCTATACTTGAAATGTTCTTGCCAGGGGAAAGGAAAGAATTTACCGTTGTAACGCCTTTCAGTCCTGCTGCGGTGAATAGGGGGAGCTTAAACCGCAATTTAGTGGTTCAAAATTGGCGAAATGCGACAGGAGGAGACAAAGGAGATCTTTTGAAAATAATATATCAATGCTTTCTGGAAGGAGATATGGTGCAAATATATAATTTGAATGTTTGAGACTATTAAATAAGCAAGACTACATAATGGCAAAAATTAATAATTAAAAGAAGTAAGCAGAGTGAGGGAATATAAGTTGTGTTGAAGATAGGCCACCCTTTTAGGAGGCAAATTTTAAATAAATTACCTGAGTTGATCATTGCTCATTGCAAAGTGAAAAGCCTTCTCAAGAGTTTTATCTCCTATACCATCATAATTGGCTAATGTTATCATAGAGTTAATTCTTGCATCAGTCAAAACATCATTGATCTTACGAATATATTGTGGCTGAATCCCTGTGGCTTGTTTAATTTCCTGAGGGGATAAGTTCATCCATCTACTTTTAAAAGCATCAAACAGATCATCCGCTGCATTTGGGTCATAATCGTAAATTTCAATATCAATATCACATTTCTCCAGATATTCAAACATCATGCTTCTAACTTCTTCGGTTGCTAAACCCCCATTATGGGTACCTAGAAGTGGGAAGGCAATGGAAGAAATCCCTTTGGCCTTATATGCTTCAACAAATTTTCGTAACCCTCTTTCAATATATTCTATCTTACTTGGGTATTTCCAGTGGACTTTCGTAGGGAAGTTTAGGACCCAAGGTGCGCCTTCCTGCTTATCATATAACCAAAGCTTCCCAATGCCGATAATTTTATTTTGACAGTGTTGCTTATAAATTTCAAACATGTGAGGATACCTAAGCTTGTAAACTTTGGCTATACCCTTACCCATCACACCTACGCAATTAACAGTATTAACTACCGTTTGGCATTTAGAATTGAATATATTCCCTTTTATAAAAGTTGTAGGCATAGATCTAATTTTTATAAATGAACCATTCCCTATTAGATTCATCGACAAAAGTAAATGTAACTTTTGATGTCATTCTTTTAAGTTTAATATGGTTCTTAAATACAATTTCGAAATCTGAGACTTTTAATATATCGCCTTCAATGATTTTTGAAGGTTCTAATACATCACTTGATGTGATTTTAATTATTCCTTCCCCCTCAAAGGAAGTTTTTGCAATGATGGCATCTTCTGTTTCATAAACATCAATCCTTGGATTATCATGGTGAAAAATATTTAATCCACTATCAACTTTGATAATATTGTAGTCAATTTTACTTCCTTCAATAAGTTTTATTAGAAGATTTTTATCAGCTTCGCTTGCGCAAATAATTTCAAGTGAATCTAAGTCTTCAAAATTAAGCTCTTCCTTTATTAAAAATTCTTGTTGGGAATAGTGTATGTAATCTTGCCAATCTTTTGGATTAAATTGCATGAATAGCTTATCATAGTTTAATAAGTTAACCATTTCAGAGAACTTTCCAAGTTTAGCACGATTAGTCTGCATATTTCCATTACTCATATAGCAAGTGCCCAATTTCTTTTCTAATACTTCTTTTAAAGAAAATCGAAAGAATATCGGTATGGGGCATTTAGGAAAGCCTAGATTTTTTGCACTGTCGTAATAAGAGGCTTGCATATCGTGCCAAATCCCATAGATGTCGGGACGTCTCGTAGTGTAAGTTGAATTTTTATCCTTTCCCAAAAACTGATTATAGAACTGCGTTGGGGTTTGGGGGCGAAAATAAAAGCGTGCAAATTCATGTGCATCTCCACGTCGGTGTACAACGCTTCCTGCTGCATCACTTCTCTGTTTAGCTGAATTACGGCTTCTTATATTTCTTGTCTTAATTATTTCAACTGCGTTATCAATATGGGCAAAATGGTAAATATATCCCTTCCAGCTAGATTTCTGTTGATCTATTCGGCTCAGGAACCTAAGAGTTGGCTTTGAATCAATATTTTGTTGAATATAATCTCCAAGCTTTTCTCTTGCGCCTGGATTATGTAAGAGCTTATGCCAATCCCATAAAAATTCATAATTTTCAACCAACCCTTTTGTGAAGTCAATATTTGGGTTCCCTGATATGAATGACCAGTTGAGGTTATTTTTAAATTTATTAAGGAGTGAATCTGTGAAAACTAAGTAGTTATTTTGACTTATTTGTGCCCAGTCTATTCTATCCTTAAATAATTCAAGCCATTCATCGGTTATCTTTGAGTCTATATGTTTAGAAATATAAGCCCAATCCCAGCGGCCCTCAAATTCCTTTAGAGTTTTCTGATCAGAGAAGGATACTGATGGGTGTCGGGTGACAGCATGCCAATTCAGATATTGACTGAAGCGCTTAAGCAAAGAAATATCATAAACTACATCTTCTCTTTTAGATAAATAATCCCAATCTAAACCCTTATTGGAGACAAGCTCTAAAACAGAAGTTGTAGGTGTGAATGAAGGGTTTCGGGATATTTCCAGCCAATCCCATTCCTTGTCTACGAGTTGAGTAATAAATTCTTCTGTGAAGTCAATGTCTTTGCGCGAAGAAAGAGTAACCCAATCCCAATCTTTGCTTTTAAGATCTATTATAACTTGATTATTGATTAGAATATCATTTCGTTTTGATATGGCTTGCCAACTCCATGGTTTTCCAGAAGCCTTAGTTAGAAAATCGCCTGAGACTTTAAGTTGCCTATTGTTAGAAAGGCTTTCCCAGTCCCACTCCTGATCTAAGAACCTACTAATTAGTGATTCTGTTAACTTGACATCATTTCTCAATGAGTATTTGGCCCAATTTAATTCTTGTCTATACCTTGATAATGAAGAGATTAAAGTCGACTCTTCCTTCGCTCTGAATAAGCCGCCAAATTCACTAATAAAGTCCCAGTCCCATGGTTCATCTCTAAACTTTGAGATGAACTTAGTATTTTTTGTTAGGTGTTTGTGCCTGGATAGAATTGACCAGTCCCATTTAGAACGATAGGTTTCTAAATATCTAAACACGTTTCTGCTATAGTGTTCTTTATCCTCCCATTGATCAAAGTCAAATAATTTTGTGATTGATGGATTGGTTGTTAGCAATGACCAATTCCAATTATTTAAAAATTTATTTATGCCGCTTTGGTTAATTGGAATATGCTCATTCGAAGATATGGCATCCCAATCCCAATGAAAGCTTGAATTGTTCTGTGTTTCTTCTAATCTTTGATATAATAAGCCGATAGGATACTTTAGGGTTATTTTAGTCCAAGCTTTTCTTCGGCTTTCAGTATCCGTGTTATTAATACACGTTATAATCTTGTGTTTAAGATCTTCATTAGAATCAATATCGTCGAGGGTAAATACATTCCCTAGTAGGTACTCCCAATCCCAATGTGTTTCATTATAATTTAACCCTTCAAGAACCTGTGCCTTTGTAAAAGTCCTTGAGATAAATTTCCAATCCCACTTATCAACAAATCGTATATCATTAAGCCTATTGATTTTTAGTATATCTATAACAAGCTTTGTTAAAAACGTCCAATCCCATGGTAATAAAGGGTTTTCAAGTATAGTTTCAAGATTTGTTTTCTCAGATAGTATATGCCATATTGGTAATTTTTCGTCATCTCCTACATTCAAATTGTCATTGAATAATTTAATATTTTCTTCCCAAACATATGCAGGAAGTACTCTTACGAGCTTGATCCAGTTGAAAGGTTTACTATAAGGTTGGTACTTGATTAATAACGCCTCTAAAAAGCCATAACTTTTATCAGAGACTTTTTTATAATCCCATGGATGTATTGAGAAGTTGCTTAAAATAAAATCCTCTGACACTCTCTCTGTTACAACTGGCCAGAATTGTTCGAAGGGATTTGATGAAAGCAGGTTTAAAGAATGGATTTCACTTAGGTAATCTTGAAGAAAGTTAGGTTTGAGAGAGTATATAACCATCTCCCAATTTAACTGGTGAATGAACTGAGTGAGAAATTGTAAGTTATTGATTAATGCACCATTTCCTGAGAGTAAATCCCAGTTCCAACCGAAGTTGGAGGATTGAATCACTTTATAATCTTTAAGGTTTTTGCTCATGGCATCCACCCCTTTCTCACTTTTTACATGATGTTTGAACGTGTCAAACAACTGTTTATCCCATTTGATATTAGAATTACTCTCAAAGCCCTTGCTAAAACTACTGTCTTCCCACCTTATTAAGTTTAAGCCTTCGAAAAAAAGGATGGATTCAAAATCCCAGAAGAACTTCTGTTCAGCTATGCTATAATACTTTAACTGCTCGTTTTGCTGACGTCTCAGCGCTTGCTCGAATTCCTTGTTGGCTAGACAGATTTGCTTATAGGATTCATTGGTGAACACCCTAGTGAGCAAAGTTTCCCATTTTAGATACTTATCGAACTTATTGATGTTATCAATTAGAAAACTTAAGCCAAATTTATCGGTGATGTAATTCCAATTCCACTGTTTTCCTAAGAGCTGACTGTCTTTTAACAAACCTGATATAAGCACATGGCTGCGATGTTCAGTTAGGAGGTGAAAGTTGAATGGCAACAGGTGGGCATACTTAGTAATATTTTCATCACTCGAAGTAAGAGATATAGCGTCCCAATCCCATCCAAACTCTATACATTCTTGGTCAGAAGCCAAGAGATAAACTAATGATGGATCTTTTATGGATATTAGCTCAAAGTTCCATGGAAAGTCTTTGATATAATTTGAGACAAATGAAATATCAAACCTTTCTGTTAATACAGTCCAGTCCCATTTTTCCTCATAAGTATTTAAAACTGTTTTAATGTGTTCTATTGGAGCATGCTTAGATACATCTTGCCAAGTACCACCATCACCTTTAACAGAAAGGATTTCAAAGATTGCCTGATCTGACCAATCAACCCTAGAATCTTTAACCAACTCTTTCCAATCCCAAAGTTCGATATACAAAGCAATTTCCGATGGAGTTAACTTTGAGTTTGGATTTTGATTAAGAGATTCAAATAAGCCTCTTCTAATTAATCTATTTTTAACATGGGCATTAGAGGGCAGATTAATCGCATCAGAAAGACCTGCCGTAAGAATATTATTGTAATAAAATTGCAATTCAGGTTTCCCAAGGTCATTAGAAAACCGACATTCAACTTTGATAGTTTTATAGCTTGCCCCAACAGTCAGGGGTTCTGATGCAGTAATTTCACCCAAGTAAATATTATTGTTGAAAACTTGTCGATTGAGCGCTTCAGCAATAGTTGTGTCTGTTTGGTTGATTTTTAGGTTATTAGATATATTTAATTCGTTTCTAAGCCCTAATTCTGTAAATGCAAAGCTCGGTTGAGTTTCTGAAAGGCCAATATTGCTAAATAATTGCGTACTTGCCTTTGAAGACAAATACTTAAGACCAGTGTTTAATGCTAAAATACCACCATCTGTTAGGTTTATAAAATTTTCGACCTCATCAGCCAAACCATATTTGAATAATTCTTTTAGATAGTTCTCATATATCTCTACCTCCGCCTGGTCTAAATACTTACCTGTCTCTTCACATTCTAAAACATTAAACCCTAATGTTACCCCAAGTTCAGACTTAGTAACTTTTCCATCAAAGTCTCTAAGTATTTGGCACAGTATTTCATCTATTTCTGTTATAGGATAAGCTACTTTATATTCAATTATATATGGTACAGCTTTAACCTCCCAATCAATTGTATAAGATGTATTTGATATGTTGTTATACTGTTCCATTCTGAGCTACTAAATAATTAGATAGGTGCTTGTAATCCACGATTAATCCGTGTGGTGAGTTTTTTATTGAATCATATACATTTCTGTAAATGGGCTTTTTACAGAAGTGCTGGCTGTTACCAACTATCACAAGAAGTCTTCTAGCTCTTGATAACGCCACATTAAGTCTATTAGGCGATTCTGCGAACCCTAAGCTTTCTTGTGTTGGATAGCCTAAGAGGGGATAAATTTCATAGTTAGCCAGTTGATCCTTGTGCGTTGCTATTGTATTGCTTCTCACCATGGATACAATTATGATGTTTCGTTCCATGCCCTGAAACCTATCCACCGTACTGACTCTGATGGGGAGATTGTCCTTGTATTCTTCAGCTAATTGGTTGAGTAGTTTAATTTGCTTTCCATAGAAGCTAACTATTCCTATTTGTTTCTCTTCAAGCGGCTGTGGTTGTAACCAGTTTGTAAATTTATCATAGCCGTCGCTACTCTTTATGGAGTCGAGCACGCGCTTAATTGCGTCGATCTCACCATAATTTATGCGTGACGTGCCTTCAAGCATTTCAGGCTCTTGTACATCAACCCACACAGTATGAATATGCGGTAGTAAAAAGCCTCCATTTGAAAGTCCATGGTATCGGGAGAAAGGACTTTCAAAACTTTTATGGCCTTCTTCAGTTAAAGGTAACCCACACTTCAGACCGCCGTCTTGAATATAAAATTGCTTTATAACTTCATTAATGGCTGGGTGCATTCTGTACTGTGTATTAAAAGTGCCTTTAATACTACTATCTATATTAAGGAATAGCCTTTCAAACTGAGAAATTTCAAATTCCTTACGGGATAATGTCTTTGCCAGCTCAAACTCCCCAATACTTAGAAGCTTTTCTTTTATTTCTTCCCCATCTAATAAGGGAGGTAGCTGTCGGTGGTCTCCAACAATAATTGATTTCTTTGCATAAATCAATGGCAGTGCTAGTTCGGGCGGTGTAGCCTTACTCGCCTCATCCATTACCACTGTATCAAATTTAATTTCAAAATTGCCTTTCTTAGCTTTCTCGAAATAATTATCACCAGCAACTATCTGTAAATACGATCGGTAAAAACCAGTCCAATTTCCTTCAGAGTTTTTAAAGCCAATTGAGCTTCCTGTAGCCCCGATTACATTCGCGAATTTGATATAAGTTGATTTGAAAAGTGATTTAGTGTCTCTTTGAGGCTTAGTAAGGTGTTGTTTCCAGCGCTCTAGCGGCGCTGACTCATTTGAGTAGTTATTTATCCTTGAGGCGATATTATTCAACCAATGCCTTATAGCATTGTTATTTTCAGACAACCCTTCAACCCATCTATCCATTTCTGCCAATGAGTAAAAAAGTCCTTCCGACTCTAGCTTTTCGTCACTTCCGAACCGCACTGGTTTTACCAGGTTGTGATTAGGGTTCTTTAATTTGTCTATAGCGTTATCGACTGCAAGATTCGTCTCAGAGGTAAGTAAAAGTCGTTCCTTTTGATTAACCCTTACATGTTGCCAGATTATTTCTGCTATCGCGGTTGATTTACCTGTGCCAGGCGGGCCTTGTATGAGGACTAACTCTTCTCCCTTTAATGATTTGAAGACAGCTTGTTTCTGCGAATCGTTTAATGATTTGGAATATATATGTTTTTCAAAGTCTTGCCATTCTGAACTATTTGAATTTAAGATCAGCTCAATATCTTGGATTGGTTTTGCTTTGGAAGAGTCAAATAGGAAGCGTTTTACATTGTCATTAGGTAGCGGATCCTTCGACTGTAACTTCAACATCGTCTCTCTCAATCTCGCAATTTTGTCCCTATCGCCTTTTAAATCAGGAGTAACAGCTCTGAGTTTATGTTGTTCAAGGGCTTCAACGGTTTCAGGCAGCCCTTCTTCTATTAAGAATTCAAGTTTTGGATAAGATACCTTGCGAAGGGTGCCTATGGACTTTTTACCCTTCTTATCTCCGATAAAAAATTCTCTTCCTTTTAATTTTGTGAGCTTTTCAGTCTCTTCCTCTACCTTTAAGTCGAAATTTTCTTCACATATATATTTCTCCTTGAAAAGATTATCTACAGAATAAGAATACTTATTAGAATTAATCTCAGTTTCAAGGACGTCATTCACTATTGCAAGTGCTATCTGGCGATTTCCAGTTTTATAAAAAAATCTGAAATGAAGCTTGCTCCCATAAGATAGAATCCGAGTTGTTAATGAGGGAATGGATTGCTTTAACTTGCTTGCTAGATCTGGTAAGTCATTCTTGAATTTTACTTTATACTTAAATTTGTGATTATCTCCATAATCGATTAATTCAAGGTGTTTGACGGCTTTTAATTTTTCTAATTTGGAATTAAGCTCAGAGGTAGTTTCAAAGTCAAATGAAACTGTATTTGAACTTTGACTAATTTGTAGCTCATCTCCGTGTATTGTGCTATACAAGTTTCTCCAGAACTGTTCTGTTTCCGAATCAAATAATTTGAAAAAGCTGTTTAAACGCCATTTTTCAAATGAATATTTTGTTTTATAGTTTGACTTGATTTCATAATCGTTATAATACCTTTTTAAAGTTTTTAGTATAAGGGTGTACTTTAAATTTATATCAAAATCTTCCTCATTTGTAGGTGCTTCAAGTTCAAATAAAAAAGTATTTTGGGCTGGTACAGGGAGATTGGCACTGGGTGTTAGGGAGCCTGCACCTTTATTGAAATTTAGTTTATATCTATTATTTATTTCTTGATTTGTGCTGATATCATAATCAGCTATAATTTGAAACTCTATCTGATAACTTACAAACTTTAGTTTTATCTCGTTATGTAATTTATTGACTAGGTTGGGATGGAGTTCTCCGTTTTTAACAATAACAGATTCTGATTCTAAATTAGCTTCAATTTCAGAGTTCTTATAATACCTAGATATATAGTATGATAAGGAAGGTCTTAATTGGTATACTGCTCCTATACAGGATTCAAACGAAAGTAAACTAGAGTGTTTGTCAAGCTGTTCCCTTTGATGTGTAGTTAAATAAAGAATTCCCTTGTTCTTAGATTTATTGCGAACTTGGGTCTCTCCAGTGATGGTTTCTATGATTGTAAGGAGATTTTCTTTCGTTGTTATTTCACCCTCGATCACAGGGTTTTCATTAAAGTTTATATAGAATTTTTTAGCATCATCCCTTAGCTTAATTAATTTCTCTGGCTGGATATGTTTAGTGATTTCTACTGATTGCAATATTGAGCCATGATCAAATGAAAACTCTTCTTCTTTTAAGTTGAATACCTTTCTTATATCAGAGGCAAATGCCGCCTTAAATATATCTTGATCGACTTCAATTTTTAATTTTCCTGATTCGCTAATCTCATATTCTGGCTTAACGGCAATAGGCAAAGCTTGGTAATCAAGAATTCTTTCTTGAGCTAAAATATACTTATCCCAGATAGTTCTTTGGTCTAAATCTTTGTGGCTT
This sequence comes from Rufibacter soli, assembly GCF_054781795.1. NCBI lineage: Bacteria > Pseudomonadati > Bacteroidota > Cytophagia > Cytophagales > Hymenobacteraceae > Rufibacter > Rufibacter soli. The sequence continues at coordinate 2,519,031 of NZ_BAAGTS010000002.1, read as the reverse complement.
TTAACTACTTCATCTTGTAGTAATTTAGTCTGTAAGGATTTAGTTGTTGAGTTTTGATTGTCTGACTTTACATCTTGGTTTACACTCCCGTCTTTGTTAATGGAAAATGCTCTTTTAAGCAATCCATAATTAGAAACAGGTGGAAGGGCGCGATTAATTTGAGATTCAACTGGTTTTGCTAAATCCTTGTATAATTCTTCTTTGTTAGAAATTTTTTCACCAAACTGATTTATTATTAATTGAAAGTGTTCAATGCTTAATTTAGTGGTTGGCTTATTTTCAATATAATTACCTATAGAATTTAGATATTCAACAATTTGGGTAGCGCTAATTCCTAATGCATTAGAAGCTTGTTTTAATCTTATTGCACGTTCCATTTTTTACTTTCTGATTCTGAGATTTAATTTATTATTTAAATGATAGTAATAGTGGGGAGTAGTTTCCCTTTTCCTCGGACTATTGCTAAAGTCAAAAAATTTTGATTTAGTTATGCCCATAGGCCCTGGTCCTGAGTTTCTGCATATATGGGTATTTTATCGCCACAACTTCCTTTTTGGAAAGGTTGCTGGGAAGTGTCTGCAAAGCGAAGAAGCGGATTTTCTCTCGTAGCTAGGGGTAGAGCAAAGTTAAATTAGCTTTTTATTGCCGCTTTGGGAGTTGTGGGCGTATTCGCACCAGCGCTGCCAGATTCCCTCATTGACACAGGCTGAGCCTTTGTATTGGCTGCCAGTCAGGGAGTTAAGTATCATATAGATTCTTTCAAGGCTGAGAGATTGCTTTTCGAGTCTTATTTTGCCACTGGGTTCCTGGTAAGCTTTTGGATTTTATAAAATCATCTTTGTTGAGCAGCAACTCAACTTCTTCATTGTAGAGTTGGCATTCTGGGCAGTAGCTATCATTGAGGATAAGTTCCATTGTTTGATCAGGTATTATAAAGCTGTTTCTAAATATACCTTTTTATTAGTTCTTCTATGTTGTATCTTTTAGAATATTTGTTTTTCATACATAAATTAAAGGCCTTTATTTATATTGGGGAAAAGTACCAATTAACAAAAATAGCATAAACCTGTCTTGTTAATTTATGCGACAAAACTCTTTCTATTTTTAGGTAAATGAATGATTTCGAGGAATTTATAAAAGTTGCAGTAAATGATATTAACACAAAAGGGTTTTGTCGCAGAAAATTCTCAAGCCTATTGTGGAGTCAATGGGGATACAAAAGGAAAAAAAAAGCCTTTTTGAACGGATTGGATCAGGCCTTGCTTGAGAATGACATTCTAGCCTACACCAAAGTTGACAATATCAAAAGAGGGAAGCCTAACTGGTCTTGGGCAGACTTAAGTAATAATGATTCATATATCACCTTTGTTTATAATTCAAATCTAATACTTAAAAATCCGCCCCGCGGAGTGCTCTTTAAAATGAATGTAGTTAACGAACCAACACCAACAGAAAAGCTTTTCACACAATACGCTTCAAAGGCAACAGAAATTTTGATTTGTTCTGCCTATGTAGATGAATATATGGCTTCGCTGCTGGCAGACATAGCTAAAGTGAATAATATAAAAGTTCGGTTTGTAGCTGATATAAACTTCAACAGCAATCCATATAGAAGGGGGATTATAAGGAGTAAAATTGAAACTGTCGGTACTTTCCGAACCTTGGCGGGAGTGAACAATGAAGATGGTATCATGCACCTTAAGCTTTATGTCTTTTATCTCGGCGATGGGGAAGTCTCTATATTTAATACTAGCGCGAACTTTACTGCTGCTGCATGGAGATACACTAACAGTGAATCTCCAGTAACCATCCAAACGGGAAGAACTGATAACACGCAGATTTCAATAATGGTTAACGCCGCTGAGAACATCTGGAATAAATCTGAAAATGTAGATAACTCAAACATGTTAAAACAAGGAGATAAAGTATCCCATCCTGGGTTTGGTATTGGGGAAATATTTAAAGTCACTGGTGATGCGGCGCAAGTTGTATTCACTGGAGGCAACTTTCAGACGGTGAAGTGCTCTGACCTGAATATGGTTGTGGATCCACTACAAATGATTGAAGAGGGAAGTAGTGGAGAAAGAGATACTATCCATAGAACAAAGGCGAAGTTCTTGGCACATTACTTATATGCACAGAATAGCTTAACAAACGAATTCTATGATTTCAGGATTAAGCCTGTTCCTCACCAATTGCTAGCGTTGAAGAAGTCAATTACGAGTCCTAATGGTGGAAACCTCCTTTTTGCAGATGATGTTGGGTTGGGTAAAACAATTGAGGCTGGGCTGGTAATTCAAAATACCATCAGGAGGATAGGTGAAGACAAGGCTAGGGTGTTGATTATGTGTCCTGCTGGGCTAAAATGGCAGTGGTATGAGGAGATGAAAGATAAATTCGGCTTGAGCTTCGAAGTATGGAAATGGCATACTACAGGTGGTGCCGAAGCGTTCAGTGGCAGTTTCCACGGTAAGAACAGAATGATAGCTTCTTACCATGGGATGGTGGTTGGCGACACCGAGGAAGCTATTCTGAGGATGATGGAAGCTTATGATCTTGTCGTTATAGATGAGTGCCATAAGTTTTCAAATGACGCGACGCAGTGGTGGAAGCTAACTAGAGATATGAGGGCGAACCATAAAGTAGGCCAATTGCTGCTTTTAAGCGCGACACCACATAGTGGTGACAGGAGCAGGTTCCTCAATCTTCTTCACCTTCTTGATAAGGAAGAATTTCCAAAGGGCACTGATACACAAGAATCTCTTAAAAAAGTGGCCTCCCAAGCTATAATTCAAAACTATGTTTATCGGAATGATAAACTGAGTGTGACAGACTTTGACAGTAAACCCCTGTTTAAGAATGTCACCACAAAATCCATAGATGTAGAACTCACCGTCGAAGAACAGCATTTCTGTGAACTGGTAGTAGATTATATCCGAGCACTAGACGAGGCGAAAAAGAAACTTTCAGGAAAAATTCAGACCCAAGTAGGGTTCGTTATTTCAGTTTATAGGAAAATGTTGGCTTCAAGCTGGAAAAATGTTTTCCGTTCCATGCAGGCTAGATACAAATACCTTCTCAACCAAGCTTTGGAGGAGGAAGGATATGAACCTCTATTCGATGCTGACGAGGAAATTGATGAAAAAGAAGAGAGGGATATCGCAAATCTGATGAAGGAAATGAAATCTTCTAAGATTGTGAAGAATGAAATTGAGTTCCTTGAGAAGATTGTAAACTTCGGGAAGGAGCTTGAGAAAAAAAATGTCGACACCAAAATTCAGAAGCTTATTGAAGTTATTAACGCCCCTGAATTTACTGGTCAAAAATTTATCATATTCACCCAATATGTGAAAACCCTTGAAATCATCAAGAAGGCATTAGGTGGAAAAGATTATGTTGCGGAGATCCAAGGGTCAATAAACGTTGAAGACAGGAAAGGTCAAGTTGACAAATTCAGGACAAAGGTCCGATACATGGTCTGCACTGAGGCAGGAGGCGAAGGCATAAACCTCCAATTTGCAAATAATGTCATCAACTTTGACATGCCATGGAACCCCGCTAGGTTGCAGCAAAGGATAGGGCGTGTTTGGAGATACGGTCAGGAGCAGGAGGTAAACTGTTTCAATTTCTTCGTGACAAATTCAATTTCAGACCAGCGCGTACTGGAAAGTCTCAACCAAAGGATCAATGAGATGGTTCGGAATTTTCTAGTACAGCTTGAATTCAACGGTATAAAAGAAGAGTTGCATGATGCTCTAATATATGATACTACAATCCGTGTGTTAGGAAAAGCCCAAGAGGAGGAAAGTTTTGAGTCTATTATGGGAATTCTTGATGATACCCTAAGAGATCATAGGTTAGTAGCCGCTGAGAATAGAATCAAAGCCGCCTTGAGCTTTGTGCAGCTAGAGCAGAAGGACTTAGCACCAAGTGTAGGAATTCCTTTAGAGGAAATAAGTAGCTTCTACGCGCCAAGGAGTATTAATTTCCTAAAACAATTTGCCGACTCTATAGCAAGGGCATTTGGGGGTTGTTTAAAAGAGCATGGCAATCAGGTATTCGAATTCATAAACATGGATCTTACTGAAGCTAGGCTTCCAAATACTCTATTTGAAAACAAAAAGTATGTTTTTGAACAAGGGAAGGCGGGCAAAAATGAAGGTGATAGGATTTACTTTTTCGGTTTTGGAGACGATTTTTTCACCCATATGGTGGAAATTAGTCGGAACCAATCTTTTGGCGGCTTAGTAGGATATGCTTCCGTTAAACTTCCTTTCTCCTCCACAACCAATGCAATTGCAATTGCATCTTCTGCTGCTACGAGTGTAGTGGTGAATAATGAAAGGTCAGAAAACTACAGTGTTTGTTCATTTATTTCAGTTTCTGATGGTACTGAGATTAGCCCCGAACATCTATTCGGAGAGGAGTGGTTTGAAACTGAAAAGGCGCAGAAGCTAGTTGACAAATCAATAATAGAGCAGAGTATGACTCATGTTTTTGATAATCATAAGCAGAAGTTAAAGGCATACAGACATAAAGAGTTTATTCTGACTTCACCAACTATAGAGTCAGCGCTTGCCCTTTCAAATTAACCATCAATGTTTACTCTTTGGCTTTCCCATGGAGGCCAAGGAGTAAACATTGATGCATACGCAATGTAGCTTCCAACTTTGGGGCATCAGGCTGTGGCCTGGAAAGGGATTAATATGGTTTAAAAAACAAAGCTTTAGCAATTCTGCGAAAGATGAAGCTTAGTAGAAATTTTACCTTTTTTTTAATTCGATTCGCATCAAACAAATTTCATTAGACTGGCTTGGTTGTGCAGTATAGTCACAACTAAGCCTAGCTATTCCATGCCATTCGGTTAAGATAATCAACCCTCGAAAAGAATTACTTCAACTTAATAATAAAGCTTTAACATGGATTCTCTTACAATTTTATTGATGCCTAATTTTAACCAGACCAGAAAAAGTATGGGATATGGGGAAGATGAGGACTATGATAGTGATGCTGTTGGTTTTCAGCAAGGCTATGACATGCATATGATGGAGATTGAGCCTGGTGAACAGTTTTCAATAGGGAAAAAGTGGCAATCTGCTACTCTTCAGTGTGATGGACGACTAATAAAAGTCAAAACAAAGAACGAGTGGGGCGATGATGAAATTGAAGAAGATGATGATCTAATTAGTTTGGCTAAAGGTTTTTATCTTTTTAATGAAGACGGAGAAACAATTGAGAAGATAGAGGATAAGGATTTTGACGAAGATGATTTTGATGAAGACGAGGAGTATTAAAAACAAACGGTGACATGGTGAAAGCGGGAGCTTTAGTCAATAACTTAAACTGCCGCTTTCACAACACCATTAAACCTTGTTCCTAAAGAAGTTATAATTATTAGATGATTACATCCTATCAAGCCAAATACTACGCTTACGAGCTTTTGAAAAGAGCTACTTCTGATTCATCAGAAAAATTCGGAGTGACCTTAATGGATGCTCAGGTAGAACTTAACCCACACCAGGTAGAAGCTGCGTTGTTTGCTTTTAAATCACCCTACTCGAAAGGGGCGATTTTGGCAGATGAAGTAGGGCTAGGTAAAACAATTGAAGCTGGGATCTTGCTAAGTCAGCAATGGGCTGAAAATAAGAAGCGGATCCTGATAATATGCCCATCTTCCTTGCGGAAGCAATGGGTGAATGAATTGGCCGATAAGTTTTATTTGAAGTCAGAAGTGATGGAAAGCAAAAACTTCAACGCTAAATACAAGGCTGGGATAAAGAATCCTTTTGATGATGGCAAAACCATTAAGATTTGCTCTTACCAATATGCCAGCAAGCAAGCAGATTTTATCCAGCTTACTTCATGGGATTTAATAGTACTGGATGAGGCACACTATCTACGGAACGTTCATAAAAACCCTGAAAGCATAGCAGGTAAGATTAGGAATGCCATAAAAGACTATAAAAAGATATTACTCACCGCTACGCCATTACAAAATCGCTTAGAAGAATTGTTTGGGCTTGTAGGTATCATTGATCAAACCGTATTTGGCGATATCAAGACTTTTAGAAAACAATATGTAAATGGTGATGCCGATTTATTGGAGCTAAAAGAGAAACTTAAGCCCATTGTACATAGAACCTTAAGGCAGGATGTTAGGGAATTCGTGCCATATAGAGAACGAATTCCAATTACCCAGCAGTTTGTTCCAACTAAAGAGGAGGCGCAGCTATATAATAACGTACTAGAATACCTTAGAACTGAAACCATCTACGCGTTGCCAAGGGCGCAAAGGCACCTGATGGAGTCGGTTATGTTCAAGTTGCTTGGTTCATCCTCCTTTGCCATTGGTAAAACATTGGAAGCGCTCATCAGACGCTTAAATATCATGCTTACCACATCAAAAGTGATTGAGGATGAAATCATATCATGGTTTGAGCAAGAGTACGAAAATTTTGAAGACGAACGTGAGGAGGCTGATATAGATAATGATGGTGTTGTCGCAGAAATCACTCAACAGGACAAAGAGAATATAGAAAAAGAAATAGCCCAGCTTACGGGATTTTTGCAGCTAGCGAATAGCATTGAACACAATGAAAAAGGGGAGAAACTGATTGTAGCGTTAGATACAGGCTTTTCAAAGCTAAAGGAGCTAGGTGCAAATCAAAAAGCATTGATCTTCACAGAGTCTACCAGAACCCAACAGTATCTTTTTGAGCGTCTCTCTAAGGAAGAATACAATGGAAAGATCTTGCTGTTTAACGGGAGCAACAATGATGAGCTATCAAGTGCTATTTACCAAAAATGGGTAGCTGATAAAAATAACTACGGTAAGCTGTCCAATTCAAGAAGTGTAGACATTAGAAATGCTCTGGTTGACGCTTTCAAAAGCGATGATTACCAGATCATGATTGCTACAGAAGCCGCTGCCGAAGGCATCAACCTGCAATTTTGCAGCATGGTGGTTAACTATGACTTACCCTGGAATCCCCAGCGAATTGAACAGCGCATAGGCAGATGCCATAGGTACGGGCAGTTACATGATGTAGTGGTAGTTAATTTCCTAAATAGCGATAACGAAGTTGAAAATAGGGTGTTTGAACTACTCAATCAGAAATACACTTTGTTTCAGGGTGTTTTTGGGTGCTCAGACCATGTACTAGGCAGTATAGAAAATGGCGTTGATTTTGAGAAACGCATGATAGAAGCCTATAAAAGATGCCGAACTAAAGAAGAAATAGCTGCCTACTTTAAAGCACTAGAGGAAGAGTTCAAGGATGCCATTGACCAACGCATCAAAGAGGTTCAAAGCGTTCTTTTCCAAAACTTTGAAGGTAGTGTCATTAACAAGCTCAGAATTACCTACTCCCAAACTAAAACATTCTTAGAGAAATTTGAGAAATGGCTCTGGGAAATCACCAGGTTCTATTTGGTCAATTTGGCTGAGTTTGAACCAGAAGATTTCACATTTAAGTTGATTGATTCTGGGGACAGGTACACCCTCAATAAAAAGCGCACTGATGCTAAACATTACCGAGTACAGAGCGAAGTAGCCCAAAAACTTTTAGCTAAAGCCAAAGTGGAAAAAACCGATAAGGCGCACTTAGTCTTTGATTTAGCATCTTCCCCGATTCGGTATAATGAATTAGAGCTACTAAGGGGTACAAAAGGCTTGCTGAAGATTAGTAATTTAGCGGTAGTTTCTGAGATAGAACAACACGATACGTTGATTCTAACTGGTACCACTAAAGACAAAAAGGTTCTTTCCGAACAAAATCTCCGAGACCTTCTGAATGTTAACATCCAAACGGAGGCTTTTGCCAAGTTTGATACAGATGAACTGGAAAAGCAACATCAGAAAAACAAAAAACAGAAACTTGACTTTCTTGAAAAAACAGACGCTGCCTTTATGCAGCGGGAGTTTACCAAGTTTGAGCGATGGGCAGATGATAAAATCCAATCTCTGGAGATTGACCTGAAGGAGGAGCGGCAAAAACTGCGTGAACTAGATCGGGAGCAGCACAAAGAGAACATATTAGCTCAAGAACTCATTGAGCTACAGGAAAAGGTCTCCAAAATCAGACGGAAGTACAATCGTTTGAGACAAGAGATTTATGACCGTGAAGATGAGATCAACGAGCAACGTGACAACATGATTGCTGAGGCAAAAGGCAAACTAACCCGAACCGTGAAGGAAGAAGAGCTATTCACGGTATCATTTGAAATTATTTAAAATGAACAATTACAACCAATTAAAAGACGTACTCAACGATATATTTGAGCTGAACAAAGCAGACCTGGATTTTGGTATTTATCGTATCATGAACCAAAAACGCAAGCAGGTAAATGAGTTTATTGACAAACAGCTCCCTGAAGATATAAAGAAGGCATTAAGCGAAACGCAATCATCTGATAAAGCGGAGATTGAAAACGAGCTTAAAGAAATTGAGAAGCAGGCAATAAAATATAAGTTCGACTTAGAGCAAAACGAAGAATATGTCAGATTACGTGAAAGATTAAAAATTGCAGAGAATACAGATGTTCTGGAGCAGGAGGTCTTTTCACATCTGGCAAATTTCTTCCGCAGGTATTATAAGGATGGCGATTTCATCTCTATGCGCAGATACAAGAAAGATGTATATGCTATACCCTACGAAGGCGAAGAGGTAAAACTGCACTGGGCGAATCACGACCAGTATTATATTAAATCGTCGGAGAACTTTAAGCACTACAGTTTCCATACTCCGAATGGCAAGAAGGTTACTTTTCAATTGAAGGAAGTAAGCACCGAGCAAAATAACAACAAAACACAGGGAGATGGGGATCGTAGGTTTGCAATTTGCATTGACCAGCCTGTAGAGGAAAACAAAGATGAATTGCTCATCAACTTTATTTACGAACCATCTACGAAAGCATCGAAGCAAGATGTTTTGCTAAATGAGGCACTGGAATTACTTAGCGAAAAAACTCCAAGTAGCTATGCTGCTGTATTTACCCTCAGTTCAACCGAGAAAAACAGCAAACGAACGCTACTAGAAAAGCACCTTAATGATTACGTAGCTAAAAACAGTTTCGATTATTTCATTCATAAAGATCTAGGTGGATTCTTATCTCGTGAGCTAGACTTTTACATCAAGAATGAAGTTTTGTATCTGGATGACATCAACACCATACAAGCCGATTTCTTTGTTGCACAGTTAAGCAAGGTAAAAGCCATAAAAATAGTAGCGCAAAAGGTAATAGACTTTTTGGCACAAATAGAAAACTTCCAGAAAAAGCTCTGGTTGAAAAAGAAGTTCGTTATTCGTACCGACTATTGCATTACGCTGGACAAGATACCTAGTTCATTTTACCCTGAGATAATCCAAAACAAAGCTCAACTAGCTGAATGGAAACGTCTGTTTGATGTGGATATACAAAACGATGGACAATTGACCTTTGAGCAGTTCTTGGTTTTGGATACCAAATTTTTTGACGAGAACTTTAAAGACCGTTTGCTTGGGCAAATTGAAGATTTGGAAGATCAAATAAATGGTATATTGATTAATTCAGAGAACTTTCAAGCAACAAGTCTCCTAATGGAGAAATATCAAGAAAGTATTAGCAATATTTATATCGATCCACCATACAATAGTGAGCAGGATAGGGCGCAAGGCAAATTTGTTTATAAAGACAACTTTGAATCATCTTCTTGGCTTACAATGATGAAGGACAGAATTCTCCTATTAAAAGATATAATGTCATTTGATGCAAATATTTTTATCAGTATAGATGACAATGAATTAAATAACCTAAAAAAGTTAAATGATCAGATTTTTAGCAAAGAAAACTTCATTGAGTTATTTTCATGGACTAGAACACTTTCTCCTTCTAATCTGTCTAAGAAGTCAAAAAAAGTTGTTGAATTTGTCTTGTGCTATGAAAAAAATAAAAATAATTTTCGATACGTGGGGATTAAATCGGAAGCCGAGAATGATAATCCACTCATAAAAAAGAATAATAATTATAAGGAACTAACATTCCCTAAAGACAAGATTGAATGTAAACTTAAAGATGGATTTTACAAAAGCGGATTATATGGTACAAAAACTAATAAAGTCGAGCTTGTTCATGATGTTGAGGTGTTGAATGGAGTTTTTCAAAGTGATTTAGTATTAAAATCAAATTTCATTTGGGAGCCAAGTAACTTAAAATCAGAGTTAGATGCTGGTACACGTGTAATATTTAAAACTGATTCGTTTGCTCCTAGGTATGACAAAGTTGATTACGATGCTGCAGTTCCAAGTAATTTGATTGATGAATCATGTGGTGTAAAAACTAATGACTTTGAAAAGAACAGATTAAATGATTTAGGGTTTGAAGGTATGTTCGATTACCCTAAGCCAACATCATTAATGGAGTATTTGCTAAAATTCAACCTAAATGATGATTCAATTGTTGCGGATATTTTCGCAGGCTCAGGCTCAACAGGGCATGCTGTTATTAGAATGAATAGGGCTGAAAGAAATATTAAATATCTGCTTGTAGAACAAGGAGAGTATTTTAAAACAGTTACCAAACCTAGAATCAAAAAAGTTATTTATTCGGATAATTGGAAAAATGGCAAGCCTCAAGACAAGGGTGGTATTTCGCAGATAGTAAAGTATCAGATTTTAGAAAGCTATGAGGATACACTTAATAACCTATTTTTAAAAACAAATATAGAATTAGATTTTAGAGGTAAAGTTGAAGAAGAATATCTTTTACAATATATGTTGGAAATGGAAAGCCGTGAGCACTTATTTAATCTTGAAATGTTCCGAAAACCATTTAATTACCAATTAAAGGTTACCGAAAACAACGAACTAAAACCAACCCAAGTAGATTTGGTTGAAACGTTCAATTATCTCATTGGCTTATATGTAAGCAAGGTTCAGCGAGTAAAAGATATAAAAGTAGTAGAAGGTATAACCAGAACAGGAGTTAAAACGCTTGTGATATGGCGAGACTTGGATACAACTACCCATGATGAAGTGGAAAAACTATTGCGCAGATTCTACGACAGCCAACGCACCAAAGAGTTCCAGCAGATTTACATCAACGGTGACCATCATCTTGAAAACCTCCGCTCGGAAGGAGAACAGTTCAAAATCAAACTAATTGAGGAAACCTTCTTCAAGAAAATGTTTAACGAGGTAGAACTGTAATGGCAAATTTTCATGATAAAATCGTACTCAATAAGTACGTCTTATCGCTTTTTGGTATAGATGCCATTGGTGCTAAAATCGTTTCCAAAGAAGGATTAGAAGTATTCAAAGAGCTCAAACTTTCCGCTGCCGAAGGGTACACAGAAGAGGGAAATACAAAGTTTCTTGAGCAGCTAAAAGCTCATCTGTACCTTACTGAACATGTTAACGAATCAATGCTTCAGCAGTATGATGAAAACATCGTACGTTATACTCATGAAATATCGGATGGTCGTGATGAACTGATTGTTTGGAAGTACTTCCAATATCTCTCCCTGTTGTTTACAGAGATTTACCTAGATAAATTCTTTAGCAATAAAAAGTTGCTTCAGCATGATTTAAACCAATTCGTTCAGAAATTCAATACCAAACAAGTTGAAGCAATAGCGTCTGGCAAGAAACTGAAAAAGGGTGAAAAAGTTTACGAGGTTAGTCCTTTTAAGGAAACAGACTTAAATAAACTTGCATTTTGGAATGCCACTGGAAGCGGCAAAACGCTTTTAATGCATGTAAATATTAAACAGTACCTGTATTATGCCCAAAAACACAGCAAAGGGCATGAAAGCAAGATTTTACTGATTACTCCCAATGAACCTTTGTCAAGGCAGCATTTGAATGATTTTAATCTATCTGGTATTCCTGCAAACATTTTCACCAAGAATCAGTCTGGCATGTTTTCTGGCAGGGAAGTGGAAATCATAGAGATTTCTAAACTGTCAGAAGAAAGCAGGGATAAAACCGTGGCAGTAGATAGTTTTGAAACCCACAACTTGGTTCTAATAGATGAAGGCCACGGTGGTATGAGCGGTGATCAATGGAAAAGATTTAGGGATAAACTCAGCACAACAGGTTTTGCGTTTGAATACTCCGCTACTTTCGGGCAAGCAATTAGTGCAGCAGCAAAAGGAAAGAAAGAAGAGCTTACACAGGAGTACGCCAAAAGCATATTGTTTGACTACTCATACAAATACTTTTATGAGGATGGGTATGGCAAAGACTACCGCATACTCAACTTGAAAGAAGATAATCTTGATTTCAAGAACAAGTACCTAACGGCCAACCTTCTCTCTTATTACCAACAGTTACTCATTTTTAAAAACAAGCCCGAAGTCGCCACACAGTTCAGGCTTTTCAAACCACTTTGGGTATTTGTAGGCAGTAGCGTAAACGCGGTAAGAACCGAAAACAAGAAGGATACATCAGATGTCCTTGACATTGTACATTTTCTCACTGACTTCCTGAAGAACAAAGACGAGTATATCAAAAATATTGAGCTTATCCTTATCAATAAAGCAGGGTTGTTGGATGGAAAAGGCTACAGTATTTTCGAAGGTAGTTTTGCCTACTTAGAAGAACTTGAACTTACGCCTGAACAGATTTTTGAAGGCATCAACAGAGAAGTATTCCATAACAATAACCTTGGCTCAAATCTTTATCTGGATAACTTGAAAGGTGCATCTGGTGAATTGGGTTTGAGGGTAGGTGATACGGATAAATACTTTGGTGTAATCAATGTTGGTGACGAAAAGAAACTTCATGATCTTGCCATGAACAATGGGGTTCTGGGTGCAGACAAAGATTTCTCTGAGTCGCTTTTTGCCCAGATAAATCAGGCTCAACCCAAACAAGAGATCAACCTTTTGATTGGATCTAAGAAATTTTCCGAAGGCTGGTCATCCTGGCGCGTTAGTTCTATGGGTTTGATGAACATTGGAAAATCAGAAGGCTCACAAATTATTCAGTTATTTGGCAGGGGGGTTCGCTTGCAGGGTTATCAGTTCAGCCTGAAACGGTCTCTTGGGTTAGATGATTACCAGCGGCCAGAGAACTTAAAAGCAATTAGAAAATACCTACGCCCTTTGGAAACCCTTCAGATTTTTGGTGTTAAAGCTAATTACATGGAGAAATTCAAAGAGCTATTGGAGGAAGAGGGTTTGCCTACAAACGCAGGCGATTGGGTTACCATAACCATACCAACGCAGAATAAATTAGACATAGCAGCCAGCGGTCTAAAGCTCATTCAGGTTAAGGAATCGGAGAACTTCAAAAGGAAGGAGATTGTAAAGCTTGAGTTGAACACTGCTGTTTTCAATAACAAACAGGTTGAAGTTGATTGGTATCCCAAAATTGACTCGCTGGAAAGCACTAAATCAAATAAGGTAGAAACAGCTAAACAAGTCTGTTATTTAGAGAAGCACCATTTCACACTAATTGATTGGACTAAAGTATATTTTGATATACAGAACTTCAAAGCTGCCAAAGGATACCCCAACCTTGAGATTGAGTTGACCTCCCTGCAACAAATCATACAGAGCAATGCTTGGTATAGAGTTTACATACCCCAAGACAAAATGGAGTTCAGTGCCTTCAAAAACGTAATGGTATGGCAGGAGTTAGTGACCGTACTACTCAAAAAATACATTGAGCAGTATTACCTGTACTTTAAAAACAGGTTTAACGCTGAGCACATTGAAACACGTAAACTTTTACCTACAGACGATAACCTGATTCTACAGTACGACATTCGGCTTAACAAAAACGAAGAAGTAGAAGACCTAGAGAAGAAGTTTTTGAAGCTAAAAACTGAATTTAAGGACAGTGCTTTCAAAACGATACAAATTGCTAGTCAAGTTGAAGCATTTGATCAGTTGATGCATTTGTACAAGCCCTTGGTGTATGTAGGCAAAGGATATGAGAACAAGCTTCAAGTATTTCCAGTGGCACTTAATGATTCTGAGAACCTATTCATGAAAGATTTTGAATCGCAGGTAAAAGGAATCAAAGAATCAGAGGCGCTTGATGAGGTTTTCTTATTGCGTAACCAAAGTAAAAAAGGTATTGGCTTTTTTGCGGAAGGTAATAACTTCTATCCTGATTTCATTCTTTGGATCAAAAAAGGAAATAAGCAGTACCTCACGTTTATAGATCCCAAGGGTATCAGAAACTCAAAAGGAATAAAGGATCCAAAAATTCAGTTTTATAAGTACCTGGCTGAAAAAGTGCAACCTCAGGTCAGTGGTGAAAATTTGGTGTTGAACTCGTTCATCATTTCTAATACTAAATGGATTGAAGTAAACTGGAAGGATAACCTGTCAATCAGTGATTTTAACAATAACCATGTATTCTTTCAAGAAGATCAAAATTCAGATTATATCACTAGGCTAATCGATAAGGTTACATTAGATGCGGCTCTAGTATAAAATTGAGTTGCCCTAGCATGATTGCTCAAATGGCTTGAATATTCCCAAATGAACTCTTATAATCTCTTCCATGATTTGATTTACGATGGCCTTACTCACCTTCAGGTAGGTAAGATCGGTGAGTACTGGTTTAAGCTAATCCTGACCTTAAAAGGGTTTGACACCTATACATCGGAGGTAGACGACAAGGGCATAGATTTCATTGTGCGCGTCAACGACAACCGACATGTGGACATTCAGGTAAAGACCATCAGGCGTGAGAAGACTAGCTATGTGTTCGTTTCAAAAAACGCTTGGGAAAACCAACTGCGGGAAAACCTCTATCTAGGGCTGGTGATTTTGCAGAACGGCACCCTGCCCCAGACCTACATGATACCATCAACCGCATGGTTGGAGGAAAGCGCCCTCTTCAGAAACAGGGATTACATGGAGCTGGGCCAGAAAAGTAAGCCTGAGTGGGGCTTGAACCTTTCCGCTAAGAATATGCCTCTGCTCGATCAATTTAGGATTGAGAATCAACTGGGAGGGCTGAGGCCAACTGACCCAGAAAACCCTGGTACAGTCGTGAGCGAGGAGGAACTGGAAATATCTTAATTAAATACGTGACCATTATGGACAATGAGATAGAGTATATAGAGGAAGATGCAGCTCAAACCATACACCAGAATATTAGCCCAGTCCTTAGGGCAAAGCTTACGGTTGAGGATATTATTGATATTCTGGATATAGAGTTTGAATTCCAGCATTCAATCGGGCTGACCAGCGAAAGTAAGCCTATTGTTGATTATCCTATCCCTGTTGATGAAGAGAAGAAGCTGGAATACATTCTGAAAGGTTGTTGGGAAGAAGGGCTTGAGCTGACGCGGGAGGAACTTCTGGAAGTGTTCGAGATGGAGATCATCTACCTCAGAAAGATAGGTGCTATCGAAGATGACGGTATGTCACAACACTTAAACTGATAGTGTCTATAAGTTGAATTACTGAAAGGGACGATTACAAATGAGGAAAGCGTATGGCTAAGGCGGCTTTCTCCCAGATAGAAGGGGAAATCACAGAATATATTTCAAAGGCTGAAAAGTCAATTCTGATCGCTGTAGCCTGGTTCACCAACAAGCGGCTATCCAGCCTGCTGTTGGAGAAGCTCTCGGAGGGAGTATCAGTCGAGCTGATCATCCGAGATGACCATATTAATAATTCTGACTCTGACGCATCTCTTCGGTGGGCTGAGTTCCTTAGCAGGGGAGGTCGACTATATTTTCCCTCTACCGCCCAGACCATGCACAATAAATACTGCATCTTCGATGGGAATACAACGGTCACAGGCTCCTATAACTGGACCTACCAAGCCGAGCATACTAATCAGGAGAATATCATAACTGTGGAAGATTATGAACTGGCGAAATCCTTCTTTGTTGATTTCAACCGCCTAAAGGGATTATGCCAGACGGTACAGAACAGCGTATTGCTGAACCAAAGTAGAATTTCCGATGCGTCAGCAGAGGAGAGGGAGTATGTAGACCATGAGCAAAGATTGGCTGAGAAGATCCTGAACTTTGAGGAGTTGCTTTTGCAGGCGGATGATCTGTACTGCCACAAGAGATATGAAGAGGCAGCCGTTCTTCTCCAGAATCTTATCTCTTCCGATAAGACACAGGCAGGCGCCTGCCATATTCTCGCTAACGTGAGGTTCAGGCAGAGCCAGTTCGAAGAGCAATTGCGATTGGCTGAACTAGGCCTAAGGCTGGAAGGTGAAAATGCCGATCTTCACAATGTGGCTGGGCTTGCCAAACAGTGGCTGGGGGATTATCTGGGAGCTATAAAGTGCTTTGATAAAGCGATTAGCCTGTCCCCAGATAACACTGACTTCTATTACAATAAATATCTATCGTTAAAAAAATCAAACCAAGTTACGGCAAGCGACAATACTGCACATGAACTTATTACGGTGAGTACTAATTTAATAAGGAAGTGGAAAGAGAAGGGGCGCTCGCCTTCTTTGATACTAAAAACACACATCAACAGGGGCTTGATGAGAACACATAGTGTTGATCGACAGGACTCTGCCGCAAAAGCCTATGAAATCTTCGAGGGCCTGCCCGAAGAGGAACGTGACTACCATGACTTAGATAACATTGACTATCTTAAGGCTTTTCGAGCATTTTAGTGCAAGTCATAACCCATTCTCATGTAAAAGCCAATCGCCCTTTCAAAGCGCTTCCATGTGCATAATGAGCTTTGGTAATCTTTTTCAAATTCCTCCTTATCCTCTGAATTTAGGGAATAGGTGAAAGGGACTCCAGTGGAATCCCAAATTTCACAGTGTTTCGTCCGTATAGGTGGTTAGCTCATAACCTGAACGTGTCGAAATGACCGTCCTAAAGAATCCTTTTGCCAGTTCTTGTATGTTACCTATAAAAGTTTCCGATGTAGTATCAAAGAAATGGTCTATGTTTCTAAATAGGTTGTAGAGTATTGAAAGTTGTATTTAAGAACCATTTAATTGATACTAATTTATCATTGAATATGGATCAAAATTATTTCAAAAGGTTTGCTCCTTCAAGTGCTGATAAAGTAACTGGTAAGGAAAAGAATGCAGTTATATACACACGCGTGTCATCTAAAGAGCAGCTTTCGAATGATAGTCTTAATACACAGCACAAAGAATGCACAGGCTTTGCCTTAAAGAATGGATTCACTATAAAAAAGTATTTCGGTGGTGTCTTTGAATCTGCAAAGTCTGATGAGGATCGGAAAGAATTTAGGGCAATGCTTGATTACGTCACGGCTGAAAAGAACAAAATAGGAGCAATAATTTGTTTTAATTATGACCGATTTTCCAGAACGGGTTTACAAGCTATTGAAATAATATCGCTTTTACAACGCCATTCTATTAAGGTTTTTTCGGCAATAAATTCCTTCGATCCTGAATCACTTGAGGGTAAAGTCATGCTGACGATGACCCTACTTCAAGCGAATATTACAAACGTAAATAAGAGCTTGGATACTAAAAGGAAGATGAGGGAGAAGATTAAAAATGGTATTTGGGTGCATAATTGCCCACGAGGTTATGCAAGAGACTCAAAAAAGGAGATCTACATCACAAAAGAAGGTGAAAACATAAGAGAGGGCTTTCAAATGCTTTTAAAGGGGTACTCTCCTATAGAAATCCAAAGATTCTTACACTTAAGAGGAATCAGGATCAATACAAAGAGGTGGGCTGAAATATTTAGAAACCCCTTTTATTGTGGTGTAATGGTTTCAAACTCCTTGGATTATGTTCCTACGGAAGGTAAACACCCTAAGCTAATCTCTATAAAAGAGTTCAAGAGGGTAATGGAGGTGTTAGATAGGGGAGGATACCCTAGAAACAAAGATATTTCGGTAAATACTGGGTTGCCACTGAAAGGTGTTTTAAGGTGTGTCGATTGTGGAAATAAATTCACTGGCTATTTAAACAAGAAAAAGCAAAAGCATTATTACATCTGCAATAATAAAGAGTGTAGGGTTAATGTAGCTGCCTTGCATTGCAATAAAGCGTTTGTTGAATACCAGCGGAACATAATCCCTATTACACTTACTTCAACTATGCTGACCCAAAGGCTGGAGCAGGTGTTTGTCGAACTAAATAGAATAAACAAAGAGGAGGTTCAGTGCCGTGAGGTCGAATTGGTAGATGTAAAGAAAAAAATCAATCTTCTGGCAGAAAAGCTGCTTTCGGGTGTGGTCACCAATGATCTTTTCAAGGAAAAACTACAAGAGTTAGAATCTGAGCGTGGGTTTTTGGACACTGAGCTTGAAAAGCTGCGAATTAATTTATCGAACCCCCAGGAAATGGTAAAAAAGTGCATCCAATATGTGCGAAAATCGCCGTTTCTGTGGCAAAATGAGGGTGTTTCGGTTAAACGTAGCGTGCAGGAAACCACCTTCAGAGGTAATATTTTCTACGACAAGAAAAATGACACTTATCGAACCGAAAGGGTTAACTCAGTTTATCATCTAATTACCACTATTACAGCGAGTTACGGCAATAAAAAAGCGGACTTGTCACTGTCTATAGTGAACAAGTCCGCTGGAGTACCCAGAGCCGGAGTCGAACCGGCACATCAAAGATATTGGTGTTTGAGACCAACGCGTCTACCAATTCCGCCATCTGGGCATTTACTGTTGGTAGCTCCTGAAAGCAAAGCGAGAAACTCTTTATCTGTCAGAAGAGGATGCAAACTTATTCAATGATTCCTTTATACGCAAGAGGTAGCGCTGTTTTAGGTAGTAATTTTTTACTTTTTGCAGGGCTTCCGCCTGAGCCTCAGGCGCTAAATCTTTGTAAGATTCCAGCACGGGCCAGATTTCAGCCTTCAAAGCGCCCTCAATCTCGTTGGTTTGGTCAGAGACAATCTTAAACTGCACCGAATCATAGTCCATTTCCAGGTCCATGAGCTGCTCGTTCAGTTCCATAACCTCCATGAGAAAGTCCTGGGGTAAATCATTGTCGCCGCCCTCTTCCAGCAGGCCATGCTGTTCCAGAATGTATTGCATACGCTTGTCAAAGTGGGAGAGGGTGCGGTAAGCGTTGGTATTGAGGGTAGACTTTTCTAAAATCTCCTGTTGTTTTTCAGGTGATTCCAGGGTGTAAAAATCTGGGTGATACTCCCGGCTAAGGGCATAATATTTGGCTTGGATGGCTTTCTCGTCAGAGAGAAAGCTTTCCGGCATATTATAGAATTGGAAGTAGTTCACGGTACAAAGGGAGGCTAGAGGTAAACAATAGTTACTAGACGTAAGAACATGGCCCGAAGATTCAGCCAAGGTTACGGAATATTACACTGCGGCAGGTTTAAAGGAAAATGCTTGGGCCGGCTCCGCGAACAAGGCCTTGGTGGGCTTCCAGACGCTTCCAAAGAGCTCCGAATTACGGTAATTGTTCAGCGCCTCGTCAGAGTCCCAGTGGCTGTAGGTGCTGTACACGTGTGGCAGGTGGTAGTCTTGGAGGAGCTCAACGCTGCGGCAACCCGGAAAAGCAGCAATCTTTACTTTAGATACCTTAAAGATCTCCAGAAAGGCTGGCACGTTCTCTGGGTGAAACGTCATGCGTACTACACGGATGAGCATTTGTAGAAGGAATTAGTTAATCTGAAAAAAAGAAGGAGAAGGGTTTTTGTGACTCGTTTCCGTTTTGAGCCTGTTTTTTGAAAAACAGGCTCAAAACGGAAACAGACGCTATATCCGAAAGTTGAGGCAGGAACACTGAAAAATCTTACTACCTACTTCTAAATTCTTGCTTATTCTCCCTGTTCCTGTGCAAAATGCACTTCTACTGGTGAGTCAAAGTACATGCCCAGCAGTTCTGAGGCATGACCTTTGTTGATACCAATGGTGAGGTACCCTTGCCGGTTGAAAAGGGCCACGCAGTCGCCTTCGCCGGGTTCATTGTAGCGGGTACTTAGGCGGTCAATCACCTCGCGGTTAAATTGAATGGTGAACCGGCGGCCATGGCCAATGGCGTCAATGCTGTCTCTGGAGATATCGGTGATCAGGTTGCCATAATGGTCTACGTGTACCACGTGGCCGGTAATGGAGTGGTCGTTGAGCCGTAGCTGACGGTTAATGAGTTGCACCATACCGTCGGCTAGTTCGCCTACCTCTGCCATGGAACTTCCCTGGGCCAGGGCGGCGGCGGCCGGGGCCATGATGTCACGGGCAGGGGAGGAGGATTCTTTCAGGTAAGGCAGGTCAACCAGCTGCTCGGGGTCCCCTTCAGTAAGCAGGGAAAGCAGCCCGTTATCGGCGCAAACAAAATAGTGCCCCTGGTGGCGGGCCACCTGGTACCTGCCGCTACGGGTGCCATGGGTGTCTACACAAACCAGGTGCACGGTACCCACGGGGAAATCCCGGAATACGGCATTGATGACATGGTACCCATAGGCAATATTAAACGGCTCTACGTGGTGCGAAATATCAACAATGACTTGTGCAGGGTTGAGTGTCAGGATTTTAGCTTTAACGGCGGCCACGTAGTGGTCCTTGGTGCCAAAGTCTGACAAAAATGTAATAAATCCCATGGGAACGGTCGGTCAAAAAAGAACTTTAATATCGCTATATTTGTCTTATAACAAATCTACTATATTTTCAGTAGAATGGTTCTAAAACCTACATTTTAAACAGTACTAGCCTTTGGTAGAAAAGACAATAACCCTAGAGAATATCTCTTTAGTAGATTTCCTGGGCCTGGAGAATCAGAATATAAAACAATTGGCCGCCGCTTTCCCCAGCAGCAAAATCATTTCACGCGGCAATGAGATAAAGATTCAGGGCCAAACCCCTGAAATCACCAAAATACACGAAATCCTTTCCTCCCTTATTGAGCATTACCACCAGTACGGGAAAATCACAGACAAGAGCGTGCATAAATTCCTGACCGCCGACAATGACTTTGAGGACGACGTGGTCATCACCTCGCCGGACGTGATTGTGTATGGCAGCAAGGGCGGCGTGATCAAAGCCAAAACCCCTAGCCAGCATAAGTTGGTGGAGGCCGTTTCTAAGTATGACCTGGTGTTTGCGCTGGGGCCTGCCGGTACGGGTAAAACCTTTATCTCGGTGGCCATGGCCGTAAGGGCGCTTAAAAACAAGGAGGTAAAGAAAATCATCATCTCCCGCCCGGTGGTAGAGGCCGGCGAGAGCCTTGGTTTCCTGCCCGGCGACATGAAAGACAAAGTAGACCCGTATCTGCGGCCTATCTATGACGCCCTGGAGGAGATGATCCCCGTGGAGAAGCTCAAGTACTACTATGAGAATAAGATCATAGAGATAGCGCCCCTGGCCTACATGCGCGGCCGTACGCTCAACAACGCGTTCGTGCTCCTGGATGAGGCCCAGAACACCACGCCCATGCAGATTAAGATGTTCATGACCCGTATGGGCCCCACGTCTAAAGTGATGATCAACGGTGACCGCACCCAGATTGACTTACCGCGTAACCAGAAGTCTGGTTTGATAGACGCCATGTCTGTGTTGCGTGACGTGAAAGGCATTGGGTTTGTAGACATGAGCGCCCAAGATGTGATACGCCACCAATTGGTGAAAAACATAGTGGAAGCGTATTCTAAAAATGATGAGCGCAAGCAGAAGGAGCGCGAAATGAACGAGGACGCGGAGGCAGAAAACAACCAGGATGCCCCACGCCGCCGGCAGAATTTCAGACGCTACGATGACTAATTTCTAACGGCGCGGGCCTGCCTTCCTGTTGGGGGAGCAGGCCCGCGTTCCTTTTACCTAAGGGTATTGCCATGAAGATTACGGCCCATAAAATAGAAAGACCAGAAGACCAGGCCGCCGCGTTTAAAATACGGGAAGAGGTGTTTGTGCAGGAACAGAAAGTGCCCGCCGACGCGGAATATGATGCCCATGAACCTACTGCCTCGCATTACCTGGCCAAGGCAGATAATCAACCCGTAGGAGCGGCTCGTTGGCGCCAGACAGAGAACGGCATAAAGCTGGAGCGTTTTGCCGTGCTGGCCCCTTACCGCAGCCAACAGGTGGGCAGTATCCTACTGAACGTCATCATGGAAGATTTGCTGGCCACCCAGCAGGGGAAGAAAATTTACCTGCATGCCCAGCTACGGGCGGTGCCCTTCTATGAGCGCCACGGCTTTGTGAAGTCCGGGCCTATGTTCACAGAATGCGATATCCAGCACTACAAAATGGAGTGGAATGGCTAACCCAGTGGCCACCGGCACCTTGCGTGTGGTGGTAAGCTGTTTGGCAGGGCTCCTGCTGTATTTTGCCATAGGCGGCGGCTTTCCTTATGCAGGGGAGGCCGCCGCTTTTTTTGCGGTTGTTTTTCTGGTGTTGTGGTGGCGGGCCAGAAAACGACCCTTGGCCCACAGGCGACGTAGGGCTGGAGCAGCTGGGTTATTGGCCCTTATGTTACTTACGTTTTGGGTCTGTTTTCAGAAAAATACCCTCAAAACGCTACCAGTGGCCCCAAGCCAGATTACCCACTATAAAGTCACGCTAGTGAAGGCGGTGGCCTTGAAACCAACATCAGTGAATACGGTGGGGCGTCTGGTGGCGGTACGGGCGAAGGGGAAGTGGTATCCTGCGCAAGGGCAGGTCGCGCTTTTCTTTCCGCATTCTCCGGCTGCAGACGGCCTGCAGTACGGGCAACAACTGCTGGTTGCCGGGGCCCTGGTCCCGCCCGCTGGTCCGGCTAATCCTTATCAGTTTGATTACCAAAGGTACCTAGCCCTCAAGCGCGTGCAATGGCAGGCCTACCTAACCCCAGACAAATGGCAGTCCGTTGGGTATGCGCCGCCTAGCCAGGTGGTGGCCTTGAGCCTTAGAGTAAGAAAACAGCTGGAACGGGCTTTTAAAGAAGTGATAGACACGCCCCGAGAAGTAGCTATTTCCCAGGCCCTAATTTTGGGCGTGCAGGATGATTTGGATGCCACCCTGCGCAATGCCTTCGCCCGAACGGGCACCATGCACGTGCTGGCGGTAAGTGGCCTGCACGTGGGTCTGCTGTACGGGGTGCTGCTCTTCCTGCTCAAGCCTTTGAGACGCGGGAGGACTAGTGGCATGGTGGCGGTGCTGATCATCTTAGGTGTTATTTGGTTCTATGCCTTCGTGACGGGTATGTCTACCTCGGTACTGCGGTCGGTGTGTATGTTCACGTTGGTGGAGGTAGGGAAGCTGCTGCGCCGGAAAGCCTCTGTGTTGAATACTTTGGCGGTAGTGGCGGTGGCACTTCTGCAGTATGACCCCTTGTTTCTGTTTGATGTAGGGTTCCAGCTTTCTTTTCTGGCGGTGGCGGGCATTGTGCTGTTGCAACCGCTGTTTTTAAACCTTTGGCGGCCCGAGACAAAAGTGGTACGCTGGGTTTGGGAGCTTTTGGCTATCTCAGTAGCGGCCCAGTTGGCTACGTTTCCATTGAGTCTATATTACTTCCATCAGTTTCCGGTGTATTTCTGGTTGGCCAATCTGGTGGCAGTTCCGGCTACGTCTTTGGGGTTGTATCTGGGGATTGGGTTTATGCTATTATTCTGGGTGCCGTATCTGGGGGCAGTGATTGGCTGGTTCCTGAAATGGACACTTTGGCTATTGAATGAACTGTTACTTTGGCTAGAGACCTGGCCTCACGCGGTATTAGATGGCTTTGTGGTCACCCCGGGTCAGGTGGTGGCGCTGTACCTGCTTCTAGTGTTTGGGGTATTGTTCCTGGTCCGGCGGAGGCTGGGTTGGCTAGCTGGTTCAGTGCTCTGCCTAGCTTTTTTTACCGGCACCGTCATGTCCCAGGCCCATCGGCAGGGACGCACAAAAGAATTGGTGGTGCACAGCGTTCGCAAGAGTAGTGCGGTCAGCCTGGTAAATGGTAGGCAGGTTACGTTTCTGGCAAATTCAGCGTTCCATGCCAATGCTACTGCTTTCGCTTACCAGGTGCAGCCCTATTGGTGGGCCAAAGGCGTGCGGGATACCTTGCATTTTGGACCCGATTTTCAAAAAACGGGCTTAAAACAGAAAACTCCCTATCACAGAACGGCAGAGGGAAATAAGGTACTAGTGTGGCGCGGCAAAAAACTGCTGTGGCTGAAACGCCTGCCCAAAGACCTGGCCCGACCGGTCGCCCTGGATGCCCTGGTGCTGCAACAAAATGTGTGGCTCCCCCTGGACCAACTGCAAGCCACTTTCCTTACCAAAACCATTGTGCTGGACCAAACCAACGCCCGGTGGTACGTGCAACGCAAAGCGCCGGAACTGCGCGCCGCCGGATATCAGGTGCATGTGCTGGAGGAACAGGGAGCCTGGCAGATCAGGTTATGAAATTTCCGTTTTAGGCCTGTTTTTTGAAAAACGGACCTAAAACGGAAACGCGGGAAAGTGCCCTTTCAATAGGTAAAGAACCGGCTTTCTTTTACGGCACATTTTTTTCTTTTGGAGGCCGGAAATGAAGAGTGGAAACTGGCGGCGACTACTCAATTTGGGAAGGACAAAACCTATCTTTCATGGGCTTGCTTCGTACAAAGTAATATGACCAATACGACCATGACTACTTCAGAATCCATTGCGTTACAATATATAGATTACGTCTGCACAGACCGGGTGGGCTACGTTACACTTAACCGTCCCGAGAAACGCAACGCGCTCAATGAGCAGGTAGTAACCGAGCTGAAAGAGGCCTTAGACTACGCTGAGAATGATGAGCAGTGCAAGGTAATTGTGTTGCAGGCCGCCGGACCGGTGTTCTGCGCCGGCGGTGACATGGAGTATATGCAGCAACTGTCTCACCAGTCATTCCAGAAAAATCTGGAGGATTCTACGCACCTCATGCAGCTGTTCTACCAGATCTATACCCTTAAAAAAGTAGTGATTGCCAAAGTGCAGGGCCACGCCATTGCCGGCGGCTGTGGCCTGGCCACAGTATGTGACTTTACCTATGCCGTGCCCTCGGCCAGGTTTGGATACACCGAGGTGAAAATTGGGTTCCTGCCAGCCATTGAGAAAATCTTTCTGCTCCGGAAAATAGGGGAGGCCAAAGCCAAGGAATTGCTCCTGACCGGCGACCTGATCTCCGCGGAAAGGGCCCGGGAAATAGGCCTGGTGACCGAAGTGGTGCCCGAGGAGAACATAAATGCCAGGGTGGACGAAATGGCCCAGCGGCTATGTACCCAAAACTCGGCACAATCTATGGAAACCATCAAAGAGATGATTGCCCACGTGCAGGAATTGCCGCTCAAAGACGCCCTGGAATACGGCGCTGAGCGCAACGCTCTTTCCCGCACCACCCATGACTGCCAACGGGGTTTCCAGGCATTTTTGGACAAGCAGGATATTGTCTGGTAAAAGGCGCCCGCCGACACTTCATTATTTTTGAATAACCTGGGCCGCAGACCGGCCCGCTAAAAATCATATCCTATCCTCTGGAAATCTCCGTATCTTTAAACTTTCTGTTTTATTCAAACAATTAGCTAGCCTTCTGGTTGAGAGAGTATGCTGATCAACGCGGTTATTGTTTTAGGGACTTTTGTAACCATGGAACTGGTGGCGTGGGCGGTGCATAAATATGTCTTGCATGGTATTCTGTGGGGCATCCATGAATCGCACCACAAGAAGCACAACCACCTGTTTGAATTGAATGATGTGTCCTTTGCCTTTTATGGGGTGATTGCGGCGCTTTGTTTCATCTATGGTACAGAAGCACTGGACTACCGGTTCTGGATTGGGGTAGGCATCACCTTGTATGGGGCGGCTTACTTTTTTGTGCATGACTTGTATATTCACCGGCGGGCCAGGCTCTTCGGGAAAACGTCTAACACCTATCTCAGGGCCCTGGACATAGCCCACAAGGTACACCACAAGACCAAAGGCCGTGACGGCTCCCAGTCTTTTGGCATGCTGTGGGTGCACCCTAAATTTTTCAGGATCGCGCGGAAGCATTAATACATCGTTTCTTCTTTAACTCTTCTCCTGTGGCCTACTACTCTATTAAAGAGTTGGAACATCTATCGGGCATTAAAGCCCACACGCTCCGTATCTGGGAACAGCGCTACAACCTGCTGCAACCCAAACGGACGGACACCAATATCCGGTACTATGATGACGCCGACCTTAAGAACCTGCTCAACGTGGCCTTGCTGTACCAGGAGGGGTACAAGATCTCAAAGATAGCCCAACTGCCCCCCACAGAGATTGCCCAGGAAGTGCTCAAACTCACCGACACCAACCTGGGCCAGGACCAGTTCATCAACCAGCTCATAGTGGCCATGGTGGAACTGGACGAGGTGCTTTTTGAGCGGGTGCTGCACCGGGCCATTCTGCAGCTGGGGTTCCCGGCGTCTGTGCGGCAGGTGGTTTATCCCTTTCTGTATAAGATTGGCATGCTCTGGCAAACGGCCAACATCACCCCGGCCCATGAGCATTTCATGAGCCAGTTGATCAGGCAGAAGATGCTGGTGGCCATTGATGCGCTGCCCGTTGCTTCTGGCAAAGATGCGCCCAAAGTTATTCTCTTCCTGCCCGAAGGCGAGTTGCATGAGCTGTCTTTGCTGTTTGTGCATTACCTGTTGCGGTCGGCGGGCTTTTCTACTTTGTACCTGGGCCAGCATTTGCCCTTGCCAGACTTAGCCCGGGCGGCGCAGCAATACAAGCCTACCTATCTGTTTACCGTATTGACTACCCCGGTGCTTAAAGTATCAGTGTTAGAATATTTAACGCAACTGGCAGAAGAAGTGCCGGCCCAGGAAGTACTGGTCTGTGGGGCCCAATTGAATGGCCACTCTGAAAAGGATATGCCCGGCAACGTGCGTTTGTCTTCCTCTATAGATGACCTGGAGTGCTGGATTCAGAAAGTAGCCACCAGTAAAGCAGAGGCTGAGGTGTTTTAAGCCCGTTTTCTGAAAAACAGGCTCAAAACGCCTGGTGCTTCCTTAATTCGGTTTTTATGGATTTTTGTGGGCTTAACTTAACAGTTGGGAAGCAGGCAAGTGACCTTAAACCCAATAGTCTCCTAATGATCAAGTTGCATCTCCAAGCTTATTAACCTCACTTTGGTTTAGCTTTCTTCATTTACCTATATCCTTTTCCCTCCCTGCCGTTTTAAGCCCGTTTTTACAAAAACGGGCTTAAAACGGCAGGGAGTTTTTTCTTTTACTCTTAGTGATATTTAATGTCTCTCTCAGAAATAGAGGGGTTTTATGTAATAAATCACACAATCCATTTAACTATTCTGTTAATTTTTAATTGTGTTTAATATTTAACTAAAAACATTAAACAGAAATTGGCTTTTTTAAAATTAACCTCGTATTGTTGTTTAATAGTTAACCATAATAGTTAAACAAATGACGGCGTTAGAATTTTCTTCAGTAGTTGAAAAATTGGTTCCTACGCTCCGGCCAGCGGCTTATAATCTGACCAGAGACAGTGATGATGCAAAAGACCTGGTGCAGGAAACGCTGCTGAAGGCCCTTGTCAATAAAGATAAGTTTAAAGTGGGCACCAATCTGAAGGCCTGGCTTTACACCATTATGCGCAACACGTTCATTAACCATTACAACAAAGTGACCAAGCGTTCCAGCTCCCTGGATACGGCTGACTATGCACAGTCCTTCCCCGGAGACGAACGCATGGTGGCCGTAAACGGAGCCTCGGGGGCGTTTGCCATGAATGACATTTATGCGGCCATAGAAAAACTTTCTGAAGAGCTGCGCACGCCATTCATGATGTATTACACTGGTTTTAAGTACACTGAGATAGCCGATAAACTTTCCTTGCCCATTGGCACGGTGAAGAACCGTATTCACCTGGCCCGCAAAGAACTCAAGGTGCAACTGGCGCCCTATGCCTCAGGAGATTAACCTGTTACCAGTATTTTAGATCCATTTTTGGCTCTAGTTTATCTTTTACCGGCAGATTATGGTACTGTTTTATGAATTTTGTTTCAGCTATATTATGCGTGAAATACGTAAACAGGTACATCTGCCTGACTTTTCCAAATCCCTACCTGCGTGAGTATCGGTGAAACCAAAAGAAAAATAGTTGTCATAGGGGCCGGCTTTGCCGGCTTGGCGGCCGCTTCCTGCCTGGCCCAGCAGGGCTACGCCGTAACTGTGTTGGAGAAAAACGAAACGCCGGGCGGTAGGGCCCGGGTTTTTTCCGCGGAAGGCTTCACCTTTGACATGGGGCCCAGCTGGTATTGGATGCCAGGCGTGTTTGAGCAGTTTTTCCAAAAATTCGGGAAAACTACCGCCGATTACTATCACTTAGAGAGGTTAGACCCCTCGTACCAGGTTCTATACGCTAAAAACGACACCATGCAGCTTCCGGCGGGCATGCCCGAGTTGGAAGCCCTGTTTGAGTCCCTGGAACCGGGAGCAGCCCTAAAACTGCGCACTTTTCTTAAGCAAGCCGCCTATAAATATGAAGTGGGCATCCAGAACCTGGTATACAAACCCAGTCGCTCCCTCACAGAATTCCTGGACCTGAAACTGATGGTAGACGTGCTGCGCTTGGACGTGTTCCAATCCATGGCTAAGCACGTGCGCAAATATTTCAAACACCCCCGGCTGGTGCAGATCATGGAGTTTCCGGTGCTGTTTCTGGGAGCCTTGCCTGAGAACACCCCCGCGTTGTATAGCCTCATGAACTATGCAGACCTATCTTTAGGTACTTGGTACCCCATGGGTGGCATGCACAAGATCATTGAAGGCATGGTGGCCCTGGCCCAGGAACAGGGAGTAGAGATAAAACTAGGGCAGGAAGTGCAGCGCCTGGAAATGCAAGGAGATGCCATTCGGGCCGTAGTCACCAACCAGGGCACCTTTGAGGCCGAAGTGGTAGTAGGTGGCGCCGATTACCACCACCTGGAGACCCAATTGTTGCCCAAAGAATTTCAGACCTATTCAGATAAATACTGGGACAGCCGCGTCATGGCGCCCTCCTCGCTTATCTTCTACCTGGGCGTAAACCGTAAACTGGAAAACCTGAGGCACCATAATCTGTTTTTTGACGAGGATTTTGGGCCGCACGCCCAAGAGATCTACACCAAACCGGCCTGGCCCACCAAGCCACTGTTTTACGTGTCGGTGCCCTCCAAAACAGACCCATCGGTGGCCCCGGCGGGGATGGAGAACCTTTTTGTGTTGATACCGGTGGCCCCAGACCTGCAAGACACCCCAGACGTGCGCGAGCATTATTATCATCTGGTCATGGAGCGCCTGGAGCGAATCACGGGGCAGGAGGTGAGGCCGCACGTGGTGTTCAAGCGCAGCTACGCCCACCAGGATTTCATCAAGGATTACCACGCTTTTAAGGGCAACGCCTACGGCCTGGCCAATACATTGCTGCAGACCGCGGTCTTAAAGCCCAGCCTGAAAAGCAAGAAAGTACGCAACCTGTTTTACACCGGCCAATTGACTGTGCCGGGCCCTGGCGTGCCACCGTCCCTTATCTCGGGCCAGGTGGTGGCTACTGAAATTGTGAAGGAATTTGCCCCCCAGGAACACCCTTTAACCCACCCCGCCTGATGCTATCAGCCAAGAAACTTTTTGATAACACCACGCTGGAATGTAGTAAGCTCATTACTAAACGCTACAGCACGTCCTTTACACTGGGCATTAAGACGCTGCACCCGCGATTCCATGACGCCATTTACGCCATCTATGGGTTTGTGCGGCTAGCCGATGAGATTGTGGACACCTTTCATATGCATGACAAGGCCCTGCTGCTGGAACGGTTCAAAACTGAGACCACCCAGGCCCTGGCCGAAAAAATCAGCCTAAACCCGGTACTGCACGCGTTCCAGATGGTGGTGCACCAGTACGGCATTGACCAGGAGTTTATTGAAGCGTTCCTGCACAGCATGGAAATGGACCTGGAAGACCACGCCTATGACTGCAGCCTATATGAGGAATACATTTACGGCTCTGCAGAGGTAGTAGGGTTGATGTGCCTGCGGGTTTTCTGCGAAGGCGACCGGGCCCTATTTGACCGCCTGAAAGCGCCAGCCCGCTCTCTGGGAGCGGCGTTCCAGAAAGTGAACTTCCTTAGAGACATCAAAAGCGATTTCCATGACCGGGGTAGGGTGTACTTCCCCGAGATAGATTTCCTTACCTTCTGCAACCAGGACAAAACCGAAATTGAGGCCAATATCCAGCAGGACTTTGACCAGGCCTACCAAGGCATTCTGGGACTGCCCCGTGATACCCGCTTGGGCGTTTATCTGGCGTATATCTATTATTTAAAGCTCTTTAAGAAAATAAAGCAAGTACCTGCCGCCCATATTCTGGCGGAACGCGTAAGAGTGCCTGACAAAACGAAGCTTACTTTGCTGGTAAGTTCGTATATTAGGTACCAGCTTAATACCATTTAACATGTACTTGACTTCTTTGCTTTTATTCTTCTGCTTTTCATTTATCTCTTTCTGGCAATCCGCTGAAACCTACAGCCATAACGCGTTGGTGACCTATTACCAGAAAGCCGCCAAAGATGAGGCCATCGCAGAGGAGTTTCATGCTCTTATGGCAAAGTACAAAGGCAAGGATCCGTTAAAGTTGGGTTACAAAGCGGTGTCAAACGCCATTATGGCTAAACACGCCTGGAGCCCTTACAACAAGATAAAGTTTTTACGCACCTCGGCAGAGGTGTTTGAGCAGGCGGTGGCCCTTGACAATACTGACCCAGAGGTACGGTTTCTGCGGTACTCCATTGAATACAACATTCCCAGGTACCTGAACATGAGCCACCACCTGGAAGATGACAAAAGGGTTTTCATGGCGGCCATGCTCAAGCACCCGCGGTCGGGCATTCCGCTGGAATCCATGAAGATCATGCGCGACTACCTGTTACGGAAAGACCTGGTTTCCGGGGATGAACGGAAACGGGTGGAAAACCTGAACTTATGACCTACATTTACCTCTACCTAAACCTTTTCACCCTCTTTTTCCCGTTGGTGCTGTCTTTTGACCGGCGGGTACATTTCTATACCAACTGGCGCTTTCTTTTTCCGGCCATGGCCCTGAGCGCCCTTTGTTTTATCACCTGGGACATCCTCTTTACCCAGCATGGCGTCTGGGGCTTCAACCCTAAATATCTGGTGGGCATTTACCTGTTTAACCTGCCCCTGGAGGAAGTGCTGTTCTTTGTCACGGTGCCCTATGCCTGCGTTTTTATCTATGAGTGTCTCAACACCTACGTGCGGCGGGAGTGGCTCCAGCCCCTGGCCCCGGCCCTTACCTGGTGCCTGATTATAGGCAATTTGGCGGTGGCGGTTCTTTTCTGGGGCCGATGGTACACCATGTTGACCTGCCTGCTGGTGCCGGTGCTGTTGCTGGCATATTTGGCTGTGTTCAGGTACCAGAAACTGGGGCGATTTTTTCTGGCCTACGCGGTGCATCTGGTACCGTTTTTATTGGTGAACGGGGTTCTGACGGCCCTGCCCGTGGTCTGGTACAACAATGCCCATAATGTGGGCCTTCGGCTCTACACCATTCCGGTAGAAGATACCATGTACTCCATGCTAATGCTCCTGCTGGTGATTCTGCTCTATGAAGTTTTTAAGCTTAAATCACGCGCCCGGGTAAACAAACCCATAGGCGAACTAGTTTAGACGATATGCTTCAGTTACGGGTACATATTGATTCAAATTCTGGCTTCTGTTTTGGGGTGATCTACGCCATACAGATGGCCGAGGAACTGTTGGAAGAGCGCGGCTACCTGTATTGCCTGGGCGATATTGTGCACAATGACGTGGAGGTGGAACGGCTGCAGAAAAAAGGCCTGCGCATCATCAACTATGACACCCTAAAGACCCTTCGGGATGAGAGCGTGCTGATCAGGGCCCACGGCGAGCCGCCCTCTACTTACCAAATGGCCCTGGAGAATAACCTTACCCTGGTGGACGCCTCTTGCCCGGTGGTACTTAAACTGCAGAACCGCATTAAAACCTCCTTTGATAAAAAGGAACAGATCTTTATCTACGGCAAGCACGGCCACGCCGAAGTTTTGGGCCTGCTGGGGCAAACCAGCAATGAGGCCGTGGTCTTCGAGAACCTGGACGAGCTGCTGCGCCATGAATTGCCCCAGAACATCACACTTTACAGCCAAACCACCAAAAGCACCGACAGCTTCTACCGCATCAAAGGCGAACTGGAAACGCGGGGCTATGATGTCTCCGCCAATGACACCATCTGCCGCCAGGTCTCCAACCGTGACAAGGATTTGCGCCAGTTCGCCCAGAAGTTTGACAAAGTGGTCTTCGTGTCCGGTACCAAATCTTCTAACGGCCGCGTACTCTACCAGGTCTGCAAAGACACCAACCCCAACACGTTCTTCGTTTCAAAGGTAGAGGAGCTTCAACCAGACTGGTTTAATGATGGAGATTCCATTGGCATCTGCGGGGCCACTTCTACGCCTATGTGGTTGATGGAAGAAGTGCGGGATACGCTGTTGGCTTTTTGAGGTATCAGGTACAGTCAGTGGAATTGGGGAACTTTACGTTTGAGGGCTGTTTTCTGAAAAACAGGTTCAAAACAGGAAAGATCTTCTAGCACCATATGAAACAAAACCTATCATTAGCTGGTAACTTGCCCCATCTCCTAAGGTAGAGTTGTAACTCCACCTGCAGACTGCCAACAAACAAATTAAAAGAACTGAATCTGTTTTGAGCCTCTTTTTCAGAAAACATGCCGGAATCCTGATCGCGCTGCTTATCCTGGTGGCGTGGGGAGGCCTGTTGTGGTTTCTGCTGCTTTGGCCGGTGCGTTGGCTCTCCCCGCTCACGTATGCGGCCGTGCTGGTGATGATGCATCTCTACACGGGCCTTTTCATTACCGCCCATGACGCCATGCACGGCGTGGTGGCCCCCGGCAAGAAGGGATTGAACATGGCTATTGGTACCCTCACCGCCGGACTTTTCGCCTTTAACTACTATGGCCGGCTGTACCCCAAACATCACCTTCACCACCGTCACGTAGCCACCGACCAGGACCCAGATTACCACAGCGGTAATTTCTTTCTGTGGTTCCTGAGTTTTGCCCGGCAGTACATTACGGTTGTGCAGGTAGTGCTCATGGCCGTGACCTATAACGTGCTGCAGCTTTGGTTTCCGGTGGAGAATATCATTTTGTTCTGGATGCTGCCTGCAGTGCTGGCCACATTCCAGCTATTCTACTTCGGGACGTACCTACCGCATAAGGGCGAACACAGTACAGACAACCCTCATAAATCCTCCACTCAACCCAGAAACCATCTCTGGGCCTTTTTGAGCTGCTATTTCTTTGGCTACCACTATGAGCACCATGACAAGCCTTACCTTCCCTGGTGGAAACTGTACCAGGAGAAAGACCGGCTAACCAAAAGCCAATAACCGTTTTAAGGCCGTTTTTTCAAAAACAGGCGTAAAACAGGAATCCCGTTGAAAGAGAGGTTTCGACTTGCTCTGTCAACGGGATTCCTGTTTCTGGTGCTCTTGTCTTTATTTCACCTCGTAGACATTGTCCTTCGGGTTCACATCAGGAATATGCAGGCCTTTCAGCTCCAGTTTCTTTACGGCTTTGTCTGCCTTGAACTCTACCTGCACCGTGGGATTGCCTTTTTCCCAGACAGAGATTTCCCGCCTAATGGTAGCCGTGCTGTTGTCTGCATAAGTCACCTGTAATTCTACGGGCACTGGTTTGGTGCCTTTGGCCTCCACGGTTACCTGGTATTGGCCGGCCTGTTGCTGTACGTTGGCAATGGCTAAGTCTGGCACACCAGCATCAAAGAACCAGCGTTGCCAGAACCAATTGAGGTTGCGGCCCGCGCCAGCGTTCATAGCGTTGAAAAAGTCCCAGGGCAGGGGATGCTTGCCGTTCCATTGCTGGATGTAGTGGTGCAGGGCCTTGGTAAATAACTCATCACCCAGCAATTGCTTAACGTAGAGGTATCCCATGGCGGGCTTGGGGTAAGAGTTCAGAAAGAAAGGCGTGCCGTTTTGTTGCGTGGATAAGGTCATGATGGGCATGTCGGCCTCGGTGCCGGCGGCCAGGGCGTAGGGCTGCACGCCGTAATCGTCTTTGATCTTGGGGTCAATAATGGGGGAGATAAGCCATTCGCCAATGGTGGCCCAGCCTTCGTCCATCCAGCCGTATTTGGTTTCGTTGGTGCCCATATAGAACGGGAACATGGTGTGGAAGATCTCGTGGTCGGTGAGCATGATGGCGTCCTCGCGGGTTTCCACGGGGTTATCATTCACCATCATGGGATATTCCATCTGGTCCAGGCCATCAAAGACGGTGATGTGGGGGTAGGGGAAGGGCCATTTTGGGAACGTGTAGCTCATGGCCTCCACGGTCTTGCGGGAGAAGTCAATCACCTCCACAAAGTCATGGTGCGCGGGGTTAAACGCCACGTTTACCCGGGTGCGGCGCTTGGTTTTGGGGTCTACTACCAGGCTGGTGCTGTTCCAGAGGTAATGGCTAGAGGTAGCAAACGCGAAGTCCACCACGTTTTCAGCGGTGAATTTCCAGGTATTGCGGGCCTTGCCTGCCGTGATGCCGCCTTTTTTTAGGTCTTTGGCATCAATAACCGCTATGACCTTGTCTTTTTTCTCAGCTTCCTGCAGGCGTTTGGCGTATTTTTTAGAGAGTACCACTTGAGCGTTGGTCAGGTCACCGGTAGCCCAAACCACGAAATCCCTCGGCACGGTGATCTCCGTGGTGAACTGGCAGAAGTCATTGTAGAATTCCTGCGGGCCCAGGTAAGGCGTGCGGTTCCAGCCGTCCACATCATCATACACGGCAATGCGCGGGAAGAAATACGCCACAAAAGCTGACCCCAGGGAGTCTACCTGCCCGGTACGGTTATGGGAACCCTGGTTGAGGGTGTAGTGGTAGGTGATGGAGAACTTCGCTTTTTGCCTGGGCGGTAAGGGCTTGATGCGCAGGGTAAGGTTGGTGCCATCCTGCCGGAGCTTCTGTACGTCCTGTGCTTCCTGGTTCACGGTGAGGCGCTCAATCTGCACGCCTTCGCTCACGTCTTTTGGTTCAATACGGCCGGCCCGCGGGGCACCTTTCTGGTACAGATTGGGATACAGCTTGAACACAATTTGCCTAAGGGTGTCTGGACTGTTGTTGCTGTAGTCAATGTCTACGGTACCGGCCAAGCGGCGCGAGGTGGGGTCATAGTCTACCTTAATGGTATAGTCTGCGGTATTCTGCCAATAGTTCTGGCCGGGCGTGCCGTCCAGGCTGCGGGTGCCTTTCTGGTAAGCTGTTGCAATGTTGCGGGGCATGGGCAGCGATGGCTGAGCTAGGGCGGCAAAGTTACCCAGGGCAAAAGCTAGCAGGAGAAGCGGTTGGGCGAGTTTCATAAGAAACGGTTAGGTCTAGTGATCAGAAGCAAGTAATTGTGCTTTCGTAAAGGTATCGTTTTTCTGGAAGCAGCGGTTTGGGTATAAGAAAAGGAAAACCTGTTTTAGGCCCGTTTTTCGGAAAACAGGCCTAAAACAGGTTCCACGAAAAAAGCCTGCGGTAAGGCAGGCTTTTAAAGTATAAAGAAGGTCGCTTAGTGGACGGCGTCTTTCTTGCAGCACTCATCCAGGCGCTCATAGGCGCGGGGAGTAGCAGGAGAACTATCGGCGTCATACCCTAATTCATTAACCGCTTTCTTCAGTTTATCCGCAGAGGTTTTCTGTCCGTTAAACCGTACCGTCAGGATTTTAGAGTCCACGTCAAGGGTAGCTTTCTCTACGCCTTTCTCATAGGCCAGTCCTTTTTCCAGAGTGGCTTTACACATACCGCATACCGCCGAGGTCTTGATTTTCACTTCCTGGCCTTTGGTGCCGTCCTGGGCAAAGCTAAGGGTAGCGGAAGCGGTTAAAACGAAAGAAAGCATCCAGAGTTTAAGGGTCTTCATTTTTAAAATTGTTAAGGGTTAAAGGTATAAGGTAAAAGTTGGTTTTTCTGTTTGAACCTGTTTTGCCAAAATCGGGCCAGAAACGGGTTTTATGGTTGATTGTTGATTGCTAATTGTTCTTTTCTCTGCAGGTTAAATTCAACAATCAGCAATCAACAACTAACAATAGACAATTATTTAATCGTAAACCGAAGGCCTCCGTAGATAACCCGGCCCATGATAGGGGCCCAAACCATGCTGGCATCAAAGTCCTGGCTGAAGGGCCTGTCGGCGGCAATAATAGGGTCTTTTTGTTTATAGCCCAACAGGTTCTCGCCGCCCACATATACTTCCCAGCGTTTGAAAGCCCGCGTGATTTGCCCATTAAACAACGCGTAAGGGCTAACAGTTCGCGTGCGCAGGTTTCCTTCCAGTTGTTGCTCCAGCATGGGCACCGTTCTGGGGCCAAACCATTGAGCGGTCAGGTCGGCGCGCCATTTGTCAAAGGGCGTCGCGAAGCCCAGGTTCAGGAAGGCGCGGTGGTTAGGGATGAACGGGCGCGACTCCAGTTGTCCGTTGTAGGTAGAGCGCACGTCAAAGTATTTGTAGGCTGCCTTCACGTCCAATAGCTCGGTGAGTTCATACTGCAGTTCCGCCTGAAAGCTTTTGGAGAACGAACGGCCCTCCAGGTTGGAAAACACCACCTGATTAGGGCTGCTGTACATGTCGGGTACCACCTGGTTCTGGAACGTGGTATAATAGTAATCCGTGATGAAGGCACCTTTGCGCTCGCCCACCTCAAAGTACTGGGTAAAGCTTCCGCCCAGGTTCCAGGCTTTCTCGGGTTGCAGGTTCTCCTGGAAAATAAATTCGCGGTTACTGATCAACGATGCCACATTCTCGGCAATGGGGTTGGCTACCCTAAAGCCTTTGCCCGCCGCCAGACGCACAATGGAATTAGGGTTGAAATCATACTTCACGTTGAAGCGCGGGGTGTACACCCAGCCGTACAGGTTGTGGTGGTCGGCGCGCAGGCCGCCTACCAGCGTCAGGTTTTTGCTGTTTTGGTACACGTACTCAAAGAAGGCGCCCGGCACCCGCTCCTGGCGCTTGAGTTCCTGCCCAGCCAGAGTTTCCTGATAGTTTTCCACCTGGTAGCTCAGCCCGGTCTTATAGGTATGGGCGGTATTTCCAAACGCCGACTGGAAAATGAGGTTAGCCAGGCCACTGTTCTGGAAACCATTGTAGGTTCTGGGCCCGTAATGCGAATCAAACTGATGGCGTCCCGCCGATAAGATCAACCCGATGCTTTGGTAAGGCCGGTTCTTGAACGTGTAGGAGGTTTTGGAAAAGCCACTCACCCGCTCGGTCTCAGACTGGGTACCGTAGAAGCTGCCTTCCTGCTGGGGCATGCCCGCACGGAAGTTTACCTGACCACCGGTGCGGGTCTCCTGTAAGGCCTGCAGGCCTACTTCGGCCACAATACGCTTTTTGCTATTGAATTTCCACTTGTTGAACACGTTATAGTGCTTGCCCAGCGGCAGGTCCAGGAAACCATCCTTGTTGTCATCTACGCGGTTGGCCAATTGGTCTGTGTGCAACATAAGCACGGTGCTCAGCTTGGGAGTGAGGGTAAAAGAGGTGTTTATGTTGGCATCCCATTTGGCCAGGCTGTTGCCGTACAGGTTCACGTATAGGCGGTCAGATTTCTCGGAGTCTTTTAACCGCACGTTCACCTGACCCGAGATGGATTCATAACCGTTCAACACTGAGCCCGTTCCCTTGATAATGTCAATGGCCTCTATATAGGTACCAGAGAGATAGTTCAAGCGGTAAGGGGTAGCCAGCCCGCGCAGGGCAGGCACGTTGTCGGTGGTCATTAAGGTATAGGAGCCATCCAGGCCCAGCATCTGAATCTGCTTGGCCCCGGAGACCGCGTCTGAGGTGGAAACCTCCACCGAAGCGTTGGTTTCAAAGCTCTCGGCCAGATTACAGCACGCTGATTTGGTTAAATCCATGGCTGTGATCACCTGCGAGTTGGTAGGGCTGAGCGCCGAATACCGGTCTTGCTTGCCGGTAATGGTCACTTCCTGGATGGAGGTAATGGATTGCAATTTCACGGTAAGGCTCGCTTGACCCGCCACTTGCACCGTGTCGGTTTTATAGCCCAGGTAGCCCACTACCAAGGACTTTTGCCCAGCAGGGGCTGGCTGAAGGGAGAAGTGGCCGTTAGCATCGGTGATGGTGGCTACGTTGGTGCCCAGCCAGATAACCGAGGCGCCTATTAGGGGTTGAGCATTTGCCGCATCCACTACGCGGCCAGAAAGGTTCTGTCCCATTCCTATGAAAGGAACCAGCAACCAAAAAAGTGTCATGGCGCTAAACGCCTGACGGGTATTAAAAGACATGGGAATGGTAATTTAGGTATAAACATCTTTTCAGGGGCAGCAGCACAGGAAGGTGGGCTACCGCCAGGTCTGGAAAAGAAGAACCTAAATATTAAGAATGTGCAGGCGCTGAAGTAACTGACGCCCAGCCAATGGCGGGGAAGAATCAGAATACAACGGCCAGGCTACCTGGGTGGCAAGAGCCGAAAAACCAGGCTGTGAAAAGAAACTAGTCGGTACAGAAAGGATTACCGGGAATTGCACCTTTGAAGAAGGCGCGGAAGAAACCACCTCTAGCTTCTGGTAGGTGGTAGAAAACGTACAGCACGGTTTCTTGATAAAACGGGGCGCCTTTTCAGGGCAGGAGTCAGCGGCTTTCTTAGAGCAGCATTTCATGTCCTCCATTTTCTGGTCGGCCCCCGCAGTGGTACTCAACATGGCGCAGAAACGCTGGGTTGCCGCCACACCCACAGAACCCGTGAGCAGGCTAAAAACCAGAAGTAAAAGCACCAAATGTGAGAGTTTTACCCGCATGGCACAAAGATATGGTTTTTTGACCCACTTTCTGCCACCTTTCCACCACTTTGCTAAATGACGCCTCTGTGATTAGAGGATTAAAACACAACTAATTGATAATCAGTTGATTGAGTGTTTTTCACGCATATTTTAAGAAATATTCCAGAATGGTTATCCAAAAGTTTTCCCAAAATGGGGGAGCAAGAATGTGGATAATGTGTATAAGTGGGGTGGATAACCATGATTTATCCACAAAGTGGGAAAAAGTGGGAGACCGTGGTTGACTTTGCCTTACCCTTTAGTACTTTTGTTTTGTACCAAAGACTCTCGTCACCACCTCCAGAACCATGAACTTCCTCTCCGGCGAATACGAATGTAAGCTAGACCCGAAGGGACGATTGGTGTTGCCTGCTAAAATCAAGGCCAACCTGCCAGATGAGTGCGGGAACCAGGTGGTGTTAACCCGGGGCTTTGAGCCTTGCTTGGTGCTGTACCCTAAAACCGAATGGAAAACCATCTATGACAAGGTGGCCAGCCTAAACGAGTTCAATGAGGAGTACCGCCATTTCCAACGGAATTTCTTTAGGGGTAACACCGAGATTGAACTGGATGCTGCCGGCCGCTTTATCTTGCCGCGCACCATGGTGCGTTACGCCGAGATTGAGAAAGACGCCATTGTGATAGGGCTGGGCAACCGTGTGGAGATCTGGAACCCAGACAAGTACGACGCCTTCTTAATCAAAGACCAGCAAAACTTCTCCCAGTTGGCGCAGAAGTTCCTCGGTGACCAACCGAGTTCCCCCATAATAGACTAATCCGCCCATGCAGTACCATCAACCCGTGTTGTTACAGGAATCGGTAGATGCGTTGGCCATAAAACCCGGCGGCATTTACGTAGACGTCACCTTTGGCGGCGGCGGCCACTCTGCCCATATTCTGAGCAAGATGCAGGGCGGTCAGCTCTATTCCTTTGACCAGGATACGGATGCCGAGCAACAAGCCGAAAAGCTAATATCTGACCAATTCACGTTTGTAAAGGCTAACTTTCGGTACCTCAAAAAGTACCTGCGCCTGTACGGCGTAAAGCAAGTAGACGGCATCCTGGCAGACCTGGGTGTTTCCTCCCACCAGTTCAACACCGCCGAGCGCGGCTTTTCCACCCGTTTTGAAGGTCCTCTGGACATGCGCATGGACAAGGACAGCCCCGTGAGTGCCAAACAGGTGATCAATGAGTATTCAGAGGAGCATCTGCACCGCATTTTTGGCATGTACGGCGAGGTGAAGAACGCCAAGACCCTGGCCCGTGAAGTTGTCTCTGCCCGAAACGTGCAACCCATTGAGACCATCAGTGATTTCAAGAAGGCCATTGCCGGCTGCACGCCCCGGGGCAAGGAGAACAAGTACCTGGCCCAGGTGTTCCAGGCCTTGCGCATTGAGGTGAATGATGAGATGAAGGCCCTGGAAGAGATGCTGGAGCAGGCGGTAGAGGTATTGAAACCCGGCGGAAGGCTGTCAGTGATCTCTTACCATTCGCTGGAAGACCGGCTGGTGAAAAACTACATTGCCAAGGGCAAGTTCTTTGGCGAGGTAGAGAAGGACTTCTTCGGGCATGAAATCAAACCCCTGGACTCTGTGACGCGCAAGCCTATTGTACCCGGCGCCCAGGAGTTGCAGGAAAATAACCGGTCCCGGAGCGCCAAGCTCAGGGTGGCCGTAAAAAGGGAGACGCAGGAATCGTCAAAAAAGTAGAGAGGAAGAAGGGATAGAAGACACTTTTACGATTTGATCATGGCAGTGAATACGGTACGTCCGCAAGTGAATCGGCCGAAGGCAAACACCCTGCGGGAGGTGCCTAAGGTTGAGAAGCCGCGCCCGCCGCGCCAGAAAGGCACCAGTCTTTTTGAGCTGCTGGAGCGCTATACCAAAGTAGACTGGTTTTTTGCCGACGGTCTGCCGGTGCGCTATTTGCCGAAGGTGCTGTTTCTGATGGGGATCACCCTGTTTTATATCGGTAATACCCATTACGCAGACCGCACGCTGCGCCGCATTGACAAAACCAAATCAGA
Organism: Rufibacter soli; assembly: GCF_054781795.1. Lineage (NCBI taxonomy): Bacteria > Pseudomonadati > Bacteroidota > Cytophagia > Cytophagales > Hymenobacteraceae > Rufibacter > Rufibacter soli. The sequence continues at coordinate 2,478,274 of NZ_BAAGTS010000002.1, read as the reverse complement.
GACCGAAGACCTTCGTGCGGATTATACCACGCTTAAGTCTGAATATATGGAGGCCAGCAAGCAATCTGAGGTAGCCCGCAACGTGGCGGCCTCTGGTCTGGTGGAAAGCTCCACTCCCCCCATTCAAGTAGTTATCAGGAAAGATGAATATTAAGAAGTCTATCGTCACGCGGGTGAGGATAGCCTTTTTGGCTATCTGTCTTTTTGGGTTCGCGATTATATTTAAAGTAGGGCACATTCAGTTCAAGGAAGGAGACCGCTGGCGCGAGATTGCCAACGAGAAACGCTTCCATTACCAGCCCGTAACGGCTACCCGCGGGAACATCTACTCAGATGATGACCGTATCCTGGCCACCTCGCTGCCGTTTTACCGCGTGGCCTTTGATCCTACCATTTCCCCGGATGATATCTTCGCCAAGGGTATTGACTCGCTGGCTATCCAGCTTTCTCGCTTTTATGGGGACCGCTCGGCCGAATACTACCGGCAGAAAATAAAGAATGCTCGCAGCGCCAGCCGCAAATACGTGCGTTTGAACAGCCGCCTTATCAATTACCAGGACAAGAAGATGATGGCCAAATGGCCCATTTTCAGAGCCGGGAAAAACAAAGGAGGCGTGATCTTTGAAAAGCTGGACCGTAGGTTCATGCCGTTTGGGTCATTGGCTAAGCGTACCATTGGATTTATCAATGAGAACCGCAAAGGGGCGGGGCTGGAGTTCAGCTTTAACCGCCACCTGTCTGGCAAAGACGGTGAGGCCCTGTTTGAGCGCATGGCCGGCGGTAACAAACCTATCAATGACGGCACCGAGGTGAAGCCTATGCCAGGCTTTGACGTGCAGACCACCATTGACATTAACCTACAGGACGTAGCAGAGAATGCCCTGAACCGCGCTTTGACCCTCAATGACGCGGCCCACGGCTGCGTGATTCTGATGGAGGTAAGCACCGGCCGCATCAAAGCCATTGCCAACCTGGGCCGCCAGAGCGAAGGCGTGTACGTGGAGGATTACAACTACGCCGTGGGGAACCAGGGCCGGACCGAGCCAGGTTCTACCTTTAAGCTGGCCTCTATGATGGCCCTGCTGGAAGAGACGGATATGAAGTTAACAGATACCGTAAACACTGGGGTTGGTTCTGAACGTATTGGCGGTGCCGTGAAAACAGATACGCACGGGTACGGCAAAATCACGCTGCAACAGGTATTTGAGAAGTCTTCTAACGTAGGCGTGGCCAAGCTCATTCAACAGACCTTTGAGAAAGACCCCCAAAAGTTTGTGGATTACCTGCACAAATTTGGGTTGCACCAACCGCTTGGTTTCCAGATGAACGGGGAGGCCGTGCCGTATATCAAATCGCCTAAAGACCGCAGTTGGAGCCGTCCGTCGCTTTCCACCATGTCTATTGGGTATGAGTTGAAGCTTTCTCCCTTGCAGACGCTGGCTTTCTACAATGCCGTGGCCAACAACGGCGTGAAAGTGCAGCCCATGATCGTGAAAAGCATTAAGCGCGCCGACCAGATCATTGAGCAGTTTGATACCAAAGTATTGATCCCCAAGATCTGCTCTGATGAAACCTTAAGCCAGCTCCGCCAGATGATGGAAGGCGTGGTAGAGAAAGGAACTGGTAAAAACGTGCGCAGCACTGACTACAAGGTGGCTGGTAAAACGGGTACGGCCCGTAAAGTAATCAACGGAAAATACACCCGTAAGTACTCTACTTCGTTTGTGGGCTATTTCCCGGCAGACAGACCAAAATACAGCTGTATTGTCATCATTGACAACCCACAGAAAAATGCTCAGTACGGGGGTGACGTAGCGGCCCCGGTTTTCAGGGAGCTTGCTGATAAAGCCTATGCCCAGGATCTGGCCATTCATGCTCCTATGGTGCGTAAACCGGCCGGGGTGCAGCCTAAGTTACCGGCCCTGCATGCCGGAAGCCAGGAGGAACTGACCTTGCTTTGCAACAAACTGGGAGTAAGTGCCCACCCTATTAGCCCAGAGGAAGACTGGGTACGGGTAGACACCCAGAAACAATCTGTTGCCCTGAAACCGGTGCCCGTGAAGATGGGCCAGGTACCTGACGTAACCGACATGACTTTGAAAGACGCCTTGTACCTGCTGGGAAACCATGGCATCAAGGTGCGGGCCATAGGCATGGGGCGGGTGCAGAGCCAAAGCCTTCTCCCCGGAGAGCCCATTGCCAAAGGATCAATTATTACTCTTACACTTAGTAGAAATGGCGCAACTAGAACACCTTCTTCAGGTACTCCAGCCAACGCAATTGCTCGGGCCCTCTAACCCCGAGCTTTCTGCGTTAACCATGGATTCTCGCCAGGCGGGTCCGGGCGTGGCTTTCTTTGCGATCAAGGGCACCCTGCGGGACGGCCATGACTATATTGATGCCGCTGTGGCGCAGGGCGTTTCAGCGGTGTTTTGCGAAAAACTGCCTCAAAACGTCCCAGACTCGGTTACGTTTGTACAGGTAGCAGATGCCGCTGAGGCCATGGGCTTGGTAGCGGCTGCCTTTTACGGAAACCCATCCCAGAAACTGAAACTGGTAGGGGTGACCGGCACCAATGGTAAAACCACCTGCGTGACTCTGCTACACAAGCTGTTCCGGGATCTGGGCTACAACGCCGGGTTAATCTCTACGGTCCAGAACCAGATCAACGAGACGGTCATTCCTGCTACGCATACCACCCCCGATGCTATTACCCTACAGGCTTTATTGGCCCAGATGGTAAGCGCCGGCTGTACCCATGCCTTTATGGAGGTGAGTTCGCATGCCTTGGTGCAACACCGCGTAACCGGCGTGCAGTTTGCCGGGGCCGTGTTCACCAATATCACCCATGACCACCTGGACTACCACGGTACTTTTGACGAGTACATCAGGGCCAAGAAGCTGTTCTTTGATCACCTCAACAAAAAGGCCTTCGCGCTGGTGAACTCAGATGACAAGCGCGGGATGGTCATGCTTCAAAACACCAAAGCCACCAAATACTCCTACGCCCTTCGTAAGGAAGCCGATTTCAAGGCCCGGCTGCTGGACAATACCATTCAGGGACTGCAGTTGGAGCTTGATGGCCAGGAAGTGTGGTTCCGGTTGATTGGTACGTTCAATGCCTACAATATTTTGGCCGTGTATGGTGCAGCGGTTTTGCTGGGCGAAGACAAAATGGAGGTGTTATCCAGCCTTTCCAACCTTACTTCGGCGGCTGGCCGGTTTGACTATGTAGTTTCTTCTGGCCAAATCACGGGCATTGTGGACTATGCCCACACCCCAGACGCCCTGGAAAATGTATTGCAGACCATTCAGCAGATAAGGAAACCAGCGCAGAAAGTGATCACCATTGTGGGGTGTGGCGGAAACCGCGATGCGGCCAAGCGCCCCGTCATGGCAGACATTGCCGCCCGCCTGAGTGACCGCGTGATCCTGACCTCAGACAATCCCCGCGACGAAGAACCCCAGGAAATCCTGAACCAGATGCAGGCTGGCGTAAAAATGACCGATCTTAAAAAGTCGCTTTCGGTGGTAGACCGGCGTGAGGCTATTAAAACCGCGGTGCTTCTAGCCGAAGCAGAGGATATTATTCTGGTGGCCGGCAAAGGCCATGAGACTTACCAAGAGGTGAGAGGCGTACGGTCGCCGTTTGATGACAAGCAGATTTTGCTGGAGACCTTTGAATTGTTGCAGAAATAACCAACTGACCTAAAGAGACCTTAAACTTATAATCCAGGAATGCCAGCAGAGGTTCTGCCGCTTATTCCTCCCCTAAATCCAAACAGATGCTCTACTACTTATTTGATTATTTAGACAAGCAATTTGATATCCTGGGCACCGGGGTGTTCCGGTTCATCTCGTTTCGGGCTGGGCTGGCGGCGCTTTTCTCTTTGTTGATCGCTATGATCTTTGGAGGGCGCCTTATCCGGGTGCTGCAACGCAAGCAGGTAGGGGAATCTATCCGGGACCTGGGCCTGGAAGGGCAGTTGGAGAAAAGAGGCACGCCTACCATGGGTGGTCTTATCATTCTGTTGGCCATAGTCTTGCCTACCGTTTTGCTGGCCCGCCTGGACAACGTGTACATTCTGCTCATGTTGGTTTCCACCATTTGGTTAGGGGCCATTGGTTTTCTGGATGACTACATCAAAGTGTTCAAGAAGAACAAAGAAGGCCTGGCCGGCCGTTTCAAGATCATGGGCCAGGTAGGCCTGGGGCTGATCGTGGGCCTCACTTTATTCTTTTCTGAAGACGTAGTGGTGCGCCAGTACCTGACCGCCAAAGGTCTTTCCGCCATTGACGTGGCCGGCACATACCAAGATGTGCGCAAGATGATCACCACCGTTCCTTTTACCAAAAACAACGAACTGGACTATCACCATTTCTTCAGCTTCGCGAGTCCCTTGCTAGGGTCTTATGCCCGCTTCCTTTACATCCCATTGGTGATCATCATCATCACGGCCGTATCCAACGGCGCCAACATCACCGACGGGATTGACGGTCTGGCCGCCGGTACCTCGGCTATCATTGGCACTACGCTGGCCGTGTTTGCCTGGGTTTCTGGTAACGCCATCTTCGCCGATTACTTTGACATCATGTACATTCCCAACACCGGGGAGCTCGTTATTTTCTGTACTGCTTTTGTGGGAGCCTGCGTGGGTTTTCTCTGGTACAATTCCTACCCGGCGCAGGTGTTCATGGGTGACACCGGTAGCCTTTCTATTGGCGGAATCATCGCTGTTTTGGCCCTCATCCTGAGAAAAGAGCTATTGATTCCTATTCTGTGTGGCATCTTCCTGGTAGAGAACCTGTCTGTTATGATTCAGGTGAGTTACTTCAAGTACACCAAAAAGAAATACGGAGAGGGCCGAAGAATCTTCAAAATGTCGCCGTTGCACCACCACTACCAAAAGTTGGGCTACCATGAATCAAAGATCGTGACCCGATTCTGGACGGTGGGCATTATGCTGGCCATCTTGACCCTGGTGACCCTGAAATTGAGATAAGGCGTTTTGAGCCTATTTTTCGGAAAACAAGCCTAAAACAGAAAATACCAAAACAAGCAATGCAAAAAATAGCCATACTAGGAGCAGGGGAGAGCGGCGTTGGGGCAGCCTTGTTGGCAAAGGCAAAGGGCTTTGATGTGTTTGTCTCTGACCAGGGCACCATTGCAGAAAAATACCGGACCCAACTGGCCCAAGCGCAGGTTCCTTTTGAGGAAGGAACGCATACGCTGGAGCAGATCTATGCGGCCCAGGAAATCATCAAAAGTCCGGGCATTCCGGAAAAAGCACCCGTGATCAAGGAAGCGCTGGAGCGGAATATTCCGGTCATCTCAGAGATTGAGTTTGCCGGGCGCTATGCCCAGGGCAAGATGATTTGCATTACTGGTACCAACGGTAAAACCACCACTACGCTCCTGACTTATCACCTCCTGAAAAGCGCAGGTTTGAAAGTGGCCCTGGCCGGTAACGTGGGTGAAAGCCTGGCGGGCAAGGTGCTGGAGGGCGGTTACGAGTATTATGTGGTAGAGCTGAGCAGTTTCCAGCTGGACAATATGTACCAGTTCAAGGCGGACATTGCTATTCTGCTCAACATTACCCCAGACCACTTGGACCGTTACGGATACCAGATGGGCAATTATGCGGCCGCCAAGTTTAGGGTGGCGCAAAACATGACCGCTAGCGAGTACTTCCTGTTCAACCAGGACGACGCTCAAATCCAGAATTACCTGACAACCCACGAAGTGGCGGGTACACCGGTTCCTTTCGGGTTGAAAGAGCAGGAGAGCCTGGCCATAAAGTTGGAGGATAAAGCGATTATAGCCCGTTTTTCCAAAATCAGGGCTAAAGTAGACACTTCCAAATCTCCCTTGATTGGCCAACATAACCAATACAACACCATGGCGGCGGTAGGCGCGGCCTTGCTGGTAGGTATAGAACCGGCTACCATTGAAGCTGCGTTAGGCACGTTCCAGAATGCCGAGCACCGTTTGCAACCGGTTGGCGAGATTGGCGGCGTTCGCTTCATCAATGACTCCAAAGCCACCAACGTGGAAGCCGTGTGGTACGCCCTGGACGGGATTAAGGCCCCGATTGTTTGGGTAGTGGGCGGTACTGATAAGGGTAATGACTATACACCCTTGCTACCCCTGGTGAAAGAAAAGGTGAAGGCCATTGTCTGCCTGGGCGTAGACAACAGCAAGATTGTGGCCTCTTTTTCTCAAATCTGCCCTAACCTGGTAGAAACCCAGGATGTGAACGAAGCCGTGCGGCTGGCCAAGGATTTTGCTCAGCCCGGAGATGTGGTTTTGCTTTCCCCGGCCTGCGCCAGCTTTGACTTATTCCAGAATTATGAACACCGGGGCCGCTCCTTCGCGGAGGCAGTGGCAACCCTTCAGCAACAACAGATATGAATACCGTTAAAAACTGGCTGCATGACAACCTGAAAGGCGACCCCATCCTATGGGGTATCGTCATTTCCTTCGCCCTGATCAGTATTGCGGTGGTGTACTCGGCCACGGGCACCCTGGCCTACAAAATGTCTCGCAATACGGAGTTCTTCCTGTTCAAACACTCCACCCTCATCCTTATCGGGTTGGCGTTTGTGTGGCTGGCACATAAAATCAACTACCGCTATTATGCCAAGTTGAGTCTGGTAGCCCTGATTTTCTCGGTTCCCTTGCTTATCTATACCTATCTCAAAGGCTCCAATATCAACGAGGCCTCCCGCTGGTTGACTATTCCTATCATCAACCAGACGTTCCAGCCGTCAGATTTAGCCAAGTTGGCCCTTATTTCTTACCTGGCCAGTATCCTGAGCAAACGGCAGATGAACATTGAGTCTAAACAGACGCTAATTCCCCTATTCCTTTGGAGCGGCCTTATCTGTGGGCTCATTGCCATGAGTAACATCTCCACAGGATTGCTGCTGTTTTTGACTTGTATTCTGTTGATGTTCATTGGTCGGGTGCCCATGAAACCTATTTTCACCATGATCCTGGTGGGAGCGTTGTTTGGGTCGGTGGCCTTAACCCTGGGGCAACGGATGCAGACGGCCATTACGCGTATTGAGAATTTCATGGACCCCAACGAGACGGTTTTCCAGCTGGAGCAATCTTACATTGCCATCGCCACGGGAGGGGTGCTGGGGAAAGGCCCCGGAAACTCAGACCAGCGCAATGTGCTGCCTCACCCGTACTCAGACTTTATTTACGCCATAATCATTGAGGAATATGGTATGGTGGGAGGGGCGGTGGTGCTCTTCCTGTACCTGGCGTTCCTGTACCGGGGCATGATGGCCGTGACCAATAGTTTGGGGGCCTTCGGCGGATTACTATCGGCGGGAATCAGTTTCAGTCTGGTTATCCAGGCCATGGTGAACATGGGCGTGGCCGTAGGGTTGGGACCAATCACTGGTTTGCCGTTGCCCCTTCTTAGTATGGGAGGCACCTCGCTTATCTTCACGGGTATCTCCATTGGAATTATCCTAAGCGTAAGCCGCAGCGAGTATGAAGCCAAAAATGAGGCGGCCTCCTCAGTAAATAAACCTGCAAACGTCTTGACCCATGCCTGAGAAAACCTATCGGTTCATTATCAGTGGCGGAGGCACCGGGGGGCATATTTACCCGGCCGTGGCCATTGCCAATGAGATCAAGCGGCTGCACCCCAAGGCAGAGATCCTTTTTGTGGGCGCCGAAGGCCGGATGGAGATGAGCCGCGTACCGGAGGCTGGCTATAAAATCATTGGGCTCTGGATCAGCGGGTTGCAGCGCCGCCTAACGGTAGACAACCTGTCTTTCCCCCTGAAAGTGATTTCCAGCGTGCGCAAATCCTACCAGATCATCAAAGACTTCAAGCCCGATGCAGTGGTAGGGGTGGGAGGCTACGCCAGCGGGCCGTTGCTGTACGCCGCCACTAAAATGAACATTCCCTCCCTTATCCAGGAGCAGAACTCCCACGCGGGCATCACCAATAAGCTGTTGGCCAAAAAGGTAGATAGAGTATGTGTGGCCTATGACAGCATGTACAAGTATTTCCCCAGCGCCAAACTGGTGCTCACTGGTAATCCCGTTCGCCGTGACATAGCCAACTTGGAAGGAAAGCGCCCGGAGGCGATGGCTTTTTTCGGGCTTGACCCAGAACGCAAAACCTTTCTGGTGATTGGCGGAAGCTTAGGGGCGCGCACCCTGAATCAGAGCACTGAACTAGCTTTGCAGAAAATTCAGAAAGCTGGCTATAACCTGATCTGGCAAACCGGGAAAAACTTTTACCCGCAGGCCCAGACGGCCACCCAATCCTTGCCCCAAGACCAGATCAAAGCCTTTGATTTCATCAAGCGCATGGATCTGGCCTACGCTGCCGCTGATGTGGTGATTTCCCGAGCCGGCGCGTTGTCCATCTCTGAGTTATGCCTGGCCCAGAAACCTTCCATCCTGGTGCCCTCGCCCAACGTGGCGGAAGACCACCAGACCAAGAATGCCATGGCTTTGGTGCAAAAAGAGGCCGCGGTACTGGTGAAAGACCTGGAAGCAGGGCAAAAACTTTGGGACACCGCCTTTGCCTTGGCCGCTGACCCTGAAAAGCAGGAGTTGCTGCGCCATAACATTGCGCAACTGGCCCGGCCCAAAGCCACCGAAGACATCGTGCAAGAACTGCTGAAACTGATCAAATGAACCTGCACCAATACAAGCATATCTATTTCCTGGGCATAGGAGGGATTGGCATGAGCGCCCTGGCCCGCTGGTTTCTGGCCAAGGGCTTTGCCGTGGCTGGTTATGACAAAACCCCAACCCCTTTAACCCAGAAATTGGGGGAGGAAGGAGCCCAGATCCATTTTGAAGACAGTACTGACCTGATTCCTGCCTCTTTTAAGAAAAACAGGCAGGAAACGCTGGTAGTGCTTACCCCGGCTGTGCCGGCCTCTCACGCAGAGCGGCAATACCTGGAGCGGGAAGGGTACACTCTCATGAAACGCTCCCAGGTGCTGGGGCTACTGACGAAGGACCAATACCTGATAGCCGTGGCCGGAACCCATGGAAAAACCACTACCTCTTCCATGGTGGCGCACCTGTTGCACCACGCCGGCGTTTCTACTTCAGCCTTTCTGGGAGGCATTTCCACTGACTTAGGGTCCAACCTGTTGTTGCCCAACCAGGAGGAGGAGCGGGCCCTGGCCGTGGTGGAAGCCGATGAATACGACCGTTCTTTCCTAACCCTTTACCCAGACATTGCGGTGGTTACTTCTACGGACCCTGATCACCTGGATATTTATGGGGCCAAGGAGGCCTTGGTAGATTCCTTTAAACAATTTGTGCGGCAGATTAAGCCCAACGGTTACCTGCTCCTGAACCATACCGCCGACCAAAGCCTGGCCGAAGCGGTGGATCCTTCGGTGACGGTGATTCGGTACGGTCTTGAGAATGAGGAACTATGCGCCACGGGGGTGGAGATAGCGCATGGCGCCATGAAATTTTCGGCCAAAGGCCGGAACTTACTACTCCCTGAAACTGCTTTGCAGGTGCCGGGCTTCCACAACGTAGAGAATGCGGTGGCCGCGGCTCAGGCAGTTTCGCTGGTGGGTGTTCCGGTAGAGAAAATTCATTCAGGAATTGTGGCTTATACGGGCGTAAAAAGACGCTTTGAAAAGGTTTTTGTGTCAGAGAAAAGGGTATATTTAGACGATTATGCGCATCACCCCCGTGAGATAGAAGCTTTTCTGAAATCTGTACGCGCGTTATACCCCGGCAAAAAGGTTAGGGCCATTTTTCAACCGCATTTGTTTACCCGCACCCGTGACTTTGTAGACGGTTTTGCCCAAAGCCTGAGCCTGGCAGATGAAGTCTGGCTCCTGGATATTTACCCGGCCCGGGAATTGCCCTTGCCCGGCGTGACGGCTAAAATGATTTATGACAAATTACAAGTGGGCACCAAAATGATGCTAGCCCGTGACCAGGTGTTGGAGGCCTTAGATAAGGACTTGGATTTTAAGGTGTTGGCTACTATAGGCGCCGGTGATATTGATATATTGGTACCTGGTATAAAAAAACTGTTGGAGGAGAAGGCACATGTATTGGAATAGGAAAGTAAAGGCGCTTCTATTCGCGGTTTTTTGCCTGGCCGGTTTTATTTTTCTGGCGGGTTTCTCCAAAGCCCGGCAAGAGGGTAAAATATGTAAAAAAGTCAATATTAAAATTGATAATGAGTACAACAATTACTTTCTTAGTGCATCGGAAGTAACCGCCCTGCTCACCAGGAACGGAACCCAGCCATTGACCGGAAGGAAAAAAGAGGAGATTGACCTCAAGCAACTGGAAATGCGGATTAAATCGCATAAATTTGTGAGGCAGGCGGAGGTCTCCCGGGACCTGGAGGGTAATATTAATATTATCATTCAGCAAAACCGGCCCATTGCGCGTCTCCTGAGTTCAAAGAAAGATGTGTACTTAGACGAGGAAGGCAACCAGCTACCCTTGTCCACTTTGTACACCGCGCATGTTCTGCCCGTGACGGTGACGGCCGCCACCACTGCTGGAGAAGGTTCTTTTTTTCAGGACTCTGTAGGCAGGCCATACCTGTCTTTGCTGCAGTACATTGAGAAAGACCCTTTCTGGAACGCTCAGCTGGCCCACATGGACATTGACCGGAACGGAAAGGTGAGTTTTCTGACGCAGGTGGGGGACCAGCAGATAGAGTTTGGCAAACCTGTGCAGGTAGAAGAGAAATTTAAAAGGCTATTCATCTTCTATAAAGAGGTGATGCCGGTAGTGGGGTGGGATAAGTATAGTCGATTAAATATCGAATACAAGGATCAGATTATTTGTGAATAGACAACAATATGACGCAGAACGACAAAATAGTTGTAGGCTTAGACATTGGAACAACCAAAATTTGCGCGCTGGTAGGTAGAAAGAACGAGTACGGCAAGCTGGAGATCCTGGGCTTGGGGAAAGCGGTTTCTGAGGGGGTGGTGCGCGGCATGGTGAGTAACATTGACAAAACCGTTGAGGCCATCCGCAAAGCAATTAGACAGGCAGAGGAGCAATCTGGCATTGATATCAAAGTAGTGAACGTGGGTATTGCCGGGCAGCACATCAAGAGCCTGCAGCATAACGGCAGCATCACGCGCACTTCCCTTGACAGCGAAATCACCGTGGAAGACGTGAACCGTCTTACCAATGATATGTACCGTTTGGTTACCCCTCCTGGCAGCGAGATCATCCATGTCATGCCCCAGGACTACAAGGTGGATTACGAAGACGGTATCATGGACCCTGTGGGTATGTCAGGCGTGCGTCTGGAAGGCAACTTCCACATCATCACCGCTCAATCCAACGCAGTAAACAACATCACCAAGTGCATCAGCAGAGCCGGTCTGGAGATTGACCAGCTTATTCTGGAGCCCCTGGCGTCTTGTATGTCTGTGTTAAGCGAAGAAGAGCGGGAAGCGGGTGTGGCCCTGATTGACATTGGGGGTGGTACCACAGACCTGGCCATTTTCAAAGACAACATCATCCGGCATACCGCGGTGCTTCCGTTCGGTGGCAACATCATCACCTCAGATATCAAGCAGGGCTGCATGGTTATGCAGAACCAGGCAGAGCAGCTGAAAGTGCGCTTTGGCAAAGCCATCGCCGACGAAGCCTCTGAGAATGAGATCGTTTCCATCCCGGGCCTTCGTGACCGTACTCCCAAAGAAATTTCCCTGAAAAACCTTGCTTATATTATAGAAGCAAGAATGGAGGAAATTGTTGAACTCGTTTACTCTGAAATTGTTAGAAGCGGGTATGCCAACCAGTTGGCGGCAGGCGTGGTGATCACCGGAGGCGGTGCTCAACTACAGAACCTGGTGCAGTTGGTAGAGTACCTCACCGGTCTTGATGCCCGCATTGGTTATCCTAATGAGCATCTGGGTAAAAGCAAAATTGACTCTGTGAAGAGCCCTATGTATGCCACCACCGTTGGGTTGGTGTTAGCCGGTTACCAGGCTCTGGATGAGCGCGTGAACCGCTACACCGAGATGGCCAATGTTGGAAACAAGGTGGTGAATGAGGTAAGACCGGTGCAGAAATCAAACAGCGGCCCAGGTTTCTTCTCTAAGATTCTGGACCGGACCAAGAGTATGCTTATTGATGATTTTGACGATAAGCAACAAAACTATTAACGCGTAAATTTTCAGGAGAGATAACATGAGTTTTTCATCGTACAAGTTTGATGTGCCATCGCACTCCAAGTCAATCATTAAAGTGATTGGTGTTGGCGGAGGGGGAAGCAATGCTGTGAACCACATGTTCAACCAAGGCATTAAGGACGTGGAGTTCGTGGTGTGTAATACTGATGAACAGGCGTTGAAAAGCAGTAGTGTGCCCAATAAACTCCAGATTGGAACCACCTTGACCGAAGGTCTGGGGGCAGGGGCCAATCCTGAGCGGGGCAAGCAGGCTGCCCTGGAAAGCAAAGAAGAGATTAGGGAATTGCTGGGCGCTCATACCAAGATGGTGTTCATCACCGCGGGTATGGGCGGAGGAACCGGAACCGGTGCCGCCCCAGTCATTGCCAAAGTAGCCAAAGAGCTGGATATATTAACCGTGGGCATAGTGACCGCTCCATTCGCCTTTGAAGGCCGGAAGAAGCGTACCGCCGCTGACAACGGTATCAAAGAACTGAGCGAGAACTGTGACACCGTGCTGGTGATCCTCAATGATAAACTGCGTGAGATGTTCGGGAACCTGCCCATTAGAGCAGCGTTTGCCAAAGCAGATAACGTGTTAACCACTGCCGCCAAGTCTATCGCTGAGATCATTACGGTTACCTCTGAGGTGAACGTTGACTTTGAAGACGTGAAAACGGTCATGAAAGACTCCGGTGCCGCTGTGATGGGTTCTGCCATTACCGAAGGTGAGAACCGCGCCCTTCGTGCCGCCGAAGAATCTCTTTCTTCTCCGTTGCTCAATAACACTGATATCCATGGGGCCCAGAAAATCCTTCTTTCCATTATGTCTGGTGACCAGGCGGAACTGGAGATGGATGAGCTGACAGAGATCACAGATTATATCCAAGAGAAAGCCGGTGATGACTCTGAGGTGATCTTTGGCCACGGCATTGATTCTACGTTGGGTGCCAGCATTAGAGTAACGGTGATTGCCACGGGATTCGCCCGTGAAATGGTAAGCCTTCCGGCCCCAAAAAAGACTTTTGAGGCGGGAGGACCGGTAGTAGGTGCCACTGCGCCTCAGGCCGTGAGAGAATATGCTGCTGAGCCTGTAGCCCCCGTTGCCCCTACTACTTTTTCAGTAACCCCGCCGGCTTCTGCCACCCAATTGGTTGCCAATGAGCCTGTGCGTAAAGCTCCGGTCACTGAAAACAAGATTATCTTTGACCTGGACTCCACCAGTGAACTGTTCACCCCCACCTTTGAAGAAGAGGTAGTGGCGGCCACCGCGGTTCAAGAGGTTAGCGAGGCCTCCCAGAACAAAATCAACGAACGGAGAGAGCGTCTGCGTAGACTTAGCCTGGATGCCAATACAGATGCCGCCATCAAAGAAAAGCTGGAAGTGCCCGCCTATTTGAGAAGAAACGTGCAACTGGAGAATGTGGTCCCTTCGGCTGAGCAGCAGATTTCCCGGTTCAATCTCAACGATGACAATGAACTACTAGGCGATAACCGCTTTTTGCATGACAATGTAGACTAAGGCGTTTTAAGCCTGTTTTATAAAAAGAAGCCCTGAAACGGAAAACGTTTCAGGGCTTCTTTTTTGTACCAGCTTTTGTTGGGAGTATGGACGCGAGATGAATTCAAGGTATTAGCGTTTTAAGCCTGTTTTTCCAAAAACGGGCTTAAAACCTTTTGGTGGCTGTAGTCTTTTGGCAACTACCGGCAATAAAACCTAAAAAGTTAAAAACTCCGCAATCTGTTCCTCCAGCAACTGGCGGTAAAGCGGGTTGGTGAATTGGCCGTCTTGCAGGTGTTTGTGAATGAATGGCAAACGCGGCTTTTGTGCCAGCACGTGTAACCCGCAGTAGTGCAGCACATCTGTGAGGTGGCTGAGGGCTATGTTGCCGCCCTGGCTGCCCGTAGAAAGCCCTACCAGAGCACCTTTTTTGCGGCGCAGGGCGTCTGGGTACTCCAGCCCGTCAATGAAAGCCTTGAGGACCCCCGGGTAGGAGCAGTTATATTCAGGTACTATAAAGACTATCTTACCGGCATCCACCACCTGCTGGCGTAAATCCAGGAACGCTTGGGAGTATAATTCACTTTTATAGAGCGAAGGCGAGGCAAAGTCCAGGGGAAGGTCCTGCAAGTCCAGGACCTGAGATAGCTGGCCCTGATCGGCAAGCATTTGCTGGTAGAGCCTGGCAATCTGGAGGGTGACGGAGTCGGGGCGATTGGTGCCGGAGATAATCAGTATCATCAGAAAGAAGGTAAGCTGGTAGAACCAAAAAGCAGCGCTAAAGTTACGCCTTATTTCTTTTCATGGAAGGGCAAACAGGTAAGGCCTGGGTTTTCTGTTTTACGCCCGTTTTTAGTAAAACAGGCCTAAAACAGAAAAGGCGAAGCCCGGGAGCCTCGCCTTTTTCTTTTGTTATCAGAGTCAGTTATACGTTCTCAGATGTGAAAGAAGCCGCATAGTACTCACGGTTCAGCATGGCAATGTTCTCCAGAGAGATGCCAACCGGACATTCTGCTGCGCAGGCGCCAATGTTAGTGCAGGAACCAAAGCCTTCAATATCCATTTGGGCCACCATGTTCTCTACACGCGTTTTACGCTCTACCTTACCCTGTGGCAACATAGCAAGCTGTGATACCTTAGCCGAGGTAAAGAGCATGGCAGAACCATTCTTACAGGCCGCCACGCAGGCACCACAACCAATACAGGTAGCCGCATCAAACGCCTTGTCTGCAATGGATTTTGGAATAGGAATCACGTTGGCATCTGGTACGCCACCGGTGTTCACAGATACGTAGCCACCCGCCTGCTGAATACGGTCCAACGCCGAACGGTCTACGCAAAGGTCTTTCAAAACCGGGAACGGAGCGGCTCTCCAGGGCTCAATGGTGATGGTATCCCCGTCAGAGAACTTGCGCATGTGCAGTTGGCAGGTGGTGGTACCACGCTCTGGCCCGTGGGCTCTACCGTTAATATACAAGCTGCACATACCGCAGATGCCTTCGCGGCAGTCATGGTCAAAGGCCACCGGATCTACGCCGTTAAGAAGCAAGCCCTCATTGAGCACGTCCATCATCTCCAGGAAGGACATTTCAGGAGATATATCTTTTACTTGGTAGGTTTCCAACTTACCAGCCGCCTGGGAGTTTTGCTGTCTCCACACTTTAAGCGTCAGGTTCATTGGTTTGCTGTTAGGATTATTACCAGCCATCTCTTTTTCTAATTAAGAATTAAGAATGTTGAACCAGGAAGGGAAGAAGGAGCCCAGTTAAGGACCCGTAATTCTTCTTTCCTGCTTCATAATTATTTATAGCTCCGCTGTGTCAGCTTCACGTTCTCAAACCTCAGGTCTTCCTTGTGCAGTACCTCTGGTTGGTTAGGGCCAGTGTACTCCCAGGCGGCTACGTAGGTGTAGTTCTCGTCATCACGCAGGGCCTCGTTCTCTGGGGTTTGGTACTCTTCCCGGAAGTGACCTCCGCAGGACTCGTTGCGGTTCAAGGCATCATCTACCATCAATTCGCCCAGTTCCAGGAAGTCTGCCACGCGGCCGGCTTTCTCCAGGGTCACGTTCAGTTCTTCGTTTGTACCCAGGATCTTCACATCATTCCAGAAAGCGTCACGCAGTTTTCTGATTTCCTGCTTGGCATACTGCAGTCCTTCGGCGTTACGGGCCATGCCGCAGTAATCCCACATGATATGGCCCAGGGCCTTGTGGAAATCATCTACGGTTCTGGTACCTTTTACTTGCAGCAAACGGTCTACATCTGCTCTTACCGCGGCCTCTGACTCTTTAAAGGCTGGGTGGCTGGTTTCAATGCGGGAAGTAGGGTTCTGCGCCAGGTAATCACCAATGGTGTAAGGTATCACGAAATAACCATCGGCCAGGCCTTGCATAAGGGCAGAGGCCCCTAAACGGTTGGCGCCGTGGTCTGAGAAGTTACATTCACCGGTGGCGTACAGACCTGGAATAGTGGTCATGAGGTTATAATCTACCCACAGGCCGCCCATGGTATAGTGTACGGCTGGGTAAATACGCATGGGTTGCTCATACGGATTCTCCCCGGTGATCTTCTCATACATCTCAAACAGGTTACCATACTTCTGGCTTACCTTGTCCAGGCCTTCGCGCTTGATGGCGTCAGCAAAATCCAGGTACACGGCCAGTTTGGTAGTTCCTACGCCACGTCCTTCGTCGCAGGCCAGTTTGGCGTTACGGGAAGCCACATCGCGGGGCACCAGGTTCCCGAAGGAAGGGTACTTGCGCTCCAGGAAGTAATCACGCTCTTCTTCCGGAATATCTCCAGGGGCACGGTTATCACCTACGGCTTTAGGAACCCAAACGCGGCCGTCGTTCCGGAGGGACTCAGACATCAGCGTCAGCTTAGACTGGTAGTCGCCAGATACGGGAATACAGGTAGGGTGAATCTGGGTAAAGCAAGGGTTGGCGAACAAGGCCCCTTTCTTATGTGCTCTCCAAATCGCCGTGGCGTTAGAGCCCATGGCGTTGGTAGAAAGGTAGAATACGTTGCCATAGCCACCGGTTGCCAGAATAACGGCGTGGGCGCTGTGCGACTCAATTTTACCGGTTACCAGGTGGCGCGTTACAATACCACGGGCCTTGCCGTCTACCATTACCAGGTCCAGCATCTCGGTGCGTGGGTACATCTTTACCTTACCGTAGGCAATCTGGCGGTTAAGGGCAGAGTAGGCACCTAGCAACAACTGCTGGCCGGTTTGGCCCCGGGCATAGAAGGTCCGGCTTACCTGGGCGCCCCCGAAGGAACGGTTAGCCAGCAATCCACCATATTCACGGGCGAAGGGAACGCCTTGTGCCACGCACTGATCAATGATGTTCACGCTCACTTGGGCAAGGCGGTACACGTTGGCTTCACGGGCGCGGTAGTCACCGCCTTTAATGGTGTCATAGAACAAACGGAAGATACTGTCTCCGTCGTTCTGGTAGTTTTTGGCGGCGTTGATACCCCCCTGAGCGGCAATGGAGTGGGCGCGGCGCGGGCTGTCCTGGTAGCAGAACGCCTTCACGTTATAGCCCAGCTCAGCCAGGGTAGCGGCGGCAGAAGCTCCGGCCAGTCCGGTTCCTACCACAATCACATCATATTTACGCTTGTTAGCCGGGTTTACCAGCTTTACATTGAATTTATGCTTTTCCCATTTATCGGCCAATGGCCCTTCAGGAATTTTGGAATCTAGGATCATACCGTTCGCTTATGACAAAACAACGTCTTTGATGAAAAAATAAAGAGGCATAGCGGCAAAAAGGCCGGGCACTACCACAGAGAAGAAAGCCCCAAACATTTGAATGGCAGGAGTATATTTCTTGTGGTTCAACCCCAGGGTCTGGAAAGCGCTCTGGAAGCCGTGGTACAAATGGTACCCCAAGGCAATCTGGGCCAACACATAGATCAGGACATACCACCAGATGTGGAAGGATTGTACTACTTTCTGGTAGAGGTTGTCATACTCAACATTGTCTACTACCACGCCCTCTAAGCCGCCAAAACGGGCCGGAACGAAGAAGTTCCAAAGGTGAATAATCAAAAACACCAGGATCACGGTACCCAGTAAACCCATGTTGCGGGAAGACCAGTTGCTGTTATCCTGGGGACGGTTATAGGCATAGGCTACCGGCCGTACGCTTTGGTTGCGGCGGGTAAGGACCAAGGCCTCATAGATATGAAGCAGGAAGCCTGCCACCAATACAAATTCCATGGTCCGGATGAGGGGATTTGTGCCCATGAAATGCGAATAGATGTTAAACGCATTACCTCCGTCATCTTTGAACAACTGGAGGTTACCCACCAGGTGTACCACCAAAAAGGAGATGAGAAACAGACCAGTGATGGCCACCAGAAACTTTCGGCCTATGCTACTGGATAACGTTTTAGAGAACCAACTCATTTTGTTGTGTTAAGGTTGAGAAATTAGGTGTGTTGGGGATGGTTAAATCTTTCCAAAGGTACATGCGGGGGCTTTCTCAAGCAATTGGTCTTTTTTATTTTGAATAAATCTAAATTGAGCGCTAAAAAAGGACTCTTGGGCGCTTTCCGCACTGGGGTTTTAAGCATGTTTTTGAAAAAATGAGGTTAAACCATTATTTGACCTCTAAGATTACAACAGTGAAACCTGGATTTCGTTATAGCCATAAACCTATATCTCTATAACCAGGATACCACGTAATTGTTGGTTAAGTCCATGGTCAGGATAGAGATTCTTCTATCTTTGCTTCTACATGCAAAACTCTACTATATGCCTCAATATTTACATAAGGTAAAAGCTTGGCTGTTTGTGCTGGGGGGGCTGATTCTCTTTTCCCTCTTCCTGGCGCCACAGGCACAGGCTACCCACTTACGCGCGGGCAACATATTTATAAAGAGTGACACCACGGCCGGCAAGAACCCTCTCAGGTTTTTCTTTAAGCTGGTTACCTATAGCGTGGCGCCGCCCCCGTTTGAAGACCTGGAGGCTACCCTTTATTTTGGCGATTGTACCAGCCAGACCGTTCCCAGGGCCAGCCGGGTGCTGCTCCAGAACGGACAGAACAACACGTTTGTCAATACCTATTTCTTTGAACACATCTATTCAGGCGGGGGCACCTTTACGGCCACGTTTGTGGGTGAAAACCGGAACGGGGGCGTAGTCAACATCTCCAACTCGGTGCAGCAAACCTTCTTTTTGCAGTCTACCCTTACCATTGACCGTTTATTCCCCATCATCAACCGGTCTCCGGTGCTGGAAGTACCCCCGGTAGACGTGGCGGTGCGCGGACAGATCTTCGTGCACAACCCCGGGGCCTATGACCCAGACGGGGACAGCCTTTCCTTTAAACTGCTCCCCTCTAGGGTAGATGCCGGCCGGGACGCCTGCGGAAACCCCATTGGCCAAACAGCGCCAGGGTACAGAAGCCTGGACCAATTCCTGGGGGCCGCCCAACCCGGCGGCCCTGCCGGCTTCTCCATAGACCGCAACACTGGGCAGATCACCTGGAATACGCCTAATACCCTGGGTGAATTCAACTTCGCCTTTATTGTGGAAGAGTGGCGGAATGGGCGGCTCATTGGCACCGTGATTAGGGACATGCAG
The DNA here is from genome assembly GCF_054781795.1 of Rufibacter soli. Taxonomy (NCBI): domain Bacteria; kingdom Pseudomonadati; phylum Bacteroidota; class Cytophagia; order Cytophagales; family Hymenobacteraceae; genus Rufibacter; species Rufibacter soli. Next base: position 2,459,010 of record NZ_BAAGTS010000002.1, on the reverse strand, counting down.
GTGTTTGTGCGCGATGACCCCAACCGACCACCTGTGCTCATTGTGCCCCGTGATACCTGCGTGGTGGCAGGCACGTTGCTCAGAGACATCATTAAAGTGCGTGACCCAGACAAAGACCCGGTAATTGTGACCGCCTTTGGCAGCATGTTGCCGCCGGCCACCTTCAGGCCCCAGAGTGACACCAGCCACATTTTTACCTGGCAGACTACCTGCCTGGACGTTCGACGATCACCGTACCAGGTGGTGTTCAGGGCGGAAGACAGACCTCCGGCCGGCCGGATCATCCTGACGGACCTCAAGCCTTGGCGCATCACCGTGGTGGGGCCGCCTCCGGTATTGGTATCGGCGGTGCCGCAAACCAGCAGTAGTATCAGGCTCAACTGGTCTGCCTACACCTGCCCCAATGCAACCAGAATGTATATTTACCGCCGGGAAGGGCCCTCCAATTTCAAGCCAGGCCCATGTGAGACGGGTATTCCGGCCTCTGCTGGGTACGTGCGGGTAGGAGAGGTGAGCGCGGGCGTGACCACGTTCCTGGATAATAACGGAGGGAAAGGCCTGGAACGCAACAAAACCTATTGCTACCGCATCTACGCCGAGTTCCCGGAACCGGGCGGCGGAAGCAGTATTGCCTCTAATGAACTGTGCGCCACCCTGGAGTCTATCTCCCTAACCAAAGTGAGCGTGTTGGAAACCAGCACGACTACCGGCAAAATCAGGGTGGAGTGGAATAAACCTAAGGCCATTGTAAGTACGTTGACGGCTCCTTTGCAGTACCGCCTGTTGCGTACCATGGGCCAAAGCCGCAACCCACAAGGCAATTTCACCCAGGTATTTTCTACCAATAACTTGGATGACACGGTCTTCACCGACAATAGCCTGAATACCCTGGACACTGCGTATGCCTATAGAGTGGAGTTCTACCATTCCGGCACCACGGGATCGCCTACGGTTTTGGTTGATTCTTCCTCGGCGTCCAGCGTGCGGTTAAAAGCGGTGGCTAACGGGCCTACCATGGTATTGAACTGGACCTACAATGTGCCCTGGAACAATGCCAGCACCACGGCCAAGCCTTTGTACCACGTCATTTACCTGAAACTGCCTAACTCAGCAGTCTTCCAGAAATATGACAGTGTTCTGGCAGGGCCTACCTCAGGAACGTTCTCCAAACAGGTACCCATAGAGCAAGGCAAGGAATATTGTGCCTACGTGATTACCAAGGGTACTTTCCAGAACCCGCTGCTGCCAGACCCGATTCTCAATAACAGCCAGATTACCTGTTTCACAAGGCCCTGTGTCCCAATATTGACGGTGGAGAATGACTGTGACGAGAATTTCGTGGCCGGTGTGACGCCCATTCAGAACCGTCTTTCCTGGACCCTGCCCACGGGCTGTAGGACTTCAGACATAGATTTCTATAGGGTGTACTTCAGGGAGACCGATGCCGAGGAATTCAAGTTGATCGCCACTATAAAGGACATGGCTTATCTGCACCAGAACCTTCCTTCATTTGCGGGTTGCTATTACGTAACGGCCATAGACAAGAACGGCAGCGAAAGCGAGCGCAGTAATATTGAGTGCGAAGACAACTGTATCGTGTTCGTGTTGCCTAACATCTTTACCCCTAACAATGACGGCAGCAATGATGAGTTTACTCCAAAACAGGGAGCCACCTTCATCAAGAAAGCCACTCTTAAGGTGTACAACCGCTGGGGAAATAAGGTCTACGAAAGCAGCGCTGAGCCTGGCCTGCGCTGGAAAGGGGTGGATAACAACGGCAAAGCCCTTTCTGAGGGAACCTACTTCTACCAGGTAGAGGTGGAGTTCTACGGCAGGGTGCCAGAAATACGCACTTATAAAGGATGGGTTGAAATTCTGCGCTAATTCGTTGTATTGCATTTAAATACTGAAGAATGGTGCCTGTACCTCCGGGAATGGGCACCATTTTTATATATTTGCCGTCTTACTTTTGATATAACCTGTTTCGGGGCTGTTTTTGTAAAAACGGGCTCAAAACGATAATCTACAGCTACGACTATGAAAGCATACGTTTTTCCGGGCCAGGGCTCCCAGTTTGTGGGCATGGGCAAAGACCTTTATGACCAATACCCTGTCGCCAAAGACCTGTTTGAGCGCGCCAATGAGATTTTGGGTTTCCGAATCACAGATATTATGTTCAGTGGCACGGATGAGGAGCTCAAACAGACCAAGGTAACCCAACCCGCTATCTTCCTGCACTCGGTTATTCAGGCGGCAGTAGCCTCAGACTTTGCCCCTGAAATGGTGGCTGGTCACTCCTTAGGCGAGTTCTCTGCCCTGGTGGCCAATAAAGTGCTGGCCTTCGAAGATGCGTTGCGCCTGGTGTCTAAGCGCGCCCTGGCCATGCAGAAAGCCTGCGAGGAGCAACCCTCCACCATGGCGGCCATTCTAGGTCTGGAAGACCAAAAGGTAGAGCAGATTTGCGCCGAGGTGAAGGACGTGGTGGTGGCCGCCAATTATAATTGCCCAGGGCAGTTGGTGATCTCAGGGTCGGTGCCCGGTGTGGAGGAAGCCTGCGAACGCCTGAAAGCTGCCGGGGCTAAAAGAGCCTTGCTATTGCCGGTAGGAGGGGCCTTCCATTCACCCTTGATGAAATCCGCCGAGGCGGAACTGGAGGAGGCTATTCGGCAGACCACGTTCAGCCCGGCCATTTGCCCGGTGTACCAGAACGTAGACGCCAAGCCGCATTCAGACCCCCAGGAAATCCAGCAGAACCTGATCAAGCAGTTGACCGCCCCCGTGCGTTGGACCCAGTCTGTGCAAGAGATGATCGCAGACGGCGCTACCCTCTTTATAGAGTGCGGGCCAGGCAAGGTGTTACAAGGCCTGGTGAAGAAAATTGACAAGAACGCTGAGGTAGGGCAGGTTAGCTAAGCCAATATTGCGGGAGAAGCGAAACAGAACACCAGACGTATGGGGCAGGTAAAAGAGTTTTTCGGTCAGAAAATGCCAAAGCAATTGGTGTTTGCCCTGGATATTTCTTTGTGCGCCGTCTCCTTCCTGATGGCCTACCTGCTGCGCTTTAACTTTGATTTCCAGAAATACACAGAACTGTCCGTTGCCCAGATGCTGCCTATTGTATTGGCGGTACGGGCAGCGGCTTTTTTTTACACCAGAACCTACGCCGGCATTCTGCGCTACACCAGCTTGGACGACCTGCGGAAGCTGTTTGTGGCTCTTTCAGGGAGTTCTTTGGTGCTGGTGGCGGCCCAGTTGGTGTACAATAAAGGGTTGGGTTACCAGAACTTCATTCCCATCTCGGTGCTGCTCATTGATTACCTGGGCAGCATTCTGGCGCTTTCTCTGGTACGGGTGTGGGCCAAAATCATGCACTATGAGTGGAACCATACCAACTCACCCAAGGTGAACGTGGTTATTTTTGGGGCCGGCGAAGTAGGCAGCATCACGCTTAACACCCTGCATCAGGACATGGGCACCTATTATAATATAGTGTCCTTTCTGGATGATGCCAAAGCCAAACAAAGCCTGTCCATCAATAGTGTGCCCATTCATAAGCCCCAGGAGAATTTTTCCGCGCAGCTTGCCACCCTTAAGGTAGACCTGCTCATTCTGGCGGTTCAAAAGCTATCTACAGCCCGGCGGCGGCAACTGGTGGAGGCTTGCCTGAATGCGGGCGTGCAAGTACTGGTGGTGCCCCCGGTTTATAAGTGGATTAATGGTGAGCTTAGTTTTAAGCAGATACGCGAAGTGCAGATTGAAGACGTTTTAGGCCGGCCTTCCGCCGAAATTGATTCGCCGCTGCTGCACAAGGAGCTCCAGAACCGTACTATTCTGGTGACCGGGGCGGCCGGTTCCATTGGCAGCGAACTGGTAAGGCAACTGATCAGGTTCAAACCTCGCCAACTGGTGTTGGTAGACCAGGCTGAGTCTGCGCTGTATGACCTGGAACTGGAACTGACGGAGCTGTATGTGAAGCTGAATTTTGAAGTGATTCTAGGCGATATCTGCAACCAGGACCGCATGGAGGCGGTGTTCCAGACGTTTCAGCCGGATGTGGTTTTCCATTGCGCAGCTTACAAGCATGTGCCCGTCATGGAGGAGAACCCCACTGAATCGCTTAATACCAATATCTTGGGTACCAAGATTCTCGCCGACCTGGGGGTGAAATACCAGACCCAAAAGTTTGTGCTGCTCTCCACCGATAAAGCCGTGAACCCCACCAGCGTGATGGGAGCCTCAAAACGCCTCTGCGAGATGTACGTGCATGCCATGGACCATTACCTCCGGGATTCAGGCAACGACCAGACCCGCTTCATCACCACCCGTTTTGGCAACGTGTTAGGCAGTACCGGTTCCGTGATTCCGCGCTTTAGGAAACAGATTCTGGAAGGCGGTCCCGTCACCGTGACTCACCCAGACATTTCCCGCTATTTCATGTCTATTCGGGAGGCCTGTCAATTAGTGCTGGAGGCCTCGGCGATGGGCAAAGGCGGCGAGATCTACATTTTTGACATGGGCGATTCCATCAAAATCGTGGACTTGGCCAAAAAAATGATCAAGCTGTCTGGGCTCACCCTCGGGAAGGATATCCAACTGGTCTACACCGGTTTACGGCCTGGGGAAAAACTGGAGGAAGAGCTTTTTCATGAAAACGAAGCGGTCCAGGCCACGGAACATCCCAAAATCAGAATAGCCAATTTGCCCACCCCACAAAGCGAGAAGGTGCTCCAAGAAATTCAGGTCCTGATCGGTTTATTCACCTCGCAGGACAATGTGGAGGTAATTAAGAAAATGAAGCTTTTGGTACCAGAGTATGTGAGTCAGAACTCAGTGTATCAAAAGTTTGATGTGAGGAAGTAAGAAGCAGGATTTTCTGGATTAAATTGATTTTCAGGATGTTGGCTAACTAGCATTTTTAATTAGTTAGCCTTAGTTCGTTTGCTTTTATGGGGGATCATAAATCCCAAATGCGTTTATGGCCTTCCTCGCCATTGTTCTCCCCAACGACTTAAACTGCCTCTCCATTTCCATTTGATTTTTGCACGCATTTCCGCCTGCTACTGGCGTGGTGAGCGCTGTTGCCTTAAGTCCTTATGCTTGGTTGTTTCATCTCTTCTCTTCTCTCCGAGCGCTCACGGCCGCGGGGCCCCGTCTTTCCCCCTCGCACTGCCCTTGCGGCCGAGTTGTAGTTCTCTCTTAGTAAAGTCCCTGCAGGGCCACAAGCGAGGCGCTCGAAGTAAAGACTGGAATCGAGGGAATGCGTAGAGAAATGGATGATAGCGTTTAGAGCACGTTTTTGGGAAAATAGGCCTGAAACGCAATGCCGCTTATTCAACACAGACTCTCCCCTTGAGGGGGCGAAGGGGGGGGTACACAGGAGAGCACGTTTTTCTGATTCAATGCATTTCCCTCTTTCTCATCCCCTTTTGAAGGGGGTAGGGGATGATGCGCTTCTGCAGATCAAACCCGTTTTAAGCCTTCTTTTCTAAAAACGGGCCTAAAACGGACAATTCTATTACGCATCAAAGGGTCACGCTTGAACTACATTTACCTCCAGCAAATCAGGGCAATCTTCCAGCAACTCAGCCACCGTCTTACCTAAAACCGGATGTACAAAATCTGGGGCTACCTCTGTCAGGGGAACCAAGGTAAAGCGCCGGAGGTGCAGTTGGGGGTGCGGAAGGTATAAGGTGTCAGTTTCCAGGATTTGCTGCCCATAAAAAAGCAGGTCAATGTCAATGACGCGGGCGCCCCAACGTTCCTTCCTGATCCGGCCCAGGTCGTGCTCCACTTTCTGGGTGACAGCCAAAATTTCCTGGGCAGGTAGGTCTGTGTGAAAAACCAGCACTTGATTCAAAAAGGCTGGTTGGTCTTCCACGCCCCAGGCAGCCGTTTGGTAGAGGCTGGATTTTAAGGCCGTTTTCCCAAAAACAGCCTCTAAACGCGAACACGCTTCTGAAAGGTAAAAGGTACGGTCACCCAGGTTGCTGCCCAGCAGTAGAAAAAGAGAGGTCATTACGAGCGGGCTATGGCTTCCTGGAAGAATTGGATGGTTTTATCGGCGGCTGCTTTGGCCAAGTCTGGAAGGTGCGGTTGTTCATAAGGGTGCCTGCCGCCAAAGGAATGGTCGCCCTCCGGGAGTAAATACAGTTCCGCGAATGGGTTGTGCGCGTGTAGGTCATGGGCCATTTGCACCGGCAGGGTCTCATCCTGCTCGCCATGAATAATAAGCAGCGGGATCTGTATCTTCTCTACGGCTTTGGCAATGTTCAGGCGGTCGCGGTTAGCCAGGTAATTCTCTACCAGTTGATAGTACAGCGGCATTTGTTGGCCGGTGCGGGCATTGGCAATGTACTGTACCCCGGTTCGCTTCCATTGTTCCATCACCTCGGGAGACCACCGCTGGTCAATATCGCTGATGGCAGACCAGGTGGCCACGCCTGTGAGGCGGGTGTCTTCCGCCGCTTTCAGCAAGACTAACCCGCCGCCCCGGCTGTGCCCTATCAGGAACAGGTAATCGGGGTCTATTTCCTGGGCAGGTATTTCAGAAGGGTTATTTCTAAGATGGTCAATTAGGGCGCCCAGGTCATCCAGCTCAATGCAGAAGTTGTTATTCCCGAAGGCCTCCATGTTGGTGAGGTCAGTGCCGTCTGGCTCCACACCGTTGTGTGACAGGTTGAGTTTCACGAACACGAAACCGTGGTGGGCAAAGTAATCTGCCAACAGGTTAAAGTGACCCCAATCTTTGAAGCCCTTAAACCCGTGCACGAACACCACTACCGGTTTGGGCTGGCCGTCGGCTTCCCAGCGGGCATCAACGGCAAAATCACGGCCGTGCGGAGAGGAGAGGAGAAAGTCTGTGCGCTGTACCATACATGCAAAAGTTGAAAAGCCGCCGAAGTAACGCCTGAATAACGGCAAATCCAAATGGAGAGTTTGCTTTCGAGGGTAGAGGCTCGTATTATTGTGCCACCAAAATGAGCAGCCCTTTAAACCAGATACAGGCCCCAATTGCAGCCGAGATGCAGGAGTTCGAAAAGAAGTTCCGGCAGTCTATGCAATCCAATGTTTTGTTGCTGGACAAGATTATGGGCTACATAGTGAAACGCAAAGGGAAGCAGATGCGGCCCATGTTCGTTTTCTTTATGGCCAAGCTCATGCAGGAACAGACCTCAGAGGCCACTTACCGCGGAGCCGCCCTCATTGAACTGCTGCATACCGCCACTCTGGTGCATGATGACGTGGTGGACGACTCAAACTACCGCCGCGGCTTCTTTTCTGTGAATGCCCTCTGGAAAAACAAGATTGCCGTGCTGGTAGGCGACTACCTGCTTTCCAAAGGCCTTCTGCTCTCCCTTAACAACAATGATTTTGCACTGCTCAAAATCGTGAGCAACGCCGTGCGTGAGATGAGCGAAGGGGAGCTGCTCCAAATGGAGAAGGCCCGCCGCCTGGACATCACCGAACAGGTGTATTTTGACATCATCCGGCAAAAAACGGCCTCGCTGATCGCTTCTTGCTGTGCCGTAGGTGTGGCCTCGGCGGGCGCCGATGAGGCAACCGTGGAGAAAGCCCGGCTGTTTGGCGAGAAAGTGGGCCTGGCCTTCCAGATTAAAGATGACTTGTTTGATTATGGCACCGCCGAGATTGGCAAACCCGTGGGCATTGACATCAAGGAGAAGAAGATGACCCTGCCTCTGATTTACGCTCTGCAGCAAGCCGATTGGCTGACCAAGCGCCGCGTGATTTACAACGTCAAGAACAACAACGGCAAAGCCGAAAAAATTAACGAAGTCATTGCCTTCGTGAAAAGCTCTGGGGGGCTGGAATACTCTATCCAGCGCATGGAAGCCTTCTACGCCGAAGCTCTGGAACTCCTTCGTACCTTCCCCGCCTCTCCTTCCCGTGACTCCCTGGAGCAACTTATCCGGTATACTATAGAGCGGGAAAAGTAAGAAGTCCTGTATTTCTATTCACTTTTGAAAAGAACGGCTTGGTGTATAATGGGCTTTCCCAGACTTTTGCAATGAGTTTCTTCAAAAGAGGTTGTTTACCCATAGGCTCTATATAGCTTGATCCAAGATCCTGAATTTTTGTAAGGTACCTTTCAACCATAGCAGCATGGCCTACCTTTTAGAAACTGAAAGATTAACCCTCAGAGAGTTTACCCTGGAGGATGCTGATTTCATTGTAGAATTGGTGAATACGCCCAGTTGGTTACAATTTATAGGGGATAGAAATATCCATACTACCCAACAGGCAGTTTTTTATCTGGAGAATGGGCCATTGAAAGGGTACCGGGAACATGGCTTTGGGTTGTCTATGGTAGAAACCAAGGCAGAAGGAACCCCTATTGGCATGTGTGGGATTATGAAAAGAGACACTTTGGAGCATCCAGACATAGGGTTTGCTTTCTTACCTACTTTCCATCACCAGGGCTACGCCTTTGAAATAGCAAGGGAAGTCCTCTCATATGCTAAAAGCCATCTCCGTTTCCCTACCGTTTCAGCCATTGTGGACCCTGAAAACACAAGGTCTATCCAGCTTCTTCAAAAATTAGGGATGCACACTAAAAGGAAAACAAATGCCTCAGAAGGTGAGGAGGGACTGCTTTTGTTTGTAACCAAGCCTGAACCGGAAAACTCTACTGGTTTATGAAAATGGAATGCCTAGAGAAGATTTAATATGAGTGGCCTCACTACCGATACTTGTCTTTGGAAACAACCCTAAATAAAAATGGCGTCCTTATTTAAAAAGGACGCCATTTCTTTTAGTCTATAGTGACTTTACTCGGCCAGCAACTGGTCAATGGTTTTATTGAAATCCTGCACGAACTCCTCATAGTATTTGCCAGTGCCGGGACCCGAGAAGCCTGTATGGATTTTGCGCACCTTGCCTTGCTTGTCTATGATGATAGTGGTAGGAAAGGAGAGCACATGGTTGAGAGCCGGTAAAGATTTTGCCACCAGTTCCTTGTCTTTGGTACCTGCTACCAGCAGGGTATAATCTACCTTCATCCGGTCACGCATTTTCTCAATGCGGGTTTTGGCCTTCTCAAAATCAGGGCTCACTTCATAGCCCAGGCCAACCACCTCTACACCGCGGCTTTTGTTTTTGGCGTACCAGGGGGCTAGAAATGCCGTCTCATCCATGCAGTTAGGGCACCAGGACCCGAAGATCTGCGCCACCACTACTTTGCCTTTGAATTTAGGATCTGTGAGGGACACTTTCTTGCCGGTCAGGTCTGGGAAGGAAAAGTCTAAACGGTCATAGCCGGGCTTCAGGTGGGTGAGGGTATCGGCTGAGGCCAGCTTAAAGTCTGGGTTACGCTTGGCGGTCCAGGTTTCGTGGCCGGCTTTGCCCGAATAGAAGTGCCCAGTTAAGGTGCTGTCTGCTCCGCCCGTGGCCGTGAATAGGTAGGCGTGGGCACCGTCAAAAGCAGAGAGCTTAAGTTCATTGCCAGAAACCTGGCCCTGCAGGTACCGGTAGTCGCCGGTGGTGGTGAGAAAAGTGCCGGTAAGAGCGTTGCCTTTCTGCACAAACTCACCAATGGAAGGGTAAGTCTGGCCGTCTTCTTCAGTGAAGTTTACTTCCCACTTGCCGTTTACGTTGAGGGCTGGTTTGGCGGGGTTTTCAGAAAAACGGCTTGTTTTCCCGTGCTCGGCAGAGAAGGGCAGGCTGTAGGGTTCGGCTACATCTTTCCGCTCCCAACGGCCGGTTAGCTTGTTGCCGTCTACTTTGGCAATGAGGGCGGCGTCAAAAATATGCATCTGCAGGCGCACGCTGTCCTGGGCGTAGGAAATTTCATCAATCAAAATTTTCTCATCTCCGTTAATGAGATGAGCTACCTGCTTTCCGCCTTCCTCAGAAACGGTAAAGTTAAAAGGCATCTCCTGTCCGTTCACCGCAATGGTGCCGCGCCAAGGGCCTGTCTTTAACTCACTTGAGGTGGAGGGCGACGAACAGCCCTGCAGGCCCATGGCCGCCGCTAATAGCGTGAAAAAGGAATATTTAAAAAACGATTTCTTGTTCATGCTGCAAATCTACGGCTCCGGGTGGAATAAGTGGCAAAGGCCGCTAAAAACCTTTACGGACGCTGTTCATTTAAAAGTTTGTGTAGAAGTGTTTTGTTTGCGACTTTTGTGCGCGACGTTAAGCAAGAACTAAAAAATACAACGCAGATCTATGGCATTTGATGTAGAAATGATCAAGGCAGTGTATGCGCAGCTGGGTGACCGGATTGCAGCGGCACGTACGGCGGTAGGCCGACCTTTAACTCAGACAGAGAAAATTCTTTACGCCCACTTATATAACGGTGCTGCTACGCAAGGCTATGAGCGAGGTAAGTCTTACGTTGACTTCGCCCCAGATCGCGTGGCCATGCAGGATGCTACCGCCCAGATGGCTTTGTTGCAGTTCATGCAGGCGGGCCGCACTACGGCTGCTGTTCCTTCTACCGTACACTGTGACCACTTAATCCAGGCCCGCGTAGGTGCAGACCAGGATTTGGCTGAAGCCAACACAGAAAACAAAGAAGTCTATGATTTCCTGGCCTCCGTGTCTAACAAATATGGCCTGGGCTTCTGGAAGCCAGGTGCGGGTATCATTCACCAGGTAGTACTGGAGAACTACGCGTTCCCGGGCGGAATGATGATTGGTACTGACTCCCACACGCCTAACGCAGGTGGTCTGGGGATGATTGCCATAGGCGTGGGCGGTGCCGATGCCGTAGACGTGATGGCCGGTATGGCCTGGGAACTGAAATTCCCGAAAGTAATTGGCGTGAAACTGACCGGCAAGTTGAGTGGTTGGACTTCTGCCAAAGACGTGATCTTGAAAGTGGCTGGTATCTTGACCGTGAAAGGCGGTACCGGGGCCATTGTAGAATATTTTGGCGAGGGTGCCAACAACCTGTCTTGTACCGGTAAAGCCACTATCTGTAACATGGGTGCTGAAATCGGAGCTACTACTTCCGTGTTCGCCTATGACCAGAAAATGAAAGAATACCTGGTAGGTACTGAGCGCGCTGAGATTGCTGAGGCCGCCGACCAGGTTGCCCAACACCTGCGTGCCGATGACGAGGTGTACGCTGACCCGGCTTCTTTCTATGACCAACTGATTGAGATTGACCTGAGCACCTTGGAGCCACACGTGAACGGACCGTTCACTCCAGATGCCGCCTGGCCTATCTCTCAGTTTGCCGCTGCTGTGCGTGAGCACAACTGGCCAGCCAAACTGGAAGTTGGTTTGATCGGTTCCTGCACTAACTCTTCTTATGAAGACATTACCCGCGCTGCCTCCGTGGCCAAGCAAGCCACAGACAAAGGATTAGCGGTAAATGCAGAATACACCATCACCCCAGGCTCTGAGGTAGTTCGTTTCACTACTGAGCGTGACGGTTTACTAGATACTTTCGCGGAGATTGGTGGGGTAGTATTGGCTAACGCCTGCGGACCTTGCATTGGGCAGTGGGCCCGTCACACCGACGATCCTAAGCGCAAAAACTCCATCATCACCTCGTTCAACCGTAACTTCGCCAAGCGGAATGACGGTAACCCCAACACCCACGCGTTCGTGGCCTCTCCTGAGATTGTGACCGCCTTCGCTATTGCCGGTGACCTTACCTTCAATCCACTCACAGACACCCTTACCAACAAAAACGGTGAGCAGGTGAAACTGGATGAGCCTATGGGTATTGAATTGCCGGTAAATGGTTTTGCTGTGGGAGACGCCGGTTACATTGCCCCTGCTGAAGACCCAAGCGCAGTTTCCATTGTGGTAGATCCAACCTCAGACCGTCTGCAGTTGCTGGAGCCTTTCAAGGCCTGGGATGGACAAGACCTGACAGGGTTGAAACTGTTGATCAAGGCACAAGGTAAGTGTACTACTGACCATATCTCTATGGCTGGTCCGTGGCTGAAATACCGTGGGCACTTAGATAACATCTCCAACAACATGTTGATTGGTGCTATCAATGCCTTTAACGGTGAGGCCAACAAAGTGAAAAACCAACTGACTCGCGGAAGCGGTTACGAGGAAGTTCCTCAGGTGGCCCGTACCTACAAAGCGGCCGGCTTAGGGTCTGTGGTAGTAGGAGACGAAAACTACGGTGAAGGTTCTTCCAGAGAGCATGCCGCCATGGAGCCGCGTCACCTGGGCGTGAAAGTGGTATTAGTGAAATCTTTTGCCCGTATCCACGAGACTAACCTTAAGAAGCAGGGGATGCTAGCGCTTACCTTCGCCAACAAAGAGGATTATGACCGCATTGAGGAGGAAGACGTAATTGACATCATCGGACTGACTTCTTTTGCTCCAGGCGTTCCTTTGAAAGTGAAGTTGACCCACAAAGATGGCTCTACCTATACTTTTGAGGCTAACCACACTTACAATGAAGGCCAGATTGAATGGTTTAAAGCCGGGTCTGCCCTTAACCTGATCCGTTTGCAGCAAAATGCCTAAACAGGGCAATTCATAAAAAAGGAAAGGCGGCCCCATGGCCGCCTTTCCTTTTTTATACCCTTTTCCGTTTTGAGCCCGTTTTTCAAAAAACGGGCTTAAAACGGAATTTCTATTTAGAAAGCATGAGCTTTTTAGTGACGGTGCCGGCAGCAGAGGTAAACCGCAGATAGTAGATACCAGAGGCCAGATGGGAGAAGTCAAAGGATACCTTGTCTGCGCGCTGGAAAACGCCCTGCGGGGAAACTTCGCCTTGGCTGTTCACCAGCTGCACGGTAACCGCGGTCTGGTGCATAGCCGTAGGCAAGGTAACGGTTACCTGCCCCTGTGATGGGTTAGGGTAAACGGTGATACCATTGGCCGGTAACAAACCAGGGGAGGAAGTGACCGTACGGGTGGTTTGCAATTGCTGGTATTTCCGTAAGGCCGCTGCTGCGCTTTGCGTGATTTCTGAACGAGTGGTGCCCGCAACAATGGCAAATGTGACGGTGTCATGCTCATTAGGGGGTAATTTCTTAATAGGACTGGAAAGAAGCATAGACACATCTTTGCCGGCGTCAAACCCCGCCTTTTCCCGTTGTACCCCCCCAGACATGGCCAGGTATTTTTCCTGCGCCGAGAAACCGTCACTTAAGTTGATGGTGCCCGGGGTGGCGGAAGAATTCTCCAGCGCATAAAAGCCAGGGTCACCCGCCGTAATTAATTGGATGCCTGTCCAAAGGGTGGTATCTGTAATATGTCTGATGTAGCCCAGTTTTAGCTGCTTGTCCCATTCTACCACGTTTTTGGAGGCCGCAAGAACGTCCCAGTCAGTGAAAAGGCCGGCATACGCGTTTTCAATGGGGGCTGTGGTACGGTTGGTCAGCACGTATTCCAGCAGCACAAATCCCCTGTTAGGGGCTTCTTTCCAGGCAAAGATATTCTGCTGTATTTTCAGGCTTTTGTTTTTGGTCGCGGTCAATGAGTCTTCCATCATGTTAGACGCATGAAAGTCGGCGTATGGGGAATTAACCGTCCGGAAGAGGGTAGAAACGGAATAAAAATCATTGTCAGTGCTTCCTTTTTCGTTTCTGATGTTATCAGAGACATAGGTAGGGGAGTAGCCAATAAGCAAGCCGCCCTCTGCCAAAAGCGGAGAACTGCCGCGGTACGTCACCCCTTTGCCTTGGCTATAAATCAACCCGTTGTACCCAATATTACCCGTGCTCATGACAGACACCAGCAAATCATTGACATCAGTGGTCAGGAAGCTCGGGTTCAGGATCAGCTTCAAGTATTGAAAGTCTGTGTAGGACCCATCTGAAAAGCTGAAGCGTAAATCAATGGTAGTGTTAGAAGGCGTGTTGGCGTCAATTTTTATCTTGAAGGGCGTGGCTTGGTTACTGGTGCTGGCCAAGGTAGACATGACACCCAAGCTAGCCTTTTCTTGCAGAATCTTCACGTACGGGCTACCAGAAGAGATAGAGACGGTAAGCGCAGACAAGGGCTGCAGGTAATTGGTAAAGGACCCCGCCAGTTGTACTTCCTCCCCGGGCAATAAACCGCCACCGTTCACCAGGTTAACTTCGGTTACCCTCACAGATTTAGTGGTGGTTTCTGCAAGGGCCCGGTAAACATTCAACCTGCCTTTTCCCAACTTCTCATAATAAGGAGCATTGCCGGGTATATTATAGATTTCATCAGACGTGGCCCGTAACCTTTCCGCTACCTGAAGGGCGGTTAAAGAAGGGAAACGGCTTCTAACCAGCGCGGCGGCACCCGCTACCAGGGGCGAGGCATAAGAAGAACCAGAACCAGACCCGTACCGGGAGTCACTGGCATTATTAGTGGAAAAGGCGTCTACCCCTAAGGCTCCTAGGTCTATGGCAAAGCTGAAGGTATGCGAGGCTCCTTTCACGTCATTTTTATCTAAAGCCCCCACAGACAATACATTCTGGTAGGAGGAGGGGTAAAAATCAAGTTCAGCGTTGGTGTTGCCCGCGGCGGCCACTATGACCACATCTTTGTTAATGGCAGCATAGTTGATCACGTCCTGTTCATAGGCAGAATAGAAGCTGGCGGCGCCCCAGGAGAGGTTGATCACCTTCACGCCGTGGTCTGCCGCATAGACAATAGCCTCATAGCCCCTAAAGGCGCCGTTTGCCTGAGAAGAAAATACTTTGATAGGTAAGAATTTGCATTTATAACCAATCCCAGTAATCCCTACGCCATTGTTGGCTTGCGCCGCGGCGAAGCCAGTTACGGTGGTACCGTGGCCATTAGCATCGGCGGAGGGGTCATTGTCTCCGTCAGCTAGGTCCCAACCCCTGAAATTGTCCACGTAGCCGTCTCCGTCATTGTCAATTCCGTCAATGGGGTCAGCGTAATTGTATTTAAGGTTTCCCCGCAGGTCTTCATGCGTAAGGCGTACGCCCGTGTCCAGAATTCCAATGACTACGTTGCTGTCGCCTTTTGAAATGTCCCAGGCCCTGTAGGCATTAATGATTTTGAGGTAGTTCTGGGAACCTGACACAGAATCTGCCAGGGGGTCATTGGGAATATGCAGGGGTTCATACACGTAGAGGGGTTCTACATATTCTACCAGCCCGGTAGCTAGCAAGTCCTTCTTTATCTGCAGGAAAGACTGCCCGGGAGTATAACGTAACTGATAGATCAGGGAAAGGTTTACGGCATTTTTTCCGGGGGCTTTGCCCTGTGCCCTGGCAGCGGCCTGCGGAAACTTCTGGGCCGCCGGGGTAGCGGCCACCCGTTGCACCACTTGTTGCACCAAGGAAGCACCAGCGCTTTTACCCAAGGCCTGGGCCGCGGTTGGCTTTAGTTTAAACACCAGGGTAAAGGGTTCTGTTTTTGGTGCAGACTGGGCCAGGATGGTTCTACTGGCCAGGGAGCACAGTAAAAGGCCTATCAAGGACAGAACTAGGTAAAAGTTTTTCATTTAACTAAAGGTAAATTTTTTTCAAAGGCAATTAGTTTTTTGGCTGAAGAAAGCGGCAATTCTAAACTAGGAAATGAGGGAGGGGATACAGGCTTAATTACGGGAAGCCCGCCTATAAGTCTTGGTTGGGCGCTGTTCTTTATAAAGTACTTTTTGTGTTTAAATAAGAATTTGTAAATAATTTATGATTAGCGGCAGAAAGTGGTCGCTTTTAAGCAGAATCTTACCTATTTTATACGTTCCTAGGCATTTTTGGGAGTTTTTAGAGCGCTAGATCTCGTGTAAATTCTTTCATTGTTTTGATAAGGGGTACCTTTTGCCTATAAGTAAAATTAAAAAATAGCTTTCTTTTTAGTTGGGTGCTCTATTGAATTATAAGAAGGAGAGTAGCAGGTTATGCCCGCTGCTTAAGTAGTTGACAGTATTACCAATAAAAAAGACAAATGGTTTCCTTTTGAAGAGAAACCAAGAAAACAACCGCGTATGAAGTCTCTCTCAGAGGAACCCTTTGAAATTCCGAAGGATGGGTATTATAAACTTTTGTTTGAAAGTAACCCTCTGCCCATGTGGGTTTTCAATACCCAAACGCTTCGGTTTGTGATGGTGAATGCCGCCGCCGTAAGTCTGTATGGCTATTCTGAGGAAGAATTCACCCAGATGACCATCAAAGACGTGCGGCAGAAATGCCACCTGCCCAGATTGCTGGAAGTGGTTTCAAAGGAAAGAGGTACCCTAAGCCAGGCCGGGGAATGGGAACACCGCAAAAAGGACGGGACCCTGTTGCAGGTAGAGGTTCATTCGCATGCGTTAGAAATGCCAGGAAAGAAAGACTACCGGTTAGTGGTGGTCCATGACCTGACAGCCAAAAAACTAGCCGAAAAGCAATTGCTGGAACTAGAGAGCCGGGCCCAATCTATCCTGAACAATATTGCCAGCATTATTTTCTCCTTCAACTCCAACATGGAGATGATTTACGTGAGCCCACAGTGTGAGACCATTTTGGGCTATACCCCAGACGAGTTTTATGCAGACAAGAATCTGTGGTTTGACCTGGTACACCCCCTGGACCAGCATTTATTTAAAGAGGCGCTTCCCAAACTCAAAGTATCCAGTGACCAATTTCAGGTAGAGTACCGGATTAAAACCAAAACCGGCGAAGATAAATGGCTGATAGCCCGCTGTTCTTCTAAACTGGATGAGCATGGAAACATGCAGCGCCTGGACGGAAGCTCCAATGACATCACCTTGCGGAAAAGGACAGAGGAAAAACTGAAGTTTGCTGACCTTTCCATTGAGCACGCCGCCGAGGCCTTTCTCTGGGCCAGGGTAGACGGTCGTATTCTGCGGGTAAACAAGGCCGCCATTGCCTTGCTGGGCTATACAGAGGAAGAGCTATTGGCGCTCACCATCTTTGAGGTAGCCCCTTCGCTGTCACGCAACGCCTGGGACCGCCAGAGTACCGGTGAAGAGCCCTTGGCCTACAAAACCATTGAGATCAACCTGCGGGCCAAAGCAGGGCAGGAGCACCCCGTAGAAATGCATTTCAACCTTTTTGGCTTTGAGCAGGAGAATTTCAGTTTTATCTCCATCAGGCAAATAAAAGACCGGAAACAGGCCGAGGCCGAGAAACTAAGCCTCACCGAGGAAATGGCGCGGCAAAATGAGCACCTGAGGCAGTTCGCCTACATTGTCTCCCATAACCTAAGGGCCCCGGTGGCCAATATCATGGGGCTTACCAGTCTGTATAACCGCCGAAACCTGCTGGACCCGGTAAACCCGGTGCTCATCAATAAGCTGGAAAGAACCTCGCACAAGCTGGACTCCACCATTAGGGACCTCAATGAGATTCTCACCATCCGGAGCAAGGTAGACCAGCCCCTGGAGGAGGTAGATTTACAGGAAGTGCTGCAAGATGTGCAGGAAAGCGTGGCTTTACAGTTGTACCATGCGTCTAGTAAACTTTCGGTAGATTTTTCTGCGGGTAGAAAGGTACTGGCTTACAAAGGCTACGTACACAGTATACTTTTGAACTTGATTACCAATGCCATTAAATACCGGCGGCAAGATTGCAGTTTGCAAATTGGCATTAAAACAGTATTTTCAAACGAATTTTTATGCCTGCAGATTCAGGACAACGGCACAGGCATTGACCTGGGTAAACAGGGCTCAAAGGTGTTTGGACTTTACCGCCGGTTCCACCCTCACATTGAGGGAAAAGGATTGGGCCTTTACATGATTAAAACCCAGATAGAGACCATTGGAGGTTGGGTAGACGTTGACAGTGAAGTAGGCCAGGGATCAACGTTCAAAGTTTTTTTCAAGTACCCCCTAACGCATGAGTAAGTACAGGAAAGTTTTTTTAATTGACGATGATGAGATCCACAACTTCTTATGCGAAAGCGTGATAAGGAGCCAGCACTTTGCAGACACCATCAACAGTTATTTATGGGCCGAAGACGCCCTGGAAAACCTGAACCAACTGGTAAAAGAGACGCCGCAGGAGTTTCCGGATATCATTTTCCTGGACATTAATATGCCCGGCATGGATGGCTGGGAGTTTATTGAGGAATACCAAAAATTCCCGGAGGAGGTAACCAAACGGTGCTTGCTTTTCGTGCTGTCATCAGCGGTAGATAAGAACGACATCCTGCATGCCCGCAACCTCTCTGAGGTAAACGACTTTTTCTCCAAGCCCCTTACGCCAGATATCCTCAACATTATTTCTGAACATTACGCCAACCGATAAGCCTACGTTTTAAGCCTGTTTTACCAAAAATGTGCTTAAAACACAGGCGTATCTGTAATGGATTTCAGGGTGTAGGCTAGGTAGATTCACCTGCACTAGTTACCTCACGCACCTGGCACGCAAACGAAAGGCCCTGGCTGTTTTAGGACTGTTTTTTGAAAAACAGGCCTAAAACAGCCAGGGCCTCTGCCGTTAGAATAATTTTTTTATCCCTTCGGCCAAATCATCCAGACTGTTTTTAATTTCCTGCCAGGTACTGTCTGTGGCGCTGGAGGAGTTTTCCAGTTTTTGGGCAATAAGGGCGCGCTTGGCTTCCAGGGCGGCAATATGCTCATGGTAGGTGTGCGGTGAATCTGCGGTGGTGGCGTTTGCCCTGCCTTGCAGCACCTTTATCTTGGCGTCCAGTTCCTCTAAGCTCTGCCGTATCTCTTTTTCGTTCAGGTGCTCGGGGGCTCGCATGTTCTCAGGCTTCAGGTTGTAGGTATCCATAAATTTAGGAAAGTAAGGTTGATTTGCCTTTTAAGTACTTGGGTGAGCAGAAAATGTTTGGGCTTCTGTACATTTGTTGCGTATACAAGGGGCGTTTGGGAGAACCAGAAGGGTGAAGTGGGTAGGACAGCGGTGTCTGAGATTACAATTTTATGAAGCTGAAAAACAATAAGTCTTCCCTTACACCCTTGCAGGCCGCCTTTTATAACACGCCGCGCATTGTAGGCGTGTTAGATACGTTCCTGCTTTACTTCAGTACTGCGGGGCTATTGGTATTCTTGTATGACATTGGGTTTGAGCATGTACCTTCTGAACTAAGATACCTCCACTATTTCTACCATTTTTATTTTCTGGTGGTACTGGTCAGCGTAGCCATAAGAGGGGGCGTAATGTTAAAAAGTAGGGCCAACAGGCCATCCCTTATCTTTGAAGGCCTGCTGCTAACCTTCATGTTCCTGGTGCTGGTGGCGCGCCTGGTGCTAGATAACCAGGTTACCCATGCCAGCAGTCTCCTGCATTTCTTTGACAGCGAACAGCCTATCTATTTTATCATCTTCTATGTTTTCTTCATAGAGCTGTCTAAAAAGACCCTTCTTTTCTACCGGGGTACCCTGCACCCGGCGCAGATGTTTGTGCTTAGCTTTTTGTTTCTGATTGCGGTAGGCACTTTTTTGCTCCTGTTGCCCCAAGCCACTTATGAAGAGATTTCCTTTGTAGATGCCCTGTTCACAGCCACTAGTGCGGTGTGCGTTACCGGTCAGGTAACCCTAGACGTGGCCACTGTTTTCACCCCGGCGGGGAAAGTGATCATTCTTATCCTCATCCAGGTGGGCGGATTGGGGATCATGACATTTGCCAGCTTTTTTGGGATCTTTTTCCAAGGCTCTTCACTCAAGGGGTCATTGTTCATGAAAGACTGGCTCAATGAAGACAACCTGGGGCAGATCACCAGAACGCTGTTTAAGATTGTGAGCTTTACTCTGGGGGTGGAGTTGTTGGGGGCTCTATTGGTGTTCTGGTCCTTGCAGGGAGTGCCAGACGCGGTTTTCCCAGACAAGGCCAGCTTCTCGGTTTTCCATGCCGTCTCGGCGTTTTGCAACGCTGGCTTCTCTACCCTTAGCCTGGGCTTATACGACCCGGTGGTGAGGTTCAACTATCCCTTGCAGTTGATCATTGCCGGGCTTATCATTGCCGGCGGCTTAGGATTCCCTATTGTTTTTAACCTGAGCAGGTACCTTAGGTATAAGGTTCTGGCCCAGATAGAACGGCTAGGCACCAGCAACCGGGCCAAACACGCCCCCAGGGTCTTGAATGTGAATACCCTCCTGGGGGTGATTACCACGTTGGTGTTACTGGCACTGGGCACCTTCCTGTATTTTTTACTGGAGAAGAATAACACCCTGGCCGGGCATAGTATCTGGGGTAAACTGGTAGGGTCCTTTTTTGGGGCGGTTACCCCGCGCACCGCTGGTTTTAACACCGTAAACCTGGCGGCCCTGACGGCGCCTACCGTGCTCCTTTACCTATTGCTCATGTGGATTGGGGCGTCGCCGGCGTCTGTGGGCGGGGGTATTAAAACCACTACCTTCGCGCTGGCAATTCTTAATATTGTAAGTTTGGCCCGGGGCAAGGACCGGGTAGAAATCTTTGGCCGAGAAATAGAGCAGGAGTCAGTGTACAAGGCGTTTGCCATTATTCTGTTGTCTTTGCTGGTCATCGGCATGGCCGTTTTCCTTATCACCTTCTTTGACCCGCACCTGGGGCTGGCCGCCGTGGCGTTTGAGTGCTTCTCGGCGTTTAGTACGGTGGGGCTTACCTTAGGCATTACCACCCTGTTGAGCACCCCAAGCAAGGTGGTAGTTATTATCACTATGTTTTTAGGGAGGGTTGGCACGCTTACCTTGATTGTGAGTCTGTTGCGGAAGGTGGGCTCGCTGCGGTATCGCTACCCTAAAGAAACCATTATCATTACCTAAAAAAGAAGTATGCGCTATATAGTAGTAGGATTAGGGTATTTCGGTTCTTCCCTTTCCATGCGGTTAACAGAGATGGGCCATGAGGTGATTGCCGTAGACAAGGACATGCACAAGGTAGAAGCCTACAAAGACAGCGTGACCCACACCATTTGCCTGGATGCCAGTGATATGCCCTCGTTGGCTACCTTGCCCATTGCCGAGACGGATGTGGTGCTGGTGGGGATTGGCGAAGACTTTGGCGCCTCTGTTATGGCCACCGCTATTTTCAAGCAATTAGGCGTGAAAAGGCTCATGAGCCGGGCCATTTCACCATTGCACCAAACGGTACTGGAAGCTATTGGGGTAGACCAAATTATCAGGCCAGAGCAGGAAAGCGCTGAGCGCTTGGCCAAGAAACTGGAAATGCGCGGCGTGATTGACTCCTTTGACCTGACCGAGGACTACAACATCATTGAAGCCACGGTGCCTAATCGTTATGTGGGTATGACCATTGCAGAGTCCAATTTCAGGGCAAAGTACCAGGTGAATGTGCTTACTATTCTGCGCCACCGCGAGACCAAGAACCTGTTTGGCAAAACGCAACCCAAGGCCACGGTATTGGGCGTAGTGAAAGCGGAAACCGTGTTTGAGGCCGGCGATATTCTGGTGATCTTCGGGAAGATTCAGGATATTGACCGTCTGTTGCATGAACGCTAATATCCCTTTTAGGGAACCTGTTTGTTATTTTGCGTTTTAAGGCTGTTTTTCTAAAAACAGCCTTAAAACGTTTTAGGTAGGCCATTGCGCTGGAAATAGGCGTACCATGACGGGCGCCAAAACATATTGAAGGAGAGGCAGGCAACAGGCCATGGAGGTAGTTTTATATCCTTTCCCGGAGATTTCTGCGTAATGACAGGTGTTCCCCAACTGTTATTCTATGGTCAATCCGTACGCCCGCCTTGCCTTAAATTTCCGTAGAAACCTTTTTTTGTTGGTGCTTTTTCTGGCGCTGGGTCTTTCAGGCCGGGCGCAGTTCAGGCCGCACCAGGAACTAGGAGACTTGTTTCGGCAGGTACAATTGGCACCCGTGTTCCTAGACTCCAAAACCTTCCCAGACTGCGTACCCCGGTCTGCCCCCGCCCAGATTCTTGGCGCGTATGAGCAGGAGAAAAACAAGCCCGGGTTTGACCTGAAAGCCTTTGTGCTGCGCCACTTTGAGTCACCGGCCACCCCGGGCAATGATTACCAGGCAGATCCCTCTCAGCCGGTAGCCGCCCACATTCAGGCCCTGTGGCCGATATTAACCCGCCAACCGCAGCAAACACAAGGCTCCCTTATTATCTTGCCCCACCCGTATGTGGTGCCTGGAGGCCGGTTCAGGGAAATTTACTACTGGGACAGTTACTTTACCATGCTGGGCCTGCAGGAAAGTCAACAAACCCAGCTCATCCAGCACATGGTAGATAATTTTGCCTACCTCATAAAAACCGTAGGGCACATACCCAACGGAAACCGCACCTATTACGTGAGCCGGTCACAGCCTCCGTTTTTTGCCTTGATGTTGCGGGTGCTGGCCCAACAGAAAGGCCCTGAAGTCCTGAAAACCTATGCCCCCGCCCTGGAAAAGGAATATGCTTTCTGGATGGACGGTGCTGCAGACCTGACCACCCAAAAACCAGCCTTCCGGCGGGTGGTCCTGCTGCCAAACGGAAGTATCCTAAACCGCTATTGGGATGATGACCCCTCGCCGCGCCCAGAGGCCTACAAAGAAGACGTGGCGGTGGCTAAGGCTTCAGGCAGAGACCCCAAGGAGGTTTACCGAAACCTTCGGGCCGCCGCCGAGTCTGGCTGGGATTTCAGCAGCCGCTGGTTTTTGGACGGCGCCTCCTTGGAGACCATCAGGACCACAGAACTGATCCCCGTTGACTTGAACGCCCTGCTCTACCACGTGGAAATCCTGCTTGCCGATATGGCCCACCTGCAAAACAACAAGGACCAGGAACAGGCATACCGGCAAAAAGCCCAAACAAGGAAGAAAGCGCTGCTGGCCCTGTGCTGGAATGCTTCTGACAATTTCTTCTATGACTATGACTTTGTGCGGCAGAAACAATCTGTGCACCCCACGTTAGCGGGCGTAGCACCCTTGTTTTTCTGTATGGCCACCAAAGCGCAGGCCAGGGGCGTGGCTAAGAAGCTGGAACGGGATTTTCTACGGCAAGGTGGTTTGCCGGCAACATTGGTATCCTCGGGGCAGCAATGGGATGCGCCCAACGGGTGGGCACCCCTGCAATGGATGAGCATACAGGGCCTTAAAGCCTATGGGCAAAACAAATTGGCCCATACCATTGCCCAGAACTGGGTTCGGCAGAACCTGGACGTATACCAGCAAACCGGAAAGCTCACTGAAAAATACAATGTAGAGCAGCCTGCTGGCCAAGGCGGTGGCGGCGAGTACCCCAACCAGGATGGTTTTGGCTGGACAAACGGGGTTTTGCTAAAGCTTTTGAATCAAATGCCGAAAAAGTAAAACCGGCCATTCACCTCTTTTTCAAAAACTGTTTTTAGCCTGTTTTTGCGAAACTGGCCTCAAAACAGCAACGCCAGCTTGCGGGAACAGTCTTGCTTGAAACCACTTAAAAATAGAACTGCTATCTTAGCCACAAGTGATCCTCCTCAGAAAGTATATAAACGCCTATGCTCAGCAAGCTTATCAATGTCCACGCCTACAAACGGTTTTTCCAGTCTTCCTCAGCGGGAGGTTTTCTCCTGATGGCCTTTGTGGCTATTTCCCTGCTAGTGGCTAATTCAGCCCCCGGTGATGACCTGGAACGTTTTCTGGCCCTGGAGGTAGGCTATGCTTCTGAGACGATCGGGCTGAAATACTCCGTCCTGCTTTGGGTGAATGACGGCTTGATGGCCATTTTCTTTTTGCTGGTGGGCCTTGAGATTAAACGGGAACTGGTGGAAGGGGAGCTGTCTTCGTTGAGTCAGGCGTCTTTGCCGGTATTTGCTGCGCTGGGTGGGGTGGTGGTGCCGGCTTCTATTTATGCGCTGGTGAACCTGGGTAGCCCCACGGCCGGTGGGTGGGGTATTCCCATGGCCACAGACATTGCCTTTGCTATTGGTATTCTCTCCATTTTGGGAAGCCGGGTGCCAGTGGCGCTAAAGATATTTTTAACGGCGCTGGCCATAGTAGATGACCTGGTGGCCATTCTGGTCATTGCTATCTTTTACTCTTCAGAGCTACACGTAAATTACCTGCTTTATGCGGCGGGCGTGATGATTCTGCTGGTAATGCTTAACCGCCTGGGTGTTAAACACCTCATTTTTTACCTGGTACCCGGCTTGGCTATGTGGTATTTTATTCACCATTCGGGGGTACACGCCACTTTGGCCGGGGTGTTGACGGCCTTTACCATACCCACTAACCAAACCGCCGAAGAGTCACCGCTGGAAAGGCTGGAGCACGCCTTGGTGCGTCCGGTGAATTTTCTCATCATGCCCATTTTTGCCTTGGTGAATACCAACATCCGGTTTGAGGCCGGCATGGTAGAAGGATTGGGAAGTCCTTTAGGGTTGGGTATTTTACTGGGACTCTGCCTGGGCAAACCGCTGGGAATACTGCTTCTATCCTGGCTTTCCTGTAAGGTGAAATTGAGTTCTTTACCAGAGGGCGTGTCCTGGGGGCATTTGGCGGGCGCGGGAATGCTGGCAGGGGTAGGGTTTACCATGTCCATCTTCATTGCCTTACTTTCCTTTGAAGAAGTAGCTTACCAAACCAATGCCAAGTTTGCCATCTTAACCGCTTCAGTCTTAAGCGGGGTGGTGGGGTATCTGGTCTTGAAAAAATACGGTGGCGGGCAGGCCTCTGCCAGAAAAGGATAAGGGAACGGGGAAAAATACACTTCTAAAAGACCCTGATATCTTAATTTGGGTCCGGGGTTTAAAATCTTAGTTAAAATGCAGTAAAATGCCCCCGCTTTTAGGCATTTTTACGGGTAATGTACTTTCTTTACAATATATACTAAGTCCCCCACCTAATTAGTACCCGTGAAAAGAATCAAGTCCATACTTCTGATAGAAGATGATGAGATAACCAATTTCCTTAACCAGACCGTCATTGAGGAGACGGGACTGGTAGACCAGATTATTGTAGCCGCAAATGGCTTGGAGGGTCTGGCCTATCTTCAGGGCTTAACCGGCCCGGAAGCATATCCCAACTTAATTCTCCTGGACATTAACATGCCGGTGCTAGATGGCTTTTCGTTTCTGGAGGAGTTTAACAAGCTTCCCATGGCCCAAGAAATAACTACCAAGGTGGTGGTGCTGTCTACCTCATCCAACGCCTCAGACCTGGACCAGATGCAGGCCCTGGGCATAAAACGGCACCTGACCAAACCCTTGAGCGAACAAGATTTCCGCGAGGTGATTAAGGAGCTGTAGCGCCAACTGTAAACGTACCAAAAGGGCCCCGGCGGTAGGCTTGGCAAGATTTCTCTTGTAAAGCTACGGCCGGGGCCCTGGTGCCTGAAACGCGAAACTAATCCCGCTTAGAGTCTCTTTTCTGTTGTTTTTCGGCTCTTTTTTCTTTCAGGCTTTTAGCTGGTTCCTTCTTTTTTGTTTCTTTTGAGGGTGATTTTCCTTTGGCCATAGTTGGATAGGTTAAGCGTGGATTCTAAGATAAAGAATTAAACAGATATTAAACAGCGTGCCCGGCAACATAAATGTTCCTGCCTGGGCCACGTTCCACCAGACGTTTACTTTATAGCCTATAAAAGGTTCTTTGTTGAAAGGTTGGGTGGAGGCCAGAATGAAAGCGTGCACCAAAAGACTGATGCCGTTTAAGAAGGGGTAAGGGAGGCAAAAATTTTCTAGTAAGTCTACCAGCCCAGGTTAGGGCGGGACCCCAATCCCAGTATAGCTTACTTCATGTAACTAAACAGGTCACCGGTAAGTGGCTACTCCTGAGAATTAGTTGTTAAACGTATGAAGATCCATTACGTCCATAACCTTTTCCTTGGTTAGCGGTTTACGTAAATAAGCAGATACCCCAAATTGCGCGGCCTGTTCCTGGTAAACCCTGTTTCCATAGTAGCTAAGCACCACTACTTTGGGCTCTGCGTGGTTGGGATGGTACATGTGGCGCAACTGCTCCAAAAACCCGAAGCCGTCAATGCCGGGCATTTTTATGTCAAGAAACAGTAACTCAGGAAACTTGTTGGTGCCAATGCGGCTTTTGATCAGGGCCAAAGCGTCTGCGGCATTTGTGGCAGTGGTTACCTTGCCGCCCATCCCCAGTGATTGAAGCAGGTCTTCTATTAGAAACAGGCTGGACGAGTCATCATCAATTACCAGAATCTCGCCTGTTTCCTGGTAATTTGGGTTTTGTTTTTGGATAGCAGGCATGGTGGTGGGGGCTTTACTAACGGTTACAATAACGAAGATAGCCATTATTTCCCGGTTTCCTACTATCAAATGTTAGGCCTGGGCTATATAGATAAAGTAACATATTTTTATAGTACACGTTTCAATGGGTTCTCTCAGGAATTTACCTTACTAAAATCTAAAAATGAAAACTACGGATGCTTCCTTTATCGGCGCTATGGTAGAGCAAGCGGCAGAAGCCTTCGGGCAGGCTTATTTTGTGTACCAATGCGGCCAGAACTCCCTTCAATACGCCAACCAGGCCTTTACAAAAATGTTTGGGATAGACCTTGAAAAGGTACGGCATGTTGCCACAGGCTTACTAGAAAGGGTGCACCCCGAAGACCGCGACTTTCTCTCTGACCAATACCGACAACTTCAGCACAGCCTTAGGCAAAGCGGAATTGAGTTCAGGGTGCAAGTGCCGGGCCAGGAGCTCAAGTGGATCTGCCTTTGTTGCACCGTGGTAGTAGCAGAAAATACCCGCTATGTGACAGGCTACGCCGAAGACATCACCAAACGGAAAGAATACCAAAACAACATTCTTAAGTTTAACTCCAAGAAGAATTCCACCCTGGAGATTCTTTCGCATGACCTGGCCGCCCCGTTCAATAACATTGAGGGCATGATAAAGCTGCTGGAAGCGGAGTTGAAGACAGCTAACCCCATGACGCTGGAGTTGATCCGGTACATCAAGGAAAACGCCACAAAAGGCTCAGACCTTATCCGGGATTTCGTGGATAATGAATTTCTGGAATCCTCACAGGTGGTACTACACAAAGAGCGGGTAGATATCACCCAGAAACTGGGCATCATGATGGATAATTACCAGCAATTTGGAGACACGCTGCTGGCTAAAAACTTTACCGCTAACCTGCCCTCAGACCCCGTATTTGTCTATCTGGATGTCATGAAGTTCATGCAGGTACTAAACAACCTGGTTTCTAACGCCATGAAGTTTACCCGCGAGAATGGCACCATCACCGTTACCTTACAACCCAAGACAGACACCATTCTCATCACCGTGGCAGACAACGGCATAGGGATTCCGGAAAACCTCAAGCCCTATCTGTTTGACAAGTTCACCAAAGCCCGCCGGGAAGGCCTGCGCGGGGAGAAAAGCGTAGGGCTGGGCATGTCTATCATCAGGAACATAGTGAACCTGCACGAAGGAAAAATTTGGTTTGAGAGCCAGGAAGGCCAAGGTTCTACCTTTTACGTGGAAATCCCCCAAAATTGATAGGTGTCCTAAGGCCACTGTTTAAAGCCTATTTTTAGAAAAACAGGCTTAAAATAGCTTCTCTGCTGGTTTGGAGGATAGTTAATGAATTGACTTGAAGCTGTATTTTAGCCGTAATTAATAGAACAAAGTAGAGAGATAACTAGTAAGAATCCTTATAGGCAATTTCTGGATATGCCACCGCCAGAGTAGGTGTGGAGCGGGCATAGGAAAGTTTGATTCATTTGAGGATTATCGTTTTACTAAATATTACTACTTAACGTTATGCAGCTTAAACATTTACTCCGGTTCATAATGGTACTGTGCTTAGGTCAGTTCCTGTTTGCCTGTAGTACCGCAGAGTATTATAGATTCTCGGCGGTAAAGCCAGAGCCTTATACCAAAGCGGTAGTGAAAGCAGAGCCCACCGTGGCACCAGACAACAATACTTTAGCAGAGGCCACTGTGGCTCCTACACCCGCCCTGGTTGCGGAAGAAAATACCTTAGAAGCCAGTACGGCAGCTCCCCGACCCGTCTTGATGGAAACAAAAGCCCCCGCGCCGGCACTAGCCATATCTCCTAAAACCGCCCCGGTTATGGATAAAGCCATTTCCTTGGAGAAAGCCCACGAAAAATTCAACAACCTGTCTAAGGCCGAGAAGAAAGACCTGAAACGGGAGTGGAAGAAGAACCTGCAGCAAAGTGATGTAAGCCTGGGCCTGAAGTTGGTTTTGGCTATTCTGTTGCCTCCGCTGGCAGTCTATCTGCATGAAGGTCTGGGCAGCCGGTTCTGGATCAGTATTCTGCTGACCCTACTGTTCTGGCTCCCAGGGGTTATTTTCGCGCTGTTGGTGGTCACTGATTCTATATAGATTGATAGAAAGTGTTTTCAAAAACCAGAAATCCCTACCGTTATTAGGTAGGGATTTCTGGTTTTTGGCTTGCAGGTGTTTTAATTGATTAGCGGCTAGGTTCTGTTTTGAACCTGTTTTCTGGAAATCGGGCTTAAAACAGAATTTAATCCAGGTTGCTGTTTTTTAACGAGGTGTTTTTTTAAGAGGAGTAAGCCAAAGGCACCTCTACCTCAACACATCAAAATCATTTTGTTATCACGGTAGATATCAATACCAATCCGGGATAATCTTTTGATGCTGATCCTTACCTCATAATGCACGGTTTCGCCGTTTTCGTCCCGCTCAAACAGGTGGTTTTCCCCGGCCAGCGACCTTTTTTCTGATACCACCTCGCCGTTGTATTTCACGGTTTCCACGCCGCTGTACGTATTATCTACCTCTATCTTGATGTTGTCGGTTAGATTTAGGGTAAGAAGGTTCATGGCCGTACAGCTGAGGTGAGAAAATAGGTTCCTTACCTTTATTAAACGGGCAAACCAAAAGGATGGCGCAGTTAGCTTTAGAATTTAAGGTTTACTCCCACGCCATTGCCGGTGAACCCAAATTTGATCTCATGGGAAGGGAGAAAGGCTTGTGGGTTGCTTTGGTTGTATGTATTGATGGCATTGTTAGCGTGTTTGTTGTAAGCCACTGAAAATGGAATACTCACCGCAATCAAGCCAGCGCCCACACCGGCCAAGGTCCAGTTAGGGTCCCCACCACCTATGGCAGATCCCAGGGGCCAGCCTACCAGCATACCGCCAGCAAAACCCAGTACTGAGCTTACATCGGCTTTGCCCTTGGCAATTTTCATTTCTTTGTAGGCCTCTGGGTTTGATTGGGTGGCCGCCAACAATTGCTTGGGAGTAAGGTTCTGGCCGTGTTGCCTGAACACCGTGGAGAAGCCTTTTTTCACTTCAATGGAGTCTGGCCGGCTTTGGGCAAACACTTGATTAAAGCTGAGTAAAACAACTAATAGGAGTAACGCTTTTTTCATAAAGGGTAGGTTTTAAGAATGGGTTTCAGTTAAACTGGCATTTGAGTAGATAAAAAGCTCAACAATTTATTGAAAAGTATCTACTTTGAAAAAGGGTAGGGTAAGGAAAAACATAACCAACAGTTGCTCCCTGAAGCATCAATAGCTTCCTGCTGAGGAGATGGTTATTCAAAGGCGCAAAAAGTGAAACAAGCCAGCTTTAAGCCACCAATACTTGTTGTAGCGGCTAGTTTACCTGATTGTGTGCTCTCCAAAACAAGGTACTTTGGGAAAGGATATTCCTTGTAATAGGGCGAAGAGAGTGCGTTAAATTTCCAGGGAAGTTTCAGGGGAACTGGCTTCTTTGAGGTAATAACTGATAACGGACTTGGCGAACTGCAATCCTTCTTCCACGTCTCCGTTCTCAATCTGCTTGCGGGCGTACTTCATTTTGAGTTTGCAGTAGTTCACAATGTGATGGGTCTGGTCCTCGGTGTACCCATCTGTGCCCAAGGAGCGCAGCACCTGCAACACACTTTCTATTTTCTGCAGCAGAAAAGGCATGCTCTCCTTTTCCTCTTCCTGCAGCCTGTTAAATTCCTCTAAGAATAGCCGCAGCTGCTCCGTCCCGATCTCCTTCTCTGACATGGTACTTGTTATGGATGCGTAAGAACTTTCTTATGCCGGGTGCAAGGAGCGTTCAGAGCTATTGACCGTGAAAGATAATTCCTTAACAATATATGGAAAAAGGCTTATATCCTTATCTGTTTAAAACAAAAAGCCCTCTCAACATCCAGCTGAGAGGGCTTTTTACTCATTGTGGCCGCGCCAGGAATCGAACCTGGATCGAGAGCTTCGGAAACTCCAATACTATCCGTTGTACTACGCGGCCTGGTATTGCGAGTGCAAATGTAGGAAATGCCGGGGTAGTTTAAAAGGGGCATTTGTCGTTTTTTGCCTGTTTTGCCAAAAACGCCTTTAAAACCCAAAAGTCTTTGGCTAGGGCAAAGAACAATTTAAAGGTAAATGAGTTTAGAAGAGAACAGGTTTTTAATTTCTAATCAGAACGACTATGAAAAGAGTGTATACAGCGGAGGTAACCGCTACCGGAGGCCGCACCGGCCATGTAAAATCAAGCGATGGTATTTTAGACATGCCTGTGCGGCTTCCAGAAGGCTTAGGCGGAAAAGGGGACGCCACCAACCCTGAGCAATTGTTCGCGGCGGGGTATGCGGCCTGTTTCCAGAGTGCCTTAATGCTGGTGGCCGGTAAGCAGAAAATACGCCTGGATGAAAAATCTACGGTAACGGCCCATGTGGGCCTAGACCAATTTGATAACGCAGGGTTTGGGCTGGCTGTACAGTTAGATGTGAAGATTGATGGCGTGGACAAAGCCAAAGCACAAGAACTGGTAGAGCAGGCCCACCAAGTTTGTCCTTACTCTGTGGGTACCCGAGGCAATATAGACGTACAGTTGAACGTGCTGGACTAAACAGTTTGGGCCAGCCTAAGCTGGAGAAATGAAAAACGGGCGCCTCTTTTTAAAAGAGGTGCCCGTTTGCGTTAGGCCTTAATCCTAGTATTTCTCCTATTGCAAAGGAGTGGGAGGGACCTTTTGTTTATGATTACCAAGGGTATAAATGACCAAGCAGGGTTAGGGTAGGTCGGGGTAAAAATCTGCCAGGGAATGGGTGTAGACCATGTTCTGGATAGGCATGGTTTTCTGGAATACGGTTAGGTTTTTTGCGCCTTTGGGCACCAACATGATACTGCCCAAGATCCGCTGTACGCCATAACGGTTGTCTAATTTGGTGTCAAAGTAAAAGAGGTAAGGGGCAATCCAGGAGAAGTACTCTGCCGCTTTCGTGCCAGAGAAAGATACCACTTTCAGGTCTGGCGCGCCGGCAGAAAGGGCCTGTTGCAGTTCAACGGCGCTCAAGGGGGTATTCTTGAGCATGGGAATCACGTCAAACTGCCCATCTACCATTACCCATTTTTTCTGGTCGCGTAAGTAGGCTTCTGCCACTACATGGCCCGCGCCGTAGGCAATGGTGTCTGTATGTTCCATTTTCAGGGCCAGGGTTCTGGCTGGAATGCCAATGGCGTTTAGGGCGCCGCTCACCACAATGCCATACTCCACACATCTAAACTGTTTTCCGGTTGCGGCTTCTTCCAAAATGGAGATAGGGTCGTTTTTGAGAGGAGTGTTGTCTCCGTTATGCTCCCACCGTTGCCTGGCCCAGCCACATATGGCTTTCACCTTATCAAAATCAGTTTTTTTGCCCACCACTTTGTCTAACCCGTAAGTGGTGCGCAACTTGGTGAGGTAAGCGTTGTCTGGAGTGCTATGCTGGTAAGTAGGGTTTATCTGCGAAGCCCGGTCAAAGGTAAGTACTTTGGTCTCAGGCAGGCTGGCTTGGGCAAGCAACTTAGAATTGCTACCTGTGTGCATTAGGGCCGTCAGGCAAAGGGTAACAAGGATATTCTTTTTCATAGGATGTATTTTATTAAGAGATATCCCTTCGTGCCAAAAGGTTGCCTGGGGTATATAAAAAAAAACCTTCCCATTGCTGAGAAGGCTTTTTAGTAAAAATATCTGGACGATTAGGCCATTTCTGCCAATACGTCTTTCACTTTCTGTGCAGCGTCTTTCAATAACACGGCAGAGTATACTTTCAAACCAGATTCATCAATGATGCGGGCGCCTTCCTCAGCGTTGGTGCCTTGCAGACGAACAATGATAGGCACGTTAATGGTACCAATGTTCTTGTAGGCTTCCACCACCCCGTTGGCTACACGGTCGCAACGTACAATACCCCCAAAAATGTTGATCAGGATGGCTTTTACGTTAGGGTCTTGCAGGATCAAACGGAAACCGGCTTCTACGGTCTGCGCGTTGGCTCCACCTCCTACGTCCAGGAAGTTAGCCGGCTCACCGCCCGAAAGCTTGATAATGTCCATGGTAGCCATGGCCAGACCAGCACCGTTCACCATACAGCCTACGTTACCGTCCAGCTTCACATAGTTCAGGTTGCTTTTGCTGGCTTCTACCTCCAAAGGATCTTCTTCGGCTAAGTCGCGCAGGTCAGCCAGGTCTTTGTGACGGAACAGGGCGTTGTCGTCTAAGTCTACTTTCCCGTCTACTGCCAGAATCTTGTTGTCTGAGGTCTTCAACACCGGGTTGATCTCAAACATAGAAGCGTCTGTGTCCACATAAGCGTTGTAAAGGCTGTTCAGGAACTTGGTGAACTCCTTGAAAGCCTCGCCCTGTAAACCGAAGGCAAACGCAATTTTATTAGCCTGGAACGGACGAAGACCAACTGCTGGGTCAATCCACTCCTTGAAGATTTTCTCAGGGGTGTGCTCAGCCACTTCTTCTATGTCCATACCGCCTTCTGTAGACGCCATGATCACGTTCTGTCCTTTGGCTCTATCTAGCAAGATAGAAACGTAATATTCTTTGGGCTCTGAGTCTCCAGGGTAGTATACATCCTGGGCTACCAAAACCTTGTTTACTTTCTTTCCTTCTGGACCGGTCTGGTGCGTAATTAACTGCATGCCAAGGATCTGACCAGCAATTTCCTTCACCTGCTCCAGGTTCTTGGCTAGTTTCACCCCACCGCCTTTACCACGGCCGCCCGCATGAATCTGGGCTTTGATTACGTGCCAGCCAGTGCCGGTTTCCTCGGTTAAACGCTTGGCAGCCGCTACCGCCTCTTCAGGGGTTTCTGCTACTATGCCTTCCTGAATTCTTACGCCGTAGCGCTTCAGAATGTCTTTCGCCTGGTACTCGTGTATATTCATGAGGTTAGGTTGATGATTTTAGGTGCACGAAAGTAAGGTTTACGGCTTACTTTTCAAAGTTGCCCCAGATATGTTTAATTGCCTTGCTGGTAATAACGGGCCATTACCCTGGCGGCGGGCAGGCCCTGGGGCGTGAAATCGCGGCGGGCCCGGCCCGAAGCGCGTACCGTGGGGTACCATTTCCAGATGAACGTGCCTCTGAACCAGGGTTTATGCCAGAAAGTGCGGTACATAGCCTCATACAACCGTTCCTGCGTGGCAGGATCTTCGGGCTCCGTCTGTTCGCCGCGGGCGGGCCAGGTCCAGGGTTCGGCGGCTGCATGCGGAATGTTGCGGTAGCCTACCTCGGTGAACACCACAGGTTTATTGAACTTGCGCTGCAGTTTCTCCAGGGCCCGCACATGGGGTTTCCAGGAGTCCAGCAGCGTGGTCAGGGGAGGGGCGGCTGCTTTGCTAAGCGGAAAATAGGCCTGCACGCCTATAAAATCCAGGTCATCCCAGAAAGGCACGTCTTCATATTCCTCGTTCCAGTTAGCGGCGTACGTGAGCTTGCCCCCATACACCTGCCGTACCTCTTTGATCAGCTTGCGCCATTCCTCTGGTTTTTCGGTGAC
This sequence comes from Rufibacter soli, assembly GCF_054781795.1. Lineage (NCBI taxonomy): Bacteria > Pseudomonadati > Bacteroidota > Cytophagia > Cytophagales > Hymenobacteraceae > Rufibacter > Rufibacter soli. The sequence continues at coordinate 2,425,498 of NZ_BAAGTS010000002.1, read as the reverse complement.
GGTGAGGTGTAGTTCGGTGCCAATGCAAAGGGCTTCTATCTGCAGGGAATCTGCCAGCCGTGCGTAGTGGAGCAGCATGGTGCGGTAATTTTTAAACCAGGTCTGCCAGTCTTCCTCTGAAGTCATTTTGATAGTGCCCACCCAGGCGCCGCTTTGGTTACTCCTGAGCCAGATGTGCGGCTTGAGCAGGGTTTTGATGCCCAGGGAGCGGGCCAGCAAGGTGGTCTGGATGAGTCCGGCGTCCCGCTCTCCCCAATACCCGCGGTTGCTGCTGAAGGTGAGCTCGGGTTGGTCATGGGCCTTCTGCCAGCCAAACGGCGTCTGCGCTATCCATTCCACCCCATGATCCTTCAGGCTTTGCAACTGCTCCTTCGTCACAGTATCAGCTGCCACCCAGTTCACGCCCCGTAACAGCGGCATTTTAGGCATAGGCTGCGAGGGTGCCGATTGGCAGGCTACCAGTTGCAGCACTAGGCACGCGTACACTAACCAACCGAAAGACTTCATAGGCACAGAGTTATATCCAGAAAGATACGGGTTTTGCCGGTTTTCGGCCAGAAAAGGAGTGAAGCTGTTTTAGGCCTGTTTTCCGGAAAATGGCTCTAAAACAGCTCTTGGGGTCCTCTGCTACTAAGATGGGTTAGCGCTGGAAATAACTTTAAAAGTCGCCCGGCCGTTGAGGGGGGAGGGGTTAATTTCACGGGTAGGTTGCAAATGACCTGCCTTCCTTATTGTTTTGTAGTACATGAGCGCAGAGAAACCAGTTTTGTTGGAGGCCCGCGGGCTGTTTAAATCATACGGAAAATTACCTGTCCTGAAAGGCATTGACCTCTCCATTGGCGAAGCCGAAGTGGTGGCCATTGTGGGTGCCTCCGGGGCCGGGAAAAGCACGCTGCTGCATTTGCTGGGCACTTTAGACGCGCCAGACGCCGGCGAGGTGTACCTGCACGGCCAAAAGATCTCTGGCATGAGCAACAAAGAGGTGGCCCGGTTCAGAAACCGCAACATTGGCTTTATCTTCCAGTTCCATAACCTGCTGCCTGAGTTCACTGCCCTGGAAAATGTCTGTTTGCCTGGTTTCCTGGCGGACCGCGATGAGAAAGAGGTGGAGACCCGCGCCAAAGAATTACTCACCATGCTGGGCCTGGCCGACCGTTTGGACCACAAGCCTTCGCAGATGAGTGGTGGTGAGCAGCAACGTACTGCCGTGGCCCGCGCCCTCATCAATTCCCCCAAACTCATCTTCGCCGATGAACCTTCTGGCAACCTGGACTCCAAAAATGCCGATGAGTTGCACCAGATTTTCTTCAACCTTAGAAAAGACCTGGGCCAGACGTTTGTGATCGTCACCCACAATCCTGCCCTCGCTGATATGGCGGACCGCAAGCTTACCATGAAAGACGGGTATTTGCTGCAGCCAGAAGAAGTGTTGTAGGAAGGGATTTCTTAGGTTAGGTTTTTAAACTCGCTATGGTTGGTGTTTCTAGGGGCCAACGACTTTTCGCCGTTGTTGGTGTTCATAGGGGCCAACGACTCAGACTGCCTTTCTATCTGTTACAAAGCCTTAGCTTTCTAATTCTTCCTTACCAAGCCTCCAGGCTGGAGTGGCGGCCTACCCGCGTCTGTCACTTTTCTCCTTGATGAGAAAAGTAACCAAAAGAATCAAGAAGCCCCGAACTCGCTGCCGCTCAGACAGGCGGGGCTTCAGAAAGGTACCACCGGGTAAAAGTCCTCTATTCCATAGGAAGCTTACGCCACTGCTGCATGTTCAGCCATTGCTTGCCCCTGCCCATGCTTCGGGCTACGCGGTGGCGGCCCTCCGCAAGGTCCAGGGCAGAGGAGCCTACTGCTGCCTGGTCCGTTTCAAGGCCTACATCGCCCTGCGGGCGGAAGAAGGTACTGAAATGCTTGCTGGCAGAGCTGCCCTGGCGCCAAAGACCTCGTAGTGCGCGCAGCTCCTACGAGTGCCTGTGCCAAAGGCCTTAACCTAGGCAGTAAGGTATTAGATCTCGTTTGTGTAGGACAGGGCTTGACCTGTCCTTATTTCCAGCTGCTAGGGGGCTTGTTCCCTGTAATGATACTCCGTGATTGTGTTGTAGTGGCGTTACACCTTGACGCCGTGGTCATTAAGCAGGTCAGCAGGGGCCATTGTCACAGACTTAGAATATTTTTTGGGTCAAATCCCGCTTTGCTAATCACCAGATGGTTAGTAGACATTGAAATAAACAGACCTTCAATCCTGCTCCATCAAACCCCAAATTCTTTCATTAATTTCTGAATACAATCCGTTGATTTACAGGGTTTTATCAATTGCTAAAAATAATTTAGCAAAATCTTGTAAATGCTTGATAATCAGTAGTATTAATTGATGTTAAAATAGCGTTTGATGGCACTATTCTAAACATAGGTCTGTTATTATCCTGAACTGAAACTAAAGGATATATGCAGACGAAGGTGAATCAAATGAATAACGAGGATAAAGTGGTGAAGAAAAGCAAAATCGAGAGTTTTGATATCTCCCGCTCAGACGAAACCATGCACCTGGCTGTTGATTTGGCCAAGTTCATCAAGGAGAACCGTCTGTTCCAAAACATACAAGGCAAGGAGTACGTGAACGTGGAGGGCTGGCAGTATGCCGGTTCAAGACTGGGGATACTTCCGGTAGTAGATGAGCTGACCAACATGAGCGACAGCGCAGAGATCAAGTACCTGGCCAAGGTGAACTTGCTGAACCTCCGCACGGAGCAAATTGTGGGCGCTGGTTTTGCCATCTGCTCCAACAAAGAGCAGGGTCGCAAATACTACCAGGAATACGCGATTGCGTCTATGGCGCAGACCCGCGCTATTGGTAAAGCCTACCGTAACGCCCTAGCCTGGATTATCAGGGCTGCCGGCTATGAGCCAACTCCTGCAGAGGAAATGGACTACCAGGGAAACGTGTCTGAACAAAAGACCGATAACGCTGTTAAACCAGCAGCCCCTGCCAAGACCATGAAAGCAGTTCCGGTAGACCATGCCCCTGAGGTGGTTTCAGCCCCCGCTGCAGCCCCTGCCTCGGCTCCGGAAGCTACCCAGGATGAAGCAATGGTAAAATATGCAACGGCCAAGCAGAAAGAGGAAATCATCCGCTTACTGAATAACCCAGTAATCACCCGTCAGGAGAAAACTAAAATGCTCCTGAACATCAACAAACTGGACGAAGAGCGCGCTAAGCAATCTATCCAAAAGCTGAGAAAGGTGATTGAGGACCGTGAGCAGGAACAAGCTGCCGCTGCCTAATTTTTATAAATTGAGTTATTGAATGTACAGAAACCCGACCTCTAGGTCGGGTTTTTTGTTTTGGGCCTGTTTTGGCAAAAACGTGCCGGAAATGGATTTACTATGAGGAAGTGGAGGAGCTGCCTATCCCTTCAAAGGCGAACGAAATGCTTGTAATGAGGCCGGGGCCTCAAGGAAGTTGGAAACTTCCCGATAGTAGGTCCAAGTTGGAAACTTGAACCAGGGGGATATCTGCTGATGTAAACACCCCCCTTCGCCCCCCTCAAGGGGGGAGTCTGCGTTTTGTAAAAGGTATTCGGTAAGGTGAGGTAGTGGTGCGTTTTGGGCCTATTTTTTCAAAAACGTGCCTAGAACGTAATGTAGCAGTCCCTTCTCCCTGAGGGAGAAGGCTAGGATGAGGGGGGAGAGGTTGCCATATATTATGGCCTTAGCTAGGCAACAATTTCTTTTTCAGGAAGCGGTTTCTACCTTGGAAAGCCTTGGCGATAGAACCACTGCTGCCCCCTCACCCTGACCCTCTCCCTCCAGGGAGAGGGAATACCGCCTTTATAGGCCTTCTCCCTGGCAACCACGCCTTCCCGATTCCAGCCTTTCGGCTGAGCGCCTAGCACTCGACCCGGTGCCGCGATGAGCGGCAGGCCCTGCGGGGCCAGGTGAGAGGGTACAGCGCGAGGGCGGAAGGCGGGGCCTCGCGGCCGTGAGCGCTCGGAGAGAGAAGATGAAACAACACAGCCCATGAAGCCATAGACAAACAGTCAATCCTAGGCTTAAGCAAATTCTTTATCAACTTACCAAGAAAACAACAGCCACAAGCTACAGCAAGTAAAACCCATAAACCCCCATTCAACATTTTCGTACTTTTGGCCTGGCTATGGCAGACATACAAGAGATATTACGGCAATACTGGGGGCATGAGGCGTTCCGGCCGGGGCAGGAAGATATTATTCAGGCGGTTCTGGCCAACCAGGATACCTTGGCAATTTTACCTACCGGTGGCGGGAAATCCATCTGCTTTCAGGTACCGGCCTTGGCCATGGGCGGCGTTTGCGTGGTGGTAAGCCCTTTGATTGCCCTCATGAAAGACCAGGTGGAGAATCTCCGGAAACGGGGCATCTCGGCGGCGGCCTTGCATGCGGGGCAACCGGAACGGGAGCGGGACCTCATTCTGGACAACTGCGTGTTTGGCGGAACCAGCTTCCTGTACGTATCGCCGGAGCGGTTGCAGACCGAGCTGTTTCTGGAACGCTTAAAGCGCATGAACGTGTGTCTGTTGGCCGTGGATGAGGCGCATTGTATTTCGCAGTGGGGATATGATTTCAGGCCGCCCTATTTAGAGATTGCCAAGCTGCGCGAGGTGCTGCCTCAGGTGCCGGTGCTGGCGCTCACGGCCTCGGCTACCGAGGTAGTGAAAGCCGACATTCAGGAGAAGCTGCAGTTCAAAAAGCTGCAGGTTTTTCAGCAGAGCTTTGCCCGGAAGAACCTGTCTTACTCGGTGCTGACCACCGAAGACAAAGAAGGCCGCTTACGGGAAATTCTCCAGAAAATGCCGGGCACGGCCATAGTGTACGTGCGCAACCGCCGCCGCACCCAGGAGCTGGCCGACTGGCTGAAGCAGCAGAACATCAAGGCGGCCGCCTACCATGCCGGCTTGCCCCACCAAACCCGTACCGCCGCCCAAACCGACTGGCTGCAAGACCGCGTGCGGGTAATCGTGGCCACCAATGCTTTCGGGATGGGGATTGACAAGCCGGACGTTAGATTGGTGGTGCACCTGGACCTGCCAGATTCTTTGGAAGCGTACTACCAGGAGGCCGGCCGCGCCGGCCGCGACGGCAAATACAGTTATGCCACGGTCTTGTTGGGCCCCGAAGACACTTCCTTGCTCCTAAAGAAAACCCAGGAAGCTTACCCACCCATTGACACCATTAAGCGCGTCTACCAGGCACTGGCCAATTACTACCAGCTGGCCACTGGCAGCGGCGCTTTTCAGTCCTTCGATTTTGACCTCGCCGATTTTAGCCGCACGTATCAGTTGGCCCCGGTAGAGGTACACCATTCTTTAAAACAGCTGGAGTCTGAAGGCTTGTTCCAGCTAAATGAGGGCTTTTACAGTCCTTCCAAAGTGAATTTCCTGCTGGGCAACACGGCCTTATATGAATTTCAGGTACTGAATGAAACGCTGGAACCGCTTATTAAAGGGTTGCTGCGGTTGTATGGCGGCGAGATGTTCCGGGATTTCGTGAAGATCTCAGAGGCAGGCCTTTCCAAACACCTAAACCTTCCTGAGAAAACAGTTCGGCAGCAATTGCTACACCTGCACCAGCGCAAGGTGCTGGTGTATGAAGCGCAGCATGACGGCCCGCAGGTGCAGTTTTTAACCCCCCGGTTTGATGCCGCCACTTTGCCGCTAGACCAGAAACGACTCACGCAGTTCAGGGAACGGGCTGTGGAGAAAGCCCACAGTGTGATAGGGTATATGCAAAACGCCAAGGCTTGCCGCACAAGTCAAATTCTGGCTTACTTTGGAGAGACGGCCCAGGCCGATTGTCGCATCTGTGATTATTGCCTTGCCCAGAAGAAAAAGAAGAAATTAGGCGAAAATAAACTGCACCTGGAAGCCCGCGTACTGAGCCACCTCAAAGAAACGCCGCTGCACCCCAAATCCATCGCCATCCATTTTAGTTCTTCTGAGCAGGAATTACTTGGCCATCTGTTACAGGAAATGCTGGAAAATAACCAACTACGCTATACCCCTGACGGAAACCTGGAACGAATAGAATATTAATGTCAATGGTTTAAAATATATGTTAAGTAGAATTAAAATTTTAACGTTCTCCTTTAGGTAATAGAAAGCGTTTTGGGTCTGTTTTTCATAAAACGGCTTCAAAACGCAAAGCCGAAAGGTAGTTGAGAAAAGAAGGGTAAACGGAGCGGGATTAAGCCAATTATTTAATGCAAACTTTCCTAACAAGGGGAGAGGCTGCGCTTAGTAAGCGGGTTTGCGTTTTAGGCCTGTTTTTCTAAAAACAGGCCTAAAACAGAAGGGGCGGCCAAAATGGCCGCCCCTTTTGTTTTCTAGAGTAGTTCGCTTAGGTTAACGGTGTTTCTTCAAACTGAAGGGCCGTAACGCCAGGTAGTTCTTTTCCTTCCATGTACTCCAGCAAGGCACCGCCGCCGGTAGATACGTAAGACACGTCATGGCTGTGGCCCATTTGGGTGATGGCTGCTGCTGAGTCACCGCCGCCAATGAGGGAGTAGGCTCCGTTTTTGGTGGCGTGAACTACCGCTTCGGCAATGGTTTTGGTTCCGGTAGCGAAGTTAGGGAATTCAAAAACGCCCATGGGGCCGTTCCAGAGAATGGTCTTAGAATTGCGTACTACTTCGGCGAAAGTGTCACGGGTGTCTGGTCCTATGTCCAGGCCCATCCAGCCATCCGGAATAGCGCCGCTGGCCACCATATCGGTGTTGGCGTCATTGTCAAAGGCATCGGCTATGACAGAGTCGGTGGGCAGGTAAATCTTTACGCCTTTTTCTTCGGCCTTCTTTAAAAGATCAAGGGTAAGTTGCTGTTTGTCGGCTTCCAGCAAAGAGTTGCCAATGGTGCCGCCCTGGGCTTTGGCAAACGTGTAACTCATACCACCACCAATGATCAGGTTGTCTACCCGGTCCAGGAGTTGCTCAATCACCAGGATTTTGTCTGAGATTTTGGCCCCGCCCATAATGGCGGTGTAAGGCCGGTCTGCGTAGCTTAATACTTTCTGGGCATTCTCCAGCTCGGCCTGCATCACAGAACCGCACACTTTGTCATGCGGGAAATAGTCAGCGATGATGGCGGTAGAGGCGTGGGCACGGTGAGCAGTCCCAAAGGCATCGTTCACGTATACATCGCCCAGCAGGCTCAGTTTTTCAGCGAAAATCTGGTTGCCTTGCTCTTCCTCGGCGTGGAAACGCAGGTTCTCCAGTAATAGAATCTCACCGGGCTGCAGGTTGGTGGCCATTTCCAGAGCGTCGGCCCCTACGCAGTCACGGGAAAAATTCACCTTGGTCAGGAAAATATCTTCCAGGGGCTTCACTAAGTGTTTGAGGGAATATTTTTCCTCGGGGCCTCCCTTGGGCCGGCCCAGGTGCGACATCAGGACCACTGACCCGCCGTCGTTCAAAATCTTTTTAATAGTGGGAACGGCAGCGCGTATGCGGGTGTCGTCGGTGATTTCAAATTTGCTGTTCAATGGCACGTTAAAATCCACCCGCACCAAGGCTCGCTTGCCCTGGAAGTTGTATTGGTCAATGGTTATCATATTCAGTCAGATTAGGTACTAGCTACGGAATTAAACCTGAAACAGGTGCAAAGCAAATATAGTAATTCTATTTACATGTGAGTGCGGCGGGTGGATTGGCCAGAAAAGAGCAGGGCGTTTTGAACCTGTTTTTCAAAAAACAGGCTCAAAACGCCCTGCATTAAAGGGTAAGGCTACTTAAAAGACTTCCTTACGTTCTGTTTTGGTAGAAGCGGTTTAGTTTTTAGGAAAGACCCCGGAAAGGGTTACCCCAATGGCGTTGGCCGAATAGGAATTTTGGAACTCATCTTTATAGCTCATGGCCGTGAAGGAGATACCTACCACGCCATAGGCCACCTCAAAAATGGCCCCGGTGCCGCCTTTCAATTTAAAATCCTGCCCCAGGCCATCTGTCTTGAATGTGATACTTTGGTGGGAGGCAATACCGGCGCCTAACCTGATTTTATCGGTGGCCATGTAATTGGCGGTTAAATGCAACGGGATTCGGCTGAGCCGTATGTGGGCGTTGTCTGCCTGTGTGGTCACATACTTAAAGCCTACCGTGGCCCGCACCAGAAACCGGTCCAGGTTAGGAAACGCAAACTGGCCCCCAGCATGAACGGAAACTCCCTGCCCGGCTCTGGTAGATTGGGTCTCGCCGTTGGTGAACTGCGTTTCGGCCACTTTGTCTCCCCCAAACTCAAAGGCCCCACTTAGCAGAAAGCGCACAGGGCGATAGACTTTTTCAGGCGCAGGCGTTTCTACGGTTTGGGCGAAGGAGGCGGTCATACCGGCAAAAAACAGGAATGGGATCAGTAATTTTTTTTTCATAAAGGGCTTTTAGGTGAAGGGTACGGTTACTAAAAATGTAAGCAGAGCACCAGTGAATCTGGGAGATTCACGATACAATTTTATACGATGGGGATGGGGGGATTTGCGTTTCAAATATAGAATTCGCACTTGAAAAAAACATACGACCAGCAAAAATTTTCAGGCCATGCCGGAAGTGGGGTGAGCGGATTCTCATCCTTTTCTAGAAGAAAACGGCATAGCTTTCCCGACCCATTTGGGCCTTTCTGGATTAGATAAAAATTTAAGGTGCACGCTTATTCGCCTTATCTCTTTACCCCATCTGGCGGGAGAAGTAGGACAGGCTAGTTCTTTTTTGGCTGAGGGTAAAGAGCCTTAAAGGCATTGGAAAGGGCTTGGTGCATGATGGTGGCGTGATCTTCCTGGGGCAGGTAGTCAAAGTACACAGTGACCTGGCCTTTGCCGGCGGCTTTTATTTTGTCTGCCAGCACGTTCGCGTCTACTTCCATTACCCGGGGAATAGCCGTGGGGGTAAGCCCTTCTTTGCCAACGCCAATGTACACCTGGGTAGCCTGGGTGAAAGAAGGGGAAGAGATGGCAGGTTTCACATCCAGCAGGGACCCATTGTCCCACCAAAGGCTGGGGCTAATGATAACGTATTTTTGGAATAGCCTTGGCTTTTTGAACAGGATCTCGGTGAGCAAGAGCCCGCCCAAAGATTGGCCTATAATAGTTTTACTGCCATTTGATTTGTACTGCTTCTCTATATAGGGCTGAAGCTCGGTTTCCAGGAAGGAGATGAACTTGTCTGAGTGGCCGGTGGTAGGGTACTTCTTGCGGTCTGTTTCAATGGTGGTGGGGAAGGTAAAATCGCGTCGGCGGTCTACAGTGGCAATGCCTACCACAATAGATTTGGGCACCTGGTTCACCCATTCAAAACTGTTGAACTGCACTAGCCCTACCACATGAATAAAATCCTCGTCAGCAGACCCATCCAAAAGGTAGATTACCGGGTAGCGGGTGGTGTCATTGGGTTGGTATCCTTCGGGTAGGTAAATATTAAGGACCCGGTTTTCACCCAACACCTTTGATTTAATTTCCTCTACCTGCCCCAGGACAAAAGGCTTGTTTTTGCTTTTCTGCGACAAGGCTTGGGCTGAAACTACGCTTGCAGTTAAGGAAAAGAGGAAAAGGACCAGAATATTTTTCATGGTATAGGGCTGTAATTCTGTTATGAAACGGTCAAAATCTAAAACGAAAGGCTAGGCCAAAAAGCCCAGTAGAAGTTTACCTTAAAGCCTGAAAAGTAACAAGATTTAACGGACCTACCATCCTGTTTCCTTAGAAAAATAGACACCCGCAAACCTCATACCTTGGCTTTGTCTGAAACCATTCTTTCTTCTTTTAGGCCATCATGATTTCGTCCTGGGCACTTTACTCTACACGGCATTGGAATCATCCCGTGAGCACTAAGACTAGATTGGAAGTTGACTTCCAACCTGGAAAGTTTAGCCGCGTAAAGAGTTGAAGATAAAGGCAATTAGACCTTTCCTAAATAACTCTTTAGTCCATACTTAAAAATTCTTTAGGTCCTAAAGTCATCCACTTTCAATCCCTTCACCATGCATTCCTTTTAAGTAGGCTTTTGCTATTAAATAAAACAAAAAGTAGGAGGTAGACCAAAGGAAAGCAAGATCCGGCAATTTGAGATTTAAACTAAAAATACAAGGAGATGCGCATGATGAAATTTACTCCGCTTTTAGTAGTAGTGGGCTTGGTGGTTTTGGTGGCTTGCAATTCAGACAGTTCCAAGAAAAACACCAGCACTGAGGATGCCGGCAACAAGCCTGATGCCAGCCATGGCCCCGTTTTAGCCATTAAGCCACAGGAAATGAAACATCTTGGGCAGGTAGATGAGCGCTTCCAGTCATATAATGTAGAAATGGTGGAATTGATAGGAGGCGAATTCTGGAAACCCTATAAAATGATGGACAGTCTGCCCTCCTCAGAAGCTGTGTCTACCTATGATGTTTCCCAAAAAAACGAGCAGTTATACCGCAAACTGGTACCCATTGACCTGACGGATAAAAGGCTTAGGGTCCTGGCCCAAGGCCTGGCCCCGGCGTATGTACGGGTGAGCGGTACCTGGGCCAACGCCGTTTACTTCCAGGACAATGAGGCCCCACCTACCACGGCCCCGGATGGTTTTGTAAACGTACTTACCCGCCGCCAGTGGAAAGGCATGATTGATTTCTTAAAAGCCACCAACGGGAAATTGGTCACCTCCTTTGCCGTGTCTAACGGGGTACGCGATGCCCAAGGTGTTTGGACACCCAAAGAAGCCCAGAAACTAAACAACTACACAAAAAGCCTGGGTGGGCAAATTGCCGCTGCTGAACTGTTCAATGAACCCACCATGCCCACCGCCGGAGGCGAAATAAACAAAAATTATAGCGCCAATGATTTTGCCAAAGATGTTGCGGTCTTCACTTCCTGGGCAAAACGGGAAGTGCCCGGCATGCTGACCTTGGGCCCAGGTTCAGTAGGGGAAGGCATACCAGGAGTCTCCTTCGCAGAACTAGGCGTGAAAACCCTCTCGTCTGAAGCCATGTTGGCTGCCGAGCCAAAACCGGTGTTTGATGTGTTTTCTTACCATTTTTACGGGGCGGCGTCCATGCGCATGGTCCGCAGCGGCCCCTTTTCCATAAAAGCCGAAAATGCGCTTGACTCAGCCTGGCTGCAAAGGACCGATCTTTCCGCAGATTACTACTTGAAACTACGGGACCAATACATGCCGGGTAAGCCCGTCTGGATCACAGAAACCGGTCAGGCCGCCGGTGGGGGAGACCCCTTCGCGGCTACTTTTCTTGACTGTTTCCGGTATGTGTACCAAATGGGTTATCTGGCTAAAAAAGGGGTGAAAGTGATTATGCACAATACCTTGGTAGCCAGCGAGTACAGCTTAATAGACCAAGACACCCATTTGCCCAAACCAAACTACTGGACGGCCTTTTTGTGAAATAGGCTCATGGGCAAAGAAGTGTATGAGGCAGGCACCGGGGCTCCGGGAGTTTACTTATTCGCCCATGATATGAAAGGGCACCAAGGAGGAATCACGTTATTGGTCATTAACACCAATCAGGCCGGCAACACTCTTTCCATCCCTTCAGATGGGGAACAGTATACCTTAACCTCAAAAGAACTGCAAGGCACCACCGTTCAACTAAACGGGGAAGACCTGCAGCTACGGCCTAACAATGAATTGCCTACCCTGCAAGGGAAAGCCATCAAAGCGGGCCAGGTGCAGCTCCCTGCCACGAGTATTACCTTTCTCACCTTTCCCAATGCCGGGAACAAAAACGTGAAATAAGTATGCCTATCCCCATTTCTTCTCTATCGGTTATTTGCTCAAAGAGTTAAGCATGCTTGAAAGAGACTTAATGGCGGAATATGCCATGAAAGCCTTTTTTCTGTTTTGAGGCTGTTTTTCCAAAAACAGCCTCAAAACAGAAAAAAGGCCTTTTACATGAGACAATGATAGCCAGGTAAAAAATGGAAAGGAGAAAAATAAGGGTTACCGTTTGCTAAAAACGACTACTTTTTTTCCTGGTCTGAAGTGGTTTCTCCTGGAGTTGGGAGATTCCAGTGGTAATAAAGACCCAGAAGGCGAAAGGTAAAACACACCAGCAAGGCAGTAATGGTTACAAAGTTATAGGAGATCCAGGTTTGGTGGGTGCCCACCACTACAATCAAAGCTCCTAACAAGGCCGCAGAGGCGTAAATTTCCTTTTCCAGAATTACGGGTACCCTGTTCAGCATCACATCCCGTACCACGCCACCGCCCACAGCCGTGGTAATGCCCAGCAGCACCGCTACCTGGCCGTTATGGCCATAGTGCAAGGCCTTTTCAGCCCCAGTCACCGCAAATAAAGACAGTCCTACGGCATCAAAAAGCAGTACTGGCCGGGTAAGCCGCTGTACCACCGGGAAGAATTTTACGGTCAACCCGGTAGCAGTCAAGGCCGCCCCTAAATAAAGCCAGTTGGTTAACCCTGCCGGAGGAATGGCCCCAATACATAGGTCCCGGATGATCCCTCCGCCGCAGGCCACGATAAAGGCAATGGCGCAGATCCCAAACAGGTCCAGGTTACGTTTTCTGGCAGCGGCGGCCCCGCTGATAGCGAAGGCAAAAGTGCCCGCCAAATCAAGCACATAATACAGGGTATGTAGTTTCTCCATTCTGTGGCCCAGTACCGGCTACTGGAACCAGGCGGCAGCGGCGGCCAACATGGTCTGTAATCCGGTTTTTAAGGTAGGGTGAATTACGGGCGCAAATTTAGGGGAATGGTTACTGGGTATGGCATTTAATTGGTTATTCTTTTTCGCCTCTCGGTAAAGAGCGGGGTCTGTGCCGCCTACAAACCAGAAAACATAGGGCACCTGCCAGTTTCTACCAAAAACGCTGAAATCTTCGCTGGCCGAGGCCGGGGCGGTTTCATAGGACTTTTCGCCAAAATAGGCTTGAAACGCTTCGGCCACTTTTGCGGTGGCGGCAGCATCATTCTCGGTGAGTGGGTAACTGTCTAAGTCCGTGAATTCTGGGTCCCGGGGTGCATTAGAAGCGGCACACTCGGCGCAGCACACCCGCCTTACCGCGGTGAGAATCTGGTCCCGCACGTTCTCATTGAAAGTGCGGATGTTCAATTTAAGCGTGGCATCTTCCGGAATAATGTTTTCCTTGGTGCCTGCCTGTAAGGCCCCAACAGTCAACACTGCGTTTTCTATGGGCGCCACTTCCCTTGATATGATGGTTTGCAGGCGCATGGTGGTAGCCGCTGCCATAACCACGGGATCTATGGAGGTTTGTGGTTGTGAACCATGCGCGCCCCGCCCAAATAATTTAATCTTTAAGCTGTTGCCGGCAGATAAAATAGTGCCGCTCCGGTGCCCCACCGTACCCGCTTCGCCTACCATCACGTGCTGGCCTAGAATAATGTCTGGTTTAGGGAAACGCTGCATCATGCCAGCATCCACCATGCTCTGGGCCCCACGACCTACCTCTTCTCCCGGTTGGAATACAGCCATAAGCGTACCTTTCCATAGGTCTCTGTGTTCTGATAAAAGCCGGGCCACGCCCATAAGCCAGGTGACATGCAGGTCATGCCCGCAGACATGGGATACACCCACCTCAATGCCTTCCGGATCTCTGGCCACCTTGGTACTGGCATAAGGCAATCCGGTGGCCTCTGCCACCGGTAAGGCATCCATGTCGGCGCGCAGCATCACCACTGGGCCTTCCCCGTTTTCCAGAAGACCTACCACGCCCGTTACCCCTACCTCCGTGGTGACCTGGAATTGGTAGTTGACTAGATAATCTGCCGCCAGCTTGGCCGTCCTGAATTCCTGCATGGACAGCTCGGGGTTCTGGTGGATGTCTTTGTAGATTTCCTCCAGTTCTGGAAGGAGTTGATCTACTGGCCCGTCTATTTTATCCAGGAAGGTTTTTATGTGAGAAATGTCCATAACGAAAGGTTTTCAGTCTTGAAAAAGAAAGATGATGGCATTTAAATTATGTACGAGGGCAATTCAATATGGAAGGAGGGGCAGGGGGCTTTTAATTTGAAAACCTGGAAATAAGGGAGACCTCCAAGCTAGCGGATCTGTTTTGTCGTTTGTTTTTCTACGCATTCTAGAAGCCAGGCTTCCGCCTCTACCACGGCATCATGGGTTGAGCTGCCTAAAACGGGCATGACCTTGAATGCTTTTACCGGCCCGTTAATGCGCAGCAGGTTGGAATGCATCACTTCCCGGTAAACCTCTTCGCTCACCCCCGTCAAATAAAGTTTGCCCTGGGCGCTTTGGAGCAGAGAGGCATAGTTGGCCAAAACAGAGACCAGGGTGGCTCCCAGGGTAGAGCGTCCGCGCAGGCGAAGAATCACCACGGGGTTTTGGCTTCCGGCGGGCTTTGGCAAAAGGTGCTCCAGGGTTCTGGCGCCCGCGTAAAACAAATTGCCGTACACGTTTAAGACCGTCACCTGGTTGGCAGGAAGGGTTTTAGGAGGCTTCTGTTCCTCAATTTTCCCGTCAGGCCGCTTTTTAAGTTCTACCAGAAGTACTTCTGTGGAGGATTGTGTCACAAAAAGAAAAGCCGAAAGGAGTACGCCAATGCCCACCGCCGTAGGAATAGGCAAGATCAATGTGGCCCCAAAAGTAACCCCCGCCGCCAGGAAAGAAGGCCAGGAACTCCAGCCAGAATTCCAGGTAGAGACAATATCAGATAGCTTGATGCTCCGAATACCAGCCAAAATCAGCATGGCCCCCAAGGCGGGCATGGCTGTTTGGGCTACCACCCCAGACAGCCCAATCACAATAATGGCCATGCAGACCCCTGAGAAAATACTGGCCCACCTGGTTTGGGCCCTGGCCAGCACATTAATGGCTGTTGTACCTAAAGATCCGCCTACGGGCAGGGCCTGGAAAAACCCACCCGCCATATTCGCTGCCCCCTGGGCTACAAAGTCATGTGAGGTGCTGGTTCCGGTCCCGTTTTGGTTGGGTACGCTCTGGCTCACCCCGGCCCCCTGAATCAGGATTACTATGGCTACGGCCAAGGCACCCACCACTGTGTCAAAATTGAACGCTGAAAAAGAGGGGAGGGCAAAGCCAAGGCTGCTTCCGCTTATATCGCCAATATCCTGCACCACTTTCACGCCTTCTATCTTGAAGAAATACACCAGCAGAGATGGAACGGCAATGGCAACCAGTGCGAAGATTTTTTTCAGGCGGGTCCTTTGTAAACCAATGGCCAGCAGGATAGTAAGGACAGCCATGGCTACCGAAGGCAAATGTACCTGATTGAGATGCTTAAGCAGGTCATAGGTCTGTAAAAGACTGTTGGTACCTTCAGGGCTATAGCCGGAGGCGGTAGGCAACTGGCTCATAACCAGTAAGACAGATATCCCCGTCAGAAACCCAATCATCACTGAAAATGAAACGAACCTGGTAAGCCGGCCCAGACCAAGCAGCCCCAGTACCGCCTGGAAAACACCAATCAGAACTACTAGCAGAAACAGAACCCTGTCCCGCTCACCCGCAGCCACGCCACTGATCGTCTGGCCCGCCATAATAGCCGAGGCGCTGGTGGCGGTGATCATCATGAGTTGGGTACTAGAGAAAAGACCTCCTACAACCGGCCCCGCAATACAGGCATAGAGGCCATAAATGGGATTAACCCCCGCCAGAAGGCCATTAGCCATCCCGTCTGGGAGACTAGAGACGGCGGTGGTCATGCCCGCAATGCCGTCTTGCTGGAGCTTATTACGGGGCGGTACTTTCTTGGAGACGTTTTGTACCGCCTCGCGCAGCACTGAAAGACCCGGGAGGTGAAATTCCTCATCAGGTGTTAAGGGCTTTTCTTCAGTGGTAGCTTCCTGCATGGTACAATCTGTTCATTTGCGGTACTTACCTATCCATATCAATGGAGACCAGTGTTTATTAAGTTTTTACTCCGCTAGAGAGCGTTAGGAGGTGATATTTTAGAGTTAAGGAAATACGATTTTAGGCTAATCCTTTGCCTTTGTGCTTGGCATTCCAACTAGCCTCAGATGACTTATTGTAAATATGCCTCGGTTAACCCTACCCAATAGGCTGCCCCAATTGGTAAGATCTCCTGGTTGAAAATGTACTGCGGATGATGCACCATGGGGGTGTCACCATTACCTAGCATACAGTAGGTGCCCTGTTTTTTCTGCAACATGAAAGCGAAGTCTTCACTGCCCATGTACGGGTGTAGCGTGTCTATTACTTTTTCCTCCCCAAAAACATTTTTGGCTACCTTGGCGGCCCATTGCGTGTTTTCAGGAGTGTTCACCAAAACGGCTCCTGGTATGCCTTCTTTTATATCATATAGGCAATTGAAAGCCTCGGCCTGGGCCTTGGTAATAGTCCGGACCCTGTCCAACACCTTTTCCCGTAATTTGGGGTCCATGTTTCTGATACTTAGGCGCAGAATTGCATTCTGGGGCACTGCATTTCCGGCATTGCCCGAAAGGAAAGCGCCCACCGTCACTACGGAGTTCTGCCACGGCGACACGTTGCGCGAGACAATGGTTTGCAAGGCCATCACCAGCGAGGACCCACATACAATTGGGTCTATGCCTAACTCAGGCATGGAACCGTGGCTTCCCTTTCCAGTTAGTTCAATCTCCCAATTGTCTACGGCAGCCATGGTTTCCCCTTCCCGGAAGTAGAGTTTGCCCATCTCCAGCCCCGGCATGTTGTGCATGCCATACACTGCATCAACCGGAAACTTTTCAAACAAGCCATCTTTTATCATGGCCGGGCCGCCCTGCATGGTTTCCTCAGCGGGTTGGAAGATCAGGCGCACCGTGCCGTTGAAGTTTTTGGTCTGAGATAAATAGTTAGCGGCGCCTAGCAGCATGGTGGTATGGCCATCATGACCACACAGGTGTGCTTTGCCTTCTTCCCTGCTTTTGTACGCCAGTTGGTTGTCTTCCTGGATAGGCAGGGCGTCAAAATCGGCCCGGAGTCCAATGGACTTTTTACCGTCGCCTAGGGTCAGGGAAGCCACAAGTCCTGTTTTGCCTATTCCCTCGGCCACCTCAAAACCAAAAGACTTTACCTTTTCTGCAATGAATTTGGCCGTTTCTGTTTCCTGTAAAGCCAGTTCTGGGTACTGGTGCAGATGGTCCATCCACTCTTTCATCTCCTGATGGATTGCTTTGGTACCTTCCAAAATGTTCGTTTTCATGCTTTGTGATTTAAGCGGTGGGAGGCGTTTCTACAGCCTGTGTGTTTAGTGAAGCCTGTTCCTTAGGTTCTTTTTTGGAGGGTATCGTCTTCATAATAGAGATGATGGCCACCAAGACCATAAACAAGTTGAAGAGCAGAGCGTAAATAGCGGCCTCACGAATAGCCACATTGTCTTGTCTGCCAGAGAAGGTAATCACGTTGTCAAGGATACTGCCTGGGGTATCAATGGCACTAAGCCCCACGAAGATTCCAGCTGAAATAGCTACCCCAAAGGCGGCGCCCAGTGAGGAGGCCATTTTGTAAATGCCTGAGCCGGCTCCTGTCTGGGATTCAGGTAAATTGGAAAGGGCAGCGTCTGTAGAAGGCGTGGCGTAAAAAGCCAAACCAATGCCGAATAAGGTGTAGGAGATGACCGCCAGGATTTTATAGGTGTCTGTCATGACATTGGTAGGCAACAGCAGGGCAATGGATATTCCCACAATGATACAGCCCCAGATCATGGGCTTGCGCGGGCCGAAGCGTTGCAATAATTTTTCCCCTATCCTGATAAAAGCCACAATGGCTATGGCATACCCCAGCGTAAGGAGCCCGGCCGTCTGGGCAGAAAGGCCTCCGCCCACCTGAAGAAGCATCAAAGAAACAATTAGCATGCCCGCCACGCCGTTGAGCAGAAAGTTAGATATGGTGGCCCCTGTATAGGTAGAGTTTTTGAAAAGCCTGAAATCAATGAAGGCGTTGTCTTTGCCCTTCTCAATCCTGAAAAAGGCTATCCCAAACCCAATGGCTGCTGCAAACAACAGGAGCGAGGCCGCGCTGGTCCAGCCCAGGTTACTGCCCTGACTTACCAATACCTGAAGCGCGATCATCACTACCATAAATGTGAGAATACCCGCCACGTCCTGTTTCTTCTGTTCACCGGTGGTGGGTGCTTTGCTTTCTGGGGTGCCCTTGATCATCCACATTCCCAACAAGGAGATGACGATGGAGCCAAAGAAAATATACCGCCACCCTACGTTCTCAGCCATTAGGCCCCCAAAAAGGGCACAGAAACCAGAGCCGCCCCAGGAGCCCATAGACCACAGACTGATGGCCCACTGGCGGGCCGCTCCGTCCCAATAGGCTTTCAACAAAGCCAGGCTAGCTGGCATAATGCAGGCCCCGGACAAACCTTGCAGGATGCGCCCGGCAATAAGCACCGGGGCGGCCAATGCCCCCGCTGGGGTTATGCCCACCAACAAGGAACCTATGATGCTAAAGACAAACCCTATTTTGATGATTTTCATCCTTCCCACGCGGTCCGCGAGGCCACCCATGACTACTATGAAGATACCCGAAAACAGAGAGGTAATGGATACGGCAATGTTCATGGTGGCCGTCTCCATCTGGAGGTCTTTGGCCATGACCACGTTGATATTCAGGGTGGTTTGGGCAAACAGCCAAAAAGCCAGCACGCCCAGGATAATCCCGAACAGCAATTTGTCATTTCCCTGGTATTGCGCTGCCTTCATGCTGAATTTCGATTAATTTATGATTCAATCATTCCAAAGAGGCCTTTCATAACTGGGAAAAGCGGGGTTGTTGCATCTCACGTTTCCAGAAAGATTGAGGCTCCCTAGTCAACAGCTTAGTCTGGGAAGACCCTGACTTTTTTGCTAATGCGGTTCAAGCGTTGCGTTGTTTGGCATTGGTCTGCACCCATTTTTCAAAGGCCTCCATAAAGCCCCGCAGGAATTCCTTGGTAGAGTCATTAGTGAGGTTGCCGGCCTCGTCAAATAAATTGGCAGCATCGCCTATATAGGCTTCAGGTTGCGCCATGGTGGGCACGTTCACAAAGACCAGAGACTGCCGCAAATGGTGGTTAGCGCCAAAACCGCTGATGTTTCCAATGGAAACACTCACCACCCCACCGGGTTTTCCGTCCCAGGAGTTTTTTCCGAAAGGACGGGAGCCCACATCTAGGGCGTTTTTCAAGACTCCCGGAACAGAACGGTTATACTCTGGGGTAAGAAAGAGAACGCCGTCAGAAGCCTTGATTTTCTCCCGGAAGTCCAGCCATTCCTGCGGCGGGGTGCCCTCCAGGTCTTCATTGAACATAGGCAGATTGGCTATGCTGACTAGCTCCATGGATAAAAATTCCGGGGCAAGGCCTATGAGGGCTTTGGCGGTTTTAAGGTTATAAGATTCTTTGCGAAGACTGCCAACGAATACAGCTATTTTATATGATGCCATGTGATTGGTATTTGGTTAATGAAGGGATTGAGGTTTATTTCTAGCCAAAGGTTCTGGCGGCATGGTTTAAACAAAGCCATAGGTATTGGACTCGCCGCCATCAATAGCAATGGTTTGGCCATTCACGTAAGACGCGTCTTCGCTTAAAAGAAAGACCACTACTTTGGCCACTTCCTCCGGTAAACCCAGGCGCTTTGTGGGGTTCGCTTGGGCATATTCTGTTTCCGCAGCTTTGGGGTCATCTGGGTTTACCTGCTTAAAGGCTTCGGCCACCATGGGCGTTAAGATAGCGCCAGGGGCTATGGCGTTGGTTATGACGCCATGCCGACCAAATTCAAGGGCCGCGTTTTTGGTCATACCAGATACAGCGTGCTTGCTGGCCACATAGGGTGTCTGGTTCAGAACGCCTCTAATCCCGCCTACAGAGGCCACGTTGACTATTCGGCCATAGCCTTGTTTTTGCATGATTGGGAGGATATAGCGCATTCCATAGTAGACCCCCATTAGGTTGATGTCAATTACCTTCTTGAATACCTCTACATCATATTCGGTCATGAGGGCCTGCTTGCCTTCAATGCCGGCATTATTGTAAAAGCCGTCAATTCTGTTGAAGGCCTTCATTGTTTCGGCTACATAATTCTTCACTTCTTCCTCTTTGGACACATCGGCTATCACGGTTATAATCTTTGAACCGGAGCTTTGCTTTATAAGGGATTGTTTGGCTTCTTCCAGGGCTTTTTCATTGTAGTCAACTAACACAAGGTGAGCGCCTTGTTTGGCTGCCTCCTGCGCTGCTGCCAGCCCCAGGCCCATCGCAGCCCCGGTGATCACAATAACTTTGTTTTCTAATGTTGTCATGGCCTTTGTGAGTGGTTAAGTGAATTTTCTGGCTATTATCTGGCAAGTCAAGTGCAGCACTTTATTTACAAATCCTAGACACAAATTCAAGCAAGCAATAATGGTCATCTGCCTCTATTATGCTGCCGTTAGGTATAGTTAGGAAAGCAACCCGCCAATTCCTTTTTAAAGGTAAATGCCAATCCCACAGCCTGTTTTAATTTAAAACGTGTTACCATTAGTATAGTTCTTAGTCATTTGCCCAATGCTGGTCTTGGTTATTTTGACCAATCTCATGTTCATGAAAAAGCAACTTGAAAGAACCCGCCTAAGCACTTAAAGAATCAGGGGATTCAGTAGGAGCGTGCCCATTGTTGAGCCAATCCTGGGCTTCCAGAATGGCCAGGCGGGTGCTTTCTCCCACAATAGGTTCTTTTCGTTTCATTCTTATCCCTTTTAGCACCTCTGAGGCCGCCTGTGTCTGGAAAGCGGCGTAACTATTTTCCCCTAACTCAGTGAGATAAAACCTGCCCTGGGCTTTTGTGATTTTATCATAGAAACTTTCTATCACTTCGGTAAGGGTGGCGCCAATGTTGTTGCGGCCTCTTAATTCCAATACAATAACTGGATACTGGGTTTGCGGTGCCAGGTTGGGCCACTGGGTTTCCAGCATGCGGGCTCCGGCAAAATGCAGGTCACCGTCTACGGCGAAAAGGTGCACTGTATTACTTTCAATTTCTGACGGCATTGTTATTTCTTCAAAGGCCCCGTTTTCTAACAGTTGCCTTCTCTGCAGTTTTACCAGTTTAGAGGAAGTGATGAAATAAAGGAAGAAGGAAAGCAAAACCCCCACCAGCACGGCGTATTGAATCGGGAAAAACAAGGTGACCAGAAACGTAACTAGCAGACCTATCCGGGCCGACCAGCCGGCGTTCCAAACCTGCTTGTTTTCTTCAAATTTGAGGGAGCTGGCCATGGCAAAAATCATGATGGCAGCCAGCACCGGCATCGCCACGTTGCCTACCAAACCAGGCAACAATAAAACCAGCAGGAGCACCAGGGAGCCAGAAAAAATACCTGCCCATCGGCTCCTGGCCCCTGAAACAATGTTTAAAGAGGTAGAGCCCAAGGAGCCGCCCACCCCAATACCCCCAAACAACGACGAGGCAATGTTGGCAATGCCCTGACTGATGAAATCCTTTGAGGTATTGGAACGGGAGCCGTTTGGGTTGGGCACGCTCTGGCTTACCCCGGCAGCCTGAATAAGCGTAATCAAGGCCAAAGAAAGGGCCCCACTTAAAAGAGCAGGCTGCAGTATAGAAAAGTCAGGGAGACGGAGCGGAGGCAACCCAGTGGGGATCTCGCCCACGTCGGTGACCACTTCCACGTCAGACCAGTTCATAAAGAATATCAAAAGCGAAGGGAGCGCAATGGCCACAATGGCCGATTTATGGCCTAAGGGTGTTTTGGGAAGCACCACCATAAACAGGATAGTAGCCAGGCCTGGGACCAGGGCGTGCCAATTGGTAAGGTTGAGGTTCTCCATCAAATTTACCGTCTGCAGAATCTTGTTAGACCCTTGGGCCGGAATGGCAAATAGGGTAGGCAGTTGACTTAGAATGGTAAGAATGGAAATGCCGGCCAGAAAACCGGTCATCACAGAATAAGAGACAAACCGCACCAAATTGCCCAGCTTTAAAAGGCCCATGACTACCATCATGGCGCCAGAGAGAAGTACCAATAAGATTAAAGCGTCTATGCGCTGGGCCTCTGGATAGGTTTGCGTGAGTTGGTATAATAGAAAAGCGGCGGCGCTGGTGGTGGAGACAATCATCAAGCGGGAGCTATTGAAAATCCCTCCTAAAATCCCTCCGTAAACGGCGGCAAAAAGGCCCATGATGGGACTAACGCCCGCCAGCAGACCACACGCCATGCCGTCCGGAATTTCATTCATGGCCACTGTTAGGCCGGCATTGGCATCGTCTTTAAAAGTAGAACCTTTAGACTGCTGTTGGCGGGTTGCTTGAACGGTGTGTTTTAACTCCACCTCGCCTGGCAAGGTGTCTTCGGGGGCTTTTACAGCTTTTCCTTTGTGTATGATTTCGGGAGAGGGTTCCATGGCTAATTGAGAGGCTTATAAACGCTTTTAGCTGTATTGTTTTTATGAAAACCAAACCCATCAGGTATCTACATGAGGTGTTCTTGAGTAGGGGTAGAGGCCCACTTTATTATCTTTTGAGAGGTATTTGGCAATTACCAGAAGCAGGACAATGCCTATGGTATTGGCAATAGTGATGATCACCAAAACCTGGGGGTGCTGCCCAAAATTCTGGGCAGCAATAAGCATACTGGCAGCTGTATTTCGCTGGGCCGTGCCCAAGGCCCCAATATCCTGCAGGTGTTCCGTTTCGTGGCGTCCTCCCAACAGGTACCCTATCCCGAAAGCGCCCAAAATGAAAACCACCCCCAGGAGTATCGCGCCCTGCCCCATTATTTCCTTTGTTTCTGGAAAGTACCCCACCATGGTGGAAACTAACATCAAATAGAGCGTCCAGTTAGCTATTTTGGCTACCCAGGGTTGCACCGACTGGGTAAGGCCTGGAAGTACCTTAGCCAGAATCATTCCCAGTATAATAGGCAGTATCAGTTGTTTCACTAAGGTCCAGGCAATGGTACCGCCCTCTATTTCAATTTGGGGCACGATGATAGGTAAAAGCAAGGGGGCCGCCAGAACGGTGGCTAACACCAAAATGATCATAGTGCTGGCGCCAAGTGCCAAATCATGTTCAGACAACTGAGTGAGTTTGATGAGGAAGGGAGCTCCGGCGCAGATGCTGAAAATGGTAAGGCCTACACGTAAGTAAGGATCAATGGGGAATACCTCCAGCAACCCCCACATAAGGAGTGGCGCCAAAATAAAATTAGCGGCCAGCATGCGCAGGCAAAAGCCCCGGTCCCGCAGGTATTTTAGGATATTCCTGGGTTTCTGGGTGAGGCCCACGTTGAACATAGTCAAAAAGACAAATAAGGGGAGGACGATTCCCGTGAGCCTGATGAACATCTCAAACATGGCCGTGAGGTTAATCTACCTGCCTGGTGGGGGAGTCTTCCTTAAAGGTGGCATTGGTGGCCGTATCAGGAGTTTTGAGCCGGTTTTTAGGGTCAAAACGGAAGAACTCCTCAGACCCGAGTTTTTTCACCGCCAATTCACCATTTGATTTAATGTAGCCCACCGCCAGGGCGTACGCTTCCCATTCCGCCTTTAATTCCTTGACCTTATCTGGAAACTGAGCGGCCAGGTTATTTTCTTCTTTCAGGTCTTCCTTCAGGTTGTAAAGATGCCATTCGTCGCCTTTACCATAGGGAGGGGGCATAAAAATAAGCTTCCAATCGCCTTTGAGAATGGCTTTGCATTCGCCAATTTCAAACCCCAGCACGGCAAAGGCGTTGCGCACCGGCTGCTTTGTTTCTTCCTGTAGGCAGGGTTTCAACGTGGTGCCATAAAGCGGCTTTAGGTCTTTGTTGGTTTGGGGGTAGGCTACATTGGCATAATCTAAAATGGTGGGCAGAATATCAGTGACATGCAGCATCTCATTGGTCACCACGCCACGCTTGTGCATGCGTTTGCCCGAAACAATGAGCGGGGTTTGCGTGCCGCCCTCATAGGTGGTAAGCTTGAAGTAGGAGAGGGGCGTGTTGGCCACCTCGGCCCAGGCCCCACCAATGGAAATGAATGAATTTATTTTTCCGTAGTTCTCCAGGCGGTTATCAAAATCCCGGGCAATAGATTCTTTGGTATTGGGGGCGTAGAAGTAGGGCTCTTTGGGGTTGGCACCATTGTCTGAAAGTAAGAAGATAAGGGTGTCATCATACTTGCCCAGTTCTTTGAGCCGGTCAAAAAGACGGCCTAGGTTCCAGTCCAGGTTTTCCAGCATGGCGGCATAAATCTCCATTCTACGGGCCGACTCCCTCTGCTCCTCTGGGGTGAGCTCTTCCCATTTTTTGAAATGGTCACTTCCTTCGTTTGGCGTGGTTTCCTGGGGCACGAGCCCCAGTTCCTTCATGCGTTGCAGGCGCTTTTCCCTGATAGCCTCATAACCGCCGTCATAGGCGCCGTTGTATTTGTTTAGCCATTCATCTGGCACCTGCAAGGGATCATGCGGCGCCGTGAAGGCGAGGTAGGCAAAAAACGGGCGATCATCTGACTGCTCCGTTACATACTGCATCATTTTATCTGCGTAGTAGTTAGAGGAGTAAAAATCCTGGGGGAGTTCTTCTACTACTTTGCCGTCTTCGGTGTATTTGGTATGGGGTAGCTCTGATGGACTTAGTGGGCGTTGGTCATTGAAATGGCTGGCCCCGCCGCCCAAAAAAGAAAAGGTGCGGTTAAAGCCCCGGGCGTGGGGCCGGCGGTCCTCGTGCTCGCCTAAGTGCCACTTGCCCGCCATATAGGTATGGTACCCGGCCTCCTTCAGAATTTCAGGGATGGTAAGGATATCGCTGTTTAGGTACCCTTCATAGCCGGGCTGCATGTACTGGTTGGTGGCATGGGCGGTGGGCATATGGCCCAACCCGGCGTCATGGTTATCACAACCTGAAAGCAACATAGCCCGCGTGGGCGCGCACAGAGCAGAGGTGTGGAAATGCCGGAAACAGGCCCCGTTGTGGGCTAACTCCTGAATATGCGGGGTCCTTATCTCACCGCCAAAGGGCTGGCAGTCTGAATACCCCATGTCATCTATGACAATAAGCAGGAAGTTGGGTTGGCGCTGTTGGTCCATGTTTAGGTTTTAGTTAAGTACCTGAAGGAGAATCTCTGGAATAACATACACCACCAACAGCCGCAGATTGATAATAGCCACAACTTACCGTTCTAAGCCTGTTTTTTGAAAAAGAGGGCTAAACTGCAATTCCTGTTCTAAGCCTGTTTTTTGAAAAGAAGGCAAAAAGTAGGAATAGGTAAAGGCTGCTTTTGAGTGACCGACCATCCTGCAAAGAAACTTTCCGCGGGCTGAAAGGCGAAAGAAGGACTACTGCACGCTTAGCCCGCCATCTATCACCTGGGTGGTGCCGGTAATAAACTGGCTGTCATCGCTGGCAAGAAACAAAACCAGTTTGGCTATCTCTTCCGGTTCAGCATAACGGCCTAGCGGGATGGTCTTTTCCAGTTCTTTTTTGGCGGCTTCTGCGTGGCCTGGGGCAAAGCCTTCCTCCAGAGACCGCATCATGCGGTTATCTACCGGGGAGGGGTGGACGGAGTTAACCCGTATTTTGCGGGGTGCTGCTTCTACGGCCGCGGCCCGCATAATCCCCACTACGGCATGTTTACTTGTGATATAGGCACTTACGTTGGGGCTGCCGTTTATACCGGCCACCGAAGAGGTATTGATGATACTGCCGCCGTCATTCATTTGGGGTAAAACATACTTTATGCCCAGCCAGGCGCCCTTCACATTTACGGCTATTACCTTGTCAAACATTTCCTCTGGATAATCTACCAAGGGTTTGACCACGCCTTCAATACCGGCGTTGTTAAAAAACACGTCAATTTTCCCGAATTCCCTGACCGTGGCCTCCGCGTAGCGTTTTACGTCCTCCGCCTTAGAGACATCGGCGGTCACAAATTTCACCTTATCACTACCTAAATCCCTGGCCGCCGCCTGTAGCGCATCTTCCTTAAGATCTACCAACATAACCTTGGCGCCTTCCTCCAAAAACAACCTGGCGGTAACCTGCCCAATGCTGCCGGCACCACCAGTAATAATGGATACCTTGTTTTCTAACCTTTTCATAACAGTAATTTAAGATTACTAGGCTAAGGACTAGGTTATTAAGTACGAGGCGGGAAATGGAACGTTGCAGAATGGTACTGAATGGATTTTTAATTGAGTCTTATGAAGATTTAATGCCCCATAACTTATCCACCCTTCTAAGAAAGTGGGTGAAATCAAATTCAAACACGATGAAAGAATATCCTTTGAAGGCTTAATGGAAAGGTTTCTTACCCAAACTTTTAGAGAAAAATGAATGCGGAGAAAAAGGTAATTCCGATGCTAACATGCAGACACCATTGAGCTAGGAAGATAGGCCGTTAGGATCCGAGCTTTGCCATTCTGGCACAGCCGGAAAATCACAATTAGTAAAACTGGCTATCAATTCGGCTATTTGATTGGAAGGTCACTACCTTATTTTCACCTGGGCGTTATAGTCACCGTTTTTTTGGTAAGAGCCATCCTTTCAGAAAACTTCCCTTACTCCGTAGTTTTCCGCTGACCGTTGATTGACATAACCTGGGCAGAGGGTTTCAGGTTGATCATGTCCAGCTTTCTGATAGAAAAGTCATGCACACCGGTAGAGTTGCGCAGAGACCAGTCAAACCCGCGGTAGGCCTTCAGGAGCACTATACCTGGCTCATTGGGGATGGGTTTCCATTTGCCGGTGATGACGGTTTTCCCATCCATCAACTGCCAGCGGTAGGTGTTGTTGGCAAACACCTGTAACTTTTCAGAGGCCTTTTGAAAATAGTACGTGTCTGTCTCTTTACCGGCCTTTACCTCATTGCTGTGCGCCTGCACTTCGCCTACCTGCCACTCCCCAATAAACCAATTGGTCCAGAAGGGTTGGCGGTTGGTTTTCACTACACCGCTCCACTCATACCAGTCGTTGCCCAGGGCATAGGCATCTGGGTCTACCAAGTATTTTTTATAAGAATAATCTATGGAGATTTTGCCGGTGGGTACTTGTACACCAACTTCTTTAATGACGGCGCGGCGCCAACCGGTAGGCACCCAGTAGAGCACAGAGTCACCTACAGAATATGAACCGAACGCTGCCCACTTGCTGCCGGTGATTGGCCCACTTTTTGGGGGTGGAGGGGTACCATTGGCGGGTTGGTTTTCTTCCTTATTGTCTTTTTTGTCTTCTTCCTTTCCCTCTTTTTTATCGTCCTTTTTGTCGTCTTTGGGTTGAGGTTGGACTTCTGGGGTTTTGGTTTGATTTCCGGCCATTTTAGCCTGGAGCAGGGCTTCAATATCTTTGGCTCCCGCAAACCGGGCTTTGTCCAGGGCGGTATAGTTCCACCAATCTTTGGGAGTAGGGTCGGCGCCCAGGTCAAGCAGGTAGCGTACCACTTCAATTTTACCGCTTCCGGCGGCGGCCATTAAAATGGTGTACTTGGTTTGGGTAGTCACATAATGGATATTTCCACCGCCGGCCACAATACTTTTCACTTCCTCCAAGTTGCCCGCACTGGCCTCCCTATATAAGGCGGCATCTTTCATCTCCTGGTCATACTTGGCCCAAGGTCCGGTTTGGGCGTAAAGTGAGGTTGTATAGAATAGAGCTGCTATCAGCAGAAGAATTCCCCATGATGTTTTCATGGAAGAAATATATAAACTTTTTGTTTTAAAATTAAATTTTAGGTGAACCGGTGGTGACACAACCCCTCATATCCAGGCAAGTTTTAACAAGTAGAAGAATTCTTGTTTCATCCTTAGGGCAGGATACGGAAATGCTTTTCAGCTTCCGGATTATTTTTTCAAAAGTCCTTTTTCAACGCTATCCCTAAGCAGTTCATCGGCAAAATCCCAAAGGATTTCTGAGCCCTCTTTGATAACTTTTTTCTTTTCGTACACCTTTGGGTAGTCTACCCCGAACTCCTGCCAGGTGCCGCCGTTGTTGGAGGCGTTCTGTAGCAAAGGTTCTAACCGGTCCATGGCCCTGGCAAACTTCGCCTCCTGTGTTTGGCCTTCTTCAAATTCCTCCCAAATAGCTATCATTTCCACGGCTTGTTCCTGGGGCAGGATTCCAAAGATGCGGGCGGCAGCGAGTCTTTCCTCCTCGGTATTGGAATGGCTTTTATGGGAGTCATACAGGAAAGTATCTCCTGCATCAATCTCCACCAGATCATGGATCAATACCATCTTCAAGACCTTGAGCAGGTCAATGGCCTGATTGGCGTGTTCACTCAACACAAGAGCCATAAGGGCCAGATGCCAACTGTGCTCCGCATCGTTCTCATTGCGGTTACTGTTGAATAGTTTGGTCTTCCGCTGAATGTACTTGACCTTGTCTATTTCCTTAATAAACTCAATCTGCTTTTGTAATCTTTCATCTAGCATTTTAAGTTGGGTTAGTGTTGGTTTTAATGATAAAATAACCTTGCCTACTATATCTTATGCGTAATAGCCTTTACTGTTGGTAAGGCAGCGCCGTATGAAGGAGTTAACCAATTAATTTCTAAAGGCCTGGACGGTTTGAACTTCTTTAAAGGCATTCTTAGGGATAATAAAAACCTGTTCTCAGGTTACCTAATATACAATATAGTTACTTGGTAATAAAGTGTTTTTCTGTTTTGGGCCTACTTTTCCAAAAACAGGCTTAAAACGCCTTCTTGCCAACTCAGTCAACTCTTTCCCGTTTCCTGCAAGGAACCGTTTGTCACTACTAGCGCCAAACACGCAAAAACCAGTATCTTTGCCCTAATGAAAATTGGAATCATCTTTGGTGGCCCGTCCCGGGAGCGCGAAATCTCTTTCGCCGGCGGTCGCACCGTCTTCGATAATTTAGATAAATCCCTGTTTGAGGCCGTACCGGTGTTTGCTGACAGCCTGGGGAACTTCATTCTGCTGGACTGGCATTTCATCTACAAAGGCACCATAAGGGACTTTTACCCGCCTGTAGACGTGGTGCCCCACACCGAGCACGGCCTGCAGATGTACCTGGAAAGTCTGGGCAAACTCTCAGAGGAGGAACTCAATGACATTGCCTCTAGGGTGGGCGAGCGCATTCACCCGCACCAGTTCAAGGAGTTGTTTGACTTCGCGTTCCTGACCCTGCACGGGCCATACGGTGAAGACGGCAGCATTCAGGGCTTGCTGGAATGGTATGGTATCCCGTATTCGGGGTCGGGTATTATGGCTTCGGCATTGGGCATTGACAAGATTGCCCAGAAGGCCCTGCTCAAGCAGCACGGCTTCGCCACGCCAGATTACCGTATTTTAAGCCTGCAAGACTGGCACGCCACCCAAGACCGCGCCGCCTTGCTAGACAGCCTGGTGGCTGACCTCGGCTTGCCGCTAGTTTTGAAGGCCCCGCACCAGGGTTCTTCCATTGGCGTGTCTATTATCAAAGAGAAAAACCTGCAACTTTTTGAAGAAGCGGTGGCCCGCAGCCTTTTCTCGCTCACCATCCAGAAAAACGACTGGACCAGCAAGAGCTCTGCAGACCAGCTGAACTTCATCAAAACCCTAACGGACATCCGGGAAGGCATTGGTTTGCCGGTCCAAACCCAGGACGGCCAGTTAGTGTATGCACCGGAAGAACTGCTGGCGCTACTTTCGGGCACTTTTGCTAAAAACGGACCCGAAACGGTTACCCTCACCAATGTGGAGAGTGAGACGCAGGTATTGATAGAAGCCTTTATCAATGGCCGCGAGTTCTCCTGCATTGTGGTGCAGGACCAGCAGGGGCACCCTATTGCGTTGCCTCCCACTGAGATCAGAAAAGGCGGCGAAGTTTTTGACTATCGCTCTAAATACCTGCCCGGCCTGAGCCGCAAGATTACGCCTATTGACTTACCTACGGAGCAGATTCAGGAGATTCGGCAGCAATGCGAGCGCCTGTATACCAGCCTGGGCTTTAACGTTTATGCGCGTCTGGATGGCTTTATCAATGAGGTCGGCGAGATTTTCCTGAATGACCCCAACACCACCTCGGGTATGTTGCCGTCTTCGTTCTTCTTCCACCAGGCCGCTGAGATTGGGTTGAACCCATCGCAGTTCCTGACTTACATCATTAGAACGTCTCTGGCCGAACGGGTGAAGGCGGGCAAGAACACGGCGCACCTTACAGGCCTGATGAAGACCTTAGACGCGGCCATGGCCGATGAGCGCGCGCACCGGCAGGACAAACTGCGGGTAGGTGTGATCATGGGTGGTTATTCCTCAGAGCGTCATATCTCTGTGGAAAGCGGCCGTAATATCTATGAGAAGCTTTCTTCGTCTACCAAATACGAGCCCATTCCTATTTTCCTGACCGGCGACCAGGACTCGCACCAGTTATACCAGATTCCGATCAACATCATGTTGAAGGACAACGCTGATGATATCCGGGAGAAGATTGAGGCCGCCGAGGCGGGCATACCCTCGCACCCGGTGCTGGCCCAGATCAAGGAAGAGGCCTCTGGCATTACACGCCTGTACGCCGGTAACTCCTTGCAGAAACCGCAGCGCCTCATCTATGACCAGTTGCGAAGCCTGGTAGACGCCGTGTTTATTGCCTTGCATGGCCGCCCAGGCGAAGACGGGGAACTGCAGACCGAGCTGGAGAAATTCCATATCCCGTACAACGGGTCAGGCATCCAGAGCAGTCAGGTGACCATTAATAAGTTTGAGACCAACCGCATCCTGCGGGAGAACGGCGTGCACGTAGCCGAGCACATGCTGGCCTTCAAGAAAGATTACCAGGAAAATCCGCAGGCGTTTTTCCAGCAGATTGAGCAGAGTTTCGCCTATCCGTTCATTGCCAAACCAGCCGATGATGGCTGCTCCTCGGCGGTGAAAAAGATCAAAAACCGGGAGGAACTGGAAGCCTTCGCCGAACTGATTTTCCGGAACTCCATTGAGATTCCTGAGAACCCGGCGCGGGTGCTCAAGCTGAGCTTCAAGGAAGAGGTGCCGTTGAAAGGCTATTTCCTGATTGAGAACCTTATTTCTAAAGAAGGAGCCAAGCACTTCCTGGAGATTACCGGTGGCTTGCTCACCAGCTACGGGCCCGACGGACGTACCCAGTATGAAATATTTGAGGCTTCTGAGGCGTTGGCCGAAGGAGAGGTACTGAGCCTGGAAGAGAAGTTTTTGGCCGGCGAGGGGCAGAACATCACTCCGGCCCGCTATGCCAAAGACCCTAAAGAGCGCCAGCGCATCTCTGATCTGGTAAAGCAGGATTTGAAACGCGTAGCCGAGATTCTGCGCATTGAAGGCTACGCGCGCATAGATGCCTTTGTGCGCGTGTTTGCAGACGGCAAGGTAGAAACCATTGTTATTGAGGTGAACTCGCTGCCCGGCATGACCCCGGCCACGTGTATCTTCCACCAGACCGCCATTAACGGGTACAAGCCCTATGATTTCATTGACCGCATCCTGCAGTTTGGCATGGAGCGTACCAAAAAAGTTATCTCTTAAGTAATGAGTAGTTTTCTGAAAGCCCAGACCCTGGGAGACCTGTTCAAGCATATCATCATCATGGTGACCATTGTGCTGGTGTTGTTGTTTGTTTTCTTCTTTGTGTACCTGCCCAGCACTACCAACCACGGCGAAACTATTACCGTGCCCAAAATCACGGGCATGAGCGTAGAAGAACTGGAGGATTTCCTGGGCGACAAAGACCTGAACTATTACGTGAACGATTCTACCTACCAGCAGGGCATGGCGCCGTTCACAGTGATTACCCAGGAGCCTAAAGCCGGCGAAAAGGTAAAGCAGGGACGTAAGATCTACATCAGCATCAACATGAAGAACCCGCCGCTCATCAAGATGCCGAAGCTGATTGATGGGTCGGTGAAAAACGCCGAGATGATCCTGAAGAGCTATGACCTGAACATGGGCGAGATCAAGTACGTCCCAGATTTGGCCCAGAATTCTGTTTTGCGCCAGTTTGTGAACGGCCGGGAGATTAAACCCGGTGACCCGGTAGCCAAAGGCTCTCGCGTAGACCTGGAGGTTGGTGACGGTTTAGGTAACACCGAACTGGAAGTTCCGGCCCTGGTAGGCATGCCGGTAGACGAGGCCACCATGCTGGTAACCGGACAAGGTCTGCAGATTGGAACCGTTATTTACATGGCCGCGCCCAACGGCGAAGCCGATGGTACCGTATTGAAGCAACGGCCGGTGGCTGGCGAAGGCGCCATGATCAGAACCGGTGAATTAATAGACCTTTGGGTAGCCGGTCCTCAACCGGTAGCCCCCATCAGAGATTAACCTATGCGGCATTGGCTGACCATCATTCTGATACTTTTCTCCGTTGGATGGTCAGCCAATGCGCAGGTTCTTAGCCCCCTGCATCAGGTTCCGGTCCCGGCAGTAGCCTCTGCAGGCAAACCTGTTATTACCCCGCAGCCCCTGGGCCCAGGTGACACGCTTTCCCTTCCCTTTTTTGATGATTTCGCCAAGGGCGAAGGCGCTCCCGACCCCAGCCGCTGGGTTGACAGGGGAGGAGTTTCCATTACCGATCGCTATGCGTCTGCGCCCCCCACGGTGTTCGCCGCGTCCTTTGACGGCCTTAACGCCGCCGGGCAACCCTATGGAAGCGCCAACGCCGTAGGCCCCACAGACACCCTCACTTCTAAGGCCTTGTACCTGGCCAGTGCCCAGCCGCAGGATTCTGTATACCTCAGTTTCTACTGGCAGGCCGGCGGCAAGATGGATGCCCCCAATTTCTCCAGTGCCACCCAATTTTACCTGCAACTGCAATTCAAAGAGGCCAACGGCACCTGGATCCCCGTTTGGACCCAGAAAGGCACTGGCCGCAGCACCGATTTTGCGGCGGTGATGATAGCGCTCAAAGAAAGCAAGTACCTCTATAATGGGTTTCAGTTCCGGTGGGTGAGCGGCGGCAGCCAGAACGGACTGCGCGATGTCTGGCACTTGGACTATGTGTATCTGGATCGCAACCGGCGCATGAACCAACTGCAAACCGCAGATGTGGCTTTGACCCAGCGCTTGCCTTCGTTGCTGCAGCGCTATACGGCCATGCCGCTCTGGCAATTCCTGGTGAACCCTGCGGGGGAAGTAAGGCCACAAGTAGGCTCAGAGATGGTGAATTTAAGTAATTCGCCCGCAGCCATCAGTTGGCGGGCTTTTGCCAGAAACTTAAGCACAGGACTGGTAGATACCTTTTTGCGCGGCAGTGCCCCATTGAACGCGGGTTCCAGAACCACCATTGCCGCTGCGCCCTCCAGAGACTTTTTAAGCAGCCAGCAGCAGCCATATTCCCTTCAGACGGTTTTGTTCCTGAACACCAAAGAGCCCAACTTCTACACCAGCTACAATGATACCCTGCGGCGCCAGACAGACCTGCTGGACTATTACGCCTATGATGACGGTACCGCTGAGTCGGGGTTCAGTTACCCGTCCAGCACGGCCGTACAGCTGGCCTACCAGTTTGAGCTGAGCCAGCCTGACCGGCTGAAGATGGTGCGCATCTTCTTCACGACCACTAACACCCCGGGCACTGAACTGCACCTGCGCGTATGGGCAGACAACAACGGCAAACCCGCTGATCAGCCCCTGTATGAGCAGCGCTTCACCGTTCCTGCCACCGCCGGGCTGAATAACTGGCTGGATATTGCCCTGGAACAGCAAGTACCGGTTTCGGGCCGCTTTTACGTGGGGTACCGCCAGCCCACCGGTTCCATCTTCGTGAACGTAGGGTATGACCTGAACGAAAGCGCGCCCGGTAAACTCTTCGCCATGAACGGAGCCACCGCCTGGGATGCCGTTCCTAACCTGGAAGGTGCCCTATTGATCAGGCCTGTAATGGTGGGTACGCTTACTGCTTCGCCTGAAGAACTGACCGCCAACCAGATTCGTCTGTACCCTAACCCCGTCACAGAGAATAGCTTTTACCTGACCCAGGCGTTTGACCAGGCCCAACTTTATACCGTGACCGGGCAATTGGTGCAAACCTGGGGCAAAACCCCGGCCCGGCAGCGCCTGTCATTGACAGATTCTCTCTCTCCGGGTATTTATTTCGTAAAAGCCTTTACCGGAAGCCAACATATAACCTTAAAATTAATCCTTACCAAATGATTACGTCTAACATCACCGCCGCCGAATTAAAGCAACGTTTAGCTAACCATGAAACGCCCATCATCATTGACGTGCGCGAGCCCTGGGAACACGAAGAGCAAAGTATTGCTGGCAGTAAACTGATTCCGCTAGGTTCTTTGCCCGAGCGCATCCATGAACTGGAGGAGTTCAAAGACCAGGAAGTTTTGGTGCATTGCCGCTCCGGCAAACGTTCTGCTACCGCCCAGGCCATTATGCAACAGCAAGGTTTCAAAAACGTGCGCAACGTAGAAGGCGGCATGCTGGCCTATAACGAAGCCCAATAAGCCAAAAGCTGTTTTAGCGGTGTTTTTCTAAAAACAGGCCTAAAACGGAAAGAGATAAAGTGCCTCTATATGCCAAGGAATCAGGAGAGCATTCTGTCCCCCTTCAAAGGGGGACAATCAGGAATTCTGATTTGAACTGGACACAGTAACTTTTCTTTCAGATATAAACAAGAAGGCCTCTCACTGGAGAGGCCTTCTTGTTTATGATTATGGGTTCTTTAAAGGGAGTGCTTTCTCTTTCTTTGTCATCCTGAAAGGATCTCGGTAGCGAACGGTAATGGCCTTAAAGTAAACGCTTGTCTAGTTCGCCCACAAGATCCTTTCAGGATGACATAGAGGGGGGAGCCTTCTCGATGATAGAGAGGTAGGTGGTACCTTCAGGTTGATAAGGTGGAAGTATACGTTCCCGGGAAGTGCATAAGAAGTCAAGCTTCCAAGATAGCGGATAGAAACCTAGTGCAGGATGCATTCTGCTTTCGGACAATTGTGCACGCTTACCCCAGTAGCAATCACAAGTGAAACACTAAACTGCATCAAGTCTCGGAGGCCTACTTCAGGCAGAAAGGCTATTTGGTTTTTCTGTTATCATCACCGTTGTTATCCTTATCGCCTTTCTTTTTGAATTTGTCTTTGTGCTTTAAGACCTTGGCGTCTACGTAGAAAACAATCTCTTCGGCAATGTTGGTGGTTTGGTCACCTACTCGTTCCAGTTTCCTGATGATGCCAGATACCTTGAGGCTCTGCGGAATATTGTCTGGGTGAGATTTGAAGTAGTCCAGCAGCATCTTGTCGGTTTTCATATTGATCTTGTTCAGGGCTTTGTCCTGCTTCAAGACTTCCCGAGCCAGGTCGGTGTCTTCGGAGAGAAACGCTTGGCGTACATTGGCTAACATGGTTTCAGTGCCCTCAAACATATCCAGAAGCCGGCTTTTCTCCAGGAGCGTGGGTTCAATGGGCGTTTTGGCTTCTTTGATCATGCGGGCCACACTTTCGGCGTAATCGCCTATGCGTTCCAGGTTGGCATTGATTTTAAGGATAGCCAGCACCCACCGTAAATCCACGGCCACCGGGTTGTAAAGCGCGAAAAAGTTTTCGCACATGCGGTCTATCTTGATATCATAGGCGTTCACTTTCTTGCCCTTCTTGATCACCTTTTTGGCCAACTCCAGATTAGAGGTAAGGAGCGCTTCTTTGCAACCCAGCATCTGAAACTCCACCAAGGACCACATCTCCTCCAGCTTGGTTTTTATTTGGGACAGTTCTTTATCTAATTGGTTCATCTCTGGGTTTCTTTTGGGATCAATCTTTGTCTGGGCTACTACAAGAAAAGTTGGCTAGGGATCTTTTGAAAGATACGTTTTAAAGCCGTTTTACGAAAAACAGGCCTAAAACAGCTTTGCCTCTTTACAACTCAACCAAACCGACCGGTAATGTAATTCTGGGTCCGCTGGTCTTTGGGGTTGGTGAAGATGGTTTTGGTTTTCGCGTATTCCACCAGTTCGCCCAGGTAGAAGAAGGCCGTATGGTCACTTACCCGACCAGCCTGCTGCATGTTGTGGGTCACAATCACAATGGTGTACTGCTCCTTCAACTCATGGATCAACTCCTCGGTTTTAGCGGTCGAAAGCGGGTCCAGGGCCGAGGTAGGTTCATCCATCAAAAGCACCGATGGTTCAATGGCCAGCGCCCGGGCAATACAAAGGCGTTGCTGCTGGCCCCCAGATAACTCAAAAGCCGATTTCTTGAGCTTGTCTTTTACTTCGTCCCAAAGGGCCGCCTGCTTGAGGGACCGCTCCACGCGTTCTTCAATAAACTGCTTGTCTTTGGTGCCATTCACCCGCAGGCCGTACGCCACGTTTTCAAAGATGGATTTAGGGAACGGGTTAGGTTTCTGGAACACCATGCCCACGTGCTTGCGCAGGTCATCTACCTGAATGTTCTTCTCATAAATGTCTATGCCGTCTATGAGAATATGGCCCTCAATCCTAACCCCGTCAATGAGGTCGTTCATGCGGTTAAAGCACCGCAGGTACGTAGATTTTCCGCAACCCGAGGGACCAATCAAGGCCGTGACGTGGTTTTTGCGCATGGCCATGGTAATGCCTTTGAGGGCATGAAAATCGCCGTAGTACAGGTGAAGGTCTTTGGTTTCTACACTATTCATAAGTTCAAGTAGCAGGCAGCCAGGGCTGTTTTGCGTTTTGGGCATGTTTTTAGAAAAACAGGCTCAAAACGGGTTAGTTCATTTTTACTTTTTTGCTGAAATATCGGCGCAGCCAATTGGCCAGCAGGTTGACCAGAAGAATAATCATGATTAGCACAAACGCCGTACCGTAGGCCATGGCCCGGGACGCCTCAATGTTGGTGCCGCTGGTGGAGATCACATACAAATGGTACGGCAGGGCCATGACCTGGTCAAAGATGCTGTTGGGCAGCTTGGGTAGAAAGTACGCCGCCACCGTGAACAAAATAGGAGCGGTTTCGCCAGATACCCGGCCAATAGACAGAATCAAACCAGTAATGATGTTGGGGAAGGCCATGGGCAAGACTACCCGGCTGGTGGTTTGCCACTTGGTGGCCCCTAACGCCAAGCTGCCAATCCGGAAGGAATTGTCAACCGATTTCAAGGCTTCCTCTGTGGTTCTGATCACCACGGGCAAGGCCAGCAGCCCCAGGGTCAACGAGCCGGCCAGAATGGAGTCCCCAAATTTAAAGTAGTTCACAAACAGGGCCATGCCAAACAACCCGAATACAATGGACGGAATGCCCGCCAGGTTATTGGTCATGAGTTTCACAAACCGCTTGAACCAACTGTCTTTGGCGTATTCATTGATGTAAATGCCTGACAGGATGCCAATAGGAAAGGCGAAGAGCATGCTGCCCAGCACCAGGTAAAAAGTACCCACAATGGCCGGGAAAATGCCCCCTTTGGTCATTCCCTCGCGGGGAGCCTGGGACAAGAATTCCCAGCTAATCACCGAGATGCCGCGCACAATGATAAAGCCCAAAATAACCACCAAAATGGCGACCACCAGGAAACTGAGCAGCCTGAAAATCCAGAAGGCTGCGGCTTGTGAGCGACGCTTTCCGGCTTGGGTTCTGGTTGTGTTTTCTAATGCCATAGCCTATCTGTTTGCTTTCTTTTTAGCCGATACCAGGTCAACCGTGAGGTTAATGGCCAGCGTCATGAGGAACAGGATACAACCCAGTGCAAACAAGGCTTGGTAATGGATACCACCCTGCGGCGCCTCACCCAGTTCGGCGGCAATGGTGGCAGGTATGGTGCGCACTGGTTCCAGGAACGTGGTGGGGATTACGGAGGCGTTTCCGGTAACCATGAGCACCGCCATGGTTTCGCCAATGGCGCGGCCAATACCCAGAATGGCGGCGGTAGAGATGCCTGAGATGGAGTAGGGGATCATGACTTTGTAAATGGTCTGCCACTTGGAGGCACCCAGCGCCAGGCTGGCTTCCTTCATGGCTCTTGGCGTAGTACGTAGCGCATCTTCAGACACCGAGATAATGGTAGGCAGGGCCATAATGCCTAGCACTATGCTGCCTGCCAGGGCAGTTTCTCCCACGGGTAACCCAAAGACATCTTGAATGAGCGGCACAATCACCACCAGGCCAAAAAAACCATACACCACCGACGGGATACCGGCCAGCAACTCAATCACTGGTTTAAGGAAACCCCGTAGCTTAGGGGAGGCAATCTCCGCCAGGTAAATAGAGGTGGCCAGACCCAGCGGCAAGGCAATGAGAATAGCCCCAAAGCTCACCAGCAGTGTGCCCATGATAAGGGAAAGCACGCCCATCTGTACGGCGGGCTCAATGGTGGGGTACCACTGGGTGCCGGTCAGGAAACTCCAAACCGAGATCTTGTCCAGTTCCAGACGCCGGCCCGAAAAGTCTTTGGCGAGGTACTCATCTGGAAAATAGGCGAGAATGTTGGGGTCCTTGGCTACTACCTCATTGATGCGTTGCGGCAGGAATTCAAAATTGGCTCCAATCTGGTCCTCAGTATAATAGTCGGTGATGTTGTCCAGGGCGAAGACCTTGATGGGGGCATTGGAGCCGCCCACCTGGTTCCAGTTGGTGATTTCCTGGTCAAAAATCTCTTTCACTTCCCGGGCAGAAAGTTCTTTCACCGGGTTCTGCGAATGTACCGCTATCACAGACCCTTCGGCCAACGGTGTCTGGCTGAAAACCCCCAAGCCTTCTTTGAACAGGAAGAACACAATCAATAGCACCGTTAAACTGGTAACGGTGCCACTGATGGTAATAAGGGCCTCAATAATTTTCTCGCCTGGGTTTTGAAAGAACCTATTCACAGGGTCTGGGGTTAAGGGTGCCTTTACTTATTTGCTCAACGGGATGTAACCGGTTTCCTGTACTATTTTTTGCCCCTCCTCAGAGAGTACGTAATCCAGGAAAGGCTTGATCTTACTTTCTACGGAAGCCTCATAGAAGAAAAACAACGGGCGGGAAATAGGATAGGTCTTGTCTTTGGCAGATTCTACGCTGGGGGCCACAAAAGTTTTGCCCTGGTCGTAAGATACTTTCAAGGCCTTTACCTCCTTGGTTTCATAGGCCAGCCCGATGTAGCCAATGGCGCCGGTGGTTTGACTCACCGACTGTACAATGGAGCCGGTGGCGGGCATCATGAGAATACCATTGGCGTAGTTCTTCTTGTCCATTACGTGCTCTTTGAAGAACTCATACGTACCAGAACTGGTCTCCCGGGAATAGGCCACAATTTTTTCATCTTTGCCGCCTACTTCTTTCCAGTTAGAGATTTTGCCCGTGAAAATGCCTTCCAGCTGCTCGCGGGTTAATTGGTTTACCGGGTTGCTGGGGTGCACCACCACAGAAAGGGCATCATACGCAATTAGGCCTTCTTTTACGTCTTTCTTGGCGCCTTTGAGCTTCAGCTTTTCTTCGGTTTTAAGGCCGCGTGAGGCCATGGCAATATCAGTGGTGCCTTCCTGCAGCGCAGATAAGCCCACGCCGGTTCCACCGCCTACCACTGTAATAGAGGCCCCCTGGTGCTTGGCCATATACTTCTCAGCTTCCTGCTGCGCCAAAGGCAGCACGGTGTCACTTCCTTTAATGGTGATAGACAAGGTAGTGGAGGTAGCAGCTTGGCCGCTTTCGCTGCCTTCTTTATTGGTATCACTTCCGCCGCCGCAGGCGGTTACAAATAAGGTGGCACCCAGAAAGAGGGCAGTCTTAAGGTTGAGGAAATGGAGCAGGTTGTTTTTCATAATGGTCTATTGCGTGAGGTGTAGGTTAAGGGGAAAGAATAGTACTACTAAAAGCCAACTTCAAATTGGAAGCGGTACATAAGGTTCGTCCAGGCGTGTTGTTCGCGCAATAGGCTTACATCTGTCTGGGCTTTTACGGTATGGCCTAAAATGTATTTAGAGAGACCCAAGGTATACTGCCTGTTGTCTTCGCGCTGGATAATAGTTGCAGGGTCTATGTAGGTGAACCTACCGGCTAGCTCAACATTGTTCTTGAAAAGGTAACCTGCCTGTAGGTTGTACCCGGTTCCGGTGATGAATGTTTTGGTGACGTCGCCGGTGAGGGCATCTGTTTCCACTATAGGCGTGTCTGAGGCTTTTCTGTTGGCATATTCCGCCATGGCAGAAAAGCCCTTGTACTTGAACATGGCATCAGCAAAGAAGGTCTTTAAATTGCGCTGCTGGCTGAAGAAGTTTCCCAGCTGCCCTCGCTCACGAGAGGCTCCCTTGTTGAAATCATACGTGACCCCCAGGGCCAACTTAGGTGTTTGTTCCCGGGCCAAGTCTGATCCTACATAATCGCCTTCACCTTTAAATTCCCCAAAGGGGAGTACCTCCAACCGGCCGGTGTAGTCATAGCCCCCTGCATTGGCAACGGTGATGTTTCTTCCTTCGCCCATGGAGATGGCCCCTTTTTCACGCACTACTACGGGCCCAAGGGAAAACTCATGGTGCAGTTGAAGGCCTACGTCGCGGTCAAGGTTGTAGCGCGCATTCAATAAACTACGGTCTACAAACTGCATCTTTTGGGAAGAGATGACGCGGTCTCTGTTTCCTGGCAATTTGGTCTGTCCAAACAGCAGGCTTAGCTGCGGAGAGATATTCCATTTGACATAAGCATCTAATACCATATTAGCGGTATTACTATTAGCCTTGGTACCACCGGCCAGGTCTGCGTTGCTCAAGCCAAGCTCCACCTTGTACTCAAAATCTGGCCGGTAAGCAAAGCCTTCCAGCTTTAGGCGGGCTCTTCTTATTTGCACCTGGTCTTCATAATCCTTGGTGGTAAGGTCATAGTCCCCCACATAAAGGGTTTGCACGCGAAGGTTGATCTTGGTGGAGAAAACTGAGTCAGCGGAGATGAACTGGAGGCCTTTGCCGCCTTTAGTAGCGTTAACTGACTGACCAGACACAGCGCCAGATACAAGTATGAGCGGCGCCAATAGAAAGGCATATAGGCCATGCCTGCGGTTAGGCTGCGTAATTTTTCTTATGGGTGAGAACATAAGTAAAAAATAAAGGATGTAGCACTTGCTGAGTTAGTCAGGCTCAGGGGCTAAAGGGTAAGGGTTTAAAAGATCTGTTTTTAAGACGGTCTTCTAAAGATTTCTCGCCCGTAGTCAGCAGCCAAGATTCCTTTGCTTTAGCACGGTACAAAAGTAGACTAACAGTATTGCCTCAAGATTATGGGTGCGTTAAGGAATTGTTATCAAAACCGCACTGGGAGAAAAGGGGGGCGGGCAGGGAATCACCAATAAAAATGCCCCAACACCGGCTTTGAGGTAGTTTTAGGGCGATTGGGGCCGGTAAATAACCTAGCCGTAACATTCAGGGGCCAACGGTAATAATACGATAATACCTAAGTAATAATGGGGTTAAACAGCCGGTCTACTTTTGCAGCGAGACTAATCATTACCCCATGAAAACCTTATTACTCACCTTGTCGCTTCTGTTAACCGCAGGGTTAAGTTTCGCCCAGCAGGGCACCCTTACCGGAAAAGTAAAAGACAAAAAGACCCAAGAGCCTATCATAGGAGCGGTGGTTTTTATCACCGGGTCTGGTACCGCCGCCTCTACAGATATAGACGGCGCCTACAGCCTTAAAATACAGCCCGGCCTTTATAAGATAGTAGTGTCTTATGTGTCTTATAAGCAAGCCACCTATGACAATATTCAGGTAACCGCTGGCCAAACCACTACCGTTGATTTTGACATAGAAGAAACCGCCAGCACCTCTCTGAACGCCGTGACCATTGTAGGCACCCGCCAGACGGGCACCGATATGTCCTTGATCACAGAACTGAAGCAGAGTGAGGTGGTGGTAAGCGGGGTTTCTGGCGAGCAGATCACCAAATCCCTGGACCGGGACGCCGCCGAAACCGTGAAGCGCATACCAGGGGTCACGATCATGAATGACAAGTACATTGTGATCAGGGGCATGAACGAACGCTACAACTCGGTGATGCTTAATGATGCGCTTACGCCCAGCACCGAGCCAGACAGCCGCGCTTTCTCTTTTGATATCTTGCCTACCA
Source organism: Rufibacter soli (assembly GCF_054781795.1). Taxonomy (NCBI): domain Bacteria; kingdom Pseudomonadati; phylum Bacteroidota; class Cytophagia; order Cytophagales; family Hymenobacteraceae; genus Rufibacter; species Rufibacter soli. The sequence continues at coordinate 2,383,623 of NZ_BAAGTS010000002.1, read as the reverse complement.
GCGTTATTGACCGCCTTCTCATCTACAAAAACGGCTCCCCAGAGCTGCCGGGAGATTTTGCCGGGGGCGTGATCAAGGTTTTTACCAAGAACTTCGCAGATGAAAACACCACTTCCATTGGGGTTTCTGCCGCTTATCGGGGCAACACCACGTTTGGCAACTTCCTGGCTCCGCCGGCCGGCAAGACAGATTTCCTGGGCTTTGATAACGGGACCCGAAGCTTGCCCGGCAGTTTTCCGGGTGATCTAAGAAAGGTCAACAACAGCAATGAACTGACGGCGCTGGGCCGCGAGCTTTCCAATAGCTGGACCGGCAACCCTGGGAAAGCGGCCCCAGATCTGAGGTTCTCCCTGGGCATGACCCGGCTGCTGCACGTGAAAGACGTAAGATTAAGCAACGTGACCGCGATATCTTACAGCAATACCCGCCAATTCACTAGTGGCCGCCGCATTAAATACCAGGAGTTTGACCCGGCCACGGGCCGAAGCCCCCAGGATTTCAACTACCAGGATGAAACCTCCAGCCAAAATTCCCGCCTGGGTGTACTGCATAACTGGACCGCCCGGTTCAACAACCGCAACAAAATAGAGTTCAGTAACTTGTTTAACCAAACAGGGGCCAACTCTATTCTCTTCCGGAAGGGCACGGAGAACTTCAACGGCCTGGAGCAGCAGAACTACGCGCTTAGGTATGAGAGCCGCACCATTTACACCGGTCAACTGCAGGGCACCCATGACTTCAATGATCTGCATACCACCGCCACCTGGACCGGGGGCTACTCTTACACCAACCGCAATGAACCAGATTACCGCCGCGTAAGAACCCAACGCGAGATAGGGTCTAACAACCCATTTGAGGTAGCCTACAAGTTCACGCCTTCTTTAAATGACGCCGGCCGCTTTTACTCAGACCTCAATGAGCACGTGTACACCGCCATGGGGCAGGTAGAGCACAAATTCAACCCCGCAGACTCGTTGTCTGAGAATGCCCCTAAGTTGCGGGCAGGGTTTTATGCCGAGCGGAAGAACCGCGACTTTGGAGCCCGCTTCCTGTCTTACCGTCCGTCCAATCCCGGTTCCTTTGACAATACCCTGCCCTTATTGCCCCTGAACCAGGTGTTCGCCCCGCAGAACATCAACAACACCACCGGTTGGGAGATTGTAGAAGGCACCAACCCCACTGATTCTTATGCCGCTTTTAATACCTTGGTGGCCGGGTATTTGGGTGGCGCTTTGCCTGTCACGCCTAAGCTCTCTTTAGCCGGCGGGGCCCGGGTAGAGTTCAACCACCAGAACCTGAAAAGCACCAACGCCCTGGGCAATGCCTACACCTTTGATGATAAAGTGGTGCGGGTGCTGCCTTCCCTGAACCTTACCTATGCCTTCAACCTGAAATCAATGCTCAGGGCGGGTGCCAGTATCAGCTTGAACCGTCCGCAGTTCAGAGAGATAGCCCCGTTCAGCTACTACAACTTCCTCACCTTGTTTGAAGAGAAGGGCGCGCCCCTTAAAACGGCCACCATCTATAATGCGGATCTGCGGTATGAGTTTTATCCATCGCCCACCGAGGTACTTTCTGTAGGCGTGTTCGGGAAATACTTTGTAGACCCTATTGAGAAGTACTTTGAGATCACCAACATCGGCAACTCGCTTACCTATACCAATACCCCCTCGGCCACAACCTACGGCGTGGAAGCCGAGGTCCGGAAATCTCTGGAGGGCCTCACGGGGTCTAAGGTTCTGGACAAGGTGTCTGTGCTGCTGAACGCCTCTTTGATCAAGAGCAAGGTAGAATTGACCGGTGATGCCGCCGCCGGGCTTACCTACACGTCCCGCGCCATGATGGGGCAATCGCCTTACGTGGTCAACACCGGGCTTTACTTCCAGGACAGTGATCGCCAGCTACAGGTAAACCTGCTGTACAACGTGGTGGGCAGTCGCATTTGGGCCGTGGGCTCTTACGCCAACCCCATGGTGTATGAAATGCCGCGCAACGTACTGGACCTTTCCTTTACCAAAGGCCTGGGCCGCCACTTTGAGCTGAAAGGCGGTATCCAGGACATTCTCAACCAGAAAGTGCGCCTGATCCAGGACTCTAATGATGATGCCCGCATCTCAGGGGCAGATGAAACCATCCAGGATTACCAGAAAGGTGCTTATTCTTCTTTAGGCCTCACTTACAAATTCTAACCAACCCCTTTATGCAACACCCATTTAACCGTAGAACCATGAAAAGATTACCCCAGATTGCCCTGTTGTTTTCCCTGCTGTTTGCCACGTACGCATGCGGCAACGAGGAGGAGGGAGGAAGCGTTGAGCCCCAGGTTCAATTCACTACCTCAGAGTCTAACGGCCAAATGACCGTGCAAGGCTCCACTGAATCTAATGTGACCTTTTTCACCAATAAAAAGTACCTCCTGAAAGGCTTTGTCTATGTAAAATCTGGGGCTACGCTCACCATTGAGCCCGGCACCATCATCAAAGGCGACAAAGCGTCAATGGCAACCCTTATCATAGAGCGGGGCGGTAAAATCATGGCCAAAGGCACAGCCCAGAAACCTATTGTATTCACCTCTAACCAGCCCGTTGGCAGCAGAGCCGCCGGTGACTGGGGCGGCATTATCCTGCTGGGCGCAGCCCCCACTAATTTACCAAGTGACAACGCCAAGATTGAAGGTGGGGTAGACCGGCCTTACGGCGGCACCAACGCGGCAGATAATTCTGGGGTGCTGAGCTACGTGCGCATTGAGTTCCCGGGCATTGCCTTTCAGCCAGACAATGAGATCAATGGCCTTACCCTGGGCGGCGTAGGCAGCGGCACTACCATAGACCACGTGCAGGTTTCCTATTCCGGCGATGATTCTTTTGAGATGTTTGGCGGCACCGTGAATGCCAAATACCTGATTGCCTACAAAACGGTAGATGATATGTTTGACACTGATAACGGTTATTCCGGCAACATGCAGTACGTGCTGGGCATTTCAGATCCGGCCGTGGCCGATGCCTCGGGGTCTAACGGATTTGAGTCTGACGGAGATGCCCAGGGCAGTGACAACACCCCTAAAACGGCCGCCGTGTTTTCTAACGTGAGCTTGTTTGGTCCTAAGGCCACCTCAGGCACCACCGTGAACGGAAATTTCAAGCGGGCCATGCACATCAGAAGAAACAGCAGCATCTCGGTGTATAACTCATTGTTTGCGGGCTGGCCGGTAGGCTTGCTGCTGGACGGGGCTAAATCTCAGGCCAACGCCACGGCGGGGTCATTGAAGATCCAGAACACGGTTATTTCTGGCACCGGCAACGCTTTGACGGTTGAATCTGGAAGTACCTATGACGTAGCGGCCTGGTTCAACGCCTCCGGTAAAAGCAACCAGGTAATTACCGATAATGCCACCCTGGGCATTGCCGGGTCTTTCAACCAAACCACCCGCCCCAATTTTTCCATTGGTACCCAGTTGCAGACCGGCGCCTCGTTTACCGGCCTTAACAGCTTCTTTACCAACGGCGCCTACCTGGGCGCCTTCGCCAATGGCCAGGACTGGACCGAGGGCTGGGCCAATTTTGACCCTAAAAACACTGTGTACTAAGTCTAAGAAGATAAGATTGCCCGTCTGGATTGGTGAGAAGAAAAGGATGGGCTATCACTTTGCGCATGACTTAGTCTCTCATGTCGCAAAGGAACCCGCCAGCAATGGCGGGTTTTTCTGTTTTAAGCCTGTTTTTCTAAAAACAGCCTTAAAACATACTGCACCTAAAAGGGCCTTATTTTCTAAAGGGAATAGAGTAATCCTTACTAAGGTACACCTACTGGCGTAATTCCGTTTCAGGGCCGTTTTTGAAAAAATAGGCTTAAAACGTAAAGTCAACCTTCCATCCATCTGGAAGAAAAGGTCTAGTTTTACAGCTTTTCGGTCTTTTAAATAGGCTAGACTTATAGGGTCTTGCTAGTAGCTAGTGCCTACTTGGGACAACAGAAAAGCACATTGTTTTTACCTTTTACTTTGTTTAGGCGCATGTTTAGTTCCCGACTTCAGGTGGCGGTAAAGGGCTTCGGCTTTATCCAGCAGGTAAATAGAAAGCAGAAGCCAGAATACCCCCACCGTAAAACCGGCTAGTACGTCTGTGGGGTAGTGTACTTTTAAATAGATGCGGCTGAAGCCGATCAGCAAGGCAAAAGCCGTGAGCAAGCAAGTGAGTACCCAGCGCCTACCCTTGTTTAAACCCGTGGACCATACCAGGTAAATGAGCACCCCGTAAAAGGCCGCTGAGATCATGGCATGGCCACTGGGAAACCCAAAACCCGTGTATTCCTGCAGACCTTCGGGCGGGCGGATGCGTTTAAAATTATGTTTAAGAATTTGGTGCAGAAGGACGGCGCTACCCGTAATTACCAGCACCCTGAGGGCGTACCAGCGCATGCCCCGGTAAAAGGAGAAGAGGAACACCAGCACCAGCGGCGCCACCATGAAATACTCAGAAGAGCCAAAAAAAGTAACTTTCCGCATGAACAGCGTAAGGCCCGGTGACGAGATCTGAGGTATCCAGGCAAACAAACGCGCATCAAACGCAGTGTCTTGGTGAACCAGCACCGCTATCCGTATTTTATGGAACGTGAGCAGGCAGATTAAAGAGACCAGACCAAGGGTGGTCTCTTTAAAGGGAGGCGGGGACATAAAAGGACGCAGTGGCTTTTTAGATCCTTTCATCTTGGGTGGTAGGTCCGCTTAAAATATTGCTTCCTCTTTAAACGGGACTTACGTGGGTTGGTGGTTTTTAAAGGACACTTCTGGGCTTAGTCATTTAATTTGGAAGCAGATTCTTGCTTGTATAGGGCAAGTTTCCTACCGGGCAAACCAGAAAACATGGCAAACCTTTTCCTGGGAATTGGCTTATACGGCTAAGAAAACTCCACTTGCGTAAAAAGGTGGCTGGTAGAAAGCTTGGCTTTGCCAAAGACATTGCGTTGGCTTGAGGTTTTACCCATAATGGCACGCGGCTTGACCTTATAATAGTTTGATGCTTTTACCGTATGCTATAGTAGGCCTCACCCTTCTAAGAAAACGAACATGACTTTATTTGACCTGATTGGCAACACCCCGCTGGTAGAGATCCAGACCATCAACCCCAACAAGAAAGTGAAGCTTTATGGGAAGCTGGAAGGCCAGAACCCAGCCGGCAGCGTGAAAGACCGCGCTGCCTATTCCATGATCAAAGGTGCCCGCGACCGCGGCGAAATCAAGGAAGGGGACCGGTTGGTAGAGGCCACCAGCGGCAACACCGGCATTGCCTTAGCCATGGTGGCCCAGGCCCTGGGCGTGCAGATTACCTTCACCATGCCAGAAAATTCCTCTATGGAGCGAGTGAAAGCCATGGAAGCCTACGGGGCAGAGGTAATCCTCACCCCGGCGGCCAAAACCATAGAATACTCCCGCGAACTAGCCGAGGAAATGGCCGCCACCCAAGGCTATTACCTGTTAAACCAGTTCGCCAACCCAGACAATTACCTGGCCCATTACAAAACCACCGGCCCCGAGATATGGCGCGATACCAAGGGCGCCGTCACGCACTTTGTCAGTGCCATGGGAACCACCGGTACCATTATGGGCGTGTCACGGTATCTGAAAGAGCAGAACCCTGCTATCCAGATTGTGGGCACCCAGCCTTCGGAAGGCTCTAACATCCCGGGCATCAGGCGCTGGTCCCCGGAGTACCTACCCAAAATATACGAGAAGGAGCGCGTAGACCGCATCATTGACGTGAGTGAACAACAGGCCACCGCCATGACCCGAAGGCTGGCCAAAGAAGAAGGTATTATGGGCGGCATGAGTAGCGGCGGCGCCCTGCACGCGGCGGTTCAGCTAGCCCAGGAATTGGAATCTGGGGTGGTGGTATTTATTGTCTGCGATAGGGGAGACCGGTATTTGAGCACTAATCTTTTTGGATAATGAAAGGGGCGGGCAGGCTTGTGGTACTGGTTAGGAATTGTCTGGACGCAATCTCGCTTCCATCCTTGTTCCTGCCTTAAGCCCTAGCCCTTCTTTGGCATTGGTGAACATTAGGAGAAGTACAAGCAAGTCTACCAAATTTGATTAGGGTGATTTGCCCTTGCCCACTACTCTGGTATAAAGTAAAGTCTCAATTATTCTTTCAAAAATAAGTAAAAGAGATTAATGTACTCCGTCAGATTAACTTGCTGCAATCTTAGATTATTTAACACTTTACCTTGAACATAATTTGGGTATAAGAGTATAAATTAAGTACCTAAGTATTTATACTTTAATTGATGCGATTTCTTACACGCCCCCTTCGTAAGAAAGATTAGAAGATTGCTTCTAATAGGCTTAAGCTATATAGATATAGTTCTTTTTAAGTTCTACCTGTAAATCTGTTTGTCAGATATTTTAAATAGTTGAGAACATTAACTTGTTATTATATAGTTAAAGAAGCTTCAAAAATCATCCTTTAATCCTGTACAGATAAACTTTTTATCTTTTGTCAATAAAAGACAAAAACGATAATTTATTCTCATTGAATAGGTTTTCTGCTGCCTCCCTCTTCTTTCTATTCTCCCTTTCTATTGCCATTCACCATTGTCCCACTTTTGCCATTGAAATAATTTTTCCTACGCCAGGGTCTTACTAGGGCAGTCGGATTTCATTTGTATTTAAAGGCATAAACAAGCTGAAATACTTCAGCTAGCTAATAGTTTTTAAAAAAGCTATGAAGTAAATGCTATTGCCTAAATAAATGAAGTACTGCTTTTAAGGTAAGTGAATTGTTGGTATTAACTTATTTGCCTTGAGAAATTAATGCACTATTATCATGAAAAACATTTCCTTACCTTCCTTTACATATTTTACTGCTTCAGATGATGGAGGTAGATTGCCGTTATTGAAAGAACAGGATTTAGCTAGTTCTATTTCAAGAATACCGACAACTAAATTTTTGCGTGCTGTAATGGCAGTATTTGCACTCTTATTATTGGCCGGGACTTCTTTTGCCCAGGTAACTTTACCTTCTGCTGATAGATGTACCTCTAAAGATTTGGAACTGGTAAGTGCCAGGTTAGATGTTGCTGCCTGTCAATCCTGTACAGAAGGTCAAACCATTACTGCCCCATTGTTATTAGCCATTGACAACAAGACAGGTTCTACCCGTACTAGCTTTGCTTTCTGGGGGACTTTAGTAATTAAAAATAGTGATAACACCGTTTACAGCACTACCTACATTAGAGGTTGTAATGGCCCAATTGTCAAAGATACTATCACAGAAATGCCCTTTAATGTTGTGAAGTTAACCGGAACTGGACCTAACCCAATATCATCTACAGGTCAAATTACTTATTTATGTGGCCAAACTCTAGAATTAACCGGCCTGTATTTAGCCTGGACAGACGCTGCGAAAAAAAGTACTTGTGAAACTTTAACGTTACACCCTGAACTCATCGCTCCCAAATGCGGAACCTTGCCTTCCATTGCAATTTCTACAGGTTTGTCTGCCAGTGCCATTGTTACACAAATTTCTTGTAATGGGACTAATGATGGGGCTATTAATCTTTCTGTTTTTGGCGGCATAGCTCCCTTTACTTATGACTGGGCTGACCTGCCAGGAACAAATGACCCGCAAGACCGCACTGGCCTTAGTTCAGGAGCGTACTCAGTAATTATAACTGATGCCAACGGATGTACAGCAAATTATTCTACCACGCTCAATCAACCAACGGTAGTGGCAAGACCAGTGGTGACCGTAACAGAGGCAACCCTTTGCGATACCGTAAGGAGCCCTTATGTGACCATACTCTGTCCTATTTCAGGAGCAACTTATTCTTTAACGCAAACAGGTGTTTCCGGAACAAAAAGCCCTGTTTTGAACACCAATAACGGGAAGTTAGAAATTAGAGGTTTACAAGCAGGTAGAGGCTTCAGCATAACTGTTACCGTTAATGGTTGTACTTCAGATCCTACCACTTGTTTGAACTACATGTCTAATAGTTGCCCCACAGCTTCAACCAATACATCCTCCTCGGTGACAGCCAAAGCACCAGCGTCGGTGGGCCTTGCAAAGGATAGCAAGTTGGTGGCTTATCCTATTCCATTTAGTGATAGAACCACCATCCAGTTTAAATCTGCGAGGAGCGAAGATTACGTCATCAACCTCTATGATTTGAACGGAACCCTGATTAAAAAACTGAGATCTGGCAAAGCCAAAGCCAATGAAGCGATTGAGATTGAAGTAGATGGAAGTGGCTTGACAGAAGGAATGTATCTGGCTCGTAAAATCAGCAAGTCAGGTATGAGTTCTGTTAAATTACTTAAAAAGCGGTAAACATTTGAGTAGTTAAAAGACAGGGTGCCGGCAACTACTACAGTTGTCGGCACCCTGTCTTTTATAAATTTGTCTAGCTTAGGCTGGGCGGAAGTCTTTTAGACATTCATTCCGCCTTTCATTGGCGCAGGCGTCTTAAGGTGCCCATCAATACAGAAACATAGTCCTGTTTGGAGCTGTTTTCCAGAAAACGGCCCCAAAACTGAAAACTAACCCAGACCCGTACGGACAGGGCTTGACCTGTCTGCACGGCAATTCCCTCTTCCTTGTCTCCCTTTTAAGAGGTAGGGGGGGGATGACATGCGCTTGCAGGTCAATTCTGTTTCAAGCCCTTTTTTCCAAAAACTGTCCTAAAACATTACCCTTCCTCCGTACGGACAGGGCTTGACCTGTCCATCCCCGCATTGCTATCGCATTCCTGATCTTTCCCTATTCCTGATCTTTTCGCATTCCCGGGTATCTATTTGCCTTCGCGTTCCTGATCTTCCTTCGTTCCCGAGAATCATGCTCACCCGATGCATAGGTGGCGGCTAGGGGGTTGAACCGCAGGTGGACAGGTCGCGACCTGTCCCTACACTGGGCCGAAGGAAATGGATCGATGGGGTGAGGGTGCCGTATACTTTGGTCTTTTGTGCTTCCGTTTTTGCCCTGTTTTTATGAAATCAACCCGAACATAACCGTCTGCCCGGCTTTGATTATAGCAGGGAGGCGATCTATTTTGTGACTTCGTGCGTGAAAGACATGGCCTGTGTCTTTGGCGAAGTGGTGGAAGGGGAGATGGTGTTAAATTCCTTAGGCCTTATAGCGGAAAAACAGTGGCAGGTGGTCATGGAGCGGTACCGGTATGTGTATTCCTATGCATTTGTAGTCATGCCCAACCATGTGCATGGGCTGGTAGAAATTAATCAGCAATGGGATAGGGAAGAAGGGGAGACAAGTGCCAGTAGACCCCTACTTTCTCTTGAAAATCCAAAGATTAAATCTATTTCTGAACTCATGGGGGCTTACAAAAGCACCACCTCAAAACATATTCGCCTGGCCGGTATGCCTGCGTTTACTTGGCTAAGATCCTTCCATGACCACATCCTTCGCCATGAACAAGCGTACCAGAACATTAAGACCTACATTGAAACCAATCCGGCAAAATGGCAGGATGATATTTTCAGAAGGTAATCATATTCACGATCTCGTAGGGACAGATCGCGACTTGTCCGCACGCATATCTGAACCACGCATTCCTGAACCTTCGGTACCCTGTCCGCACGCATATCTGAACCACGCATTCCCGCGATCATTGGTTTCAAGAGGGTAAAGGAGCCGCCGTCCTGCTGGAACACGGACAGGTCGCGACCTGTCCCAACGAGAGATGGGGAATGACGGATCTGGAATTTAAGCAAAACAAAAAAGCACTTACCTCTTTTGGAGATAAGTGCTTCTGAGTCAACGTGGGCCCACTTGGAATCACATTCACTTAGCTAATGTGCTGATTATCAGAGTTTATAATTTTATGGTGTGTCGCAAGGTGGTATTCAAGTTTAACTTTTCTACCTCTTGCCATAGGTAATCTTACCGCCAGAGTATGCCTTTGCTATCCTCTCCATTTCATCCCAAGCCCTTGACATAGTATTCATATTAGAGGTGGCGTACCATATCTCAGACTCTTGTTTTGATGTAACACCATAAAGGGTGACATCAGTGCCATCGTATATCCCGGTCATGGCTATGATAGTTTTCCCTTGTTTCGTGCGGACATTGGCGTTTAGGGCGGCACCAACCACCCCGGTAAGTGGCTTTGAAGCGGTATTGATTATGCCAATCTCTTTATTAGCAGTAATAATGGTGAAGTTTTCTTCTGCTAGGATCTTCCCCATTTTAACAAAGGCTTCCTCTGGGCTGTCTTCTGTCTCAATATAAACCACGTTGTCTTTCCGCTGCGGAATGGAACCCGCTTCTGACCAATAATAGCGCTCTAGATTTGCAATCGGCATTGAGCCGGCCCCGCCGTTGGCAGTATAGTATACTTTGCCGTCATCCACCTTCTGAATGGTTACGGGGAATTTGGTCCCACCCTTTACGAATAGGGTGTCCTGCGCGAAGGCAGAGAGGGGAAGAAGCAAAAGGGGTAACAATAGCTTTTTCATATATAATATTGGTTAAAAGTTGTTATGCTAAACGTATACTGGCCTTGACCGCCGCCATGGCCCTTATCTTGGACAGCAGCACGTCTTTGGGCGGGTGGTGCTTCTCATTGTAGCTGACGAGTTTCACGTACTTGTCCCCTAGCTCAGACTTCTGCACATACTTCACATAAACCCTTTCCAGGTTGGGCGTGCTCATGTCCACCACATACATATTGCCGAAGTCTATTTCATCGGGCAAATCTACTAGGCGCTGGAAGGCGACCATGTCTCCGTGCTTCAGCAGCGGGTACATGCTGTCTCCCTTCACGTAGATGGCGCCATCGCAGCGGGGGAGGTTCGGTATTTGGATGTAATCTAAGATATTATTAGAGCTATTATATAGTGCATTCAATCCCGCTGAGGCGGTTATATCATATAAGGGTATGTGCTGCAGTTCATGGTGTTTCTCCGTTCCGTTGGTGAAGACCTGCAGTTGAGTATCTTTTTCTTTACTGTTCCCTCCTTTTATAAAAGGGTCACCTTCCCCAGTTAATAACCAAGAAGCATTTAATCCCTCAACTGAACGAAATACTTTCTCTAAGTACTCAATCCCAGGCTTGCTTCCTCTGTCAATATAGTTCCTAGTAGTCCCTTCATTCACCCCAACATACTTGCTGAAGCTATTGATGTTCATTCCTAGGCTTTCTATCAGAAAATTTAGTCGCTGATTTACAGTCATTTAGGTAAAAGTTCGTTCAATTGATAAATTATTTTCGTTCAATCTATTGACTTTTCTGTCAACTGAGCGTATGTTTGTAGTATACTAATCGTCAATAACAAATATACCAAATGTAAACCAATGGAAAGAGACAAAGAAGTGACCATTCGGGAATTGATGCCGAGGAATTACACCATTATCCTAGCTAAGAAAACCAAGAGGTCTAAGCAGTACGCCAATCAGGTTGTGCTAAATGAAGTCACCACCTCTCCGATTTGGGATGAAGTCATCAAGCTAGCCGAGGAGACCAAGGCAAAGCGGCTTGAGGAACAGAATAGGTTGGATGCCTTAAAAGCTGTCGCATAGCCTATCTCCTAAATGCAAAGCAAGATAAACATTATACAACAAATCAATTTTTAGCCATGCTTACACAAGTATTCCAATACCAAGAGCAGCCAATCACCTTCTCACTAGGTGGTGAAATAATGGTAAACGCTACCCAAATGGCAAAACCCTTTGGGAAGAGGCCTGCTGAATTTTTAAGGCTCCCTTCAACCCTAGAATATTTGGGCGCCTTGGCATCCAGTGTGGGGAAATCCCATACTGACCTTTTCTTCACCCAGAACGGGGGCAATAATGCCGGCACATGGTTCTGCCAAAAGCTAACCCTTAGATATGCCCAATGGCTGTCTGCTACCTTCTCAGTTTGGGTAGACTCAAAAATTGAGGAACTCCTGACTACCGGGCAAGTGCACCTGCAGCCTAAGTCTAAAGAGGAGATGATCGCAGAAGGATTTCAGCTAGCCTTAGAGGAAGCGAAGATCTACAAAGAGAAAGCCCTGCTCCTGGAAGGCACCGTGAAGCAGCAAGCCCCGATGGTAGCCTACTACAACGAGGTTCTACAAAGCGAGAACGGCCACGCCGCCACCTCTATGGGTCAGGACTTTAATATGTCGGCCCGCGCCCTTAATACCCTCCTGAAAAAGTGGGGAGTGCAGCGCAAGGTAGGGGATGAATGGCACCTATGCTCCAAGTACCTGGGCCACGGCTACACCTTCCACAAGAAAGTACCCCGCCCCAATTCCCTTGGGGTAATGGTGACCCACCTACAACTGATGTGGACCGAAAAGGGCCGTGCTTTCCTACATGACCTATTCGAGAAAAAAGGACTTAAACCCAAAGTAGCCTAGCCATGATTGAGAAACTAAAGAAAATCTACTACTGCGAGCACTGCAGCAAGAAGGCCTTCACCAAGCACACCATCGCCAAGCATGAGCCTATCTGCTTTGGGAATGAGGAAACCCGCCCCGCCTGCGCCAATGACTGCATACATCTGCAGAACAATACAGGGGAGCACAAAGGCTACTGGTGCACCAAACTTGAGAAGAAGATACACACCCCCGGCGCTGAGGTGTACGGCCTTGTAGAGAGATACCCTGAGCAATTTGAGGAAAGCCAAGTGATGCCAAAGCATTGCATTGCTTATGAAGCCCGTGAGTACTTCCCTGCATTTGATCCAACCTTTTAACTCTTAACCCCATGAAAGCCCTAAAAACCGCCGCCATCGTCGTGCTTTTCTTCCTGTTCATGTTCTGCCTCGCCGTGCAGCTAACCGGCTTATTCTAAACAAGATGTTCACTCCCCTAAGCTACAACCCCATGACCCAGCTACTTTCCCGCCGCATCGGCCTGCAGATAAACGAGATGGCCGCATTGAGGCAGAAGAACCGCCTCACCATCGTCAACCACCTCAAGAAGGGCAAGATCCGGGGATTCTACCTCTCCGAGAGCGAGAAGCGCCTCATCAACGAGGACCACTGCGCCGGCATGCCCACCTGGATGACGCTCACCCAGGCCGAGGTGGCCACCCTCTGGAGCTGCAGCCGCTCCCACGTGGCCGTGCTCCTGGGCAAGCCCGAGGGCGACTGCTTCCGGCTCACCCGCACGGAGGGAAAGGTTACCTACGGGGACGTACTGGCCTTCATGGAGCGCAACCGACTGCAGGTGGAGCACCTCGCCTAACCCCCCATACCCGCCCCTAAGCTATACCACCATTAATTCACATACGCATATGGAAGCTCTTTACATCAATCATTCAGACCGGCAGGAAGGGGGAATTACAGAGCCGCCCCTTATGTACAAATCGCACCAGGGCAACCCATTGGAAAACAGGCACGGGTTTGAGCCGGGGGACAGGATACGCGCCAACGATGCCAGCAATGGCCTTGTGCCGGGCAAAGAATACCCGATACTGGGCTTCTGGCACCGCAACCAGACCCACATGTACGTCTACCTGGAAGCGACAGAAAACGGGCACATGGCCTCTTTCCGCACCGCTGTGGAAGAATTGACACCGGAAGATTTGGGCCTGCAGGAGGTGCTGTTTTACAACCTGTTGCCCTCTGACCTTATCACGGAAATCTGCATTCAGGACTGCCTTAAAAGCAGGTTCCGGCAACGACCCAACGACCGCATGCAGTCTCTGTCGCTTGTGCCGGCCAAGGACACTCAGGTAAACATGAAACGGACCTACGGAGGACTGCACGAAAAGGGCAGGGAACAGGACGCCAGCATTCCCCTCACCGACGAGAAGGGGCAGTATTCACTCTTTTTTAATGTAGCCTAGTTATGAACCTAGAAGAATTTGTAGCACAAACATTTACTGGAGACGATTGGGCGCTAAGGCCCAGAATAGTTTGCAAAGATGGGTTTAGTATGTCAGTTCAGGGTAACCGGGGGGCTTATTGCAACCCCAGAACCGCCTCTGACCATTATAGCAGGATGGAAATAGGCTTCCCCTCCTCTGAGGAAAGTGTGATAGCAGAGTTTGCTGAGAATGAAGAAGACTTGACAGACACGGTTTATCCATATGTGCCCTGCAGTATAATCCAGGAGGTGATTGAGAAGCATGGCGGGATTGATGTAGAGGCCACCTTTAAAGAGCAAGCCGCATGAGCGCCGCCCTGACCAACCGCCTGCACCAACTGGCCAAGGACGTGCCCGGCTACACCGCCTGCGAGGCCTGCACCTGGACCCGTAGGGAAGCCGCCTGCACCTGCCACTTCACCCGCCTCTCCGTGACCGTGAACCGGCAGGTGCGCACCACCGCCCCCTTTGCCTGCCCCACCATGGAGGAGGCCGTGGAGACCGCCTTTGAAGAGATAACCCGAAGCCTGGACGCCGTGCGCCGCAAGCCCAAGCAACTGCCCGCCGCCCCGAAACAGAACCTTACCCCACTCAGGAAGACCGGATGAGCCAGTACGCAGTTTTCACCACCAAAGAGGGAGAGGTGGTCTACCGGCCCCAGAGCCGGTGGGCCTCCTACTCATGGAAGGCCGCCATCAGAAAGGCCAAGAGCCTAGGCCTGACCAGCCTTATCGCCATAGAGGCAGACGGCAGGGAAGTGGACTACTCCCTCATGCTCACCAAAAGCCAGGGCGCCACATGAAAGTGCCCACCGCCTCCCTCCGATGCAAGCTCAGTACGCTTGTCCAGATTTTGAAACAGCAATCCACCTTTAACCAATAAACCACCCACACAATGGCAATTATCGCAACATCCAACGGCACCAAGTCCTACACCCCGGTAGAGGCCGGCAACTACATGGCCCGCTGCTACTCCATGGTGCACATCGGCACCCGCCTGGAGAACATCCAGGGCACGGAGAAAGAACTCAACAAGGTGCGCCTCTCCTTTGAGCTACCCACTGAGACCAAGGAGTTCAAAGAAGGGGAAGGGGAGCAGCCCTACATCGTGAGCAAGGAATACACCCTGTCCATGCACGAGAAATCCTCCCTAAGAAAAGACCTGGAAAGCTGGAGAGGGCAGGTCTTCACGGAGGCAGAGGCCAAATCCTTTGACATCACCAAGCTGCTGGGGGTGCCCTGTATGCTCAACATCATTCACAAGCAGAGCAAGGCGGGCAACCCCTACGCGGTGATTAGCTCCATTTCTAAGATGCCCAAGGGCTTTACCTGTCCGGACCAGATTAATGACTCCTTTGAGTTCAGCGTGGCGGAGTTTGACATGGCTAAGTTCGCTACCCTGCCCGAGTTCCTGCAGGACGCGGTGAAGGAGAGCAAGGAATACAAGGCCCAGCAGCACCCGCAGCACATGGAGGTGGTGGGCAGTTCAATGGAGAGCGAAGACGATGACACCGGACTTCCTTTCTAACGAGGCCCAGGTTCGCTCGCTGGCCTATGACGGTCAGCGGGTGGACCTCTTCCGGAAGCTGAAGGACCACCGCACCCTCTTCACCCGCCTGGAATACGGCAAGACGGTGCTGGTGATCTCAGAGGTTTCCCGGGAGAAATACAAGGCCGTGGAGGCCAGCATTGACCGCCAGATAGCCGAACGCAAGGCTGCCGGCATAGACCATTCAGCCACCTATAGAACCAAGTGACATGCCAGCAAAAGCACGGACTAACCTGAGTTTCGGGGTGACGGAGATCATGATGCAGGGGTATGTGCCCCCCAACTGGAACAGGCGCTTCTACCAGGAGGGATTCCGCTGGATGCGCGGGGCCTACATCAAGCGCGGGACCACTCCGGATGATTTTGAGAAGGCCCACCAACTGGCAGAGGAATACAATTCAAGGTTTGACACAGCAGCATAAGGAGACACCATGGCAAACGAACCATATTATTTTTCACATGACGCAAACGCCAGGAATGACGATAAGATTCTGGAGCTACGCCTTGAGTTTGGATGGGAGGGGTACGGTCTTTATTGGGCCATCATTGAAATACTCAGGGAGCGGACAGACTACCATTACCCTACCAATGCCATAGCAGGGCTAGCCCTCAGCTTGAACATTGGCAAAGATAAGCTTTCCACCTTTTTAAAGAGGTGCCATTCACTTGAGCTTTTTGATGAAAACGAATACGGGTTCTACTCTGATTCCCTATTAAGGAGAATGAATAAAATGGAGGAGAAAAGGCTAAAACGAGTGGAAGCAGGCCGAAAAGGTGGCGAAGCAAAAGCAAAGGTTAAGCAAAGGTCTAGCAATGCTATAGCATTACCTAGCAAAGAAAAGAAAGAAAAGGAAAAGAAAGAAGAATATACACCCGGGGTTTTTTTAACTGAAAAAGAATATTCAACCCTACTGGATAAACACGGCAAAGACAAAACGGAGTGGATGCTGGAGAAGCTGGCTAACCACAAGGAGGCAAAGGGCACCACCTATAAATCAGACTACGGGGCCATCAACAGCTGGGTGGTGGACGCGGCGGAAAAGGGATTCCGCAAGCTGCTGCCCCACGCCCCCACGGGAGCGATCAGAACGGGAGAGTTGGCCGGAATGGTAATGTGAGATGGAGATTTACCGCGACTGGAACGAAACCGGCATCAACCTCAGAGGTAAGGTGTCCGGACAGATCAAAACCACGTGCCCCAAATGCCAGGACGCCCGCTCCAACAAGCGCGACACCTCCCTGAGCGTCAACCTGGACACGCAGGTGTGGAACTGCCACTACTGCCCCTGGAAGGGGAGCCTGGCCAAGAAGGGCACCGAGCCCGGGAAGGTCTACAAAAAACCTGAGTTCGAGGCGCAGCCCGCCACCGAGAAGATGGTGGAGTGGTTCGGCAAGACCCGGGGCATCACCCGGGCCACGCTGGAGAAGTTCCTCATCAGCCCGGTGCAGAAATATATCCACAAGGCCGGCAAGAAGGTGCCCTGCATCGCCTTCCCCTACATCAAGAACACCGAGATCGTGAACGTGAAGAGCCGCTACGACTACCGGGAGGACAACAAGGCTAAGAAGACCTTTACCATGGAGGCGGAGGCCGAGCTGGTGTTCTACAACATCGACGCCATAGAGGGCTTCACCCACTGCGTGATCGTGGAAGGGGAGATAGACGCCATGAGTGTGTGGCAGGCCACCAAGCAGCCCTGCATCTCCGTGCCCAACGGGGCCAGCAAGGGGGACATGAAGATGGAGTACCTGGACAACTGCTCCCGGTATTTCCAGGACAAGACCATGATCGTGCTGGCCACCGACAACGACGAGCCCGGGATTGCCCTGAGAAACGAGCTGGCCCGCCGGCTGGGCAAGGACCGCTGCTACTACGTGGACTACCCGGAAGGCTGCAAGGACATGAACGAGGTGCTGCTCAAGCACGGGGAGGACTACATTGAGGAGATGTTCCAGAACGTGAGCACCTTCCCGATTGAGGGGGTGATTACCCTGGAGAGCGTGGAGGCCACCTTTGACGACTACTACGAGAACGGGTTCCCGAGTGGGGACAAGGTCGGCTACCGCAAGCTGGACACCCTTATCTCCTTCCGGGGAGGGGAGGTGACCACCATCACCGGCATCCCTTCCCACGGGAAAACCGAGGTGCTGGACGAGATCCTGGAACGGCTGGCCCGGGTGCACGGATGGGTCCATGGCATCTTCGCCGCCGAGAACGGCGGCGCCGCGCTGCACTACACCCGCATCGCCCACCGCTTCGTGGGGAAGCCCTTCCAGAACTCGCTGGACCGTATGACGCCCGGGGAGAAGGACGCGGCAAAGGAGTTTATGCGGGACCGCTTCTTCTTCATTGACCGCCGGGAGATAAAGCCCACCATTGAGGGCATCCTGGAGAAGGGCCGGGAGATGGTGCTCCGGAAAGGCATCCGCAGCCTCACCATTGACCCCTACAACTGCGTGGAGTCCTCCCGCCCCGGTGCCATGAGCGAGACGGAGTACGTGAGCAAGATCTATGACCACATCGTGGACTTCGCGGAGCTCTACAACGTGCATGTGTTCCTGGTGGCGCACCCCACCAAGATGGTCAAGAGCGAGAGCAGCGGGAAGTTCGCCGTGCCCACCATGTACAGCATCTCGGGCAGCGCCAACTTCTACAACAAGACCTACAACGGCCTGAGCGTGTACCGGGACTTTGAGGAGCACACCACCCGGGTGTACGTGCAGAAGGTGAAGTTTGACTTCATCGGGAAGGTGGGCTTTGCGGAGTTCAAGTTCAACACCTACACCAGACGCTATGAGGAATTGGAGCATCAACCGCTTGTATAGTTTTTATCCACCTAAAACCAAGGAAGCCATGCTGAACACCAACCACACCGACTACTCCGAGGGCATGAAAGAGAGCCTTCGCCGCTCCCTGCGCCACTACGCCGCCGACCAACTGGAGCGCCTGGAATGGTACTACCGCGAGAAGCGGCCCGACCTGCCCGAGGGGCTGGCCCTGGTCACCGCCGAGCGGAAGGCCCGAAACGACCACGACAAAACCGAGAGCAGATGAAGAAGTTTATCAGTTTTTCCGGTGGGGTAGAATCCACCACCATGTGCCTCCTGTACGGCAAGGGCGCAACCGCCATCGTCTGCGACACCGGGGACGAGGAGCCTGAGATGTACGAGCGTTGGGATTTCGTGGAAGCCGCCATGAAGGTGATCCATAACGGGGACTTCCAGATGGTACGAGTAAAGCCTAGCATCCATGCCAAAGGTCAGGATTGCAGCACCCTGGAAGACGTAGCCCTGGCCTATGGGTATTTTCCTAATGTGAATGCCCGGTACTGCACTAGGATGCTTAAGATAGCGCCAATAGACCAATACCTGCGCACCCAAGGCTCTTCTGAACTGATGATAGGTCTCAACGCAGATGAAATCCTGGATAGGGTTGGTAACCTATCAACTCTACCAAATGTGCAATATACCACGCCTCTGGCAGAAGACGGCCACACCAGGCAAGACTGCATAGAACTGTTGCAGGAGAAAGGGCTGGAACCGCATTTCCCCCCTTACATGCAGCGGGGAGGATGCCGGAAGTGCTTCTTCAGGGGAAAGAAAGAGGCCAAGGCCAAATACTTCTTTAACCGTGAGGGGTTCCTGGAAGACCAGGCCTTTGAGGTAAAGCTAAACGACATTGGTACCCGTCATTTTACCAAGTCTGGGAAGAGGAAGTTCTTCGGCATCAACGCCTGTTTCCCTTCTGGGTACCAAACCATCGCCAATGAGTGTGAGCAGGAGATAGCCCTTTTCGGGCTGGAAGAGATGAAGAGCCAATACAAGAATATCCCTGACCATAAGACGTGCGGCGTATTCTGCCACCGCTAGATATGACCGCCCCCGAGATTGACCAGCACCTGGCCGCGTTCGCCCTGGCCCACCCGCACCTGAGCGCCGACGACCTGGCCAGCGTCAAGGCCCTGGCCCACGCCATCGCCGCCGCCCGCGCCAAACAGGGAGGCTTCTGCCGAAACTTTGCCCGTGACCCCTATGACGAAGACAATGACTGAGACAGCCCACCACCTGAACACCATGCCCCGGAACCGGAAAGCCAAGGGCGTGTATAAGCGCCACACCCTGAAAGAGGGGCAGTACACCCCGGAAGAGGTCAAGACCCTCAAAAGGCTGTACCCGATAACCCCGGTAAAGGAACTGAGCCGCCAGATGAACCGCTCCTGCGAATCCTTGAGGGCAAAGGCCTACCAGCTTGGGATAAAGCGCCGGAGGCTACGGCACTACCGCCCCTTTACGCGGGAAGAGACCGAGCGCCTCAAACGCCTGTACCATTCCTGCTCCAACAAGACGCTGGCGCAGGACTTCTACCGGACCGCCGGCGCCATTGCCCAGTTCGCCCGAAGGCACAACCTCAAGAAAGACCCGGCCCTCTGGCAGAACCTCACCAAGTACCACCAAACCAAACAGCAACCACTTAACCAAGCAGCATAGTTATGATACGAGAAGTCAAAGTATTTCAGGCCACCTGCGACAACTGCGCAGAGCCGTGGCAGATGGAGGAGTCGGGCATGACCCTGACCGCGTGGGAGAGCCGCCCCGGCCTCACCGACCAGATCCAGGAAAGCGGCTGGCACGTGACCCGGCGCGGGAAGCACTACTGCCCCAAGTGCCACGCCTTCGACACGGACGGCACCCTCATCATCATGGAAGAAAGGGAGGTGCAGCAATGAACGGGCATAGCTATTTTGAGGGGTTCCTGTTCGCCAACGGGTGGGTGCCCACCGAGAAGACCGTCTTCACCTTCTTCCTCTGGCGCTGGGGGTTTGACCTGACCGAGAGACGCTACCGGAGCCCCTACACCGGGCGGTGCCACAAGCTGGCCAAGGCCCTGAAAAAGGAAACCAGGATGCAGGACGTCACCCAAGCCCTTTTCATATGAGCATCTTCATCGGCATAGACCCCGGCAGCACCACGGGGGTAGGCATCTGGTACAGCCACCACAAGGTGCTGAAGCTGCACCAGTACAAGTCACACGCCGAGGCCATGCTATCTCTCAGGGAGTTCGTGGAGACCTGCAAGTCAGAGCGGGCCGTGCCCCACTTCATCATTGAGGACGCGAGGCTGGTAAGGGGCAACGCCTTCTTTGCCAGCAAGAACAGCAGCCGCAAAGACCAGGGGGTAGGGTATGTGAAAGCCTACTCCAAAGATTGGGAGGCTTTTTGCAAGGTTTTAGGCCTGTCATACGACTTGAAGCCCCCAACCAATACCAAGACAACCCCGGAGTACTTCGAGAGCCTGACGGGCCTTAAAACGCTAAAAACGGAAAGCCATAAACGAGATGCCGGGATGATGGTCCTAGGCATGAAACCAAAAGTTAACCCCTAACCCCAAAGAGATGAACAAGGTCTGCATCCGGTGCAACATAGAGAAGCCGCTAACGGAATTCTTCAAGGACCGGAGGCTCAGAGACGGGCACTTCGGCAGGTGCAAGGAGTGCAGCCGGGAATGGGTGCAAAACCCAGAGGTCAAAGCCCGAAGGTCAAGGCAGAGCGGGGAATCCATAAGGCGGGCGAAGGAGAAACTGACCGATAACTATGTAGCCCGCCAACTCTGCCACCACACCGGCCTCACCCCCGCAGACGTGCGCCAATACCCAGAACTAATTGAAGCCACCAGAACCATCATTAAAACCAACAGGATTATCAGAGATGAAAAACGAAAAGAAAAAAGAGATCAAGAACGTCAGGAACCTACGGGAGAACCTGATAAGTGAGTTGGAACTGTTCTACTCCGGGGAGAAGAGCGAGAAGGAGCTGGATAGGCTGAACTCCATCTCCAAGACCTCCAGCACCATTATCCGCACCGCGAAGCTGGAGTTGGAGTACGCCAAGTACAAGGGCAAGAGCACGGAGATCCCGTTCCTCAGTTCAGGTAAGGAGGAAACCGCCCAATGACCAACCCCGAAGCCACCGAGATCATTAAGGCCAAATTCCAGGAGTTCCGGGAGTTGACGATCACCGCCCCGCCCGCCAAGAAGTGCGGCCCGTGCCCCGGCTGCCAGGGGAAAGAAGAGGAGAGCCTGAGACGGGCCTCCCAATTTGCCACCACTAACCAGATGAAATAAGATGAACGAATTAGCCTCAATTAGAACAAATATCTACTACCAGAAGAACGCCAAAAGCGACTTGGTGCAGCTAAATGAAATTATTATTATAACCCACAAGCCTACCTATAACCTGTCCAATTCAGGCGAGGTGGTGAAAGGCATTGAGTTGAATGAGTTCCGGTTTACCGTTCATCAAGATAAGCTAAAGGAAACAGGCGAGTTTCTTATTAAACTATCTGAGGCCACTGAGGAAGACCTGATATGAGACAGCTAGCCCTCTTCCTCGCCCTCTGCCTGCTCTGCGCCTGCAAGACCGCCAAACCCCAGCCGGTGGACAGTCTCCCGCCCCACGTGGTGCAACTCGCCCTGGACAGCCTGGAACGTCAGCAACTGACACCCACCAAGACAGGCCTCTTCTCCCGGATCTTCGGGGGAGGAGGAAAGGTCAAATACAAGAATGCGGTTATCAACGTCAACCAACAGACCGCTACCGGGGGAAGCACGATAGGCGCCAACAGTCAGGCCGGCAATGACGAAAGCAAGGTCAAGGGGTCTGCGGTCTCCAACGCCACGGTAGCCAACACCGCCGGGCAAGGGGGAACCGCCTCAGGGGACGCAACAGCAACCGCCACCAACACCACCAAGAAGAAGGACTGGACAGCGGTGCTCCTGGAATACGGGCTCTGGATAGGGGCCGCGCTCTTCGTCGTGTTCGCCGTCTGGAAGAGAAGCCTGAACCCCCTGAAGTGGGGTTGAGCAGTGAGTTTAACCTTTAACTAATGATTATGAAGCCTTTTACTTATAAGGATTTAACCCTGCATGAGCGCATTTGGCTAAAGGGGCACATCTCAACTTCTGAGCATATAGATAGTCAACTCTTAACCTGTTTGGCTATGCTCAAAGGGTGGCCTTTTGCAATCAATCAGATGTTCATCAAGTACGCTAATAACTAAAGATAAACCTGATACAAAACCCATGAAACACCATATAAATTGGTCGCTATTAATCGACCCATGCAAGTATTACCCTGTTAACTACACCATTAAACAAGATGGCACGAGGGTAATTGGGGAAACCCTGCTCATAGGGGCAGACATGACAGAAAACCAGATAAAGGAATTTGTGCGGTATGAATTGGCAAAAAAAAAAACACAAGTAGTAACTCTAGTGGTTTCAGAGCCTTCACAGCCTTATATGCTGGCATCTGGCTATTTTCCTCCAAACTACAGAACGCAAAATGCATTTCACTGTCAATGCAACTTGGAGATTGATTCAAAAGCAGTCAAGCCGCAATAAAAACCAAATGATATGAACGAGAAAAGGCTTAGGAAAGGAACCAAGGTCTGTTCCTTTGGTGACTTGACCACTACAGGGGTAATTCAATACTTTGATAAAATAGATAACTGTTATGTGGTTACTATAGATAAAACTGGTTGTGTATCTACATGGGCACCAAACGAACCAGTTAAGTATAAATAAAACCAAAAGCTATTATGGAAGAGCAAAAAGTATTACCTGCAATAGGCGCACATATTCAGTTGCATAAGAATACAATTGTGCCCGAAAGGAGAATTGTAAGCGAGAAGGAAGATATGGAAGAATACAGCGAAGATGTAATAACTATTGATTCTAAAGGTGTCTTATGTATTGCCTTTTACCATTTTATTGATAAGAAATGGTATTTCCACTCTGATACTTTGCGAAAAGGGTATGAAAAGGATTTTACATGGATTTACCCACCAACTGGGTTCAGAAACTGGAAATAAAACCAAATGGATAATACAGAAAGAATAGCGATGGGGGAATGCGTATCCGAATTTACTACCGATAGATGTCCAGTTTGTACTGATAGATGTGAGGCGTTCAGGCATAAGTGTCAGATAAACGAGTTGAAGGAATTGGCTGAAAACGCAAGGCTTAAAGATGAAGGATGGAGTTGGAATGGGGTAAAAAACAAGGCCCACTACTTCACCCATGACGAAGGTTCTGGTTACTACTTTAGCCTATGTATGAATCAAACAAGAGGGTGGCTACAAAAGCCTGAAAGAGGGTTAGATCCTTATGAGAAATGTAAAATGTGCATGGAAAAGGATAAGAAGAGGAAATTAACCACTAGATAAAAATGGAAGAGACAATTAAAGTATCTGAATTTGCCAAGGCTGAAAACGAAATGCTTGACGCCTTGAAAGCCCTATATCTGGCAGTGGATAAGCCAATTGCAGATGACGTGAAAACAAAGGTCATCCGGGCTTATGACATGGCAAAAGGGCAAGCACCCATGCTTAATACAGTTGGAGAAAGTGCATCATCCCTATATATGAACTCGCAATGCGAATCATGCTTAGAATCCACGCCATGGGAAGAAATAAGAAGATTTAAGGGGGAATGCTCCAAGTGTTGGATGAAGGGAGTTATCACCCCGCCTTTCACCGCGCACCATTGAAGATGATATTGCTAATGGCACATTCAACAAATAAAACCTAATGGAAAAACTACCACTTGTCGCGGGTGCTAAATGTCTCGATTGCGGAAAGACATGGAATGGACAAAAGGCACATAAACGCGGGTATGCCCACAGCAAATTAAAGGGGCATGAAGTACAATTAACCTAATGATTTATGAGAGTACATATTTTTATCACAGGGAAAGAAAGAGACACCCAAGAGATAGTCATGCAACAGGAAAGAGCAACTGTTGACACTATGCAAGATTTATATGAGGGCTGCAAAGAATGGCAGGATTCTATTGATGCCAAATATGAAGAAGGTGAAATAGTAATGCATTTGCTTGATGACAAAGATGTAATGACAAACCAAAGGTGTTCTGTTAACGATATGGGTGCCTATTACACCAAATTCGGCAAATACCCCGATAACCTGTTAGATGCATTAGGTGAATCCGAGGTGGAGGAACTGACCGCATAGGCCTAACGCCCCATAACTCCGGAATATAGGCCCTTTGCCCTAACGGAAATAAAAGGCGGGTCTCAGGTAACATATACTTGGATATAACGGTAATATTGTGTAACTTACTTGCCTTTAGTTCAAGCGTTAATTTAATGCTCCCGCCTCTGATTCAAGCGCATAAGGGGTATAATGTACTCAACTGCTTACCATCGGAACAGCATAGAGTCAGGCCGGGGGTGGTTCGCGCTGCCCCCGGTCACAACAGGAAGGGAGACGCCCGACCTAACATCTGATTGTAGCTCAGTGGTAGAGCGGCTAGGTGACCCCTGGCGACACACACCTAACCTACGTGAGAACTAGGCTAGGGAAACGTGTAACCTACCTCAGTAGGTGGCGTGGGTTCGATTCCCCCAGTTAGACAATTCAGGCTTGGACTGAAGGCAGCTAGCCCGTAGTGGCAGCGACCCTTGGCATAAGGTAAGACCAAGGAGGTTGTGGGTGCGTGACAGTACTTACAACCACCAACCAGAAAGGCAGACGGCCTTCTGACCCCGTAGGACCCCTGACCGACCCGCTGCTGTATCCTTATCCCACCGGGTGAGTTCATTTTGCTTGGCAACGGGAAGGAGGGGGCAGGGGAACCCATTAAGACAACAAAGTGATATGAGCTTATATTCGGCAGAAGGTTTTGATGAAGTGGCGGAGTACCTGGCTAAAGAGCTGGCGGCTACCCCCTTGTATGACGTAAAGGCGGTGCAGGTTAAGCTCAAGACCGCCCTACTGCTGCTTTCCGGCAGCAGCGACCAACACACCCAGATTAAGAATATCGCTGCCCGCAAGAATGAATATAAGGCCATCCTGCTGCGGAAAGACGAAGAACTGAAAGCGTGGAAATCCATTGTTCGGGAATTGGTGGGAGAGAACGCCATGGCCCCCTACTACGAAAGGATAAGAGAAGTGCAGAGTGCTCCGGTTCTAACCTAACCCCACCACCCGCCCCGGCAGGAGAATGAAACCATGGCAGCACCGAAAGAGAACAGGTACGCAGTAGGCAATAATGGAGGTAGGCCGCCCCATTATGACACCCCTGAACAGCTAATGGAAGCTGTGGACGGGTACTTTGTGTATATAGAGGGGGAGTGGCATGAAGTGGAAGTTGAGGTAAAAGACCCAAAGACCGGTAAGAAAAGCAAAAGGAAAGAGAAGGTTTGGGATAGGCTTCCTGAACCCGCTACTATTACTGGGTTAGCCCTTTACCTTGGTTTTGGCAGCCGGGCCTCTTTGGATGACTATGAGAAGCGGGAAGAGTTTTCGTACATAATAAAAAAGGGCCGCGCAAGGGTAGAGCACGGTTATGAGAAAGCCCTTCACATGCAAAGCCCCACGGGCGCCATCTTTGCCCTGAAGAACATGGGTTGGAAGGATAAGACAGAGACAGACCTAACTACAAAAGGGGAATCATTTAACCTGAGGGACTTGGTAAAGTTTGAATAGATGGTTACACTCAAGAAGGTGTACGCCCCCCTTTTCAATGGAGACACACGCTTCTTCATAGTCACCGGGGGCAGAGGTTCGGGTAAGAGTTTCGGGGTAGGGAGTTTCCTTACCCTTTTGACGTTTGAGGAAGGGCAGAAAGTGCTTTTCACCCGCTACACCCTCACCAGTGCCAAAACTTCCATTATCCCGGAGTTCAACGATAAGATTGACCGCTTCAAGGCCGGGGATAAATTTGAGATCACCAATGATGAGGTAGTCAACAAGACCACTAATAGTTCCATAATCTTCAAAGGCATCAAGACCAGCTCAGGTGTGCAAACCGCTGCCCTGAAAAGTATACAAGGCGTTACAGCCTGGGTTAATGATGAAAGTGAAGAGATCCCAGATGAGGAGACCTTTGACAAAATAAACCTATCCATCCGGCAGAAGGGGGTGCACAACCGTGTTATCCTCCTGCTTAACCCTGCCAAGAAACACCACTGGATTTACAAACGATTCTTTGAGCCAAACAAAATACCCGATGGGTTCAATGGCGTGGTAGATGGTGTCACCTACATCCATACCAGTTACAAGGATAACATTGAGAACCTTGACCAATCCTTTTTAGAAGAGGTGGAAAAGCTCAGGCTCACCAACCTCAAGAAATACAACCATGTCGTGCTGGGCCATTGGGCAGATGATGATGAGGAGAACGCCCTCTGGAAGTTCGCCCTGATTGAGCGCAACCGGGTGCACTCCCTGCCGCCCCTCAAGCGCATAGTGGTGGCCGTGGACCCCGCCGTGACCGCCAACAAAGACAGCGACGAGACCGGCATCATCGTGGCCGGCATCGACTTTGAGGGTATTGCCTATGTGCTGGAAGATGTATCTGGCAAGTATAGCCCCAACGTCATGGCGGGCATGGCCATACAGGCCTACAGGGCACACCAGGCGGACCGCATCGTGGCCGAGGTTAACAACGGCGGCGACATGGTGGAGACCATCCTTAGAAACGCAGACCGCACCATCTCCTACAAGAGCGTCCACGCCAGCCGGGGCAAGGTCACCCGCGCGGAACCCGTGGTGGCCCTCTATGAGCAGGGGAAGGTGAAACACTACAAGAGCCTGGCCAAGCTGGAGCTGCAGATGACCACCTGGGCCGCGAAGGAAGGCGAGAAAAGCCCGGACAGGGTAGACGCGCTCGTGTGGGCGCTGACTGATTTAATGCTTACCACTAAACAAGAACACTTCTCCATATGACCCTGACCCAAGTACTCAAGACCATCAACCCCTTCTCCAAGGGCTATGACTTCCCCCTTATCCAGAAAGCCGCCTCCACCATGGGGCTGAACCTCTTTGACCGGGAGCTGTACCGCTACCTGGGCGTGGACATGCCCGTGTACATGGAGGACAGCCACACCTCCTACCTGCAGAACGGGTTCGCCTTCAACGCCGACGTGTACAGCATCGTGAACTACCGGGCCACCCTGCAGGCAAGTATCCCCTGGAAGCTCTACCGCAAGAAGGGGGCAGACGATTGGGACATCGTGCAGGAGCACCCGCTGCTGGACCTGGTGAACACCCTGGACCTACGGGCGCTCTCCATCTATGAGGACACCGTGGGGAACGCCTACATCTACGCCCCGTGGCTGGAGAACGGCCCCAACAAAGGCAAGGCGGTGGAGTTGAACGTACTCAAGGCCGATATGGTGCAGATCGTCTCCGGTGGCCCCATGCAGCCCATCAAGGGCTATAAGTACATCTTCGACAACGAGAACTACAAGGGCATCCCCAAGGAGGAGGTGCTGCACTTCCGCAACTTCAACCCGCACTCCGGGGCCGGCCAGGACCTGTACGGCATGAGCCCTTTAAAGGCGGCGGCTAGGCAGGTGAGCCTCTCCAACGACGGCACCATGAGCATGAACGCGGCCTACAAGAACCAGGGGGTGAAGGCTATTGTCTACGCCACCGACAGCGCGGACGCCCAATGGACGCAGACGCAGGCCCAGGATCTGGACCGCACGTGGAAGCAGAAGAACGGGGTAGGCCGGACCGGGCAGGTGGTGTTCCACTCCAAGCAGCTCGGCAAGATTGACCTGGGCCTTAGCCCGGTGGAGCTGGCCACGCTGGAGGGGATGCTGCACTCCTTTAGGCAGCTCTGCAACGTCTATGACGGTTTCCCTAGCCAACTGCTCAACGATAACGAGAGCAGCACCTACAACAACCTGGACGCGGCGGACAAGCGGGTGTACACCAACTGCGCCATCCCCCGCCGGGCTAGGTGGAGGGACGGGCTGAACGCCTGGCTCACCAAACGCTACGGGGAGGACCTGTACCTGGACTATGACGTGAGCGGCATTGACGTGCTGCAGGAGAACAAGAAGGAACTGGCCGAGATCATGGCCGCCTCCTGGTGGGTGAAGGTGATAGACAAGCAGAAGGTCACCGGCAACCCGGAGGACGCCGCCATGGACGTGTACATGGTGCCCAACAACCTGGTGCCTATCCGTGACCTGAACGACCTGACCCGCCCCACCGACATAGAGGAAGAGGTAAAGCGCCTGAAGGCCGCCGGGATAAGCGATTACGGGGAATAGCGTATCTTTATGTATGCGCTTTGACCCCTGTGAGTACCTGCCCTATACCGAGAAAGACCCACGCCCTGCCACCTTCTCCGTGGGCTTTGGCGTCATGTTCCACTACCGGGACGTGATCGGGAAGCCCCGCGAGTGCCTCTACATTGAGGAGTATTACCGCTGGAAGCAGAAGCCGGGGCTGCTCAGGATGCCCAAACGAAAGAAATACCAAAGGAATTAGCTATGGACAGAGCGAGAAGGCATGAAGTCAAGATGTTGAAATATAAGCGTAGGCTTGTGAACCTAAACCTTCATAATGAGGAGGGCAAATTTCACGCTTATAGAACAAGCGGGAAACCATGCTCTTGCTTTATGTGCAGTCCCTTGAAATATAAACGGGCTGAGGTTAAACGGATGCCTTTAGACGCATGAGAACCGAGGAACAGAAAGCCTATCTCTGGAAGGCCACGGACCGCAAGCGGGACACCTTCTTTGACCGCGCCCACACCATCTTCCTCTCTGCCCTCACCAAGCAGATAGCCCCGGTCATCCTGGCCGTGGAGCAGGGGAAAGACTGGGAGAAGGCCCTATCCAAGCAGCCCATCCAGGAGGCCATGGTGGAGGTCTATGTGCTCGTGGGGGTAGCGTTCGCCAAGGAGCAGTACGCGGGCCTAAAGGGGCACGAGACCGACTACGAGACCAAGGCTAGCGCCGAGGAGAGCGTCTGGACCCGGTTCATGCGCACCTTTGCCTTGGAGAAGGCCGGGGAGCGCATCGTCAACATCACCGAGACCACCCTCAAGAAGGTAAGGAACGTGCTGGAGAAGGCGGCGGGGGACGGCCTGAGCATCCCCAATACGGTGAAGCTGATGAAGGATGAGTTCGAGGTGATCAATGCCCAACGGGCTACGGTCATCGCGAGGACTGAGATCATCTCCAGCAGCAACCAGGGCAGCCTCCTAGGGGCCCAGAGCACGGGATTAAGCCTCAACAAGGTATGGCTGGCCACCCGTGGGAACAGGACTAGGCCCGACCACGCTTCCGCAGACGGGCAGATGGTGGATCTCGACAAGCCGTTCAAGGTAGGGGGGGAAGAGTTACAGTACCCAGGGGACCCACAAGGCAGCGCCGCCCAGGTAATCCAGTGCCGCTGCACCCAAATCTACGAATCAAAGTAATTTCCTATATTTGGCGGTAACCTAACCCCAAAGACATGGAGACAAAGAAGTGGTACACAAAGACGTGGGTATTGACCCTCTTCGCCGTTCTTATCATCGGCGGCCTACTGTCCCTTTCGCGGCACCTGAACCCAGACCCAGGCTTCAAGCCCTCGGCGGCCAACGGGTTCTATGACCCTAAGCTAACCGCCCACCAACGGGACAGCATCAAGGCGGCAGAGGATGCGCTGTTGGCCCAGGCCTTAGCCGTGGATACCACCGTGGGGGATGTGGTGCCGGATAGAAGCCCCACCACCAGGCAGAACAGCGAGGAACTCATCAAGAAGCAGTTCAGCAGTTGGTCGGGTGCCCACCGCAACCTGGAGAAGCTCATCAAGAAGAACATGCACGACCCCTCCAGCTACGAGCATGAGGAGACCAGCTATCTGGACAAAGGGGATTATCTGCTGGTGACTACCAAGTTCCGGGGCACCAACGCCTACGGGGGGAAGGTGCTCAACAGCGTGACGGCGAAGGTGGATTTCAGCGGCAACGTGCTGGAGGTGGTGGAGTAATTTACTTAAAGTATTACTTGAATAATCGCTCCTTTTTTGCTATCTTCTACCATGTTTCACTTTAGGAAGGAGGTAGAACTATCTGTGCTTTGCGGCTACGGGTTAGCGGTCAGCACCCACCACGCTTAGGGAGCGTTAAGAGCTTGTGGCTCAGGCCCCGGCTACGGCTGGGGCTTTGCTTTTAGGAGTTCTCCAGCGTGTGCCTCTTCACCTCAAAGAGCAGGTTAGACATTGCCGCCTCAAAGCTGGAATGATACCAAGGCAAGGCGTCAATACCGGAAACGGCTATGTAGTGCTCCCAATACTTTTTCTTGAAGAACCGCCCCCGTTCCCTCTCCACTTCCACCACATAGCCCTTCGGGTATTTCTTGATTCTGAATTGTGGCATCTCCCAAGTTACTAAAAAATCCTTTCCCAGAGCCATTCCCCGAGCTTCCACGCGGCGACTATTGCGAGCACCACGGCCCCGATGGTGAGGTTGCGCTTCAGGCGCTCCCCGGCGTGGTCGGCGTCTTGCCAGTCGCGGCGGTCTTTCTTCATGTTAGTTTCTTAGCGGGCCTCTAGGTATTGGTACATTACCCCACGAAATAACGGTATATCCTTCATTATACTGTGAGCCAAAGGTAACGGTATATCCAAGTCCTTTCAACCTCTTTACTATAAAGTCATCTATCCTTTCATCTATAGTTACCGTCAAAGAACCTTTCTCAGCCGCTTCTTTGATAATTGGGAAAAGCGATTCCAAGTTCTTTTCATGGATTAGGTTAGCTTTCTTAGTGGCTTCTTGAGCTAACATTACTGCTTCATCTGCTTTCATAACGTTGTTATTGGTTAAGAGGTGAAATATGGCAATTACAGCAATTACCACTACCGGCCCCCCAAAGCAGAAATAAAGCAAAGGCCTTGGGTCATACTCTTTGATAATCCTGCCCTGAGGAGGGATAGGTTTTGTTGGAGGTATGGGAGGTTGGTTATCCATTGTTATTTCTTTACGGTTTATCCTTTACTTTTGCCCCATGCAAGAAACTGAGCACGGGGAATTTGACCGGGAGGCGTTTGAGCGGTGGTGCAACCTACCCGACATGGAGAAGGCACGGGAGCAGATGGCCCGCATTGAGGCCTACCTGGCCACCATCACGGAGGCCCTAGGGGACATAGCCGAGACCGAGGAGGAGAAGCGCCTGCGGTACTCCCAGCTAGGCACGGTGCAGACGGTGCTGTCCACCTGCGCCGCGGACCTTCGCGTGTGTACTGCCACCTTCCAGCGCCTCACAGAGGCCGTGGATAGGCTCACCGCTGCCAATGAGCGGGTGGAGCAGCACCTGAAGGAGAAGGGTTAGGCTTTGTTTAACTCGTAGGTATACCAGCACCTTAGCCACAGAAAGCGAAATTCCATCAATAGGTAATCGTTGCTTGTTATTGCGTTATCAGTGGAAATAATAAATCCAACCCATTGGAATCTTCTCACTATCCCAATAAACCAACTGTGTTTCTTGAACTTGCCGTGTGCCGTCATTAGTCGAATAGTTTATACTGCCTTTCATTGTCCACATGGTACTCGGTGCCCTCTTCTGCCTTGTGCAGGGCGTCCATCTTCGCGGGGTTGCCTTGGAGCTTCTCAAAGGAGGCGTCTGCCCCTAGCACCTCCAGGATGCGCCTGACCCGTGTCAACTCGGCCAGGGCGGCGTCCCGCTCGGCTTCCACCTGCTCGTAGCTAGGCTTCTTTCGGGGCTTCATTTCTTCCTATACCGGTCTTTGTCCAAGGGTTCCAATGGTGAGCTATTGAAACTGATCTTTACCGGCTTGTCTGCTTGCCTCTCCAACCCTGTGAGAACCAAGACCGCCGCGCAGAAGCTGTAACTACCGGCTATATACCCATCATTACCAGTGTAAATACCCACAGCCATGGTGACCACCTGTAAGGCAAGGGCAATGTATTTAGCTGTCCTCATGCTGCTTTTTCTTTAGTGGTGTTCCGCTTGTCTTCCAATATCAGATACCTCATAAATTCACCCTGCTTCATGCCTAGTTCCTGAAGCCGTTGGTCCACGTGTTTTCGCAACTCTGGGGCAAGGGTAAAGGGCGCTATCATTGGGGGGAATTGGCTCTTTTTGTCGCTCATAAAAGTATCAATATCAATATGATATTACAAGTTACATAAAGTATAGCTTTAAGGCAAGCGATTTTGCAATTTTGTTAGTAATAACAGGCAAAAACGCGCGCGAATGATTCAATACAAATCCCTTGATTATGCGGTGAAGGACATAGACGAAACGGGCGTAGTGTCCATCTATGTCAACGCCTTCGGGAATGAGGACTCAGACGGCGACATTAGCCAAAAGGGGGCCTTCACCAAGACCCTCAACGAGAACTTCAAGCGGGTAAAGCACTTCCTCAACCATGACAGCAAGCTCCTCTTGGGGGTGCCCCTGGAAGGCTCGCAGGACGAGGTGGGGCTATTGATGCGCTCCAAGCTGAACCTAAAGAAAGAGATAGGCCGCGACGCCTACGAGGATTACAAGCTGTACGCCGACCACGGCAAGACCCTGGAGCACTCCATCGGCTTCAACGTCATGAAGCGCGACCCCTCAGACACCCGCATCATCACCGAGTACAAGCTGTGGGAGTATTCCACCCTCACCGCCTGGGGCGCCAACCCCCTGACCCCGTTGGCAGAACTCAAATCCCTGAAAGACACGAAGGAAGTACTAGACTGGCTCACGAAAATGTACAACGTGGGCTACTCTGACGTGCGCCTGAAATCCATAGAAACACTGTTGACATCACTCGAAAAGGGAGAGCCGGACCTACCCACTCCCCCCGTTGCCGAGCCGAGCGACCTTGAGTTAATCAATTCATTCAAAAAAGGACTAAAACTAGCCTAAAATGGAAGTAAAAGAACAATTAGAGACCCTCGGCAAGGACATCAAGCAGATGGTAGAGAAAGCGAATGAGCAGACTCTATTGGCCGTGGAAGAAAAAGGGAAGGCCATTGACGCCGCCCTGAAAAGTGAGTTAGCCAACGCCCTGCAGAAGGAGCGTGAGCTGTCACAGAAGAGCTTTGACGAGCTACAGACGCAGATCAAGAAAACCGGCGGTTTCGGCGGTGAGAAAAGCGAGTCATTAGGTGACTTGCTGGCCAAAGGCATGGAAGCCAACCGCGACTTGTTGCGCCAGAAGCGTTCCGTGGACCTGGAGTTCGACATGAAAGCCGTGGGTGACATGCTGTTAGGCACTAACGTAGGTGCCGGGGTGATCCAGCCCAACGTGCAGCCCGGTATCATCAACCGCCAGGCCTATTACAACCACGTGCGCGACTTCCTGACCGTGCGCCCGACCAATTCCCCGGTAATCGCCTACGTGCGTGAGAACGGCGGAGAGGGAGCGTTCGCCACCGTGGCAGAAGGTGCCCTGAAGCCGCAGGTAGACTATGATTTATCATACCAGACTACCAACGTGCAGAAGATTGCGGGCCATATCCGCATCTCTGAGGAGATGATCGAGGACGTTCCGTTCATCACCAACTACATCACCACCCGTGGCGCTGAGGACCTGCGCTTGGTGGAAGATACCCAGATCCTGTACGGGGACGGCACCGCCACCAACCTGCGCGGTATCACCTTGGACGCTGCCGCCTTCGCCCGCCCTACGGGTATGGGCACCGTGGCCAACGCCAACAACGTGGACGTGCTCCGTGCCGCCATGGCCCAGATCCGTGTAGGCCGTTATTCTGCCTCTGCCGTGATGCTGAACCCGGTGGACGTGGCAATCCTGGAGATGGCCAAAGACACCCAGGGTGCCTATCTGTACTCCAACTTCACCAACGAGAACAGCATCCCGCGCGTGTGGGGCCTGCCGATCATCGTGTCGGATTCCATCACCGCCGGTAGCTTCCTGATAGGGGACTTCCGCAACGGGGCCGAGCTGTACGACAGAAAAGCCCTGAACGTGCGCTTCTACGACCAGGACAGAGACAATGCTATCCGCAACATGGTGACCATCGTGATTGAGGAGCGTCTGGGCCTTGCCAGCATCCGCCCGGCCTCTTTCGTGAAAGGCACCTTCGCCGCCGCCAAGACTGCTCTGGCCGCCGCTTAATCTGAGTTGAATTGCTAAAGGGTAGGGTCTGGTAGGCATTCCAGTTAAATAAGGTCCATCACCTTCGCCCGGCTCAAATTCCTACCCCTATGAAGATAAAAGCAAAAGCAACCATCGCGGGCTCCTACGGGCTCCTGGAAACCGGGCAGACCGCCAATGTGGAGGGACAGCTTGCCCAGGACCTGAAGAAGGCCGGCCTGGTGGACATCATCGATGAGAAAACCCCTGCCGATGCCCCGAAGGAAGGCACCGACATGACCGCGCTCAGGAACACCAAAACCAAGCCCAAGAAATGAGGGCCCAGGTATTGAAACGGTTCCATGACAAGGTGAAAGGGACCACCCACGACCCGAAGGACCAGGCCACCAACGTGGTGACCCTGACCGCCGAACGGCTCAAAGAACTAACCGCCAAAGGCTATGTCGCCGCACTCCCAGAAGAAACCGTGGACCAGAAAGAAGACAAGCCGGGAGCGAAACGCGCTACCAAGGAAGAAAAAGCCCCTAGAAAGACCAAGTGATGGAAGTAACGGTCCTGACTGACTTAACACCCGCGCAAGAACCCGTTTCCCTGGAACTGGCCGCCTCCTATTGCAAGATAGACGCGGACATGGCCGGGGCTGAGGGGATTCTGCTGTCCACGCTGGTAACGGCGGCCCGGCAGTGGTGTGAGCAGTACGCGGGCCTTTCCCTGGGCCCCAAGACCCTGCAGGTGAAGACCTCCCGCACGGGTTGGCAAGGGCCTGACCGGCTTCCCTATGGGCCTAACATCAAGGTAACGGCAGCAGAAGACGCGGAAGGGAACGCGGTTTCATTGGACCAGTTCGGCTCCCTCTGGTACGCTGAGTACCTGAAGGGCATGAGCGTGAACAACACCTTCAAGGAGGACTACGGGTATTTCGGGGCCTATGCAGACCCCGCCGCCTTTGAGGAGGAATATACCGTCACCTATACCGCAGGATTTGAGGAAAGCAAAGTGCCGGCCCCTATCCAACTGGCCATCCTGAAGACGGCCCTGGAACTCTACAACAACCGGGAGAACACGGTCATAGGCACCATCGTGGCAGAGCTGCCGCAGGATGCCAAAGCCCTGCTCAACCCTTACCGGGCGAAGGTCCTATTCTAATGCGGACCGGCAGAATGACCGAGCGCATTGTCTTCACCTCCCAGACCGTGGGAGAGGTGGACCTGAAAGGGGACATCACCGGCACCGAGGGAGACTCAAAGCCCTTCTGGGCCAAGGTCACCCCCATGCGCGGGGTACGCGGCCTGCAGGCAGGGCAGATCCTGAACGGCAAGCCCTACGAGGTCACCATGAGGTACCAAAGCGACTTCACCCCCACGGAGGACATGCTCATCCTGTGGGAGAACAAAAGGCTCACCATCAAAAGCGTGGAGGACGTGGACAACCGCCAGACCGAGCTTCTGATTACGGCCATAGACAGCATCTAGATGAAGCTGCAACTCAAAGGCATGGAGAAAGCCATTGCCCAGATAGGGAAGTTCCGGCTGCAGAAGCTAGGGGCCATTGCCAACGAGCTGGACCGCGCCGCCCTCATGGTGGAAAGCGGAGCCAAAAAGAACCTGACCATCAACAAGTCAGTGAAGACCAACCGGCTCAGAAGCTCCATTGTCCGGCAGGAATACGGCAGGTGGAACCGCACCGTGGGGACCAATGTGGAATACGCCCCCTTCGTGGAGTTCGGCACCTTCCGCAGCCGCGCCAAGCCTTACCTGTACCCTGCCGCCGAGGCCGAGAGGCAGCGGTTCCTGGAGAACCTTAGACGCATACTGAACACCCCATGACAGAGGACCCGCAACAGACCCTGAGAACCGCCTACCTAGCCCTGCTGAGGAACCAAGTGTTCACGGCTGGGCCGGTCTACGCGCAGGTGTACGCGGACTTCATCCCGAGCAACGCCACCCGGCCCTATGTGTTCCTGAGCCAGCAGACGGTGGCCGAGCGAAACACCGGTTCGTGTCCCTCTGCTGAGTGCACCATTCTGGTGGAGGTCGTGCAAGCCTACCAGGGCAACCTGGCCAAGACGAGCGAGGTGAATGACATGGCAAAGCAGGTTATAAAGGCCTTGGCCCCCTTGAAGACCTTCCCAGGCAACGAGTTGGAGGGGTTCAAGGTCACCAGCCACGTGCTGGAACTGAGCACCCCATTGACTGAGCAGGAGAATGACTTCATCGTCTTCCGCCGCCTGTTGAGATTCAGGGACATAGTATTTGAAACAGTAACCACCTAAAAGAATAAAGAAATGGCAGTAAATGTATTGACCGCGCAGGACATTGTCCTTACTAAAAACGGTGTTGTGGTAGGGTGTCAGCAAACAGCCACCTTAGACCTTACGGCTGAGGAGTTGGACGCGGTTTGTGCCGCTTCCGGTGGATGGGCTGAGTTCAGCAAGGGCCGCAAGTCCTGGACCATGAGCCTGGACGCGCTTCTACGGGAGGCCACCGAGGCAGACGCCGCCACGAATTACACTTTCCACGACGCCTTTGATGACTTCATCAGCCCTGACAACGTGGAGGTAAGCATGCGTATCGGCAGCTTCCTGTACGCCGGTAGTGCCTTCCATAACGGGCTAGGCGCAAGCACTTCCCAGACGGACACCCAAACGTGGACTACCTCATTGAGAGGAACAGGTCCTTTGACCAAAACCCCTGTAGTGTAACCTTATGAATACCACTAGAGGGTTTGGGCACATCACGGTGGAGGGGGTGAAATACCCCATCCGCTTTTCCCTTAACCAGACGCAGGTCTTCTGTGAGCTGGAGGGCTGCGAGCTTAAAGGCTACAATGACCTGTTCGCCATCTATGAGAACGAGGAAGGCAAGCTAACCAACCGGTTCGCAGAGCAGAAAGTCACCCCTGCCACCTTACGCCACCTGCTTTATTCCGCCCTGAAAGAGGGACATCGGGTAGAGAAACTGCCCTTTGATCTTAGTCTGGAAGACGTGGGCGACCTTTTGGACGTGCTGGACGCCGCCGCCTGGCGCAACATCACCCACCTCATCGTGAAGAAGGAGGAAGCCCCAAGCCCAAACGACAGCCCAAAGCCGGAGGAGAGCAGCCTGAGCGCAGCCTAGACTGGGCCTTGGTCCGCAGGATCGGGTTCGGGCAACTGAACCTCAAACCCTGGGAGCTTTGGGACCTGAGCTGGGGGGAGTTCTGGGAGATGTACGAGGGGTGGCAGGTACGGCGGGAGTATGAGTTCGAGCATACCCGCTTTCTGACCTGGACCATCAACGCCACTGCCTGGAACCCGCAGCGGTCCTGGAAAACCCCGGCGCACGTCATGCCCCTGGCAGAGATCGACCCGAGGCCCAAGCACACCACCGCTGAGGAGATAGAGGCTTTTAGGCAGCGCATAAGCAAGAGACTAGGAAGGGAGATCACCTTTCAGAAACCCATAAGCGAATGAATATTAGTGAGCTGAACGTCGTTATTGGAGCAGAGATTTCCGACCTGGACCGGGGCCTGAAACAGGCCTCTTCCTCTGTCAGGGGCTTTGAGGGCGATGTAAAGCGAACATCGGGTAGTGTTGAAAGGGGCACCTCAGATATGGGCAAGGGCTTCAACAGCCTGGGCAATATCGCCAAGGGGGTAGGGGTGGCCATGGTTGCCGCCTTCTCCGTGGACGCCCTGCTCAACATCGGGCGGGAGATCATCAACACCACCGCCAACTTCCAGAAGATGGAGGCGGTGCTCACCAATACGCTAGGAAGCCAGAGCGCGGCCCAGAACGCCATGCTCATGATACAGGACATTGCCGCCAAGACGCCCTTCAGCGTGGAGCAACTGTCTGAATCCTTCGTCAAGCTGGCGAACCGGGGCATTAAGCCCACCTCCGACGAGATTATCAAGTTAGGGGACCTGGCCGCCTCCACCGGGAAAGACTTTGACCAGCTCACCGAGGCCATGCTGGACGCCTTGACGGGCGAATTTGAGCGCCTCAAGGAGTTCGGGGTCACCGCCAAGGCCCAGGGGGATAAGGTCGCCTTCACCTTCAAGGGGGTCACCACCGAGGTACAGAAAACCGACAGCGCCATCAAAGCCTACGTGCTCTCCCTAGGGGAGGCGGAAGGTGTTTCCGGGGCCATGGCGGGTATCTCCGGTACGTTGGGGGGAAGGATCAGCAACCTGGGCGACACGTTTACCAACCTTTTCAAAACCATAGGGGACGGCACCAGCGGCCCCCTGAACTTCTTCGTGGGTGCCCTGGCCGATTTGGTGGAAGGGGCCCGCAAGGCCATCGCCTCCAATGAACAGTTAGCCAAAGAAGGAGCCTCCAAAGCCGTTTCCTCCTATGCCGAAGCCCTGGCCACCGAGTTCAAGGCCCTTTCCGCGCAGGCAAAGGAGGCCGGGTGGGACGTGCAGGCCGCACTGGATTCGGCCTTTGACGCCAAAAAGACCCCGCTGGAACAGGCCCTGCAGAACATCACCAAGGAAATTGCCAGGGTGCAGGGCCAATTAAACTCCCCTGCCATTGCCAACAACGCCTTCATGTCGGGGGACCTGAACAAGGAACTGGTGAAACTCCTGACCGCCTATGAAACGGTGAACGGGAAGCTCAACACCTTGAAGGAAACCTATAATTCGGTAGGCCAGGCCGCCAAGAACGCCACCTCTGAGCAGGTAGCCGCCTTCGGCATCCTGACCAACCTGCAGAAAGACCTCTCTAACCTAAAGGAAGACCAACTGACCGCTACCTCAGCGGGGGAAATTGAGGGCATCAACGCCCAGATAGCCGCCAAAGAGGCCGAAATCCAGAAATACCAGGAGTTAGGGGACGCCCAGCGCAACCAACAGAAGGTTTTACAGGACCTGAACGAGGAACTAAGCCTGAACAAGCTGTATGCCGAGGCCCTGGGTAAGTCCTACGACTACGTGGGGCAGCGCATCGGCACCCTGGACGGGGGCATCAAAGAACTTATCCAGGCCGGTTTCAAGCCCGGTTCCGCCGCCGTGCAGAATTTCCGGGCAGAGTTGGAGATGCTAAAGGCCTTTGATTCCAGAGAGGGGATAGATCTTTTGGCGGATTCCTTCACCAGGGTTACCGAGGAGATCAAGAAAGCACGGGAGGAAATGAAAGACTTCCCCCCTGAGAAAATCACCCAAGAGAATGCCCCCCAAACCCAGTCCTATGACCTGCCTTTAAGCGATGCGGAAACCCGTGCAAGGGAATTTGCTGGGAGGATGTACGCCACGGGGGAAGAATTGGCCCTAGCCCTGCAGGGGATGGCCGTTGAAAGCCTGATCTACCTGGGGGAAACCCTGGGGGACGTGTTCACCGGCTCTTTTGGGGGCCTGGAATCCTTCTTTAAGGGGATATTAGGCATCATAGGGGACTTTATGTCTCAGTTTGGGCAGCAGTTGATTGCCCTCGGGGTGGGTAA
Organism: Rufibacter soli; assembly: GCF_054781795.1. Lineage (NCBI taxonomy): Bacteria > Pseudomonadati > Bacteroidota > Cytophagia > Cytophagales > Hymenobacteraceae > Rufibacter > Rufibacter soli. The sequence goes on along the minus strand of NZ_BAAGTS010000002.1, from coordinate 2,343,972 downwards.
ACTCGCCTTAGATACCCTGTTCAGCAACCCCGTGACCGCCATTGCCGCCGGGGTGGCCCTGGTTGCTTTGGGCGGGATAGTCAAGAGTATCAGCGCCAAAGGAACCAGCGGGATAGGTACCGGAGGGGGCACGGGAAGAATCTCTTCCTACTCCCCCCCTTCCTCCCGCAGCACCTTCCAGGGGCCAGGGAACGCGCAGTCTCAGGAGATCACCTGGACCATCAAGGGAACCGATTTAGTGGGCGTCCTGCGCAAGCAGGCATACGTGGCCGGCAGGTAATGGCGACCATGCTGCTGACCCTGGAAAGCGTGACCTGCGCCCTGAGCGGCGGGGTCATCACCGTGCTGGTGGAATCGGACGCCGAGAACACCCGCGTCCACCTGGTGAGCAACCCGCCCAAGTACCAGGACATCATAGGCGCGGGCTACGTCACCTTCACCGGCGTGCCCAACGGAACCTACACGCTGTTCGCGCGCGACAAAGCCGACCTGGAATCCGTCTCCCCTAACTTAGAGGGGGTACAGGTGGACTGCGTGGTGCGCCCGGTCTGCGACCTTTCCATCACGTCGGTGGTGACCACCCCGGCCCCCGGCATCTACGGCCTGGGCACGGTGACCGGCACCGCCAACTCTTCCAGCCCCTACCTGCGCTGGAGCGTGGACGGGGAACTGTGGCAGCAAAGCCCCACCCTGGCCGCCTACGCGGGCGCGGGAACGCTGCAGGTGCGGGACGAGAACCCGCTGTACGAAGCCGAATACTGGTGCACGGCCTCCCTGTCCTACGTGGTGCGGGTGGCCGAGACCTACGGCCCGAGGCACGTGCTGGCCTTTGATGACGTGGACGCCCGGCCCCTGGGGCTGGCCATCCACCAGCGCAACTACGAAGGCACCCCGGAGGACATCTGCGGGGGCGGCTCCCCGGTGGTCATCGACTACCCGGACCCTAGCCCCGATAAATACGAGGCCATCGCGGAATCCAAGTGCACCCTGTCGCTGCTTTCGGAAAGGGCGTCCCAGTTCCTGGGCTTCTACTCCGCCGACGAGCGGGAGCACCGGGTGGACATCACCTCTGGGGGAGAACTGTTCTGGCGGGGCTTCATCCTGCCGGACGTGTACAACGAGCCGTTCATCGCCCCCCCCTACGAGGTGCAGGTGACGGCCTCCGACGGGCTGGGAACACTCAAGCATTACCCGTACACCGACCCGAACGGGAACCCCTTCACCGGGGAACGCCGCGCCCTGGACGTGATCTTCGACTGCCTGGACCGGCTGGACCTGGGCCTGCCGCTGGTGAGCCTGGTGGACGTGTACGAGGATTCCATGGTGGAGACCACCGACCTGCAAGACCCGAACCCCATTGTCTCTGACCCGCTTTTTCAGGTGGAGCTGCCTACTTCCGCCTTCCTGGACGCCAAGGGGCTGCCCGTGGACTGCGAGACCGCCCTGCGGCAGGTGCTGGAGACCTTCGGGGCTCGCATCTACCAGGCGAACGGGCGCTTTTACGTGGAGTGCGTGGACGCCAAGCGGGGGACGGTCTGGGCGGTGACCTACACCAAGGACCGCGCCTTCGAATCCTACCAATTAGTAAGCCCCGTCATCGCCACGGCCCTGCCCAACACGGGCGGCCTGCAGTGGATCGGCGGCACCCAGCAGCGGGAGATCATCCCCGCCTACAAGCACACGGTGGTGCGCTCGGAGCTGCAGATACTGGAGAACCTGGTGCCCGGCGGCGACCTGCGGCCCGTGGACTTCACAGGCAGCGGCCTGCTGAAAGGCTGGGTCGCCCTAGGCCCAGACAATACCCCGGTACCCTACGCCCACGCGGTGGAGGGCAAGGACAAGCGGTCTGTCTCCTTCCAGGGGCCCACGCCCATCGACCAGGGGGCGGCCAATAGATGGGTAAGCCCGTCTTTTCCGCTGGCCTACGAGATGGATACCACCCTGTATGTGAAACTGAGCTACAAGGTGGAGGCGGTGCCCGATACCCTGAGCGACCCTATTTTATATTTCCGCCTGACCGACGGCACCCACACCTACACCAACCTGGGCTGGCAGAGCGCGGGGGAGTACGCCTTCCACGTGAACGACCAGCCCGCCAAGGACGCCTTTGAGTTGATTATACCGGGCGTACCGGCGGACGGCAACTACCGGCTGGAGGTCCTGGAGGCCTCCAATAACGTGGATCTGGCCGACTTCCGCCTGTACGGGGCGCGGCTGCAGGCCTTGCCCCAGGGCGTGTACCCCTATGAGGAGAACACCGTCACGGTCACCAACCCCAAACGTTACAGCTTCTCGCCCCCGGTGCGGGAGGTCTACTTCACCGACACGCAGCCCACCGCCAACTTCCGGCTGGTGCACGGCAATTACCTGGCCGTGGCCGGGAAGCAGTCCACCGGCTGGCACCTCAAGGGGCAGGGGGGCAGCAACAACCTGGCGAATTTACTGGCCGCCAATATCGCCTACAACTACTCGCGCCCCTCGCACCTGCTGCGCGGTTCCCTGGAGGGGGTGGTGAGCTACTTCAACACCATCCAGGAGCCTTACGACGGAGGCCGGCTGTTCATGTGGGGCGGCCTGAGCATGGACCTTCGGATGGCCACCCATACCGGCACCCTGCTGGAGCTGGTGACCCCGCTGGGGCCCCGCGTGTACCGCGTGCTGGAGGCAAGGGGAAAACGCAAATTAGAGAACGGAGCATTTAGAACCCTGGAGCGAGTATAATGGAAGACCTAAGCATAAGCGAATTACCGGAACTGCTGAACCTGGCAGATGATGACCTGATAGAGGTGGTGGATTTCTCGGAGCCGGACCCGGCCAAGAAGAATAAGAAACTACAGGTGGCCACCCTCAAGGCCTGGATTCAGGCCCTCATTGATGCCTCTATAGGGGAAGCGGTTCCTGCCCCTGGCCTTTCCGTTTCCACCACCCAGAGTAACGTGAGCACCAACGGCGGCACCAACGGTTCCATCACCGCCACGGGCAGCGGCGGGACTGGCCCTTATACCTACAACCTGAACGGCGGGGCCTACCAGGGCTCCGGCACCTTTTCGGGGCTGGCTTCTGGCACCTACAGCGTGGGCGTGAAAGACAGCACAGGGGCCACCTTCTCCAAGTCGGTGACCCTGACCCAACCGGCGGGGGAACCGACCTACAACTCCTCTTTGACTACGGGACAGCAAGCAGAGGGGGTGACGCTTACGGCCCAGGCCGGGGTGGTCTTCAAGTTCAACGCGCCGCAGCCGGGCGGCGATCCCTTCCCGGCGGTCATGGAGCTCTACGCGGGAGGCACGGCCATTGGGCAGGTGGACTTCAACGCGCCCTACATCGGGCAGGTCTGCGGCATCGTCTACAACGGCACCACCTACCATAAGACATTCACCAACGGAACCCTTAACATCCTCGCATAATGGCAATCCTACAAACCGGCCTGAGCATTATCCACTACAACGGCGCCACCCTGACGCTGGCCAACCAAAGCTGGAAGGGTAACCTGAAGGCCCTCTACAAGACCAACAATACCAGGAACGGGTGGGTGAGCTACAAGCCCTCTGCCGCTTTCCCCGCCGTGACGCAGGTGGTGGACGGGGACCACTACCTGGTGGACGTGCTCACCTCCTTTGACTTCCCCGGCGCCAGCCTGACGGGCACGGATGCCACGCTGGAGATATTGCTTATAGATAATGTGGTGACGGAGGGTAGCAGCAACCCGGCAAGCAGCGATGCGGTTTACCAGGCCATTAACCCGGCTTTGAAAAACCTTTCCGGGTTGAATCCTGCATGGTCTAGCTCTGAGGGAACCACGGCCAAGCTCACCGCTTCCGGCAACATCAACCTGGCCTATTCCGCCGACACCGTGCCCGCCCACGCCACCCTGTTCTTTTACCAGGACGCCACGGGCAGCCGCACGCTGACCATTAACGGGGCCTCCGTTCCGGTGAACCCCGCCGCGAACTCCTGCACGCTGGTGGGCCTGGCCTGGGATGGGGTGACCCTGAAGCTACTGAGTGACTACAGCACCACCACGACCACCGAGCCACCGGCCACGAACGGGGCACCGGTTATTGCGCAGCAGATCGCCAACGCCTCCATGGGCGAGGGTGAGACCGAGAGCATCCCTTTGGCCGGGAAGTTCACCGACCCAGAGGGTGGGGCGCTGACCTACACCGTCACCTCCTCCAACCCCACGGCCATCACGGCGGGCATAGACGCGGACAATCTGGTGATAAACTACAATACGCCGGGTTCTTCCACCATCACCCTGAAGGCCAAGGACGCGCAGAACGCGGAGACCGCCATGACCTTTACCCGCACTTCCACCGAAGCCACGGAGAACCCGCCAGCGGGGGGGATTGAGTCCCGCCGCTACTACTCTGATTACACCATGGAGGACGCCAATATCACCACTACAGGCACCGGGGCGGATAGGGTGATAGTTTCCATCAACAACAAAACGGCCACCTCTACGGAGTTCACGGACTTGGTGGTAGACCCAAGCGGAACGGGGGCAAAGGTAGTACCAAACGCCTTAGATGGTTACCAAGCCATTGAAATCAGACCGGGAGATAAACTGCATTGGAACACCGGGGAGCAGGCCATTAAGCCCATGACCATCATCACGGTATGCAAACACCTAACGGCGGGGGCTTACCGGTATATGCAGCAATCCAACCCGGTTGCGTACGGGATAAACGGCCTGAAACCCTACATTATGGGGGGCGCCAATACCGTGCTGGAAGCCGAATCTGATATTACCCTGAACAAGTGGATGGTCATGGTACACCAGTTCGGGGCGCTGGAAGGAGCCACGGCTACGGGTAAGATATTCGTGAACAAGACCAAGGTGAAAGAAGGTCAGATTGAGGCTTTGGAGAGTACGTGGGCTATCAATCTATACGAGGCCACCGGACTGTCTGCCCATTATATGTTAGCGGAGCATAGGCTACTGAAAGAGGGCATAAGCGAGGTAGAAATACAGTCTATCGTAGACGAGTTACTGGCTAAATACCCATCTATCACGGTATGAGAAGCACTATTATAAGCCTGCTAGGAAAGGGCCAGAGCGCGACCCTTTCCCAACCGCCCGCGCCCATAGGAGGTGACTTTACGAAAAACGTGCGCGTGGTGCCCTATTCGCAGCAGCAGACGGAGAGGTATACCGCCTTCGGGTTTGCCATGCAGACCGGGGCGGATAGGATCACCTACATCTGTAGAGAAGGTATCAGCCAGACGGAGCCGGACGGTTCGCACTCCTACGCCCACATGTACAAGGGTGACACGATGCAATTTCATTATTACCCTAGTACGGATACGTTCTCTGAAAAAACCACCATTGACACCGAGCCTGACCGCGATTTAAGTGACTGCTACGGCGGCGCGATGGACAACGGGAAGTATGTGTATTTCTCCTCTAAAAGCCCCGTGGCCATACGGTATATTTCTACCGCCCCGGAAACACCGGGGAATGCCGAGCCTTTCTTAAGGATTGCCAATGATGATAACCTGAATTGGGGCTCTAGAAGATACCTGTTCACCGACCCCGGCGCCAACAACGTGCCAGAGGTCACGCAGTCTTGCAGCACGTTCGGCCCCATCACCAAGGGGGATGCGCCGGGGGAGTACCTTATAGGGTTCTTCCAGTTCGGCTATACGGCAGGTTCGCCGGGCCGGGGCTGGTGCATCAAGACCACCGACTATTTCCAGACGTGGACGTTCCATAAAATCCACGAAAGAAGCGGGTTCTCTGAAATCCAGGTCCTGCACATGGGCCAAAACAGGGTAATGGCCCTTTTGCGCTTTGACCAAGGGGCCACGGTGGTAGGGTTCAAGTCTACGGACGGTGGGGTTACGTGGGCCGAAACCGCCTTCACCCATGACACGCCGCTGTTTGACGCGCCTACGGTTATTCACCTGTACCGTGATTTAGACGGCACGGCGGGCTTTATGTACCAGGACCGGGGCACCAAGTTTATAAGCCATATCCGGGGTATCACCTGGGAGATGTTTATAAATAACACCTTGCCGCCCTCTGAGCTGTTTTATTACAACTGGAACGGGGAAACGGGCGGTAACCCGGCTTTGGGATATCAATGTGTAGTGGTATTGGGGCCGAAAAAAAACTTTGTCATTTTCGGACATGAGAACACGCACAACGATGCGGATCTGATGTATTCGCTGGTGGACTTTGACGCCGATGCAGGCCCGGCCCCACAGCCGCCTGAGTTGATGGTGCTGAACAATACCAGTACCTCTTTTGGGTTCAGGATGCCTACGAAAGAGTTGAACGGCGTGGGCTACACGTTGCAGGACTTGCAGTTGATAAGGGAGTGGAGGATTGATTTGGCCACCGATGCCGCCTTCACTCAATTCGTAAGCGCGGGAACCTTTTACCCCGACCCTAGCCGGTTGATGCAGAATTTCAAGCTGCCTTCTACCTATACTTATTTCTACGGATTGACCCCCGGCCAGACCTATTACGTGCGGGTGAAGGCCGTGAACAAGAACGGGTCCAGCGCCTACCGCACCCTGACCCATACCCTGTAGGGTGGGGTTGAAACGAAAAGAAATAGTCCCCCTATAAAATATTATATGCCAGATATGCCCGACAGCGCGAAAATAGTACGGCTTGAAGAGAAGGTGAAATACCTGGAAGACAGAGCGTCTAAGAGCGAGCAGAAGATAAGTGACTTGGAGGGGCTCGTGAGCGTGTACCAGGCCTCCACCGGGCAGGTGAAGAACAAGCTGGACCAGATCTACAACGCCATCATAGGCGACGAGATGGGCAACATCGGGCTGGTGAAGCGGGTGGCCAACATTGAGACGGTCATCGCCTGGATAAACGCCAAGAAGTCCACCATCGTGGGCGGGGTGGCCGCGCTCGGGGCCGCCGGGGCCGGGGGGTATTGGCTCTTTGAGAAGATAATTGCATGGCTAGGATAATATGAGAGACCTGTTTCAAGACTTCACCCTTTCCCGCTACATGGTGCTGCTCCTCGTGCTGGCCTGCCTGACCGGGCTGCTGTACCTGTGGGGCTTCTTTCGGCTGGCCAAGAACATCACCTTTGACTGTTTGATGGACCACAAAACAGGCTATTATACCATCAACAACCTGTCACGGTACACCATCCACTGGGCCTTCCTGTTCGTGTTTGTTTCCACTCACTATAATGTGAGCATCAAGCCCGCCTTCAAAATCACCACCATACCCTTGAGTGAGATAGAGTACGTGCTTCTATTGGGCTTCATCATTGGCGCTGAGGCCGTGAAAAGGATGAAGACGCCTACCAACCAAACCATAGAATAGACCATGGTAAAAGACAGATTCTTTGACAGCATCCGGGCAAGCTTATTCAAAGGCAAGTTCACGCAGCCCCAGGTGGACAACATTAACGCCTTGATAAACGAGTACCGGAAGTATGCGGGGCTGGACTACCGCCATCTCGCCTATATCCTGGCCACGGTATTCCATGAGACCGCTGCCACCATGCAACCCATTAGGGAGTACGGCCTGGGTAAGGCACACGACTACGGCAAGATGCTGGACGTGGGGCAGGGGCCGGGCAAGCGGGTGGCCTACACCACCCCTAACCACCTATTCTATGGCCGGGGGCACGTGCAGAACACCTGGTACTCCAATTACCGGGCCTTGACCAATTCAAATAAGATGGGGTGGGACTTTGTGAACTTCCCTGACTTGCTTTTACAGGTGGGTCCTAGTGCCTGGGCTACCTTATACGGCATGGTTACGGGCCTCTACACGGGGCGCAAGCTGCTTACCTATATCAACGATACCCAAACGGACTTTGTGGGCGCCAGGTACATTATCAACGGCAAAGACAAAGCGGAACTGATTGCGGGCTATGCCCAGAAATTCTACAACGGATTGATTCAACTTTAACCCTTACCACTATGAACATCTTACACAAAATCTTTTTCCCTGGCTTCGGCTATCCCGGTGCCATTATCTGGCATATCATTTTAGGGGGTATTATAGCCGCCCTGTTAGGCGTGGTCACCTTTGGGTACAATGGGCACGGGAACCTGTGGCTTCCTATCCTGGGGGCTGCGGTGGCCATTGTGGTGGGCTACGTGGTGCGCCTGACCTCCCGCCCATGATTTGGCTTCTAGCCGCCCAGGCCCTGGCCCTCTTCCTGGCCTACAGTTACACGGAAGGGGAGATAGGGGAGGACCATGCCCAGATACAGGCAGACGGCAGCAAAGACACGCTGAAAGAGCGGTTCCACGCCGCCAACGCGTGGGAGATGGCCGGGGTCTTGATGGGGCTGGCCTCTTCCTCGGTGCTCGCCCTGCTGTTGGACGGGAGTTATTTGCATGCAATATTATTGGCATGCGCTTTCTTCCTGTTCACGTGGGCGTGGTACGGCTTCCGGTTCACCCAAGGGCTGAACCTTGCCCGCGGGCTGGACAGGTGGTACGTAAGCAAAGACCCGAGGGCGGCAAAGACTGACCGCACCATGCAGGCCTTGGCTACCCGCTTCCACCTGGCCCCGGAAGAGGTCAACCGCCGGGTGTTCACCTATTGGCTCGGGCTCACGGGGCTGGGGTACGTGGGCGTACTGGGCTATATCCTGATTGTGAACCTTACCCCCTGAGTTTCTTCATACCTACGCTTTGAGGCCCCGGTCATTGGCTGGGGCTTTCTTTTTTCCCTATTAGGGTTCGTAAGCTAATCAGAAACTCTTCTACTTTGTCGGTCTTAATGCAAAGTCCGAAACGTACTGTATTGTAAAAGTTATTAAAACTATAACCCCAAACGGCAAAGCTGATATTAGACATATGCTCACTTCTAGAAATAAACTCCCTATAATCGTCCTTTTCAATTACGGGCTTTCCTAAAAAATCAAACGAAGAGCCATCCCCATACAAGCCTCCATTCCTGTTATATGGCTCAATATCTTTGTAGTCAGTCCACAAAAATATGGTAGTTTGGTTGGCTTTTACAGAAACGTAATCATAGTTCCCACTTTCATATTTAAATTCAACTGCCTCGTCGAATCCTGTCAATCTTCTGATACTCAGAGAGCCGAGCACCCCAAAATCAGCAGAAATTATAGAACAACCTTGTTCTAATTTTGGCAGTTTATATTTATTCCAAAGCTGCTCAATCTTTATTGCAGTTTCAGTTGTTAATCCCCCAGCTATGCGGTTTTCTTGAATAAAGTTTAATAATGAATCCATAATTACGTATTTATTTAGTTTCCAATTTATCAAAGTAGTCTGTGAGTAATTTCCGGTAGGCGGGGCTGATGGTCTGGTAGCGCCCGTTCTCCCACTCGCTTATCTTGGTGACCTTGACCCCCAGCCCGTCCGCCAACTGCCGCTGCGTGAGGCCGTGGGTGGTGCGCAGGGTGCGTAGTTCTTCCTTAGTCATTATAAATCTTTTGGCTCAGGTACCCCAAACATACTATTGGCTTGCAAAGGAATAGCGGCAGGGTGTTCCCTTCTGTCTACTACCTCCCCACTAGGCAACACACCACCGTAACCGGAAGTAGAGATTTCTATCTTCTTCATTAGGGCCAGGTTTCTATAATGGTCCTGTAGTTGATGCACTTTGTTCAGGTGCTTCTCAACAAAGGGGTCTTTCTCTTCTTCCATGACTATATGTTTTTAGTATACCTAAAGATAGCGAACGCTAACAAGAAAAGCAAACCCTTCCTTAAATTACCTACTAATAGGTATTAACCCGTATCTTTGTGTGGAAACGGAGGTCCGCCTCCGTATGCGTGAAGGCCCCGCCATGATGGTGGGGTTTTCTTTTACAGGCCCGTCTCCTTTTTCTCAGGGGCTTTCTCGATCTCCAGCCACGCAGAAAGCAGCGCCTCTAATAGCACCTCCGGCGAATGGTGCATGTAGGGGCTGTCGTTGGCGTGCCCCAGTTGCGCGTCTGCCAGGTCGTTATCCTTGCTGGCCATCTTCACGAGGGTAAAGCCCGTGTGCCGCGCCATGTGGGAGCTTATGAGTTCGTGCACCTCCTTGAAGCCTTCCTCCACGTGCCCGCCCGTCACCTTCACCGTGCGCACCTGCCGCTTGAGCCCCGCCTCCTTAGCTGCCGCCTTCAATAAGGTGTTGTAGGTGGAGGGGTTCACCTCCCCGCTCTTGGCATTCCGCCGGGGCCGGCCCTCTTTGTCCTTGGTCACCAGGTCATGCACCGGGAACTGGAAGTTGTACCGGCTTAATATAGAGAGCGCCATGGGGGGTAGGGGTACGCACAGCAGATCCCCGGTCTTGCCCTGGTTCAGGTTGATGGCGGTCACCTTGCCGCGCTTCCCGGCGTGCATCTCCAGGATGGAGGCCGCGTTGGGTTTGAGCATATCCTCAAAGCGTAGGCTTACCTGGGTATTGGCCACGAAGGCGTCTACCGCCATCCTCATGCGCGGGTTGGCGTACTCCTTATGATAGAGCTGCATCACCTCTGCCCAACTGAGGGCGGTTTTCACGGGCTTGGGGGCCTTCCGGTTCTTGATGTTGTCGGTGGGCAGGCCCAGGTAGGTGAGCCACGCCTTGATGATGGAGATGTGTTTGTTGATGGTCACGTCCTGCACGGCGCTGTTCTTGAGCAGCCACTTGCGGTACTCACCGGTGCGGCCCATCACCCCGCCGGGCTTGTCGGCCAGCTCCCGCATCTTCAGGGCCGGGTCGAACTTCTCCAGCCACTCCACCACCTGCTTGCCCTTGCGCACGTAGTTGTGCCCCTCCACCTTGCCGCTCTTGTTGCCCAGGTTCTTCTCCTCCAGGTACCAGGCGCTCCAGGCCACCCATGTCTCCCTGGGGGTCTGCGGGTCCAGGGCCTTGGCTTTCTTCAGGGCCGTGGCCGGGCGCACCAGTTCCTCCAGGTCCCGCTTGGTGGGCACGGTGCCGGCGTCGAGCAGTTCCCGGAAGCGGTTGGACACCTTGGCCTCGATGCGCTCCAGCCGGGCGTTGATCTCCAAGGAATTTTTGCCTTTTGCCTTCACCACCTGCTTTTCGTGGTTCCAATTCTCCGTTTTTACCTTCTCGCCGATGGCCATTTTAAGGCCTGGGCGGAAAAAACCGTCCGCGTGGACGATAATATTTAAAGGCCGGTACCCCTCTTTGTTGGCCTTGGGGTGGAGGTAGAACTTAACGGAAAGCATAGTCAGGAAATAGTGTGTCGCAAGTGTATATAAAAGTGTGTCGCAAGCTGCTAAACTTTTACCCGCAGGGAATGCCGTTGGGTGTATACAAATATACGCTAACTGCCTGAAAACAAAACACCCTAGGATATTTTGTGTCCTAGGGTGTTTACTATGGGTGGGCCCACTTGGAATCGAACCAAGCACCTACTGATTATGAGTCAGTTGCTCTAACCGAATGAGCTATAGGCCCGGCCAAATCTTTGATTTGGGAGTGCAATTTTACAAATTTGCAGATCAAAACACAAAACAAAACCCCATCTATCTGTGAATTTTTCTTCCATTAAGAATATCATCTTTGATTTAGGCGGCGTCATCATCAACATAGATTACGCCAAGAGTACAGACGCCCTGCGCACCTTCGCGCCGGCAGATACTACCGTAGATTTCAGCCAAAAAGCTCAGTCAGAACTCTTTGACCTCTATGAGCGCGGCGACATTTCCTCCCAAGACTTCCGCGAAGGCCTCCGGAAAGAATACGGCATCACCGCCACAGACGCCCAGATTGACGAGGCCTGGAATGCCATGCTCCTGGACATCCCTGCGGAGCGCATTGAACTGCTACGGGCCTTGAGCAAGCACTACCGGTTGTTTCTGCTTAGTAATACCAACGCCATTCACATGCTGGCCTTTAATGAGATTATGGCCACCAGTTTCCATATCCCCAGCCTGGACAGCCTCTTTGAGAAAGCCTATTACTCGCATTTGGTGGGCAAGCGCAAGCCAGACGCGGCTGTGTTTGAACATATCCTGGAAGAGAATGGTTTGCACCGCGAGGAAACCCTCTTCATTGATGACAGCATCCAGCACATTGTGGGGGCCAAAGAAGTAGGGTTGCAGACCATACATCTGGCGCCGCCGCTTACTATAAACCAGGCCTTGAAAGACGCGTTGCCGGCCCATGAAGCCTAGGCACCTGCTGCACGCGCTCCTGTTTCTGGTCACGCTGGTCACCACCACGCTGGCCGGGGCCGAGTGGCGCTTCGGGAAGTCTTACTTCTTTGACCAGCAGGGCTTCACCTGGGCGGGTTCGCTTTCCTGGGACCAGATCCTGCAGGGGCTGCCGTTTTCGCTGGCCTTTTTGGGGGTGCTTACGGTACATGAGTTCGGGCATTACTTCACGGCGCGGTACTACAAGGTAAAGGTCACGCTGCCGTATTACATACCCATGTGGCTAGGGGTCACCTCCAGTATTGGCACCATGGGCGCTTTTATCAGGATCAAGGAGCGCATCTTTTCCCGCAAGGAATTCTTTGACATTGGTATTGCCGGTCCGTTTGCGGGTTTTGCAGTGGCAGTGCCGCTGCTCTGGTACGGGTTCACCCATTTGCCCCCCACCGACTATATTTACCAGATTCACCCGGAATACCAGTTCCTTGGCAGCCGTTACGCGGAGTACGTGTACCGGGAGGCCGGGAACCTGTCTTTGGGCCGTAATCTGTTGTTCTGGTTTTTCGAGCAAGTGGTAGCGGACCCGGCGTTGCTGCCCAACCGCTATGAGATTATCCATTACCCGTTCCTGTTTGCCGGGTTTTTGGCGCTCTTTTTTACGGCGCTCAACCTACTGCCCATCGGGCAGTTAGACGGGGGGCATATTCTGTACGGCATGATGGGGTACGAACGCTTTAACCGGCTTTCGCCTATGCTGTTCACGCTGTTCATTTTCTATGCCGGCCTGGGCCTGATTCCCCTGGACACGGACCTGCTGGAATATTGGTGGCTGTGGGGAGGGTATGTGCTGTACCTGCTTATTGTCTTTAAACCCATGTTTCCGGAGGTAAAGCGCAGCGTGCTGGTGGCGGCAGGGGTATTTAGTGCGCAGTTGGCCGTGCAGTTATTGTGGCCCCAGGTGAGCGGCTATCACGGCTGGCTGGTGTTTGGCCTGGTGCTGGCGCGGGCCATGGGTATTTTTCACCCGCATTGCCCCGATGAGCGCCCACTAGGCAAGGGCCGTATTTTCCTGGGCTGGTTGGCCCTGCTGGTATTTGTGCTGTGTTTCAGCCCGGCGCCTTTTGTGATTGATTAATTGCGTTTTAAGGGTGTTTTTTGAAAAACGGGCCTGAAACGCAAGAGCTTCACAATAGCCTTTCCCTAAAAAGAAATTAAATGTAAAAGCGTTTCGGGCCTGTTTTCTGAAAAACGGGCCCGAAACGCTTTTGGCTTATCTGTCAATCTGGTAAGGAAAGTGATAACCAATCCACCATCATCCTACCTGCTGGTTTTCATCCGCAAGCAGAAAGACACGGAAGTCAGGATTTTGAGAATATCTTAAACAAGGAGGGTTAATTGGCTAGGCTTAATCCTTATCAAATGGTGATTTGACCCTCTTTTCAAGAATCTATTTGCCGCATTTCTTCTTCAGGAAACCAAGGGCGTCGTAGCCGCCCAGCACCAGGGCGCTTTCCCAATCGGCACAGGCTCCAGCCTGGTCAGACAGTTTCTCTTTAGCCAGGCCGCGGTTAATAAGGGCATCTGATAGTTCAGTGACGCTGTACCACTCGTCGCTGTGGGCCAGAAAGGCGGTGTAATCTTCAATAGTACCTTTGTAATCCTGGAGGTTGAATTTAGCGGTGGCCCGGTGAAAATACAGGAGAATGTCTTTGGGGTTGTGTTTTAAACCCAGGGTATAGTCTTCAATGGCGCCTTTGTCATTACCAACAAAAGCTTTTGAATCGCCGCGTAAGCCATAGGCCGAGGCTAAGGAGGGATTTAACTGGAGGGCCTCATCAAAATCAAGGATGGCCGCTTTATCTTCCCCCAAGTTAGACTTGGCTTCGCCGCGGTACTGGTAGGCCATATAATCCTTGGGGTTGGCCTCAATCACCTTGGTGTACGCCTGGATGGCTTGCCTGTAATCAGCGTTGTTGAAACTTTCAATGGCTTTTTTGGAAAGGCTGGCCACAGTCTGGGCCTTTACCTGGCTACTAAGAATTAAAAAGCAGAAGAATAGCAGCGAAAGGTTTCTCATATGGGCTGTAAAGATAGAATATTGATTTAAATACTATATAGACATATTTAAGTACTAAAATTATTATAAAAATGTTTTGTAAGCAATATAGAATTGGGAAAGTATAAGACAGATGGGTTACGGAAGGCCAAATTGGGCACTGCTAAATAGTATTAAGGAAGATAGAATTCACAAGGCAGGAAAAGGTTGGGCAACCGTTGTGCCAAAAGGCCAACTGGCATTTTTGGCAAGTTTATTTGAGGAAGTGCCAGCTTCGGTCTACATTTGAGATCACTAGTTTTTGAAGATCCTATGTCCCTAGACCAGCAGAAACAAGCCCTGTTTCAGGAAATAGAAGAAGAGTTGACCAACAAAGGTTTCAAGATAGCCAGCCAAGACCAGACCAGGCCCTGGGGAGGTTTCTTTGTGATAGACGAGAGCCAGGCCCAGCAGTTCGCCAATACGTATTTTGAGGGCATCTCCATAGAAGACCTGAAAATCTCAGGTAAATTAAGCCCTAAAATTCTGGTAGTGGCCCCGCAGAAACGCCTTTCCTGGCAGTACCATCACCGCCGCGCCGAAATCTGGAAAGTGATCAAGGGAAAAGTAGGGGTCGTGACCAGCCCTAATGATCAGGAAGGGGAGTTGCAGCGCCTGGAGCCCGGTGCTTTAATCACCTTGCGGCAATCTGAACGTCACCGGCTAGTAGGCCTGGAAGATTGGGCCGTGCTGGCTGAAATCTGGCAGCATACAGACGCAGAGCATCCGTCTAATGAAGAGGATATTGTGCGGGTACAGGATGACTTCGGCCGGTAAACCGGAAAGTATTTCGTTATTTTTCTAAAACCCGTTTTGAGGCCGTTTTTCAGAAAACGGCCTCAAAACGGGTTTTTTCGGTATGCTTGCCTTGATTTTTGGCGGTTTATTATCCATTTTCCACCCTTTGGGGAGGCATTGCCTGATAAAACAGAAAGAGTTAAGCTGAAGGGTCAAATAGGAAGGTGGCCGAATGGAAGAGTGCTGTCCTATCGGGTTTGCTTCTCTTGCATATAATTTCTATCATTAATTTCAATTGATATTTAGCGGAGCATCTACCGGCTGGCCGGTAAATGCCTGGCGGGCAGCGTGACAAATAGCAGCTGCCGGGTCGTAAAAAGGAAGTAAGGATTATGGGAAATTACAGCAAGTGGTATCATCCGTATACCATCAATGAGAAGTACAGTGAGCGCGTGGCGTATTTCAGTATGGAATTTGCCATTGACCAGGCCCTGAAAACGTATTCCGGGGGCTTAGGCTACCTGGCGGGCTCCCACATGCGCAGCGTCTTTGACCTGCGCCAGAACCTGATTGGCATTGGCATCCTCTGGAAGTATGGTTACTATGACCAGGTCCGGAACGATGATACCTCCATGCGGGTGCAGTTCCAGAAAAAGTACTACACCTTTCTGGAAGATACCGGTATTACGGTGCAGGTGACCATCCATAACAACCCCGTATGGGTGAAGGCGCTGGTGCTTCCGGCAGAGACCTTCGGGACGGCGCCCATGTATTTCCTGACCACTGATATCCCCGAAAACGATTACCTGAGCCGCACCATCACCCACCGGCTGTATGACCCTGAACTGCCCGCCCGTATTGCCCAAAGCATTGTGTTGGGCATAGGGGGCGCTAAGGTGGTAGAAGCTCTGGGCGGGGCCGCGGTGTACCACATGAACGAGGCGCACGCCCTGCCCCTGGTGTTCCATTTGTTTGACAAGTACCGGGATGTGCAGGAGGTGAAGAAACGCTTTGTGTTTACCACCCACACCCCAGAGAAAGCCGGAAACGAAGAGCAGGAGGTAGGGTTGCTGAATCAGATGTCCTTTTTCGGGACGTTGCCGGTAGAGGAGGCCTGCCAGTTGGTGGGTTGCCATGACGGCATTTTAAACTATACCCTTGCCGCCCTGCGCCTGGCCAAGGTGGCCAACGGCGTTTCCAAACTGCACGGCGAGGTGGCCCAGGAAATGTGGTACGGCTTTGACGGGGTCTGTGAGATTAAGTCCATTACCAACGCCCAGAACATAGCCTATTGGCAAAACCCTGCCCTCGCCCAAGCTCTGGAGGCCCAGGATAAAACCCGTTTGCTGGAATTGAAGGCCGAAATGAAAAAGCCTTTGTTTGACGTAGTGGCCGACCAAACCGGCAAGCTTTTCAAGCCTGAGGTGCTCACTATTGTCTGGGCGCGCCGTTTTGCCGGCTATAAACGGGCTGATTTGCTGCTACTTGACCTCCACCGGTTCTTTGAACTCATTAACCGCGAAGGCCAGGCCGTGCAGGTCATCTGGGCCGGGAAACCTTACCCGTTTGACTTTGGCGCCATTAACCTGTTTAACAAGCTGGTGGAAATTTCCCGGCATAAAAGCAACGTGGCCGTCCTGACAGGCTATGAGCTGGACCTATCAGCTAAATTGAAGCAAGGCGCTGACGTGTGGCTCAACACTCCCCGCCGGCCGCGGGAAGCATCCGGTACCAGTGGCATGACGGCGGCTATGAATGGGGCCATCAACTTCTCGGTGCAGGACGGTTGGCTGCCTGAATTTGGGGAGCACGGCCATAACAGCTTCCTGTTCCCCATTGTAGACGTTACGCTGCCGGACTATGAGCAGGACCAGAAAGATTATGATAACATGATGCAAATCCTGGAAAATGAGGTGATCCCCACCTATTACCAGGACAAGGACAAGTGGGCGGAAATCATGCAGAACAGCATGAAGGAAGTAAATGCCTATTTCGGTTCTGAACGCATGGCCGATGAGTACTACCGCATCTTGTACCAGGAAATGGCCGCGGCTACTTATCCAACTAAAAGGGACGTGCCTACCCCCTAAGTAGGGTAGAGGGATATTTCAGGCTTAAAAAAATCAAAGTTTGGCCAATTAGTCTCTGGCGGCAGAAGTGACATGAGAAACCCGTGAAAACAAGAAGAGCGAAGCCTTAGGCTTCGCTCTTCTTGTGTATGGAAATAAAGGGTTTAGATTAAATTAGGCTGGCCTTCCAGGTATTCCATTTCTGGAGCTGTTGCTGGTTCAGGACTGACTCAATTTTGGAAACCAATTCCAGCCTGCATTTGCGTACGGCGCGCATGTGCAGTTGCTTCACCTCATGTTTGGCCAGCTCTTCCTGCACCGCGGTTCTAATGGCGGTCAATCTTTCCTCTAGCTGGGCTCTGGTAATTTTTCCTTCCTTAAACGCTTTCAGCTTTTCCTCGCGGGCCTGGTTGGCTTTCTGCAGCAGCTCTTTGTGCAGCAGGTTAATTCTGATCAGGTGCTCAGCCACGCATTGCTGGTGCTGGCGGGCAAATCCTTTAATGGCTTTCCTTTGGTTTTCATCCAGGTTAAGCTGCTTGAGGATGGTAACCAAGGCGTGTACCCTGGTGGAGTCGCCAGGCTTGCACCTAAATTCGTCTGTTTCAGTTTGGCCAGTTACCGATGGGGCTTCTAGGTCAGGTAAATCTGCCAACTGGAATTCAGTGCCGGTTAGCTCTGTGGTGGGTTCCAGCTCTTCTTTCTGGCAGGCGGTGAAAGTCAGGAACACTGAAAAAGCCAGCATCCCCCAAGTGAGTCTCAAGTTCTTCATGTTAGTAGGTTTTGGTTAAAAATATAAGGTTAAAAGCGCACTAGTGGCCGGTTCACAAGGGTAGCAACCATCAAGCAGGGCTGCTCCGCTTGGTTTCCCTTTCCAGCCGATGGTAAAGGGAAGTTCCGGAACATGTCACTAAGAGCCACGAAAGCTGAGAAAGTTAAAAGGCTTTCAAAAAAATATTTCTCACCATCTGCAAAAGATTGATATTTAATGTGTTGTATAGTGAAAACGCCGGGATAAATTGATTTTATTGCTCGTTATTTAACTTTTGCGCTTTTTACGCCTCTAAGAAGCATGGTTGAAATTTACACCACCCAGATGGAATGACAGAACCGACAGATGAGGAGATATTGTCCTTGTTTCATGACCCCCGCACCAAAGACAAAGCCTTCACCATGTTAATGAACCAGTACCAGACCCGGATCTATTGGCATATAAGGCGGTTGGTGGTTACCCATGAAGATGCGCAAGACCTCCTGCAGGAAACCTTTATCAACGTGTACAAGCACCTGAACAATTTTGCCGGCGACAGTAAATTATATACCTGGCTTTACCGCATTGCTACTAATGAATGCCTGCGGGTGTTTAAGGAACGGAAACGGTTTTTGGTGTCTAAGGAAGAGATCAATGAGAAACTGGTAGATACCCTGCATGACTCCTGCCCCCAGGACGGCGATAAGATTTTGGTTAGGCTGCAAGAAGCCATTTTACGACTCCCCGAAAAGCAACGCTTAGTTTTTACGCTGCGCTACTATGATGAATTGCCTTACGAAGAGATAAGCCAGATACTGGATAGCTCTGTTTCTACGCTTAAGACCAATTACCACTACGCCAGCGGTAAGGTCAAGGAATTTATGATGCAGGAAATATGAAAGAAGAATTTGATTTAAACAAAATAGGCAAAAATATGCCGTACCAGGTGCCCTCCGGATTCTTTGAGGAGATTTCGGCCCAAACCCTGGCGGAGGCCAAAAGGCGCTCCCATAGCACCCGTGCTTTTTCCATAGTCTCATGGCAAGTGCTTTCCATAGCGGCCAGCGTGGTGCTGCTGCTTTTGGCGGGTTACCTGTTCCTGCCAGCTTCCCGGAACCAGACCCCTCATGTAGCCCAGGTGGCCCCGGCAGCCATGACGGTACCGCAGGCCCCGGAAATAACGGAAACCACCCCTTCGCCTCCGGTAGTGGCCAGCCCAGAGGTGGCAGCGGTTTCTGAACCGGCCCAAACAAAGAAACCAGCCAAATTGGCTTTACCTGCACCGGTGCCCCCAAAGGCCAAGCCAGAAAAAACAGAAACCCTGGACCAACTTTTAGCTTCCATTTCAGATGATGACCTGCAGCAGTTGGCCGCTCTGGCTGAATCTGAGGAATTCGTTTACGGAGAAACCATAGAACAATGAACCCTTTATTTAGAATACTAATTATCAGTGCCACCCTTCTGTTCTCTTTTCAGGCCCCGGCCCAGGACTTGAGTCGGAACGCGAAGCTGCGGGAAAGAGTCACGCAGGCTAAACTCCTGGAGATCCAGAAACACCTGGGCCTGCCCGAGGATAAGCTGAAAGCCCTGAGTCCCATTTACCAACGCTATGACGCTGAACTGGCCGCCATCCATTTTGGGAGGCCCACGCTGCCGCCCGGCAAATCACCTAAAGACCTGACCGCGGAAGAGGCTGATAAGCTGGTGGTGGCCCAATTGGACAATGCCGTTAAAATGAGCACCCTCCGGAAGAATTACTACCAGGAATTCAGGACCGTGCTGACGCCCCAACAGATTATGGCCATGTTCAGGTCTGAGGCCCAGATGCGACGCCGGGTCATGAATGAGGTAAGAAAGCGCCAAACCAATGCAGTAAAATAAAAAATGCGTTTCGGGCCTGTTTTTCAGAAAACAGGCCCGAAACGCATTTAGACCAAAAGGCTCCAAGGTCCGGGTGGAGTGGCCTTTATATGCTTTGCCTGCACCTTTCAGCATTTCTGGAGCAGCCCAGGATAAAAAGGAAACACAAATCCACCCAGGCAAGTATAGGCTAGGTATACTTTTGAGCCTGAAAAAAGGGAAACGGCCTGGGCCTAAATGAGGCTGGTGTAGTACCTTTGCGGTTTGCCTTTCCTCATGACGCGTAAACAATATTTTATCATCATCCTGATTCTGGGATCCCTTTCCACAATCAGTCCTTTCTCCATTGACATGTACCTGCCGGGTTTTCCGGCCATTGCCAAAGATCTGAATACTACCATTGCCAAGGTCCAGCTTTCCCTTACGGCTTATCTGGTAGGTATTTCAGTGGGCCAATTGCTGTATGGTCCGCTGCTGGACCGGTTTGGCCGCAAGTACCCGCTGTACGCGGGGTTGGGCGTGTACATTGCCGCTTCTATTGGCTGCGCCTTCACCAACTCGGCAGACATGCTTATTTTCATGCGGTTTTTGCAGGCGGTAGGAGGTTGCGCGGGGATGGTAGCTGCCCAAGCCCTGGTGCGCGATCTGTTCCCGGTGACAGAAACGGCCAAGGTTTTTTCCTGGCTTATTCTGGTCATTGCCGTGTCGCCTATGGTGGCGCCTACCGTGGGTGGGTATATGACGGCGGCGTTTGGGTGGCACTCAGTTTTCATTGCCCTGGCCGTAATTACGTTGGTCATGCTGATAGGCGTCTTTTTTGCCCTACCGGAAGGCAAGCAGCCAGATCCTTCCATGTCCTTGAAGCCTAAACCGGTGCTCCGTAATTTCCTGGCCGTTTTACGCAATCCGCAGTTTCTGGTGTTTACCCTGGTGGGGGGTATTGCCTCGGCGGCTCCCTTTGCCTACATCTCTGGTTCACCAGACGTGTTCATGAACATTTACAAGGTGAGTGAGCAGGAATACGGCTGGATCTTCGCCATTTTGTCGGTGGCCATGATCGGCTCCCCCCAGCTCAACCACTTGTTGCTACGGCGCCTGAAAAGTGAGCAGATCATCAACATCGCTTTGGTGTACCAGTTGGTGATTGGGGCCTTTATGGTGTTAGGCATGTATTTGGGGTGGTACGGGAAAAACAGCCTTATTGTGGTGTTGTTCCTGTTCCTGTTAGGGCAGGGGCTTACCGCCCCTAACGCCTCAGCGTTGGCACTGGCCCCGTTTTCACGGTTTGCCGGAAGTGCCTCGGCACTGGGCGGGAGTTTCAGGATGGGCATAGGAGCGTTGGTCTCTGGATCAGTAAGTCTTTTCCATGACGGAACGGCCTTGCCTATGGTGGGCATAATGGCGTCCTGCACTCTGTTAGGCATTCTCTTCTTTTTCATGGGCCAGCGGGCCGCCGCCAATTACCAGGAAGCGGTTCTGGCCGGCACAGTGGCAGAGCTGTAACCGGAAAACAAAGCAACTATTTGCCGACGAAGTTCTGGTTCAGAGACCGTGGTGATATTGACCAGGTGAAAGGCCGGTTCGCCTTTGAACATGCGCCAGCGCCAATCTGACTGCGCTATGGTCTGGTGCTGCCCGTTGTCCATCCACCAGGCGGTTTGCAGGCGGTCTTTGCCCCGCACCAGCGTACCCATGAACACCTGCCGGTTAGCTACCTGTACCTGGCGCACTTTCCTGAACTGGTACCCACTGCCTTCCCAGCAGATTAACGGGTGGTGCTCTGTAGAGTAAAAGCCCCGCACGGGTTTCATGTAAATAAGCGCCTGGGCGTTAGTGAACTTGTGCACGTTGTCAGGCAGCACCTGGGTCTGGAACCCAGCTACCTGCAAAGGCGCGGCCGGCTGCGGAATCACTTCTTTCCACATAATCCTAAGGCCCGCCCCAGTGAGTAGTAACAGCAGGAAAACATGTAATTTCCATTGTCTGGGAGGAAGGGCAGGGGATGTGGCCTTTTCTGGTTTGAGGCTGTTTTGGAAAAAACGGGCCATAAACCTACTGCCAAAATAAAAGGGAACCACCGCATATATGAGAAGGCACAACAGACCCACTACCTCGTGCATTACCTGATCAGGCCCGATTTGAAAAATCACCAATAGCAGAATCCTGATCAGGTTGCAGGCCAAATTCAACCCCAGCATGAGCAAGAGTAAAACGCCGTGCGCCCAACCGGGCAGGGAATTTTGCTGCGCCAGCCGTGCCATCAAAAAAACCGCTAACAGCAGCGAAAAAGACAACATGCTCAGCCCGGCACAGGCAGGGTCCACTGAGAATTCCTTGCCTTCCACCAGAATAAGGTTACCCGCGGCCTCTACCTTGGGGTAGATAAACTGCAGCAAATGGGCCGCGGCCTGACTAAGCTGTAACCGCAATGGAAAACTCCAGACATCGGCCAGGTAAGAGAAAAGCGGGGAGGCAATCAACAGCAACAACAGTGGGTAAAGCCCGTTTCTGCCGCCCAAGGTCTGCAGCGCCCACCAACCGGTCAACAGCATGGCAAAAAAGTAGAGCGTGGCAATCTGGGTATAGGCCGCCAGATCAGCAAGGGCGGCCGCGCCCAGGAACAAAGGCCAGTCCCGGGCCAGAGATTGGGCCGGCAGCGCCACCAGCGGAACTAGCGCCAGGCTTAGAAGCCATGGCAAGTCCCAGAGTAGATACTCCTTCAGGAAGATGGCGGCTACCAGTGCATACCCCAGGCCCAGCGCCAGGGAAAGACGCCGGGCCTGCAGGATGTGCATTAAAGAGAAAAGGGACCTATTCATGAAATCAATCGTTGCTTCAACAATGTGAAAGCCACCACTACAATAACCAGAATGATCAGCACCCATTCGTGCGGCTCAGGCACGGCGCCCGAAGACTTCAAACTGGCATTGCCCAGGCTGTTCTTGCTTTCCGTGATCCCGAAGCGCTCATAGTCTTCCTTGGTTTCCAGCACCACTAAACTTGACAACGGACTCACTACATTGGCCTGGGTCGCCTCCTCTATCAGGTGCTCTTCCAGATACTCCTTCTGGAAATACTTGGGACCTATTTGCTGCAAGAGGTGATTATAAGCGAAGAGCCGTAGCAGGTGGTCTGAAGTTGGGGCTGTCGCCTTTGTGGGATCTGTTTCTGGCTGGCTGGTGCGGGTAATGGTTACTTCTGCATCTTCCAGCACCACGGTATTGTCATTTTGCTGCGGCTCCGGAAAGCGCTGCCGCCGGAGCATGGTAGCCAGATCAGCAGTGGTACCATGGGTATGCTGGATAACGCTGAGTTCCTTGAGGGTTTTAATGTAAGGTGAGGTAAGGGTGCCCACCTGGAAAAACCGGATGGGTTGGCGTTGTGGGGACGTTTTTGCAAAATCGTCTGCAAAACGGCTGCCTTGCAAATCCTTGAGGTTAGGCGAGTTTTCGGTGCCCTTGCTGATGATCAAGGCTTTTTCGGGCTCTGATACCAAATGCAAGGGGAACAGCGAGTAGGTAAGCGTTTGGCCCTGCCGGAAAATCTCCTGCCGGTTTTGGTCTGTGAGCAAGGTCATTTCTGTCCCTGTAAAGGCGAAGACCTCTGCCTTTTTAGCGGCCTGCCAAACTGCGGTGAATTCTTCTTCGGTCCAGGCCTTGTTCAGGTCCAGGTAAATACGGGTAGGGCTGAATGGAGCAAAGGTTGGGGTATAAGGCGCCATCTGGTACGTATGGCCGGCAAAAGAGAAGCCTTGGGTACTTAAGGGCGGAGCTGGAAGTTTGAAATTCCAGTCAGGATCAAAGGAGACATGGCGCTCATATCGGTTGGCGCCGATAAGCGTGAAATCCTGGGGAGCCTCTATTTTGGCGCCTGGGTCTTCAACCCGGATTACCGCTGTTTCCTGTGCGCTTCTAGCCGATGGTCCGTCAAAGGGAATATTCTGGTAGAGCAATTGCCCGTTCTCCAACCGCAGCGGGGAGGTGATGCCTATTTTGAATTGGCGGCTTTCCTGGGGCGTGCAGGGGAATACGCGCACGCTCACCGTATTGCCTTCCTGCCAGTGTACCACCGATGGGTCCCGGGACTCCACGCCCACAATGGTTTTGTAGGCCTTTTCGGCTTTGCTCTGGGTGGTGAGGTAGCCTTTTTCTTCCTGGCCTTTGATCCAGAGGGAGAGGGAGGTAACTACGCTGCCCTCGGGGAGGTGAAAGGTATAAATGGCTTCTTCCTGACCCCAACTGCCGGGCCGGTTATTATAGACATTCAGGATTTTCTCGGTGTAGCTGAGTCGGTACTGGGGAAAAATCTGGGCCTGGGTAATGACACTACTGGTAGACAGGTGCGTACCCGACCACAGCCGTTCCTGCGCCTGATGGCGCAACTGCAGACGACTTTCCATGATTTTGATGCGCTCCTGGGTGGTTAACTCGGGTTTCCGGAACAGGCGGGTGGCCAACATCACTAATGGGTCATGGCGCTGCAGTTCGGAAAAGGTTCGGTTGGGCATGCCAAAGAAGTCAAAACCGTCAGTAGACGCTGATTGGTACACCAAATCAGTCTGCACCAGTCGCTCAAAGATGGGAGTGGCCGGTACGCGCTGGCTCAGAAAAACCCACCGTGGCAAATCCTGCTGGTCCTGCACCTGATAAGAACCCAGTAATCGGTTTATCTTTTCCAGTCCGGCTTGCCAAACGCTCAAATACACCAGGGAAAATAGCACTGGCACCAGCACGCCCACCGCGAAAACCCTTTTAATAGTCTCGTCTTTTTTGGCTAACCGCCGGGCGGTCCACAACAGGCAAAGCACGGCCGCCAGCGGAATAAAAATGTGCAGGCCTATCCCCAGCGCAATAGCTCCTACAGCCCCAATGGCATAAAACGGCAAAAGATACAGTGCAAAATACCCAAACAGCACCACGCCCGTGCCCAGCAAAAACACCATCACATACTGCAAGGCCTTGGGTAAAAACTGCCGGAAAGGAAACGCCACCATGGCGCAGGACACCACTACCAGCCACCCGGAAAACCACGGCACCGACGGTTGAAAAATGGACATGCTTTTGTTCAGGGCAAAGTCACTAATCAACCCCAAAACCAGAAAAAGCATTAGGTGGTCCAGAAAGGGAAGAGGCTTGCTTTTGCTGAAGCGCTTCCGGAGGAGAATAGTTAAAAAGTAACCGGCCGCAATGAGGTAGTTGAATAGAAACATCCCTTCGGCATTGTCTACCTGCGTTAACAGGTCAAGGTCCTGCAACAGGAAAATACTGAAGGAGACCACAATGCAGACAAGCCCCGTGACCAGGAGCGGTTTGAGGGAGAGACGTTGGGGGATAATATCTAGTTTATTTTCTTGTAAAGTACTTTGTATTTCAAAGTTCATAGTTAAAAAAATTTTGGTTGGAGATTAGGCCTATAAATAAAGGATAGTGATTTATGGTAGAGGTGAGTATGAAAGTGTATTGATTGTAAAGTACTTTGTGTTTCAAAGTTAGATATACTTTTGAAGCATGCAATAGGTTGCCTACAAATTTTTTGAAGAAGGAATGGTACGCAATTATTACTTCCTAAAGCATTTCCTGTTTATAGGTGTTTTTAGAAAAAGAGGACTAAACCAGATTTCCACGTTGCGGGAACCATTCTTTTCCAGGCTGTTTGTTGCTGACCCGAAACAGTAGAAACCCTTTATGAGAAGAAGGGACAGGTAAATAGTTGGAAAATGGAATGTAAGCTGTAATTTGGTTTCTCAAAGCTGGCTACGTGATATAACTTTCCGTTTTTAGCATGTTTTCCTGAAATCAACCTTAAAACAGTTTACCGCTAACTCATTTTTTAGCCCGCTTCTTTATTCTATGATGGCCCCCCTAGCCACCCCTTTCCCTTGTCCTTCGTGTCAAACTCCTTTGGTTTTCCGGACTGAAGTAAGCCTGGCCCAGGTATGCCCTTCCTGCTTGTCTGTGGTAAGAAAAACCATGGTGCCTGGGGCCGTTCCGCAAAAGGAGGTCCCAATGCGGGAAGTCATGAGCATTCTTCGGGTAGGCGTGACAGGTTCCAGGGCAGAGGAAAAATTTGAGTTGATAGGCCGAATCCAGTACTTCTTTCAGGAAGGGTACCGCAACCACTGGTTTATTCTGTATGAGACCGGTCTTACCGGCTGGCTAGGCGATTGGGCTGGCAACTATAGCTTTTTCCAGGAGTCCAATTACACCTGCCTTTCCCCGGTGGGTTCCCTAAAAATAGGTGATACGGCTACTATAGGGACCGTTATGCTTAGTATTGAGGTGAAAGATAAAGTAAAGCAAATTTTCTGGGAGGGAGAGGTGCCCGAACAAGGGCTGCAGGAGTTGGGTTTTGCCTCGGTAGAACTGTTCCGGACAGATGGGCAGATGGGAATTCTTCAGGTTACAAATTCCAGGGCGCCACATGCCTACCTGGGCACTTATGTGGAGTTAAACGAAATGTCATTACAAGGGACCCGCACGCACAATGAATGGCTTTAAGTTAATAGAGAAGGAGCAGCTGCCCGGTACCCTAGAGGTGGCGTGCCCTTCCTGTAAAAAGAAACTGCACCTAATCACGCATGCCCAGGCTAAGAACGTGGTTTGCCCGCACTGTTCCCATTTGTCAGAACTGCAGGAGAAGGGGCTTGTTCCCATTCAATCTGTTGGCAGAGAAAAGCAGGAGCCCCTATTGCCCATTGGCAGAAAGGGCCGAATAAATGGGGTGCTGTATGCAGTGGTGGGGTTTTTGGTCTTCAAAGAACGTAATCTAAAATACCGGTGGCGCGAATATGTGCTGTTCAATCCGGTGCAGGGGTATGCTTTTCTGGCAGAATCTGACGGTCACTGGACCTTTTTCCGGTTTATCTCTGATTTCATAAATGGCAACAAACACATTTCATCAGATATAAGATACCTGGACAAAAACTTCAAGCTGTATAATAAATACCGTACTACGGTTACTCATGCCAGCGGCGAGTTTTTCTGGCAGATCACGGAAGATGAAAACCAGTATAGTGAATATGTGGCGGCCCCTTACATGCTAACCATGTCTATTGGCAGAGAGGAGCAAAGCTACATGTTTGGCGAGCACATGGAGCCTGAACTAGTGCAGGAACTTTTCTCCCTAGATGGTCCCATGCCCTACCAGATTGGGGTAGGCGGCGCTGAACCCTTCTCCCAGGATTTTCCCTTTCCTAAAGTCAGAAATCTGGCCTTGGTGGCGGCTGCAGTGTTACTTGGTATTCAGGTGCTTCTCTCTGTCTTTCACCAGAATAAAGTCTTGTTAGATAAAACCTACCTGCTCACGGAAGAAGAAGGCAAAGGCACTTTAATGGCCCTTCCTGGCCCTACTATTGATATAGAGTCCTCGTTATTAGGAAGCACCAACCTGGAAGTGCGCCTGCGGGCCCCGGTTGAAAACTCCTGGTTTGCCACCGGTATCTCCCTGTTGAATACCAAAACCGGCCGCGAATATTATGTAGAAGTGGGCGTGGAGTTTTACAATGGCGTGGAAGGAGGCGAAAGCTGGAGCGAGGGCAGCCCAGATACGGACCAGATTCTTTCTGCCATTCCAAGCGGCACTTATCAGGTTTACCTGCAACCGTCACGTGACATGCAGCCGTTCCAGAGTGGGGTACCAGATACATTCCATTTACGCTTGGTGCAGGATGTGCCCATCTGGTCTAACTTCTGGATTTCATTGTTATTGTTGGCGGCAGTGCCAGCGGTACAGGGGTTTAGGGAATATTCCTTTGAACGAAGCCGCTGGATGAGCAGTGATTACTCTCCTTATGACGAATAGCTATACCCCATTATGAAGAAAAGCTTAAAGCTTCTGTTTTTGGGTTACCTGGCATTGGTAGTAGGCTTTTTCACCTATGCCGGCCTATCAGGCACCCGTTTTTTGGGAGACGATAAAGAAGAGTCTGAGGCCGGCGGCTCCAGAACTGGCACTTATCGCACCCACCGTTATTACCACAAATAAAAACTATGGAATCACTCATCAACTACAAGCTGGTTTCGGCTTCTTTGCTTTATTCCTTTATTGGGATTGCTATTCTGTTTTTCACCTTCTGGCTACTGGAGAAGGTAACCCCAGAAAACCTTTGGAAGGAGATTCTGGAGAAACAGAACATGGCGCTGGCCACCATTTTTGCGGCCTTCATTATTGCCATTGCCATTATCATTGGCGCATCTGTACACGGTTAAGCCCAACGTTACATGCGAATTAGCGTACAGGCCCTCCTGCTTTTTTCAGTGTTTGTGGTGGCTACCTGCGGGTTGGTATATGAGTTGGTGGCGGGTACCTTGGCCAGTTATCTTTTAGGAGATTCTGTCACGCAATTCTCCACCATTATTGGGTTGTACCTGTTCTCTATGGGCATAGGTAGTTACCTTTCAAAGTTCTTTAACAAGAACCTGATTGCCTGGTTTATCCAGATAGAGGTGTTGGTGGCATTGGTGGGCGGTTTCAGCTCTACTATCCTGTTTTTATTGTTTGACCGGGTTGCCTCTTTTCAGATGGTGCTCTATCTGTTGGTGTCGCTCACGGGAATTTTGGTTGGTCTGGAGATCCCGTTGATCATGCGTATCTTGGAGGACCGGTTTGAGTTCAAGGAACTGGTATCCAAAATTTTCACCTTTGATTATATAGGGGCCCTTCTCGCGTCTGTCATCTTCCCTTTAGTTTTAGTGCCGCATCTCGGGCTGCTCCGGACCTCCTATTTCTTTGGTTTGCTCAATGCGGGTGTGGCCTTATGGTTGTGTTTCTACTTCACAAAAGAGCTTAGGGGCATTTATTATCTCAGGGCTTCCTGCGCGGCGGCCATCCTTTCTTTAGTGGCTGGTTTTATCATGAGTGACCGGATTCTGGCCTTCACCGAAAGCCTTTCTTACGCAGATAAGATCATTTACTCAGTGCAGTCACCGTATCAAAAGATTGTGCTCACCAAAAATGACCAAGGCTTCCGGCTGTTCCTGAACGGGAACCTTCAGTTCAGCAGCGTTGATGAATACCGCTATCATGAGGCTTTGGTACACCCGGGATTGAACTCAGTAGCCAACCCAAAAAGGGTACTGGTGTTGGGTGGGGGAGATGGTTTGGCGGTGCGGGAAGTTCTGCAGTACCCCAGCATTGAGAAAGTAGTGCTTGTAGATTTAGATAAAGCCGTTACCGAGCTCTTTACTAGCCATGAAGTCTTAAAAAACCTTAACCAGCAGGCCCTGCTGTCTAAAAAAGTAACGGTCATTAACACAGACGCTTTCCAGTGGCTCAAAAACAACAAGGAGCAGTTTGATTTTGTGGTGATTGACTTCCCAGACCCCGCCAATTATTCTATAGGAAAGCTTTACACTAACACCTTTTACAAAGTATTGCGCCAGGCCATAGCACCCGGCGGAGCGGCCGTGATTCAGGCCACTTCCCCGTTTGTGGCCCCCAATGCGTACTGGTGCGTGGTGAATACTTTAACTAGTTGCGGGTTTGCCACGCTTCCGTATCACGCCCATGTCCCTTCTTTTGGGGATTGGGGATTTGTGCTGGTAACACCGGAGCAAAAGGTGCAGGTGAATGGTCAGTTTATGGCGCAGCTTAAGTTTTTGGACGGCCCCACCTTTGAACAGATGCGCACCTTTCCTAAAGACATGCCCGCCCGCCAAACCGAAATCAATAAGTTGAACAACCAGGCCCTGGTCCGCTATTTTGAAGACGAATGGGCTACTTACATTAACTAAATGCGGGAACGGGAAGAGCGGAGAAGATTTTTTAAGCAAGGTGCCCTGGCATTGGGAGGACTGGTCCTGGTGGGTCCCTCCCTAGTTAGTTGCGTAGGAGAAACTAAAAAGGCTCCCGCCGGACGGCTGTTCGGCCCTTCTTTCAAAGCGGGTCATTTGCTAAGAAAAGGTATTAACACTGTGCCTTCTTACATTGAAGAAGTAGACACAGTGGTCATTGGGGGAGGCATCTCCGGTCTGTCGGCAGCCCGGTGGCTTAGAAAAAACGGAACGGCCCAGGTATGCTTGTTAGAATTGGAAGACAGAACCGGCGGTAATAGCCAGTCAGGGAGAAATGAGCAAAGCGCTTTTCCGTGGGGAGCCCATTATTTGCCCTTGCCCAATAATGACAATAAAGATCTTTTAGATTTTTTGGCGGAGACCAAGGTGATCACCAGCTTTGATGAGGCCGGTTTGCCGGTGTACAATGAATACCATCTCAATTTTGACCCGGAGGAACGGCTTTTTATCAATGGCTTTTGGCAGGAAGGATTAGTGCCTGCCTGGGGAGTGCCTCAGGCAGATTTAAAACAGATAGAGAGGTTTCTATCGCTTATGGAGGAAATGAAGAAAGCAAAAGGAGCGGATGGTCGCTTCGCTTTTGACATCCCTCTGGATCATTCTTCTAAAGATGCCAGCTTCCGGAAACTGGATGCGCTTACCATGCAGGAGTGGATGATTCAGCAAGACTTTACCTCTCCCTACTTACGCTGGTATGTGGAATATTGCTGCCTGGACGATTTCGGGGCTACCTTAGAACAGACCTCCGCCTGGGCCGGTATCCATTACTTTGCCGGCCGGAAAGCAAAAGCAGCAAACTCAGACGCTGACCGGGTCCTTACCTGGCCTGAGGGAAACCATTGGCTAGCGGAAAAGCTACGGGATCAGGCCGGTCCTGACATTAGAACCGGATCTTTGGTATACCATGTAGGATTCTCAAACGGCAAAGTCATTATTGATTACCTTAATCTGCAAAACGACCAGGCCACGCGCCTGATCGCGCAGAAATGTGTTATGGCTACGCCGCAATTTGTCAGGGAAAAACTCTTAAAAAACCTGCCCCAGATTTCACCAACAGGCAACAAAAAGTCCTTTACCTATACGCCCTGGGTGGTGGCCAACCTTACTTTAAAACAAGTTCCGCAAGGGAAAGGAACTGCTCTTAGTTGGGATAATGTGATTTATGGCAGCCAGTCATTGGGGTATGTGAATGCCCAGCAACAAAGCGTAGAAGGGTTTCCCCAAAAGCAGGTCATTACCTTTTATTTACCCTTGGCAGATTCCTCAACTGCAGGCCGGCAAGCAGTCTTCATGAAGAAGCAGGAACAATGGGCCGAGCAGGTTCTTCAGGAATTAGAAAAGGCGCACCCTACTATAAGGGAAGAGGTTGAGGAGCTAAACGTGTGGGTGTGGGGCCATGGCATGATAAAACCGGTGCCAGGCTTTATTTGGGGAGAGGACAGGCAGAAAGCGGGAGCGCTTCTGGAAGGGAAAATCGCTTTTGCGCACTCAGACCTGAGCGGGATCTCAATTTTTGAGGAGGCTTTTTACCAAGGCATAAAAGCGGCCCAACAACTCTTGTCTTAACCATGCAACCATCAAAACAGCCATGGCTTCACTCTACTTGGGTAGACACGGTCTTTATCCTGTCGCCACCCTTTCTGTGTCTGCTGGCCATTGTTCTTTTCCCCGGTTTTTTCCAGCAGCATGTGCACAACCTACCAGTGCCTGCCTGGGTCCTGCTTATCCTCTTAATTGACGTGGGGCACGTGTACAGCACCTTGTTCCGAACCTATCTGGAAAAAGAAACTCTGGCGCAGAAGCGGCAATTGTTGGTGTGGGCCCCGTTTGGTGCCTGGATAGGCGGCATGCTCCTTTATACGTTGGGCGGAGGAGTTTTCTGGAGTGTGTTGGCGTACATGGCGGTTTTTCATTTTATCAGGCAGTAATATGGGTTTATGCGCCTTTATTCCAGGCTGGAGAAACGACCGGCCTGGGAACGCCACCTGGATACTTTCTGCATTTATGCGGCCACTTTACTTCCACTGTTATTCTGGCATGTGGAGGGAGAACGGGATTTCAATTGGTTTATTGATAATGATTTTGTGGACCTGTCCTTCCCTGAGGCTGCTCCTTACATTGCCGCTTTTAATGGGCTGGTTTTTGGGGTATTCCTGCTAAAGGAGGGTTATGTGTTTTACCAAACCAGAACCTTTAACGCTCCCCGTAATCTGGTTATTCTAGGAACATTCCTAGCCTGGTACATTGGTATAGTTTATTATAACGGCGACCTGATCTTTACCTCTTTCAACGTGATTTCGCACGGAATTCCCTACCTGGCCCTGGTTTGGATTTACGGCCACAAACGGCAAGCAAAGACCTTAGAAAGAAAATCAGCCTGGCAGGAGCGTTGGTCTCTAGGGTTGGTGGGAATTGGTTTTTTTGTAGGCTTGGTGGTGGCCTTGGCGTATATAGAGGAAGGTTTGTGGGATGCTTTGGTTTGGCGAGATCACCCAAAGGTGTTTACCTTCTTTCAGATGCTACCTCAGGTAGAAGATAAATTACTGCTTTCTGTGTTGGTACCGCTCCTGGCGCTTCCTCAGATGACCCATTACATTCTGGACGGTTTTATCTGGAGATCATCGGGCAGCCCACTTAAAACGTAAGTCTCTAGCTTCTGCTTCTGTTTTTGCTGTTCCTGTTGCTAACTTAGCCCCATGAAAATACTCCTCATTGAAGACGAACCTAAAGTAAGCGCTTTCATCAAGAAAGGGCTGGAGGAGCAAATGCATGAGGTGGAACAGGCCTATGACGGGTTCTATGGCGCCAAGCTGGCCACCGAAAACGAGTATGACCTGATCATTCTGGACGTGATTCTACCGCGTATGAATGGGGTGGAGGTGTGCAAGATCATCCGGCAGCAGAACCTCACTTTGCCTATTCTTATGCTTACCGCTCTTGGCAGCACCGAAGATAAGATTTTGGGGCTGGACTCTGGAGCCGATGATTACCTGGTGAAGCCGTTTGAGTTTCAGGAACTGCTGGCCCGCCTAAGGGCACTTACCCGGCGGTCACAGGAAAGCGTAGGCACCGAGGTATTGAAGATTGCCGACCTGGAACTGGATGTGCAGAAAAAGACCGTGCACCGGGGAGGGGTGGCCATCTTTCTAACAGCCCGTGAGTTTTCCTTGCTTCAATACCTGTTGCGCAACAAAGAGCGGGTGGTTTCCAGGGTAGATATCATTGAGCAGGTCTGGGAAACCTCATTTGACACGGGCAGCAACGTCATTGATGTGTATATTAATTTCCTGCGCAAGAAGATTGACAAAGACTTTAACCCCAAGCTCATCCATACGCTGGTGGGTATGGGCTACGTGCTGAAGGAGATGGAGGAAAAATGAAAATAAAGACCAGGCTTACCCTGCAGTTTACGGCCATTTTCACGGTGATCCTGCTGTTCTTCTGCTTGTCGGTGTACTATTTCAGTTCGCTTTACCGCAAGACAGATTATTACGGCCGTATCTTAAACCGGGCCTACGCCACCGCGCATTATGTGCTGGATGCTGATACAGTAAACCCCCAGCAGCACGCCCTGGACCAGCGCCTGTATTACCAGATGTTGCCCCGCGAGGTTGTAAGCGTATATACCCATGAAGGCAAACTGGTTTTCAGTGAAGGCGATGAGCAGGTTAATCTTTCCCACCATCTGCTTGAAACCCTGCGCCGGGAGGGAGAGGTGCGTCTGGAGATAGGGGACCGGCAATTGGTGGGTATTAAGTATCTCCACCGGAAATCCTATTTCTTTGTGTTCGCTTCTTCCATTGACCTGTACAACCTCAACAAGCTACAGCATTTGCGCACGTTGTTGATTACGGGCTTTGTGGTGGCCGTAATTATTGTGGTCTTGAGTGGCATGGTCTTTTCAAGGGCCGCGCTTCGTCCTTTCCTTAAGGTGGTGTCTGAGGTAGAGAAGATCAAAGCCTCAGACCTGCATCGGCGGCTCTCGCAGGCCGAGGGATCTGATGAGGTAGCACAATTGGCCCAGACGTTCAACAGCCTGCTGGACCGCCTGGAAACCGCCTTTGAGGCGCAGCGAACCTTCGTCTCCAGCGCCTCGCATGAACTAAGAACCCCACTGACGGCCATGATTGGCGAACTGCAGGTGGCTTTGATGAAAGACCGGTCCGCCCAGGAATACGAGCGGGTGCTCCATTCCATTCTGGATGATGCCCGTCTTCTTACCCAACTGAGTAATGGGTTACTGCAAATGGTACAGGCCAGCTCAGATTCCTCTAAGATACAGATGACGGAGCTGCGCATGGATGAGTTGGTATGGCAGGCTTGCGCCGAGGCCCGCAAACGCCAGCCCAACATGGTGCTGGACGTGGAATTCACCAACCTGCCCGAAGATGAAAAAGAGCTCCTTATCCAGGGCAATGAAGCCCTCCTGTTAATTGCCACCGTAAACGTGTTGGAAAACGCAGCCAAATTCTCCGGCGAAAAACCCACCATCTCTGCTTCTATTGAGGTGCTGCCGCAGTCACTTGTATTCAGGGTACGGGACCAGGGCATTGGCATGGGACCAGATGATGTGCGCAAGGTGTTTGTGCCGTTTTTCAGGGCCGAAAACGTGCGTGAAATCTCAGGCCACGGCATAGGGCTTCCCTTAGCCGAAAAGATTATCCATTCCCATAGAGGCACCATTGCCGTGCATTCCCAATTGAACCAGGGCACCGAAGTTGCCATCACCTTACCTAAGTTGTACAGAACGGTAAAAGTGTAAACTACCTGATGTTATTATGCCCTGCGTTTTGAGCCTGTTTTTTAAAAAACAGGCTCAAAACGCAGGGCATAATTAGTAAAGACGTTTTAGGCACGTTTTCCTAAAAACAGGCTTAAAACGGAAAGGGCGACTTTGTAGAACGCAGTGCCTGGTATAATTGCGGTTCGTTCATTATCAGTTTTCGTCCTAAAAGGGTTTTTCTTCCACAAACTTTCAATTTTAATCAGATTTTAATCTGGTTTTAATACCGTCTTAATGGCGCGGCGGCACCTTTGTGAAAACTAAGTAAAGGTAACTCCTCCAGTTACTGGACTACGTTTTCTCAAAGAAGACACGCGCATATGAAAGAAAAAGGATTATTTAACACAGTAGGAAAAGACCTTTCTGCCGGATTGGTGGTGTTTCTGGTGGCATTGCCCCTCTGTTTGGGCATTTCACTGGCTTCTGGGGCTCCCTTGTTCTCAGGGCTTATTGCCGGTATCATAGGAGGTTTGGTAGTATCCTGGGCAAGTGGCTCGCAGTTAAGTGTGAGTGGTCCCGCCGCCGGACTTACCGTCATTGTTTTGAACGGTATTACCACCCTGGGTAGCTTTGATGCCTTTTTGCTGGCCGTAGTGCTGGCCGGTGTTTTCCAGATTATTTTAGGCTATCTGAAGGCTGGTATCATTGGGCTGTATTTCCCATCCTCGGTAATCAAAGGTATGCTGGCAGCCATCGGGTTGATCCTGATCCTGAAGCAGATACCGCACTTCCTGGGCGCCGACGAAGATTTCCTGGGTGACCTTAACTTTTTGCAGTCTGATGGCCGCAATACCTTTTCTGAGATTGGCTATGCCTTGAGCCGTTTTCAGATAGGTTCCTTGATAGTAGGCGTAGTATCCTTGGCTATCCTTATTCTGTGGGAACGACCTTTTGTGCAGGCCAATAAGGCCTTGAAACTGGTGCCCGGCGCCTTGATAGCCGTGCTGGTGGCCATTGGTTTGAATTTGTTATTCCAGGCAAGTTTCCCGGAGCTGACTATTGCGGCCTCGCACCTGGTACAGTTGCCAGATATCTCAAGCCCGTCCTCTTTACTGGCAGAACTGCGGTTCCCGGATTGGTCGGCTATTTCTAACCCAGAGGTGTTGGTGCTGGCCATTACCCTGGCCATTGTGGCCAGTTTGGAAAGTCTGCTAAGTGTAGAGGCGGTAGATAAATTAGACCCGCACAAGCGCCGCACCCCCACCAACCGGGAACTGAAGGCTCAGGGCCTAGGCAATATGTTAAGTGGCTTGATAGGCGGTATTCCGCTTACGGCGGTGATTGTACGGTCATCGGCCAACGTGAATGCCGGCGGCGAATCTAAACTGTCCTCTTTTTTACATGGGGTTTTCCTGTTGTTGAGCGTGCTGTTCCTGACCACCGTGTTAAGGCTGGTGCCTTTGGCGGCCCTGGCGGCGGTGTTGTTGATGGTGGGCTTTAAGTTAACGAAGCCGGTTCTCTACAAAACGCAGTGGAAGTTAGGGCTGGACCAGTTCCTGCCGTTTATCATCACTATCCTGGCCATTCTGTTCACAGACCTGCTCAAAGGTATATCCATAGGCTTGGTTGTGGGCATATTCTACATCCTGAAGGCGAACTACAAATCTCCTTACTTCTATAAGAAAACGAAAGACGGAGGGCAGGAGAAAATCCATATCAAGCTGAGCGAGAACGTCACCTTTCTGAACAAAGCAAGCGTGGCCCTCACCCTGGACCACTTACCCGAAAACAGTGAGGTGTTGATTGACGGCTCTCAGTCTACCTACATCGATTATGATGTGCTGGAGGCCATCCAGAATTTTAAAACAGTAGCCCATGAACGCGATATCAGGTTAACCCTGCAGGATATCCCTTCAGTGGTCTCTTCCAACGGACACTAAATTTACTTTAAATAACATGGCACCTATAGATCAAACGCAGATGGAACATCCAGATATTCAACGCATTTTTGAAGGCAACCGCAAGTGGGTGGAACAAAAGAATGAATCTGACCCCGGTTTCTTTGAGCGCTCCTCCAAAGGGCAGGCCCCCAAGTACTTATTCATTGGCTGCTCAGACAGCCGCGTACCTGCCAATGAGATTGCCGGCACAGAGCCCGGCGAGATGTTTGTGCACCGCAACATCGCTAATATGGTGGTGCACACAGACGTGAACCTGTTGTCTGTGTTGCAGTACGCCGTAGAGGTATTGAAGGTGAAACATATCATGGTGGTAGGCCATTACGGCTGTGGAGGCGTAGCCGCCGCCATCAGTGACAAGCAGTTTGGAATGATTGACAACTGGCTTACCAATATCAAGGATGTGATCAGGCTGCATGAAAGCGAATTCAACATGATCACTGATGAGCAGAAAAGATTCAGGAGATTGGTAGAACTGAACGTGATAGAGCAGGTGATCAACCTTTCCAAAACCTCTATCATCCAGAATGCCATGAAATACGAAGAGCCGCCGCAATTGCATGGCTTGGTGTATGACCTGCATGATGGTATCCTTCATAACCTCAATGTGCAGACCAACCTCATAAAACGGTTTGAGCACATTTACGGCATGCAATAAATCTCACCTTACCCTTTCGTTTAGTTTTTTAGTTTTAGTTTGGTTTAATAAAAAGAAAGCCCCGCCATTTTGGCGGGGCTTTCTTTTTATTACATCCTGAAAGGATTACCAACCTGCGTTGTTAGACCCAGATCCGTAGTTATAGGGAGGGCTGCCCGCTGAAGAGCTTCTGCGGGAGTTACCATATTCATCGCGGTCATCATCGTCGCCGGCAATGCTGTTCCAGGCGTCTTTAATGCCGTGGCCTATTCTTTCAAAGAATCCTTCGTCTTCGCGGTCACGGTTATTATCGTTGTCGCGGGTATAGCTGTATCTATCCTCATCATGGATGCTGCTCATGCTGCTGCCACGTCCCGCGTTGCTCGGGTGGGAATAGTCGTCTGAGTATCGGTTTTCACTGGCGTTGCCATGGCTGAAACGGGCATGGTCTTCATCATCGTCCATCCAGCTGTTGTTGCTGCGGTGGTTGCTTTGGTTGTTGGTTCCGTACATGTTGGAAGAGCCGCTGTTGTAACGGTCACGGTCCCAGTTATTGGACATGTGACGGCTGCCTGAGTCTTGGCCCATGCCATAGCCAGATCCACCTCTGGACGATTGTCCGTAAGAAGAGCCGGATCCGGAGCCATAAGAAGAACCGCTGTGTCCATAAGAACCTCCGTAGTTGGAAGAACCAGAAGACTGTCCGCCGCGGGCGCTTCCATAGTTAGAAGAACCTTGGCCAGAAGAACCATATCCTGAGCCAGAGCCGCGGTAGTCATTAGAGCCGCCGTAGTTGCTGTAGGCATTGCCTCTGTCCATGGCGCCGCCTTGTGGGTTCATGCCAGAGGAAGACCCGGCGTAGCCTGAACGGGCGCCACCATAGGTACCTATGTTAGAAGACGGCGTAGAACCGGCGCCGCTGGAATAGCTGCCTTGGCCATAGCCATAAGAATGCTCAGAGCTGCTACGAGGAGAGCCGTAGCTGGAAGAAGAACCAGATCCGTAGGAGCCGGAGCTACCTTGGTTCATGCTGCCCTGACCGCGCATGGAAGAACCAGATCCGTATGATGAATTTCCCATATTGGAAGAACCTGATCCATACGAAGAGCTTCCCATGTTTGAAGAGCCTGAGCCATAAGATGAGCCCCCCATGTTGGAAGAGCCGCCTCTGTTTTGCATAGAGTGTCCGCTCCAGCCGCTGGTGCTGCCTTGCTGGCCTCCCATGCTGGATCTGTTTTGATCTTGTGATCTGTAGGGGTCTTGGTTGCCAGAGCGATATTGGTTACCGCCGTAGTTAGAAGAGTGGCTGCTATAAGGGCTTTCGGTTCTATCACCGGAGTTGCCACGGTTATTGCTGCCCCCGTAAGACTGGTAATCTTTGTTGCCATATCCTTCGGTACGGTTGCCCATACTACCCCACTCGCTACGGTTGGTGTTCTCGTGTCCAGAGCGGTACGTGTTGAAATTATCGTACCCTGAATTCTCGTGATTTCTCATAGTTGTTTTTAGTTAAGGTGAATGATGGATTTCGTAGATGCCACCAAAGGCACCGGTTACTTTATACGAGCCCCTTTTGCCTTGGTTAACTCTAAAATCCATTTAAAGAAAAAGAGCAGGAGCCGTTGGTAAGTGTTGAAATAAGGGTAAATGTTTGATAATGAAATGATAATGGAAAGCGTTAGATTATTAGGGAATTCTTAATATATTAATAACTTCCTATATCTGACAACATCCCCTGGGGTTAGCGATAGCGGCCATAAATGCGTACCTTTGCCTTCTGTTTTTGACCTGATTTTCCCAAAATAGCCTTGAAACTCTGCATCGCCGAAAAACCTAGTGTAGCCCGTGAAATTGCCCACGTGATTGGCGCAAAAACAAAGCGTGACGGCTACTTTGAGGGCAACGGGTACCAGGTAACCTGGACCTTTGGGCACTTCTGCCAACTCAATGAGCCAGATGATTACAACCCCAACTGGAAACGCTGGTACCTGCCAGATCTACCTTTGCTGCCCGAACGGTTTGACATTAAACTGATAGGCAACAAGGGTGTGGAGCAGCAGTTCAAAGTCATACAAAAACTCCTGAACGAGGCCGAGGAAGTAATCAACTGCGGGGATGCCGGGCAGGAAGGAGAAGTGATTCAGCGCTGGGTCTTGCACCAGGCCAAATACCGCAAACCATTTAAGCGTCTCTGGATTTCGTCATTGACCGAAGACGCTATCCGGCAAGGGTTTCAGCACCTGCGCGAGGGCAAGGAATTTGACCAGTTGTACCAGGCCGGCAAAAGCCGCGCCATCGGTGATTGGCTGCTGGGTATTAATGCCACGCGCCTGTTCACTATGAAATACGCGCAGGGCCGGCAACTGCTTTCTCTGGGCCGTGTGCAGACGCCAACGCTGGCCATGATTGTGCACCGGCACTTGGAAATCATGAATTTCAAGTCAGAGCCTTTCTGGGAACTGAAGACCGTTTACCGTGACGTGACGTTTAGCAGCACCTCGGGCCGGTTTAAAGAGGAAGCCAAGGCTATGGCCCTGCTGGAGCAGATCAAGCCTTCTGAATTTGAGGTGAAGGACGTAGAAACCAAGAAAGGCACCGAAAGCTCGCCCCGCCTTTTTGACCTGACTTCACTGCAGATTGAATGCAACAACAAGTTTGGCTTATCAGCAGATGAGACCCTTAAAACGGTTCAGAGCCTTTATGAGAAAAAGGTAGTGAGTTACCCCCGTGTGGACACCACTTTTCTACCCGATGACCAGTACCCAAAGATTCCGGGTATCCTGAGCGGACTACATAACTACCAGCACCTCACGCAGGAATTGTTGGGCAAGAAGATCAGGAAATCGGCGAAGGTCTTCAATAATAACAAAGTCACGGATCACCACGCCATCATCCCTACCGGTACCGATGCCCGTGGATTGTACGGTACCGAGGCTAAGGTCTTTGACCTCATTGCCAAACGGTTTATTGCCGCCTTTTACCCAGACTGTATTGTCAGCAACACAGTGGTAAATGGTGAGGCGGCGCAGCATGCTTTTAGGGCAAAAGGCAAGCAAATTTTGGACCCGGGCTGGCGTGTAGTCTACGGGCCCGAAGAACCTCTGGCCACCACCCCAAAACCAGCTGCTAAACCTGCTGCTGATGGCGAGGAAAAAGAAGAGGAAGTGTTGGCGGTCTTGCCTCATTTTGAAGCCGGCGAGCGCGGTCCTCATGAGCCCTTGCTGGAGCGCAAAGCCACTAGTCCGCCCAAGGATTATACCGAGGCTACTTTGCTACGCTCCATGGAGACCGCCGGTAAGCAAGTGGAAGACGATGAACTAAAGGAAGCCCTGAAGGAAAACGGCATTGGTCGGCCTTCTACCCGCGCGGCTATTATAGAGACGCTGTTCAAACGCAATTACATACGCAAAGAGAAAAAGAAGATTCTGCCTACCCAGACTGGCATTGACCTGATTCAAGTAATCAAAAACCCCACGCTCAAGTCTGCGGAAATGACGGGTCAGTGGGAGAAGAAACTAAGGCAGATTGAGGCTGGCGAGTTCGCGGCGGAAGAATTCCTGCATGAGCTTAAGCAACTGGTCTGGGAAATGGTGCAGGAAGTAAAGCAGGACAACAACCGCGTGACCATTCAACCCACCGAAGTAGCCGGCAAACCAACGGAAAGCGAACCGGCCAAGAAAGGGGAAAAAACCAAAAAAGAGCCTAAAAGCTCGCTGGCTGCCACTGACGGCTCCTTAGGCAACTGCCCTGCCTGCGGTACCGGTAAAATCCTGAAAGGGAGCCAGGCCTACGGTTGCGTCCGCTTCCGGGAAGGCTGCCAGTTTAGGTTGCCCATGTCCTTTAAAGGAAAACCGCTCACGGAGAAACAAGTGCAGGCGCTGCTAAAGAAAGGCAAGACCCCGGTGGTAAAAGGCTTGGTGGACGAGGAAACCGGCGAGAAATTTGACGGTGCTTTGGTGCTGTCTTCAAACCATGAACTGCAGGCAGAGAAAGCAGAAGCGAAAGAAAAGAAACCAGTGGTGCTAATCTGCCCCAAATGCAGCCAGGGCCAAATGCTCAAAGGCAAAACCGCCTACGGGTGCAGCCGCTTCCGGGACGGGTGCCAGTTCATGGTGCCCTTTGAAATCCATGGCAAGGCATTATCTGATAGCAACATCCAGGCCCTGATCTTGAAAGGCAAAACGCCTAAAATCAAAGGCTTTACATCCCCCAAAACCGGCAACAAGTTTGAAGCCGCATTAAAACTGAATGAGGAGTATAAGGTGGTGTATCTCTTTGATTAAGTAAAGTCTGATAGGGAGGTGTATCGCTTTAGCTGCACTTCCCAGCCTGCCAAATGTAAAATACCGTTGAAGTCGCAGACTCTCCCCTTGAGGGGAGCGCAGAGGGGTGTTTGCATTTGCTGATGCACGTATTCTTGGCAATCTTTTATAAGAAATTCGATATGGATATTTATTGAGCTGATCGGCAAAATAGGCTCTCCTTTGTAGACACCCCTCTGCGCTCCCCTCAAGGGGAGAGTCTGCGTTTAGTGGACGCTATTCAGGATATTAGAGAGGATGTTTTAAAACAGTTTATCCCAGGATTCCTCTGGTTTAGAAACCTAACTACACTTACTTATTCCAGCTTTATTACACCTATGCAACCCCTCGGTAAATATCTAGTGATCATAGGCGCAGCCATTGTCCTACTTGGGTTAGTACTCTGGTTGGCTGGGCCTAGGCTAGATTGGTTTGGCCGACTGTCCGGCGACATAAGGGTAGAGAGGCCGGGCTTTAGGTTTTACGCCCCACTCACCTCCATGCTGTTGGTGAGTTTGTTGCTGAGTTTGGCCCTTTGGCTCCTCCGGCGTTTCTTTGGATAACCTTTTATATAAAGTTGTTTCCGCCAAAATCCCGCTGGTACTTGTAAGAGACAGATGCCGGGCCAAGATGTTTTATTGAATTACTATGTTCTTTCTGCTTTCTAAGCTATTACAATACCTGGCTTCTCCTTTACTCTGGATTATCGCGTTTTTCGTTTTGGGGCTGTTTTTGAAAAAACGGCCCCAAAACACGATTTTCATTGCGGTGGGTATAGGGTTGTTGCTTTTCTTTACCAACCCGTTTCTGATTAATGAAGCTATGCTGGCTTGGGAGCCGGAACCGGTGCTCATGAAGGACGTGCCCGTGTATGATGCGGCCATTGTGCTCACCGGGGTAACTGAGGTCAACAAATCGCCGCATGACCGGGTGCATTACCGCGAGGGGTCTGAGCGCATTCTGGATGCCATTCAGCTCTATAAAATGGGGAAGGTGCGGAAGGTCATCATCACGGGTGGCTCTGGGGCTTTGAAACAGGTAACCCGCACCGAAGCCAGTAATCTGCAGCAGACGGCGCTATACGCCGGGGTACCTGCCCAGGATATTCTACTGGAGGAGCGCAGCCGCAATACCCATGAGAACGCCCTTTACACCAAAGAACTGCTCCAGAAGCATCCTGAGCTAAAGAAATTACTACTAATTACTTCGGCGTTTCACATGCGCCGTGCCCAGGGTTGCTTTGAGAAACTGGGGCTAGCCTTCAGTACCTTTCCCGTCGATTTCCATACTCACGACCGGTCCTTCCACCTGGATGATTTAGTGATTCCTGATCCTGAGTCCCTTTTAAAATGGTCACGCCTTATTCATGAATGGGTGGGGTATCTCACCTATAAGTTGCTAGGTTATTCCTGAGGCTCACTTACCCAAATGGTTTTCTGGTTCACGAATTCCCTGATGCCCAAATAAGACAGCTCGCGGCCGTAGCCAGATTTTTTCACGCCCCCAAATGGAAGTGCCGGGTCTGAGGCCACAATAGCGTTCACAAATACGGCCCCGGCCTCTACCTTTCTGGCTAGTTCCTGACCCCGCTGAATATCATTGGTCCAGATGGAGCCACCCAGGCCAAAAGGAGAGTCGTTGGCAATCCTGACAGCATCGTCGGCATCCTTGGCCACAAACACCAGCGCCACCGGCCCGAAGAACTCTTCCTCATACG
Source organism: Rufibacter soli (assembly GCF_054781795.1). Taxonomy (NCBI): domain Bacteria; kingdom Pseudomonadati; phylum Bacteroidota; class Cytophagia; order Cytophagales; family Hymenobacteraceae; genus Rufibacter; species Rufibacter soli. The sequence goes on along the minus strand of NZ_BAAGTS010000002.1, from coordinate 2,301,276 downwards.
CTGGGTTGCCCGGTTTTATATCAGTGAGAATAGCTGGGTGGAACAGTGCTTTGTCATGGTCGGGTTGGCCGCCTTTCAGGTAAAGTTTGGCCCCAGCTTTTAAAGAGCGCTCCACCTGTTCGGTAAGTTCCTGCGCCAGGTCTACGCGGGCCAGTGGGCCATAGTCAATGTCTTCGTCCTCTAGCGGGTTACCGGTGCGCAGTTTTTGCAGGTTTTTGGAAAAATGGCTTAGAAACGCCTCGGCAATGGGTTCTTCTATAATAAAGCGTTTGGCGGCAATGCAGCTTTGGCCGGTGTTGATGAGCCGGGCCTGGGCCGCCTTCTGGGCAACGGCTTCCAGGTCGGCATCCGCTAAGACTACAAACGCGTCTGAGCCGCCCAATTCCAGTACCGTCTTTTTAATTTCCTGACCCGCCACTGATGCCACCTTGGCGCCCGCAGCCTCGCTGCCCGTTAATGTGACGGCTTTCACGCGTTCGTCTTTAATGAGTTGCTCCACCGCTTTAGAATCAATGAGAAGCGACTGGAAACAGCCCGAAGGGAAACCAGCTTTCTCAAATACCTCTTGGATTGCCAAAGAGCAAAGCGGAACGTTGGAGGCGTGTTTGAGCAGGCCCACGTTGCCGGCCATAAGGGCAGGGGCGGCAAACCGGAAGACCTGCCAGAAAGGGAAGTTCCAGGGCATGACCGCCAAAACCGGTCCCAGCGGCTCAAACGAGATAAAGCTGCGTAGGGCCCCGGTGGGGATGAGTTCGTCTTTCAGGAATTCCTGGGCGTGGTGGGCGTAGTAATGGCAGACCTTGGCACATTTCTGGACCTCGGCCCTGGACTGCTTTAGGGGTTTACCCATTTCAAGGGAGATTAGGCGGGCGTAATGTTCCGTGTTTCCTGCCAACTCATCGCTGGCCTTTTGCATGAGGGCACTCCTTTCCTCAAAGGACGTGGCGCGCCATGATTCAAAGGTGGAAGCCGCATTCTGGAGCACAGCCTCTATTTCCTGGGCGGTAGCTGGCTCAAAGGTTTTCTCTACTTTATTGGTATAGGGGTTGAGGGTTTGGATAGGCATTTTAAAATTGTTTTTTATTTGTGATTTCTTTAGGTCTGTCTGGTAACATGCCGGGGTGGTTTCCGTATTAATACGCGGTTTGTCTACAAACAATGCTGTTTCTTATTTAAACATTCTCATCTTTGGCGTGTTAAGGAGAAATGAAAGGCATGACTTGTTTCTAGCCCCTGCTTAGTCTACACCGCCAATCTATTCTATTTGGCTTAACGCATTCTATTTGTTGGATACAACGTTACATAATTCATCTGAAGAAGCGCTCATTGCCCAATTGCGGGCTCAGGACCAGCGGGCCATCACGCTTCTTTACAGAAATTACTCTGCTGCCTTATACGGGGTTATCCTGCGTATTGTCAAGCAGGAGGAAGTGGCCGAGGATGTGCTGCAGGAGAGCTTTGTGAAAATCTGGTCTGCCTTTTCTACCTATGATGAGCAGAAAGGCCGCCTTTTCACCTGGATGCTCAACATCTCCAGAAATCTGGCTATTGATAAAATCCGCTCAAAACAATATCGCGTAAGTTCCAGAACACAGCCCATGGAAAAGTCTGTGACGTCCCATATGGTAAGCTCAGATGGGATCAAACCAGACCACATTGGTATCCAGGAAATGACGGAACAATTGAGCCCAGACCAAAAAGTAATCATAGATTTGATGTACTTTAACGGCTATACGCAAAGCGAGGTGGCAGACGAGTTGCAGATTCCGCTGGGAACGGTGAAAACCAGGGCCCGCAATGCCATCAAGTTTTTGAGCAAACTAATTAAATAGAGTTGAATACACAGGAGTATATAGATTCAGGAGCACTGGAGTTGTACGCTGCCGGCGGGCTCACCCCGGCTGAAAGCCAGGAGGTGGAGGACATGGCTGCCCAATTCCCCGATGTGCGCCTTGCCCTGGAAGAGTGCCTGAGGGCCATGGAAGCCTATGCGGTGATCCACGCCCGGGCCCCACGGCCTGAACTGGAAGAAAGAATCATACAGCATATACAGGCTGGCACCGCCCCTGTAGTTGAAAGTGCTCCGGGGGCAGAGGCCAAGGTGGTGCCTTTGGTGAACCGAGAAAGAGAAGAAGTAGAAGCTCCAGCCCAGCGCTGGTGGCAGATAGCAGCCGTTATCCTTTTGGTAATCAGTGCCGCCATTAACGTTTACCTCTACAACAACCTGCGCCAAACCAAAAATGAGCTGGCCAGTACGCAACAGTCGGTGCGGCAATATGCTTTGCAGGTAAACCACCTGGAGCAGAGAAGCCTACAGTCTGAGAACCAATTGGGGATGCTCCGTAATCCACGCACCCTGGCCGTGCAATTAAAAGGGGTACCCAAGCACACCGAGGCCCAGGCCAAGGTATATTGGAACCAGGAAACGAAGGAAGTTTACCTGGACCCTACCCAATTGCCTGCCGCCCCCGCCGGGAAACAGTACCAGCTTTGGGCCCTGGCCCAGGGCAAACCGATAGATGCAGGGGTAGTGAAATCATCTGATCCAACGCTGCACCGCATGAAACAGGTAGAAGAGGCTCAGGCCTTTGCCGTGACCCTTGAACCTGAAGGCGGTAGCGTAAACCCTACCCTGGATGAGATGTATGCCATGGGAAACGCCACGCGCTAATCTCCTAAGAACTCCTTTTCTATTTCTCTTGTTTTCCTTTAAAGAATTCTTCCTGGCTGGTTTGAGGGCTTTTTCTGAAAAACACCCTCAAAACGGAAAAGTAGTTTGCTTTTATTTGTACCTCTTTACAACGTGTAGTTATGGATAAGACCTATTATGATCCTAAGGATCTAGCCAAGTTTGGCAATATTGCTGAGTTTCAGCCCCTGTTAGCTTCCAAGTTCTTTGACTATTACGGAGAGGTCTTCAAAGAAGGGGCGCTCACCGAAAGAGAGAAAGCCCTCATAGCCCTGGCAGTGGCTCATGCCGTGCAGTGCCCTTATTGCATAGATGCCTATACCACCGGTTCTCTGGAGAAAGGTGCAGATGAGGCGCAGATGATGGAAGCCATTCACGTAGCCGCCGCCATAAAAGGCGGGGCCGCCCTGGTGCATGGCGTCCAGATGATGAACAAAGCCAAAGAAGTGATGATGTAAGGGTAATGTGCTAATTAAATAATGTGCTGATATGCTATTTTTGATATTAGCCAACTATTCAGATCACACCTATTCCCGCCAGCACATCAGCACATTAAAAATTAGCACATTACCCAATGAAATCCCTAGCCGCGCAACATAGTGTACTGGCAAACGCAGCCTTTCAGCTGGACGTGCTCTCGCAGCCGCTTCCGCAGGGCAAAGCCTTTCCGGCCTTTGGGCAGCGGCTGCAGGAGAGCGGATTGTGGCCCTTAAAACCCACGCAAATTTCCATATTGCAAGTTAACCTGGGCAAAATGTGTAACCAGGTGTGCAAGCACTGCCATGTAGACGCGGGGCCGGACCGTAAGGAGATCATGACCCGCGAAACCATGCAGTTATGCCTGGATGCGCTGGCCCAGAACGACATTCCGGTGGTGGACCTAACCGGCGGCGCCCCAGAGATGAACCCTCATTTCAGGTGGTTTGTGGAAGAACTGTCTAAGTTGGGCCGGCAAGTAATGGTACGGTGCAACCTGACCATTATTTTAGCCAACAAAAAATACCATGATTTGCCAGAATTCTTTAGGCAACACCGAGTTCAGGTAGTCTCCTCCCTGCCTTATTTCACCGCTTCGCGTACAGACGCCCAACGCGGCGAAGGCGTATTTGAGAAATCCATCAAGGCCTTGCAGATGCTTAACGCCGTGGGCTATGGCCAGGAAGGAAGCGGACTGACCTTAGATCTGGTGTTTAATCCGGCCGGGGCTTTTTTGCCAGGAAGCCAGCAGTCCCTGGAATCAGAATTCAAGCGCCGGTTGCTGCAAGGTTACAATATTGTCTTTAACAACCTGTTTGCCATCACCAACCTGCCTATTAGCCGTTACCTGGACTACCTTATTTCCTCTGGCAATTATGAAGGGTACATGGAAAAGTTGGTCAATGCCTACAACCCGGCGGCGGCCGCCAAGGTCATGTGCCGTAACACGCTTTCAGTGGGGTGGGAAGGAACCTTGTATGACTGTGACTTCAACCAGATGCTGGATTTACCGGTGGCTGCCACCGCTCCCCGGCATATCCAGGATTTTGATTTGGCTAGTCTTACCCAAAGGACCATTGTAATTAACCAACATTGCTACGGCTGTACCGCTGGGGCAGGTTCTAGTTGTGGGGGAGAAACCGTTAGTTGATGAAAAGATTTCTTGCTTTCACGTGGCCTTTTCTGATAACCTTGCCTTTGATTCTGGCAAGCCCAGCCCTCGCGCAGGAAACCAGCAAAGGTTATGCGCTCATGCTCTCCTCGCTGTACAAGAATACCGTGCCCACCCTTTCCCCGGCAGCGCTTTCTGCCAAGCTTAAAACCCAGCCAGAAGATATCCTGGTCCTGGATGCCCGGTCTCCTAAAGAATTCAAGGTAAGCCATTTACAAGGCGCTACCTTTATCAATTATGATGCCCTCAAGGACCAAGACTTGAAAAGGCTGCCCAAAGACAAAACTTTGGTAGTGTACTGCAGCGTAGGGTACCGAAGCGAGCGGGTAGGAGAAAGGTTAAAGGCGCTGGGGTTTAAAAACGTCTATAACCTGTACGGCGGTATTTTTGAGTGGGTAAACCAGGGGAAACCCATTGTCAATGCACAAGGCCCCACCCAAAAGGTACATGCCTATTCCAGAACCTGGGGTGTCTGGCTAAACAAAGGAGAAAAAGTCTATGAATAATCGGTTGCTGTTGGTGTTTGCCCGCACGCCCCAGCTGGGCAAAGTGAAAACCCGCCTGGCCAAAACCCTGGGAGATGAGCAGGCTCTGCATATTTATAAGCAGTTGCTACAGCTCACGCAGGCCGCCGCCGCCCCGGTACAAGCCACCAAATGGATTTGCTACGCAGATGAAATCCTTCCAGGAGAAGATGCCTGGACCCGGCAAGGCTTTGTGCCACAGGAACAGCCCCAGGTCCCTGACCTGGGTTACCGGATGCACCATCTCTTTGCCAAAGGGTTGGTGGAAGGGTTTTCGCCCATCGTGATTATTGGCAGCGACTGCCCTGATATTTCCGCTACGCTTATAGAAGAAGCGTACCGGCAACTAGAAACCCATGACGTAGTGGTGGGGCCGGCACAGGACGGCGGGTACTACCTGCTGGGCCTCAATTTTCTGGTACCCGAGTTATTCACGGGCATTCATTGGAGTACACCAGCCGTTTTACCGGAAACCCTTCAGACCGCTGCTAATTTGCACCTTCAGGTAGCCCAGTTTCCGGTATTGGCAGACATAGACGAGGCCGAGGATCTTAAGCATTGGCCCCAATTGTCTCAACCGGTGGCTTAAATGAAGATAAGCGTCATTATACCCACCCTTAATGAAGAGAACCTGATAGGGCCTTTGGTGACGCACCTGTTGCAGCAATCTGTAGGCTTCTTGCAGGAAGTGATTGTGGTAGACGGCGGAAGCCAGGACCAAACCGTACAAAGAGCCCAGGAAGCGGGCGCGGAAGTCCTGGCCTGTAGCCCGCCAGGCCGAGCCCGGCAAATGAATGTGGGCGCCCATGCGGCCAGCGGCCATATTCTCCATTTCATCCATGCAGATTCCTGGCCTCCCGCCGGCTTTGATGTGGCGGTGGTAAAGGCGGTAACGGCCGGTAAGCAGTGCGGTTGTTTCCGAAGCCGTTTCCAAACCCAAAACACATTCCTGCTTTTGAATTCCTATTTCACCCGGTTTCCCGGACTCGTATTCAGGGGTGGCGGCCAGACGCTTTTTACGGAACGCCAATTATTCCAAAACCTGAACGGATATAAAGAACACCTGCTGGTGATGGAAGAATATGACCTTATCAGGCGCCTAAGCCGGCAAAGCAAATTCCAGGTATTGCCCCAGGAGGTGTTGGTTTCTGCGCGCAGGTATGAGCAGAACGGAACCCTGCGGCTGCAAATGGCCTACGGGCTAGTCATGCTGCTCTTCTTTCTGGGCGCTTCGCAGCAGAGGCTTATGAAGGTGTATAGGGCCCTGGTGGCCTAAGGCTGTTTTGGGCCCGTTTTTCTGAAAACAGCCTCAAAACGGAAATCAACAGGTCCAACCTTTGGGCACGGCTGTCGGCAGATGCCGCCAGTACCCTTTTTACAAAAGGGTTTGATAACTTGCGCAGAACTTACTCGCCCCTGGGCTTGTTCTTTTCTCGGCACAAAGCCAACCACATAAGACCGCATGAAAAAATACCTAGATCAATCTACCCTAGACTTCGTCCGTGACTTGCGCCAGAATAACCAGCGGGAATGGTTTGAGCAGAACCGCTCCCGGTATGAGGACGCTCGAAAAGATTTTATCTCCTTCCTGACTACCTTACTGGAAGGCGCCGCTGCTTTTGAACCCGCCCTGGAGGGCCAGCAGCCTAAAGACCTAATGTTCCGGATTTACCGTGACGTGAGGTTTTCGCATGACAAGCGCCCTTACAAAGACCATATCTGTGCTTACATGGCCGAAGGCGGCCGCAAGACCATTAACCCTGGGTTTTACCTGCACATCAGCCCCAATGACGGGTCTTTCCTGGCTGGTGGCGTCTGGATGCCCCCGGCCCCTGAGTTAAAAGCCATTCGGCAGGAAATAGACTACAACTATGAGGAACTGAAAGCCTTGTTGAATAGCCCTGATTTCAAAAAATACTTCGGTGGCCTGGGCGGCGATAAACTCAAGACCACTCCCAAAGGATACGAAAGTGACAACCCCGCCATCGACCTGCTCCGCCATAAAAGCTGGAACACCACCTACATGCTAACAGATGACGTGGTGACCAGTGAGCGTCTGTATGACGAGTGCCTGGCAGCCATGAAAGCCGTAAAACCTCTCAATGACTTTTTCCTGAGACCCATGAAAGAGTTGAAGGAGCTGAAAGCCGAAGAGGTGTAATTTCTGTTTTGGGCCTGTTTTCGCAAAACTAGGCCCAAAACAGAAAACGACAGAAGCGTTTCCCTTACTTTAGGGAAACGCTTCTGTCGTTTAAAGCCTAAATGAAATTTAGTGGGACAAGAAATTTAACCGAAGACTTTCAGCTACTCAGGAGATCTAGGTATTGCTGCTCCATCCTCCGGCAGGGGCTGGGAATTGCTTTTATAACGCATTAGTTCCCACCCCAAGGCCCCAAGCACTATTGCGTATTCCAGCGCCACCAGCATGAGGTTCTCCTGATAAGACGCCTGTTGGTAAGCCGCATAGGAAAGCACGCCCATCCCAGACCACACCATAGGAAACCTGAATCGGGTACAGGCTGCCAAGGCCACTAAGGTGCTAACATACCAGGGGTGAACAATGGTGGCAAAAAGCAGGTACAGCGTAAAAAGCGCCAAGCTGGAAAATAGAAGCCACCGTAGGTCATGGCACGGCCGCCGGAAAAAAAAGCCGAACCAGAGGGCCGCCAGAAAGGTAAGGAAGGACAAGGCAGGTCCTAAAAAGCTTATCAGATTATACCCGGCAACCCAGCTTCCCAGGGCGCGCAACAGGTAGTAAACGCTGGCGTTGAACTCAAACTTCTGAAAGTAGAGGTTCAGGCTGGAGCTCAAATGCAGGAGCAGGTCCTGGCTGAGAAAGGGGGCAAACAAAAGCAAAACCACCAGCGCGGCCAACAGGCCAAACCAAATGGCCTTGCGCCAACCCAGGTACCGGGGCAGCAGCGGCAGCAACAGTAAAGGTACCAACTTGCTTCCCACAGCCAACCCAAAGAGCACAGCGGCCGCTTTCCAGCGGTTGGAAGCCAATAGATTCAGCGCCGCCACCAGAAAGAAAACCATGACGGCCTCAAAATGAAGATTGCCGGTAAGTTCAAGGATGATGGCAGGGTTGAGGGCATACCATAAGGACTGCCTGGCCGGAAGGCCCAACCGCTGCAATACCTTAGGCAGGAGCCATAAAGTACCTCCCTCGGCCAACAGCAGACAAACCCGCATGATAATAATGCTTGGGAGGGTGGCGTCTGACCACCAGGTGCTGAGCCAGAAGATTGCCTGGCTCACGGGTGGGTACACACTGTGGTAATGCGGAGAGTTGAGGCCTTTGTACAAGGCCGTAATGAGGCCTGGAGGAAGGGCTTGTCCACTTGACATCCAGGAGCTGGGCAAACTTAGGTAGGGGTTAAGCCCATTCTGCAGCAGGTGCCCATCCCAAAGAAACCGGAAATAATCATCTGAGAGGGGCGGCGTGGCCACCAACAATATAAACCTTAACGCCAGTGCCAGTCCTATGCCTTGCCTTACACTCAGTTTAGACCTGATTTGCAAAAAATAGGCTAGAAACGCCACCGCAAACCATAGCACCAGTTCCCCAAAATGGGAGCGGGGCGTGTGGTAGCCCAGCGTATACACGGCTAGCCCCGAAACCGCTACAGAGCCATACAGCAGCCAGGCAGGCAAAGTCAAGGAAATACCCGCGCGACTATTCATGACCGGTGCCGCAGCGAATAAAGAAACACCAGCCCGAAACCCAGCAGAAGCATTAAGTGGTAAGGCAGAAACCCGTAATCGCCGCGTGCGAAGCCCAAATAAATACCGCCTATGAAATAGGCGCACAACAACCCCTCGGCCCAGATTAACGGAGAAATCTGGGTTAGCCGGTACCGGTTCTGCCGCCAGTTGGTTTTATGGTCTGTGAGGTTGAATTTTGGAGTCCGCACAAAAGGCGTTTTTCGGCCTGCGTAGCCTTCCAGTACGGCCACCGTGTTATGCAGAGACAAGCCCAGAGACATGGTGAGGAACAGGAAAAACCGGGGCAGAAACAAAACGGTAGAGCCAGACTCGGGTTGGAGCCTTTGCACCGATGTCCAGTAAAAGAAAGCCAGAATCACAAAGCTGGCTTTAAAGACAGAGGCATAGGCCAGTACCTGGGCCAGCTCAGGGAAGTGGGATTTTACCAGCAACACAGGAACGCTCAGCAAAGCCGCCAGAAACACCGCCACAAATACGGTGCTGTTAAGCAAATGAAAGAAGGCCAGCCATTTGGTGGTAAACGGTTTACGGGAGTTAAGTACGTGGCCCAGGTGTTTGCGTGCGGTCTCGGCGGCTCCTTTGGTCCAGCGGTATTGCTGTGATTGCAAGGCCGGCATGCTAACCGGAAGCTCAGCGGGGACAGCAATGTCTTCTACGTACGCAAATTCCCAGCCCCGCAACTGGGCGCGGTAACTTAGGTCCAGGTCTTCGGTGAGCGTGTCATGGTGCCAGCCTCCGGCATCCAGAATGGTGTGTTTCCGCCAGATACCCGCCGTGCCGTTGAAATTGATGAAATGGTGGCCGCCGTTGCGCGCGCCCTGCTCAACCGTGAAGTGGGCGTCTAACCCGAAGGCCTGCAATTGGGTGAGGAGGGAAAAGTTACGGTTAAGGTGGCCCCAGCGGGTCTGTACCACCCCCACGCGGTCATGGGTGAAATAGGGAAGGGCCTGCTGCAGGAAGTCTGGTTCGGGCAGGAAATCTGCGTCAAAAATGGCAATGAACTCCCCAGTGGAAAGGGGCAGGGCATGTTCCAGGGCTCCTGCCTTATAGCCCGTGCGGTCTTCCCGCCTGATCTGCGCGATGTTCAGGCCCTGGCGCTTCAGCTTTTCCACTTCCTGGGCCACCACCTGCAGGGTTTCGTCTGTGGAGTCGTCCAGGACCAGAATCTGGAGTTTCTCCCTTGGGTAATCAAGGCCAGCAATGTTCTGTAAAAGGCGTTCGGCCACATACAACTCATTGTAAAGCGGCAACTGTACCGTAACAGTAGGCAAGGAGGATAGTGGGACGGGTAATTTCTTTGGAGTTCTGAAATACCGGTAAAGTAGGGTGAGGTGCAACTGGGCCAGGCTGTAAAGGAACAGAAACACCAGGCAACCCCCGTACAGCACCAGCAGCGATATTTCCAGACCCCTCATGTGGCGTTACTTTTTGAAGTAATACTTTCCTATGGTCCAGAGGATTTTGTAACCGGCCATCACCACGCCTTTCACGGTGCCAGAAACCTTAGAGACGCCAATCCGCTTGCGGTAGGTTACGGGAACCTCCACTGATTTTAAATTCTGCTTAGCGGCTTTCACCTGCATCTCCACCGTCCAGCCGTAGTCACGGTCCTGCATGTTGATTTGGATCAGCGCCTTGGTGGTAATGGCCCTAAACGGGCCTAGATCAGTGAAAGTAGCCTGGTAAAGGTGACGGAGCAGGGTGGTAGCCAGCCAATTCCCGAAAACCTGAGGCGCAGTCATAGAGCCCCGCTCACGGTTGCCAAGTGCCCGAGAGCCAATCACCATGTCTGCCCCCTGAGTTAGAATAGGGTGCAGCAGCAAAGAGATTTCTTCAGGGTAATCAGAATAGTCGCCGTCCATAAAAACGATAACCTCTGGGAGGGGAGATTGTTCCAGGGCATATTTAATACCAGTCAGGCAGGCTTGTCCGTACCCTTGCCTGGGCTCTGGTACTACGGTGGCCCCGGCGGCGGCGGCCACTGCCCCGGTGGCGTCTGTGGAGTTGTTGTCTACCACAATGATTTCCTGCACCAGGTCCCGGGGGATATCAGCTACTACCTTGCCAATAGAAAACGCCTCATTGTAGGCGGGAATAATGACTTTAATCTGGGTCATGCCAAAACTTAGGTACTCAAAGATGGGTAAATCCGGTGGGTTAAACTAATTTGCCTTGCTTCACTGCTTTTATAGAATAGGTACTTTTCTCTTTAGGGAGATACTGAGAAGAGCAGAGGTTTATAAATAAGATATTTTGTATATATTTTGAATAATATGTTAAATAAAGTCATGTTGAACTCATTGCTCCTATGAAAGTCTCCCCTTGTTTTTTACTCTCTCTGCTTTTGGTGGCAGTAAGCCCAGTTGCTTGGGGACAGGCCGCCCCAGACACAGAGGTGTTCCTGGTTTCGCTTAAGGGGAGGAAAAAGGAGGTACAGGTAGGGAAGCCTTTGAATATAAGCCAACGCCCTGGCTATGACAACCAACCTAGTTTCACCCCAGACGGAAAGTCTATTCTCTATACCTCGCAGCGGGACGGGGCACAAACCGATATTTACCAGTACTTCCTGAAAGGGAAGAAAACGCAGCAACTAACCCATACGCCAGAGAACGAGTACTCGCCGCTGGTTTTACCAGATGGGCAAAACTTTTCAGTGGTGCGCGGCAAGGAACAAGACCTGTGGACTTTCCCTTTACAGCCTAATCGCAGCCAACCCAAGCTTTTATTGGATTTCCCGCTGTTGGTGGGCTACCATGTCTGGTACGGGCAAGACACTCTTTTGATTGCCGCCTTTCCTGAGCAGCCACCCATGGCCCTTTACTTGGTCAAACCGGGGCAGAAAGACCAACCGGCCCCGCTAGTTCCAGCTATTGGCCGTAGCCTGCAAAAGGTACCAGGGCAGCCAGCTATCAGTTACTTGGTTCCAGTATCAAAGGCAGAAGGGGAAATATGGCAGTACCACCCAGTAACTAACCAACACCTGAAGATTGAGCAGGCGCTGCCTGGTAGCCAGGACATGGCCTGGTTGCCGAACAGGCGTCTGCTTATGGCGAAAGGGGCAAAATTGTTTCTTCTGGACCCAGGCCCAGATGCCCAATGGCAGGAGATCGCTGATTTTTCTAAGATGGGTATTAAATCCATCACCCGGCTGGCGGTAAGCCCCAAAGGGGAGTACCTGGCTTTTGTAGCGAACCAATAAAAGAAAAGAGCGTCTGCGTTTTAGGCTTGTTTTCTGAAAAACAGGCCTAAAACGCAGACGCTCGGCAAAAGTGAGAAGTTAGGGCTGCCTGAAGATCTGTCCGCCTTTCATGACCAGTTGGACCTTGCGCAAGGCCGTAATGTCTTGAGAAGGGTCCCCGGAAACAGAGATAAGGTCAGCGAGGAGGCCTGTTTTAATAGCTCCCAGGCGGTTGTCCAGATGAAAGTGTTGGGCGTTGCCTGTGGTGGCAGTTCTAAGCACTTCCAGGGGAGCCATGCCGTAATTCACCATCATTTCCATTTCCCGGGCATTGTCACCGTGGGGATAAACCCCCACGTCTCCGCCCATCACCAGAGGTACCTTCGCGTTTAGGGCGGCTTTGAAATTGGCCCGTTTCTGTTGTATGCGGGCGGGTTCAGGATCCTGGCCTTTGCGCCAGCCATTGTACTGCAAAATGGCGTCTCCCGCAGCAAGGGTAGGGCATAGGGCCACATTCTTTTTCACCATAAGTTTAAACACCTCTGGAGTGGCCCCGTCCCCGTGCTCAATGGTCTCTACTCCGGCCTCTGCGGCCCGGCGCATGCCTTCCGGAGTGCTGGCGTGGGCCACCACCGGCCGGCCACTGCTGCTGGCTATTTCCACTATTAGTTTTAATTCTGCCAGCGTGAAGGTAGGCATCGCTTCCCCGTTTGGTCCCCAACGGTAATCTGCATACACTTTTACAATGTCAATGCCTTTTCCAATCTGATCCCGTACTACACGAGATATTCCGTCTACGCCATCGGCGGCTTCCGCGCCTTGGGGCACCTCAAATGCTGGGTCAAACCCTTTTGGCCCATAACTGCCGGTGGCAATTAGCGCCTTCCCCGCCACCAACATGCGCGGACCTGGTACAATGCCTTGGTCAATGGCTTGTTTCAACCCTACATCAGCGTATTCCGCGCCCTCAGAGCCTAAATCCCGCACCGTAGTGAAACCCGCCAGCAATGTGTTTTTTGCATGTACGGTAGCGCGGGCTACTCGGAGGGCATCGGCCTCTTTTAAGACCTGGTCGTTCCAGGGCGTCTCATTATAGGGGTGGAGCAAGAGGTGGGAGTGCCCTTCAATGAGGCCAGGCAGCAGGGTCTGCCCCGGTAGGTCCAAAACCCTGGCCTTTGGTGGGATGGTAATGGACGAGGCAGGGCCGGCGGCCGTGATCATCTCGCCCTGTACTACCACAACCCAATTATTCTGGAGCGTGTGTCCGTCAAAAACGTGGCTGGGTTTCAAGACAAAGACGGAATCTGTTTTAAGCCTGTTTTGGCCAAAACACCCTTGAAACGCAAAAAGCCAAAGCAACCCTGAAAGGAAGATATACTTTGGTAGAAGCACTGGAAAGCTTTTACTTAACATACCATTCTCCTTTCGCGATTAACTGTACCTGCCCGCCCACCTTAATCTCATAGTGGTCCCCTGAAACGCTTCCGCTCAGTTTAATAGAGGCGTTCCGGTGTATCTCATACCCTTGTTCCACCTGCAGTTCCAGCTGGTCCTGGTTGAAATACCGGTGCTTGAGCAGGTAACTTAACAAACAACCATTGGCGCTGCCGGTGGCGGCGTCTTCCATGATGCTACCATGCTCCAGCGCCAGCATGCGGGCATTCACCTGGTGGGTGGGGGTATAGGTTTGCGGGCAGAAGAAATAGAAAGCTACCGTAAGGCCATCTTCCCGCTGGGTTTTATACAAACCAAGCCGCTCCAGAAAGGCCAGTACTTTTTCTGGAGTAAGGGCAATCTGCCGGATGTCTTCTAAGCGTTGTAACGGAATAATCAAAAACGGAAGGCCCGTGGAAACTTCCTGCACCGGAAAATCTGGATGGAGGCAAGACATTGGTAAACTTAGTAAATCTGCTATCTCCTGTTTGGGTAGAGGCTCCCCAAAAGTGGGAGATTTTTGGCGCATCATCAGAAAGTCAGGCTGGGAACCGGAGTAAGTAAAGGAAACGGGTATGGATCCTACCTTTAACTGAAGGCTCAGCTCGGGCACGGGTTTTTGTAAAAAGAACTGCTGCAGCACGAAGGCGGTACCCAGGGTGGGATGGCCGGCAAAGGGGACTTCATACTCCACAGTAAAAATCTTTACCTCAAAGTTATCCTGAGCAGAGGTGTCTGATAATATGAAAGCAGACTCGGCGAAGCCAATTTCCTGCGCTATCTTCAGCATTTGATCCTGGCCAATACCAGAAGCGTTCAAGAAGACGGCTAACTGGTTACCTTGGTAAGGAGCCCCCGCGAACACGTCTACAATGTAAAAAGGTAAGGTTTGCATGCCGGAATTTAGCAGAATGCCTGCGAAAAATACGTCAGCCCGTGGTGTTTAATTTCTGACCCTGCCGGAAATGGTTTATGTTTCTTCTTTTGTCGCAGGCGGCTTTCGGTTGAACTGTGTTTTGGAGCTAATTTCATAAAAACGGCCTTAAAACAGCAGAGTAGTTTTAGAAGCTGGGAGGCGGATTCTCTTATCTGGTCTTTTTGGGTTGAAGAAAGGTAGAGAGGAGGATTCCATAATGGGTTAGGCAAAACTTCTGCCACTGACTTTAGTGCAAATCTAAACCAAGTAAGTAATTAATAAATAGTTTTATCCTGTGGTAAATAGGTTAAATTATAATAATGAATTATAAAATATAATCGATTACATATAATATGTAACAAAACAAATAAAAACTAGTAAATTATTCATACTAATCTTATAACCTCCATTTAATCTCTAAAAAGTATGAAAAAGAAATTTATCTATGCTTGTGCCATAACACTATTCATGGCAAGCCCGACCTTCGCCCAGGTAAACAATACGGCGGTAACCACTCAATCAGGGGCCAGTAATTCAGCCACTACCACGCAGGCCCTGGGAACCCTAAATTCAGCGCTTATCAACCAGGTTAGTCTGCCAGTTGGGGTAGGCCACACTGCCACAGTTAACCAAACCCGGGGGTTTGCCAACAGTTCTTTAACTAACCAGATGGGAACCAGTAACCGGGCCTTCACGAACCAGACGGACGGCACCGGCAACTCAGCCACCATTTGGCAAATGGCTTCAATTCAGGAAGAGGGCAACTATTCCACTATCAACCAAACAGGCGGCATAGGTAACCTGGCGTTAAGTTACCAGGATGGCTCCTATAACCTCAACCAGATAAACCAGATAGGCGGCGTTCTCAATATAGCCGACATCAGGCAGGAAGGAACCGAAAACCTTGCCAGTGTATGGCAAGCCTACGGGGAAGAGAACAGGGCCGACATTGACCAAGATGGGGCAGACCACATTGGCAATATCACACAATGGGGAGGTTATGCAAACAGCGGTGATGTGGACCAGCACGGCTCCAGTAATATTGGCAATGTTGACCAGCAGGAGGGGGAATTCAATAAGGCAGAGATAGATCAACGGGGTACCAGTAATGAGGCCATCAGTTGGCAGGCAGGAGGAAAAGGAAACCAAGCGGACATCCGGCAAGGTGGTAACCGCAATATAGCAGATCTCACCCAGGTGGGCGGAAAGGAGAACAGCGCCGATATTGACCAAAGTGGCTCGGCTAATGGCGCTTCCACTTACCAGGAAGGCGGAAAATTCCAGGACGCCGAAATAGACCAGGAAGGCACTGCTAATACTTCTTCCATCTCGCAGGTAAGCGGAAACAATGTTGATGGCTACATTGACCAGTTGGGGAATAGAAACATGGCTTCTATAAACCAGGTAGGGGGCCTTTATAATGACGCTTACATTGACCAGCTAGGGAATGATAACTGGGCCAGCATTGGGCAATACGGTGGGGAATACAATGACGCATACATCTATCAGTTAGGTAATAGAAACGCTGCCAGCATTGGTCAGGTAGGTGGAGAAAACGTAGCGGATATCTACCAAGGTGGCAACTCCCATATGGCTTCTGTTTTGCAAGATGGATGGTATAACTGGAGCCTTGTTACCCAGACAGGGTTTGGTAACGCTGCCAACTCATTACAAGTAGGCAATGACAACTACGTAGAAATTAACCAAACAGGCGCACGGGGCAACAGCTCAGTAACGCAGTTTGGGCTTTTGAACTGGGGGGTAATCAACCAGGGAGGGGCCCAAAATAACGCTATCATTCAACAGAGGGGAGCTAACAATTCGGCCACCATCACCCAGTAGCGTTACGAGTTGTGAAATCTCCGGTAGCGGCATTTGAAGGTCGCTGCCGGAGATTTTTTTTATTGTTTACAATAATGGTTGCCTCCAGGTAGGCATGGGCAGCACCTGTCAGAACACGGAATAAAATCGGTTTAAAGCTGAGTTTAGGTGCCACAAGGAATTGCCAACCTAAAATTCTTTAAAAATAATTGAATAAATTAAAGAAAATATATACTAAAAATCATATATAATGACACAATTAAATGCGTATATATTGTTAATTACTATATTTTAAATTTCTGTTTAACATAAAAATTATATAGAAAATATAAATAATCAAATCATTTTAATATTTATTGTAACTATTCCGTTTTTATTTTGTAAAATTGCCATACATAAATCATATTCATCATTCAACCATCATTTATTAACCCCCTAATTCAAAAACCTTATGAAAAAATTATCTATCTACGCAGGAGCGCTTGCTATCCTTTTGTCAAGCTCGGCCATGGCTCAGAATGTAGCCATCACTACACAATCTGGTGATGACAATGTGGCCACTACTACCCAGGTGGGAGGCCTTGGGAGTTTGGCTATGATAAACCAGGTAGGCGAAGCCAACAATGCCACCGTCACTCAAACAGGAAGCTGGCTTAACACGGCTATGGTTAATCAATTTGGCTACTATAATATGGCCCTAATTGACCAATGGGGTGGTCTCCTAAATGTAGCTGACGTGTACCAAAGCGGCCTGGAAAACTTGGCCACTATTTCTCAAACTTATGGGGAAGACAATAGGGCAGACCTGGACCAATTTGGGTACTGGAACGAAGCCGCCATTGGGCAACTGGCAGGATATGACAATAATGCAGATATTGACCAGGATGGTTTTGTTAACTGGGCCACTATTTCTCAGGATGGGGGCGAATTCAATAACGCCGAAGTAGACCAGACCGGCATAAGCAACCGGGCTTCCATAAGCCAGGTGGGCGGAGAGGAAAATGAAGCCAGTCTAAGACAAAACGGCTGGGCAAACACCGCTGAAGCCATTCAGGCAGGGGGCGAGGAAAATAGCGCCGACGTTGACCAGGACGGAGATTTAAACTCCGCTTCTACCTACCAGGAAGGCGGGGAGTTCAATGACGCTGATATTGACCAGGATGGAGATGTTAACCTTGCTTCAATTCAGCAAATTGGAGGAGAAGATAATGACGCCGAAGTAGATCAGGAAGGCAACATGAATGATGCCTATATCCTGCAATTAGGCGGTGGTGACAACCTGGCTGGCATTGATCAGGTTGGGGATGGCCACAGCGGTTATATTCTGCAGGCTGGCTGGGGAAACCAAGGATATATTAACCAAACCGGTCTAGATAACATGGCTTCTACCTGGCAAGTTGGGGATTATAACTATGCCGTCACTACCCAGTCTGGTGAAATGAACTCTGGCTTGGTAAGCCAAGTGGGAGTAGCAAACTATGCTGAACTTAACCAAAGCGGAGTTTACGGTATCGGGTTGATCACTCAGAGCGGCTTTATGAACGAAGGTGTCATCAACCAAAGCGGCATGATGAACAGCGCCCTCATGAACCAGTCTGGCTGGTATAACAGTGGTACCATTACCCAATCTGGTTTTGGTAACAGTGCCTATATGAACCAATCAGGAGTAAGTAACACCGCTACTATTACTCAACACTAAGCCCTACGTTTTGGATTAATCTCATGGCGTGCCCTTTACGGCACGCCATGAGATTTTACTTTTTGAACCTGTTTCACTTTTTATGCCGCCTATGAAAACGCTTTGCACTTTATCTTTTCTATTCTTCCTTACTATAAGGCTTGCCGCTTATGGGCAGGGCAACAGAAATGAAGACGAGCTCGGGAAAAACCTAAAGTCTGAGCGATTAGCAGAAATTGCCACTACTGGTGCTTTAAAACAAGAGGCCTTGGTATCTCAACAGGGTACAGGCAACAATGGAGTTATCTCACAGAGAAACTTGTCCTCCAGGAGCAATGTCGCTTTTCTGGTGCAAGTGGGGGCTTATAATACTGCTTCCATACAACAGCAAGGGGAAGGAAACAGGGCCACGGCTAGGCAGGTAGGCACCAACAATAGTTACATGGGGCAGATCATTGGGGTGAACAACCTAACCAACGTCCATCAGCAGGGCTCTTCTAACTCCATCAACCAGCGGGTGGAAGGGAACAATTTAGAATATACCTTAATCCAACTGGGGAATCATAATTCCATTAACCAAATAGAAACCGCCCCTACTTCCAGGCCCTACCAAGTAATTCAGCAAGGGAACAATATGAACATCACCATTGAGCAAAGTAATTGGGGGCTGCCACCAGTAACCGTGACAAAAAAGTAATTCAGGACCTGTTCGCCTTTACCTGTTACCCATCATTCACTTCCCATTCCTACTCAAGTCACTTGTACCTGGGTGGCCTTAACGTAAAGGAGAACGCAAAAACAGCTGAGCTTTTCTTCATCTACTTTCAGACAAACTAGAAAGAAGGGTTGCATTTGCTTAAAGATTGGTTTGCAAACAATACTCCGGCGGCTGTGGCATTATCCTTTACCTCCATTTGAACTCGAACCGGCAACTTAGGTACTTCTTCCTGCAGACATTCAGGGGCAGCCAGAGCAACTTTAGACCAGAAAATCGCCATGCCATTCGGCGCCTTTTCCCAAACACCCACTTACTACTTTAAATGCCTCTTGATAATTTCTGCCAAGGCCATCTTCAATTAAGCAAACACTTCCCTATAACCTGAGTAACGGCTGTTTTTGCAAAAACAGGCCCAAACCAGAAAACGGGTGTCTGCCGGCAGTATACCTTGCAAACACCCGTTTTATATTATAGCTCTTTTTAGAAGTAGCTACAAGGAGGATTAGTCAATAGAGATATCACTGTATTTTGCCTGAACGAACATAAAGATGCCGTAGCCCATTAACCCTATCGCTACCACGGCCAAAAGTACATTGCCGAAAGGAGAGGTTTGCAGAAATGAAAAAGCGCCTTCTGTTCCTTCTGCCACTTTAGGTTTTTGCAACCATGCCGCCCTAACAAAAAGGAAACCAATAATTCCGAAAACTACTCCCCTGGAAATATATCCTGCCTGTCCGGCTTTTTTGAGGATGTCAAATTTGTCTCTGGGTAAACCATTAATGTTTTTCATAAAAGAAGCGGTTACTCCTTTAGTGATCTGGTAAATACCGTTGCCAATAGTCATTAAACCAATAGCAATAGCCAGCCATTTCCCAAAGGGCTTCTCCAGTAATTCAGCCACCAAGGTCTGTTCTTTTGATCCTCCTCCTGATCCTCCTCCGTTACCGGTTAATACTTTGAATGCCAGATAGGCTAAAGAGGCATAAAGTAACCCACTGAAAGCATATGCAATTCTTTTGCCGGCTCCTTTTGCTCCTGCCCCTTTGTGCTCTGTATCTTTAATAGCTTGGGTAAATCTCCATAAACTATAACCCACCAACCCAATGGCCAAGAGAGCTAAAAGGAGGGACCCACTAGGTATTTGTTTTACATGAGAGAAGGCGTCTGAATTAGAGGCTTTTTCACCGCCTAATCCCAGAGCAGCCATTGCGGTAAGAATACCTACTAGAAAATAAACTATGCCTTTGGCAATATATCCTACTTTAGCAAAAGACTCAATCCAGTGCTTTTTTTGCTGGTCCATGTTGTTTTATAGGTGAATGAAAAGGCTGTAAAGAATATGGGGCTTTAAACGATGGTAAATAATTTTGGTTCTATGTTGGAAGATTATAGATTTTATATGCTCTCTGTTAACACTGTGTGTTGTTTGAAATAGATTAATGATTTTTTTGAGGTAAGAGCAAATGAAAAGGAATTAAAATTAAAATGGTGAAAATTAATTTCTGCCGTTTAGAAAGCCAATTATTTTTGATAAGATTTTTAGCATAACCGGGTGATTCCTTTTTCAATCTAAATTATAACCTAACAGGCTTGCATTTTAAGCCAATGTATACCTTAAAGGGAAATAGTAGGTTTCACCTTATAAGTAGCTGGATAATATGGATATTAAATGAGGTAACCTGATTTGTTAGTGGAAGTAGTTGACTCCTTGTGAGGTTTTAGCACCTTTCTCTTTTCTCCTGTGCCAAACAGCAGTCCATCAATAAGCATTAACCAGAATTTGCCAATGGCAAGGGAGGCTATGATAAGTGCGTTTTATTAATACGGTTGGTTTAATATATAGTTGTTTTCTGTTTTTGTAAAAGTTAGTAAGTTTAATTAATGTATCCTTATTGGTATTTATGGAAGTATTAAGTTTATGTGTTTATGAAGATTGTTTATTCTGAAAATTTTATTTGGTTAAGTTTTGTTGTAAGCTATAATATTTGAAAATTTGTTTAAAGTTTGGTTTATAGTAAAAAAATAAGTCAGTCGATGATAAGAAATGTATTTTTAAGTTTAGTATAACCGGTATATAAACATTGATTATTAAATAGGATTTTAATGAAGTTGAAAACTGGAGGTGTAAAGATATTATAGTTGAAAAAATATATAAAGTTAATCATTTGGTTAAATGGATATGGTATGTAAAGTTAAATTATAAAAAAAATAATTAATCTATTCTTGGTTTGTAAATTTTAAGAGATACAATTCTTATTAGATAATGGATATATGATAACTGTAATTAAATAACAGTATAAATAAAATAATTCGTTATTAATATTAATAATGAATCTGGTATAATTGATTGCTATCCTAAGCCTATAACAATAAAAAAATATTAGTGTCGAGTGTTATACACTAACCATGGATAGTAAAAGTTACCTACTTTTAAAACTTAAAATATTTATTATTAGTAAATACTGATAATTAGATAATCTAATGAAAAGCATCATTACTTATTTGAGGTTACAATTGAAATTCCACAACCTTATTTTCTAGGTAGAATGAAGAAAATCCAGGCACTGCTAATGCAACACATATAAAAACCGGTTTACTGGAAGACCTTATCACATAAAAAGTTTTTTTCATGATCTACCATTCTTTCCTTTATTAGGTGTTTCCAGAAGGTTCTGTATACAACCATGTTATGAGGGAAGAATTCTTTGGTTGGCAGTGGAAGGCGACTTTAAAAGGATTCTAGGGTATTGTGAGCAGCTATTTCCTAGGAAAGATTTGTGAAAGGGCTTGCAGGAAACAAAAGGATAAGATAAATTTGTCACAACAAACGAGGTAACAGATGAATCGAATCGCCTCTTTTGGGTAATGCGCACGTGGTGAAACTGGTAGACACGCCATCTTGAGGGGGTGGTGCCTTACGGGTGTGGGAGTTCGAATCTCCCCGCGCGCACAATGAAACAAAAAGCCCTGTAACTTTATTGGTTACAGGGCTTTTTGTTTTTGGCAAACCCAATGGCGTAAATAAGCATTTGGTAATTTCTTATAGTATTACATTAAAGATTTCCCTCCTGTTTTAAGCTTGTTTTTCAAAAAACAGGCTTAAAACAGGGAAAGGGTATAGTTTAATTTTCACATCACCTTAAGGGGTTCTCCGGCTTCACCAGAACCACTTTCTCGCGCTCCACGAACACTGACCCCGGTGTTGCGCCTTTTGGCTTCCTGACGTATTTCTTAGGTGTGTAGAGGACCGGGCAGAGGCTGTCATTCTTCCGCTTAGAATAAAAAGCCGCTAACTTCGCCGCTATTTCAATGACCGGCATAGGAAACGTTTTGCCGGGCTGGAATTTAATCACCACATGTGAGCCAGGTACATCTTTTGCGTGCAGCCACAAATCATCTTTATGCGTGTGCTTAAGCGTAAGTTTGTCGTTGGCCTTTGCGTTTTTGCCCACCCATACCTTAAATCCCATCACCTCAAAGGCATAGTAAGGGACATCTACTTGCTGGGTAGGCTGTGCGGGGGCATGCTGCTTTAGAAATTGACGTAGTTCTTGCGCAGTTTGTAGGCGCTCCAGGGTCTTTAGTTCGTCAGACAGGCGTCCTACTTCCTCTTCTTTCCGGTTGGCTCTTTCCTGCAAAAGGCGTAATTCTATCTGCTGGTTTTTGGCTTTTTTGTACAGCCGTTCTGCTGTTTTCTGGGGTGTCTCTGTGGCATGGAGCTTTATGACCCTGGTGGTATCCTGGTAGAAATCAAACAGCTCCACTTCTTTACTTCCCACAGGAATATTGGTCAGGTTGGCCATGATCACATCAGCGGTTTGGGAGTAAGGCGTGCCGTGGTGCCAATGCTCTAACTGCTCCTGTATCTGAAACCAGATTTTCTGCGCGCCTTCCAGCTGCCTGCTAAGTTGCCTGTGGGTGGCCGTGTAATTCTTCTGGAAATACTCCTGCGACCGGTACATTGGCACAAAAGCATTCAGAGCAAGAACAGGGTCTGAGAATTTCTCCTGGATATCACCAATGGGAAGGAGGGATAGCCGCAGGACCTTTTGAAAGGTTGTGAGATAATAACCGGAAGGATTCTCCAATTCCTGCAGCATATCTTGGACCAAGGCCCACTGCTGTAGAGGTGGGAGTGAGGCAAAACCTTTCTCCTCCAGGTAATGCCAGGGCAAATCTCCTAAGGTGGGGAGGGCTTTGCGCAACTGAAGGGGGGCGTCCAGAAAAGTCTCCTTGCTTATAGCAAATTGCTGGTCCATTTGCCGGTAATCCAGGTTCAGGTCCTTTTCCAGTTTCCGGTGGAAAAGTTCTACGGCTACATCTTCCAAAAAGAGCACCACGTTAGAACGGTTCCCGAAGAGTTTAAACAGAATTACCTTCTGGTGGCTAAACCTTATATAAAAGCTGCGTTCCTGCTGGTGCGCGCGTACCTCCTGCACGGTTTCCCCCAGTAATGCCTGAAACAGGTCAACTGAATTTTGTCGTGCCCGGTTAAAGGTGGAAGGAAACTGAAGGCTGGAAAAAGTAGAGGTTTGAATGGCTTTCAGAAAGAAAGCTTGGCCGTCCTTTTCAAAATCCAGCAACAGTTCGTCTTTTTCCTGGCTGAAAGCGGCCCTTAGGGTATAGCCCCGTAAGACTGCATTTAATTTTTGGGCGAGCTTTTTTAAAAAGAAAGAATTCTGGTGCACGGTTACAAGGTAATGGAAAGGCCATCATACGCTAAGCGCACATCAGCGGGAAGCTCCTTTTCCACCAGCCGGTGCTGGCCCAGTAAGTGGCTGATGTGGGTAAGATAACCTTGAGCGGGTTGTAACTCTTCCAATAAGCTAAGGGCTTCTGAAAGAGAAAAATGGGATATATGGGGTTCTTTTCTGAGCGCATTCACCACCACCACCTTAGAGCCCATTATTTTCTCTTTTTCAGCGTCAGAAATAAAATTGGCGTCTGTAATGTAAGTAAAATCGCCAATTCTGAAGCCGTTTACCGGTAACCGGTGGTGCATGACCTGGATGGGGGTAATAGTAATCCCATCTACCTCAAAAGGGCTATTCTGGATAGGATGAAGTTCTACCTTGGGCACACCCGGGTAGGTAGCGTTGGTGAAAATGTAACTGAACTCTTGCTGCAGTTGGTTTAGCACCCGCTGGTCTGCGTACAAGGGCATGTCAATGTGCTGCAGAAAATTAAACGCCCTAATGTCATCCAGGCCAGCCGTGTGGTCTTTGTGCTCATGGGTAAACAGAACAGCGTCTAACCGCTTTACCCGTTCCCGCAGCATCTGCTGCCTGAAATCAGGCCCCGCGTCTATGATCAGGCTTTTCCCTTCCACCTCTACCAACACGGAGACCCTCAGGCGCTTGTCCCGGTAATCTAAGGATCGGCACACCTCACATTCGCAGCCAATAACGGGTACGCCCTGAGAGGTGCCCGTGCCTAAGAACGTTACTTTCACGGGGTGATAAGGGTTTCGTTTTTAATAGCCAGGTAAAGTTCCTGACTTTCTGGGCGCAGATTCTCCGGGCTTATGTCAACTGCCCGGAGAATCTCCACTAAGCAATTTATTTTCCCCTCAAGGGGGAAATATTTATTGACTACGGCCACCTTCGTGTCTTTGAGTAAACAGAACCCAGATTTGAAAGTGCCTTTCTCATAACGCAGCATGTACTCCGACTCTGCAAATATATCTTCTAACCGGGTCAAAAATGGCCGGGTATATTTCAGCTGCATATACTTGTACTAAATTTACTCTGATTAGTGAACGTACTCCTTCACCGTTTGCACCAACATGTCAAAATCCAAGGGCTTAGGAAGGTACGCATTAATGCCGGCCTCCTTGAATTGCTCCAATGTATAATTGTTCGCGTTTCCGGTT
Organism: Rufibacter soli; assembly: GCF_054781795.1. NCBI lineage: Bacteria > Pseudomonadati > Bacteroidota > Cytophagia > Cytophagales > Hymenobacteraceae > Rufibacter > Rufibacter soli. The sequence continues at coordinate 2,277,069 of NZ_BAAGTS010000002.1, read as the reverse complement.
ACGGCAATAATAGGAATGTTTTTAATGTCAGGGTTCTCACTGGCCCTAATTTCTTTGGTACACTCCATTCCGTTTTTCACTGGAATGTTAAGGTCCATGAGAATAGCGTCAATTTTCTGGTCTTGTACCTTCTTGAGCACCTCTCCACCATTCTTGGCAGATACTACTTTGTAGTTCTGGAGTTCAAGTATTTTCTTGGTAAGATTCAGAATTACAGAACTATCCTCTGCAATTAAAATGGTTTTAGAATCAGACATGGTCAGTTAGATAAGATTTTATTTCTATAGTTTGTTCTAAAGTTAGTAAAACTTGACTCTAAATCAGAAAAGGTATTATTTACTAATGCTAATTTACCTTTTAGAATGTCATGTTCCAGCTCCTTGGCAATGGTAGAGACAGAGTCCAAACCAAGGGTAGAGGCTGTACCTTTAATTTGATGCAGTGTACTTAAAATGCCCGTGTAATGTTGTGCAGCCACTTCTTTTCTGGCTTCCTCTAAAAGTTCAGCGGTTTCCTCCTCAAAGTCCACATAAAGTTGCAAGGCAAACTCATCACCACCAATACTGCGTAATTGCTCCACTACGTTCATGTCCAATTGCAATGCGGTTTGGTCTGATTTGGTGGGGCTTACCTCTTTACTTGTAGGTGTGCTTGATTCTACGTTATGGCCATACCACCGTGAAATGCGGTCATAAAGATCAGAGATTTTTACTGGTTTTGAAACATAGTCGTCCAGGCCCTCATTGATGAATTTTTCTGCGTCATCTTTCATGGAGTAGGCGGTCATAGCCACAATAGGCGGGCATTTACTGCCCAAAAGCTTTTTAAGCTCATGCGTGGCCGTGACGCCATCCATCTCCGGCATCTGAATGTCCATAAAGATGAGGTCATACTGGTTTTGGGTGGCTTTATCCAGAGCCTCAAATCCATTAGACGCCACATCTGCCTGGCAACCCATGCGTTCAAGCAGTTTGAGAGCCACTTTCTGGTTGATCTGATTATCATCTACCAGCAGCAGGTAAGGCGAGGGCTCAAAATGCCCCACCTCCTCCAGTTCTTTGGAGGAGATCAGCTGCTCATTGATCTGAGTGATGTTCTCGGCCTCCTGGCACACAATTGTGAACCAGAAGGTGCTGCCTTGCCCAGCCACAGACTCAACGCCAATGCTTCCGCCCAGCAGTTCGCTCAATTGTTTAGAAATGGCCAGACCCAAGCCAGTGCCGCCAAAGGATTTGGAAGAAGAGTTATCTAATTGGGTGAAATTTGTGAAAAGTAATTGAATGTCCTCTTCACTGATCCCAATACCAGAATCCTGTACCCTGAATTCCAGCATGTGTTCGTCTCCTTCGCCGCCTAACCTGTTTACCTGCACGTGCACGCTTCCCTCATTGGTGAACTTGATGGCGTTAGAAGTAAGGTTTGACAATACCTGAAGCAACCTGGTCTCATCTGTGATGATATACCGGGGCGTGTCTTCCGCAATCTCATAGGTGAAGGAGAGGTCTTTCTGGGTGGCGCGGTTGGCAAACAGCGAATGGATTTTCTCCAGGCTGTAGAAAAGGTCAATGCCAGCCAGGTTCAGTTGCAGCTTTCCTGCCTGTATTTTAGACAGATCCAGAATGTCATTGAGGATTTCCAGTAGGGCATCAGAGGATTTGCGCAGGGTGTCAATGTAATCCAGCTGTTCTTCATTGGCCACGGTATGGTGCAACAGGTCAATCATGCCTATGATACCATTCATTGGGGTGCGCAACTCATGGCTCATGTTAGCCAGGAACTGATTTTTCACCTGCAATGAATTCTCAGCCAGTTCTTTGGCTCTGATAAGTTCACGTTGGGTGTCTTTCAACTCTGTGATATCACGGCATACGCCTTCTATGGCAATGGCTTCCTGGTTTTCATTAAAGATCAGGCGGGAGTTGATCAACACCTCAATCTCCTGGTGGTTTTTAGTGCGCAGGGTAGTCTCAAAGTTTCGGACACTGGTCTGCCTGAAAAGCATAGCCAGTAGCTGTTCCCTATCCTGCCCGTGCACATACAAATTGCTGGCGTTCAGGCGCATGGCCTCACTTTGGGAATACCCTAGAACTTCCTGCACTGAAGGGCTTATCAGTTGGAATTCACCATCAAGACCGGTTTTGTAATAAAGGTCCTGGAAAGACTCAAATATCTGCCTGAATTTCTCTTCGTTCACGGCCAGGGCCAGCTGGGAGATTTTCTTTTCGGTGATATCCAGGGCGATAGCGGAAACATCTTCAAAGCTACCGTCTTGGAGGTAGATAGGGTTGAGCAACACTTCGCGCCACTGGCTATCCCCATTCCCTTTGTCCAGCTCAATTTCAAACTGCTGCGGCTCGCCGGCAAAGGCTAGTTCATAGGCGCCCTTGATCAAATGGAAGGTATCCGGTGAAACGTATTTATCAATTAAGGCGCCCAGTTTCATGCCTGGCGCAGCTGCCTGCCCAGACCAGGAGAAGACATCGTTATAGAAATTCTGGTTAAAGGAGGTAAGTTGGAAATTGCGGCTTACAGACCACATTAAATGGTTGCCGCTTTCAAAGATGGCCTTTAACCGGGCGTTCTGGATGGTGATTTGCTCTTCGTTTCGTTTCCGTTCAATGGCCAGGGCTACCTGGTTAGAGATGAAGTGCAGAATCTCAATATCGGTCTTCACGTAGGCCTCCGGGTTTTTGTAGTCCCGTACCGCTATAACGCCTATGATGCGCTCGCCAATGGAAAGCGGGGAGGAGAGCATCACCTCTGGCACAATGCCATTCACCTCAATCTTACCCTCTTCCACTAGCTTCATGAAATCTGCCTTAGAGGCGTAGAGCGGCTTGCCCGTCTTTATCACGTACTCGGTCATGCCCAAAGAGAAAGGCCTGGGCGCAGCAGGAATATTTGAAAGCTGATCTACATAATACACAAAGTTGATGGCGTTTTTCTCTTCATCAAACAGGGCAATGTAGAAGTTATGGGTTTCAATGATCTTACTCAGCTCCCGGTGAATGGCACTGTACAATGATGGCAAGTCTTTCGAGCTGATGGCCAGATTGGCTATGCTGTAATACACCTTCTGCAGACGCTCAGCTTTGATCCGGTCTGTGATATCATGGAGAATGGCCCGGGTAGCAATGGGCTTGCCGTCCTGCCAACTGCAGTTGATACTACCAATTAAGTGAATAGGCTTGCCGCTTTTAGTCAGGAATACCGTTTCTATCTTATTGACATCCTCGCCCTTGTAGAGGTTGCGGAGTTGGTAGATGAGCTTGGCCTTGTAATAGGGGTGCACAATGTCATTGAGGGTAAGGTTCTCAATGTCAAAGTCATTGTAGCCTAGTTTCTCTTTCCAGGCCCGGTTCACGAAGATAAACTTGTTGTCTGTGGAGATGTTCTGGATCAGGTCATGGGCATTGTCAAACAAGTCCTGCAACCGTATCTTGTTGTCTTTGAGGGCCTCCATGGCAATGCGCTTGTCGGTCATGTCCTTACCGACGGCGGTAATACCAATCACCGTTCCTTCAGCGTCCATCTCAAACATGATGTTCCATCGCAGAATCTTCACTGATTTGGACTTGGTGATAAGGTCCCACTCATAGTAGCTGCGCAGGGATTGGGTTTGCAGGGCCTTTCTGATCTCCTGAATGCGGCTGGGGCGCTCCCGCTCTGTCACAAAGAGTTCATAGTAATTCTGGCCAACCACTTCTTCGCGCTTATAGCCGGTGTACTGCAGAAAATAATCGTTCACGTACAGCACGCGCAGATCCAGGTCCATGCTCACGTAGGCCAGGTTCACCTGGCTCAGGAAAGAGCGGAACTGGTGCATAGATTCCCGTAGCACTTCCTGTCTTCTTACCAGCGCCTGGGCTTCCTTGCGGGAGGTGATATCCCGCACAATAGACTGCACAAAAGAAATCCCTTCCAGTTGGATGGAACTGAAACTGATTTCGGTGTCTATGATGTTGCCGTCTGTTTTCTCAATGCGCCACTCCAGGCTGCGGGGTTGCCCGTCGGCTAGGGTTCCTTCAATCATCTGCAGGGACTTCTCAACGGAGGAGGAGTTGTCTGCCTGCAAACCCGGCGAAAAGTCTGCCAGCCGCTTGCCTATGATGTCCTGCTTGTCACAGTCCAGCAGAACCGTGGCCTGGAAGTTGCAGTCCGCGATCTGGGTGTTATTAAGTAGGAAAATGGCATCGTTAGAGGATTCGAAAAGGGTTTTGTATTTGCCCTCAGAGTAATGCAGTTCCTGTTGGAGTTCAAACCTGGATAGAATGGAGTTCAGCTCAAACCCTACTAGGTTGATAAACTCAGTGAGCGTGCTGGTCATGTTCTTGGCATCATCAATCAGGAGAATGATGGTGGCCAGAAAACGTTTGTCTGAGCAGATGGGCATGGCCAGCACCTCACGCTTGTTAAAGAGGTGCTGAAAATTGCGGGAGATACTTAGCAGAGACCGGTTTTTGCTCTTGTTCTCTAACTGGGCCAGGAATTCGGTCTTTAAAGCCAACACGCTTTTCTCCTGTAATAGAATGGAGTTTTCGCCGCGGCTGGTTACCAACTGCACCATGCGGCTGGCCGGCTGGTACACGTATACGCCGCCGCCATTTATATTAGGGTGCTGCAGGAGCGCCTCCATGGTTGCGGAGAGAATGTCTTCGGCGGTTTTAAGGGTAACCAGTTTTGGGGCAAGCTTGCCCATGAATTCCTGTTGTTCCTGCCGCTGCCGGCCTGCTTCCGTGTGGCTTTTGAAGTCCTCCATCGGCTTTGCCGTGCCTAACACCACCTCCTGACCAAAGTACCTTCCGCACCTGAAGGACAACCAAAGCGGGAAGAGGGTGCCATCATTGTCTTTGAACCACCAGTCAAAGCGTTGGGTTTTCCCTTCACAGGCCTTCAGAATACGTTTCCTAAAGGCTATTTTCTCGGAGGGGTTCAGGTCAAAGGCCTCAAAGACACTCTTGCCTAACAGCTGCTGTTTCTCTATCTGAATAAAGCCCAGCGCCTCCTTATTAATGTCTATGAACATGCCGCCCTTGTCCAGAATGAACAAGGGCTCGTTGCTTTCTTCAAACATACTCCGGTAGCTGGACTCAGAGGCGAACATGTCTCCTATTGGCATTATCTCAGCGGAGGCGGCCCGGGCCGCAATGTAAAGCAGATCATGGCCGTCCTGCTTAATCAGGCTGGACTTGAAATATAACAAGTGAGTTTCAGGCAGGTTCTGCTTGGGCTGCAGAAAACCGCTTATATTCTTGCGTTTGCTCAGCAGTTTAATGGTTTTCTCAAAGACGGGCAGATGCTTTTCATCCAGCAGATCTTTGAGGTTGACCTGTTCCGCAGGGTCCTGGCCTTTAAAGAAAACATTTCGGGTCTGCTTGTTCACGGCCAGAATGGTGCCGTCTGGCGTACAGACCAGCATATATTTGCGGCTGCCACTCACGTGTTCCGCTAAATCTATTAACTGCTCGGCCGCCGCAATTTCTGCCTTCCGCTCCTGCGCTGCATTCACTGTTGTCATACCCTGGTTTCTGCTGTTTCTTTGGAGTGCCCTGTAAGTCAAAGAAGGCACTTGGCTGAAAATAATCTAATTTAGCAAAATTATAAGAAATATTGGTTAATCAAACCTTAATCATAGCCAAATACAGGCCCTGAAATATGGCTGGCGAAAGCCTTAAAATATGGGAAAATCCATTGTCTTCACCGTAACTACAGACCTGACCCATGACCAGCGCATGCGCCGCATTGCGGGCACCCTGGCCGCGGCCGGGTATGAGGTGACCCTGCTGGGAAGACAGTTACCCTTTTCCAGACCACTGGAAACTCTTCCTTACCGCCAGTACCGGTTTTCCTGTTTATTTTTAAAAGGCTCGCTCTTCTACCTAGAGTATAACCTGCGGCTTATCATTTGGTTTTTAAGCCATCCCTTTGATACCTATGGCGCGGTGGACGCCGATACCGCCCTGGCCGGAATTTTTACCTCCTGGTGGCGGCAAAAGCCTTTGGTGTATGACGCGCATGAGTTTTTCCAGGAGTTACCAGAGGTGGTGCATCGGCCTTGGGTCAAAAAAATTTGGGCCTTTTTAGAACGGCTGGCGTTTAAAAGAGCCCGCCTGGCCTATACAGTAAGCGCCTCTCTGCAGGAACATTTCCAGCAGAAATACCTTAGGCCGGTGGGCTTAGTCCGGAACATGCCTTTTCGGCAGACGCAGGTTGGGATGGCCCAGAACCCCCCGTATTTTATTTACCAGGGAGCCTTGAATGTGGGCCGGGGACTGGAATGTACCCTGGAGGCCATGCAGCAGGTGCCCGCCCAGCTTTATATTTGCGGCGATGGTCCCTTAAAGGCCCATTTGATAACCTTAAGCCAAAATCTGGGGGTAGAAGAGAAGGTGATTTTCAAAGGAAATGTAGAACCTGCGGCCCTGGTTAGTTTAACAGCCTCAGCGGTAGGAGGAATAATGCTGCTGGAGAACACAGGATTAAGCTATTATTACTCTCTGGCCAATAAGTTTTTTGACTACGTGCAGGCCGGAATTCCCCAGGTGTGCGTTCCTTTTCCGGAATATCTACGGTTGAACGAACAGCATCAGGTGGCCCTCATGGCCCAGCCGGAGGTACAGGAAGTAAAGCAAGCCCTGTTAACTTTGCTGCAAGAACCTGACCTGTATGCGCGTCTGCGGAATAATTGCCTGGCGGCGCGGCATGAGTGGAGTTGGGAAGCCGAAGGACAACGGTTGGTAGATCTTTATGACAAACTTTAGATAATGAGGGAGAAACGCTTTTTAGTGGTGGTGGTAGGCCCAACGGCCGTGGGTAAAACTGATTTCTGCGTGCAGTTGGCCCGGCATTTCTCCACTGAAATTATATCTATGGATTCCCGGCAGTTTTATAGGGAACTGACTATTGGGACGGCCAAACCTACGCAGGAGGAGCAAGGGGGCGTAATGCATCATTTCATTGATTCGCACTCCATTGAAGAGGAGTATAGCGCCGGGGCCTTTGAAGTAGACGCCAAACAACTGCTACAAACCTTGTTTATGAATCACCCGGTGGTAATCGCCACGGGCGGATCTGGGTTATATGTTCGGGCCCTTTGCGAGGGGCTAGATGAAATGCCTGAAGTTCTTCCAGGGGTGAGGGAATCCCTATCACAGCGGCTGGCCCAGGAGGGGCTTGGGCCTCTAGTGGCGCAGCTTCAGGAATTGGACCCAGCCTATGCGGCCCAGGTAGATGTTCAGAATCCCCAACGGGTTATAAGGGCACTAGAGGTTTGCCTAAGTTCCGGGCAGCCCTATTCCTCCTTCCGTACCCGCAGCAAAGGGCAGGAACCCGACTATACCCTTATCAAAATAGGGCTGAACCGGGACCGGCCCGAGCTTTACGACCGCATCAACCAGCGCATGGACCAAATGCTGGAGCAGGGGCTGCTGGAAGAAGTTAAGCGGCTGTTACCTTTCCGTCAACACCAGGCACTGCAGACGGTTGGCTACACGGAGCTGTTCCATTACTTAGACGGACTATACCCATTTGAAGAGGCGGTAAGGCTTTTGAAACGCAATAGCCGCCGCTACGCCAAACGGCAGCTAACCTGGTTCACCAGAGACCCTGAAATTACCTGGTTCCACCCCTCGCAGTTTGAAGAAGTGGTTGCTTTTGTGAAAGCGCAGATGCAGGCAAAGTAGGAGAGGAACCAGCCAAATATAAGAAAAGCCGTTTTAAGCCTGTTTTTCAGAAAACGGGCTTAAAACGGCTTTTAAAGTAAAATGCTTGCTCTTAGTTGCTCAGAATCTGCACCAACTTCAGGAAGCTTTCACTAATTGGTTTTTTCTTGGTGATGGTATCATGGAAAGGAGTGTACACAATCTCCCCATTGATTATGCCCACCATCTCATTGGTGCGGCCGGCCATTAGGCCCTCAACGGCGGCCATGCCCATTTGGCTGCTTAACAGGCGGTCGGCGGCGGTAGGACTGCCTCCGCGTTGCACGTGGCCGATAATGGTTACCTTGGCATCCATCTGTGGCAAAGCCTTCTTCACCTTAGCGGCAATTTCCGTAGCCCCGCCTTCTTCCTCTCCTTCGGCAACGATGATGATGAATGAGGTCTTAGACCGGCGCCAGCCCTGCTGGAGGGTTTCAATTACTTCGGGTAGTGAGGTGATGGTTTCCGGGATCATTACCATCTCGGCCCCGCCGCCAATGGCGCAGGGCATGGCAATGTAACCTGAGTCACGGCCCATCACTTCCACAAAGAATACGCGCTCATGGCTGTCTGCGGTATCCCTTATTTTGTCAATGGCGTCCAGGGCAGTATTCACGGCGGTGTCATACCCAATGGTATAATCAGTGCCGTACAGGTCATTGTCAATGGTGCCAGGGGCACCAATCACCGGAATGCCGTATTCCTCATAAAAGGTTTGGGCGCCAGTAAACGTCCCGTTTCCGCCAATGGCCACAATGCCGTCAATGCCAAACTTAGAGATTTGGTCAAAGGCGCGTTTTCTGCCTTCTGGGGTTTGGAACTCTGGGCTGCGGGCCGATTTGAGGATGGTGCCGCCTTTTTGGATGATATTACTCACGGAATGGGAGAACAACCGGTAGATCTCTCCCTGAATCATGCCATTATAACCGCGGCCTATGCCGTAAACTTCAAGTTTGTGGTAGACTGCTGTCCGCACCACGGCGCGTATACAAGCATTCATACCCGGGGCATCTCCCCCGGACGTAAAAACAGCTATTTTCTTCATGTTGTTTCAAATACGGAGTTGCAAAGTAAGGCATTACCTAAGAGAACTCAAGCATTTAGGAATGAAGTTGGCCTTAAAAAGTATTTAGGGACCGGCCAGCGCGTTCATCAAAAAGAGGCAGTTTCTCTAAAAGTAGTCTCCTGCACTGCTAATTGTAAAAAAATGCGAACCTTTTCAAGTCTTCATGCAGCGTTTATCGCAGAAATCCGTAAATTATGTAGTCTGAACCCGCGGTAATACTTTTTTTGAAGTTATAGTACCTCTGGCAAGAAGATTCTGTCCATCCACCAACGTCATAAACCCCTATGTTTTCTATTTTTGAAAGTGAGGAAACAAAAAGGCTAAAGAGCCACATCGTGAACCTGGGTGCCCTGGCCAAGATTGACGGGCACATTGATGCGGCTGAGATGGAGCACATTATTTCTATAGGCGAAAGGAAAGGCATGCGCCCGCAAGATGTGCGGTCCTTGCTGTCTGACGCTGAAAGCATTAAGCTCACCATGCCCAACAATGACCTGGACCGCTTTGACCAGATCTATGATTTAGTGGAAATGATGCTGGCCGATGGTATTGTGGATGACAGCGAAATGGACTTCTGCATTGACATTGCCACTAAGATGGGCTTTAGAAAAGCAGTGGTGGGAGTATTGATCAAGAAAATTACTACCGGGGTAAAAGATGGCCTGAGCCGTGATGAAATTAAGCAGGAAGCCATCAGTTTTCTGGAGCTTTAGCGCCCTTCGGTTTTAGGACCGGTTCCTGTGGCTGCCTTCTTGAATTTTCCCTGGGCCCACAGGTACACTACCAAGGTATCTTCATTTCCTACTGCCACCGCGTCCTGCGGCATGGTGATTTCCTTCTGTAAGACCTTATCATAATACCGCTCAGACTTTTTGGCCAGTTGCACATAGCGGTTGCTGCGTTTTTTGCCGTCCCTGGCCAATAAGGGGTGTTTCTCCAACAGGTGTACCGTAAAGTCCTCATCGGTTTTGTTTTTCAGAAAGGCATAGATATAAATGGTATCGTCCTCCACAATCTGTATGGCGTAATCCAGCAGGCGGTCCTGGTTAAGATCAGCTTGTAGAAAATAAGGGCCTTGCTCTTCTTTGGGAATACGGGCCAGGTCCTGGTTTGAGAGGGAAGGGAATTGCCAGAGGCCATGGGCACGGTCCAGGTACACTTCAAGCTCTGCCGGTAGCTGCTGTTTAATGTCCAGGGGCAAGCCGGTGCTAGTGTCTGTACCGTCCTGGCGTGCGTTGCTCACCGAATCAGCTACCTGTTCCAGAGCGGCGTTGGCCTTCCTTTTAGGGAGCGCCTTTACTTCCTCCTTGGCCTTCTCTGGGCCGCAGCCAAACAGCAATAGCAGACAGAAAGCAAAAAGTCGGGTCATAGGTAGCCAGTTTACTCAAGTTTACGGAGCCATTAGGGTACTGTTGGGTGCGCAGAGCGTTTTGAGCCTGTTTTTCTAAAAACAGGGTTAAACCTGGTGCAGCGGCCAGAAGATTGGCACTAAGAACAGAATGATGGCAATGAGCAGCAAGGTTAGCCCAGACCCTATTTTAAGAAAATCGCGGAAGGTGTATTTGCCCGGGCCATATACCAGGATGCAGGAAGGCTCAAACGGAGTGACGAGGGACACAGAGGCGGCCAACATAATGGCAATGGCGAACGTGCGAGGGTTGGCGTCTAACTGTACTGCTGTCTGGAGTGCCACCGGAAGCACCACCAGGGCCGCAGCGGCATTAGACATGGGCTGGGTGAGGAAGACCGTAAGCACCACAAAACCCGCCAGAATCACCAGTAGCCCAAAGGGTTGGAGCATTTGTACAATAAAGTCGGCTAGAAACTTATCTGCTCCGGTATTCTCCATGGCCATGCCAAAGGCTGTCATGCCCCCAATCAAAATCAATAATCGCCAGTCAATTACCTGGTAGGCCCGATCTGTGGAAATGCACTTAAACAGAACGCTCAGCACAGCGGCCCCTAAAAAGCAGATAGACAAGGGTAACACGCCCACGCTGCCCAGAATAATGGCCAGGATAAAGAAGCCCAGGGTAAGCAGGCCTTTGCGCTCTTTGAAGAGAATAGGCTTGAATTCATCCAACACGGCCAGGTGCTGGTTCATCTTGAGGTATTCCAGGCGTTCAGCGGAGCCCTGGACCAGCAGAAGGTCTCCCAGTTGCAACTGCACATCGCCAATCTTGGTCCTGATGGTTTCGCCCTGCCGGGATACCGCCAGCACCACTAGGCCAAACCGCCGCAGAAACTCCACCTGCCGGATGGAATGCTTAAGCAAGTCAGACTTGCCCGTAATCAGGATCTCGGCCAACCGAATGTCACCGCCCACCAAGTCTTCCTCCACAATCACATCGGCGAGAATCTGAATCCCTTTGGTTTCCTTTACCTTGATCAGATCCTCTATCTCGCCTTCCACCAACAGCACGTCATTGGTCCTGATGCGGGTGCGGTAATCGGGCAGAAAATTCTCTTTGTTTCTGATGATGTTCAGGATTCGGAAGCCCATTTTGGAAAGGTCTGACGCAAAGGCTATCTGGCCAATAAGGGGGGAGTCTTCCTGTACAATGATCTCGGTGAGATAGGTTTTGATGTTGTATTTGGTGGTAAGCCCTTGGGTAGAGGTCTCTGGGAGCATGCGCCGTCCAATGGTCATCATGTACACCACGCCCACCGCAAAAATGATCAAGCCTATGCCGCTGAACTCAAAGAACCCGAAGGGCTCATATCCGGCCTTGGCCATGTAGCCGCTCACCGCCACGTTGGTAGAGGTACCAATAAGCGTACAGGTGCCGCCCAGAATAGAGGCGTAGGCCAGAGGCATAAGGTATTTGGAGGGGCTGGTTTTCATCTTCTTGGCCACGCCCACAATGGGCGTCACAAAAAGAGCGGTCACTGTGGTGTTGTTCATGAACGCAGATACCAGACCCGGAATCACCATGATGAACAGCAGGAGGGTAAGGGGTTTATGCCCGGTGTGCCGCATAAGCCAGTTCACCAGAAAGTCCAGTACCCCTGTGTCTTCAAGGGCCGCGCTTAACACAAAAATAGAGGCCAGAATGATAATGAAGTCACTGCTAAAGCCGGCAAATGCTTCTTCTGGCGAGATAATCTGCGTACTGGTAAGTACTATAAGAAGAATAAGCGTAACGATATCTACAGAAAGTTTTTCTGAGGCAAACAAGGCGATGGCAGCCAGCAGTAAAAACAAGACAAGGGCAATCTCCATTGGGGAAGCGCAGGTTTAAGATTGGGGAGCGTTTTCTCCTGAATGAAAGGAATTAGACGGTATCAGGAACGCTGGGTAGTAATTGGCCTTTTTACTGAAACAGGAGGTAAAAGGTTGGACATTTGAAAGAAGTCTTTTGGATTAGTTTTGGTAAAAACAGGCTAGAAACGCACTTGTTCCTCAATAGCCCTGAGTACCAGGGCACAGGCTTCCTCAATCTCCTGAAATGTAATGGTAAGGGGAGGGGCAATGCGCATGGAGTTGTCACAGAACAGGAACCAATCTGTGAGTACACCCTTTAAGATAGCACTGTCAATGATGGCCTTCAACACCTCAAATGAGTCAAATTCCACGGCCATCATCAGGCCCAGGTTTCTGATCTCTTTAATGGCCGGGTGGGTCAGCCTTTCTTTAAATAGGGCCGCCTTGGCCGGTACCTGATCCAGGAGCCCTTCTTCCTGAATTACCTGCAGGGTGGCCAGGGAAGCCGCACAGGAAACCGGGTGGCCGCCAAAAGTAGTGATATGGCCCAACATGGGGTCATTTTTAAGCGAGTGCATAATTTCCTGCCGGGAAATGAACGCCCCAATGGGCATACCGCCGCCCATGCCCTTGGCGCAGGTAAGGATGTCTGGCACGATGCCAAATTGCTCAAAGGCCCAGAAGGTGCCCGTACGCCCGAAACCGCTCTGTATCTCATCCAGAATCAACAAGGCGCCCACTTCTGTGCAACGGGCGCGCAGGGCCTGCAGGTATTCCTGGTCTGGCACTCGTACCCCGGCCTCGCCTTGCACGGTCTCCAGAATGACCGCCGCGGTACGGGAAGTAATCTGATTTAAGTCTGCTGTGTTATTATGCTGAATATGGCGTACGTCTGGAAGCAACGGCCGGAAGGCACGCTTGAAATTCTCTGAGCCGTTCAGTGAAAGGGCACCTTGGGTGGAACCGTGGTAAGCATTGTTGAAGGCAATCAACTCGGTGCGGCCCGTGAACCGTTTGGCCACCTTGCAGGCGCCCTCCACCGCCTCACTCCCCGAGGAGACAAAGTACACATTATCCAAGCCGGCGGGCAGGGTTTGGGCCAAGGCGTGGGCAAGTTGGGCGGGCGGAGCCTGTACAATCTCGCCGTACACCATTAAATGCAGGTATTTCTCTAACTGGTCCTGGATGGCTTTGATGACCCTGGGATGCCGGTGACCAACGTTGCTCACGCCAATGCCCGAGATCAGATCCAGGTAGCGCTCCTCGTTGGGTCCGTGCATATAAATCCCTTCGGCGCGCTCCACCTCTAAAAGCAAAGGGAAATCTGTGGTTTGGGCTTGGTGCTGCAGGAAAAGTTGGCGGGGTGATAACATAGGTGCATGTGGTAATTGAGCTGTAAAGGTACGCAGAAAGCCTTTACCTACTACTTCCAGGCCTGTGCCTGGAATGGGGGAGGACAGGTAACCCAAAAGGATGATGCTTTTCTGTGTTGCCTGCCTAAGGTCTTGGATAACCTGCCGGCTGAAAAAGTGAGGAAGCGTTTTAAGCCCGTTTTTTGAAAAGTAGCCCTAAAACAAAAAAGGAGGCAAATGCCCCCCTCTCCGTACAAACAATTAAACCTAATCTTTACTTGCTGGCCGTTTGCAGACGCTCCAGCAAAAGTTTGGTGAATTCGCGCTCAGCGCGATAAAAGAGCGCCAATTGCCGGGGGCTTATTACCCGCAGGTATTTATCCATGTATTCCTTCTCAATATTGAGCTCTGCCTGGCGGTAGTTTAACCGGCTTTCAAGGCCCTCCTGAATTTGCTCATCGGTTAATTTGCTGAGGTTCTCTTCCTTGAAATGACGGCTTTTTGACCTGATCTGGTCTTTGCGGTCCTGGTATTCCTGGTAAAGGGGCCAGAACCGGTGGGCCTGCTCAGCGCTCAGCGTAACTTTATCTGTGATGAAGGCAATCTTGGCGGTCTCAATCTTCTCAATTCTGGCTTTGCGCTCTTCGGGGGTTTCTTTTTTCTGGGTCTGGGCCATCGCCAAGGTCCCACAAAGCAGAAACGCCAACAAAAATAGAATTCGGGGTATTTGCATTCCTTTGGGGTTATTTGTACTCATATTCCTCTACTAATTCTCTTGTGTTTTCATCACTGATGTCACTGGTTCTTACGTCCAGGAACTCCAGGGGCTGGCGGGGTTTCACGGCCGGTACGTCGGCCAGGTCTGCCGTTTCCAGGTCTGTGTGGTTGACCAGGTACTGGTAAATATCTTTCTGTGACAGGTTGGCCATCACCTCTTGGGTAGAAGGCTCGGGCGCCAAATAGTTGGAAACCAGAAAAGAAAGCACAAAAACCAATCCCAACGCTCCCCCGGCCAACGCCGTCTTAAACTGCCAGTACCAGGCCACCGGTAAGGCAGGCCGCTTAGAGGCATAGGCCGTACGCTGCATAATGCGCGTAGGCAACTCCTCAAAATAGCGGTCCGGCACAGTAAAGCCCGGGTCCTTAGGTAATTGTTCCATTTTTAACTCCTCATTCATATCTATCAACCAGTTAGATGTGATTTACCTATAGTGGTTTAATCTTTTTTCAAATATTCTTCAATTTTCTTTACCGCAATGTGGTAAGAGGCCTTCAAAGCGCCCACTGACGTGCCCAGAATCTCAGAGATTTCCTCATACTTCAACTCATCAAAGTATTTCATGTTAAAGACCAGGCGCTGTTTGTCTGGTAGCTTAAGGAGGGCCTTCTGCAGTTTCAGTTGAATCTCATCACCGGAAAGGGAGTCTGTGGAATCCAGTTTTTCGGCCAGCTCAGCGGCCACGTCATGGATAGGAAGGAAGAACCGCTTTTTTTTGGAACTCAGGAAATTGAGGCATTCATTGGTGGCGATACGGTAGATCCAGGTGTAGAGTTGAGAATCCTTCCGGAAGCCGTCAAGGTGGGTCCAGACTTTCACGAACACCTCCTGGGTCAGGTCATCGGCATCGTCATGGTCAATCACCATTTTGCGCACGTGCCAGTATACCTTCTGCTGATACTTGCGCACCAACTGATTAAAGGCCAGGTTTCTGGAGTCTGGGTGGTGAAATTTCTCTAATATCTCTTTGTCTTCCAAAGGGAACCTGCGCCGTTTGTTTCAGTGATTATAATTGCCCGGCTGAATTTAGCAATTATGTCCGTTTTCTGCCCGTTTTTCTAAAAACAGGTCCGAAACGGGAAAACAAAAAAACGGGGCCGACTTTAAGAAAAGACGGGCCCCGTTCCATTATTTTACGGACAGAAACTACTTTTTGCGGGAGATAGCCCGCTTGGCGGCTTCTACTATGCTTTGCTCATTAAGGCCGTATTTCTCCATCAGTTGTTCTGGGGTACCGCTTTCCCCGAAGGTGTCATCCACGCCCACCAACTCCAGGGGCAAAGGCATTTTCTGGGCCAGCAGACGAGCCACTGATTCGCCTAAGCCACCGTTCAACTGGTGCTCTTCGGCGGTTACCACGCAGCCGGTTTTCTCGGCAGAGGCCAGGATGGCCTGAGCGTCTAAAGGCTTAATGGTGTGGATGTTGATGATCTCGGCGTCAATGCCTTGTTCCGCCAACAGTTTGCCGGCCAGGATAGCCTTCCAAACCAGGTGACCGGTCGCCAGAATAGTCACGTCTTTGCCTTCATTGAGCATCAAGGCTTTGCCAATTTCAAACTTCTGGTCTGCCGGGGTAAAGTTAGGTACCACCGGGCGCCCGAAGCGCAGGTAAACCGGGCCTTCATGCTCGGCAATGGCCAACGTGGCGGCTTTGGTCTGGTTGTAATCACAAGGGTTGATCACGGTCATGTGCGGCAGCATTTTCATCATGCCCACATCTTCCAGAATCTGGTGCGTAGCGCCATCTTCGCCCAATGTTAAACCGGCGTGTGACGCGCATATTTTCACGTTCTTGCCGGAATAGGCAACTGACTGACGGATCTGGTCATACACGCGGCCGGTAGAGAAGTTGGCGAAGGTACCCGTGAACGGGATTTTGCCGCCAATGGTCATACCGGCAGCCAGACCAATCATGTTGGCTTCGGCAATGCCCACCTGGAAGAAACGCTCCGGAAACTCTTTCTGGAAATCGCCCATCTTCAGGGAGCCTATCAAATCGGCGCAAAGCGCCACTACATTGGGGTTGGTACGGCCAAGCTCTAACAGGCCGGCCCCGAAACCGGAACGGGTATCTTTTGATTCTGAGTAAGGGAAGTCCTTCATCTTAATTGAAAAGTTTTATCGTAGTCGTCAAATTCGAATTAATGGAAAAATCCTTCACGTCTGTGAACTTGCTGCCTTTGGCGGTTTTCAACCGGTACACCACGCGGTAACGCCCTGGCTGCAAAGGTAAACTAATTTTGCTACTGCCCTCGGGAAGGTTCCAGAGCCATTCCTGGGTGCCGTCTTTGTGCAGCAGGTACAAACTTCCGTAGCCCTGCAGGTCTTGGGTAATGGTAAGGGAACCCGGCGGGGCAAAAGTAATAGGCGTGGCCTGACCTTGCCTGATGGTCACGGTTTGCCGAAGGCGAGGCATGGTGAAGACCTCTACTTCATAAGTGCCAGCCAGGTATTTATGCTGGCTGGGGAAGCGTTGCGTGTTGAGCACTTCGGGGTTGCCTCTTTGCCGGACAATGGCTGTTACAGAACCGTAGGCGGTAGGGGCGTCCTGGCGCAGGTACAGGTAGCCTTGGGGTGCCTTCACCTTAATCACGTTGTGGCGCCCGGGCTTGATGTCCAGGTTGCGCAGCTGCACGGCCGGCAGGGTGTTAACGAGCAGGTCATAGCTGAGCAGGGCGTCAATCTCTACCTGGTCTGGCTTGCCTTCGCCGGTCTGGTAATGCACAAAGTTATACTCTGGCTGGCCCGTCACATTGTTGAGGAAGGTCATGTTCACGTTGGTTTCCACGGCCCGGCCCGCCTCATCTGTGAGCTCCACAGACACGGTGGTTTTCTTGAGCGCAATACTTATCACGTTGTCCAGCACCTGTTGAAAGGTTCTGATGTCTGAGGCGTTGTAGTACTGGCCCATGCACCCAAACTGTTGCGCATAGCCCGGGTCATCGCCTAAGCCAATAATGAACGGTTTCAAGAACACCCGCTTTTTCTGGAGCGCCAAAGAAACCGCGCAAGGGTCACCGCCGCAGCTTTCCAGCCCGTCTGTGATAATAATGACCACGTTACGACCATTAGGGTCTTGCGGGAAATCATTGGCCGCCTGGCCCAGGGAATAGGTGAGGGGCGTATTGCCTTTGGGCGTGATCTGCTGCAGCTTCCGTTTGACGGCCTCGGCATTTTTAGGGCCGAACGCCACCTCCAGCTTGCTGTCTTTGCAGTTCTTGACGTTCACCGGGCTTTGATGCCCGTACACCCGCAAACCTATCTCCAGGTTCTGGTATGTGTTAAGGGAATCTGCCATACGGGCCAGCATGGTCTTTGCCACCTGCCAGCGGGTGCTGGTTTCCCAGTTGGCCAACATAGAACCCGAAGCATCCAGGAGAAACAGCAGGCGCGTCTTTTTAGGGGCAGGTTGTTTGTTCTGGGCTGCCGCCGGCAAAGCCGTCATGACCCCAAACAGGAGGCAGACCAGCCATACACATACAGAACGCCCAGATTTCATGCCGCAGAAAAACAAGGAAGCGGCCGGCCTGCGCCCGCCGCTTCAGGTAGATTAATAGTCGTTGAGGGTGGTTTTCAATTGCACCAGGGCATCCTGGAGCTGGGCATCATTTGGTGCCACGCCGTGCCATTTGTGCGAACCCATCATAAAGTCAACGCCATAGCCCATTTGGGTATTCATTAACAGCATTACGGGCTTGCCTTGGCCGGTCAGGCTTTTGGCTTCTTCCAGGGCTGGCACTAATTGGTCAAAGTCATTCCCGTTTTCGCAATGGATCACTTTCCAGCCAAACGACTCAAACTTTAAGCGGAGGTTACCTAGGCTCATGATGGCATCTACGGGGCCGTCAATCTGCTGACCGTTGTAGTCTACGGTCCAGATAAGGTTATCTACTTTGTGGTGGGCGGCGTACATAGCGGCTTCCCAAACCTGGCCTTCTTCCAGCTCACCATCGCCGGTGAGTACGTACACCAACTTGTCATCCTTGTTCAGTTTCTTTACCTGAGCGGCGCCAATGGCCACAGAAGGACCCTGGCCCAAAGACCCAGACGCAATGCGGATGCCCGGCAGGTTTTCCTCAGTGGCGGGGTGGCCCTGCAGGCGAGAGTTCAACTTACGGAACGTGGCTAGCTCGGCTACGTCAAAATAACCGGCGCGGGCAAGCACACTGTACCAAACCGGTGAGATATGCCCGTTGGACAGGAAGAAAAGGTCTTCGCCAATGCCATCCATATCAAAGGAAGGGTTGTGCGTCATCTGCTTGAAATACAGCGAAACCAGGAATTCAGTACAGCCCAAAGAGCCGCCCGGGTGGCCAGAGTTAACCGCGTGCACCATACGCACGATGTCACGGCGCACTTGTTGGGCTACGTCCAGCAGTTGATCCGTTTGGTAGTTGAAAGGGTTCATTCTGATGAGGTGAAGGTGAAAAATGTAAGTTAAGGTTCTGTGTATGTTTTTGCGTTTTAAGCCTGTTTTTAAGAAAACAGGCCTAAAACAGGAAAGCTGCCTATCCTGTTAAGGAAAGGCAGCCCTTTGCTTATTTTAACAGCTGTGCTGTGTGGTTCTTGGTGTCTACTTTGGTGATGATGTCTTCAATGGTGCCTGCCTCGTCTATCACAAAGGTGTAGCGCATGGTGCCCATGTATTTACGACCGTACATGCTTTTCTCCTGCCAGACGCCGTATTTCTCTACAATTTCATGCTCGGTATCGGCTAGCAGCGGGAAGGGGAGGTCAAACTTCTGCACAAACTTCTGGTGCGACTTCTCATTGTCTACGCTTACGCCAAGCACCACAAAACCCTTAGCCAGCAAGGCGTCATAGTTGTCGCGGAGGTTGCAGGCCTGGGCCGTGCAGCCGGGCGTGTCATCTTTGGGGTAGAAATACAAGACTACTTTCTTGCCCTTGAAATCACGCATGCGCACCACGTGGCCGTTCTGATCTTTTACTTCAAAGTCTGGGGCGAGGTCACCTATTTGTAGCATTGTTTCAATTGTTGGTAATTAATTGTTGCTTGTTGAAGAAGGCAATGGCTTTCTGTTTTGAGCCTGTTTTTATAAAAACAGCCTTAAAATAGGTGTCACTCTGGAAGAGGTGTATAAAAGTCCATCCCCAAAGATACCATCAACAACCAGCAATCAACTATATCAAATCTTAGTGGTATACACGGCTTCGTTGCCCATGGCGTCTTTCACGCGCAAAACCACTGGTCCAGCCAAAGGTACTGTTTTATCTAATCTCTCAGAGGTAAGCGTGGCGTTTTTGTGTTCCCATTTCAATAGAAGCCATTGGCCGTTTACCTCGCACTCCCAGGAAGAGATACCAGACAGGTTGTCTCTGATCTGGAAACTGATCTGGTTAGGTGACTTCTGCACTAGTTTCACGGTTGGGGCCACGGTGTCACTCAGGACCTTGAATTTACCCAGATCCCGGGCATAAAAGGTGATGGCATCGCCGTTCCAGGTACCTCCCAGAAAGCCCGCCGATTTCCCCCAGCCCTGCGCGTAGACCGCTGCTTTAGACTTATCTGCCGGCAAAATGGCGGGCCGGATGGTGATTTTGGCCGCCTGATACAGCGTGGTAAGCGGGTTATTAATGGAAAACACGTCATTGGCGTCACGGCTGGTTTGCAGATACAGCGTGTCAAACAGAGACTCTTCCTGGAAGGTGATGTCCATGAACCGGTTAGAGTAGAGAAACTCGGTGCCCGGCGGAACCAGCTGGTTAAACGGGAACCGCACTTTGGTACCCGTCAGATCCACGGAGTCTGGCAGGCCACCAATCATGTTGTAGAGGTACACAGAACCGGTGGCATTGGTGTAAGACGGCAGCAGCGCGTACTTGTAGTTGCCAATGTAAAGGTCAAGGTTGCGTTTTTCCTGTGCGGTGTCAGCTGCGGTGATCTTTAAAATGCTTTCCATCACGTCATAGGTGATTTTGGGCTTGGCCACCTTGGCCGGTGCGGCCAGTACCTGGTAGGTGCTGGGGGCGCCCTTCAAGAAAAACCGCAGTTGCGAGACATTCTTATAGGAGTCCTGCAGATCTGCCACCACTTCATATACCTTACCTTCTTCCACCCGGAACCGACCGCGGTTATGGTCCAGCTCATAGATAGGGAGCGAGTTTCCGTCGGCCACGTACAGGCGCTGGAAAGCCCGGTTATTAAGCTTGAGCACCGGGTAATTGATGTGCGCCGATACCTGCCGCTGCTTGTCAAAGGGCACCCCGTCTATGTTGTGGCGGTAAATGGTCTGGCCGTTCACCTTCAGTTCCATCGCCTGTACCCCATTGGTGTTGGCGGCGCCGTTGTACTGGTCAATGGCCTGAATCTCCAGCCCGATTAGTCCCGCTGCCGACAGGGTATCTGGCAGGGTATAGACATTGTCTTTCTTAACGGGGGTGAATTCCCGGCGCACAAATTCTCCTTTCACGCGGGCGTCAATGCTCTGGGGCGTTAACGCGAAATTGTAGATGGTAGGCGGAATCTGGTCAGCTATTTCAGTGAAACCGTAGCGCAGCGGGTTAAGCAGGTTGTTTTTCTGGTCGCGTACCTCAAAGTGCAGGTGGGGTCCCCCAGAACCGCCGGTATTGCCAGAAAACGCGATCACGTCTCCTTTCTTAACCGGGAATTGGGTTTCAGTGAAGGTAGTTTCTACTTCAAAGGCCTTTTTCTGGTATTGCAACTGCAGCATGTGCTCGGCTAAGCCGGGCGCAAAATGGTTTAAGTGCGCGTAGGTAGTCACCAGGCCGCCCGGGTGGGTGACGTAAATGAGATTGCCGTAGCCGTAGCTGGACACCTTCACCCGGGAGATATAGCCATCGGCGGCGGCGTAGATAGGCAGGCCAATCCGGCCATCGGTTTTGATGTCAATGCCCCCGTGAAAATGGTTGGGCCTGATCTCGCCCATACTTCCCGAAAGGAAATTCTGCGTGCCTGGCTTTACCGGAAACAAAAACGGGCTAGCCGAAAAAGGGGCGGTAGGAGCGGGGGCCTGCTGGGCAAGGGCACTACCGCTGCCACCCAGTAAAAACGCGAAAAGGTAAGCCTTGACTTTATTTAACTTCAAAATGTAATAGGTTTTTGTCTTCTATAAACGCTTCCAACCGGTCTCCTATTTTAATGGGCCCTACGCCAGCCGGCGTACCGGTGAAAATAAGGTCGCCTTTTTTTAAGGTGATGAACCTAGACATATACGCCAGGATAGCCCCGAAATTGTGCAGCATCATCCTGGAGTTGCCCTGTTGCTTCATCTCTCCGTTCACCTTCAACCCGAAATTGATGTTATCCAGGGCCGGGAAATTCTCTACCGGCAAAAAGTCTGAGATAGGAGCCGAGCCGTTAAAGCCCTTGGCTAACGTCCAGGGCAGGCCTTTGGTTTTGGCTTTGGTCTGCAGGTCGCGGGCGGTAAAGTCTATGCCAATGCCAATGCCGTCAAAATACTTGTCCGCGAATTTCGCCTGAATGTTCTTGCCCTCTTTGCTGATGCGCAACACCAATTCCACCTCATAATGGATGTCATTGCTGTATTCTGGGTAATAAAAAGGCTCATTGTTACGCAGCACCGCCGTGTCTGGCTTAAAGAAAATCACGGGCTCGTCGGGCACTTCGTTTTTGAGTTCGGCTATGTGTTCGGCGTAGTTACGGCCTATGGCTAGTATTTTCATGGCAGGTCTTTTGCTTCAAATATAAGGCATTTAGGGCAGCGGGCTCAAGCATTTATGGCAGAGAGTTTAGGTAAAATAAAAAATTGGCATGGAATTGTATATAGTAAAAAATAGATTTGCGCCCGGATTGCGCCCAGAGCCGTTACCTTAAAGCGGTTCAGACGTATAGGAGAACGCTCCCGTAAAAAGGAGTCTCTGGGCCAACTCCAGAACATGTACCACTTAACCAATTATGAAAAATGAAATTGTTTAGAAACGTATTCGTCTCCCTGGCTCTTTTGGTGGCGGCAGGCTGTAGCACTGTTCCTATTACAGGAAGGCGCCAGCTGTCTCTGGTGAGTGACCAGGAAGTGATGACCATGTCTTTCCAGGCGTATAATGACCTGATGAAGCAAAGCAAACTTTCCTCCAACGCCACCCAGACCGCCATGGTAAAAAGGGTAGGCCAGCGTATACAAGGGGCCGTAGAATCGTTTATGCGCCAGCAAGGAGCTTCAGACCAGTTAGCAGGCTACCAATGGGAATTTAACCTCATTCAGGATGACAGTCAGCAGAACGCCTTCGCCATGGCCGGCGGAAAAACTGCGGTGTACACCGGCTTGCTGCCCATTACCCAAAACGAAACCGGTCTGGCCGTAGTAATGGGCCACGAGATTGCCCACGCCATAGCCAAGCACTCAAACGAGCGCATTAGCCAGCAGATGGCCGCCCAAGGGGTAGGTTCTTCGCTGGGCGCGTTAGGAGGCGGAACCTCTGCCCAAATCCTGAACACTGCCTATGGTATTGGGGCCGGAGTAGGGTTAATGAAGTTCGGTAGAACCCAAGAGTCTGAAGCCGACCGCTTAGGCCTTATTTTCATGGCCATGGCCGGATATAACCCTGAGAGCGCCGTAGCCTTCTGGGAAAGAATGGCTGCTGCCAGCAATGGCCAGTCCCCACCTGAGTTCCTGAGCACCCACCCTAGCAATGAAACCCGGATTGCGGACATCAAGAAGAACATGCCCGAAGCCAAAAAGTACTACAACGCCCGCTAAGCCATGAAGATCAAAAGCAAATGGCTGGTGTTCAGCGCAGTGCTCATGGCCCTGCTCCTGAAATCTGACAAAGCGAAGTAGCTTTTGGGATGGAAAATGAGGACACAGGTTTAAGGCCTGGGTAGAAATGAAAAGCCTTCTGAGAAATCAGGAGGCTTTTTCTGTTTTGAGTCTGTTTTTGAAAAAACAGGCCCAAAACGATATTCCATAAAAAGAGAGGCGCCTGCTGAATATCAGTAGGCGCCTCTTTTGTAATGCTTTTATACTCAATCCAAGCCTAGAACTTCAGAGCCGTTTGCTGCAGGGCGCCGCGCAGCTTAATGCGGGTCAGTACTTTCTTGGTGTAGAGCGGGAAGTCGCCTTTCATCATCCAGTCATAGTAGCTAGGCTCTTTTTGGAAGACATCTAGCACGGGCACGTTCTTGTGCTTCCCGAAATTGAAGACCTCCACGCCGCTGGAATTATAGGCGATGCGGCCACAAAGGTCGGCGGTCTTCTGGAAGGTGAAGTGGTGCAGCTGTTGCATGTCGTTCTGGACCGGGAACTTGGCCTGGTCCTCTGCGCCGGGCAGGGGCACGCCCTCATAACGGGCCACCTGGCTTTTTAGGATCTCATAGGTGGCAATGGTGTCGGCCTCCGCGCTGTGGGCGTTCTCTAGGGTCTTGTCGCAGTAGAACTTATAGGCCGCTGAGAGCGTGCGCTGCTCCATCTGGTGGAAGATGCGGCACACATCCACAATGGAGCGGTTTTCAATGTCAAAGTCAATGTCTACGCGCAAAAACTCCTCGGCCAGCAGGGGAATGTCAAACTTGATGAGGTTGAAACCGCCCAGGTCGCAGCCCTTCAGGAAATCATCCAGGGAGCGGGCCAGCTGCGCAAAGGTAGGGCAGTCGGCCACGTCATCGTCATAGATCTTATGAATCATGCTAGACTCAATGGGAATAGGGATGGTGGGGTTTACCTTGCGGGTCTTGATGATTTCCTCGCCGTTGGGCATCACCTTGAGCATGCTTATTTCCACAATGCGGTCGCGGCAAATGTCCACGCCGGTGGTTTCCAGGTCAAAGAAGACAATGGGCTTGCGTAGATGTAATTTCATAGGCAACGGAGTTAAGAGCCTGACAATGGAGAGAACCTGATTAAGAAGCGGTAATGGTATGGGCTAGCTGTTGCAGGTCCAGGTTCCCGAAGGTGCCGGAAGTCATCATCAGCAGGTTTTTGTCTTTCCAGTTGGTGTTGAGCAGGTAGTCCTGCAGGGCCTGGTTGTCTGTGAACACCTGTATCTCCTCATCGCCAAAGGCCGCCTTCAAATCCTGGGGGTCCAGGGCGGGCATGCGCTTGTGCTCCAGGGTCTTAGGGCTGAAGTAGACAATCTTTACATCAGGGGCCAGGAACGTATGGCGGTACTGTGGTAGAAAATCACGGTTAAGGCTACTGAAGGTGTGCAGTTCCAAGCAAGCCACCAGTTGGCGGTCTGGGTACTGTTTCTTGAGGGCTTCAGAGGTGGCTTTCAGTTTAGACGGCGCGTGCGCGAAATCCTTATATACCAGCGTGTGTTCGTTCTCGCCAATTTTCTCCAGACGGCGGGCCGCGCCTTTGAACGTAGCCAGCGCCTCATAGAACGCCTGTCCCTTGATGCCTATCTGCTTGCAGACCTCTTTGGCCGCCGAGATGTTGCGCAGGTTGTGCTCGCCAAAGAGCTGGATCTCCACGTCATCCTTCTTGGTCTTGAGGATGGTCTTGCCGCTCTTTTTGATCTTGTGCTCGTGAATGGTGTAGCCAATATAGTTCACGTCTGAGTTATTGGGCACGCACACCTCCAGCACCTGCTCGTCATCCTGGTTGTAGATGAGGGTTCCGGCCTTGGGTGTCATCTCCGCGAAGATGCGGAACTGCTCGCGGTAGTTCTCCTCTGTAGGGAAGACGTTGATGTGGTCCCAGCTGATGCCGCTCATCACGCCAATGTGGTGGTGGTACTTATGGAACTTGGGCACGCGCTGGATAGGCGAGGAGAGGTACTCATCACCTTCAATGATGATGATAGGAGCTTCTTCGGTGAGTTTCACCATCAGGTCAAAGCCTTCCAGCTGGGCGCCTACCGCGTAGTCAAACAGGCGGTTGTGGTATTTTAAAACGTGCAGGATGATAGAGGTGATAGACGTTTTGCCGTGGCTACCGGCAATCACAATGCGCTGCTTGTTTTTGGACTGCTCGTAGATGAACTCCGGGAAAGAGAAAATGGGAACCCCGTGTTCCTGGGCGTACAATAATTCCGGGTTATCGGGGCGGGCGTGCATGCCCACAATCACGGCATCGGGGAGGGGATTCAGTTTCTCGGGGAACCAGCCTTCCTGCTCGGGCAGGATTCCGTCGGCAGCCAGGCGGCCTTTGGCTGGTTCAAAGATCTCATCATCTGAGCCCGTTACTTTCAGGCCTTTCCGGTGCAATGCCAACGCCAGGTTGTGCATGATACTGCCGCCAATGGCAATAAGGTGAATGTGGTTATATGCCGCTGTACTCATGTAGTCAATTTCAAAGAGAGCAAATGTAATGATTTTAAAATACGCCGTATGGCTTCGGGCTTTAGGTATTTGTGGATATGTAGCAGGAAATTTGTGGATTACTTTTTCTTCAGGCCTTGGCTTAAAATTCCTGAGTTGGAAAATACAAACTAGAAAATTCTCTCTGTTTTAGGCTTGTTTTCAGGAAAACGGGCCTAAAACGGCTGACTCCGGCGGTAGCTGATCTGCTGCGGGGTCACGTCCCATTTCCTCAAATATCCCGGCAAAATGTGGATATGTAGGTCATTTTGTGGATTACCTGAATGCCTTCCAGTCTTACATTTGCTCTCATGGAGGATATGAAATTGAAAGCGACGAGAGGAAAGGCAGCCTGGAACCCCAAACCCACTGTCTCTCCGGGACTTGGCAAACTTCCGCCGCAGGCGCTGGAGTTGGAGGAGGCGGTGTTGGGCGCGCTCATGTTGGAGAAAGATGCCCTCACCGCGGTCATTGACCTACTAAAACCCCAAAGTTTTTACAAAGACGCGCACCAGCGCATTTTCAAGGCTATTCTAGGTTTGTTTGACAAATCTGAGCCCATAGATATTTTAACGGTTACCCAGGAACTGCGCGAGCAGGGCGAGCTGGAGTTTGTGGGCGGCGCTTATTACGTGACGCAGCTTACTACCCGCATCAACTCGGCGGCCAACATTGAGTTTCACGCCCGTATCATCACGGAAGCCGCCATTAAGCGCGACCTGATCAGCATCTCTTCTGAGGTGCTGGGCCGCGCCTACGAAGACACCACCGACGTGTTTGACCTGCTGGACTCTACGGAGGCCAAGCTGTTTGAGGTCTCTGAAAGCAACATTAGAAAGAACTTTGATGACATGCAGTCTTTGATGCACAAAGCCATCAAAGAACTGGAAGTGAAGAAAAGCCAAAAAGAAGGCTTAACCGGGGTGCCCAGTGGTTTTACCGCCCTGGACCGTGTGACCTCGGGCTGGCAGCCTTCTGACTTAGTGATCCTGGCAGCACGTCCCGCCATGGGTAAGACCGCCTTCGTAGTGTCTGCCATGCGCAACGCCGCCGTGGATTTCAACAAGGGCGTGGCTATCTTCTCTCTGGAGATGTCCTCCATTCAGTTGGTGAATCGTCTTATTTCAGCGGAGGCCGAGTTGGAAGGGGAGAAGATCAAGAAAGGGAACCTGGCGGATTATGAGTGGGCCCAGCTGAACCACAAGATCTCCCGCCTGAGCCAGGCGCCTATCTTCATTGATGACACTCCGGGACTTTCTATTAGAGAGCTCCGAACCAAGTGCCGCCGTTTGAAGGCGCAGCATGACATCCAGATGATTATCATTGACTACCTGCAGCTCATGAGCGGTAACGCCGAGGGAAGCAAAGGTGGCGGTAACCGCGAGCAGGAGATTGCCTCCATCTCAAGGGCGCTTAAGCAGCTAGCCAAGGAATTGAACGTACCGGTTATTGCCCTGTCACAGCTAAGCCGGGCCGTGGAAACCCGCGGAGGCGACAAGAAGCCAATGCTCTCTGACTTACGTGAATCTGGGTCTATTGAGCAGGATGCGGATATGGTAATCTTCCTGTACCGCCCTGAGTACTACGGTATCACCGAAGACGAAATGGGCAACCCTACCCAAGGCGTGGGCGAGGTAATTATTGCCAAACACCGGAATGGTGAAGTAGGCAGCGTGGCCCTTAAATTCATTGGTAAGTTCACTAAGTTCGGGAACCTGGAGGACGGTTTTGGTGGTGGTACCGGTTTTGACGGCCCCGCGGGATTCCCTACGTCAGACTTTGACGGCCCGGCTCTGGGTGGCGGTGCTCCTAATTCTATAAGAGTAGGTAGCAAGATGAATGACGGCGGCGGTTTCCCGGCTTCGTCTTTTGATGACGCCCCTCCGTTCTAAGATATTAATTATCATAAATACATTGGCAAAGCCGCTCCTGGTTATGGGGCGGCTTTGCTGTTTTAAGGCCATTTTTAGGAAAACGAGCCTAAAACAGTTTTAGGGAAAAGCTTCCTGACTCAGGAGTCAAGAGGAATTTGACCGCTATAGAAATCTGTAAACCTCCCATTACAATTATCTTCCTAAAGGGTTTTACCTCTCTTTGTCATCCTGGAAGGATCTGAGTAGCGAACGGCATAATCATTAATTAAATGGTACTGGCGCTCACGCTTAAAATTCTTTCAGGATGGCAAGAAGATTTAGAGGGAGTAAGTCATTAATCTACCCTGCGAGGATACAATTGGGCACTAGTCCCAGAAGGCTCTACATTGGTAGTATTTACTTGTATAAAATACATTTTAATAGATTTGGGCGTGATTACGGTATTCGTTCCTTAAGTTTGCTTGCATGGCGGTCAGTGGAAGGGGTGTATTTTTTTTAAGGAAGGAAAAGACAAGAGGCTAACCAGCTTTTATCATTTAGATTTCAGACCAGGAAGCAGTGCACGCTTTCTTTTATATATGGCTTTTTTAGAGGTAGCAGGTATAAGTAAACAGGTAAGGGGTGAGCAGGTGTTAGAGCAGATTAGCTTTCACCAGCGCCAGCGGCAGAAAATAGCCATTGCCGGTGAGACCGGCTCTGGGAAAAGCACGCTGCTTAAGATCATTGCGGGACTCATGCAGCCCGATGCAGGGAAGGTGGTCTTTGAAGGCGACAGGGTTCTGGGACCTGAGGAAAAACTGGTGGCGGGTCACCCGGGCATTGCCTACTTGTCCCAGCAGTTTGAGTTGCCCGCTTTTTTACGGGTAGAACAGGCCCTAAAGTACGCTAACACCCTGGAGCAGGAATCTGCCGATGAACTGTATTCGCTGTGCCAGATTGACCATTTACTCAAGCGCCGTACCGATGAACTTTCTGGAGGCGAACGCCAGCGCATTGCCCTGGCCCGATTGCTGCTCACCTCGCCGCGGCTGCTCCTCCTGGATGAACCCTTCTCCAACCTGGATATGGCCCATAAACGGCAGTTGAAGTCGGTGATCCAGAACTTGAGCGAATCCTTGGATATTAGTTTGATGCTTATTTCCCATGACCCCTTGGACTCGCTCTCCTGGGCAGATGAGATTCTGGTCCTTAAAGAAGGGCAATTGCAGCAACAAGGTACGCCCCAGCAGATTTACCGGCAACCAGTGAATGAGTATACGGCAGGTTTGTTTGGCAGCTACAACCTTCTTTCCCTTACCCAGACCAAGGCTTTTACCAAGGCCCTGGGCCTACCCGTTGCTAAAAATAAAAAATTGCTGGTACGGCCAGAGAACGTGGTGCTTCACCCAGAAGGTGGCCCAGGGCTGCCGGGAAAAATTTCCAGCGTGGCTTTTCTGGGCGGTTACTATGAACTGGAGGTAGTAGTACAAAAGCAGGTGTTAATGGCAAGGGTGCAGGAGAACACCTGGGTGCCCGGCCAGGTTGTTTCAGTGAATCTGCCGGCTCATAGAATCTGGCATTTATAACAGAGGCAGGCCTTTGGCGGTTATACCTGCAACAGAAAGTAAGTAATGTAACGTTTTGGCTTACTTTTGAGAAAACAACCCCACATTGCCTTCGGCCTTTAACCACCGCTGAAGGGAGTGATACCATAAAAAGCCAGGTGATCAGCCCTGGGGTAGCTTTGGCCTTTCGTTCAACCATTTGCCTCCCTTTTTGCGTATGGGCGGTGAAGTACTTTGCGTATATCATACTTATGAAAACCTTTCAACTGAAAACGGGCACGGTGAGAATAGAAAATGATACTATTCTTATTGAAGGCGAAAAGGCACGGTTTCAAAAGGTGCTGTACGCGGTGGCCGCCCTCTGCTGGATTCTGTTCTTTGCTTTCAGAGGCTACCAGCATTATGCCTATTTTATGGCCACCAGGGAGAAGGTACACCTTGTCTTTTTAGGGTTGAGTTTGCTGGCCATATTTTTCTGGGCATGGGTAGGGTATGTGGTGAATCTGAAATCGTCGGGGTTGAACAAAATACCGCTACAGCAAATCAGCCGGGCCCAGCGGGTGTTCAGGCCTACCAAAGACGCCCCCCTGATTACCCTGCACTTAAAAGACAACCGAAAAAGAACCCTTGAATTTGACAAGCTGGATGACCTCCATTTTGCCGATTCCCTGGCCGTCTGGGGAGTACCCATCACCGAATAGGTGATTGTCTATTTTCTTACTTGGCTTGGTTAATTAATCCTCCTCCGGTGCGTATGCAAGAAAAAAATCACTCCGTTTTAAGGCCGATTTTCGTAAAACAGGCTTAAAACGTAGTATCCTTCTAAGGCGCAATCAGGCGGCAGAGACTAGGCTCTAACAATGCGCTATGGCAAAAGTAAAACGGGAACGGGACGGAGGGCAATAAATCTTCCGCTCTAAGGGAGGCTTACCTGATTAGCTGGAAATTACACGCATTTATGATTATACCCTTACATATAAAATCCCTTAGTGGGGCTACTGCCCGATTCCTGTACAAGGCTTTGTTCCTGATTATGATTCTGGGGGCACTCCTTCCGGGAAAGGCCCAGGGGCAAGATTCCTTTGATGCCCAAAAACACCTTTATTTTTACCATATCTGGGGCTTTCTCAAATACCAGCACCCCGCGCTAGCCACTGGCCAGATTCCCGCCGATTCCCTTTTCCTGCGCTATTTGCCCGAGGTAGATGCCGCCAAAAACCAGAAAGCAACCAACAAAGTGTTCCAGGCCATGCTCAATGAAGTGGGGGTGCCAGCCACCAAGAAACTAGATAAGCCGCGCGATGAGCCCCAAGGCACGCTTCTGCTCCAGAACCTGGATGACCGGTGGTACACCAAAGCCAAGTTCCTCAACAATGACAACCGCAAAAAGCTGGAGAGCATTTTCCAGCGACGGTTCACCGGCGAAAAGCATCAATACGCCACCATTAAAAACAATCCCTTCGGCGGTACGCTGCCCAATGAGCCCAAATACGACTTTCCGCCCGCTGAGAACCTGCCGTACCCGCTGCGCATGCTGGCGCTAGCCAAGTTCAAGGCCGGCATAGAGTACCTGTTCCCCTACAAATACCTCATGGATGAGAACTGGGATGAGGTCATCTCCCATTTCGTGCCCCTGTTTGCCATCTGTGACAGCCGCGCCGACTATGAACGCCTTTTGATCACCCTCAACGCCAAACTGAATGATACGCAGGCGTATTCCTTCTTCCGGCAGCTGTTTTATAAAGAAAAAATCTTCCGTAACCTGTATTTCCCGCCCTTTGACTACCAGGTAGTGGAAGACAAGATTCTGGTCACGGCCCTTATTGACCCTGCGCTCTGCAAAAAATCAAACATTAAAGTAGGCGATGTGCTGGAAGAACTGGATGATATCACCATAGCCGAATGGGTGAAAGCCCTGGGTACCGTTTTGTCGGTCTCTAACCAGGAGGCCCTCTGGCACCGCGTGGGTGAATACGGAGACAATTTCCTGTTCCGGTCTGAAGACACCAACCTGAAGGTGCTCCTTACCCGTGGCGAGGAAAAAATCACGGGCAAGATACAGCTCATGAACCCCACTGAACCGGCCAAAGCCAAACTGATTGACGCCTATTTTAAAAAGAAACAAACGGTAGCCAAGCCCACCAAAGGGCTGGAAAGGCCGGCCAGAAGCATTGTGCGATTTAAGGTCAATGACACCAACCGGTTTATTGAAAATGCCACAGAGGCCCGGGAAGTGGTTATCATGGACTCTCTCCTGACGGTAGCGGCCAAAGCCAAAGGGCTCATTTTTGACATGCGCGCCGAGGCAGATAACAGTGATTTTGTGTACCTGGACCTTTTCCGGAAGTTTGGCCAGGAAACCAATTATTTTGCGCGCTACTACCTTATAAACCAAGAGGCGCTGGGCACCTACAAGTATCTGCCCCAGGCAGACGTTTATTTTCCGTCTACGGTCACGCCCAAAGGCGACAAATACAAAGGCAAGGTGGTGATTCTAGTTAATGCGGCTACCCAAGGTGTAGGGGAGTGGCTTACCATGAACCTGCAGCACCTTTTCCCCAACAGCGTGACCATGGGCGGGCAATCGGCGGGCGCCGATGGGGATATTAAGCGGCTTACCCTGCCGGGAAACTACGTGGTCACCTTTTCGGGGAACGCCGTTTTCTACCCAGACCATACCGTTACCCAGCGCAAGGGCTTAAAAGTAGACCAGACCATTACCCCCACCTTAAAAGGAATCTTGTCCAAAAAAGACGAGGTCCTGCAAAAGGCCATTGACTGGATCAACGACGAAGGCAAAACCCCAGAGGAGAAAAAGTAGAAGGGTAGAGTAGGGAAAGTTTCCTTCATGAAAATATAGCCAGCCTTTAGAAAATAGCAGAAAAAGTGCCCCAAAGCAGGAAGCGCAGGAGCAGATTACGTATCTCTCCTTAATTGCCTATGAAGAACTTTCTCACGCACCTGCTCCAAACCTTTTTAGCCTGGCTGTTACGGCAGCCCTTGGTACAGCGGTTACGCCACCGTTTTCCAAGAAGCTCAGACTTCCTGCTGAACCGCTTTGATACCTCTTCCTTTGTAGGCTTGCCGCTTACCTTGCTATTGCTGGTCATCTATGTAAACATCTCCCTGCTTTCTGAACTAACCGAAAGTGTAGTAGAGTCGGAGGGCGTGGTCGCGTTAGACAAGCAATTCACCAATTTTCTGTTTGGGTTACGCAGCGGCTGGCTAAGCCAGCTGCTTTTTTCTGTGACCCAACTGGGTACGCGAGAGGCGGTGTTTGCCATGGGCGGGTTGGCCACCCTGGTTTTTCTGGTCCGGCGGCGCTATGCGGCCACGCTGGTATTCTGGCTAATTATGGCGGGTGTAGGCTTGTCTGTGCAATACGGTAAAAAAATTATCAGCCGTGACCGCCCCCAGGAGATCCTGGCCTTTTACCCTGAACATAATTTTTCTTTCCCCAGCGGGCACGCTACTACCGCTATCGCGCTGTATGGCATGCTGGCCTATTTTGTGTACCGGCACTCCCAAAAAACAGCGCAGCGCACCGTAATCTTGATCCTGGCTGCCTTGTTAATTCTACTCATCGGCTTTAGTCGCATCTACTTGGGGGTACATTTTCTTTCTGATGTGCTGGCCGGTTTTCTACTGGGGAGTTCTTGGGTGCTGTTGGGCGTAAGCCTCATGGAATTCTTCACCTACCGGCAAAACAGCAAAGCCACCAGATTACCGGTAAAAGAATGATTTTCCGTTTTGAGCCCGTTTTCTGTAAAATTGCCCTAAACCAAATTTAGGCTGATGCCTCTTATCCCTTAGTTGAAACAAACAGCTCCCTGCGGGTGTTAAAAAGAAGTACCTTCTATTACATAAACCGAATCTTACCCATGGATAACCAAGAAAAAAAATATAACCAGCTTACCCCAGAAGAAGAATACGTGATCTTGCACAAAGGCACGGAACGCCCCTTTACCGGCAAACTGTATACCAACAAAGAGTCTGGTACCTATGTCTGCCGTCGCTGCGATGCCCCCTTATACCGCTCTGAAGACAAGTTTGAGTCGCACTGCGGTTGGCCCAGCTTTGATGATGAAATTGCCGGCGCCATCACCCGCCTCACCGATGCCGATGGCCGGCGCACTGAGATTGTCTGCTCCAACTGCGGCGGCCACCTGGGCCACGTATTTGAAGGAGAGCGATTCACAGCCAAAAATACCCGTCACTGCGTGAACTCCATCTCCATGGAGTTTGTGCCCGCTAAAGACAAGGAGGCATAAGAGACTTGGGTTTTATGTTTCCATAAACCTTTGATACTACATCATTTAAGGTAAGACCTGTGACGTTTTTGTAACGTCACAGGTCTTTGCGTTTTAAGCCTGTTTTTGGGAAAATAGGCTTAAAACGCAATCAGGAATAGTGTAGCCCATGACCAAAGGAAGTATAATCCCTTTACTCAAATCTCGCGTTTAGAAACCATAGAATAGATTAACGCCTGCCATGACCACCCATTTTCAAACCTTAACCATCACGCAGATAAAGGAAGAAGCCCCTGGCGTAAAGACATTTGTTTTTGGCGGACCAGACGCCGAAAATATCTCCTATAAACCAGGGCAGTACCTAACGCTGGTGGTTTTGAAAGGGGAGCAGGAGGTGCGCCGGTCATATTCCATTACTTCTTCGCCGGTGGGGCAGGAGCCTTTGAGCATAGGGGTGAAACGTATTGCCAATGGGGTCTTGTCCCGGCATTTAATTGACCAGGCCCAGGTAGGCGACCAGGTACTCACCATTGGTGCCGGCGGTTTTTTTACCCTTCCCCCGGAAATGGAACAGCGCGTGGGACAGGTGTTTTTCTGGGCCGCCGGCAGTGGCATTACACCCATTTTCTCTCTGCTTAAAACCATTCTTTTCGGGCACCCGTCGGTAGCGGTGGTATTGGTGTACAGCAACCATAGCCCGCAAGACACCATCTTTAAGCAGGAACTGGATGCGCTGGCAGAACAATTCCCAGACCGACTGGTGCTGCATTACCTCTTCAGTACCAACCCGCGCCTGGACCAGGCCAGGCTACATAAATCACTGCTGGAACAATTGGTCCTAGAGTATGCGTTAGTGCCCCTATCTGAAGTATTATGTTATGTTTGCGGCCCCGAAAGTTACCGCCGCCTGTGCGTGTATGGCCTCAGGGAGCTTAACGTACCCCGGGAAAACATAAAGCAGGAGAACTTTAACAGCGTAAAGGTGGCGGTGAAGGTAGAGCCGCCAGATACCAAACCGCACCTGGTCACGCTGCTATATCAGGGAAAAACCTTTCCCTTGGAGGTGCAATTCCCAGACACCATTTTAAAGGCAGCCCGGAAAGCTAAGGTCTATTTACCCTACAGCTGTGAAACCGGGAAATGCGGTAGTTGCGCCGCCCAATGCCTGGAAGGATCCGTTTGGATGTCTTATAATGAAGTGCTCACAGATAAGGAAGTCGCTAAAGGATTGACCCTTACCTGCGTGGGTTATCCCGTGGAGGGAGATGTGGTGCTTCAGATTTTGTAATAGATTATAACGCATAAATCTGTTTCAGGCCCGTTTTTCCAAAAACAGGCTTAAAACAGAAATCTTCAATTTCACTTCCCTTGTCTAGCAAGCAGGCAGGCCAAGCACAAAAAAGAGAGGGCTCCTTTTGGGGAGCCCTCTCTTTTTTGTGCTTGGCAAACTCTTAGCGCATGGTTTGCGGTTGGGGTTTGTTTTTTACGTATTTTTCCAGCCACTGGTCCATTTCCCAGAGCATGTGCATGACAGACTCTTTGGCACCATAACCATGGCTTTCAGCAGGTAGCACCACATACCGGGTGGTGGCGCCGTGGCCTTTGAGGGCATTGTAGAAACGCTCACTCTGGATAGGGAAGGTGCCCGAGTTGTTATCTGCCTCGCCGTGAATCAACAGAATAGGCGTCTTGATCTTATTGGCGTAATTGAACGGCGACATTTTGGCGTATACTTCTGGTGCTTCCCAGAAGGTGCGCTCCTCAGCCTGAAACCCGAATGGCGTTAGCGTGCGGTTATAGGCCCCGCTACGGGCAATACCAGCGGCAAACAAGTTAGAGTGAGCCAGCAGGTTGGCAGTCATGAAGGCCCCGTAAGAGTGACCTCCCACGGCCACGCGATTGGGGTCAGCGATGCCCATTTTGGCTACCTCGTCAATAGCGGCTTTGGCGCTGGCTACCAGTTGCTCCACGTAGGTATCATTGGGTTCCGCGGCGCCTTCGCCTACAATCGGAATATCGGTGCGGTCCAGCACAGCATACCCGCGGGTTACCCAGAAAAGGGGAGAACCGTAGTTGATGCGCGTAAATTCATACGGTGAGGTTTTCACCTGACCGGCCGTGGCGGCATCTTTAAACTCGCGCGGATACGCCCACATCAACATAGGCAGGCGTCCTTGCTCTTTTTTATAGCCTTTGGGCGTGTATAATGTGGCTGTAAGCGTAACGCCGTCATTGCGCTTGTAGGTAAGCAGTTGCTTGTCCACCCCAATCAGATCGGGGGCTGGGTGCGGGAACTTGGTGACGGCCGTCAGCTTTTTGGAGCCCACGGTGCGCTTGAAGTAATTGGGCGGATCGTTCTCAGATTCGCGTAGCGTGATGAAAATGCCTTTCTGCGGGTCCAGCACGTCAATGGGCCGCTCATAGTAAGGAGCCTCTGAACGCCATAGAATGTCTGTTTTTTTGGTGCCCAGGTTGAATTTGCTTAGGTAAGGACGGTTGCCCTGCGGCGATCCTCCCGGACTGATCATGTACAGATTCTGACCCGTTTTATCGGTCATGAGCACCTGGCGTCCGTATTGGTTTTTGGTCATAACCGGCGTACCGGGGTCTGTGTACAGGTCTTCATAAGAACGCTCTACCAATACCACGGGAGCGGCTCCGGGCTGGCTGGGCTTTACCAGCAACCGCCGTTCCTGGCGCGTTTTCCACCACCGCTCTGCTACCAGGGCCAGGTCATTGGCCCCCCAGGTGATGCCACTGTAGCGCAGTTTGGTGCCTACCAGGGCAATTGGTTTGGCGGTGAAAGGCGCGGCTTGGGTGTACACCATGTCTCTAATGGGCACCTCTTTTTTGTCATCGCCACCGTCCTGGGCCTCTACCCAATACAGCGTGGCTGCTTGTTCGGGGCGCCAGGCCACGTTTCTGGGGCCGGTGGCCACGGCGTTAAAGCCGGTGGGGATGTTCTCGCCCAGCGGAATGTCTGCGATCTGTTTCACCAGTTTCCCCTGGCGGTCCCAGACCTGCACGGTGTAGGGGAACAGGTTAGCGGGTACCAGGTAGGAGTAAGGCCGGTGCGTAGCCGACACCAATAGGTACTGGCCATCTGGCGAATACCCAAAGGAGCGGTAAATGCCGGACCCGCCTACGTTGGTTTGGGTAGCGCCGTCTAGAGAAACCTGTACCAGCTGGCCCGTAAGAATGTAATCAAAGAGCGCCTCATCCTGCCGGTTGCGCAGCAGATCCTGGTAGGTTCGGGAAGGGGCCGTGCGGCCTAGGTTTTCCTGGATAACAGGCCCTACCGGGGTGGTGTTGGTTTTAGGGGCCAAGCCGCGGGTAGCGTTCACCAGTTTCACCAGCAGAGATTTACTGTCCGGGGCCCAGGTGAAGGCGTTGCCGTACGCGTCATTGACGGTGGCGGTAGTTAATTTGCGGGCGGCACGGTCCTGCACGTTCAAGACCCAGAGTTCAATGCCGTTTTCTACGGTATTCAGGAACGCCACCTGCTTCTCATCCGGGGACCAGGTAACGTCTGTGATTTTGGCGTTCTGCGGCAAGCCCTGGATTTTCAATTCCTGTCCGCCGTCTAGCTTTTTAAGGGTAAGGTTGGTAAAAGACGAACCTCGGCTGGAGCCATTCACAGCCGGATTGATTCTTAGGCCGCCAATTCGGGCCTCGGGGGCCGCAACCTCCTCAATAGAAGGGTACCCAGGGCGCTCCATCAAAAGCATCCATTCGCCTTTGGCATCAAAACTTACCGATGGGGTGGCAGGCGCTTCAATCAGCTTGGCAATAGATTCGGCGGGACGCTGGTAGGGCACATTCAGGTCTTTGCCTGTCTGGGCCATGGCGGCCGGCGTACCCAGGCCCAGCGCCAGAAACAAAACAGCCGCCCTGGAGCGCCTGGAGATTATGTTCATCTGCATAAAGTGATTTGTTTGATAGTTAGCATGGTTCAGCTAAGATACTGAAATCCACAATTGTAGACTAATCTCTCTTTACAGGCCGTTTTTCTGATTTAAGCCTAAAAGGGACAACATCGAAAGTTAACCGTGAATTTAAAATTTCCTTGATGCCCGTAGAAAGACCAGAAAGAATTATGCCGTAACTTGCATCACTCATTGAGCAGGAAAATACTAGCAGCGGCTTTTGTTAGGTAAGTTTATCTATTATTATGCTAGACTATCTTGTAACTAAAGCAAGAAGTAGCCTGGTTTTCTGCAAAGAATTGTAAAAAGTTCCTTTTCTGGCTCCAAACTTGCTGCCAGAGAAATTGAGATGTTAAATCCCCTAAGGCTGAACCCATGAAAAAGCAATTAGTACACCTTTTGGCCCTGGCGTTTGTGTTAATCACGGCGGCCAGTTGCTCCAGCTCCAAAAATACCAGCAGTTCCCGCTATCCATCAGGCACGGGCACCAGAAGCCAACGGACCTCAGATATCCCAGGCATCTTATTCCCGGGCAGTAGAACTTCTACCCAGGGCATGCCTCCGGGCCAGGCCAAGAAAGTCTACGGTGATCAGTCTGCGAAGGCTTACGCGCCTGGACAGCAGAAAAAAGCCGGAAACGTAGTTTACCGTACCTCTGAAAGCAATTCCAAAGCCAAGGGAAAAGGTAAAGGCAAGGGAAAAGGCAAAAAGCACTAAGCGAACCAATTAATAAAGAAGGCCCGGCACTTAGCCAGGGCCTTTTTTATTTAAGGTGTTGTTAACAATCCCCAGGACTATAGCCCGCCGTTCTTAACCCGTTAGTCTTGCTCTGCGTACCTATACCAAAACTAAACACTTTTGACATGGCTACTACAGACAAAAAAAACGATAGACCGGGGAAACCCAACAGTGTGAACGATGATTACCATCAACGCAATGCCCCCGGTAACAAACCAGACCCATCTGCTAAGCGCAACATAGGTCTGGGCGGGGAAACCGAGCGCAATGACCAGAAGGACCGCTTGGAGAACCTGCACATTCAGGGCAATGAGGTAACGGGCTACGGCGACAACCACCCAGACAGCAATGAGTCCAGCAACCAGGGACCGGGCTTTGCCAGTGAAGGCAGCCATCAGGGCGTTTCTGGCGAAGGCGGCAACGGAATACGTTCTTCAGAGCAACCCCTGGGTGCCAAGGAGACAGAGCCCGGCGATGAACCCGGCAGCCGAATCTAAACGATCCCCTTTCGTATAAAGACATAAAAAAAGCCTTGCCGCGTAACATGCGGCAAGGCTTTTTTTATGTCTGGCTTATCTTACTGAGCAGGGTACCAGTTCCTAAGCCTAACCTCAATTTTAGGGTTCTTGGCTTCTACCTTGGCTTTAAATTCATTGACATCACTCAACCCATTCTGGCCTCGGTAATGGTACGGGTAAACAATTTTAGGTTTGAAATCTAACACCGCATCGGCGGCTTGGTTAACGTCCATAGTATAGGGCAGGTTCATGCAGACAAAGGCCACGTCAATATCATCCAGGTCCCGCATTTCGGCAATATCCTCCGTGTCACCGGAAATATAGATTTTCTTGGAGCCCAAAGACAACACATAGCCATTTCCCCGGCCCTTGGGGTGTCTTGAATCGGCGGTTTCCGGGAGGTTATACATGGGCAGCGCCTTAATTTCCATATCCATCAGCTTGGTTTTGTCTCCGTTATTCAACTCCATAGCTTGCGCTTTCATTTTGGCCGGGAGCTTGTCAATCACGGCCTGGGGCGCTATGATTTTGGCATTGTGGATAGGCAGGGCCTCCAAGGTTTTCAGGTCCAGATGGTCTCCGTGGATATCGGTGAGCAGAATGAGGTGCGGGCTGCTGAGGCCGGCGTAAAGACTTGCCCCACCAGATGGGTCCACCCAAATGGTTTTAGCGTTCCACTGCAGCACCAGGGCGGCGTGCATGACGGGCTGGATCATCAGGTTGCCGCCGGTTACCTTTAGGCGATCTGCGGTGGCTAATTTTTGGGCTTGGGCCGTAAGCGTTACCAGGCAGCAGAGTAAGGCTAAGATTTTCTTCATGCGCGTTTGGTTAGAGGTAGTATGTATGTGGTTAACTCCACCGCTGGTAGATTGTTTCAAATAGCTACAGGTCAAAGATAGCCTTTCTGTTTCAGGGCCGTTTTTCAAAAAACAGGAAGGGCCCTTCTCTTAAGAGAAAGGCCCTCTGTTTCTTTAATTAATCAAACTCAATTGCTATCACAGGAGTTGTCATCCTGGCCAGAATTCAGCAGGCCAGCAGGCACTGAAAGAACACCGGTATGCGGGTCTAGGAGACCGTTGCGTTCATCTTCAATGTTAGTGGCCTGGGTATACACATCGCCGGCAATGGGCCGTTTCCTGAGCTCCTGCTTGAACTGCCTGATACGTTCGGTACGCTCTTCCAGGTCATTGGGTCCGCCGTAGTCTGAGAACCCAAAACCCCCCCATTCGCTTACGATCAAAGGCACCTGGCCCCTAAAGAAATACTGGTCCCCGATAACCAGCGGAAACGCGGCTACGCCTTCCATCTGACCACTGGTCAACTGGTCCAGCAGTTCTATCCAGCGGGGCAGGTCTGGAGTGTACAGGTGAGAGGTAAGGATATCAGACTTGAGCTTACCCTCATACGATATGTGCTGCCAGCCGTCATTGTCCACCACCAGAAACTGCGGGTATTTGATTTTCATGTAATGGAACGTGTCCATGATGTACTGGCGGGTCTCTGGGTTGGTGGCTATGTCCTGGGCGCCCCAGTCCTCATTGTAAAGGCTCCAGATAATCACTGAGGGGTTCGTCTCAATGAGGGCCAGCATCCTGAGAAGTTCTTTCCAGTGGTTTTCGCGGCTACGTTTGGTAGAGGTGTGCGGACTGGGCACTTCCACCCACAGCAGCATGCCAATCTCATCTGCCAGGTTATAGATACGCGGGTCAATCCCGGCAATGTGCACCCGTACCAGGTTACAGCCCAGTTCTTTCATGGCGTACATGTGGCGGCGCATTTCCTCATAGGTAGCCGTGCCGGGCTGGTAGAGAATACCGTCTATGTAAATTTCTGAGTTGTTGAGGTAGATATGGCGGCCCCGCGCCTCAATTTTCCGGAGCCCGAAGTGACCGCCAATTTCGGCGGCGTAACCGCTGGCATCTACCAACTGGGCCTCAAACCGGTACAGGTGCGGGTTTTCCGGGCACCAGATCTGGGCATTGGGGATCTGGATGACCACATGCTGCTGCTTCTGCCCGGCCTCCAGCCGAAGCTGGAAATCTGAGGAGGCCAGCGGCTTCTTGCCGTCGCTCTCCCGTTCATACACGTGTAACCGAAGGGTGTACTGGCCCGGGTCATGGATTCTGGTGGTAAACCCAAAGCGTACCAGGGAATCCTCAATCAAACTGAAAACGCCCACCCTGGACCGCAACCGGTTCCGTTCAATGGTTTCCAGCCACACGCTGCGTACCGCGCCAGAAAACGTCTGGTACCAGATACCGCCTCGCTTATACACATGGGATTCCTGCTTGCCACGGGGTACCTCGGCGTCCATGCTGTGCGAGACGCGCACGGTGAGCCAGTTCACGGGCAGCAAGTGCTCTTCGTTTATCTCAAAGGAGAAGGAGGTGTATTCACCGTAGTGCACATCGCCACCTTCAATATCAGTGAGGAGTCGTCCATTTAACCAGACGCGGGTTTCATAGCCGCAGGCCCCAAACGTGAGCTGGTACATGGTTTTACCGTTGCTCTCAATTTTCTCGGGCCGGGTGAATTCCCGCTCGTACCAGGCAATGATCTTGTCCTGCCAGGGAGCAGCCTGTACCTCGCCACGGGTTTTGGCCATGTGCTCTTCCACAGAGCCCGGCCAGTGGGCGGTGTGCGGGTATTTATGGCCCAGGTACCAGCCTTCCAGCAGGCCCCGGTCTTCCTGGTCCAGCTGGAATTTCCATTCGCCATCCAGCAGGGAATAGGTGTTGGGCCGAAGGACGGTGCGGGGGAGAGGGTTCTGGGAACTTCGGTCTGCGTTAGGTTCCAGGGTGCTGCTTACCTCCGTGGAGCCCTGTCGATTATTGGCGATCTCAGATTCCTCAATGCTTTCAGTGGCACTGAGATTTGGATGTGGATTTGTCATAGTGGGCAATGGTATAAGAACAGAGTCTTGTTTGTTTTTGTCTTTAACGGAAATATTTTCCCCCAAGGTTGTCTCAATTATGAAAGCCGATGCCAAATACCGGGATTAGCCTAATTAAGTTTGGTTTTAGCCTGTTTTCAGAAAAACGGGCTTAAAACAGCTGGGACAAGGAAGCAAAAACGTACCGTATGCCCGAAAGTATAACGTATTTGCGTACCTGAAAATAACGGACAATTTACGCTGCAATCGGTTGCGAATTGAGGCGGGTTTTGCCTATCTTCACCACACCAACTACCTAAACGCTAACGAACAATGGTACATCCAAAACATTTCCGCTATCTGGTGATGGCGGCCCTTTCAGCGTCTGTGCTCACCACCGCCTGCGAACAGAAAAGACCCTTAGGCACCGCCGAGGGAAACTCCGCTGATACCACCTCGGCCACGGCAGACACTTCTACCGCCACGGCAGACACCTCCGGTATTAAATACCTTTCCCAGCCGTTGGTAAAAGACATTTATACGGCAGACCCCTCGGCGCACGTGTTCAACAACCGAATCTACATTTACCCTTCGCACGACATTGAGGCCGGTACCCCTGAGAATGACAACGGTGACCATTTTGACATGCGCGATTACCATGTTTTCTCCCTGGACAGCATTGGCGGCAAAGTAACCGACCACGGGGTGGCGCTGGATATCAAAAATATTCCGTGGGCCGGGCGGCAGTTATGGGCCCCAGACGCGGCCTTTAAAAACGGCAAGTATTACCTCTACTTCCCTGTCAAAGACAAGCAAGATATTTTTAGAATTGGGGTGGCTACTTCTACCTCACCCACCGGCCCTTTTAAAGCCGAAGCCAAGCCTATTGCCAGCAGCTATAGCATTGACCCGGCCGTGTTCACGGATACTGACGGGACTTCCTACATGTATTTTGGCGGCATCTGGGGCGGACAGCTGCAGCGCTGGGCCAAAGGCAAATATGACTCCACCGCCACACCCGAGCCTGCTACCGGAAATGCCCTGGCCCCCAAAATGGCGAAAATGCGCGCAGACATGCTAGGCTTTGAAGGCCCTGTGAAGGATGTGCAGATCCTGGATGAAAACGGCAAGCCCTTCCAGGCCAACAACCATGACAAGCGTTTCTTTGAAGCCGCCTGGCTGCACAAATACAATGGCAAATACTACTTCTCTTATTCCACGGGAGACACCCACAACATTGCCTACGCCATAGGCGATTCACCGGCTGGGCCGTTCACTTATAAAGGCGTGCTCCTGAACCCCGTGCAAGGCTGGACCAACCACCATTCCATTGTGGAGTTCAAAGGCAAATGGTACCTGTTCTACCATGACACCCAGCTCTCCAACAAAACCCACCTGCGTAACATCAAAGTCACGGAGCTGACTCACCAACCAGACGGCACCATTAAGACCATTACTTCTATGCAGAAGTAGGCACTCCGGTTTACTGTTAAAAGCCCCGCTTTCTCACGGAAGCGGGGCTTTCTGTTTTATGGCAGTTTTTGTAAAAACAGACCCAAGTTACTAATTGAATCTTTGCTAAGTAAAAGGCTGTGGGGAGATTACCTTTGTGGCTATTGACGGTTCAAATGCCGATGGTGGAAAGGATGATTTTTGCCGGAGAATTATCTGGAAGTAGGGGCAATCCCTTGTGGTTGCCCTAACGCATCGCAAACGTGAAGGGCAACCACAAGGGATTGCCCTCCATTTGATATGTTGCCTCATCACTCCTCCAATGGAAGAATACAGATAAAAAGTGCCAGTGCGTTTTAAGCCTGTTTTTCAGAAAACACCTTTAAAACAGAAAAGCCCGTCCTATGCAGTCGGGCTTTTCTGTTTTAAAAACGATAAGCTTTTAGTGCATCCAACGGGGGCAGATGACTTTGCCTTTGTTGAAGAGTTTAAGGCCCAACACAATTTCATGCGAGCCGGTATTGGCTATGTTTAAGGGCGAAGTGTTGTAGTCATAAGAGTAGCTAGCATCCATGATGTGGCTAATGTTCACGCCGGTCATAATAGCAAAAGCGTCTTTGTTGCGGTAAGAGCCCCCAACCCAGACACGGTCGGCGTAGACGGCGCGCAGGTTGAAGTCCAGGGTAATAGGGCTGGGGTCTGTGAGCTTCACCAAGACCGAGGGAATCAAAGTCAGGTCATTTCTGACGGCTACTTTATAGCCCACCGTTCCTACGTAATGCCGCTGTAACACCGCACTGGTGATTTTTTCTTCCCCTGAGTTCAGGTCGCGGTCGCTTTTGATAAGCTGCGCCCCGGCCAGACCCACAAAGAACTGGTTGGAGTAGATCCAGGTGCCCAGCCCGAAATCAAGGTAATTCCGGTTAATGTAGTCGCTGGTGATGGCGGGGTCATTGGGGTTGGTAAAGGTGGCCTCGCTGGGATTAAAGCTGTTCCGCAAAAGCCCTGCGCTGGCGCCCATGGCCACCGTCACGGTTCTGGTGATGGGCAAGTGGTAGGCGTACGTAAGGTTCGCGCTAGTGCGGCTCAGGGGGCCGGTCTTGTCTTTGATGATTTGTATGCCCACGCCATGGTGCGGGTACGCCTGCACAAAGCGGTTCTGGTTGACGGTGCGCGTGCGGCTTAAACCTTTGCCTTGTACCCGTACGCTTTTCACATCTTTATTCAGGGGCGTGTGGGCACTCACGTAGTAAGTTTTGGGCGCTCCTTCCAGGCCCACCCACTGTTGGCGGGTCCCAATTTTCACATCGGTGTAGTCTTCCATGCCGGTAATGGCCGGGTTCAGCAAATAGCTGTTGATCATGTACTGGCTATACTGGGGCCGCTGTTGTGCCCAGGCGGGAGCAGTCAGGAGCAGCGAAAGCAAAAAAGCACCTATCTTCTTCGTCATGGGATTATCTGATAATGGTGACGCTGCCCGTGAAAGGTTTGTCATCTTTGTTCAAGCGGATAATGTAGTAGTAGGTAGCCAGCGGCAGCGGACTGCCGTTGTGGGTACCATCCCAGGGCACGTAATTGCCCGTTGATTTGTACACCTGGGCCCCGTAGCGGTTGAAGATCTCTACCGTGGCATCTGGGAAGTTTTCAATGTTCTCAATTTCCCAGACCTCATTGATTCCGTCACGATTAGGGCTGAAGGTGTTCACTATTTTAATGCGGGGCAGCACGGTGATAGTGATCTCATCTGTGTCCTCACAGTCTGGTGAGTTGGAAACGGTGACAGTGTAGGTGGTGGTAACTGCAGGCGTAGCAATTGGGTTGGCAATGTTAGGGTTGCTCAGTCCGGTAGCCGGGGTCCAGAGATAAGTGGTACCGCCGGTGGCCCGCAATGGCACGGCTTGTCCCTGAATGA
Source organism: Rufibacter soli (assembly GCF_054781795.1). Taxonomy (NCBI): domain Bacteria; kingdom Pseudomonadati; phylum Bacteroidota; class Cytophagia; order Cytophagales; family Hymenobacteraceae; genus Rufibacter; species Rufibacter soli. The sequence goes on along the minus strand of NZ_BAAGTS010000002.1, from coordinate 2,232,643 downwards.
TGGTTGTGTCATTTCCTGCTTTTGCTACCACTGGTACCACGGTTACTTTTACAGAGGCGCGGTTGGTGCTTCGGCATTGGTTACTGCTCACGGCCTGCACATAGAAAGTAGCGTCTCCAGCCAACGGACCCGTTTTCACTTCCGGCCCTGAGAAAACAGGCGTACCGCCGGTCTGCTGGGTAAACCACTCATACGTGACGCCGGCCACCGGATTACTCACCTTTAAGGTAGCAGGTGCCCCGGGGCAGGTTTGCACATTGGCGGCCTCTGCCGTAGGCGTGGCTGGCGAAGCATCTACGGTAACAGCAATAACATTTGATACGTCTGGCGGGCAGGCAGTGCCTCTAGACAGCACCGTTCTTCTATACCAGGTATTCTGCGTAATGAAGGGCGAGGTGTAGTTCTGGCTGTTATTGGGGTTGGTAGCCGTGCTGGGTGCGGGCGTAAAGCCAGCGGTGGCACTAGTAGTGCTGCTTTCCCAGAGGTAATCCAGTTCCCCGTTTCCGCCGGCGGCGGCTGTGCCCGTAAGCGCTACCATAGCGCCCTGGCATACCTTGGTTTCGGTAGCCGAAATGCTATTATTAGTAATAGGGGGCACCACGGTTATCACCACCACATTACTGATACTAGGGGCGCAATCACCTTCCACTAACCTAATTGTTCGCCTGAAATAGGTGGTCTGGGTTAGAGTAGGCGGCGTGTAGTTTTGGGTGTTGGCGCCGGTGATAGGTGTAAAGTCATTGGCGTTGCCGGTCAGGCTGCTTTCCCAAATAATGGTCCGGTTAGCAGCGGTTCCGCCACCGGTAACGGTAGAGCCAACCAAAGGGGCAGGGGCCGTAGTGGTAGAGCAAAGGGTTTGGTCGCTTTGGATGGTATTAGGGCCAATAGGCGGAACCACCACCACCTGCGCCACTGCGGAAGTATCTGAACAGCCCCCGGCAGTTGTGCTTAGGACGCGACGGAACCAGGTGGTAGCGTTTAGGGCACCAGGTGAATAATCTGTCATACCCCGTGAGGCGGCAATGTCACTGAACCCGGTGGTGGCGCTGGTAGTACTACCTTGCCAGATCACCGTGAAATTACCGCTGGGCGAACCAGTGATCTGAGGTGCATTATTTCCCTGGCAAATGGTGGCTTTGTCTTTCCCTGCTATAGAAATGGTGTTGTTGGCGGGTGGTTGCACTACGCTCACTAAAACCACGTTACTGGTGTCTGGCGAGCAGGAACCGGTGGCCACAATCCTTCTGAACCAGGTATTGGTAGTTAAGGCATTGGGTGTGAAATTAGGTGGGGTTCTAGTTCCTGCCGCCGGACCAAATCCGGTGGAAGGGCCAGTGGTACTGCTCTGCCAGGTGTATGTAAAGGCTGTGCCCCCGCCGCCTGTAGGAGCGGTTCCCGTGATTGACCCGGGGAATGGTTTCCCGGCGCAAATTTCTTCCTGCGCTTTGGTTAAGGAAATGGTGTTGTTGCCAATGGCCGGCACCACGTTCACCGTGAAAGGCGTACGGGTAGGGCTCTCGCAGCCTTGGGTGTTCTTGGCGGTGACGTAGAACACCGTAGTGGTAGACAGGCCAGAGGTAGGGTATTCTTTACCTGAGAAAACACTGGTGCCGCCCGTTTCCTGGGTGTAAAACTCAAAGCTGCTACCCGGCCCACTCGGCCTGATGGTGGTACTGTCCCCGTTACAGATGGTGACGCTGTTAGACGTGAACTGAACAGCCGTAGGCAGGGGGTTAATGGTGATGGTGGCCTCCGCCGGGAACATTTCAAAATCCCTTGAGTTCCCGCATTCATTTTCCGTGATCACACTTACCTTGAAAGTGCCGGGTGAGCCGAACCTGATCTCTGGGAATTTAGAAGCCGCACTGGTTCCGTTCACATAAGTTACCCCGGTACTTGGGCTAACCGTCCAGGTAAAGCTTTTCTCCACCAAGCCCAGGTTATTATCATAGTTGACCTTCTGCGCATCAAACAGAATAGTGGCAGGCCCACAAACGGTAGAATCTGCATTGAGCATGACTTCTGGGCGGGCAATCAACACGCTTTGGTTGGCGGTATCCTGGCCACACGAGTTTGACACAATCAGCCTGATATTGTAACGGCCTTCAATGTCAAACCGAAGAACGGGTTCTCTGGAGGTAGAATCAGTGCCCTGGAGATAAGTTACCCCACTTGGCGGTTGCCCCTGGTTGTTGGTCACTTTGTACCGGTAGGTAAGGTTACCCCCGGTTGAGGTATCCTGAATAGCTATGATTACCGGAGTACATTCATTGGGGTTAAGCCGCTTCTTGCCGGACCGGGCATCAAAATCAGCCTTGGGTTTACGGTCAATCTTGAAATCTTTGGTATACACAGAGTCACACCCATTGGCACCAATAGCCCGGATGGTAATCTTAAAGGCTCCAGTGGTGTCATAAGGGGTTGTGTTCCTAATGGGGGTAGTGCTGGTGAATTGGCTAGGCAAGAATACCTTTGGCCCTGCGCCATCCCCGAAGTCTACAATATATTGGGTAATGTCATTAGGAACGGGGGTATTATTGAGAAGCGAGGCTTTTACCTTAATGGTGTCCTTTTCCTCTACGCAAACCTGAAAGTTACTGCTGTCTTTGGGCGCTGTAAAAGCTGGTTTCCGGTTGATGGGGATATTGCGGGTGGCATTTTCAGACCGGCAGCCGGCCTGGCTGATGGCATAAACTGTTACCGGAAAATTAGCTGTCCCGGCCCCAATGGCGGAATAGGTATGGCGTACGGTAGAACCAACGGTAGTGGTACCGTCGCCAAAGTCCCAGACATAAGAGTTTGTGGGGGTAGGGTTAGTGATGGTAAACGTAATAGCAGAACCAGAACACTGGGTAGTGGAAGGGTTAAGAATAAAGTCAGGTGTAGGAGGGATGGGATTTACGGTAACTGTTACCGGTACAGAGGTAATGGAGCACGGCGGGCTCGAATTGTTGGTCACTTTTACCTGATAATTGCCAGATACCGTAGCGCTAAATGTTGACTGGGTAGCATTGGAAATATCCACCCCATCTTTTATCCATTGGTAGGTAAAAGTTGCGCCCGGCGGATTAGAGGCAGCATTGGCGGTTAAAAGAACAGTGGTGCCCTGGCAGACGGGTGCCGGACCGGGGGGCGTTATGTTCACACTGCAAGTTTGCGCCTGTACCAGGGTAACGGTACAGAGTAAGAGCAGAAAGATGAGCAGACAACTTTTAAAGGAATGCATCCGGTTTCTTAAAAAAGTAAATGATACCTAGTAGGGTAAACTTTTTAGAGAAGAAATCAGAGAATGACTAAACCGTCTGCCCACCTTATAAAGATGGCTATCCAATAAAGAGACAAAGAGATAGAGGTGAGGTATTAGTTAAATCAAATCTTTTTTCTTCTTAAAGTGAATAGGCTTCTGAATTTATAACAGCAAAAAACAGAAAATAGTATATGCTAAAATGCGAAAAAGCTATGTAAAGGCGTTGATCATGAGCGTTTAAGCGACTTTTCTTTCTATTGGTTGTTTTAATAAACCATATCTAAAGATAAACCAATATCACAAAAGCGCAAAACCCAGGCTTGCCAAGACTTTGAAGTTGATTCGGGAACCTGCCGCCCAGAAAAGATTTTGGGTATACCTTCCCTAACAGGCACATACTGTCTAGCCAAAATTTTGTTTTACCCATTAATAGGTATGCTTCCTGAAACAAGGCTGTTTTACCAAATAGAACCTTTGTATTAAGTTCTTTTCTGTCTTGGGTAAACAGGAATTTAAGGCAATTGTTCCTATCCTGGCAAAGGCTTGTTTTTAAACCTATAGGGTAAACCTCTGATTCGTCAATTTTAAATTTTCAGCCTCTAAGGAAATTTAGGCTGGAAGGCGCTATCTAGGTTGTTAGATTCAGTTTCTGTTTTGAGGGTGTTTTTCGGAAAACGGCCCCAAAACAGAAACCACCTTTGGTTTAAAAACCAGTGTAAGCGAAAGGAAAGATTCTGACTGTAAAAGTATTGGTGAGGGGTTGTGTAAACGATAAGTCTAGGCCACAAGATAGACACCTAAATTACTATAAGGAAACCAAAGCTGGAAGCCTCATAGGGGTTGGTTAGGCAGGAACTCCTTCGGTATGGGAAGAGGGCCCTGGCACAGTTAAGAAATAAATCAGTACCGCTAATGTGGCCGCGGCGGTAGTAAGAAAGGCCGCTGTGTCGCCAAACTGATACCAGACAAAACCGGTAAGGGAACTGGCTAACATCGTGCAGATGCTTTGCAGCCCGGTATAAGTACCAATGGCAGTTGCGGTGTCTTTCTTATCTGAGATAGTAGAGATCCAGGCTTTGGAGATTCCTTCAGAAGCGGCGGCGTAAAAACCATAGAGGAAAAACAGCCCGAAAAAAAAGTACGTTTCCTGGGCAAAGGCCATGCCCACGTACACCGCCGCAAATGCCGCAAACCCCACCACCAGAATTGGTTTCAAGCCTATTTTATCAGCCAGAATGCCCAGGGGAAAAGAAAGTAGGGCGTACACCAGGTTGTAGAAAATATAAATGCCAATGACCAGGGTATCATCCAGCCCGGCCTGCTTAGCCTTGAGCAAAAGAAAGACATCTGAGCTGTTGAATAAGGTAAACGCCAGCAAACCTATCACCACCTTTCTATATGCGGCCGGACTCTCTTTCCAGTAGCCCAGAAAGGAAAAGAATGGGGTCGCCACCTTTGATTTTGGGGTGATGGTGGTGCTTTCCCTTAAATAGAAGGTAGCCAGAATAGCCAATAAACCCGGCACGAAGGCAATGTAGAAGAGAGTTTTGTAATCTTCAGGGTAATAGTACAAGTACAGCAGGGCAAAACCAGGACCCGCCACGGCCCCCAGGGTATCCATGGACCGATGGAAACCGAAGACTTTCGCCTTGGTGGCGGGGGTGGCGGCATCAGATAACAACGCATCCCTGGCACCCGTCCTTATTCCTTTCCCGAAACGGTCTATGGTTCTCACCAGAAAAACCCAGAAGGGGAAAATGAAAAAGGCCATCATGGGTTTAGAGAGAGCGCTAAGGCCATATCCTAGCTGCACAAAGGGCACCCGGCGGCCCATGGAATCAGAGAGCTTCCCAAAATATCCTTTGCTAAGCCCCGCCGTTGCCTCGGCTACCCCCTCCAGTACCCCAATTAAAACCACCGAGAACCCGATGGTCTTCAGGTAGATGGGCATGATAGGGTACAGCATCTCGCTGGCTGTGTCTGTAAGCAGACTTACTATAGATAGTACCCATACGGTCTTAGTGATGTATTTCACGGGCGGCCATTGTGTTTAAGAAAGCAAAAGATACGTACTCCTTTTCCTCAGCCTAACAAGGTAAATAGAAAGGACAAAGTTAAACCCGGAGTGCGCCTCTAAAGCCTCTGGCGGCATAGTAAGATTGGGCCCCGTTGTGGTAGGTAAAAACATGGTTGTACCTCCGGTCGCAGAAAAGGGCGCCGCCTAGCTTCCTGATCTCAGGGGGCGTGAGGACCCAACTGGAGGTTTTCAGGTCAAAGGTTCCCAGTTGTTGAAGTTGGCGGTACTGCTCTTCGGTTAGGAGATCAATGCCTATGGTGGCGGCCATGTCCAGCGCGTTGTTTTCGGGGGCATATTCCTTCCTAGATTCCAGCCCTTCAAGATCGTAACAGGTGCTTCTACGCCCTTTGGGGCTTTCCGGTGAGCAATCAAAAAAAATGATTTCGCCGGTGGAAGGGTCTTGGCCTACTACATCTGGCTCCCCGCCGGTTTTCTCCATTTCATGCAGCGACCAAAGTTTTTCCTGGGCAGCTTGCAGCCTGGCTTGCACTGCGGGCCAATCTACATCCTTATGACGGTGCAAGTGCTTCTCAAAGCGGGACTTTAAAATGCTAAGCAGCTCTTCCTGCTGCTCTGGTGCTAATAGGGTCTGATGTAAGGTAGTCAACGTGTGTAGATTTTAATGGCAAGTGTTTAAATAGGTATAGGACCAGAGGTTAGTGCAGGGGCAGACTTTAAGTTAAGGGATTTCAACATGTTTGCGGCTGTGGTTAGCCTCTAACTTTGTTTTGGAACTACTCCGCAAGTCTTCCGATAAGTGTAAAGTTTGGTTACTGTTCTTGCAGGAGCATCCAGGAGGTCCCAAACTTATCGCGGAGCATGGCAAACCGGTTGGCGAAGAAAGTCTTTTCCATTTTCATAAAGATTTCGCCCTCCCTGGATAATAGAGTATAAAAGTGTTCTGCTTGCTCTTGAGTCTCCACTCTCAGCGTAAGGTAGGCGCTTCGCATGGGTTGGGCACCGGGAATGTCAGCGCCCCGAACCAGGGTGCCGCCCATCTCTATTATGGCATGCTGAATAGGGTTCTTCCATTCTTTGGGGAAAGCAGGCGGCGGATTTTGGTGTGCGGCCATCAGGAGTATTTTTCCACCCAGATGCTGCTCATAAAACCGGAACGCCTCTTCGCAATTCCCGGGGTAATTAATATAAATATCAAGTTTGACGGGAGGGGCGGTATCCATAACTCATGCTTTTTATAGGGATGGAAGGATTTTAAAAGCAGGTACCAAAATGATTTAATTTCTTCTTATAACTAGGGGCAAGGACTAATTTTTCAAGTACACCAGGTTGGTGTTAGTTTTCATTTGTAAGTTCCATCTGGTATAAGTCAAAATTCTTTGCCCAAAAATTTTTCTCCACCTTTATAAGCTTAAACCCCATTTTCTCATAGAATTTGTAAACCAGTTGAGACGTTCTCACAACAATTAGCTCAACGTCTTTATTTCTTTTCAAGTGATTGATTCTATGCTCTATAAGTCTTCGACCGATTCCTTTTCCCTGAAAACTAGGGTTGATAACATCCCAGGAAATGCGGGCGATTTTTTCATTAGGGAAATAATTTATTCCCCCGGCTCCAATAATTTCAGAATTTTCTTCAACTACAAAGTAATCTTCAATTTTATTCTCCAGGTATTCTTCTAAATCCTTTTGTTCACTGGGGTCAAAAAAGTCCGGAGTGTTTAACTTTAAAAGGGCAATGACAGAAGATTTATCCACTTGATTATAAGTTCTTATTTCCAAATCATTTTAGATTTTGTGCAACGGTTAGGGCTTTGCGCCGTGGAAAGAGAATAAAGTTAAGAAGGATAGGACAGTTAGGAGGCCTTAGCGCAATCGCCTATGTTGTAGGCTGGCTTTCTTCTTTTTTGTTTAAGATCAAACCCTTTAGGGTAATACTTCCACAATGGATTTCTTTTTCACTTATTAATGAGAGGTCTGCCTTGCTCGCAAATCGGGAAATTTTATAGATAAGATTTTTCCCTTTTAAACTTAGTCCTGTTCGTAAGGTGCTACCGGGGGTTATTTCTGTTTTCAAACAAAGTAATATCACATAAAAACCACTAGATTTTTTTGGGTTAATGGTTCTTTTTAAAGAGGACGGCTTATGAATATGAGTATCTAAATAAGACTTTAAATCCGTCATTCCAAAGTTATATAATGGTTCTTTATCTATGGTCATTGTATCAGATGGAATCAATATTTCATAGTAGCTTTTAATTGACCCAGGTACCTCATAAGAGTTTACAGGAAAGCCAATCTTCAGTTCCAGAGGATGGTCCGTTTCATTGGTTATCCGAGTCCAAAATATAGTCTTAAAATATTCCTTCCCAGTTGGGTCAATGTATTGTTCTCCTTTAGGCCCTCCGTTTTCAATAATGAGGTGCTTGCCCATAGAATCAACATACTCATATTTCCTTGCCGAATTTACAGTTTCTGGCTCAACAGTTTCAGTCTTAGATTTACTACCTTGTTTACAGGAAAGAAGTCCTGCGATTGCGATTATGAATAACTTAGCTGGATTCATAATAAGTAATGTGCCGAATGTAGGGTAACGGCTTGTATAAACGACGGCGAAGGCCGTCGGCCGAGATGCCGTTTATGCCTTGTTAGGTCTAGTTTTTTCTCTGCAAAGACTGCACGGCTTTTTTCTGTTTTTGGCCTGTTTTTCAAAAATGAGCCCGAAAACAGCTTGCCGAGTGCATCCAACTCTTGTCCGTCCGTTTTTGCCTTAATTTTCGAAAAACAAGCTAGAAACAACTTGATTTAAAATTCTTCCAATTTGAATAGAGTTGCTTCAATCACTATCGTGTCTCCACTTTGCATCTCTATTTCAAGTTTTTCACCAATCTGTTTTACTTCATTTATAGATTCACTCTTTCCCCAAGGGCTTTTCATCGGGCAAAGAAGCGAAGTCACATTTTCAGCTTTTATTAACGCTCTCCTTATTTCTGGAAATGAAAGGGCGGTAGTTGAGATTTCAATGGTCAATATTTTCCTTTCCCAATCTATAGAAATTTCTTTGATTGAAGAATCGTGTAGACTATTCCATTGATTGACCATTTAAGTTTCTTTCTTATTTAAAATTAGACCTAACTAGTTGCTAAACGTGAACATACGTTTATCTGCACTATGTGCGGAGGTTTTCATTGCCTGACTTAGGCGTCTTTGAGTTGGCTGGGGTTTTACAAGATAGCGTTTTTGGCATATTTTCCAAAAAACACCTTTAAAACAAGAAAAGGGCATAAGCAGGCCTAATTTTCCCTTACGAAGTGGTGCAAGCAGAAGTGCATTAGAATCTAATGAGTTCAGTTTAGCCTTGTATTACGCGGATATACACGACTAGCAGCTCCTTTTTCAGCTTTCTGTTTTAAGGCTGTTTTTGAAAAAACAGCCTTAAAACAGAAAGCCCTTTCTGCATCTACAGAAAGGGCTTCCAAGAACCAGAGTAATAGCCTATTTCAATTTAAGGTCCGCAATAATCCTTTGAATCTTCTCATCCAGAACCTTGCTTACCTGCTCAAACTGGTCAGCCGAAGGTAAGTCTTCACGCACGCTAAAGTAGAACTTGATCTTGGGTTCAGTACCTGATGGGCGCGCCGATATTTTAGTGCCGTCTGCCGTCACGAACTGCAGCACATTGGAGCTTTCAAGCCCAGTGGCGGTTTCCTGGCCGGTTTGCAGGTTCTTTCTAAAGCCGGTTTTATAGTCAATCAATTCCACCACGTCTGAACCAGCCACAGTTTTAGGCGGATTTTCCCGCAGTTCTTGCATCATTTCCTGAATTTCCTGGGCCCCACGGTGGCCTTTCTTGGTCAGGGATATAAGGTCTTCTTTGTAGAAGCCATACTCCTGGTACATCTGCAGCATAAGCTCAAATAGGCTCTTGCCCTGGTCTTTGGCAGAAGCTGTCATTTCAGCAATCATGGCGCAGGCAGAAACGGCGTCTTTATCACGCACGAAATCTCCTACCAAAAAGCCGTAGCTTTCCTCGCCGCCACAGATATACTGTTCCTGGCCTTCTTTCTCACGCATGATGGTGGCAATGTACTTGAAACCCGTTAGGGTCTCGTAGCAGTCCACGCTAAAGCCTTCGGCAATGCGGTTGATCAGGTCTGTTGTCACAATGGTGCTCACAATGTATTCCTTGCCCGTAAGCCTACCGGCTTTTTGCCAGGCCTGCAGAATATAATAGGTGAGGAGCGCAGCAGTTTGGTTGCCGTTGAGCAATACCCATTGGCCTTGCAGGTCTTTCACAGCAATACCTACTCGGTCAGCGTCTGGGTCAGTGGCCAGCACCAGTTCGGCATCCAGTTCCTTGGCTTTTTCCATGGCTAGCGTCATGGCGTCCTTTTCCTCTGGGTTAGGATATACCACCGTTGGGAAGTTGCCATCTGGCGTTGACTGGGCCGCCAATACGTGCACGTTTCTAAACCCGAAGCGCTCCAGCGCCCGCGGCACCAAGGTAATACCAGTGCCATGGATTGGGGTGTAGACAATCTTGAGGTCCTGCTGGCGCTTTATCATCTCAGGGTCCACGCTCAGGGTAGCTACCTTATCCAGATACGCCTGGTCAACTTCCTCCAGAATATATTCTACGTTAGCCGGGTTGCGCTCAAATTTCACCTGGTCCACGCTGTGGATTTTGTTCACCTCGGCAATAATGTTCTTGTCATGCGGGGCCGTTACCTGAGCACCGTCGTTCCAGTAGGCCTTGTAGCCGTTGTACTCTTTGGGGTTATGCGAGGCCGTCAAGACCACGCCGCTCTGGCAGCCCAGGTGCCGTATGGCAAAAGATAACTCGGGCGTAGGCCGAAGCTCTTTGAAGAAGTACACCTTAATACCGTTGGCGCTGAACACGTCTGCCACCACGTTGGCAAAGAAGGGTGAGTTATTGCGGCTGTCATGTGCCACGGCCACGCTAATCTGCTGCCCCGGAAACGACTTTAACAGGTAATTGCTCAAGCCCTGGGTGGCCATGCCCACCGTGTAACGGTTCATGCGGTTACTGCCCACGCCCATAATGCCGCGCAAGCCACCAGTCCCAAACTCCAGGTCTTTGTAGAAAGAATCGGTGAGGGCGTCATGGTCCTGGCTATCTACCAGTTTCTGTAATTCAGCTTTCGTATCGGCGTCATAGCCGCCGTCTAACCATGAGGAAATCTTGGTTTGTACAGCAGGGTCAAGGGTTAAATTATTTTCCATAGGTAAGTGAATGTGCTAATTTTTTATTGTGCTGATGTGCTATTTTTTAATATGCCTATGGGGTAATGGGCTGAGGTTCTGGTAGATTCATTAAAGAGGAAGGAAAAGAATTTCCCAATCCCCACCTCTTCAAATCTCCAAATGGTGAATTAACACATCAGCACATTAAACCATTTGCACCTGATTAAAGATTTCCGCGCAAAGCCTGCTCCCGTTCTATAGACTCAAACAGGGCCTTGAAGTTGCCTTTCCCGAAGGATTTGGCGCCTTTACGTTGGATGATCTCATAGAATACGGTGGGGCGGTCCTCCACGGGTTTGGTGAAGATTTGGAGGAGGTACCCTTCGTTGTCGCGGTCTACCAGAATGTTGAGGTCCTGCAGGGGCTGGATGGCCTCGTCAATGGTACCTACACGTTGGAGCAGGTCGGCGTAGTAGGAGGTAGGTACGCTCAGGAACTCCACCCCACGGCGGCGCAGTTCACCCACGGTGGCCACAATATCATCGGTGGCAATGGCAATGTGCTGCACGCCCGGGCTATGGTAATAGTCCAGATACTCCTCAATCTGTGATTTCTTTTTACCCTCGGCTGGCTCATTGATAGGGAACTTCACGTAGCCGTTGCCATTGCTCATCACTTTGCTCATAAGCGCCGAATACTCCGTAGAAATGTCCTCGTCATCAAAGGTGAGCAGCAGTTCAAAGCCCATTACCTTGGCGTAGAAATCTACCCAGGTGTTCATTTCGCCCCAGCCAACGTTCCCTACGCAATGGTCTACGTGTTTCAGGCCCACGGGCGTTACCGGCACCGGGCTTTTCTTGGCTTTAAAGCCAGGCATAAAGGCGCCGGTGTAATTGGTGCGCTCCACAAAGGTGTGGATGGTTTCGCCGTAGGTATAGATAGAGGCCACTTTTACCTCGCCAAACTCATCGGTGAGGGTCTGTGGCTCGCCCGCCGATTTCGCCCCGCGTTTGATGGTTTCCTCATAGGACTTGTAGGCATCATCTACCCACAGGGCCATCACCTTCACGCCATCACCGTGCAGGCGCACGTGTTCTGAGATAGGGGAGTCTGGAAGGAGGGAGGTGGTAAGCACAAACCTTATTTTACCCTGCTGCAACACATAAGAGGCACGGTCACGTATACCGGTTTCTGGACCGGCGTAGGCTACCAGTTCAAACCCGAAGGCCGTTTGGTAGAAATAAGCGCTTTGTTTGGCGTTGCCCACATAAAACTCAATATAATCTGTGCCTTTGAGCGGGAGAAAGTCGGTTTGCTCTGCCATATGGTCTATCTTTTGAAATGATGGGTCTGCAATTGGGGGCATTTTGTGTAAAAATAGAAGAATTGCACTGGAAAGAAAATAAGTATTTGGCGTAGTGTTTTGGGCCATCTACTTGGAAATAGCGCCAGATGTTATAAAATTTGTGAAAATTTAGACCGCATGAACATCCAAGAAATAAATACCGCCTTAGTCACCATCATCCAGAAAAAGCAGGAGTTGAGCAAACTCTCTTACAATGATGACCGCTATGATGACGTGGAAGAAGAACTGCATGATTTGGAAGATGAGCTTAATGATTCCTTCGGAGAATACCTGGAGGAGGTCTTAGGGGACGTACACCACAAGGTTTGCCCCGATACTGATGTGCTCCTTCCAACTGCCTACCTGCCAGAGCAACTGAGCGGTGACGGCCAGGTAGAGGTAACGGGCAAAGAAGGTGTTTGGGTAGAGGCTGACGCCTATCCCAACAAAGAAGCCCGCCTGGTGCTGGTACCTAACCCCACCCGCATTATCCTGAGCGTAGGCAAGAACGTTCGCGAGGAAGTTTGGAAAGCGTAGTTTTTGGCTTTCTATTGTAAGATATACTTTAGATAAAGGTTCTGGCTCCTGTACAGGTAATTCCTGGGCAGGAGCTTTTTCTGTTTTAAGCCTGGTTTAAGGAAAACAGGCTTAAAACAGAAAGTCGATGAATTGTTTTTTCAGCTTCTTCATTGTAGTTTTTGTTCTCAAGGGGCAAAATTTGGCCTGCTTTCTATTGGCAATTTCTTTTAGCTTTAACCCGTCAATGTTGGTGTTCCTAGGGGCAACGACTGAGACTGCCTCTTCACCTGAATGGTGCACGCATTTCCGCCTGTTGCTGGCGTGGCGAGCGCCTATGCCTTAAGTCCTTATGCTGTAATGTTTCATCTTTCCCCTCTGAGCGCTCACGGCCGCGGGGCCCCGTCTTTCCCCCTCGCACTGCCCTTGCGGCCGAGTTGCTTTCTTCTTTTAGTAAAGCCACTGCAGGGCCACAAGCGAGGCGCGCGAAGTAAAGACTGGAATAAGAAATGCGTGGGAAGGAGGTAAAGGCGTTTTGTGCAAGTTTTTCCAAAAACAGTTCAAAACGCCTATCTCCATTTTTCCTGGTTCAAGTTTCCAACTTGGACCCATCATTCGGGAAGTTTCCAACTTCCCTGAGGCTCTGGCCTCACTTTACGCATATCCTCCCCCTTTGAAGGGGGTAGGGGGCTGATTACTCGTGTAGATCAACCCGTTTCAAGCCCGTTTTCCGCAAAACTGCCTCAAAACGCAAGCAACTTGAAACGACCACTAAAAGAGAACCTGGACTACAATAAGAATCGCAACGGACAGGTCAAGCCCTGTCCCTACGGCAAAAGAATAAGGTCCTTCAGAAAACTTCTTGAAACCCAAAAAGCCGAAGCATTCCTGCTTCGGCTTCCCTGTTTGAAATAGATTCTGGCTAAATAATTAGCCCTACTGCTTAAAAACCCAACTTTTCTCGCACCCGCTTCAGGACTGGGGCACCTATAGCACGGGCCTTGGCGGCGCCTTCGGCTAGCTTGGCGTCTATCTCCGGGAGGTTCTCCATGTAGTACTGGAAACGCTCGCGGGGCTCTGCGTATTTAGTGATGATGAGGTCATACAGCGCTTGTTTGGCGTGGCCGTACCCGAAGCCGCCAGCCAGGTATTTCTGGCGCAAGTCTTCCGTTTCAGCGGGCGTGGCCAGCAGGGCGTACAACTTGAAGGTAGTGTCGGTGGCTGGGTCTTTGGGGTCGTCCAGGCCTTTGCTATCGGTGACAATGCTCATGACGCGCTTGCGGAGTTCCTTGTCCGGCAGGAAAATATCCAGAGTGTTACCGTAGGACTTGCTCATCTTTTCGCCGTTGGTGCCGGGAACGGTCATGACAGATTCATCTACCTTGGCCTCGGGCAACACAAAAGTATCGCCGTAAATATGGTTGAAGGAACTGGCCACATCACGGGTAATCTCTAAGTGCTGAACCTGATCTTTACCCACGGGCACAAACTGGGCATCATACAGCAGAATATCAGCGGCCATGAGAATAGGGTAGGTGAACAACCCGGCATTCACATCTGCCAAGCCCCGGCGCGCCGATTTATCCTTGAAGGAGTGCGCATTAGCCAACATGGGAAACGGCGCGAAACAGCTGAGATACCAGGTCAGTTCAGTGGTTTCAGGCACGTCTGACTGGCGGTAAAAGATATTCTTATCGGTGTCAAAACCAAAGGCCAGCCAGGCGGCCGCCACGGCGTAGGTATTCATGCGGCGCTCCTGCGCATCCCTGATGGAGGTAAGCGAGTGTAAATCAGCTATGAAGTACAGTGATTCATTCTCGGTTTTCTTGGAAAGCTCTATTGCGGGGAGGATAGCACCCAGCAGGTTGCCCAGGTGCGGACGGCCACTGCTTTGGATGCCCGTAAGGATTCGTGCCATTCTGTTACTGTAAAGTTCTCTGCAAAGTAAACGATTGACGGGCAAACGGGAAAGCCAATCCCTTTTTAAAGCCGTTTTCAGCAAAACAGGCCTAAAACAGGTTAAGCTAGGTACCGGTTAATCAACGCGCTTACTTCCTTGGCCCGGTTTAACACTACTAAATGCTCGCCTCCTTTTATCACGTGAAGGCCCGGAACCTGGGGAACAGGCAGGATTTTGTCACGGTCACCATGGATGATGATGGCGCCCGCGGGCGGGGCTTCTTGATGCCAGGAGAGAATCTGCGTAAGCGAACGCCGAAGGGTGAGCACATCTGTGTCCCTGATAATAGACCTGAAAATGGCCTTGTCCTGGGACGTAATAGCCCCAAAAAGCCAGGCTCCTGGGCCGGTAAAGCGTTTAGCTGCCGCAAAAGGAAGCCAAATCTGGGCTTTCAACCAACCCCCCAAGCGGTATGGAAAGGGAATTTGGCGGGTATCTACCAGGGTGGAAACCAGAATAAGTTTTTTAACCGGAATCTGCCGGGCTATTTCCTGGGCAACCATGCCTCCAAAGCTCAGGCCTATCAAGATGGGCGGTTCCTGGCTGGGCTCCATCTGTTGCGCCAGCTTTTGGGCATAGGTCGCCAACGTGTCAGAAGGAGAGGGCCTGATCCATTTGATATACCGGGGCTGCGGATGATCCAGTTCCAAGAATTGAAACATGCGTTCATCAGCCCCTAAACCACTGATAAGATACAAGGGAGGTTGCGCCATAAAGCGTGCGGCTAAAAGAGGAAATTAATCCTGGGCAATAAAGGTTTCCATGGGTACTTTCTGGTCATCTGCCAGGTAGCGGTCAATAATGGGGTGGGCCAAGTACAGCAAAGGCGTGAGCACTACTGCCATGGTAAACTTGTACAGGTAATTGATCACTGAAACGGAAAACACCAACGTAAGGCTCCAATCCCCGAACAGGTAAAAGGCGATAAATAGGACCACCACCGTGTCTACCAACTGTGAAACCAGGGTAGAGCCGGTGGCCCGTATCCAGATCTTTTTGCTGCTGGTAATGCCCTTGAGCCAATGGAAGACATGCGCATCCAGCAACTGCCCCACCAAAAACGCCACCAAAGAACCAATGATTATGCCCAGCCCCTGCCGGAACACCTTGTTAAAAGCGAAGTCCATGTCAAAGGCCGTACCGTTGGGTCCCTGGTTGTTGATGTCCTGCCAGAACTGCGCCGGTGGCAAGGCCGTGGCAATGACAATGACCAGAAACGCGTAAGCGATCAACATTGCGGTTAAAATGCTTATGCGCTTCACCCCGTCTTTTCCAAAATATTCATTAATGATATCAGTGGTGATAAAGACCACTGGCCAGATTATGACCCCTGCGGTGAGGTTGAAATCAAATGTGTTTCCCATAACCGGTATCTGGGCCCCCGGCAACCCAAACACGCCTTCCCCCGAAAAAATCTTTACCCCAATCAACTCAGCCAGCAAGGCGTTAGTGAGGAAAATACCGCACAGCACCATGAACAGCTGTCGTTTTTTGTCGCCCATGGAGGCGTGATAATGGTGGGTGGAATTGGACATTTTATATGCGGCGGTTTAAGTTCTTATTTCCTGTAAAGATGGAAGAAAGGCGGTAATTATAAAATTTTGGCAAGGGTGCCTTGTAGGGTATAATTCCGTTTTAGGCCTGGTTTTGGAAAAACGGGCCCAAAACGGCTGGGGTAGGTTCTGAGTTGATCTGCACGCGTAGTCAAGCCCTACCCCCTTCAAAGGGGGACTAAATGCGTGGGTGAGTCTTTCGCCTCAGGGAAGTTGGAAACTTCCCGAATGGTAGGTCCAAGTTGAAAAATTGAACCAGGGAAATGTCTGCTGGTGTAAACACCCCCTTTCGCCCCCCTCAAGGGGGGAGTCTGCGTTTAGTACGCCGAAATGCGTTTTAAGCCTGTTTCCCGAAAAACGTGCCTAAAACGCCAACAGCCCAAAATACATTTCACCAAATCTCCTTCACGCATTCCCTCAATTCCAGTCTTTACTTCGAGCGCCTCGCTTGTGGCCCTGCAGGGGCTTTACTAAGAGAGAATTGCAACCCGGCCGCAAGGGCAGTGCGAGGGGGAAAGACGGGGCCCCGCGGCCGTGAGCGCTCAGAGGGAAACCATGCAACAATACAGCATAAGGACATAGGCAACAGCAGACACCACGCCAGCAACAGGCGGGAATGCATGCACAAGGATGTTGCAGGTTGAGCCGCAATCTTGGTCCTTGGTGAGAATACCAAAAACGGCGGAAGAAAGGAAAAGCTGTCTAAATCGTTGATTAATAGACAAATCTAAGCGAACGGCAAAAGTCCGATAAAAAAACCTCTACCCACCTTAACAAAGGAAGACCTAAACATTCATGTTTACAAAACCATTACTCCAACACACTAACTGTTTTCCCTTCTGTAGCTAAATTGGTATTAGGGAAAATAGCCTGGGCTTCCTCCAGCAGGGGGGTGAGTTCTTTGTAGCGGGCAGAGAAGTGCCCGATGAGTAGCCGTTTTACCTGGGCCTTTTGAGCCAAAGCGGCGGCTTGGGCGGCCGTGCTATGGAAGGTGTATTCTGCCCGTTGCGCCATGTCACTTAAGAATGTGGCTTCATGGTAGAGGAGATCCACGCCTTGAATGTAAGGCAAAATGTCTTCCTTGTATTTGGTGTCTGAGCAATAGGCGTAGCTTCGGCTGCGCTTGGGATGAGTGGTGACGTCTTCGTTGCGAACCAGAATTTCTCCCTGCTCGTTCCGGATGTCTTCTCCCCATTTCAACCGGACCAATTGGGGCGGAGTAAGGAAATCAGGAAGTTTGGATTTGAGCAGGTGACGCGGTTTTTCCTTCTCTTTAAATAAAAATCCGCAGCAGGGCACCCGGTGCTGCATAGGCAGCGAGTGCACCGTCATGAATTTATCCTCAAAGATTTTACGGCAAACGGTGGTGTCTAACTCCACAAAGTTAATGGGGTAGGGGAGTTGGGTGCCGCCGTATTTAAATTGAAGGGAAAGGATGTCAGCCAGGCCTTTAGGGCCAAAGAGGTTGATAGGGGCTGTGCGCTGTTGCAGGTGCATGGTGGACAGCAGGCCCACCAACCCAAAATAATGGTCACCATGGAGGTGACTTATAAAGATGTTACAAATGCGCTGATGCTTTACTTTGTATCGCATCAGCTGCATTTGTGTACCTTCGCCGCAATCAATCAGATTTATCTGGTTACCAACCGTGAGAATCTGGGCGGTATGATGACGTTCAAAAGAAGGCGTGGCAGAGGAGCTACCAAGTATTTTCAGCTCGAAGTCCAAACTGCTGTTTCTTCAGATTGACTATTCTTCTTTTTTGGTAAGATCGCTCTCAATTTCGTGCAGAAACACCCGGTCAATACCTTCTTCAACGGTAGGCAGAATGTTCAACACAGACTCCAGTTTAGAGATGGTGATCAGCTTGGTCACGTGCTCCTGAAGGCCAGTCAAGATCAATACGCCTCCAGAAGAGTTGCAAAGACGGTTGGCTATCAAAATAGAAGAAAGCCCGGAAGAATCAGTATATTTTACGTTTGATAGATCCAAGATCAGGTTGGTGATACCTTCTGCATTCAATTTAACAAACTCAGACTTCAGATCAGGGGCGATCGTGGTGTCCAGTTTCTTTTCATCTATGGTGATGATGGTATAGTTCTCTTTTTTATCTATTGTGTACTTCATAAGTAACAGCAAAAAGGTTTAGACTGCGAATCTACCAATTTTTGGTGGAATATCTGTAACAAAGTATGTTAAAAAATGTTTGCGGCAATGCTTTCCTGTAAGCTATCTGGCTGACTGGCGTAGTCTTGGGGAACAAACTTTTCTTCCAGTAACTGCTCATACAATTCAATGTACCGCTGGGAGATTTCGGTTAATTTGGCGTCAGTCATTTCAGGTACCTGTTGCCCTTCTTTGCCCTGGAAACCGTTTTCTATGAGCCATTGACGTACAAATTCTTTAGAAAGTTGCCGCTGGGGCTCGCCAGCATCCTGGCGCTCCTGGTAACCTTCAGCATAGAAGAACCTGGACGAGTCTGGCGTATGGATTTCATCAATTACATAAATGGTGCCATCGGCTTTACCGAACTCGTATTTGGTGTCTACCAGGATAAGCCCGCGGGCAGCAGCCAGTTGGGTGCCCCGCTGAAAAAGGGCTCTGGTATAGGCCTCCAGTTGCAAGTAATCTTCTTCAGATACAATTCCCTGGCGCAGAATCTCCTCCCGTGAAATATCTTCGTCATGGCCCTCGGCGGCCTTGGTGGTAGGCGTGATGATGGGCTCTGGAAAAGGGTCATTCTCTTTTAAGCCTTCCGGCAGCGCCACTCCGCAGAGGGAACGTTTACCGGCGCTGTATTCCCGCCAGGCATGGCCCGCCAGGTAGCCTCTGATCACCATTTCCACTTTGTAGGTTTCACATTGCTTGCCAATGGTCACGTTGGGCGCAGGATGGCTGATTACCCAGTTAGGCACTACATCTGCGGTGGCTTTTAAAAAGGAGGCCGCAATCTGGTTCAATACCTGACCCTTGTAAGGGATGGCCCGCGGTAACACCACGTCAAAGGCAGAGATCCGGTCGGTGGCTACTAAGGCCAGCTTGTCTTTGAAATAATAAACGTCGCGGACTTTGCCCCGGTAAAACCCGGTCTGGTTGGGGAAGTGGAAGTTGGTTTCTTTTAATGCTTGCATAAGAGCGGACTAACAGCGGCAAAGTTAGGAAAGGAAAAATAAGGGGCAAGACCTTAGGGGAAGTGTTTATATGCGGTAGGCTTTTACAGATCAATGCACCCAGAAAAAATCTTTGTTTGGGCTAAATGATGGAGCTGAAGGTTAGGAGTTGAACAACGAAAATTCAGGCTATAAGAAAATAGCTAGTTGTAAAGTTGCTAATGAATGTTAGGTAGGGGTATGAGTTTTGCAATGGTTTTGACGGGCTGTTGCGGCTGTGACAAAAATAATTTACTAAATTTTTTAAAATAGTTTGGAAATAAGGTTTTGGGGCCTACATTTGCAATATCAAGTCAATTATCAAGGTAGTTGATTTATAAAGAAGAGTGGAGAGACAGGCTCTGAGAAGCTCTAGCAACCTACCAACCGTGTAAGGTGCTAATTCCTGAACCCAACGGACATATTGCCTTGGGGAATATAAATTGATACGAAGATGGAAAATCAAGCAAAAGCCACTTCTTACAATGCAGGGTCACGCTCATTAGCAGTGACAAAATTTAGTACACCTCATTTCTTGTTCGGCGCAACAAGCATGCGAATTTGTGGCATGCGGGGCTGTTGTTGTTGCCTATAATCCTCCTTTTCCTGTTTTCCAGGGTCTGACGCACCGCGGCAGGAGTGTTCCTGCTATCCGTTAGTTTTTCTGGAGTCTTGTTTTTGTTCAATTTTTCAATTGTAACCAGCCATTACTATGTCTAATTCCCTTCGTTTTGAAACCCTTCAGCTGCACGCTGGCCAAGAAATAGATGCTACTACCCGCTCCCGCGCGGTTCCTATTTACCAGACCACTTCTTATGTATTTGAGAGTGCCGAGCACGGCGCTAACCTGTTTGCCTTAAAGCAGTTCGGGAATATCTACACCCGCATCATGAACCCTACTACTGATGTGTTTGAGAAACGCATTGCTGCCTTGGAAGGCGGAGTAGCGGCCGTAGCCGTGGGTTCTGGGCAAGCGGCCCAATTTATTGCCCTTACTAATATCTTACAGGCCGGTGACAATTTTGTAGCCTCTAGCAATCTGTACGGCGGTTCTTACAATCAATTCAAAGTATCCTTCAAGCGCCTGGGCATTGAGGTGAGGTTTGCCAAAAACGAAGACCCTGCTTCTTATGCCGCCCTAATAGATGAAAATACCAAGGCCCTGTACTTGGAAACCATTGGGAACCCGCGGTTTAGCATTCCTGATTTTGAATCAATAGCCGCGGTGGCCGCCGGACATAATCTGCCGCTGGTGGTAGACAATACCTTTGGTGCCGGAGGGTACCTTTTCCAGCCGCTCAAGCATGGGGCCAATGTGGTGGTAGCCTCTGCCACCAAATGGATTGGTGGTCATGGCACCACGCTGGGCGGGGCGATTGTAGACGGCGGTAACTTTAACTGGGGCAACGGCAAGTTTCCGCAGTTTAGTGAGCCTTCTGAAGGCTACCACGGCCTTAATTTCTGGGAAGTGTTTGGCGCCAATGGTCCGTTCGGCAACATCGCTTTCGCCATTAGGGCCAGGGTAGAAGGACTGCGTGATTTTGGTCCCTCTTTAAGTCCATTCAATTCCTTCCAGTTAATCCAAGGCCTGGAGACGCTTTCGCTGCGGGTGGACCGCACAGTAGAAAACGCGCTGGCCCTGGCTCAATGGCTGGAGAAACACCCTCTGGTGGAAAGCGTTAATTACCCCGGTCTGCCTTCCAGCCCGTACCACGCATTGGCTCAGAAATACCTGAAACGTGGTTTTGGCGGTGTGCTAAGCTTTAACCTGAAAGGCGGGAAAGAAGAAGCCGAGGTTTTTGTGAACAGCCTGGAACTGGTAAGCCACCTGGCAAACGTGGGCGACGCCAAAACGCTCATCATTCACCCGGCCTCCACCACCCACCAGCAATTAAATGAAGAGGAGCAACTGTCTGCCGGCGTAAACCCCACGCTACTTAGGGTGTCTGCGGGCATTGAGCATATTGAAGACATCAAGGCAGATTTTGAACAGGCGTTTGCCAAAGTACGGGTGCGTGACATCCAAGTAGAAGCCTCTTTAAACTAGTATTTGCCATGTTATCAGGACGCGTTTTTTCTTATACAGATGAGTTTCTTTTGGAGTCCGGGCGATCATTGCCCGGTTTCCAACTATTTTACACCACTTGGGGCACGTTGAATGAAGACCGCAGCAACGTTATTTGGGTGTGCCATGCTTTTACCGGCAACGCCTTTGTGAAAGACTGGTGGGATGGCCTCTTTGGGGAAGGCAAAACCTTTGATCCGGCCAAGCATTTTATTGTCTGCGCCAACTCTTTGGGTAGCTGCTACGGTTCTACCGGTCCGTTGAGCCTTAATCCAGATACCGGCAAGCCTTATTATCACGCATTCCCCACCATTACTGTTCTGGATACGGTAAAGGCGTTTGAGATTTTGCGCCAGGAACTGGGTATTGAACAGATTCAAGTTTTGATTGGTGCTTCCCTGGGCGGACAACAGGCCTTGGAATGGGCCATTGAATACCCAGAGGTAACTAAACGGCTGGTGCAAGTGGCGGCAAACGCCCGGCAAACGCCTTGGGCCATTGCCTTTAATGAAACCCAACGCATGGCCATTGAACAGGACGTGACCTGGCAGTTAGACACGGATGATGCCGGTTTGCAGGGCATGCGCACCGCGCGGGCCATTGCCTTGCTGTCTTACCGTACCTATAAAGCCTATAACCAAGCCCAGCGCGATCCCTCAGAAGAGCGGAAGCGCCATTACCGGGCCGCTACCTATCAGCAATACCAAGGGGAAAAACTGGCGCAGCGGTTCAATGCCTTTTCTTACTGGCAGCTAACCAAAATGATGGACCACCACCACGTGGGCAGAAATCGAGGAAGTCTGGAAGAAGCCTTGCGCCGCGTGCAGGCCGAAACCCTTATAATAGGAGTAGACACCGACGTGCTGTTCCCGGTGAATGAGCAGCGGTTTGTGGCCCGTCATATCTCAAACGTAACCCTGGAGATTATTCATTCGCCTGCCGGGCATGACGGGTTCTTACTGGAAACCACCCAGATAAGCCAGGCCCTGGATACCTTTTTACAGAAAAAACAACAACGAAAAACATGGATTCCCACCGTCTTCTAACTATTGGCTTATTTGGGTTTGGCTGCGTAGGCCAAGGACTGTATGATATACTGGCCCGTGAAGAGTCACTGCCCTACAAAGTGGCCCGCATTTGCGTAAAAGACCCCGTTAAGTTGCGTCCGCTTCCCCCAGAAAATTTCACGTTTGACTGGCTGGAAGTGGTGCAGGACGAGCATCTTGATATTCTGGTGGAAGCCATTAGCGACGCAGATGAGGCCTATGCCATTGTATCTGAGGCCTTACGCCGAGGCAAGAAAGTGGTGACCGCTAACAAAAAGTTGGTGGCCTACCATTTGTCAGAACTCCTGGCCCTGCAGGAAGAATTTGGCGGTACCCTTTTGTATGAAGCTGCCGTGGCCGGAGGTATACCAATAATTAGAACGGTAGAGGAGTATTTTTCCAATGAGCCCCTGGCGCGGGTGCATGGCATTCTGAACGGTTCGTCTAACTACATCCTCAGCCAGATTTTCAAAAACCAGAAGGCTTACAGTGAAGCATTAAAAGAGGCCCAAGACAAAGGCTTCGCCGAGTTGGATCCCTGGCTGGACGTGGCCGGTGCCGATTCCCGCCACAAGCTCTGCATTCTGGCGGCCCATGCCTTCGGGCGCACGTTGGCCCCGGAAGAGGTTGCCTTCTTCGGGATAGATTTCCTGGGGCGCCAGGACTGGGAGTTTGCCAAGCAGCAGGATGCCGTTATTAAACTGGTGGCCTCCGTGCATGAGACCGCCGACGGAGAGTTAGTGCCCTTGGTGTTGCCTAGCCTGGTGAAAGCCTCTGATGATTTGTATGGCGTGGAGCAGGAATTCAATGGCGTGGTAGTGGAAGGTGGCTACTCTGGCACCCAACTATTCAAAGGGCGTGGCGCCGGCGGGCACCCTACTGGGTCTGCCGTGTTATCTGATATTGATTCCATTAGCCGTGGATACCGCTATGGTTATAAGAAATTGCAAAGACATAAAAATGCCGCCGCTCTGGCCTTAGATTATGAGCTGGAAGTGTATCTGCGGTGCCCTGAACCAGATTTAGTGGTGGCCTTGGGACTTTCCAACCTGCAAACGGTGCAGCGGGAGGCAGATGCCTTCAGTTTAATTGGAACTGTTACTTTGGGCAACCTTATCAAATCTCAAGACCAAATAAGACAGGCGGGTGCCTACATCATGGCCCTTTCCTCTGGTTTTGAGGAAGCAAAGGAAGCACCCGAAAAAGAAGCAGTGGCTTGGTCAAACGCCTGATAAACGACTATACTCCTTATTCTCCCATAACAGTTTCTTAAGGGATAGCCCGCCAAAAAGTAGAAAGTAGTTTGTTCATTTTAGTTCGTTTATTACCAAAAGCCCAGCTAGATAGCTGGGCTTTTCGTTTTCCGTGAATTTGCCATTTGGGAATGAATAGGACGGCAGTGATGGGGTATTTTCTGTTTTGAGCCTGGATTTCTAAAACCAGGCTCAAAACAGAAAACCTTTACTCTGGCCGCTCTTTTTTTGGTAAAAATTTACCTCTTCCTCTTAATGCAATTTGACTAGTACTTCTATAAAAGGGTGCTAACCAGGGTAAAAGCAAAAACCTGTTTTAGAGCCGTTTTTTCAAAAACAGCTCTAAAACAGGTTTTCATAAGATTATGGCTGAAAAGAAAATCACTTAGCCATTGGCCCATCGTTAAGAAAGGTATATAGCCTGGACTTTGTCCCGGAGGTTGTACTGTGACACCATGACCTCGCCATAGGCGCCCGCCGTCCTAATGGCAATGAGGTCGCCGCGTTTGGTTTCCGGTAGGGTATATTCTTTGGCGAAACAGTCTGTTGACTCACAGATGGGCCCTACCACGTCATAGATTTTCTCCGGAAATTGGCTGCTGAGGTTTTCTATTTTATGATAGGCCTGATACAAGGCCGGGCGCATGAGTTCGGTCATGCCGGCGTCCAGAATCACGAAGTTGGTTTTCTGCCCGTGTTTCAGGTAGAGCACCTTGGTGATCAGGTTTCCGCAGGGGGCCACCAGGGCTCTGCCCAATTCAAAATGGACTTGCTGCCCGGGGCGCTTTTCCAATAACAGATCAAAAATCTTAAAATAAGTGGCAAAGTCGGCGATGGGGTTCAGTTCTGGGGTGCGGTAATCCACGCCCAGGCCTCCGCCCACGTTCAGGTGTGGGAAAACCAGCCCACGCTCTTCAAACCACCGCTGAATCTCGTTTACCCGAACGCACAGATTTTCAAAAGCCCGCAGGTCGGTGATCTGAGAGCCAATGTGGAAGTGTAGCCCAATAAGACGCAGGTTAGGCCACTCCCCAAAACGGGGCACCAACTCCTCCAATTCCCAGACATTAATCCCAAACTTGTTTTCCTCCAGGCCGGTGGTAATGTATTTATGGGTGTAGGCGTCTACGTTTGGGTTAATGCGCAGCGCCACTTGGGCGGTTTTGCCCTGGGCCGCGGCCAGTTCCTGGATCACCTCCAGCTCCTGTACAGATTCACAGTTAAAGCAGAAAATATTAGACTGCAGGGCAAAATTGATCTCAGCATCTGATTTCCCAACGCCGGCAAAAACCACCTGCTCCGGTGAGAAGCCGGCTTCAAGGGCCCGGCGCACTTCATTTCCGCTTACGCAATCAGCGCCAAAACCTCTTTCCAGCACTTCGGCCAGAATAGGGGCATTGGCATTGGCTTTTAAGGCATAATGCACGTGGTAGCCATATTTAGAAGCCTCGGCGTGCGCCAAATCTAAGGTTTGGCGCAGCAAGGAGAGGTCATACGCGTAAAAAGGGGTAGCGTGCTGTTCTAAGACAGAAAGTTGCTCGTTAAGCATTTGCTTCCTCCCTCTCCTGAAAAACGCCTTCGTTAATGGCAAGCAAAGACTCTTCTTTATAGTTTGTATTCACTAGAAAGCTAATGTTGTTTTTGCTTCCGCCGTAGGAGACCATGCGCAATGGTATCTGGGCCAACGACTGCACAACACGTAACACGGCCCCTGGTTTGTCTTCCATGAAGTCGCCCACCACGCAAACAATGGTCAGGCCTGAATCAATCTCCACAGTCCCGAAACGCTGCAAAGCCTCCGTGATCTCAGGAAGGTATTTGTCATTGTCTATCGTGAGGGAAACCGCTACCTCAGAGGTAGTGATCATGTCAATGGGGGTTTTGAAACGCTCAAAAACCTCAAACACGCTCCTCAGGAAACCATAGGCCAGCAACATGCGGCTTGATTTAATTTTAATGACAATGATGCCATCTTTCGCTGCCACCGCCTTTATCTTGTTTCCAGATTTTTTAGACGAAATAGTGGTGCCGGTGGCCTCGGGCTGCATGGTGTTCAGCAACCGTACCGGAATGTTGTGTTGCTGGGCCGGCAAAATGCTGGAAGGGTGCAGAATCTTGGCCCCGAAATATGCCAGCTCGGCCGCTTCATCAAAAGACAGCTCGGCAATGGGGTAGGTGTTTTTCACCACCCGCGGGTCATTGTTGTGCATGCCGTCAATGTCGGTCCAGATCTGGATCTCAGAGGCTTTCACCGCCGCCCCAATAATTGAAGCCGAGTAATCGCTGCCGCCGCGCTTGAGATTATCAATCTCGTTTTTGGCATTGCGGCAGATGTAGCCCTGGGTAATGAACAATTGGTTGTCTGGGTACTGGGCCAGCAATTGGTTGAGGTATACTCTGATGTAAGCCTGGTCTGGTTCTTCATCTGGCGTGATACGCATGAATTCCAAAGCTGGCAGCAACACAGATTTAATGCCATTCTCTTCCTGGAAAATCTGGAAAAGCTGAGTTGACAGTAATTCACCCTGGGCCAGAATGATCTTCTCCGTTACCCCGGAATAAGGAAGGTCCAGACGTGCCCTGATATCCTGAAAAACAGTACCTAAAACCTGTTTACCTTTTTCTTTAGATGCGTCCTGTTTATATAGTTGGGCCACCACCTGTTTATAGTGCTGCTCCAGTTGGTTTGTGAGTGATTCGGCCTGGTCAAGGTTTCCTTGTTCCAGCTGCTGTCCAATCTGTACCAGGTGGTTGGTGGTGCCTGACATGGCAGACAAAACCACAATAACCGATTCCTGGGTTGGAAGTAGTTGTGAGACAGCACCCATACGCTCAGCTGAGCCTACCGAGGTGCCCCCAAATTTCATGATTTTCATAGTAACGAAATAATTCCTGCAAATTTACTAAATGAATGGTTAGGTACCTGAAAAAATCCACTCTAAACCCTGTAAAAATTTGAATAAAATAATGGGCTAGAGAAGCTAGATAAGTGCCTGAATAAGAGTGTTTACCAAGGATTGAAATTAATGAAGGGGGATAGGAAGGAAACTAGCCAAGGGTATTGGGTGAACGCCTCTTTTATTTGCAGTAATAACTTGACTGCCTTAAAAAGCAAAAGGAGACAAATGAAGCGGAACTTCCTTCGTCTCCTTTTGTAATAAAGGGCTTAAGTAAAAACTAGGAATGCTTTTTCAGGGGCTGTTATTTCCCTGAAAAGACATCTGTTATTGAATCTTCATCACGCGCTGTGACACATGGAGGTCTGCACCAGTCACTGACAAAATGTAAATTCCTTGCGGAAGCGAAGAGGTAGCAATTTCGAACTGGGAAGTACCTGGGGCCAAGGCCACTTTATCCTGATGGAAGATATTTCCCTGCAGATTTCTGAGCTCAACTACCGCCTCAGTGGCGGAAGTTGCCTGTACCTTATATGTCAATTGCTGCTGGAACGGGTTAGGACCTACCTGAAAGGCAGCCGCGGCATTCAGTTTCCCCAAGGTGTTGGCGATGACCTTGGACAGCTCTGACTTGCCGTCGAGGTCCACTTGCTTCAGGCGGTAGTAAGACGTGCCGGCCAGGGCGGAAGGATCGGTGAAGGCGTAGTTTCTCTGGATGCTGCTGGTCCCATTTCCTATTACCTTTCCAATAGGATGAAAAGTCTTGCCGTCGGTGCTGCGCTCCACCTGGAAATAGTCGTTGTCCTTCTCGGAGGCGGTGGTCCAGGCCAACTCTACCTTTCCGTTTGTGTTCTTGGAGGTGAAGGAGGTGAGCGTAACGGGAAGCGGAACGGCCGATGGATCAGCGGCTGTAACAACTAAATCATCAATGGCTAAGATGTCTTTTTTGCCGGCGTTGCTTCCGTTGTCAGCATCTACCCACCTGATCATAAACTCATACCCTGGAGGGATGGCTAATGTAGGAGTACCTGCTCCACCAAGGGTAATACTTATAAAAGTTCTGTTAGCAGCAAGGTTTCCATCAAGAGCAACTAAATTGTCAGTGTTAGAATTTTTAACGTTGTTTTGTGGAGCGGCCAACAACGTTGTGCCACCTACCGTAGTCCAGGTGCCATTTTTTATATCAGTTAGAGGGCTGTTTGCTGATGAGGCTACTTGGTATTGAAGTTGTAAGGAAGTATATTCTACCGCATCTAACCATTGCTCCAAATAAAATTTAAGATCTACAAAATTGATTGTTTCTGTAGTTGAAGTGTTCTTGAATCGTATGCCATAATAAATATTACCGGTAAAGTTATTAGCATTCGCTTGGGAAGTAAGGCTTCCTAATGCCAGGTCCTTTCCGTTTACCGTTTGAGGCCCCATTCCTAGCATCCCGCTACCTGGGGTATATTTAGATTTATCATTAGCATTATTTGGATTACTAATGGCGCCCACAGAGGAAGACGAGTATTGCATGGTGCCTGAAGTTGCCATGGCGGCATACCACCCATATACATTTCCATTGTCTACCCAAGGGGTAGAATAATTTATTAAAGTAGGGCTACCAGTACTCCCGCTTAAAGTAAATTGGGGTGTGGTAGGTAAACCATTAAAATTTTGGGTGTATTTCCCATTTGGAGCAATACCAATACCAGGAATAGCCTCTTGGCTGTAGCCATCTAGGGGATTAAAAATTATAAAGGAAGTAACAATAAATAGGATTTTTGAAAAAATTGCTAACGAGTTGGTAGCTGTTAATTTCATAATTTGAATTTTTAATGAAAAAATTAGACGTTATAAGCGCTTGTTTACAAGACGGTGGAGCCAATACCTATGCAGATACCATTTCTTTGTATCTATTCCAAATTCGGATAGAAACGTAATAACGCCATGAAATTATTTTAAAAAAACAAGAAATCCAAAATATTACAGGATGTATATAATTTTAAGTAGTAATTTAACAATATTAAAAAATGTGAATAATAACCAAAGTCTGCATTTCAGAGCATACGGCAAATATCTTAGTTACCATATTTTAGATAAAAGCAAGAAAAATTTATTTTTAAAAGGTATATAGAAGTGGAGTCATTATTAAAAAGGCCCCTAGAGTATGCTTGAACTTGCCAAAGGCAGCTATAAGAATGGCTTATCTGATAGAGAATAGTTCAAGATTCAAATTAGAAAGGAAAGCCTAAGGACTAATAGAGGTATAAACTTCCTTGTTACCTTTCATGATTGGGGTTTATTCACTTTTTAAGCTGGTCTCCTCGTAAGGCAGGTATTATAAGTCTGATATTTTGATCATTAATTTAATTGAATAAAAAAGCACATATGCATTAAACAGAAAAGCCCCCATTGGCCAACTTTAGAAAGTAGGTCAATGAGGGCTTAAGAGGAGCGGTAAACGTTTATAAAGGGATTTTGGAAAAAGTAAGCGTCCGGTAAATGCTATTCAACTTTTAAAACCCGCTGTGACAAGAGGAAGTCACTGCCAGAGACGGACAGGATGTAAATACCCTGCGGAAGGCTAGAGGTGTTGATACCAACCTGAGAAGCGTCAGGGGTAATAGTTTTTATTCCCTGATAGTAAACCTTCCCTTGCATATTCCTGAGTTCTACTACCGCTTCTGTTTCAGTTGCGGTTTTAAGCGTAAAGGCAAGTTGCTGCTGGAATGGGTTAGGTCCTACCTGCAAGGTCGCCGCGGCATTCAATTTCCCTAGGGTGTTGGCGATGACCTTGGATAGCTCTGACTTTCCGTCAAAGTCCACTTGCTTCAGGCGGTAGTAAGATGTGCCGGAAAGGGCGGAGTTGTCGGTGAAGGCGTAGTTTCTCTGGATGCTGCTGGTGCCGTTCCCCTTCACCCTTCCTATGGCGTGGAAGGCCTTGCCGTCAGTGCTGCGCTCCACCTGGAAGTAGTCGTTGTCCTTCTCGGAGGCGGTGGTCCAGGCCAGCTCTACCTTGCCGTCTCTGTTTTTGGAGGTGAAGGAGGTAAGCGTAACGGGAAGCGGAACGGCAGCTGGGTCAAATCCATTAATAACTAAATCATCAATGGCTAAGATGTCTTTTGTTTCAGCATTCCTACCATTATCTTTGTTTACCCACCTAATCATAAACTCATAGCCAGGAAGGATAGTTAATTCTGGAGTGCCTGCACCGCCCAAAGTAATTCCTATTAACCTTCTATTTATAGCAAGGTTTCCATCTAGCGGAGTTAAATCTTCATTTTTAGAATTCTGAACTTTATTCTGCGGCGGAGATAAGAGAGTGGTGCCTCCTATGTTTGTCCATGTACCTTCTTTTATACTACCAATAGAAGTATTAGGAGCAGAAGCAACTCTATATTGAAGCAGTAAACCATTATCCTCATTCGCGTCCAACCATTGTTCTAAGTAAAAATTGATATCAAGAAATTTGATAGGTTCTGTAGAAGTATTTTTAAATTTTAAACCATAATAAATGTCTCCGGTTACAGTATTAGCATTAGCCTGAGCACTAAGGCTACCTAAGGCAAAATCACTCTGTGTCCCCATCCCCAGCATCCCTCTTCCTGGGGTATACATTTTGTCATCTGTATGCTTTATTGCACCTTTAGAGGAGGAGGAATACATGAGATCAGAGGTAGATGTCATTCCTGCATACCAATTATCAATGAATACATTATCCACCCACCTAATAGAATTACTAATAAAGACATCTTGACCATTTTGGGGGTTTACCCCGAAACTAAACTGAGGAAGTGGTGGCAACCCATTGAAGTCCTGAGTATATGTGGTTTTGGGAGTCATACTTATTTGTGAAAACCCTTCCAATGGTTGTAATAATATAATAAATCCAATAAAAAATAGGATCCTTGAAAAAATTGGCAAAGCGAGGTTAGGTATTAATTTCATCATAGGAAAATTTAATAGATCTGCTAATAGAGGTAGATGTCAGACAAGACCGTGGCTCCCTTACCTTACCATTTTTACCCTGCACAAACTTCCCGTTCTGCTTGGTAAGGTAAAATACTACATGAAAATATTATAAAGCTTATAGAAAAGCAAACTTTTATATAAATATATTTATTTTAAATATAACTTATATTGTAAATTTTTGTAACAGGAGGGCAGAAGCATTCCCTCCAAAGCCTGCAGAAGAAATGATAGTATTATTTAGATGTAATAAATCTAAGGCAAAATTATTTTTTACTAAACTGGTAGAATTGGGGTAATGGGAAAGGTAGTCCAGAAAGTAAGCGGCACTGAGTCCGCCAGAGGCGCCCAAGGTATGGCCAATCTGGAGTTTGTTAGAATAGAGAGTTGGAAGTTCTGAGCCGAAAACTGAGTGGATAGCGGCAAGTTCAGCAGGATCGCCAGCCCTTGTGCCGGGGGCATGTACCACTATACTGTCAATTTGTGAAGGGACAAGGTTTGCCTGGTCCAGAGCATTCCGGAGGGCTTTTTGGAAATGTTGCCCATCTTGTGAAATGCCGGTTTTGGAAGGGCTCCGCTCAAAGCCCATGCCTACGGCGGCTACCGTAAAGAATTGGTCCTGGGGCAGGGCTTTCATTTCCTGTTCGGCCATCCGCTCCAGGGCAAACACAGCGGCCCCTTCGCCTAGGGTAAAGGTGTTGTGTCCCCCGGGGTTAAGCGGACGACAGGGGTTTTCATGGGCGGCAAACTTAGTGTAGATGCCAATGGCTTTCATCTGCGCCAGTGTGAAAGGGGTCAGCGGGGCTTCGGTGCCGCCCACCAGAAAGCGCTTGGCCATTCCTGCCCTCAGCCAGGCCACGCCATTGGCAAAGGCCTGCAAAGCGGTGCTGCAGGTAACCGAATGGCTCAGGACCGGGCCCGACGCGTTCAGATCATTGGCCACCCAGCTGGCCACATTGCCCAGAGTGGTGCTGGGGGAGGCGCTGGGCGAAAGGCGTTGCTCCGGATTCTGCAGGAATTCTTCATGGTACTGCTCAAACAAACCCGTGGCCCCACGGGAGGACCCAATGTTCACCCCAATGGGCACGTCTGGAGAAGAAGCCCACCCGGCCTGTGCCACTGCTTGCCGGGCGGCCACAATGGCCATAAGCACAGAGCGGTCCAGGGAGAAGTAAACGGGCTCTTCCTGTACCAGAGCCTGCAGGGCTGCTTCGCCGGAGGCAGAAAGAGGCGAAACGGGTATATCCAGGCCCAAATGCGGCAGAGTGGTAAAGGTGGTCTTTCCCGTGGCATAGGAAGCCTTGATCTCTGCCGGAGTACTTCCCAAGCCAGACAAAGAGCCCCAGCCCCTGATCACAATCCATTCCTTCTCCTGCGCTGCGTGCATTCCGTTTTAAGCCCGTTTTTGCAAAAGTACGCCTAAAACAGCTCTACCACCAAAAGCCGCATTTTCTCTATAACGGCATAGACCTGCTCTAACTGTGTTGCAGTAATACAATAAGGCGGCAAAACATAAATAATGTTACCCAGCGGCCGCAACAAAACCCCATGCTCCAGGGCCAGGTTATATAATTGGTCCCGCAGGTTATGGAAGTATGACGTTTCACCTATTTCAAATTCTATAGCCAGGATAGTACCTGTTTGCCGACAAGCTTTGATGCCAAGTTCACCTGTGATCTGCTTTGCAAAAGCCGAATGGGCAGCGCTGATGCGATCCAGGTTTTGGAGAAATTCATTAGGCTCCACCAAATCAAGGCTGGCAAGGGCGGCGGCACAGGCTATTGGGTTGGCGGTGTACGAGTGGCCATGGAACAGGGCCTGGGTTTTGTCCTGGCTTAAAAACGCGTTGTAGATAGGCAAAGCGCAAGTGGTTACGCCCAACGCCATGGTGCCACCGGTCAGGCCTTTAGAGAAACACATCAGGTCTGGTTGCTGGGTGAGATGATCCATGGAGAACCGTTTGCCGGTGCGGCCAAAGCCTGTCATGACCTCATCTGCGATGGTGATAATCTGGTGTTTCTGGCAGAGAGTCAGTAATTGGTCTAGAACTTTGGGCAAATACATGACCATGCCGGCGGTGCCCAGCACCAGAGGCTCAAAAATAAAAGCCGCTATCTCGCCGGTGGCGGCAATCTCTTCTAGACGCTGCAGGGCTTCCGCTTCTTTTCCGGGTACGGGCACGGGCAAAAACTCCACGTCAAACAGGTACTGCTGAAAGGGCCGGGTAAAGACAGAACGCTCACTCACCGACATCGCCCCGAAGGTGTCCCCGTGGTAACTTCCTTCCAAAGCAATGATCTTGGTTTTAGGTACTCCCTGGTTGTGCCAGTACTGTAACGCCATCTTTAGGGCGACCTCCACGGCAGTGGAGCCGTTGTCTGTATAGAAGACTTTGGCCTGGTTGGCGGGCAGCAAACGGAGCAGGCGCTCAGAAAGCTCCACGGCGGGCTCATGGGTAAAACCGGCAAAGATCACGTGCTCCAGCGTGCGCAATTGTTGGGCCACCCGCTCCGCTATATGGGGGTGCGCGTGCCCGTGAATGTTCACCCACCAGGAAGAAACGGCATCAATGTATTCCTCTCCATCCTCAGCGTAAAGCACAGTGCCTTCGCCCCGCACAATGCCAATGGGCGCCGGGGCGGTCTGCATTTGGGTATACGGGTGCCAGTTCACCAACTGGTCCCGCTCTGAAAGGCTCTTAAGCATGGGCGGCAAAATATTCTTTAAAGGTTTGGGCGTAGCGGGCCACGGTGGCTTTATCAAAAGTTGGCTCCTCCAAAATGGGGGGGAGGGCCGGCACCTGCGTGTACTGCAGAATAAAATCCTGGGTGGAAGGCGTAGGGTCGCCGTTGAAAATGAGGCCCGCCACAGGTATCTGTCGATTTTTCAAAACTTCCAGGGTAGTTAGGGAATGGTTAATGCTGCCCAAGTAGTTTCTGGAAACCACAATCACTTCTAGCTGAAGTTTCTGGATCAGGTCCAGTACCAACTCCCGCTCATTCAGGGGTACCATCACGCCACCAGCGCCTTCCACAATTAAATGGTTCTGAGTGGCCGGGGCCGAGATTTCGTCTAGTGATAACCGAACGCCTTCCTTTTCGGCTGCCAGGTGCGGGGAAGCTGGCAATTGTAACCGGCAGGCCTCAGGATGGAACACTGATTTTTGGTTAGAGACAAGCCCTTGCACCGTGTGGGTGTCGGTTTGGTCCAGGCTACCCACTTGAATTGGTTTCCAGTAATCAGCTGAAAGGGCCTCGGTGAGAATGGCGGCGGCAATGGTCTTACCTACGTCGGTGCCAATGCCGGTTACAAAATAACGCTTGGGCTGTATTGTTGGAGCAGATTGCATAAGTGTTGTACTTGGGCGTGGGTATTGAAGGCGTGCAGCACCAGGCGTAGCCGCTCTTTCCCGGCCGGGACCGTGGGGCTGAACACTGGCCTGGCTTCAAAACCTTCGGCCTGTAATTGAGAAGAAAGTTTCCGGAGTGCTAGTGGGTCTGCCAAGTGCCAGGCTTGTATAGGGCTGTTTTGAGCCTGTTTTTCTGAAAACGGCTCTGAAACGGAAAATTCCGGCAGGAGTGATTGATAGTAGGCAGCCAATTCCTGCACCTGCTTCCGCTCTGCGGATAACCCGGGCAGAAGCTTGTAGGCACATTTAATGGCAGCTAAAGATGCCAGCGGTAAAGCAGTGGTATAGATGAAGGGCCTACTGAAGTTCAACAGAAACTGCTGCAGATCCTTAGAACCCACTACCGCTGCCCCATGGCCGCCAATGGCTTTCCCAAAGGTCATGATGCGGGCAAATACCTGTTCCTCCAGACCCAGGGCCTGCACCAAACCTTCGCCGTTAGGGCCATACAGCCCATTGGAATGCGCCTCATCCACCACCAAGTACAAGCCTTGTTCCTGGCAGAGCGCCGCCAACTGTGCCAGAGGCGCGAAGTCCCCGTCCATAGAATAGAGAGATTCCACCGCCACGTAGACATCGCCCTGCGCGCGTTTAAGTTTGGCTTTTAAATCATCCAGATCATTGTGCCGGAAAGGGAAACTCTGCGCGAAGCTCAGCCGAATGCCGTCTTTAATGGAGGCATGGCTAGCTTCGTCATACAGGATGGTGTCACCGCGCTGGGGTACCGCTGAAAAGAAACCGCAATTTGCCGCGTAACCAGAGTTGAACAGCAAGGCTGCCTCCGTGGCATGGAAAGTGGCCAGGCTTTCTTCCAGTTCCAGCGCATAGGCGGTGTTGCCGCTCAGCAGCCGGGCTCCGGTAGCGCCGTGGGCAGGGTGGCTTTCCAGTTCCTGGGCGATCATGGCGGATAGCTTTTCAGAAGCGGCCAGCCCCAGGTAGTCATTGGAACTAAAGTCCACCAACCCGGAGACTGGTGGATATAGTTGTCTGAGGTTGCCTTTCTGCGCGCGGGATTCCAGTTGCCGGGACAGGCGTTCCGGGAATTTCATGGGCAGGTGCTTATTCAGCGGCCATGGTTACTGGAGCAGCTGCATCTTTGATGACTCCGCAGGAAGACTCCGTTTTGAAGGATTTGCGGGGCGTGAGGCCTAGCAGCTCAAACATCGCCTGGTCATCGGCGAAGCCAGGGTTTGGCGTAGTCAATAATTTCTCTCCAGAGAAGATGGAGTTGGCGCCGGCCAGGAAGCAAAGGGCCTGCTCGGTCACGGTCATTTCCTGACGACCCGCCGATAAACGAACCATGGTCTGTGGCATAAGAATACGGGCGGTAGCAATCATTCTGATCATTTCCCACACGCTTACCCGGGGCTGCTCTGCCAGGGGTGTGCCTTCTACCGGTACCAGCGCGTTCACGGGCACAGATTCTGGGTGCTGCGGCAGGTTGCTGAGCACGTGCAGCATGGCAATGCGGTCTTCGTTGGTTTCACCAAGGCCTATGATGCCGCCGCTGCACACAGAGATGCCAGCTTTGCGCACGTTCTCAATGGTGTTCAGACGGTCTCCGTAGGTGCGGGTGGTGATAATGTTGTTGTAGTTCTCTTCTGAGGTATCCAGGTTGTGGTTGTAGGCGAAAAGGCCGGCCTGCTTGAGGCGCTCGGCCTGGTACTCATTCACCATGCCCAGGGTACAGCACACTTCCAGGCCCATCTCGTTCACGCCTTCCACCATTTCCAACACACGGTCAAAGTCGCGGTTGTCGCGCACCTCGCGCCAGGCTGCGCCCATGCAGAAACGGGTAGAACCGCCGTCTTTGGCTTTCTGGGCGGCTTGCAACACTACCTCATTGCTGAGCAGCTTGTGCACAGGCACGTCTGTGTGGTAACGGGCGGCCTGCGGGCAATAGGCGCAATCCTCGGGGCAACCGCCTGTTTTCACAGACAGTAAGGTACATACCTGCACTTCGCCGGTAGCCTGAAACTGCTTGTGTACCTGCGCTGCCTCTACAATGAGTTCCAGCACGGGTTTATAGTAGATGGCGCGAATTTCATCCAGGGTCCAGTCGGTGCGGGGAGTGGAGGTGGTAAGAGCGTCCGTCATAGTCTTTTTAATCTAGTTTAGAAGACCAAAGTACGGCGGAAAAAGGAATAGGAGAAATTTTTTTACTGCAACTGCTAACAGGTGTTAGCCTGGTTTAGGCTTGTTTTCTGAAAAACAGGCTGTAAACGGATTTTTGGACGGGTGATCCCTTGGAGGTTGCCCCTATACGAGTGCATCGAAAAAGGGAAACCACAAGGGATTGCCCTTAAAATTTGGAAAGCCTTTGATAAATTGGTTTTGGGCCTGTTTTTTGAAAAACAGGCCCAAAACAGAGAATAATCGCTATTTCTTTCCGGTTACTACCTGGCCGTTGCGGTATTCCACCGATTTCACTTCCTTGCCGTTCTGGTTAAAGTATTTCCAGGTGCCGGTCTCGCGGTTGTTTCTGAAGGTGCCGGCCATTTCGGTTTTACCGTTCTCGTAAAGTTGTTTAAAAGTGCCGTAGCGTAGGCCGTCCTTGTAGAGGGTTTCTGACTTCACCTTGCCCGACGGGAAGTAGGTAATGAGGGTGCTA
Source organism: Rufibacter soli (assembly GCF_054781795.1). NCBI lineage: Bacteria > Pseudomonadati > Bacteroidota > Cytophagia > Cytophagales > Hymenobacteraceae > Rufibacter > Rufibacter soli. The sequence goes on along the minus strand of NZ_BAAGTS010000002.1, from coordinate 2,196,398 downwards.
GTGATCTTACCATTCAGGTAGGTGGCTTTGGATTCTACCTGGCCGTTATCATGATAAGTGAGGCGCTCGCCGTTGATTTTTCCGTTTTTGTAAGGCTCAGAAACTTTTAGCTGCTTGTTTTCATAGAATTGCTGCCAAGTGCCTACAGGTTTATTTTCCTTAAATTCTTCCTGCGCGGCGACGGCCCCAGATGGATAGTAACGGGTGATTTTCCGGTCCCTCTCGGCATTGCTGTAGCGTATTTCCTGCTGGAGTTTTCCATTCTCGTCAAAAGATTGGGCCAGGCCTGTGCGAATGCCTTTGCTGTAAGTTAAGGTGCTCTTCTTGTTCCCGTTTTCATAATAAGCCACGGAAGGCCCTTCCGGCTTGCCAGCCAGAACGCCTCCCTCGGTCATCAGTTTGCCGGACCGGTAATAGGTTTTGTGCTTAGCGGGTTTGGTGGGGCCCTGGCTTAATGTTTCGGTCTCTAATTGGCCATTGTCATAATAGGTTTTGAAGTCGCCTTCCAGCATGCCGTTGCGGTAATTGGCTTCGGTTTGTTTCTGACCATTGCCATGGAACGTGCGGGTGAGGCCGTTCTGGGACTTACGGGCGTATGTGATCTCAGACTTCAACTTGCCATCCGGGAAATATTCTTTCATCACGCCTTCGGGGAAGCCGTTTACAAAAGTGGTTTCCTGCTTCAGTTGGCCGTTTTCATAATAGCTTTTGAAGGTTCCGTTTTGTAGGTCATTGACATACGTGCCTTCCTGCAGTTTTTTGCCGTTGGGGTAAATGGCCTGGAAAAGGCCGTTCTTCTTGCCGTCTTTGTAAGGCACCGTCAATTTGGCTTTGCCATTGGGGAAAAACTCGGTGTAGATGCTGTCCCGTTTGCCGTCTACCACTTTCACCATGGCCTCTAAAGGACCCGAGGGGTAGAATTTGCGGTAGTACCCATGAATGACCGTATCTGGCTTTACCTTTATAAAGTAGATTTCCTTGATGGCGGTCTGGAGGGAGTCATGGTAGGTAACCACCCGCGTCTGGGCTTTGCTTTCTTTCAAGAAAGCAAGGTTTAAGAGCAAGAGGGCAAAGAGAAACAAAGTCCTTTTCATGGGTGCAAAACAATAAAAAAAGCCTAACTATTAACGTAAGGCTTTCTTAAATTAGTATAGTTTTAGGGAGATTACATGGCCTCCAATACAATAGCCGAGGCACCGCCACCGCCATTGCAAATGCCTGTCACCCCAATCTTACCGTTCTTTTTGTGCAACACGTTAATCAAGGTAGTCACAATGCGAGCACCTGAAGCTCCCAGCGGATGACCTAAGGAAACGGCCCCGCCGTACACATTCACGTTTCTGCCTTCTAGACCCAATTTCTGGTTATTGGCCAGGGAAACCACTGAGAACGCTTCATTGATTTCATAGAAATCTACGTCGGCGGCCTGTACTCCGGCAGCTTTCAGGGCCTTAGGAATAGCCAATGATGGGGTGGTCGTGAACCATTTCGGCTCCTGCTCAGCATCGGCGAAGCCCAGAATTTTGGCAATTGGTTTCAGGCCCAATTCTTCGGCTTTCTCTTTGCTCATTAGCAGGATGGCGGCGGCCCCGTCATTTAGAGTGGAAGCGTTGGCAGCAGTCACGGTTCCTTCTTTGTCAAATACGGGGCGCAGGCCGGGTATTTTGTCAAAGTTCACTTTGCTGAATTCTTCGTCCTCAGAAACCACAATCGGGTCTTTGCCGCGCTGCGGAATTTCTACCGGAATGATCTCGTCTTTGGTGAAGCCTTGTTTGGCCGCATCAGCTGCTTTTTTGTAGGAGTTGATGGCGTATTCATCCTGCATCTCGCGGGTGATGCCCATTTCACGGGCCGTATTCTCAGCGGCACTGCCCATGTGGTAATCATTGTAGACATCCCAGAGACCGTCTTTGATTAAGCCGTCAATCATCTGGCCGTGGCCCATCTTCGCCCCGAAACGCGCTTTATCTAAATAGTAGGGCACATTAGACATGCTTTCCATGCCACCAGCTACTATCACGTCTTTATGACCCAACATAATAGCCTGCGCGGCGAACATGATGGCCTTGGACCCTGAAGCGCATACTTTATTGATGGTGGTACATTCCACCTCATAGCCCAAACCAGCACCAATGGCCGCCTGACGCGCCGGGGCTTGCCCTACGTTAGCCGACAATACATTGCCCATGATCACTTCCTGCACCAGGTTCTTGTCAATGCCTGCTTTTTCAACAGCGCCTTTAATGGCTATGGCTCCTAATTGAGTAGCCGTAAGGCTGGCCAAAGCGCCACCAAAACTGCCAATGGGAGTACGAACCGCCGAAATGACATAAACTTCTTTTGTTTGCATATAAGTAGTGTTTTCTAAGATGATGGTCTGAAATTACCAGTTTCCGGTTTAAAAACCAAACGCTTGTTAGGTTGTAGGGTTTTGCGATGAGTAAGGTTACTAAAGGATTAGGAAAAGGCAATAGGGTTGATACTTAAATGAATTGGAATTGGTTTTGGGGTAAGTGGCAATTGGCCTTTGGGTTAAAATGTGGTTCCCTATTTTGAGCCTATTTTTCTTAAAACAGCCTCAAAACGGGTAAGGCATAATTTCATGATTACTGAGGAAGAAGGTTTAGAACGCGTGGGGAAGGTTTATTGATAGTTTAAGCTTTCAACTTAAAAATGGGATCACAATCATCTCCAACCCCTGCTAAAGGAATACGAAATGCCTTGGGTGAGGCCAAGACCTCAGGGAAGTTGGAAACTTCCCGAATGGTGGGTCCAAGTTGGAAACTTGAACCAGGGAGTGCATACATCCCAGGAAAAACAGCCACTGCTTTTCCTTACCAATCTGGCAAATTCTTATCCCGTTTACCGGTGGATTTGCGGGGAAGTTGTTGGAGGTATTGGGCTTCTTCCTGGCGCATGGCGTCAAGTAACTGGCGTGCTTTTTCAGGGCTTAGTTGAAGCTTCTTTAGGCGGTCAAAGCGTGTTTGCAGCTGGGCATCACTTGCTTGGGCCTCCTGACTGCTTCTCTGGTTGCCGGAACCAGAAGAAGGTTGGGAACTTTCTGTGTTGGATTGTCCCTGATTCTGGCCTGGGGAGTCGCCTCTTTCCTGCCGTTGGTTTTCGCCTGTTGGACCGGACTCTGAATTGGTGCCGCCGGCGTTGGTTCCGCCTGAGCCTCCTGCTTTAGAGGGGCCATCCTTTCCGGCAGAGGAAGATCCCTCAGAATCAGACTTACGAGCCCCCCCTTGAGCACGTTCGGGAGACTTTGTTCTGGGGGGAGGAGGCGGAAGCTGCCGCTTCTCTGGGTGAAGAAGCAGGTATTTCTGCAGCAATTCATAGTTGTAGCGTGCCGCCTGATTGGTTTCATCGGTGGTCATGGCTTGCTTGCAGTAGGCCAGAGCCCGGGTAAAGTTTCCCTCTTCCACCTCAATGGCGGCCAGCTGGGTTGCTACCATAGACTGTAGCCTGGGATTGGGGCTTTTCATAAGGGACCGGTAAATGGGGGAGGCGCGGCTATAGTCATGTAACTGAAAATAGGAGTGGGCCAGGTTAATCTGTACGGATGTGGTGGGTACTGAATTCCCTTCGGTTTGCCGCACCCGTTCATAGAGAAAAGCCGCTTGTCTATAGTCCTTTTGTCCGTAGGCTATCCCTGCTTGTTGGGCATACTGGTTTCTAAGCGCAATGCGCTGGAGTCCCTGCCAGGGTGAAAAAGCCAGAAAAAGGCAGGTTAACAGGCAGTACTTCATATTCTAAGCACCTGTAGCGTCCATAATACATCTAGCGCGATAAGGAGGAGGGCGGCTAGCAAAGGGTAAAGGTATTTATTGGCCGCCACTTCCATCACCTTAGTCTGGCGCAATTCGCTTTCTACAGCGTTTACGGCGCTTAGCAGGCGGGGCATTTCATTAATGTTCTGGGTTATCTCAAAATAGTCACCGTTGGTTCTGGTGGCAATGTCTTTCAGGGTTTCCGGCTCTAACCGGGTAATGATGGGAGAGCCGTCCTTTTGCTTTTTGAAGCTGCGCCCCTCTGGGATTTTCCCTCCGTGATACGTTCCAATGCCCACGCAGAATACCCTGATACCTTGGTTGCGGAGGCCATTGGCGGCGGTTTGCAGGTTTTCGCCAAAGGTTTCGCCGTCAGAGAAGATGACCAGAATCTTAGTCCTTTCGGTGTCCCGGCTTTCGGCGGTTTCTTTGAATTTTTGCAGAGCTAATTCTAGGGTAGGCTTCAGCTGGGCAGCCTCTGGGGTAGCCAAACCGGTCCTGAGTGATTGCATGTACAGTTCCAGCGCGCTCTGGTCATAGGTCAACGGGCTGATGACAAAGGCTTCTGAGGTAAAGCCCAGTAGCCCTACGCGGTCGGCGTTGGTGTTTTTAATGAAGTCGCGGAGTTCCAGTTTTACCTTCTGTAAACGAGAGGGAGGAACGTCAATGGCTTTCATAGAGGCAGAAAGGTCTACCGCCACAAATACATCTTTGCCGTTGGTTCTTATTTCCTTGGTCATGGCCCCGAAGGAGGGACCCAGCAAAGCTACTACCAGTAGGACCATGTAAAGGCTCCGGATAATGGCTTTCACCCAAACAGTATTGGCCTTTTGGTTGAACTGGTGGGCCAGGTTTTTAATCCTGAACAGATACCCGCCATAAAGCACCACAAACAGGAGCAGGAAAAAAAACTCCATGGAGGTAAAGGGAAGGTACCAATTCATAGACGAAGCCGCAGGCGCTAAAAGGGTTTGGCTGGCAAGTTAAAAAGAATGAACCAAATGAAAGGTAACAGGCCAAAAAGCAAATTCTGGCCATTTTACCCTGCCAATGCCTGTAAAACGGCAGAAAGGAAAATTAATTTCAAAAAATATATCCTTCTAAGCGATTGGAAAAGAGCAGGATGATGGAATAGGGGAGAAGACGAGGGAATTTTTTTGTAGGAGGCTTTGGTAATCTCGTTGCCATTGGTCTATATTTGCACACTCTTTAACCGAAAGAGCAACCCGGAGAGATGGGTGAGTGGCTGAAACCAGCAGTTTGCTAAACTGCCGTACCTCTAAAGGGTACCGGGGGTTCGAATCCCCCTCTCTCCGCGAAATATTCTTGAAAATTTAGTTTGGAAAGAAGATTTCAATTCATATCTTTGCACCGCAATTACCCAGAAGGTTAGGGTTTGGTAAGTTGGTTACTTGGTAATTGCAGGACTCGGGGTGTAGCGTAGCCCGGTATCGCGCCACATTTGGGATGTGGAGGTCGTAGGTTCGAATCCTGCCACCCCGACGAAAAAAGATGAGTAATGTTGGATGTACAGACATTCTCCATTACTCATTTTTGTTTCGATGGTCTCATAGCTCAGCTGGATAGAGCAACTGCCTTCTAAGCAGTAGGTCTTTGGTTCGAATCCAAATGGGATCACAAAACCGGTTTAGCCCCTAGATGTTTATTCATCTAGGGGCTAATTTTTTGCCCATCTGGCCCGTAAACGCGGTTTTTGTGCTTTCCTACCTTTTCTCTGTTTCTTTTGCCCTTTCTATTTCCACGCCTCCTTTTTCGCCCCCCGGGTTAAACTCTTCCCTTTTACAGGTACCACTATCTTAGGTTTAGGAACGTGCTTCATATCCTCTCCCAAGTAAAAGCTTAAATGGGGCGGCTGGTTATAAGCCACATTCTGCCAGGCAATACTGAGTCGGTACTGCGGGTCATGCATGAGGGTGTAGAGTCGGTGATGGGTAGGAATTGCGGTGGTGTGCACCCTTAGTTCAGAAGTACCCGCGCTTAAAATGAATTCCTCCCGCCAATCCCCGAAAAGGTCTGCGGTTACTTTTGGATAGCCTCTGGCAAAGCCCCTTTCATTGCTAGCCGTGAAAATAGGTCCGCCTTTGTACTTACTGATTTTACCGCCACTCAGCAATTCGCGGGTAAAATCAGCATCCTACCAGAGAAGCCAGGAGGATGCAGGAGAGGGGCCAATCTTTTCTCCTTTCATAGAAAACAATCCCTCAGAACCCGACCACCACCTCTCAGCACCTTTGTTATGCGGGTCTTCTTATTGCAATGTTAGTTAAGGGAACCAAGTCATGAAACCAACAGGCGCTTTTAAAAGGAAAGAGTTATTGGTATTACCCAAAGGAGTATAGTAGGGGAACGAATCCAATCCTTCGTACTTTTGCTCCAACCCCTGGCGTAACATAAATATCAATGCCCAATCCTATGAAAAAGACCGCCTTTCTAAATATCATCCTCTGTTTATTAGCCTTCATGTGCTTTGGCTTCAGCGAAGTACTAGCCCAAACCAAACCAACTGATGAGGCAGAGTTGGTATATATAGACGCCAAAGGCATTCTGCGCTGGAAGAAGAACAACCAGGAGGCGGCCTTTTTCGGGGTGAATTACACGGTGCCCTTTGCCTATGGTTACCGGTCTGTGAAGGCGCGGGGAATGGATCTGGAAAAGGCCATCGACCAAGACGTGTACCATCTGGCCCGGTTAGGACTTGACGCATTTAGGGTGCACATATGGGACACCGAGATTTCTGATACCTTGGGCAACCTGCTGGAAAACGAGCACCTGCGACTTTTCGATTACCTGGTCTATAAACTCAAGCAACGCAACATCAGAATCATGCTTACGCCCATTGCCTTTTGGGGCAACGGCTATCCCGAAAAAGATGAGGCCACCCCCGGGTTCTCGCACCTGTATGGCAAAAAGCGGGCGCTGGTGGAGGAGAAAGCTTTTGTGGCCCAGGAGAATTATCTCCGGCAATTCCTGAACCACGTAAATCCATACACCAAACTTACTTATGGGGCAGACGCTAACATCATAGCGGCCGAAGTCAACAATGAGCCCCAGCACTCTGGTCCCAAAGCCCGCACCACTGAGTATGTGAACCGCATGGTGGCGGCCATCAGGGCCACGGGCTGGACCAAACCTGTCTATTACAACATCAGTGAATCACCTACCTACGCAGATGCCGTGGCCAAGGCCCAGGTGGACGGCGTTAGTTTTCAGTGGTACCCCACTGGGTTGGTGGCCAACCATACGCTGCAAGGCAATTACCTGCCGCACGTAGACCGGTACCATATCCCTTTTGACACTATTCCGGCATTTAAGAACAAGGCCCTGATGGTGTATGAGTTTGATGCCGGCGATGTGCTTGGGTCATACATGTATCCTGCTATGGCGAAGAGTTTCCGGCAGGCGGGCTTTCAGTGGGCCACCCAATTCGCCTATGACCCGCTGGCTACCGCCTACGCGAACACTGAGTACCAGACGCACTACCTGAATCTGGCTTATACCCCATCCAAAGCTATTAGCCTGCTAATCGCCGCCAAAGCCTTCCATGCGTTGCCTTTGCGCAAAAATTTTGGCAGCTACCCGGCAGACAGTGTCTTTGGGGCTTTCAGGGTAAGTCACGCCGCTAATTTGAGCGAGATGAATACTGCGCAGGCCTTTTATTACTCCAATAACACCAATACACAACCCATAAATACCCGCAAGCTCACCCAAGTGGCGGGCGTGGGCAGCTCCTCGGTGGTTCGCTACACCGGCACCGGGGCCTACTTCCTTGACAAGCTGGACAAGGACGTGTGGCGCCTGGAGGTAATGCCCGACGCCGTGCAGATAAGAGATCCCTTCGCAAAGGCATCTCCCAGCAAGGAAGTAACCCGCATCCAATGGCAGGTCCAGACCCTGCAGATTACTCTCCCAGACCTGGGGAATACCTTTACTGTTTGGGGCGTAAATGAGGGCAACCAGTCAAAAGGCCAGGCCAAAGCCGGAAGCTTTCAGGTGAAGCCAGGCACTTACCTGCTCTCCAAAAAATCGAAAACCAATTGGTCCGGCGACCAAAGCTTTCTGAATTTGCAGGTTAAGGAATTTGTGGCGCCGCCGCCTTTTGACCAATCTGTGTATGTGCAGCATGAGCCTGTGGCCGAGGTATCTTCTGAAAAACCTTTTTCTATTCAGGCGCAGGTGGTGGGTGTTACTTCAGGGGCAAAAGTAACCCTACAGGCCCAAAACCAGGCGGGCGTTTTTAAGACCATTTCTATGGAACGGGAAAACGCCTATCACTACACTGCCCAACTTCCGGCAGACCTGCTCACGCCTGGCGTGGTCAACTACCGCATTATGGTGCAGGATGCTGGCAAGCACGTGACGTATCCGGGTGGGGTGGAAGGTGATCCCTGGGCCTGGGACTATTACCGCATAGATTCTTACCAGCTATGGGTAGCGGCTGAAAAGGGCCAACTCATTCTTTTTAACCCTACCCAAGACCGGTCCATTCAGGTTTTCCCCAACCTATGGCGAAGTGATGAGCGCCAATTGATTACCGGCCAGAGAGCCGGCCAGTTAATGCTGCGTTTAACGGCCAAAGAATTACCCAATGAAGGCACGTTTGGGTTCCAGCAGAGTTTGTTAGCCCACCTGAAAGGCCGGCAATCAGAGTTAGAAGCTTTTGACAAACTGGTGGTGCGCCTCCGAACCTCTAAGGCGGTGCCGGTAACCGTGGCCTTGGTCAATACAAAGGCGGCTGCTTTTTCGGCTACCGTACCTGCAGGTACTACCTTGCAGGATATAGAGATTCCCCTGAACACGTTGCGGCCCGGACGGTTTATGTTGCTGCCGCGCCCTTACCCGGGCTTTCACCCGTTCTGGTTCCAGACGGATAAGCCGGGCGCGTTTTCCCTCCAGGACCTGGACAAGCTCCAGATCTTCCTGTCGGAAGGCGCTGCTGCTACCGGCCCTATTACCTTGGAGGTAGAGGCTGTCTGGTTAGAGAAGAAAAAACCGTAAATTATAAGGTAGCTGTTTTGGGCATGTTTTTTGAAAAACGTGCCCAAAACAGCTACTTCCAGGCCAAGGCATTTCATTAAAGGAAGGAGGCGTTTTTTGGGTACTTATTGAATATTAGCAACTTAAAAAGTAAGATGATTTTGCCTGAAAAATAACCTGGGCAAATACCACCAAGCAATAACTAAACGCATTACCTTGAGGCCCTGTAGAAGCACCAACGCTTTATAGCTGCCAAAGACCGGCAACCCCTGGCCGGCCAGAAAACTGTACCCGCTGTAACCATGCCATTGGCGGGAAAGGAAGAAAAAGACGACTAATTAGCGCGAAGGCTTTTCTTACTACCAAGTATTAGAATTCCTTTCTTATGACAGCCGTTTCCTTTCCCAAAACCCTCCTGCTAACTGTGGTGTTAGCGTTTTCTGTTAGTCAAGCAATTGCCCAGTTCTCCCTTTCCGCAGAAATAAGGCCCCGGGCCGAACTCAGGAACGGCTTTAAAACCCTGAATGGCAAAAAAGATGACCCCGCGTTTTTTGTGGAGCAGCGCTCCCGCCTCAATGCCCAGTTCCAGAAAGAAAAGATCCGGCTAAAACTCTCCTTGCAAGATGTGCGGGTATGGGGAAGCACCAACCAGGTCTATAAATCTGATCCCAGCTTGTTTAATGTCTATGAAGCCTACGGCGATTACCTGTTTACGCCCCAGTTGGCCGTTCGCGTAGGTAGGCAGGAGTTGGACTATGACAACGCCCGTTTCCTTGGCAATCTGGACTGGGCCCAGCAGGGCAGAAGCCATGACGCCATCCGGTTCATGTTCACAGACAGTTCGGGGTTTTCGGCGCACGCCGGGGCCGGATTTAACCAGTCAGTGCCTTCAGAACCTACCAAGTTATTTGACACCTATTACGGCGGCCTGGACAATTACAAAACCATGCTATACGTGTGGCTGCACCAAGACTGGTCCCAAAGTAAATTATCCCTGCTGGTATTCAATGACGGCCGTCAGAAGCCTGACAGTACGGTGGCCTACCGGCAAACTTACGGGCTGGTGGGAGATACCAAGCTGGGGCCGGTTAAACTGGGAGGAGAGTTCTATTTCCAGGGCGGGCAGGACGTGCCGGGTAAAAAAGTGAGGGCTTTTCTGGCGGCAGCCAACCTTACCGTAGTCACTCCAGTCACACCCATAACCATAGGCGTAGACTACCTGTCTGGTACAGGCCGTACCGATTCTAAAAACAAAAGCTTTGTGCCCCTGTATGGTACCAACCACGGGTTTTACGGGTTCATGGATTATTTCTACGTGGGCAACAACCACGGGCAGGAAGGCCGCAACACCGGGCTAGTAGATTACTACCTGAAAACCAATTTCAAGACCGGTACCAACAATGCGCTGCTGGTGCATTTGCACCATTTCGCCTCACCGGTACGGGTATATGAGCCTGGCGTAGAGAACCGCCAGCTGGGCGCAAGGCTAGGACAGGAAATTGACCTGATCTTCACCCAAAACCTGAGCCCTGACTTCAATGTGAAATTGGGCTACTCCCAGTTGTTTGAAACCCGCACCCTGGAAGTAATTAAAAACAAGCAGAGCAGCGGTCTTAACCAATGGGCCTGGCTTATGGTTACTTTCAAGCCTGTGCTGTATAAAAGTGAGTAATTTCTATTTCGGGCCTGTTTTCATAAAAACAGGCCCGAAATAGAAATCAGATTAAAATGAATAGGACGGAAGGGCATAGTTTCATTAAATGACCAAGCCGAAGTGACCGCGATAGGTTACATTTGCGGGCCCAAATCTGTCTATTTCTTATCGTCGCATGAAAGCTCTTACCTCTTCGCTTCAGCATTTTGTGGTTCAGAAAGGGAGGTTGTCCAACAAGGAGGCGTTGCAGCGTATTTTGTTGGGACGCGTTCTGGTAAACGGGCAAAAGGGACAGGTATCCCAACCGCTATTGCCGCAAGATGAGGTGACCTTAGATGGCGTTGTGCTTAAGCAACCGCAGGAATTCACCTATCAGGTATATTACAAGCCCCGAGGCGTAGAGTCAACGCTTAACCCTTCCATCCAGGACAATCTAATCCAGGCCCTTTCGCTGAACCAACGCCTTTTTCCGGTAGGCCGGTTAGATAAGGAGTCTGAGGGCCTGCTGTTGCTCACCAATGATGGACAGATTTATGACCGCATCATTCATGCGCAGAGCCATCAGGAAAAGGAATATGTGGTTACGGTAGATAAGCCTTTAACCCCGGAAGCCCTGGCCCAATTAGCCTCTGGCATTGTGATCATGGGTCAGAAAACCCGGCCTGCCCAGGTAAAAGGGATAGACGAAAACCAATTCAGCATTATTCTTACCCAGGGTCTAAACCGGCAAATCAGACGCATGTGTTATATACTAGGATATGAGGTGCTACAATTGGTGCGTATCCGCTTGGTGACCCTGCGCCTAGGAGACTTACAGCCCGGCGAATACCGTGAGGTAAGTGAAGAAGAACTAAGCCAGCTTCGGCAACAAATAAACCCAGCTGAATAGCGCATAGAAGATATACCCAAGTTTCAAGGCACGTATGGGCGGCATTTGATTTCAGGCTTCTTCTCTGAATACTCTCATTTTGGGCAAGGCCGAAAAAGGGGTTTTTGCGATCATAAGAATGCAACATTAGCGGGTTACTGGCAGTAAATTACCAGAAACCATTAAACCTCAAATTCTTATGGCTGACAGAAAGATATATCACGTGAATAAAACCGATGATGGTTGGGAAGGAAAACTGGAAGGCGGACAAAGAGCGTCTATCACGGGTTCTACCAAAACGGAAGTTGTGAGCAAGACTATTGAACTGGCCAAAAACCAGGAAAAGAGCTCGGTTATCATCCATACCAAAGACGGGAAAATTGAAGAAGAGCGTACCTTCCCCAGGGCCTCAGATCCCAAAACCAAAGGCTAAGAAAAACTGATTTCCCCGAATCCCTGCCCGGTGGTAAAGCTTTGCTGTAAGGTGAAGCTTTACCACCGGGCAGGGATTTTTTTGCCTATCAAACAAATTCGGCTATTCTAGAATTCGCGGTATTTCTACCGTTCCTTAAGGAAAAGAGGTGGCTTTAGGTCTTTAAACCCTGAACCAAAATCACCGCTGGCTCTGGCAAAAGTCATTTTCCGGGCGCATGGTTCTTTCCAACTTGCGCCTATAAAACAGACTTACTAACGCATTGAGCCATGAAAGTGACTTTCTTTAATACCAAGCCTTACGACAAGCAATTCTTCAACGAAGCCAATAAAATACAAGGGCACCAATTACGGTTTTTGGAGGTTCCGCTAAATGAAAATACTGCTGTGCTGGCCAAAGGCGCCTCGGCGGTATGCGTGTTTGTGAATGAAAAAGTAAGTGCCACTATTCTGCGCCAGTTGGCAGATGTTGGGGTGAAATTGTTGGCCCTTCGGTGCGCCGGTTACAACAACGTAGACATGGCTGCTGCCGCCCAGGTGGGCATTAAAGTAGTGCGGGTGCCAGACTATTCACCCTATGCCGTGGCCGAACATACCCTGGCCCTTATTTTAACCCTCAACCGTAAAATACACCGTGCCTATAACCGCGTGCGCGAAGGCAATTTCGCCCTCACCGGCCTCATGGGTTTTGATCTCCACGGGAAAACCGTAGGGTTAGTAGGCCTGGGAAACATTGGTCTGGTGACCGCCCGTATTCTAAAAGGCTTTGGGTGCCGCGTGCTGGGCTATGACCTTTACCATAGTCCTGAAGCCGCCGATGCCGGCGTCCAGTTTGTTACCCTTGAAGATTTGTACGCTAAGTCAGACATAATATCATTACACTGTCCGCTCACCCCGCAGACCTTCCACCTGATCAATGAGGAATCCATTGCCCAGATGAAAGAGGGCGTCATGCTCATCAACACCAGCCGTGGAGGAATCATCAATACCCAAGCTGTGACCAGAGGGCTTAAATCTGGTAAAATTGGAAGCCTGGGCATTGACGTATATGAAGACGAGGGAGACCTGTTCTACGAAGACCTGTCTGGCCGCGTCATCCAGGACGATGTGTTTATGCGCCTGCTCTCCTTCAGCAATGTTTTGATTACCGGCCACCAAGCCTTCTTCACCGAAGAGGCCCTCTTCAACATTGCCCAGGTCACGCTAAAAAACATTACCAGCTTTGAGCAAGGCCAACCCCTCAGAAACGAAGTATTCCCCAGCTTTCTGCCAAACATGGAGACCATGTTGAATTAAGATGGCATTGTGTTTTTTGACAGGGGTTTGCCTTAAGTTAGGCTTTTCAGTTTCTTTTTCCGTTTTGAGGCCGTTTTTACAAAAACGGCCTCAAAACGGATTTTTTGTAAGTGTGGTGTGCCTTGCCTCTTAGGCAGATTAGTAAGGAAGGTACTGCGATGGGCATATGCGAGACGCCCCCGCGTGGTGGATGGACAGTATATCCCTTTTTGTGCAGTTAAAAGACCTGCTAGTGTAAACACCCCTCTGCAGAGCTTCGCTCGCTGCCTCAAACTCTCGTTTGGGCAATCCTCAAGGGGGGAGTCTGCGTTTAGTTAGGGTTATTGCAGTTTTAGAGTGCTGAGGCGTTTTGAGCCTGTTTTCCCTAAAACGTGCCTAAAACGCCTTTACCTATCAATGCCTCTTTAAACTATAAAACCACGCATTTATTGTTTCCAGCCTTTCGTCTGAGCGCCTAGCACTCGACCCGGTGCCGCGGATGCGGCAGGCCCTGCGGGGCCAGGCGAGAGGGTACAGCGCGAGGGCGGAAGGCGGGGCCTCGCGGCCGTGAGCGCTCGGAGAGAGAAGATGAAACAACCAAGCCCATGAAGCCATAGAAAAGCTGACAAGCCTGGGGTTAACCGGAATGAGTTATTGAGAAAAGGATATTGCCGAATTCGAAGAGTGTTCAGGTTGTTGGCCCTTATGACCACCAAAAACGGCTAATACCTTGACTAGGGCAATTGCCTTTACTTCAATCAAACCTTCCTTGTCCATCTATCTTCTAAAATATAACCTCAGAATAACAAATCAACCGAGAGCAGGCAAAACAAATGAAATTAAAACCCTAAGGTTTGCGTTAATTTACCATCACCATACAGGCCTTTCCCAAGGAACATGACCGAAGAAGAATTTGATGCCAATTACGCCGATGCGCTTGAAAATATTCTGGTAGCCATGGCCGAAAATACCGAGATTGCCCCGGAAAAATTTTACAACATAGCCTGTCTGATAGAGAATTTACGTTTCTTCAGCCCAGTGCTCTACGCGGCCATTCTGAAACCCAAGAAATAAGTTAGTTACTAAGTAAAAGCCCTGTGATTTAAGGCAACTTAAAATGAAAAAACCACTCTAGGAAAATCATCTAAAAAGCCCGGTCTGCTATTTAATAGCGTACCGGGCTTTTGCTTTAAAAGGCTTCAGGAAAAACTAAAAACCTTACCACCCTATGCCGTAATCCTCCCCATGGTTACTGGAGCCGCCCCAGAAACTGCCGTGGGCACGGTCAAAATAAATCGCGTTGATGGGGCCGCTGGTACGGTCATCAAAACTTAAGGTATAGCCCATTTTTTTCAGTTGGTCCCGTACGGTGGTCGGGGTGCTGTCATGGAGCAGGATATGGCCCGGCTTGGGTTTTCGGTCATCGGTTTTAGTGCCGCCCAGGGAGAGCCAGAGCTGGTTGGTGTTGAAGTTGGCGGCCTCCGTGGCTTGCTGTACGCTCATACCAAATTCGGCCATGTTCAGGAAGAATTGGAGCAGGTTCTGATCCTGGGTGTCGCCGCCCTGCACGGCAAAAGAAAGGAAGGGCTTGCCGTCTTTCAGGGCCATGGAAGGGGTAAGGGTCACGCGGGGCCTTTTGCCCGGCTCCACCACGTTGAAAGGGTTCAACTGGGCGTCCAGCACGAAGCTCTGCATACGCTGGCTCATGCCCACGCCGGTGTTGCCTGCAATGCAGGCCGGCAGCCACCCGCCGCTGGGCGTAATAGAAACCACCCAGCCTTCCTTGTCGGCGGCCTCCACGGTGGTGGTGCCCAGCAAGAGCCGTTGCTGGTACTCCAGCAACGAAGAGCCGTTCCGGATGTCATGCTGCGGCGCGAAGTTCCGTTTGGTGGTGTCCAGCTCGTAGCCTCTTTCTTTGAGCAACTTCAGATAAGGGTTCTGGCGGCCTTCAAACGGGTAAGGATCCCCGGGACCGATCTTGGGATTATTCTGGTTGGCCTGGATCAGGCTGGCCCGCTGCTTGGCGTAGGGCTTGCTCAAAAGGCCCTTGATGGGTTCCTGCGGCGCGAAGGCGGGGTCGCCGTAATAGAAATCTCGGTCCGCGAAGGAGAGGCTCATGGCCTGGTACACCGTATGGATGTATTGCGGACTGTTATAGCCCATGCCTTTCAGGTCAAAGTTCTCCAGGATGTTCAGCGCCTGTAGCATAACCGGGCCCTGGGTCCAGGGCTGCAGTTTGTAGACGTCTATTCCCTTGTAGCTGACCATTAAAGGCTCTTCCTCCAGCGGTTTCCATTTGGCCAGATCCTGCAGGGTGATCAGGCCCCCTTGTTCTTTAGAGCCGCGCACAAACTCCTGGGCAATGTCGCCGGTGTAGAAGCGGTCATAGGCGGCCATGATGGCGTCCTTGCGGCTTTTGCCCTTTTTGAGGGCGGCCCTTTCGGCTTCCACCAGTTTGGTGAGGGTGGCCAGCAGGTCTTTCTGCACGAAAATCTCGCCGGGCTCAGGCGCCTCCCTTTTCTGGCCCAGATGGGTAAGAAATACCTTTTTGCTGTACGGCCATTGTTTAATGCGTTCTTTTTCGCGCTCAATGCTGTTGGCGGTCTGGGCCTCCATGGGGTAGCCGGCCGCCATTTCCATGGCAGGGGCAATGACCTGCTCCAGGCTCAGGGTGCCGTAGTGGGCCAGCATGTAGAGCAGCCCGCCGGGCGTGCCGGGGGTAGTGGCCGCCAGCGGGCCGTACTCCGGCGGAAAGTTGTAGCCTTTGCTTTTGAAGAACTCTGCGGTAGCGCCCGTGGGGGCCACGCCCATGGCATTGATAGCGATGACTTTCTTGGTTTTGGGGTTGTAGATCAGGGCCTGGGTCTCACCGCCCCAACTGAGCACGTCCCACATCGTGCAGGTGGCAGCCAGCATGGCGCAGGCGGCGTCTACCGCGTTGCCGCCTTTCTGGAATGTCATGGCGCCGGCCGTGGCCGCCAAGGGCTTACCGGTAATGGCCATCCAGTTCTTGCCGTGCAGCGGCGGTTTCTGGGTCTGCTGGGCGGCAGTGGGTAGGACCAAGGCCACGCTCAGGCACAGCGCAATAAAATTTTTCATAGGGTGATGAAGGTTAGATAGCAGATACAAAAGCAGCCGATGACAAGTAAATACCCGGGATCGTTACCAGTTTTTGCTCTTTATTTGGGAGTGGTAAGGCGGTAGAGCAGCAGGGAGGTCCTTTTCACAATATCCTGCACGGAGGGGAGGTGCACGTATTCCTCTGGGTTGTGGGCGTTTCCTCCCTGCACGCCAAGGCCATCCAGGCCATCTACGTACTGGGCAATAAAGGAAATATCGCCGGCCCCTCTTTTGCCGGGGTCATAGGCTTTTACCTCGCCCTGCCCCAGTTGCTGGCTCACCTGGTTCAGGACCTGCAATAAGGCCATATTGCCCTGGGTGGGCGGCATGGCGGGGTAACCATCTTTAAAGGCGATTTCCGCCGAGGTCTGCGGCAGGCTTTCCTGCACAATGGCGGTCATCTTCGCGCGGGCCCGTTGCTTCTGCTCCTCGGTGAGAAACCGGAGGTCTCCTTTCACCACGGCGGTATTGGCGACCAGGTTGGTTTTCCCGGAGACGGTGCCCTGGGTGCCCGAAGAGTCTAGCTGCACATGGGTGCCCGCCATCATTAGGCCCGGGTTAAACGTGAGGTTCTCTTCCTGCAGCTCATTGTAGAACCGGTGCAAGATACGCGAGGACTCGTACACGGCCCCCGCCCCAGACCCTTTGGAGAAAACACCCGAAGAGTGGGCTTGCCTGCCTTTCACGGTGAGGGTCCAGCTGCTGCTGCCCCGGCGGGCCACGGTGGCGTAGTTAAAGCCGGTGCCCGTCTCAAAGGCCAGGGCCACCTCACTACGCTTGGCGGCCTCTACAATGTCTTTGCGGCTGAGGTCCAGCGGGGCGCCGGGGTTTTCCTCATCGCCGTGCAAAATCACGATAATTTGGCGGTCCTTGAGTTGGCCCGCCTCCTGCAGCGCCTTGAGCGCGTAGAGCATGACCATGTTGCCGCCCTTCATGTCGTTGGCGCCGGGCCCAGTGGCCACGCTGTCTTTTTGCTCCCATTTCTGGAAAGGCGACTCTAGCTCAAATACAGTGTCCAGGTGGCCAATCAGCAAAAGTTTTTTCCCTTTGCGGCCTTTGATCTCGCCAATAAGGTGCCCGCCCCGGTTCATGCCGGCGGGCATATCTGCCCACCGGGTGGTAAAGCCCATCTCGTCCAGCATCTTTTTGTAGACCGCGCCCACCTGCTGCACCCCGGCCGGGTGAAAGGTGCCGCTGTTGATATTGACCGTCTGCTCCAGAAACTTGAGGGAGGCCGGGTGGTTCTTCTCCACGTTTTTCAGGATTTGGCCTTCCTCTTTGGTAAGCTTCTGACCAAAGGCAGTTAAGCTGGTGAGACAAAGCAGCAGCAGAAAGCGTTTTGCCTGGTAGGGGTAGATCATGTCGTTTAGCTAAGGTGGAAAAGGCAGAACCGGTTGATTAGATACCCCTCTGCAAGCACTGTTTTCTTCTTGTCAAGATACGGTTTGGGGATAATACTTACAAGCGGGCGCAAGCCACCTAGCCTCAAGGAAATAGGAGATGAAGGGATGTGGCGGCAAGAGCATCTTTATTAGGAGGGGAAGAGAAGGAGAGAAGTTGTAGAAGACTAAATTTATTGCCACCTTTTAGTCTTGAAAGCGAAGCAATCGACCTGCTTTGGTCCGCTTTCACCTCCAAAGAATTTAAAATAAGATACATGGCTCTTTCTACTATATGGGTCCCTAGATGGGCGTTTCTGGGACTGTTGCCGGTTTCCCTCCTGGTACATAACCCAACGCCAGGACATGCGCAGGCAAGCCCGGAAAATGCCGCTAGCACGCCCATAGCCGCCCTGGATAAAAAATACGAAAAAGAGGTGCAGACGCTGGCGAGTAAACCCGGGGTGAAGAAAGCCTTGCAAACCATTCAGGACTTGGACGCCCAGACGGTGAAAGACCAGATCCTGCTCACCCAGATTCCGGCCCCGCCCTTCAAGGAGGAGCAAAGGGGCAAGCAGTATGCGGCCATGCTGCAGGCGGCGGGAGCAGACTCGGTTTGGACTGATGCCGTGGGCAACGTGCTGGCCAAGCGCCGGGGCAAGGCGGGTAAGCGAACGGTGGTCCTGGAGGCGCACCTGGACACGGTCTTCCCTGAAGGAACCGATGTGCAGGTGAAACAGCGCGGCGACACGCTTTTTGCCCCCGGCATTATGGACGATACCCGCGGCCTGGCCGTGGTGCTGACCGTGCTGCGGGCCCTGGAGCGCAACCAGGTGGAAACCCAAGCCGATGTGCTTTTCATTGGCACCGTGGGGGAAGAAGGCCTGGGCGATTTGCGGGGGGTGAAACACCTCTTCCGGGAGAACGGGCCTAGAATAGATGCCTACATTGCCGTAGACGGCGGCGGACTGGACCGCATCACCGCCACGGGCCTAGGGTCCCTGCGGTACCGGGTTACCTTTAAAGGGCCGGGAGGGCATTCCTGGGGAGCCTTCGGGACAGCCAATCCGCACCATGCCTTGGGCAAGGCCATCCATTACTTCACTTCAGAGGCAGATACCTTTACCCGGCAGGGCATCAAGACCAGCTACAACGTGGGCATTGTGGGAGGGGGCACCTCGGTGAACTCTATCCCCTTTGAGTCCTGGATGGAGGTAGACATGCGCTCAGAGAGCCCCGAGCGGCTCAAGGGCATAGAACAGATCCTGAAAAAAGCGGTGCAGAAAGCCCTGCAGGAAGAAAACACCGCCAAACGCTGGGGCCCGGCGCTGGAGGTAGCTATGGATTTGGTGGGCGAGCGCCCTTCCGGATCCCTGGACCCTTCCGTGGCCCTGGTGCAGCGTACCATGGCCGCCACCCAATTCTTCAAGGCCCACCCTAACCTGATTGCCGGCTCCACCAACGCCAATATTCCCATTGCTAAGGGCAAGCCGGGGGTAACCGTGGGCGTAGGCGGCGTAGGGGGCGGGGCCCACTCCCTGGATGAATGGTGGGTGAACGAGAAAGGCTACCTGGCCATTCAGCGTACGCTTCTGGTATTGCTGGCAGAGGCCGGCCTGGCTAAATAGCCCTCACGCGTAATCATAAATCATTTACTACAGTCTTGTATGACCTCCTTTAAAAATAACCTTACCGCCTACCTGCTGTTGCTGGCCCTGCTTTTCTCCTGCACGGGCCAGGAGCAGGCCTCCTCGTCCAAAGACCTGAAAAGGTGGCAGGACCAGGCTGCCCGGGTCACCATCATCCGGGACAATTTTGGCGTGCCGCACGTGTACGGCAAAACCGACGCCGACGCCGTGTTCGGGCTCCTTTACGCCCAGTGCGAGGATGACTTCAACCGGGTGGAACGCAATTACCTGTGGGCCATCGGCCGGCTGGCCGAGGTGGAAGGGGAGGAGATGCTTTACAGCGATCTTAGGGCCCGGCTCTATATGAGCAAGGAAGAGGCCGTGCAGCAGTATGAGAAAAGCCCCGAATGGCTTAAGGCTCTTTGTCAGTCCTTCGCCGATGGCATTAACTATTACTTGCACACGCACCCCGAGGTGAAGCCCAAACTGCTCACCCATTTTGAGCCCTGGATGCCCATGTACTTCAGTGAAGGCTCTATTGGCGGCGACATTGAAAGCGTGTCTACTGAGAGGATCAAGGCCTTCTACGGCAGCAAGAACCCCCTAGGGTACCACCGGGGCCAAAGTGGCCTGGTGCGCCCGGGCGTTTTGCAGGAGCCCCAGGGCTCCAACGGGTTCACCATCTCGGGCAAGCATACCGCCTCGGGCAAGGCCATGCTATTGATCAACCCGCACACGTCGTTCTTTTTCCGGGGCGAGGTGCACGCGGTCAGCGAAGAGGGGCTCAACGCCTACGGGGCCGTTACCTGGGGCCAGTTCTTCATCTACCAGGGCTTCAACGAGAAAACCGGCTGGATGCACACCTCGGCGTATACCGACGTGATAGATGAGTTTGAGGAAACCATTGTCAAGGAAAACGGGAAACTGTATTACCAGTATGGCCAGGAGAAACGCCCGGTCACCACCTCCAGCGTGACCCTGGCCTACAAGGCCGGCGATGCCCTGAAGCAGAAGACTTTTACCACCTACCGCACGCACCACGGGCCCATCACCCACCAGAATGGCGACAAGTGGGTGGCCACCGCCCTAATGTGGAAACCGGTGGAGGCCCTTTCCCAATCCTTTGTGAGGACCAAGCAAAGCAACCTGAAGGGCTTTGACCAGATGATGCAAATGCGCACCAACTCCTCCAACGGAACGGTGTACGCCGATGCGGACGGCAACATCGCCTACTACCACGGCAACTTCTTCCCCCGCCGCGACACGTCCTTTGACTACACCAAACCCGTGGACGGCAGCAACCCCAAAACCGACTGGCAAGGCCTGCACCCGCTGGAAGAAACCATCATCATCAAAAACCCACCCAATGGCTGGATCCAGAACTGCAACTCCACGCCCTTTACGGGCGCGGGTGAGTACAGCCCCAAAAAAGAAGACTACCCCGCCTACATGGCCCCGGCCCCCGAGAACTTCCGGGGTGTGCACGCCATAAGACTGCTGAAGAAAGCGAATAACCTGACCCTGGATAAACTCATCTCCCTGGCCTATGACCCGTATCTGCCGGCCTTTGAGGTGCTCATTCCGGGCCTGGTGAAAGCCTATGACGCACAGAAACCTACAGACCCCAAACTGAAGGAAGCCATAGAGGTGATGCGCCGTTGGGACTACGCGGTATCCAAAGAATCGGTGGCTATGTCTTTGGCCCATTTCTACGCCACAAACGCCTTCAAAAACGGCAGCGCTCCTAAGAGCCTGGCCTTGATGGACCGCGTGAACTACTACGCCAACATAGCCCCTGAGAAGGAGCGGCTATCGCTCTTCAGCCAAAGCATAGAACAGCTGGAGAAGGATTTTGGCCAATGGAACATGCCCTGGGGCGAGATCAACCGGTTCCAGCGCCTCACCGGTGACATCAAGCAACCTTTCAATGATGCCCAGCCCAGCCTACCCGTTGGCATGGCCTCAGGCAATTGGGGCGCCCTGGCCTCCTTTGGGTCCAGCGCCTACAACACTAAGAAATTGTACGGCACGCTGGGCAACAGCTTTGTGGCGGTAGTAGAGTTTGGCGACAAGGTAAAGGCCAAGACCATGCTGGCCGGCGGCCAAAGCGGTGACCCGAAATCACCGCATTTCAATGACCAGGCCCAGCGCTACGCCAACGTGCAGTTCAAGGACGCTGCCTACTACCGCGAGGACGTGGAGAAACGCGCCGAGGCCACCTATCATCCAGGGGAGAAACACGGGAAAAAATAAGACGAAGAAAGCGGAAGCCATTTTTGGTTTCCAATTCTTATTGGCATCTGCAGGATGGGGTGGATTTCCTTTTCATCTCAATTAAAAATGTCTAATCCTGTTTCGGGCCTGTTTTTCAAAAAACAGGCCCGAAACGTAAATTGGAAACCTAAGCATGTCTTTGGGTGAATTTATCTAAAATAGAAAAAGAAAAGGCGGCCCAGGATTAGGGCCGCCTTTTCTTTTAGTAAACGCAATACAGATTAGATTCTGGTGGTCCGGTCGTTGTCCAGGTCGCGTCTGTCGCGGTCATTGTCTGGGTCTGTGGTGATATCATTGTCCAGGCGGGTGCGGTCCTTGTTGAGGTTATCAACTTCTACCTCAGTGGAACGTACGGTGTCTCTGATTACCTCATCACGTTCCTCCACCTCTTTGTCCAGGGTGATTTCTTCCACCACACGGGCTTCTTTGTTCACTACGGGCACCTCGGCGCGTTCTGTCAATTCCACTTCCCCTTCTTTGAAGGCGTTGAGGTCGGCTTCAGAGGCAGGGCGGTCAACGGTATTGCGCTCTACAAACACACGCTCTTCGCGCAGGCGCACATGCTCCTCCACCGGTTGCTCTACCATTCTGCTGCTTACGTGTACACCACCGGTTTCCACTTCACGTTTCCCTATTTCCAGGTTTTCCTCTATAATAGGAATAACGGTGTCACCGTCTTTACGGGTAGTATTGGTATCTGTGGTATAATCATTGGCCGTGCCACGGTTCCGGTAAGACTGGTCTGAGAATACGCTCTGGCTGTAAAAGTCATCTGCGTCACCGGTCCGGTTAGATCCGGTAAGGGCGGCTCCCGCACCAGCGGCTGCGGCTCCCACGCTCCCGAATACGGAGCAGACGGCAGACTCTACCTCACGGCCCAGGTTTCCTGATTCATAGGTAGGCAGGGCTCTGAGTTGCTCTACGGTTACGTTGGGCAGGATCACGTCATCATCGGCTTCATGCAACTGGGCCACCCCAATAGGGATAAGCACATCACGTGGTTCCAGGTCCAGAACGCTTCCTTCTATGTCTACCACCATGTACCGCACCTTGCGGGCTTGGGCGTCAAAGATAAGTTCCTCTACTTCGCCAATGGTTTGGCCCTGCTGGTTTTTAACTGTCCAGCCTTTGATGTTAGGTTGGTTGTCTACTATCTCAAAGTCACTGCCGCCCAATTCCTGCAGGCGGTTAGAGGCATTGTAATTTTGGTCTCTTTCCATGGTTTTATATGGTTAGGGTATTGCGGGCAACACCGGTTTTGGTAAATGAAAAAATGTAAGGCAAATAGGCCCCGCCTTATTTTGACTTGCGGGCTACAATCTGAACCCTGCGGTTTTGCTGGCGTCCGGCGGCGGTTTCATTAGACGCTACCGGTTGGGCTTCTCCCACGGGGTGCATAGAAACATTGTCTTTGGACACGTTTCCGTTTTGGGTTAACCAGTTCTGTACTGCCTGGGCGCGCTCCTCAGCCAATTCTTTGTTGTAATTGGCACTGCCCTGGGCGTCTGTATACCCGTAAATGCGTACCTGGCCACCGTTAAAGCGTTTGTTCAAAGAGGCCGCTACCTGTTTCAGCTTGTCAGCTGCTTGGGGCTGGATGGTGCTTTTGTCACTCCCGAAGAGAACGGTCTCGTCCAGGCTGTACACGGCGTAATTGTCTGTACCGCGCACATCTATGTCTTTATCCGTGATCTCGTCATAGGTGGCAGCGGGGGCATCCAGGTTCAGGTTGTTCCAGTCATCAGAGTCATTGTCAGTGGCGTCATCATCGGTGGCCATTGCCGCGCCGGTGGTGGTTTCAGTGGTGGTCTCTGTGGTTGTGGTTCTGTCCACATCCTGGTCATCGCGGTCACAGCCGCGCATTAAGAAGAATAGTAAGGCAAGAGCCACAAGGGCTAGCAAAAGCCACAGCCACCAGGGCCTGCTGCTTTTTGGTTGTACATCTAAATCAGCCATAGTTTTATTTTGTATAAGGTTAAGGTGGTAATTCCTGCTCTTACCAGAACAGGATAAGCGTAAAAAAGCGACCCCGGGAGACGAGGTCGCTTTTTTGGTTTTTATAACTTGTTATACAGAAGTAGAACGGTCATTGTCCAGGTCTGTAGTACGGTCACCGTCCAGACGGGTACGGTTGGTGTCTTTGTTGAGGTTCTCTACATCAACCTCGGTAGAGCGCACAGTGTCTCTGATCACTTCATCGCGTTCCTCTACTTTTTTGCCAAGAGACACTTCTTCTACCACGCGGGCTTCTTTGTTAACCACAGGCACTTCGGTACGCTCGGTCAATTCAATATCGCCTTCTTTAAAGCGGTTGAAGTCGGCGTCGGTGGCTGGGCGGTTAACGGCGTTGCGTTCAACCCGCACGTGCTCAGACCTTAGGCGTAAATGCTCTTCTACCGGGCGCTCCACAATTCTGCTGCGCAGACGGGCCCCGCCGGTTTCTACCTCGCGTTTGCCTACCTGCAGGTTTTCCTCTATAACCGGAATAGACTGGGCACCGGTAGTATTGTCACGGGAGAAACCGTATTCACTGGCACGCTCGTCCAGGTCTACAGAACCATATTGGTCCAGGATACGGGAGGCCCGCTGGGCTTCGTCCTGCGACTGGGCATGCACCGTTACCACGCACTCACTGGTGCGCGCCACGTTGGAGTAGGCTCTGGCGGAATAGTCATCATCTGAAAACAACGATTTAAAGAACCCAGAGATTCCGTCATTGTCTGTGGCGTCATGGGCCAACGATTCATTAGGCGAATCTCCTAAATGGGAATTAGAGGTACCTGTCTGGGAAGTGGAAGTACCGGTATGGGAACTAGAAGACCCTGGTCTCCCGCTGGAAATATCTATTCTATCTTGGCTTATACCCAGGCTTTTTAATTCCTGTACGGCTTTCTGTGCTTCTGCTGAATTGTCGAAAATACCAATTACTGTTTGTGCCATAGTTTTACTTGTTGAATGGTTATAGGATAAGGATGAAAAGAAACGGAGTGATATAAACCAAAGGCCTTACTCGGGGTTACTGCTGTCTCCTGCGTTAGGGGAGACCCGTTCCACCTTTATTTCTTCTTTGCGAAGGTTTATGTGCTGGGTTTCCTGGGTCTGCACCTGGTGTTTGGTAATGCGCAATTCCTCTACCACTAGTAGCCGTTTTTCCACCACCAGCACCTCTTGCAGAATAGGAATGATCATGGTGTCGCCTTCATAGCGAAGGGGCGGCGGAGGCGTTTCAACATATTGGTTAACCGGCACTCGCTGGACATCATGCTCCTCCTGGAGAAGCGCAATATTAACGGGTACTTCCTGCTCGCTTACCACCTTGGTTATGCGCACGCTACCTTTCTCCACTACCTCTTTGTCAAGGTTTACTTTCTCCTCAATAACCGGAATGGTTTGAGAAAAATTACCTTGGCGGTTGGCGTCCTCTGAAGGGGCAGGGGTGCCACCCTGCGCTGGCGGCTGGTTTAGGTCTGATCTCTGATTCATATCATTATTTCTTTGGAATACTTAACGCGTCCTTTAACCAGAGGTTGCTGAGTATTTGTATAAAAATATGAAAAAACCTAAAATAGGAAATTTGAAAATTTGCGTTAGAAGCCTAGAAGAAGGTGTTTAAATTTTGTAAAAAATTGATAATAAGGTAAATGTAAAATATGAAGCTCTCTCGATAAAAATTGATTCATATTCTATGATATAAATATATTAAGGAGTAGTTATTTGGCAGGCCTGTTGTGGTCTTTACGGCGATAGAAAGGCCGAATGAGCCTTCCTATTTAAGCTTGATAGGAATAAGTCTCTACCAATGGGTAGAACGGGTCCAGGCCTCTTGGGTAGTCATTGGGCAAATATGGCTTTTGCTATTCCCAAATTTCCCATCTAAAGGCAGAGAGGAAAGCTTGGGTGTTTTAGGCCTGTTTTTCGAAAAACAGGCCTAAAACGGATATAAGTTGAAGCAGGGTCAAAACTCCAGTAAGTCACCTGAGCCAGTGACCAAACGGAGCATCGAAAATGTATTAAAAAGAGGAGGGAGGTATTGACGGAGACGGTGGGTCTTTCCTGATTTCCTCAATATCAATCTCCGTTCTGATAACAGAATCGCGCACGGTTTCTTCGCGTACCTCTACCTCCTTGCCGATGTTGATTTCTTCCACCACATGGGGTTCTTTAGACACTATTGGAATCTCAGCAAACTCGGTTAATATAATAGAGCCTTCCTGGAAACTCCCAAACTCAGAACTAGCCCTGGAGCGTGCCTCTGAGTTTTCTTCTATAAAGCCTCGCTCTTGCCGGGGCGCTCTTTCTCCTTCTTGCGGAAATGGTTGGGTAGAGGATGGTTGTTGGGTAACATTTATCTCCAGATTTTCTTCCTGCGGAGGCGTTTGGTTGTCTGGAGAGGCACCTATAGGGTTTTCTTCCCTGGAGAAAGTAGTCTCTGATCCCTGTCTTCTACTAGGCTCTACCATGATATCAAGGTCAGGAGTGCGGGAGGTGTCTAACAGGCGGGCGGCAAGTTGGGCTTCTTCGGGAGTATGGGCGCGCACCACCACCAGGGCGTTGCACTGCCTGAATTTCTCAAAGTTTTGGTTCGCCTCTTCTTTGGTGGAGAACAGTTGCCGGAAATAGGTTTCAAAGTCTTGGGGGGATAGCCCGTTATGTGGCGCAATAGATTGCCGCTGGGCAACTTGCACGTGATTCTGCGGGATTCCGTTGGCAGAAAGCGCCTGCACCTTTTGGTCTACTTCTGCTGGGGTAGTGAACAACCCTATGACATGCTGCACCCGCTGGCTGCTTTGGGCGCGGACCTGAGTTTTAACTTCCCGGGGAGTGACTTCTGCGCTTGAGACGCCTGGTACCTGGGCGGTGCCTGGCCGGAAAACAAAGTCACCCACAAAAATACGCTGCACCAAGGTCTCCTGGTCAGGCGAGAAATGGGAACGGTCATAGGCGGGCAGGGCCTGTAGTTTCGGCAAGGTCACCTGCGGTATTACCACCGCGTTTTCGGGTCCATGAAGTTCCGTCATGCTTATGGGAACCACAATATCTCTGGGCTCCAGGTCGAGCAGGTTCCCTTCCAGGTCTACTATCAAGTACCTGACTTTCATGTTCTGGGCATCGCAGAGGAGTTCTTTCACGTCGCCTATTCTGTTGCCTTGTCCGTCAAAGATTTTCCAACCCCTGATGTCATGTTCCCCTTTGGCAACCTGATAGGGGCTGTCACCTAGTTCCTGCAACGTATGGCCAGCATTGGCTCCTTCATTTCTTTCCATGTATGCGTTATGTTAGTTTCGGTGAGGAGTTTTTTAGGATCGGCTTTGGGTAAAAAAAATTAGATCGGTCCTGCCGTCACTCAGGAAAGACAAAATAGGCTTGCCTGTTGAGCAAAAAGCTTTTATGCTTACGAGGCTGTGGCAGTGGAGTTGATCTTTTTAAGGGCCTACTTGGATCCACCCTTCGCAGGGCTTCCCATTTTAGGGCCGTTTTACCAAAAACAGGCTTAAAACGGAAAGCCCTCCACTTTCAAGCTTTGGGCATTTAGAAAGCAGAATGTCTGTTTGCAGAGTGAGGTAATATTGCAAAAACAACCTGCCGTTAAACGGTACGTGAAGGGAAAATCGAAAGGGGCGAGGGGCATTTGGGCAAAGGCTAAAGCGGGTTAAGGGAGGCGATGGTAATATTCTTCTTCGCCCGGAAACATTCTGTTGGCTAACTAGTAAAACGCTGCATGACAAACACTGAGCCTTTCTACAAAAAGTCCACCATAATTCTGCTCGGGATCATCCTACTAGTGTATGTGCTGTTTATTATGGCAGATATTCTGGTGCCGGTGGCGTTCTCCCTTCTGTTGGCTATTCTGTTGAATCCCTTGAACAACCGGCTTCTGCGCCTGGGCATGCCTAAGGTAGTAGCTATTTTACTCACCTTGCTGGTGGCGCTGCTGGTGCTGGGCGTCATCCTTTATTTCCTATCCACGCAGATTATCCAATTTGGGGAGATGGTGCCGGCCTTGAAACAGAAGTTCAGCCAGATACTCACTGATGCGCAGCATTATACAGAGACTACCTTTGGGGTTAGTATTCAGAAGCAAACGCAATTCCTGAAAGATACGGTAAGCAGTGGGAAGGCCCTGGTGGGTAAAACGGTGAGCAGCGTGCTGGGCATCTTTAGCTTGCTGTTTTTGATTCCGGTGTACATTTTCCTGTTCCTGCTTTACAAACCGCTCATCCTCAATTTCCTATTTGAGGTTTTCTCCAACAAGAATACCCGCTACGTGGCAGAGATCCTGCATGAAACAAAATCTGCGGTACAGAGCTACATTGTGGGCCTTTTGATTGAGGCGTCTATTGTGGCGGTCATGAACTCTGTGGCGCTTTATTTATTAGGGGTTCCCTATGCCATTCTGCTAGGCGTGATTGGGGCCATCCTGAACATGATTCCGTACATTGGCGGCTTGGTGGCCATTCTGTTACCGGTTTTAATGGCTACCGTTACCCAGGAAGGCTACACTACCCAATTGGCTATTATTGGGGCCTATGCCGTTATCCAGTTTATTGACAACAACGTGTTGGTGCCCCGTATTGTCTCCAGCAAGGTGCAGCTGAATGCCTTGGTTTCTATTTTGGCGGTGTTGCTGGGCGGTGCTTTGTGGGGCGTATCTGGTATGTTTTTGTCTATTCCGTTTATGGCCGTGATGAAGATCATCTTTGACCGCATTGAAGAACTCAAACCCTGGGGGAAATTACTGGGAGACCAGATTCCGGACGCTTATCCTGGAAACGGCCGGGTGAGGCCAATGGTAGCGCCAAAGCCTGCTGAGGAAAAATAAAGAAGGGTTTACAGGCCTTGGGAAGGTAACCTATAGGACCTAAAATCCTAGCTAAGAAGTTTAATTTATAAAGGCGTTTTGAGGATGTTTTTGGTAAAACGGCCTCAAAACGCCTTTGGTGTTTAACCGCTCTCTAATTGTTTTCCTATCTATGCTTTTACTGAGACACGTTTATATTGAAGGAGTTAAATGTCTTAGCCTTGGCTAATTAAAGGGCAATCTAGGTTTGCTCAGGAAAGGAGATAGGCTGGGGCAGTTCCTGTTGTTCAGCAAGCGCCTGGCCCCAGCCAAATTGTTGGCAGAGCCGCAGGGTGTTGTCTGGCAAGGGAGCTTTCAGTTCAAGGGTTTGGCCTGTAAAGGGGTGCTCAAATTTTAGCGAGGCGGCGTGCAGCAACAAAAACGGGCTTTCCAGCTGTTCCAGGAACATAAGGTTATGGCGCCAGTCGCCGTGCTTTTTATCACCAATGATGTAGTGCCTTAGGTGCGCAAAGTGTTTCCTGATCTGGTGCATACGGCCCGTTTCAGGCTTTATTTTCACCAGGCTATACCGGGCCGTCTGGTAGCGGCCTACCGCTATGGGTAACTCAACGGTAGCCAGCCGGCTGAAGTGTGTCACCGCGTCCTGCGCCTCTTTGTGCTGGTGGTCTTTGTCTGGCCTGATGGGACTGTCAATGGTTCCGTTCTCTGGGGCATACCCGCGCACAATGGCATAATAGGTTTTATCTGGTTGGCGCTCCGCGAAAGCCTTCACCAGCGGGACCGTGGCCTCCGGCGATTTGGCAAACAGGAGAACCCCAGAAGTGCCCCTGTCCAACCGGTGAACCGCGTGCACGCGCAGGCCCAGTTGGTCGCGGAGGAGCTGTAAAGCAAATTCCTTTTTCTCTTCGGCAATCCGCGTGCGGTGCACCAATAACCCATTAGGTTTATTGATGGCCACATAATGCGCGTCTTCAAATATAATCTCCAGCTCCATAGTCTGTCTAAAGGGAAACCGCAAAAGTAAGAAATTATAGGCGAGGCTAGGATGCAGAGTAGTTCATACCTTAGATCTGGTTTTGACCTGAAATGAAGGCAATTAAAGAGGGTAAGCTGTTTTAAGCCTGTTTTGGCCAAAACAGGCTTAAAATAGCCGTTGGCTGCCTGCAGCAAAGGAGGAGCGGATTTTACTCTTTAGGCGGTTCAATCTCGTTTTCCTCTTCCAGGGTGGCTTTAACCTTTTCGTTTTGAATCCTGAGTTCGGGCACTTTCATGGGAGTGTCGGTGGGTCTTTCATCGCCTAGCAGCACGCCCCATTGTTTCAGGCTGTCGGTGCGGTCAAAGATGATTTTAAGTACCGCAATAAGGGGCAGGGAAAGGAACATGCCCGCAATGCCAGCCATTTTACCGGCCACCAGTACCCCCACAATAGTGGCCAGGGCATTGATCTTTACCTTGGCGCCTACAATGCGGGGCATTAAAATATGATTATCCAACAGCTGCGCTACGGCTATGGTACCCAATACCATGAAAATAGGCAGGATTTCCTGCGAAGAGGCCAAGGTGAGCAGTACTCCCAGAATATTGCCAATCAAGGCCCCCACATACGGTATGAGGTTAAGGAACGCGAAAATAATCCCGATGAGTAGGGCATGCTTGATGCCCAGGAGAAACAGTGTCCCGCCCACTAGTACCGTCATATAACTGATCTGGATCAGAAGGCCCAGCAGGTAATTTTTAATAATTGCCTCTGTTTCGCTTAGCGCATCACGTACCCGGGTGTGGCTTTTTTTGGGAAACCACAAAAAGATGAAGCGCAGCAAGATGTTCTTATAGAACAAAATGAGGAAGACATAAATAGGCAACAACCCAATAAATACCACCACTGAGGTAAAAGACCCCGCGGCGCCGCCCAGTACCTTGCCAGCATAGCTGAGCAGCCGGTTGCTTTGCTCGTTTATGAAATTGAGTTGTTCATCTGGAGAGAAATGGGTTTTTCTGTTTATCCAGCCACTCAACGCCGCCAGGTGGGAATTGATGTTTTCCCGGATGACTGGCAAATCATCTAACAGGTTTCTTACCTGGGAGGAAAAAAACCAGAGAATCAGCCCAAATACGACTATTAATAATAATATGCACAACGTAATGGCCAGCACCTCCGGCGCCTTCTTTTGCACCAGAAACCGGTACACCGGAAGCAGCATGATGCTGAAAAAAAAGGCTACAAGAAGGGGCGCGAGAATGCCGTTGCCAATCACCAGCAACCAACCTAAAAAGAACAGCCCCATAAATTCTATGGACCGGCGCACCGTTACGGGGAAAGTCTCCATTATGCCGCTTGCTGAGTTCTTAAAACCATGACAAAGTTGTAGCTCAAACCTGGTTAAAACCTATACTTTGAAACAGGAAGCCCAGGTATTATCTGAAATTAGCCTGTTTCCTTTCTAGCTTTCACTTATGCTCCAAGGGGTACCAAGTTTTCTTGCTTTCTTCTTTCTACGTTTTTCAGTTGGCCAGGTAATGATCAGAAACTTAGAGGTAGGAGCGGAAAGAAATTATCTGTCATGAATAAGTAGTGTAAAACCTGATCTTCGCATTACCTTTTTACCTTTTTTTTCAGGGAACTGAAATAAAAAAAGGCATCTCTAAAAACTTTCAGTGGCTTTCCTTGGGCCTGGATATAGAATTTGTAGGGGCAAATAAATGTAGGCTGGAACGGCTTCTTTAGAATAGGTATAAAATTTAATAAATAACTCTAATAGTACAACCAAAGAAATTTTGGGTTGTATATGTTAAAGGTATGTCTGATAGAAAACCTGGGGAGAAATCTTTGGAAATAGCCCAGCCGGTCTAGTGCTTAAAAAAGGAAAGATTTTTGCCGGAGGCGCGGCCATTTTGCTGATAAGGCATATTTTTTTCCGGACCTACCCTTACTAATAAATGAACGGGTTAAAGCTATTGTTTGGCCATAAGCCCAGAAACCGGGAAACGAGTAGTAAGTGCCTTTTTTACCATTGGATAAGTAAGCAAACGTCTATATATGGAATCGCCGTCCTTAACCATCATTGTGCCCGTGTACAATGAAATAGAATGCCTGCCTCGTTTCAATGAGTCAATGGAGGCGTTTTTAAGGCAATCACCTATGCCTACCCAGGTGCTATTTGTAGACGACGGTTCTTCAGACGGGAGCCTGAATATGATTAAGCAGATCTGCCAGGGCAACCCTTCCTATACCTTTCTTTCCTTTGATAAAAACTATGGATTGAGCACGGCCATCAAAGCCGGCATAGACCACGCCGACAGTACCTATATTGGGTACATAGACTCAGACCTTCAAACTTCCCCCCTGGATTTCCTGCTGTTTTTTGAGTTTCTGCCCGCCTATCAAATGGTGAATGGCATTAGGGCCAAGCGCAAAGACACTCTAGTGAAAAAGATCTCGTCTAAAGTGGCCAATAAATTTAGGCGGTTAATGATCAATGATGGCATTGAGGATACCTGTTGCCCTTTAAAGATTATGGATGCGCAATACGCCCGACGGGTCCCTTTCTTTGATGGCATGCACCGGTTTTTGCCGGCCCTCATCCAGTTACAGAAAGGCAAAGTAAAGCAACTGCCCGTGCAACACTTTGAACGCTATGCCGGCACCGCCAAGTACCACCTGCTTAACCGGCTCTGGGGACCCTTGAATGATACCTTTGCCTTCCGTTGGATGCGGAAACGCTATATTTCCTACCAGTTCATCAAACAGGAAACGCCTTTTCCGCTGGAATACCATGAACAGGTCTGATATGTTCATCTATGGCCTGGGGCTGTTGGCGCAGGTTCTTTTCTCCTCGCGTATTCTGGTGCAATGGATTCAGTCCGAACGGGCCGGAAAAGTTCTTTCTCCCACCTCTTTCTGGACCTTCAGCTTGCTGGCCTCTGTGCTGCTCATGATATATGGCATTTTAAGGAATGACCTTGTGATCCTGGGCGGACAAGTGGTTTCTTATTTCATTTACCTTCGTAACCTCCGCTTTAAGAATGTCTGGCAAGGGCTGCCCTGGTGGGTGCGGTGGCCTTCCATGGTCTTTCCGGGGGTGGCTACCCTTTGGTTGCTCTTTGGCGATACGTACAGCCTTTCTTATATCTGGCAGCACAGCAGTATTTCTGGCGCATTGGTGGCCTGGGGTGGAGTAGGGCAGGCCATTTTTACCCTCCGGTTTGTCTACCAATGGTATTACTCAGAAAAGGTGCAGGTTTCGGTATTGCCTAATGGTTTCTGGGTCATCAGTTTGGTGGGTTGCCTCATGATCATTTTGTACGCCGTCTTCAGAATGGACCCCGTTCTTTTCATAGGTCAGTTGTTTGGGTTGGTAGCTTATAGCCGGAACTTGATGCTGGGCCTGCGCCAGCAGAAGTCGCAGGAGGTAATGGCCCGTTAGAATATCGTTTATGCTCCAAACAAACTGGCTTTACAGCCGCCACGCCGTCTGGCTGATATTACTGGTGCTCTTTGCGGTCCTGCTCTTTCAGTTGGGGGCCTGGGGGGTGCTGGAAACCAGCGAAGCCCGGTACGCGGAAATTAGCAGGGAAATGTTGGTATCCGGGGACTGGGTGCACCCACGTTTGCTGGGCATTCTGCATTTTCACAAGCCCCCCGTCACTTACCTGATCACGGCCGCAGGGATGGGGCTGTTTGGGATAAATGGATTTGGGGCGCGGTTCTTCCTGCAGGTATCCTTTGTGCTTCAGGCGGGGTTGGTGTATGCCCTGGCTTGTCTGCTTTTCAAAAGCAGAAAAATAGCGGTGACCGCCTTTATCATCTATGCCACCCTGCCCGCGGTCCTTATTTCAGCCAGAAACCTGACCACTGATTCCTTCCTGGCTACGTTTGAGTTGTTGGCAATTTGGGCCTGGGTAAAATATAAAGTGCAAGGGAAGCCTGGGTTTCTGATCTTGTTTTTTGTGGCGCTAGCCCTGGCTTTCCTCACGAAAGGTCCGGTGGGGTTGCTTTTTCCTGTTTTAGTGGCCATAGCCCTGATAGGTTGGGGGGATGGTACCGTGAATACAGCCTA
Organism: Rufibacter soli; assembly: GCF_054781795.1. Classification (NCBI taxonomy): domain Bacteria; kingdom Pseudomonadati; phylum Bacteroidota; class Cytophagia; order Cytophagales; family Hymenobacteraceae; genus Rufibacter; species Rufibacter soli. Next base: position 2,163,147 of record NZ_BAAGTS010000002.1, on the reverse strand, counting down.
CTTGGTCCTGGGCCTGTTGGTTTTTCTGGGCTTGGGTAGTTCCTGGTATCTTTATCTTATGCTGCAGGACCACCGGTTGGTAGACTATTTTTTCTGGCACCAAACCGTAGAGCGGTTTGCCAACCCAGAAGCTTTTAACCGGTCGCAACCCTGGTGGTATTACCTGGTATTAGCGCCCTTGCTCAGCTTGCCCTGGTCGCTTATTCTCGTGGTCAACCTCCAAAAGCTAAAGGAATTGAGCAAGGCGTATATTAGACTTTTTGCGCTCTGGATAGCGGTTCCCCTTTTGTTTTTTTCTTTTTCCGGGTCAAAACTCATTTTATACATCTTGCCTCTTTTTGCTGGCCTGAGCTTACTTATCGCGTGGCTATTGGATACATTAGAGGAGTTCCAGGCCCGCAGATCTGCCACCATTGGGGTCTTATTTTACGTGGGCCTGGCCCTGGCCTTCTTAGTAGGGCCCTTTTTGCCATTTGGTATTACCTTGCCTTGGGCGTCTTTCCTTTTCCCCCTAGGCATGCTCCTAATAATTATTGGCGTAGGGCAGAGTCAACGGGAAAGCACCCAACGGCTTTTGGTAAGCGCTTTGGGTTTTATTCTCCTCCTGATTCCGTTCTCCACGTACTTGCTGGCCTTTAATGCGCCTATGTTGCCCGGTAGCCGACCCTTAGCTTATGCCCTACAGGAAAAAGAGTTGGCGCACCGACAAGTGGTGGTATATGATAGATTATTGCCGTCCCTGGCCTTTGAGCAGAATCGTAATTTCATTTCTGTGCATGATACAAACCAGGGGATGGTTCGCGAGACCCAGTTTGAAACCAACCAAAAATGGCGGAACCACTATCTGCAATGCACCCAGGCAGAAGACTCTTTGGCCCTGGCAAAAATGCTGCGCGAAAAGACCGTACTGGTGGTAAAAGGAGAGTTGCCGCAAAATAGAAAATGGCTTCTTACTTACTTCCAAAAGAGGAAGAAGGTAGGAGCTTGGGACCTGCATTATTAAATCTCTTTTCCAGGTTTATAGGCTGAAAAAAAGCCTTTTATGGAGGGTGTACTTTTAGAAAGAACAAACGGTGCAGAAAATTGCAAAACGAGGCCAGGGGACACCAGAAAAGGAGAGAGGAGCTCAGCAAGAATATACTGTAAAAACCAGCACAACTAATTAAAAGCAACCCGTATACTGCTTATTATTCACCCATACGGTTACTTAGCCACAAGACCAATGGAAAACGAGGCAGCTATCTGCGTTACCCCTGCGCCTGAGACAAAAGCGCATGGCCATAAATTAAAGGAACTGGCAGCCACAGCCATTTGCGGGAATGACATCACTTCCTCCTGCCTGTATGTGTCGGCGTTGGCCATTATTTACTCAGGGCAATATGCCTGGGTGGCCTTGCTCATGGTAGGCGGGGTATTGTTCCTTTTCAGAAGTATTTACGGCGAGGTAGTTGGAGCCCTTCCGTTGAACGGAGGAGCCTATAATGCCTTGCTGAACACCACCAGCAAAAGTACCGCTTCTCTGGCCGCCTGCCTGACCTTGCTCTCTTATATGGCCACCGCGGTTATCTCTGCCAATGAGGCCATGCATTATGTGCACCACCTGTGGGAAGGGCTTCCTATTTTAATAGCTACCATAGTGTTGCTGGCGTTTTTCATGGGCATGACCATAATGGGTATAGGAGAGTCTTCTATTGTAGCGGTCATCATCTTTATTACCCACATTTCTACGCTTACCTTGTTGGTGGTGGTAGGGTTTGGGTATTTGTTTGCGAACGGTTTTGACACGCTGGCCCTCAATTACAGCCAACCCATACAAGGCAGCATCTGGAAAGCGCTTTATTTTGGCTTTGCGGCCGCTATGTTAGGTATTTCTGGTTTTGAGAGTTCGGCAAATTTTGTGGAAGAGCAGGCCCAGGGTGTTTTCCCTAAGACGCTGCGGAATATGTGGCTCGCGGTTACGATATTTAACCCGCTTACGGCTTTTCTGGCCATTGCCCTTATTCCCATGGCCGCTGTGGCCCAGAATTCAACTGCCTTGCTGGCCTATATGGGAGAGGTAGCAGGAGGACAGTGGTTGGCTACCCTGGTTTCTATCAATGCCGCATTGGTGCTGAGTGGAGCTGTCCTGACCTCTTACGTGGGGGTGACGGGGTTGGTGCAACGCATGACCCTTGACCGTTGCCTGCCCCAGTTCCTGCTCATTACCAACAAAAAGGGATCTGCCTACCTGATCATGATTACCTTTTTCTTGCTGTGTGTTTCCATTCTACTCATTACCAAGGGGGATATTGCGGCTCTGGCCGGGGTATACACCATTTCGTTTCTTTCTGTGATGACCCTTTTTGGAGTAGGGAACATCCTTTTGAAATTGCGGCGCAACCGACTTCCGCGGCCAGTGCGGGCCACTGGACTGGCTTTGTTTGTGGCCATCTCTGCCGTAGTGGCGGCTTTAGTAGGCAACGCCATCCTTAACCCTGCCTACGTATGGGTTTTCCTAAAATATTTTATTCCCACGGTTGCTGTGGTGTTCATCATGCTTTATCGCATAGAGCTATTGCTCTTATTCACTTATTTATTACAGAATATCTGGCATCCTCTGGCAAAAATTCTGCCTATTAATACCTACCACATGATGCGGCTGGTCCTCAAAATCAAGTCACAGGAGTTTGTCTTTTTCACCAAGGGAGATAACATAGCCAACATTAACAAGGTCATGCGCTACATAGTAGAGAATGAGCACACCAACCGCATAAAAGTGGTAAATGTGCTGCGGCAAGGCGAGCAGCCACCCAAGAAATTAATGCATGAAATAGAGGTCCTGGACTTAGCTTACCCAGAATTGGAGGTAGATTTTGTGATCATAAGAGGCCAATTCGGACCCCAACTCATTCAGGAGCTTTCTGATAAGTGGAATATTCCTAAGAACTTCATGTTCATAGGCTCTCCTGGTGACCAGTTCCCATATGGACTGCAAGAGTTGGGAGGAGTGCGGTTAGTAATTTAAAAGTCTCGGGCCAGAGGGTATGAAAATCTTCCCAGTAACCAAGGTTAACTAAAAAGCCTGCCCCAAGGTATGGGGCAGGCTTTTTTAGGGATTTTAAAGTAGGTTTTGGAATGAAGGCTTATCCTCGCCGTCTCTCCAGCAAAATCATCATCATCAGACTAAGGGTAATTCTTTCGGCCTCCTCGGGCCGGAAGTCGCCTTCCTGGGTTACGGTGAATCTGCGGCCAAAGAAAGATCGTTCCTTTTTTAGTTTGGCTACCGTGGTGCCGTCTGGGCGGGTCACTTTATAAGAGGGGTTAAAGAAATAGCCTGTTAATAGACTGACCACCGGTAATTGCCCAAGCAATGCGTCGCCCACGCGAATCCAGGCATTTTCCTCTCTTATGATAAAGTCCTGCTGCTGGTGTTGGTCAAATACCTCATAATGCGATTTCCACATAGAGGCCCAGCCTTTGCGGGCAACCCTTCCTAATTCCTGCCCCCCTTTGTCAGTGAAGGTGTAGGCCGCCGAAAAATCAATCCATTTATTGGCGTTGATGGCATACAACAGTTCCGCCTGCGACTCATCCTGAAAGACTTTTACTTCCTCCACTAACTTGAAGAGTTTCTGTTTGACATAGCTCACGGTAAGGCCGCTGGCATCTTGCACCGTAAAATCATTGGAGAGGGTGGTAACCTTAAAGGTGAAATCTAGGGGGAAGAGAACGTCTTTCATGGTGTAGAGGGATCTATTTGAGTAGGGGCGATAAAGTTTAAAGCATTTAAAGTATAGAATTAATCTTTAACCACGCCATTACGGGGTTAAAATAGACAGAGGGTGAAAGAGGATTCAGTACGTAAAAAGTTGATAACATTTTGGTTTAACTTCAGGTGAGAGAAGCGGAATTTCGGCAGAAGAAACCTTATTATAACCAGGTTCACAGATGTTTTCCGTTTTGAGCCCGTTTTTCGTAAAACAGGCTCAAAACGGAAATGTGGCACCGTTTCCAAGACTTCTGGTTTAAGACTCTTTTTAAAAAAACGGACTTAAAACGGAAAATAATTCACCCCATTACGTAAAAGGGGATATAGGACCTTCCGTCCCGCCAAACCAATTTCTTCTGTAGCATTACCCAAAAACATAAATCGGCAAAAACTTGTAAGTCATAATTATTTCCTCTTACTTTGAAATGCAAAGCACTTTTAGATGAAACAAGAAAAGGATTATAGCCGCGATCTAGCTGAGATCCGTTCCATGATGGAGCGTTCCTCCAAATTTTTGTCGCTTTCTGGTTGGGCGGGCATAATGGCGGGTATTTACGCGTTGGCTGGAGCTTACATAGCTTATGCGGTGCTGGGCTTTAACCCAGGCCGTACCACTGATCCTTATTTGCCCGGAGATGGCCTTTCTGCCCGGCTGCTCAACGTTATATTACTGGCTATTTTCATTCTGGCAATGGCCGTGGGCACCGCCATTTATCTTTCCTCTAAAAAGGCAGAGAAGCGCGGAGAAAAGCTCTGGAACGCCACTGCCCGCCGGGTAGTGATTAACATGGCGGTTCCGTTAACCGTGGGCGGTCTGCTAATTCTTATCATGATCTCTAAAGGATTGATAGGCTTTGTAGCGCCTTTTACCCTTCTTTTCTATGGCCTGGCTTTATATAATGCCAGCAAGTTCACCTATGGTGAAATGAGAAGCCTGGGGCTTATTGAGATAGGGTTAGGCCTGATAGGCTCCTATTTTGTGGGATATGGGTTGATTCTATGGGCCATCGGCTTTGGGGTAGTCCATATTCTTTATGGAATTTATATGCATTACAAATACGAAAGGTGAAAATATCACTTAATGGGTTACATAAGGCATTTGAGAGTAGGATCAGGCTGGGCATTATGTCAGCGCTGGCCGTGAATGATATGCTTGACTTCAACGCCCTGAAGGAATATCTGGCCGTGACAGATGGTAACCTGGCCAGCCATTTGAAGGCCCTAGAAAAAGAAGAGTTTATAAAGGTGGAAAAGACTTTTGTAGGCCGCAAGCCCAATACCACCTACGCGGTTACTGCACAAGGGCGAAAGGCTTTTAATGACCATTTAACCGCCTTAGAGAAACTGATAAAAGGGGCCTCTTCCTAAGCGAAGGCTTCTTTTGGTAATAGGAGAGAGCGCTTACCTTCAAATTCTGAGAAGGAGGGCGAGAGCAATGGAGGTAAAATCCTGAGCCTAGCCAGGGAAGGAGGGGTGAAGAAGAATTTATTTGTTCTGAGCCAAGATTGATCAAAGGGATCCGCCCAAAAGGGAAAACACGAGATCGGAAAGTAAAAATATTTTTTTTGCCCCATTACTTTGAATGTCAAAGTACTTTATTAAATAAAAATTAATCGTATAACCATTTAAATCACAAGATCATGACCAAGCAAATCCAATTACCTGAGAAGTCCCTGAATTCAGGGTGGTTTTTAAAACCTGTGTTAGTGGGAGCGGCTATAGCGCTTCTTGTTATTTCCTATTTTGTCTTTGGGGTAGACCACCCAAATCCCGAATGGGGAAGCTTCTGGAGGATTAGACCTCTCATCATTACACCCTTGGCCGGTGCCATGGGCGGGGCTTTCTTCGCGTTCATGAACTACCAGAGCAGCCGTGGTTTTAACAAAACAGTGGCTATTCTGCTGGGTTTAGTGGTGTACCTGATTGGTTTGTGGCTGGGCACAGTGCTGGGGTTGGCCGGCACCATGTGGAACTAGTTTAGCGGAGGCAAAGACATAACATTTAATGACTACACCCATGAAAGACCAAATCCTTTCCCATTTAGAGGACCCTGGGCAACTGGAAAGATTGTACCGCGGCAACAAAGGCCTTTTTAAGCGGGAATTCAGTTTGATTTACCCTAGCCTGAAAGGCAACCTCCTAGCTGACGGCTGGAACGAAAGGCTCGCCTTTGAGACAGATGACCTGTATTGGGGCAGCGGCAAAGAGTTGTTGGGGATAGGGCTAGCCGCTCTATTGGCGGGCCTGATTGCTAAGATACCCGCCATTTTCTCCCTAGATACAGAGTATTTCTACCCCAGAAACATAGGCTTTATTTTCCTACCCCTGCTTACGGCCTATTTTGCCTGGAAAAATAAGCTAAATCTCGGGCGGATTGCCTTACTAGTTGGCATTACGGTGGTATCCGTCTTTTATATCAATTGGCTCCCCGGCTCTCCTGAAAACAGTGATACCCTTATTTTGGCCTGCATCCATTTGCCCTTACTGCTTTGGGTGTTGTTAGGGTCTGCGTTTGTGGGTAATCAACTGCAGGATCCCCGCCGCCGGCTTGGTTTCTTAAGGTACAACGGTGACTTGGCAGTCATTATGGCACTTTTCCTTATTTCCGGGGGAATCATGACGGGGCTTACCCTGGGCCTTTTCTCTTTGATAGGCTTCCAAATTGAGAAGTTTTATTTTGAGTATGTCGTCATTATGGGCCTTGCGGCGGTTCCTATCGTGGGCACCTACCTTACCCAAACTAACCCGCAATTGGTTGGCAAAGTGTCGCCGGTCATTGCCAGGATATTCAGTCCGCTGGTACTGGTCATGCTGGTGGTTTACCTGGTTGCCATGGTATACTCAGGCAAGGACCCTTTCAATGACCGGGAATTCCTCTTGATGTTCAACGCCTTGCTTATTGGGGTGATGGCTATTATCTTCTTTTCGGTGGCAGAATCCTATAAAGCTGGAAGGAGCCAGGCAGAGACCTGGATTCTTTTCCTGCTGTCGGTGGTCACCATTCTGGTGAACGGCATTGCCCTTTTGGCTATTCTCTTCCGAATTTCTGAATGGGGTATTACGCCTAACCGATTGGCCGTTTTAGGCGGTAACCTCCTCATTCTGGTGAACCTGATTTTGGTGACGGTGCAACTCTTTAAGGTGGTTACGAAAAAGGCCGAACTGGACGGGGTAGGTAAATCAATCGCCTATTTCTTGCCCATCTACTTTATCTGGACCCTTCTAGTGACGTTTCTTTTCCCTGTTCTTTTCGGGTTTAAATAAAGTACTATGTCGTTTTCGTCCACGCTAAGCTCGATTCATTTTAAAGCCAGGCAAAACAGGTGGCTCCGCACTTTTGCCATTTTTAACCGCATTGTGCTGGCTATGGGTTTCCTTCCTTCTGGTTTTGTGAAGGTGAATGGGGAACGGTTCACAAGTTTGTCTGTCTGCCACCCCATGGGGCATTACCTGGAAGCCTTGCACCGCACCGGTTTCTATTATACCTCCATTGGGATCATGCAAATGACAGCGGCCGTTTTTCTGCTGATTCCGCGCACTGCCACTTTGGGGGCAGTTCTTTACTTCCCTATCATCCTAAACATTTGGATTCTCTCCTGGGCGGTGCGTTTTGAAGGGTCTTTCCTTACATCGCCGCTTATGGTGCTAGCCAACTTGTATCTGCTCTGTTGGGATTACCATAAGGTGAAATTCATTTTCCCTTGGGAGCACCGGCAGGTGTATGTAACCTAAACCAAACAAGCCAACCCTCTAGAAGAGAAGCGAAAGACTATAGTCAGCCCATTCTTAGCGAGCATCCCTTAAACTCAACTCCAGGACCACCAAATGAATAAACTATTTATAGGCTTCGTGGCGGGGCTTTTCATTATGACCGGCTGTGAGCTCATGCCCCGTAACACCCTCCGGGACTGCAGGGCGCAATGCGCAGAAAGTGAGAAGCCCTCTGCCTGTTATGATTTCTGTGACTGTACCCATCAAAACTGCCAACCGCTCAACAAGTGTGTGGCCCAATATGATAAGGCACCCAAAGAGGCTGCCGTAACACCCTAATAAGGGAAGCAATTTCCAACAATTTAAGAGTTTGCCTTCCGGAGGTCTGTTTCATAAAGTTGCCAAACAGGCTGTGTAAAATTGACGATAACCCACTTTACCTTAAGAATTAATCAGTACTAATATGAATTCTACAGCACCTGTAGTTACCACTGTCTTTAGCCTGGTTGGCTGGTTTTTTGGTTTCCTGTTTCTGGCTATTGGAGTAGTAAATACTTTCTGGGGAAACGACCCTGTTTTTGGCCTATTTATCATGCTGCTTTCTTTGGTGTTTTTTCCGCCGGTAACTGGCATGCTGAAAAGGGTGACCGGGTTCACCATTCCTGTACTAGCCAAATGGCTGGTTGGCTTTTTTATCTTGTGGGCAGCGTTGGGGGTAGGGGAGTTATTTGATAAGGTTGACCTTATGCTCAATAGTTTCTAGACGAAGGAGCTAGTCCATCCAATACGGACTATGGTCAGGTAGTAGGTATTGTAAAAGACAAAAGAGGCAAAGGGGATGGATGGCCCATTTCCTATAAAAGAATTAAAAGATAATATGATGGAAGCTAAAATAGTATCATCTAACCTTGTAGGTTGGGTATTTGGAGCCTTTGTGTTTACAATTGGCGTTTTGAATCTGTTTCTGGTACACCCTGTACCGGCTATTGCCTATTTTTTTCTGGCTTGTTTGTATTTCCCTCCAACCAACGTGCTTTTCAAGCAAAAGCTGGGATTTACCATGCCAGCCCTTATTAAGATTTTTTTAGGGGTAATAATTGTCTTATTTACATTTGGGGTAAGTAATCTTGGTGACATGATAGACAAGTTGTAACTTCCCCTTCCAGTTACTATCCCTTGGCGTTCCATGACTCACTTTAAAAAAGCCTCCATTTTCTTAACCCTGTTATTTTGCTTTTCGGCTTTCATAGCTAAAAGCCAGGTTAAACTTCCGGCGCTGATTAGTGATGGCATGGTGCTGCAGCGGGACGCTAAAACCAAGGTTTGGGGCTGGGCAGCGCCCGGTGAAAAGGTGGCGGTGAGCTTTAAAGGGAAATCCTATAAAACTACCGCCAACCAGGAAGGGAATTGGGCTGTAACCCTATCTCCCATGAAAGAGGGAGGGCCCTTCACCATGGACATTAAAGGAAGTAACCACCTGGTACTGAAGGATATTTTGGTGGGGGATGTTTATCTGGTATCTGGGCAGTCTAACATGGTGCACCAGATGGCCTTGCATAACATCACCTATGCCCAGGACATTGCCTCCGCCAACTATCCCCAGATTCGCCATTTCTGGATCCCGACGGCTACCAATTTGCAAGGCCCCGCCAAAGAGTTGCCGGCAGGGGCCTCCTGGAAAGGGGCTAACCCTCAGGATGTGAATAATTTTTCCGCGGTCGCATATTTTTTCGCCCGGAAACTTTACGAACAATATAAAATCCCGGTGGGTTTGATTAACGCCAGCGTAGGCGGAACCCCCATTGAGGCCTGGATGAGTGAGGATGGCCTTAAGGCGTTTCCTGAAGTATTAGCTAATCTTCATAAAAACCAAGACACCAGCTATGTGAACGGTCTAAAGCGCCAAGCCTTAGTTGCGTCCGCGGACAATCGGCCAAAAACAGAGCTGGATAAAGGCTTAACAGGCAAAATCAAATGGTTTGATACTTCTTACCAACCCAAAAACTGGCGAACTATCCATGTGCCCGGGTATTGGGAGGACCAGGGCATTAAAGACCTGAATGGGGTGGTGTGGTACCGGCGGGAGGTAGAAGTCCCGGCGTCTATGACAGGGGTTCCTGCCAAAGTATTTCTGGGAAGAATTGTGGACGCAGATGTTTTATATGTGAACGGAAAAGAGGTAGGCAAAACCACCTACCAATACCCACAACGCAGGTATAGCCTTCCGGCCGGCATCCTGAAACCAGGGAAAAACCTTTTTGTGATACGGGTTACCAATACCAACGGTAAAGGGGGCTTTGTACCAGACAAACCCTATTATATGGAAGCCAACAATACCAAAGTTGACCTAATGGGCGAGTGGCACTATAAAGTTGGGGATGTTTATAAACCCCTGACGGGTCAAGTGGCAGGAATAAACGAGCAAAACCAGCCGGCGGCCTTATATAACGCCATGGTAGCCCCAACCGTCAAGTATGCTTTAAAAGGCATTCTTTGGTACCAGGGGGAAAGCAATGCCGGTAACCCGCAGGAGTATAAAAAACTGCTGCCCACCCTCATAAAGGACTGGCGCACCAAATGGCAACAAGGCAACCTACCGTTCCTTTTTGTTCAACTCCCTAATTTCATGGAAGTGAACTACCTGCCCGGCGAAAGCAATTGGGCGCTCATGCGGGAGGCCGCTCTGCAAACCCTTTCTGTGCCCAATACTGCCATGGCCGTTACCCTGGACCTGGGCGAATGGAATGATATACACCCCGACAATAAAAAAGACGTGGGAGAGCGGTTAGCCTTGGCAGCGCAGAAACTAATTTATGGCGAAAAGAACCTGGTATCCTCGGGCCCTATTTTCCAGGAAGCCTCTTTTGACGGTTCAAACATCATCCTGAGTTTTTCCAACACCGGGAGTGGGCTGGTATCTCATGACGGGGAAGATCTTAGCTGGTTTGCCATTGCCGGCCAGGATAAGAAATTTGTGTGGGCCAAAGCCAGAATTGAAGGCAATAAAGTAGTGGTGTGGAGCGAAGAAGTGCCTGTCCCAAAATATGTGCGGTACGCCTGGGCAGATAATCCGGATGGGGCTAACCTCTACAACAAAGAGGGCCTTCCTGCTTCGCCTTTCCGGACAGATACGGACTAAGCGGAACCCTTAAAGATGTATTTTCTGGTTGACCTTGACGGCTTAAGGTGGTTAATTTTATTCTAGGGGCCAAAACAGAAGGCACAAAGGATAGTAAAAATTTCTCCTCTTTGAAAAGGATACTTTACCAAAAAAAAAGCCCCTCCAATTGTGAGGGGCTTTTTTTGGTAAAGGCAAGGTATAGAAAATCCAATCTTCCGTCTCTTTTTCCAGGCATCTATAACCAGGAATCTTTAACAAAAGAAATAGTAACCGCATAGAACTTTAATCCTACAGGTTTCTTCTCGTTTTCAATTATGATGAGGTATAGAAAGTAACGATCACCTTTTCTATTAGGTTAAATTCATGGTTTAATGGCGTAGGTATCCATCTGAACCATAGAGCTCACTTGAATCTATCTTGCTGGGTATTAGCGAAAAGGGAACAGCGTAATTCCTACAATTGGTGGCCTCCTTATAGATTGTTAAAGTTCATAAAAAGAGGGAAGGAGCAGGGCGAGAAAATAGTATCTAGTTGGCCGCCATGAAGATTTTGGATAGGAAGAAACGAAATTAAATACAATTAAGTATTTGCATGTTGATATAGTCCAAAAAACTGAATCAATAAATATTAGTTTAGATGCTGGTATGTTGATATAATTGCTAGATTTGAACTCTACAACAAAGGAAAATCAATATATGGGAAAAACTTCTACTCGACTAGTGGCAGTGTCTTTATCATTGGTGTTTTGGGGAATGTCATCCTCTGCGTGGGCGCAGAGTCCTGGCGTTGCCGAAGCTGATATGGTTATCAATGGCGTTAGCCACAAAGGGCAACGCATTACCCTTCAGGTGGAACGTGAGGTGGTGGAGCGCGCCTGGAAAACGTATCTTAAAAATCAAACGGGCAGTCCGGTTAACGGGGAATCCTTCTGGTCATTTGCTAAACCAAAGGCGCCTAAAGGCATCTATTCCATTGAAGAAGGGGAGATAGAGTCCGTAAGCAGCCAGCCCATTAACATTGTCTCCAAAGTAGAGGGCGACTCAGACAACACTACCTTATGGTGGTCCTTGGAAATGGGTGGCAAGCACCTGAGCCAAATAGAAACGCCGCAGGAGTGGAGCCGTAGCGCTGGATTATTGCAGCAATTCGCCAAAAATGTTTACCTGGAAAACATTCAGTCTGAAGTAGAATATGCTGAGGATGTTGTGCTGTACTCTATGGAGGAGGCAAAACGCATGGAAGTATCGGCTAGCAAGTTGAAAGCCAAGATCTCCAAAAGCCAGGAAGCGAAAGATAAACTGGAAGCTGAACTAGCTGCGGCAGCCCAAGAGGAAGATGGTACGGAGGAGACTCCACATACTGGCCTTAAGCGTCAGGAAACAGCATTGGCTGCAAAAACCAGAGAATTGAATGACCTAGACAAACGGTTACAGAAGATTCTTATCCGGCAGGAAGTAGCCAAGCAGGAAATGGAAATCATGAGCCAAACCATGGAAGCCACCAAAGCGAAGCTTTCTAAAATGAACTAGGCATTACCTGATTAGTATGTAACAGATCGGCCCTGTGGTAATTTACCTCAGGGCCGATCTGTTTTAAGCCTGTTTTTACAAAAACAGGCTTAAAACAGGATAGGAATTCTTTAATGGCGGTTAGTTGTTATTTCTAGGAATTGAAACAGGAATAAAAGAGAGGTCTTTTACCGGATCACTACGCTCCAACATTGGTCTATCCCAAGTTGGGTTTAACCCGTACAAAAACATAAAGGCCTGTAAGATAAGTTCTTACAGGCCTTTATGTTTTTAAGTAGTCCGTAGGGGAATCGAACCCCTGTTACCAGAATGAAAATCTGGTGTCCTAACCCCTAGACGAACGGACCATCTTTCGGTTTTGATGGTGCAAATATAGAAGGCGTATTTTAATCTGACAACACCCTACAGCAAAATAAAGCCCCTTTTAAGGTAAATGGCTCAAAATGAGCGGCAAAATTTTTAGTTTGTTTTGCCTGCAGTAACATGTAACTTGCCGCTGTTATTCAAATACTATCACCAAAAATTTAAAAAGATGTCTAATAAAATAAGAGTAGCCATTAATGGCTTCGGCCGGATTGGCCGTCTTACCTTTAAGACCCTATTGGAGCGTGAGAATGTAGAAGTAGTGGCCATCAATGACCTGACGGACAACGCTACCCTGGCGCACCTTTTGAAATATGACTCCGTGCACGGCCGTTTCAACGGAACCGTTACCGCTGACGAGAACAGCATCACTGTAAATGGAAACCGCATTGAGGTTTTTGCTGAGCGCGAGCCGAAGAACTTGCCTTGGGGAAAACTAAATGTTGACGTGGTTCTGGAATCTACCGGCCGTTTCGTAGATGAGAAAGGCGCTGGCGGTCACCTGGAAGCAGGTGCCAAAAAAGTGGTAATCTCAGCCCCAGCCAAAGGAAATATCCCAACCGTGGTATTAGGCGTGAACGAAGATATCCTGACCGGTTCAGAAACCATCGTTTCCAATGCTTCCTGCACCACCAACTGCCTGGCCCCAATGGCCAAGGTATTGGATGAGGCCTTCGGCATTGAAAAAGGCTATATCACTACCGTGCACGCCTACACCGCAGACCAGAACCTGCAAGATGCCCCTCACGCTGACTTACGTCGTGCCCGTGCCGCGGCTTATTCTATTGTGCCTACGTCTACTGGTGCCGCCAAAGCCGTTGGCTTGGTATTGCCTCACCTGAACGGTAAATTGGACGGCGTGGCCATGCGCGTGCCTATTCCAGATGGCTCTTTGACTGACCTTACCGTTATCCTGAAAAAGGAAGTGACCAAAGAAGAGATCAACGCTGCCATGAAAAAAGCGGCTGAAGGCTCTATGAAAGGCATTTTGGAATACACTGAAGATCCTATTGTGTCTATTGATATTGTAGGCAACCGTCACTCTTGCATCTTTGACGCTGAACTGACTTCAGCCAGCGGCACCTTGGTGAAAGTGGTGGGCTGGTATGACAACGAGACTGGCTATTCTAACCGTGCTGCTGACTTAATGGAGCGCATAGGAGCCTAGGTTCAAACGATTATTGCTTTTTAGAAGTGGTGTTGCCTCAGGGCGGCGCCACTTTTTTTGTGTATTTTTACCAAAACAGCCTTGAAACAGGAAGCCCCGTAAAACAGAGTTTCCTAAGGCTTACCAGAAGGAAGAAAATAGGCTTGCATTGATAGGAAAGACTGACGCGTATGACCACAACCCCTGGCCCGGAAAAAGCCTGTTTTATCCTTAACCCGAAATCTGGGGTCCGGAGCTCCGTTTCGGTGCCCGACCTGATTGAGCAACACCTGGACACTTCCCGCTGGAACCCAGAAGTGGTGTTTACGGAACGGGCGGGCCACGCTACGGAGTTGGCTCAGCAGGCTGCGGCCCGTGGGGCCCGTTTGGTGGTGGCCGTGGGCGGGGATGGCACCGTGAATGAAGTAGCCAGAGGCCTCCTCAACACCTCCTCGGCCTTGGGAATTCTCCCTAAGGGGTCGGGCAACGGGCTGGCCCGGCATTTGGGTATTCCTTTGAATTTACCCTTGGCGCTGGATTTATTAAATAGCCCCGTTTTTCACCGCATTGACTCCTGCGCAATTAATAACCACCCGTTTTTCTGTACCGCCGGCATTGGGTTTGACGGGTTAATCAGTTCCGCCTTCGCCCAAAGCACCAAGCGGGGGCTGAGCAGTTACATTGCCTTGGTGGTAAAGGAATTCAGGACCTTTCAGGCGCAGCAGGCAACGGTGCAACTGAATGGGAGGGAAGTAAGCTCAGAGTTTTTTGTAGTGGCCTTTGCCAATGCCTCTCAATACGGCAACAACGCCTACATTGCCCCCATGGCCGATATCCAGGATGGGTTTTTAGATGTGTGTCTGATACGGCATGTGGGAGTAGCGGAGGCCATTCAGTTGGGATATGGGCTTATGACCAAACAGATTGCCACTTCCGGCCTGGCCGAGTTTCATACCTGTTCCATGGTAGAGGTGAAATGCCCCCAGCCGCAGCATTTCCACGCCGATGGTGAGTTTATGGGCACCGCCACCGAGTTTACGGTGCAACTTTTTCCAGAATCTTTAGAAGTAGTAGCGTCTTTGGGCGCCCATGTGAAAGCAGTATGAGCAAGAACAAGAAAAACCGCGAAGGGGTGGTCTTCTCCACCAACCCAGATTTTGAGTACGAGTACCAGCAGGAAGACGCAGCCCAGACCTTGCCTCCGCAGCAGCAGAACCTGCGCGTGCAGTTAGACAAGAAAAGCCGGGGCGGAAAACAGGTGACGCTTATTACCGGCTTCATTGGTCTGGACGAGGACCTCCAGGTTCTGGGCAAAACCCTGAAAACAAAATGTGGGGTAGGCGGCAGCGCCAAAGACGGCGAAATAACCATTCAGGGAGATTTCAGAGACAAGGTGTTGCAACTGCTCCTGGACCTGAAATACAAAGCCAAAAAAGCGGGAGGCTAAACAACCTAAAGGTTGTAGTTCTGAGTCCTGAGTTTTGAGGTTCTGAACTCAGGACTCAGAACTCTTTTTAAGGTATTCCAGCGCTTTCTCTAGGTCAGAAGGAGTATCAATGCCAATAGTTTCTGCCTGGGTGATGGCAGTGATGATCTTAAAACCGTGTTCCAGCCACCTAAGCTGTTCCAGAGATTCGGCTTTCTCTAAGGGGGAAGGCTGCAATTGGGTTAGTTGTGCCAGCACCTGGGTACGGTACCCGTAAATGCCAATGTGTTTATAGAAAACGTGGTGGGTAAGCCAATTTGCCTGTTCTACGCCCCGCAGATAGGGTATAGGGTGCCGACTGAAATACAGGGCCTGGCCCTGGGCACCCACTACTACCTTGGGGCTGTTAGGTGATTCTAACTCTTCCTGGTGTTGCACAGGTTTGATAAGGGTGGCAATCTGGGCTTCTTCCATCGCAAAACAACCAAGCACCCGGTTAATCTGCTCGGGCTGGATGAAAGGCTCATCTCCCTGTATGTTCACTACAACGTCAAAGATTTCACCCAACTGGCTGTAGGCCTCCTGACAACGGTCGGTGCCGCTTTGATGGTCTGGAGAGGTCATCACTACTTTTCCCCCAAAGTCTTCTACATGTTGCCGGATTTGGGTATCGTCGGTCGCCACTACTACGGCCTGCAATTGCGCTTGCGAAGCCTGCTCATATACCCGCTGAATCATGGATCTTCCGTCTAGCATAACCAGGGGCTTACCCGGGTAACGGGTAGAGGCAAAACGGGCAGGAATTATTCCAACAGCTTTCATAGAAGAAGGGTAAGAAGTGCTTTAAGGTCAAGTGGCAAACCAGCCGGTTTCAAAGATAGCAAGGTCGAAGACATTTCCGGTGGTTCTAGTACTAGGGACCTTACTTTTTCCAACGGCGAACTCCCTGGTATTTCTTACTTTTAGCCTGATTTTCAAAAAACATGCCCAAAACAGCAAATGCATTCCCTTGAGCTTGCCTTGGATTATACCTTTCAGGGGACCATCTGGCGCCTGGAGGTAGACGGTGAGGCGGGCCATCTGGCTCTGGAAGTAAGGAACGCCGAAACCTTGCAGGTTTCTTTCTCTGTAATAGACACCCGCACAAGCCAAGTTATATTAGACCATTTCAAGGGAAAAGATCCCTGGTGGGTAAGCCTAGTAGCGCTGAAAAACCAGGTTTTGTATCTGCAGGGGTTTGAGAAAGTCCAGCACCTGGGGCTACCCAAAGGGGTAACGGCCATTGATATCAGAAAACAGGAGGTGTTGTTTACGCAGCCCCAACTGCACTGGGTAAAAAGCCAGCAAAATGAGGTGGTGCTGGCAGATTCGGAAGGCGTTCATCATTTGGTGCATCCCAGAACTGGGGTGCTTTTGACTAAAGACGCCCCAAGGAAAGACCAAATGGCAAGTGACCCAGAAAGAGGTACAAACCTTTGGAAAAGGCCCGAAGTCCATACTCCGTTGAGTCCTTATTTTGAAGGCTTAGCCGAATTTATCCTGGAACGGGAAGGCCACCACACCGGACAGGAAATCGCGTATCTGGAGACCGAAACTTTTTTTTGTATAGGCTATCACCTTCAGAAGGAAAACGATAGGTTTATGAATTTTTTGGTAACTTACACCCTCGGCGGCGGGCCCTTAGGAAAACTATGTCTTTCCCAGGAAACCGATGCCCCCGGGGAATCTGGTTTTTTCACGTTGGGCGGCAAGCTTTTTGCCCTGCTGGAAAAATCAAAACTGGTTAGTTATCGTTTCCCGCCCAGCATATAATTGATTAAAGAAGTAGCATCCATGTTAAAGAAGTTTGTGTTTGTTCTGGGTTGTTTCATGGTTTCTTACGGTGCCGCTTCCGCGGAGACGCTTTTTGCCCGTGACTCCATTGGGGTGAAAACCCAGAACGGAAAACCTTATATCACCCACAAAGTAAAACCTGGCGAAACCCTGTATGCCCTTTCCCGCAAATACGGCGTTCCGGTGGCAAAAATTGTGGAAGCCAATAAAAACGTAGAAAAATCATTGGTAGTGGGCCAACTGGTGCTTATTCCGGTAAAGCAGGAAAGCACCGCCGCCGCCAAAGTAACCCTTTCTGAAACCGCTGCTAGCCCTGCCGCCAACCGCACCTACGTAGTAGATGCCCAGGGGAATAAAATGCACACGGTACAGGCCCGGCAAACGCTGTATTCCATTTCTCGGCAGCACAATGTGTCTGTAGAGGATATTAAAAAATGGAACAAGCTTTCCAACGCCACAGTAGAGATAGGCCAAAACCTGATTGTAGGCGTGGGCGCCAAAGTGCCTGCCCAGACCACCACCGCCTCTAAGGTATATGTGCCGGAGAACGATGATGTGATCTCCACTCCTAAGCAACAGCCTGCCACGGTGACGGCCTCAACCGCCCCTGTTTCCACGCCAGCGCCGGCTGCGGCCTCTAGCGTGAGAAAGAATACCCCATCCCCAGAGAAAACCGAGGCAGAAGAGGAAAAATCATCTTCCAAAACCTCTGAGTATGTAGCCCGGGTGAATGAGAGCGGCATGGCCGAACAGATTGAGCAGCGCGGGGATGCCAATAAATTCCTGGCGCTTCATAAAACAGCGGCCGTTGGCACAATCATGGCCGTGAAAAACCCTATGAATGACCAGACCGTGTACGTGCGCGTGATTGGCAAATTACCTGCCACTGGCGAAAACGATAAACTGGTCGTGAAACTTTCCAAAAAGGCCTGTCAGCAAATTGGGGCGGTAGACAAGCGCTTCCGGGTAGAAGTCTCTTATATGCCCTAAGCCCAGTTTACGGCTGTTTTGAGAAAAACAGGCCCAAAACGGAAAACCAACAGGTAACCGTTTTGGGCCTGTTTTTTAATTCTGGTTCACCCCACGGCAAACATTAATTTCAAAACCCGCTGGTAATTTGCGTAACGCTGAAAGTTTGGAACATAAACGTTTCCGTTTGTCCCGCGTTTTACCATTGGCACCCAATTCAACCTTACCTATGGCATTTACCGCTGCCCAAGTGCAGGCGTTGCTGGAAGACAGATACCAGAAATACAACACCCCGGCCTTTATCCCGCATGACCCGGTTTCCATTCCGCATCTGTTCCAGCGGAAGCAAGACATTGAAATTGCCGGCTTCTTTGGGTCTATCCTGGCCTGGGGGCAACGCAAAACCATCATCAATAAATGCCGGGAGCTGCTAACCCGCATGGACAATGCCCCCTACCAATTCATCACCCAACACCAGGACGAAGATCTAAAACAACTGCTTGGCTTTAAGCACCGCACTTTTAATGACACGGACCTTCTGTACCTGGTCTATTTCTTCCAATGGTTCTACCAGCAGCATGACTCTCTGGAAGAAGCTTTCCTAGGGCCGCCTAATGCTCCACTCACTACCCAGGAGGCCCGGCTGGAATACTTCTATAACCTGGTGTTTTCCCTCCCCGAGGCGCCCCACCGCACCCGCAAGCACATCTCCACTCCAGCCAAGAAATCTGCGTGCAAGCGCATTAACATGTACCTGCGTTGGATGGTGAGGAAAGATGATAAAGGGGTAGACTTCGGAATCTGGAACCGCCTGTCACCCGCAGATCTTGTTTGCCCCTGTGATGTGCACGTGCAGCGGGTGGCCCGCAAATTGGGCCTCATTGAGCGAACCCAATCAGACTGGGCCATGGCCGAAGAATTAACCCAGCATCTGCGGCAGTTTGACCCTGCAGACCCCGTTAAATATGATTACGCCCTGTTTGGTTTGGGTATAGAAGAAAAGTTTTGAGGTGAGTGAATTAACCAGGAGGGGAGTCAACCAACCATAAGTAACCTAACCTTTAAGACTCCCGCCCTTGTTGGTATTCTCACCCACAAGCACTATATCTGTCAAAGAACCAAAAGCTTCAATAGTGGAAGGCTTCAGCTAAAAATGTATCGGCAACAAAATGTTATCAAAAATCTTTCCCTGCCTGGAACATTGACCCTAGGAACCATGTTCTGGAATGCTAGCCAATGCCGTTTTTCGCCTACTTTTGTAAAAACGGGCTTAAAACGCAAACCAACCATTTAGAAAAGAGAAACTAATTGATATACCCATCTAATTTCGAACAGAAAATCGGGTTTACCCAAATCCGGGAAATGTTATCTGAGGCTTGTCTTAGCCCGCTGGGCCGCCGCTTTGTGGAGCGCCTCCACTTTCTGGACCGCTTTGACCTGGTGCAGCGCCTGCTGCAGCAAGCCGAGGAATTTGCCCATATCCTGCGTGCCGGCGAAGACTTCCCTTCGCAATACTATTTTGACGTGACCGAACACCTGAACCGTGCCTCTCTGGAGGGAGCGTTCCTGGAGGTGCGCGGTGTGTACGAGGTGAAGATGTCACTGCGGGCCATCCGGCAGGCGCTGGGCTTTTTTGTGGAGTCTGAGGAAGGCGAATATCCTGCCTTGAAAGCTCTCACCCAAGGCGTGGAGGTGGACCGCCAATTGGTGGCGGCCCTGGAAAAGCTGGTAGATGACAGCGGCAATGTAAAAGAAGATGCCTCGCCAGAGCTGCAACGCGTGAAGCGCGACCTTATTGGCCAGCAGACCCAACTGCGGAAGCAGATTGCCAGCATTATGCGCCACGCCAAAAACGAAGGCTGGACCCCCGCCGACGCCGAACCCACCATTAGGGGCGGCCGTCTGGTGATTCCGGTCATCGCTGAATACAAGCGGCGTATCAAAGGCCTTATCCACGATGAATCGGCCACCGGCCAGACCGTTTACCTGGAGCCGGAAAGCGTGTTTGAGCTCAACAATGATATCAAGGACCTGGAGAACGCCTACCACCGCGAGCTGATCAGGCTTTTGACGGCGGTCACCAATCAGCTGCGGCACCATTTGCCGGGCCTCAGAAAGGCGTACCAGTTCCTTTCTTTGCTGGACTTTATCAGGGCCAAGGCTATTCTTGCCAATAGAATAGGGGCGCTCATGCCAGTGCTGCACAAGGCGCCGGTCATGAAATGGAAAAACGCCCGTCACCCCATTCTGCACCTCACGCTGCAGGCTCATGGCAAACAAGCCGTGCCGCTTTCATTGGAACTGGATCAGGAGCAGCGCATTCTGTTGATTTCTGGGCCCAACGCCGGGGGTAAATCGGTGGCGATGAAAACGGCAGGCCTGTTGCAGTACATGCTGCAGTGCGGGTTGTTGATTCCGGTGGCCGAGAATTCGGAGGCCGGATTGTTTCAGGATATCTTCCTGGATATGGGTGATGAGCAATCCATTGAGAATGACCTGAGTACGTACAGTTCTCACCTGCAGAACATGAAGCAATTTGTGCTGTTCGCAGACAAGAAATCATTGGTACTCATTGATGAGTTCGGGACCGGGACGGAGCCCGCGGTGGGCGGCGCCATTGCCGAGGCCGTACTGGACTCTTTACACAAGCAGAAGGTATTTGGCGTGATCACCACCCACTACACCAACCTGAAGAACTACGCTGAGAAAACCCCTGGTATTGTGAACGGTGCCATGCGCTACAACCCTGCTGAGCTGCAGCCGCTCTACCAACTGGAGATAGGCAAGCCGGGCTCTTCGTTTGCCCTGGAGATTGCCCGCAAGATTGGTCTGCCCAAGCACATCCTGGAGAAGGCCGGTACGCTGGTGGGTAAAGAGAAGATAAGGTATGACAAGTTGCTGGAGCAACTGGAGCAGGAGAAGACTGATCTGGAACGGTTGAATGCCGCCGCCGCCAAACAGGAACGCAAGATGCAGAAGGCCGTGGAGGAATATACCGCCCTCAAGCAGCACTTGGAGGAAAGCAAGCAGGATATCATCCGGACGGCCAAAGGCCAAGCCAAACTGCTTTTAAAGGATGCCAACCAGCAGATTGAAAGCACCATTGAGCTCATCAAACGCAGTAACGCAGACAAGGAGCAGACCAAGGTAGCACGTCAGCAACTGGACACGTTCAAGGAGAAACTCACCCCAGAACCCAAACCAATAATCAGGCGCGCTGGTTCTGCGCCGTCAGGGCCTTTGCAGCCCGGTGAGCGGGTGGCTCTCATTGGGCAGGATTCGGTGGGCGAACTGCTGGCCATCAAAGGCAAGACCGCCGAAGTAAGCTTTGGCGGCCTTAAGACCATTGTGAAGTTGGAGAAACTGGAACGCCCAGACCCGAATGTGGTGCGCGAAAAGGCCAAGAAGGAGAAAGAGGCGGCCGCCGCGGTAGCTCCTTCCAGAGGCCTGGACGTGACCCAGCGCATGGCTGATTTCCAGTATACCCTGGACGTGCGCGGCCAGCGCGCCGAGGAAGCCCTCACCACCGTCATGAACTTCATGGATGATGCCATTATGCTGGGCATGCCCGAGGTAAAAATTATCCATGGACGCGGCAACGGTATCCTGAAGCAGGTCATCCGGGATTATGTGCGGTCGCTCCGTGAAGTGGCCAGCGTGGCTGATGAGCACGTGGAGCGAGGCGGCGACGGCGTGTCTATGATTGTTCTAAAGTAAATGTGTTTTGAGCATGTTTTTCTAAAAACAGGCTCAAAACGTAAATCAAAAAGGCCTGCTCATGAGCAGGCCTTTTTTTGTATTATTACAAAAGCGTAGTAGAATCTTCTTTCAAAGAGGAGAGGGTTTTCAAGAGCATCCTGCCCCGGGCATTAATGGCTTTCCCGCCTTTGGCCATATGTTGGTGCACCAGTTCTTCCACCTCATGCTTCAGCCAAGGCTGTTGCACGGCCAGGTCGGTGAGCGACTGCAGGCAGAACACTTTCACAAATTGATGGTCCAGGTGCTGCAGCCAGTATTCCAGGCGTTCCACCACAGCTGCCATTTGTTCCTGCGGCCAGGTGAGCAGCCCCAACAAAGATGGGATAAAGAAATTAAAGGCTGGATCAAGTTCGGGATGGGCTATTTGAGCCAGGATTTCCGATTGGTATGGTTCTAGCCACCTGGGTTGCTTTTTAGCCACGGCTTCCACCGCATGCGCGGCCCGGTGCCTTACGCCTGGCTGCGCATGGTAGAGCGCAGGCCAGAGGTTTCCCAAAGCCACTTCTCCCTGCGCCAAAACGTGAGAGGCCACTTCATCGGCAAGGCCCTTTCTGTTAGGTTTTCCCTCCTGCAAAAGGGTGATGATCTCCTGGGTGTTCACCGGAATAAGACCTTAGATAATGTTCACTTCCGGGGAAAGGCTAATGCCGAATTTCTCCTGCACCGATTTTATGATCTCGTAGGCCAGTTCCTTTACCTCGTTGCCCGTTGCCCCGCCGTAATTTACCAGCACCAGGGCCTGGTCTTTGTGCACCCCATGCTTACCCAGAACCTTGCCTTTCCAGCCGCATTGCTCAATCAGCCAGCCGGCCGGAATTTTCACGGTTTGCTCGCTTACCGGGTAGCCAGGCATGTTAGGGTAGGAGTGTTTCAGTTGTTCGTATAAAGCAATTGGGATCTCTGGATTCTTGAAAAAAGAACCGGCATTGCCAATCTTGGCCGGGTCTGGCAATTTGCTTCTCCTGATCTGGCAAACGGCTTCACTAATGGCCCGCAGGCTCAGTTCCTTTACCTTGTTTTCGGCCAGCGTATCTTGAATGGCGCCATAAGAGGTATTGTAGCGGTGGTCTTTGGTTAACCGCAGGGTTACCGAGGTAACAATGAACCTGCCTTTGGCCTCTTTTTTGAATATGCTTTCGCGGTACCCAAAGCCACATTGGTCCTTGGTAAAGGTAACCAGGTTGCCCGTGGCTTTCTCCAGGGCTTCCAGAGACACAAAGGAGTCTTTCAACTCTACGCCATACGCACCAATATTCTGCAAGGGAGCTGCCCCCACCGTGCCCGGGATCAAAGAGAGGTTTTCTATCCCGCCCAGGTCATGCTCCAGCGTATATAGCACCAAGTCATGCCAGGTCTCGCCGCTACCGGCGGTCACCAATACGTGTTGCTGGTCTGCCTCTTCCTGCTGGGTAATGCCTTTTATACGGTTCAGGAGCACAGCGCCCTCTACATGTTGGGTGAAAAGCACGTTGCTGCCGCCTCCTAATACCAATTTAGGCAGCGCCTGCACCTCTGGGTGCGCCAACAGTTCCCTAAGCTCCTTCACTGAAGAAAAGCTAGCCAGAAGGCTGGCCTTTGCGTCTATGCCGAAGGTGTTGTATGGCTGGAGGGAAGCGTTTCTTTGAAGGTTCATGGCCGTTAAATGGATGATAGTGCAAAAGTACAGAAATACACAGAGAAAGGAGAATACCGCCCGTCCTCCTTCTTTATAAAAACAGCGCCCTCTCCAGAAGCAGGAGAGGGCGCTGTTTTGGGCCCGTTTTTGGAAAAATAGGCCTGAAACGGAAAATCCTAGCGGGTCCTGATTTTATAACCGGCCGCCGCGAAGTACAGGATGAACAGGTAGCAGGGCACCATCATCCAGTAGGCCTGTTGCGGGTTCACCACGTCGGCCAGGTACCCGTACAGGAGCGGGAGCAGGGCGCCCCCGGCGATGCCCATGATGAGCAGCGAGGAGCCCATCTTGGTGAAACGGCCCAGGTCGGCGATGGCCAGCGGGAAAATAGCTGGCCACATGAGGGAGTTGGCCAGACCCAGCAGGGAGATGCTCAGCACGGAAACGTAGCCCTCGGTGAAGATGGCGGATAAGGTGAAGACCACGCCCAGGGCGGCGCAGATCTGCAGCGCCTTCTGTTGGCTCAGATACTTGGGGATAGTAATAATACCCAAGATGTAACCGGCGATCATGGCCCAGAGGGTAAACGTGGTGAAGCGCGTGGCCTCATCTAACGGAATGCCCTGGCTGGAGGCGTAACTGATCACAGTGTCGCCGGCCATTACCTCTACGCCCACATATAAAAACAAACTGAACACCCCAATCACTAAGTGCGGGAATTGGAACACGCTGGTTTTGTGGGTGTTGGCGGCGGCTACGGCTTCGTCCTCTTGCTCAGTGTCCACTTCCGGAAGACCCGAGAAATAGGTCAAAACGGCCAGCACCAGAAGTACGGCCATGATCACCAGGTAAGGCATGATCACGCGGTGGGCCAGCACGTCCAACTCGGCGGCCTTCTGGGCCAGGTCCATGGAGGAAAGGCGGGCCACCAGGTCATCGGCGCCAGCCAGCACGATGCTGCCCAGGATGAAGGGGGCCGCGGAACCCGCGATCTTATTGCAGATCCCCATGATGCTGATCCGCTTGGCCGCACTCTCGGCGGGCCCAATGATGGAGATGTAGGGGTTGGAAGCGGCCTGTAAAACCGTTAAGCCCGTTCCCTGCACGAAAAGACCCAGCAGGAATAGCCCGTAGGTACGGGAGAGGGCCGCCGGAATGAACAGTAAGGCACCCACGGCGATGATGAGCAGGCCCACCGACATGCCTTTCTTGTAGCCGGTCCTTTTCAGCAGCCAGGCCGAGGGCACGCCCATGACCAGGTAAGCGATGTAAAAGGCGAAGGCCACCAGGTAGGACTCGAAGTTGTTGAGCTCGCAGGCGATCTTGAGGTAGGGGATCAAGACCGAGTTGAGCCAGGTCACGAAACCGAAGACAAAGAACAGGGCCCCGATGATGGCCATGGACCGGGTGTAATCGGTCTTGGGGGCCAGCGCATTCCCCGAAGGCTGAGGAGTAACTACGTTTGACATATTTGAGTTTGAAAGGTTTGGCGTAAAATCAAATATGCGGGAAAATTCTTGGTTTTAGGTGATTCCAGGCCTCAAATTCTAGTAAATTATTTTAATAAGTGGTCTTTCGGTCTTGGTTAGAGCTATGATAGGCCATATTCTGCTCTATTAGAGAATAAGGGTGCAGGGCATGCGCGCATTTTTTCCGAAATTGCCGCCTCAACGGGTTCTGCACCATCAGGGCCTGGCACGCTAACCTTCCTTATTATTCATATGGCCGCACCCAAAGCATCACAGAATTTCAACATGACCGCCACCACCATGGCGGGGTTAGAAGAAGTACTTGCCCAGGAATTGACAGACCTGGGGGCCAAGTACGTGAAGGTTGGCGTGCGGGCCGTCACTTTCTCCGGGAACCAGTATTTGCTGTACCAGGCTAACCTCTGGTGCCGGACGGCCATTAGAATTCTAAAGCCCTTCGCGCAGTTCAAAACCCGTGACGAAAAAGAACTCTACCTGAAAGTGCGGGAGCAGGACTGGAGCCAGTTTATGGGCGTGAATGATACCTTCGCTATTAACGCGGTGGTTTCCCGCTCCACGTTTGAGCACTCCTTATATGTGTCGCAGCTCACCAAAGATGCCATTGTAGACCAGTTCAGAGATGCCACCGGGCAACGCCCCAGCATAGACGTGGCCACCCCCGACATCAGAATCAACCTGCACATGCATGAGAACATTGTTTCCTTGGCTCTAGATTCTTCCGGGGATTCTCTGCACCGCCGCGGTTACCGCCAGCAAACCAACGTAGCCCCTTTAAACGAAGTGCTCGCCGCTGGCATCCTCTTGTTGAGTGGTTGGGACAAGAAAACCACGTTGTATGACCCCATGTGCGGCTCGGGCACGTTCCTCACGGAGGCGGCGCTTTTGGCCCACAACATTGCCCCCGGAATGTACCGGCGCGACTATGGCTTTATGCGTTGGCCCGATTATGACGCCAACCTTTACAACCGCGTGTACCAGGACGCTCTGGCGCTGGAAGACACCAAAAATGAGGTGAAGATTTACGGGTCAGATATTGACCCAGACTTTGTGGAAGCCGCCCAGAACAACCTGGCCTTCGCGGAGATTGACCAGTACGTAGAGCCCTTGCAGGTAAAGGACTTCGCCCAGGCTACCAAGCCCACCGAGAAAGGCCTGCTAGTGATGAACCCACCTTACGGTGAACGCATTGGCCGCGACACTGATATGGATGAGCTGTATAAGTTGATAGGGGATACCCTTAAAGCAAATTTCCAGAACTGGGACGCGTGTATTTTCACAGGTAACCTGGAAGCCGCCAAAAGGATAGGGCTAAAGCCATCGCGCCGAATCCCATTGTATAACGGCCCTATAGAATCCAGGCTATTCAAATATGAACTGTATAGTGGCAGCCGGAAAGAGAAAGAAACCAGCGTGACAGAATAAGCCTTAAACAGAGAGGGAGCCAATGTTGGCTTCCTCTCTGTTTAAGGCTTATTCCTGACCGGAACCTTCTAACTCAAAGTCCTCAGCTTTGGGCAAAGTTAGGAAAGTAGCCGCCAGATCTTCTGGTAAAGGAACCAGTTTCCTTTTGAGCACGTCAATCCAGGCGCCTTCCACCTTGATTATGGCAGCCTTGGTGCCATCGCCCCGGTACAGATCATGCCTTATGCTCCACCGTGACCCATCTGACCGCACTTTGGTTAAGACAGACTCTATCTTAATGGTATCATTAATGCCTACCTCCCGCAGGTACTGCAGTTCTTCCCGGAACAGGATAGGCCCCAGGTGCAATTTCTGAAAAGCCTTAAAATCCAGACCCAGGGTGGCCATCATGGCAATACGGGCTTGGGCGGCAAAATCGGCGTATGCCGAATGACGAAGGTGCATATTAGCGTCTACCTGGGCCCAGATCACGTGCCCTTCATATACTATACTCATAGATTAATTTGAATGTCGTTAGTAGGAGATAGCTTATCGCCGCTCCTAGGAAATTACGGAATACAAGTTAATGGTTGAAGTCTTTTTCTTGCCAGGTTAACATAGCGGGAAAATTTAAGAGAAGTTGCCTTGCTGGAAAAGATATAAAAGTTTTAGAAAGGCCTTTAGCCCATAAAAAGCCACCAAACGCTTGTTTTGGTGGTTTGAAGAAAAGAAAAATGTGATTTGTGCCAATCCTGGCGCCAATGGTTAACTGTTTGTGATTACCCAACGTGAGGTAGCAGATTGACACTAAGGAGATTATGGGGAAACAGGAAACGGAAGCCAGCAAGAGGCTGGAGAAGAAATCAAATAAAAGGTTTTTTCTACATCTGTTTTAACCTATTTTGAGTAAAATAGCCCTAAAACCAGTACCCAATGAGACAAACAACTACTGCTTCTCCACATTTAGTGGAAATTGCCTGGGAAGCATGTAACCAAGTAGGTGGCATCTATACGGTAATTCGTTCCAAGGTTTCTGCCATGATTGAATACTGGGGAGACCAGTATTGCCTGGTGGGTCCTTACTTTCCGCAGCAAGCCGCCAATGAGTTTGAGCCTTCTGAAGATTACTCTGATGTGTTTGGGAAAGCGGTGCTGGAGCTTAGGGCACAGGGTGTAGAATGCTATTATGGTACCTGGCTGGTAACCGGCAGGCCTAAAATTGTGTTGATCAATCCGTACAGCGCTTTTGGGCAGCTGGGCGAGATAAAATACCTTCTCTGGGAAAATCACAGAATCCCTACCTCTAATGAAGATTTGTTGCACCAGGTGCTGGCTTTTGGGCACCAGGTAAAGCAGTTTTTGGCCATTGTAGCCGAAAAAGCACAAGTGGTAGCCCATTTCCATGAGTGGATGGTGGGTTCTGCCATTCCGGATTTACGCCGGGAGCAGGTGCCGGTCAAGATTGTGTTCACTACCCACGCCACCTTGCTGGGCCGGTACCTGGCCATGAACGACCCTAACTTTTATGACCAGCTTACGGCCGTAGACTGGCAGAAAGAGGCCAAGCACTTTAATATTGAGCCGGCAGTGTCTATAGAGCGGGCGGCTGCCCACGGGGCGCATGTGTTCACCACAGTAAGTGAGGTAACGGTACGCGAGTGCATCTACCTGCTGGACAGAATCCCGGATACGGTCTTGCCCAATGGGTTGAACATTCGGCGTTTTACGGCCATGCATGAGTTCCAGAACCTGCACTTGACCTATAAAAAGAAAATCCACCAGTTTGTAATGGGGCACTTCTTTCAGAGCTTCCCCTTCAACCTGGATAAAACCCTGTACTTCTTTACCTCCGGTAGGTTTGAATACCGCAACAAAGGCTTTGACCTGACTTTGGAGGCCCTGGCTCGTCTGAACCATCGCATGAAAGAGGCTAAAAGCGACATGACGGTGGTGATGTTCTTTGTGACCAAGCAGCCGTTCCATTCCATTAACCCAGGGGTATTGCACAGTAAGGCCCTCATGGAGGAAATTCAGGAAACCTGCCGGGCCATTGAAGACCAGGTAGGGGAAAGGCTTTTTTACGACGCGGCCGCCAGTACAGACTACAAATTGCCGTCGTTGAATGACTACGTTGACGATTACTGGAAACTGCGCTACCGCCGTACTATACAATCATGGAAAACGCACCAGTTGCCGCCAGTAGTTACCCATAACCTGGTCAATGACCAGACAGATGAGATCCTGCATTTTCTGCGCACCTCTAACCTCATCAACAACGCTGATGACCGGGTGAAGGTGGTGTACCACCCTGATTTCATTTCTCCCATTAACCCGTTGTTTGGTCTTGAGTACGGACAGTTTGTGCGGGGTTGCCATTTGGGTGTGTTCCCCAGCTATTATGAGCCTTGGGGCTATACCCCGTTGGAATGTGTGGCTAGCGGTATTCCGGCCGTTACCAGTGATTTGTCCGGCTTCGGGGATTACGTGAAGAAACACGTGAAAAAGTACTCAGAGAAAGGTATTTATGTGATCAACCGCCATGAGGTTGGGTTTGATGAATCTGCTGAGCAACTCACCGAGCACCTGTTTGATTACGTGGAAATGAGCCGCCGGGAGCGTATTACCCAACGCAATAAAGTAGAAAGTCTGTCTGAGATGTTTGACTGGAAAAAGCTGCTGGTGCACTATGAACGTGCTTACCAACTAGCCCTAAGCATCACCCAGGAGTAGAGCCATTTTACAGAACAGCCCCTTGCGTTTTGAGCCTGTTTTTTGAAAAACAGGCTCAAAACGCAAGGGGCTGTTTATTTTACTTTAGGTAGGTTGGCCTCTCAGGTTACACCACTATAGAACCGGTTGGAATTCAATCTCGGTAAAGCCAGCGGGAACGGTCACGTGCAGCAAATTCACCTCAGCGGTGGCTTCCCAGGCCATCGGTTGCCCGTCTACTAAAACCTGGGCGGTAGGAGATGGTAACCCGTGCACCACCAGGGAAAAGAAGGTGTTGGGGCTGGTTCCGGCGCCATTTATCTGTTGGCTTACTCTAAAGGTCCCCGAAGAGGTGCCCGTTTGGAAGGTTCTGTGTAGGAAACCACCATTGGCGTAGGCATATCCTTCGCCACCGTCTTCATATAACTCGCTCGCGCAAAGGGTGGTGCCGTAGTACACATGCAAGGTGACAGGAGGCTTTTCCAGTTCGCCCACGTACTGCTGCACCGGGTAAAACGGTATCATGGCTCCGGCTCTAATGAACATGGGGACTTTGTCTAGCGGAGCATCTGCCCAAACTTCCCCTTTGCCTGCCACTAACTCATCGGTCCAGAAATTATACCAGTTGCCTTTGGGCAAATAAAGAATCCGGCCTTCTACCTTGGGCTGCGTGATTGGGCACACCAACACATGGTCTCCCAGGGTGAATTCGGCCATGCGGTGGTAGCATTCTGGATCGGTTTGGTCCAGGAAGGAGAGCGGCCTTAGCATGGGCGTGCCTCGGGAGGTGTATTGCCAGAAGGTGGTATACAAATATGGCAACAGTTGGTAACGCAATTCTATGAACTTGCGGGCCAGGGTGGTATAAGGTTCCCCGAAGGACCAAGGTTCCTGGTCGCCGTGGTCTCCTGAGGAATGAGTGCGGCAGAAGGGGTGGAAAATACCCAGCTGTAGCCACCGGATGTAAAGTTCCCCGTCTGGGGTCTCAATAAAACCACCAATGTCTGAGCCAATAAAAGACATCCCGGAAATGCTCAGGCGCTGGCACTGGATGTTGGCCAGCCACAGGTGATCCCAGGAAGCGATGTTGTCACCGGTCCAGCCGGAGGCGTAGCGCTGTACCCCGGCATAGCCAGACCGGGTAATGGTGAATGGACGGTTAGGGAAAGCGTGGTTCTTTACGCCGTCATAGGTGGCGCGGGCCATTTGCATGCCATAGATGTTGTGGGCCTTGCGATGGCTACAGGGCTCCCCGTCAAAGTAATGGCGCACGTCATTGGGGAAAGTGCCAATCTCAAAAACGGCCGGCTCATTCATGTCATTCCAGACCCCTTTCACCCCAATATCAGCGACTAACCCCTGGAAAAGGGTGGCCCACCAGGTACGAACGTCTTCGCGGGTAAAATCTGGGAAATGGCAAAGGCCAGGCCAAACAGTGCCTTTATACAGCGGGCCATCGGCGCGGCGGCAAAAAAAGTCATTGGCCATGGCTTCCTGGTACACCCAGTAGTCAGGGTCAATCTTGATGCCGGGGTCAATGATCACCACGGTTTTAAAACCATCTTCCAACAATTCCTGCACCATGCGCTTAGGCTCCGGGAAATGGCTTTTGCTCCAGGTAAAGCACCGGAACCCTTCCATGTAGTCAATGTCCAGGTACAGGGCATCGCAGGGAATGCGACGCTCCCTAAATCCCTGGGCCAGGTTTTTCACCACAGACTCTGGATAATAGCTCCACTTGCATTGGTGGTAACCCAAAGCCCACAGCGGCGGTAACTCGGGTGGTCCGGTCAGTTCCGTGTAGTTCTGGACTACCTCCGTAAGGCTGGGTCCATAGATGAAATAATAGTCCATGGTGCCGCCCTGGGCCCAGAAACTGGTCACCTCTTTGCGCTCAGCACCAAAATCAAAAAAGGTTCTGAACGTGTTGTCAAAGAAAATTCCGTAGGCCTGGCGACGGTGGAGGCCTGTGTAAAAATTGATGTTTTTATAAAGCGGGTCGGTGCCTTTTACGTAGCCATAGGTGTCTGATCCCCAGTTCTCTACGCGCTTGCCCTGCAAGTTCATGTTATTGGCTTTGTCTCCCAGACCGTAGAAGAATTCATGCGGTTGGTTGACCTTGCTCATCTTCACAATGTTGCCGCCGTGCTCTTTGTGCTCTTCCCAATGGAAACCCTTTTCATCTTCATTCAGCACGTTCCCGGACCGGTCCATGATGCGGGTAATCAGGCCCTCTTTGGAGATGGTGCAGATAAGGTACTTTGTGGTTAGCCTTACGTGGTCTGGTAACTCCTTCACCTTTAAGCGTACCTCATGGTGGGGCCGGGTAGGGCAAAGGGCATAGGAAAAGTCACGCCCAAAGGTGCCTTCCGTGGCATACCTGAACTTTAATATATTCTGGGAAACAGCTTCAACTAATAAACTCACGCGGTTGTCACACACCAGGAGCACAGAACGGTCAGTAAATTCAACGCGCTGGACAGTCCCCGCGAAGAATTCCTCCCGCTGGGTGACCAGGTCATTGATCATGTAATTGGTATCCTGAATAGAATCTTGCATAAAAGAAGGACCGAAGGAATGGATTGAAGCGAAAGCAGCGTACTTATACTTCAATTAAACTGCATAATTACGGAATGTTTTTTAGATCTTTCTTTAATAAAATCCTGAAATTAAAAAATCCAGCCGGGTGGTTTGCTATAGCGCCTTGGTTGGTTAACTTTACAAGTCAACCACGCCGCCTAAAAACACGAAGGAAATAAGCCTATAATGAAAAGACTACGCGTATTAATGTTAGGATGGGAAGACCAGCCCGTTCTAAACGGAGGAGTAGGCAAAGCCTGTTTTCATTTGGCAGAAGCGCTTGCCAAAGAAGTAGAACTAACCATGATTGTGCCCCAGGCAGATCATTTGGCGCTGGAACAGCATGCCCAGGTGGTAGGCCTGGACGCCCTTGACCTGGAGGAGATTCAGCAGGCGCCGGTGGCCAAGTCCTTTGACCGCTTCGCTACCACCCACCGGGTGGCTGCCAACCTCTTCCCCTATGAAGACCCCGAAGAAAGCATCTCTTATCCCTCCTTGCCAGAGCCCCTGGAGCAATTACCGAACCCTGCCGCAGTTTTAGTTGACACTTCCCCGGTTCAAAAAACTACTGCACCAGGCACTAAAGTAGGGCAACCCCAGATTTCAGTGGCAACCGGTGCCAGGGGAACTATCAATTTTGAGGTAATCCAGTTTGCCCGCTATGCCGCCCGTTTGGCTTCTCACCAGGAGATAGACGTGGTGTATGCCCATGACTGGATGACGTACCTGGCCGGGGTGGAAATAAAGATTCAACGCAAGATTCCTTTGGTACTGCACGTGCATAGCCTGTCTTTTGACCGTCAGGTAGGAGAGCCCTTAGGCTGGGTGTATGAATTGGAGACAAAAGCCCTGCAGGCCGCAGACGTGATTTTGGCCGTAAGCGAACGCACGGCGCACATGATCGTGAAGCGCTACGGGGTTTCAGCTAAAAAAGTGAAAGTGGTCTATAATGGGGCCGATAGTTTTACCGCAGTTCCAGTAGCTTCCAGCAAACGCAAACAAGTGACCTTTTTAGGGCGTTTGGTGGCACAGAAGGGGCCGCTGCAATTTTTGAAGGTAGCCAAATTGGTGCTGCAACAAGAACCCGCTGCCCATTTTGTTATGGCTGGGCATGGGCCGCAGTTAGAGGAAGCCAAAGCCTTGGTGGAGAAATTGGACATCAAAGAGGCCGTGACCTTCACTGGCTTTTTATCGCCGGCCCAGGCAGAGAATCTTCTGCGCACCTCTTCTGTTTTCTGTCTGCCCGCTTTATCTGAGCCTTTTGGCCTGGCTGCCCTGGAGGCAACGCAGGTAGGTTTGCCGGTGGTCTTGTCCATGCAAACAGGCGCCGCCGAAGTGTTGCCCCAGGCAAACGTAGCCGATTGCAATGACCTGGCTGGTCTGGCCAAACACATTGTCACTCTCTTGCAGGACAAAGGCCTCCGTAAAAAACAAGTGGAAGCTAACCAAAGAGCACTGCAGCATCTTACCTGGGATGCCACCGCCGACAAAGTGAATGAAGTGCTCCAAAATGTTGTAGCACCCAAACTATAGGGTAGAACATACTAAAAGGAGAAGCTTGCAAAAGCATTTCAAGCCCGTTTTTAGGAAAACAGCCCTAAAACCGCCTCAAATCTTTCAAGGCTAAGGTTAATTACTTCTGAAGGAAACTAACGAAAGCAAAGAGGCCTCCGCAGAAATCCTGCGGAGGCCTCTTTGTTTAAAAGGAATGAAAGCGGCATCACTTAAAAGTCGCTTTCATCCATCGCTAATCTTCCTTCTTTAATACTAGCGCCGTGCGGTTGGGTAAGTAAATACTCATTCTGGGCCCATATTTAGTGGGTTGGGTAAAATAGCGCAAAGACGTGTCCACCCGGTCATGCCCTCCGGTTTCAGGGCTATCCGTGGAAAGGAGCACTGAATAGCTGCCGGCTTCCTGCACCGGGAACCGGTAATCTGGCACCGAATTCTGGGGAGAGAAATTAAACAGGAACACCAGGCCGCCCCGCTCAAAAATAAGCACGTTGTTGTGATTGTCCTGGTGTAGCTTAAGGGCAGGACCTTGCTCCATCAACTGGTATTGCTGTGCCATGGCCAGCATTTCCTTTTCAAAGTGCCATAGATGCCGGTACCTGAGGTTTTCGTTTTCCACCAACGACCATTGCCGGCGGGCATATTGGTAACTCCAGTTATTGCCTAGCCTCGGGAAGTCCACCCACTCTGGGTGCCCAAATTCATTACCCATAAAAGTAAGGAAGGCTTCTCCGCCCAGGGAAAGGGTAATCAACCTGATCATTTTGTGCAGGGCAATGCCCCGGTCAATAACCGGGTGCTGGTCACTGGTCTGCATGTGGAAGTACATTTCCTTGTCCATGAGCCAGAAGGCCAGGGTTTTATCGCCAACCAGTGATTGGTCATGGGACTCTGCGTAAGCCACGGTTTTTTCGCCGGGGCGACGGTTGGTTAATTCATGCCAGATCTCATCCAGGTTCCAGTCTTCGTCGCGTTTGTGCTTCAGGGTCTTGATCCAGTAATCCGGGATTCCCATGCCCAGCCGGTAGTCAAATCCAATGCCGCCTTCTTTTACCGGACGGCAAAGGCCGGGCATGCCGCTCATGTCTTCGGCAATGAGAATAGAGCCGGCTTTCAAGGAATGAGATAATTGGGAAGCCAGCTGCAGATACAGAATGGCGTCCTGGTCTACACCTTCATCAAAATAGCGGTCATAGTGCCCAAAGGCCACGCCCTCGCCATGGTGGTGGTAGAGCATGGAGGTGACCCCGTCAAACCGGAAGCCGTCCAGGTGAAACTCCTCCAACCAGTAGCGCACATTGGACAACAGGAACCGGCGTACTTCGGGCACGCCATAGTTAAAGAGTTTGGAATCCCAGCCCTGGTGCGTGCCCCGAAGACCTTCATGGAAAAACTGATGACCGGAGCCATCAAAGTTCACCAACCCTTCTGCCTCATTTTTCACGGCGTGCGCATGGATCAGGTCCATAATCACGGCTATGCCCCGGCGGTGCGCCTCGTTGACCAGATACTTTAAATCCTCTGGCGTGCCAAAACGGGAGGTAGGGGCAAAGAAATTAGACACATGGTAGCCAAATGACCCATAGTAGGGGTGCTCCATCAAGGCCATCAGTTGCAGGCAATTATAGCCGGTCTCCGCTATGTAAGGTAGGATCTTGTCTGCAAACTCGCGGTAAGTGCCCACGCCATGGGTTTCCTGGGCCATGCCCACGTGGCATTCATAGATTAAGGGTTGGGTGATTTTTTTGGGCTTAAAGGCGCCGTCACTCCACTTAAAGGGTTTTTCGGGTTGCCAGATCTGCCCCGAAAAGTCATAGGTGTCTGGGTCCTGAATAGCCCGGAAGGCAAACGGCGAAATGCGGTCCTTGCCCACCCCGGTGGCATCCACCACATGCACTTTGTACCGTTGGCCATGGGTTAATTGGGTTTCACCGGCAGGGATAAAGATTTCCCAAATACCGTTTTCCTGTCGTTGCAGCGGGTGCCTGGACCGGTCCCAGAAGTTGAAGTCCCCGATCAGGGAAAGGACCTGGGCGGCTGGGGCCCACTCGCGGTACCGCCACCCGTTGTTCTCCTGTTCAAAGTGAAGGCCCATTTGCCGGTGCCAAGTGGCGTATTCTGGCAAAGAGCCGGTTTCCTGGGTAATGGCAGCAAGGGTCTGGTTAAAGCGGGCCTGTCTCTCATTCAACTGTGGCGCATAGGGGGCTAGCCAGCTATCGGTTTGTATTAAAGGGAGGAGGGAAGAAGCCTTAGGCATAAAATCAGGTTTGGATGGGGCAAAAGGTACATCTCATACGGGTAAGGAGCAACCCATGATCAAGAATTGATAAAACCCATGGAAAGTTGATAATAGGGCCGCGGTTTACCCATAATAATTTAATAAATTCGCAAGGAAATCGATTTCGTTATCGGTTCACTCGTTTAAATTCTTACTTATTCAAAATACAAATGGCCTATCGCATGAAAACTACGTTCCGTTTGCTTGGCTTGTTGCTGGTTTTTCTTCTGGTGCACGCGGCCCAGGCGCAGGTGGTGACCTGGTCACCTGCCTACCCCACGCACAATGAACCGGTGACCATCACGTTTGACGCCACCAAAGGCACCGGCGGATTGGCCAACCTCAATGAGCCCATCTATGCCCATACGGGAGTCCTCACTAACCTCAGCACCACAGACTCAGACTGGAAATATGTAAAGGCCGACTGGAAAGTAAATACCCCGGCGGCGCTTATGACTTCCTTGGGAAACAATCTTTACCGGATCACCATCACGCCCAGAACCTACTACAATGTGCCGGCTTCTGAGGAGATCAAGGCCATCATGTTTGTGTTCCGGAACGGCACCGGCACCAAGGAAGGCAAAGACACCGGGGCCAAAGATATAAAAGTACCTATCTACACGGCCGGGGCCATAAACATTGCCTTTACTCAGCCTACGGTGACCATGAACGGGATTTTTGTAAACCAAGGCGCCACTATTCCGGTTTCGGCTACGTCTTCTCCCAACGCCACCTTGCAGCTTTTTGTGAACGGCACCAAAGTGAAAGAAGAGGCTAACGCCGGCTCTATCCAAACCCAGCTCACCGCCTCACAGGCGGGAGTGAACAAAGTAAAGTTGGTCGCCCAGAATGGCACCACCACGGCCGTTGACTCCTTTACCTACGTAGTCCGGACGGCAGCCAACAGCCAGGCCCTGCCCGCCAATGCCAAAGATGGGGTTACCTATTTGAGCGCTACCAGCGTGCTTTTGAATTTGTATGCGCCCGGCAAGCAAAGCGTGTACGCCCTAGGTGATTTCAACAATTGGCAAGTGGGCGCAACCCCCATGAACAAAACCCCCGACGGGTCACGTTTCTGGGTACAAATTGACAACCTGGTCGCCGGACAGGAATATGCTTACCAGTACCTGGTGGATGAAAACCTGCGCGTAGGAGACCCTTACACCCAGAAAACACTGGACCCGTATGAAGACCGCTACATTCCGGCGGAGACCTATCCTAATTTAAAGCCGTACCCCGTGGGCAAGGCCACAGGTATGGTGTCGGTGTTCCAAACCAACCAAACGGCTTATTCCTGGAAAGTGACCAACTTTGCCAAACCCAAGAAAACGGACCTGGTTATTTATGAATTGCTGGTGCGGGATTTCATTGCCAAGCATGATTACAAAACCCTCACCGATACCCTTGATTACCTGACCCGCCTGGGCGTGAATGCCATTGAATTGATGCCTATCCAGGAATTTGAAGGGAACCTGAGCTGGGGCTACAACTCAGTATACTACTTTGCGCCAGACAAATACTATGGCCCTAAGGAAATGCTGAAGCGCTTTATAGACGAGGCGCACGCCCGGGGCATAGCCGTGATCCTGGATATTGCCTTGAACCACTCGTTTGGGCAATCGCCTATGGTGCAGCTGTATTACAACCCTTCCACCGGTAAAACCACCGCAGATAACCCCTGGTTTAACCCAGATCCCAAACACGATTATAATGTGGGGCATGACTTTAACCATGAAAGTGAGGCCACCAAGTATTTTGTGGACCGCGTAACAGAATATTGGCTGCGCGAATTCAAGGTAGACGGCTATCGCTTTGACCTGTCAAAAGGTTTCACCCAGAAGCAGACCCTGGGTAGCGTAAGTGCCTGGGGCCAGTATGACGCAAGCCGCATTGCCTTGCTGAAACGCATGGCAGACCATTTATGGACGGTAGATAACACGGCCTATGTGATTCTGGAGCATTTCGCGGATAATGATGAGGAGATGGTCCTTTCCAGCTATGGCATGATGTTGTGGGGCAACCTGCACGGAAACTATAAACAAGCGGCGTTGGGGTATACTGAGAACTCCAACTTCAATTGGATCTCTTACAAGCAACGTAACTGGACCAGTCCCCACGTGGTGGGCTACATGGAAAGCCATGATGAGGAACGCCTGATGGTAGATGCCATAGCCTACGGGAATATTTCCGGGACCTACAGCATCCAGGACCCAACCACCGCCTTGCAGCGCATGCAGTTGAACAGTGCCTTCTTCTTCACCATTCCGGGCCCTAAAATGATCTGGCAGTTTGGAGAGCTGGGCTATGATATTTCCATAAACCAAAACGGCCGTACCGGCGACAAACCCATCCTCTGGAATTATTACCAGGAGGCTGAGCGCAAAAAACTCTACAACGTGTATACCGCGCTCATCAAACTCAAAATCAATGAACCTGCCTTTGAGTCTAGTGATTTTACCCTGAACCTGGCCAATGCCATGAAGACTATCCATATTAACCATACAGACATGAGCGTGGCGGTATTGGGTAACTTTGGAGTGACTTCCGGCAGCATAGATCCCAAATTTCAGAAAACCGGAACCTGGTATGACTATGTAACGGGCCAGAGCTATACAGTTTCTAACGTCAACCAAAGCATTACCCTACAGCCCGGCGAGTACCGGATTTACACCACCAAGCGCCTGTCCAGCAGCAGCATCCTGACCAAAACCAGAGAAGAGTCTCCATTGGTAGAAAGAGCGATAGCGTTCCCTAACCCGGCAGGGGCTGGCGAGGTAACCATTCGCTACCATTTGGTTTCTTCCAGTGAGGTGAGCCTGCAACTCTTTGACCAACTGGGCCGGCAGGTGATGCAGCGCTCTATGGGTCGCCAGGGAGCAGGAACCCAAACCGTGACCCAACCATTGAAAGGGGGCAATGGCCGGGCGTTGGCACCGGGCCTTTACCTCTGCAAAATTATTACCGGTGGTACTGCCCGAACCCTTCAAATCGTTATTCAGTAACCGCGCACCGGCAATTCCTTAGAAAGAACCTAGCCAGGAATTTAAAAGAGGAGCTGTTTTAAGCCCGTTTTACCAAAAACAGGCTTAAAACGGCTCCTCTTCTTTAGGCATATTTAGGCCAGAAATTCCTCTTTTTGCTGAAATCCATTGGGTTAAGGAACCTTGGCATTTACTTCTTTACTATGGCGTACTGGATGCCGCCTAAGAGGTGCCGCAGAAAAAGGGGCTCCTGGAAGCTTTCCTTGGTGTGGCCGCCTGCGGTATAAAAGGCTCTTCCGCCGTCAAATTCATGGTACCAGGCAATGGGGTGTTGGTTTCCGTTTTTGCCACCTGTATAGGTGGTCTCGTCTAGCGTAGCCAATACCTTAATTGCGGGGTATATGTTTTTGAAGTTGTACCATTCATCGGTCCGGTCCCAGCGGGTAGGCAGAAACGAGGTAGAGGGGTGGCTTTTATCCTGAACTTGTACCGTGGCTTGCTGCACCTTGGGGTGATCTGCGAACTGGGCGCCCACCAACTGGTTGTACCAGGGCCAGTCATATTCGGTGTCTGTGGCCGCATGAATGCCAACAAATCCGCCCCCGGCCTTTATATAACCCTCCATGGCTTTTTCCTGAGTTGGGCTTAGTACGTCTTGGGTGGTGCTTAGGAAAACAATGGCCTGGTAAGTAGCCAACCTGGTCGGGGTGAAGACCAAGGCATTGTTGGTAGTGTCTACGCCAAAGCCATTTTCTTTTCCCAACTTCTGTATGGCAGCCAAACCAGCCGGAATGGAGTTGTGGTAAAACCCAGCCGTCTTATAAAAGACCAGCACCCGGGCCGGGCCTTTCTGCCAGGCCTTTCCCTGTTGGGTGATACAGCTCGAAACCAAGAAGAGTGACACCAAAAGAATTCCAAGGAAAGTTTTCATAGAAAATGGTTGACCAGCGAATGAAAAGGCAAGAAAGGGAAACAGGTACAGCCTTCCAATTTTAATAACTAGGGGTTAAAGATATTGGAGCCAGCTTTAGGCCTGCTTTCCTTTTTTGAATGGATCTTAACCAACGTTTTGTCTTTTTTGGCCGATAATTTGCATAGGTCCTTTCCAAAAAAATATCACGGATCAAGGAGCAATAATCACCTAGTTTTTAAGGTTAATGTGGTAATAAAATAATCTGTAATATGATTTATGGATTATCGGAATTAATATTGGAGTTCCTCCGGCTTCAGCAATCACCTATATTCAATTAGCGTAACTCATTTCTTTATGAAGAAGATCGTCTTATTTTCGGCTTTGTTTCTTTTTACCGGTTTTCTGGCGCAGGCGCAAGTCAATTTGGGCATTAAAGGAGGGATAAGTTCCTCTAAGATAGACATAAAAGATCCGCAGGGATCTTTTCAGCGATTTAAAGAAGGCGACCAAATCAATGGGTACCATGCCGGTATTTTCGTGAGGGCCAATGTGCTGGGCTTTTTGCTGCAGCCTGAGGTATTGCTCTCCAAATCTGGGGGTGAGCTCAAGTACGATGATACCCAGCAAGGCACCGTGGTGGAGAAGTTAGGCTTTACCCACTTAGACGTGCCTTTACTGGTAGGCTACAAAATGGCCTTCTTCCGGGCCTACGGCGGACCCGTGGCCTCTGTGTTATTGGATGGCGATATTGGCGACGATAAAATTGATCAGTACCTGGAGAAATCAGAATGGGGCTATCAGGTGGGCGGCGGAATAGATATTTCAAGGTTCACCGCCGATGTGCGCTATGAAAGTTTGAAACGATCCTACCAGGATGAAACCTCTGGCTCCGCAGATATTAAAAACAACCAAGTGATTGTAAGTATTGGCTATAAGCTTTTCGGGAAGTAAGGCTCTATTTAATAAATATTGCCTGAAGGAAGAAGCCTCCCGTTTTGGGCCTGTTTTTCTAAAAACAGGCCCAAAACGGGAGGCTTCTTTTTATGAGGTAAGGAGGGAGTTCTTCAAGTAAACTTATACCTTCTTCAAAAACATGGTTTTCAAAACCATGGTAGTCTTCTCTACTTTGCCTTCAATTTCTTCCTCGTCATCGGTTAGGCGTATTTTCTTGACAATCGTTCCCCTTTTAATGACCGACGAAGAACCTTTCACTTTCAAATCTTTAATAACCGTTACGGAATCTCCTTCCTGTAGAAGGGTGCCGTTGCTGTCTTTAACTTCCATGGTGATGCTTAACTGAGGTGACCTTTAACTGTTTTCGGCAAAGCTAGCCTTATTTACCAGAAATTCCACTGACCAAAATCACCCACTAGCAAGGGTTTCCTGTTTTGGGGCTGTTTTCAGAAAATCAGGCCCAAAACAGGAAATACAAAGAAGTACTCTTCTAATTATAAAAGGGAAAACGATCTTTTAAAGGACCAATTGGGCGTGCAGGCGCTCCAGCGTTTCGGCGGGGTTGGTGCACAGGCCCGGGTGTACCGCCGAGATCTGAAGTACTGTGCTGCGGGTGGAGGTCAACCACCTAAACCTTGAGGCGGTGGCAAACTGGCCAATGGCGCCTCCCTCTTTGCGGCCGGCGCAGATCTGTTCAAACGCCCTAAGGCGTAGCCGTACCTCGTCACAGATATCCTCCGCGGAAAACGCTTTCAGGCGCTCCTCATTGAGGGTGGTTTTTACTTGCAGAAAGCCTTGGGCTGCGCAAAACAACACCACGCCTACATTCAGAAACTCTTCCCGTTCTACCCTAGGTACTACCCGTAAGACGGCGTACTCAAACAAGTCCTTTTCTTGCATGCTGTGCTTCTTTGACAAAAACTTCTGAATGGGCCAGGCGCGTCTCTAAAAACTGGACGTAGGCTTGCCGGTGTTCCTGGGCGGTGGCGAAAGGGGAGTCCAGCACCAACCAATCATCCGGGATCAAGGCAACTATCTGTTGGAGCAAGTTCGGCGTAAGGACTGGCTTAAAGGCGGCGTCTACAGCCTCCAACTCTGAAGCCCGCGGCAAGAGAACGTGGTCTTTTATTTGGGTGAAGGGCCGTTTGGCCTGCTCTTCAATGTTGGGCCAGTTATGGTGGAAGTAAAAGGCCGCGCCATGGTCTATGAGCCAGAGTTCCTTGTGCCACATGAGCATGTTGGTGTTGCGGGTTGTGCGGTCTACGTTGGTGATCAGGCAGTCCAACCATACAATCTGGGAGGCCAGCGTGGGGTCCACCGTTGTCACCAGGGCATCATAGGTGATGGCACCAGACAGGAAATGAAGCCCCAGGTTAAGGCCTTCGCTAAACCGGAGCAGGTCCTGGATCTCCTCGTCTGGCTCGGTCCGCCCGAAAGCCTCTGACAGATGGGCGAATACGATCTCAGGTACCCGTAGACCCAATGCGCGGGCCAGTTCCCCGGCAATCAGTTCGGCAATGAGGGCTTTGATGCCTTGCCCGGCGCCTCTGAACTTGAGCACATACAGGAAATCATCATCTGCCTCTACAATGGCCGGCAAGGAACCACCCTCCCGCAGGGGAGTGACGTACCGGGTCACGTGGACGGTTCTTAGCTCAGGGGAATATTCTTTCATATAAGTTTCAGCCTTTTGTAAGGCCTGCTTTGATCCTACGCAACCAGCCAATTACTGCCAGCTGGGTTCTTTTAAGTGGCCGGAAGGTGAACGTAAAATTCCTTTTATTCGCTGGCAATAAGCAAAGCGCCTTCAGCCATTCTGCCCGAAAGATAAGGTAAATTCACCTTCCAGGTAGCCACAACTTTTCCTGAGTCCTCA
Source organism: Rufibacter soli (assembly GCF_054781795.1). NCBI lineage: Bacteria > Pseudomonadati > Bacteroidota > Cytophagia > Cytophagales > Hymenobacteraceae > Rufibacter > Rufibacter soli. Next base: position 2,121,232 of record NZ_BAAGTS010000002.1, on the reverse strand, counting down.
GCAAGGCTTTACCATGAATAACCTGGCCTTTTAAGACCATTGGGTAATAAGAAATTAGTGATGCAAAAGAACCGACGAGTTGTTTTAAAGGTGTTTTCTGAAAAAAGGGCCTAAAACGCATTTTCTTACCTAGGAATCCTGACGCAGAACCCCGTGCTGAGGAAGTAATCTGGAGCATTGCTGGTTATGCCAATTCCTGCCGAGGCATCTAATTGAAGGTTGGGACGCAGTAAAAAAGTAAGCCCCATATCAGTGGAGTGGCCCCATTTTCCTTGCTCCGGTTTTTCCCCGTACACCTCGGCGAAACCGCCCCAACGGTCACTTAGGGCTGAACAAATTGAAAGCGTGTAAAATCCTGTGCCTTCCGGAGAATCCCCGTCCCAGGCGTAACCCAGGTTGTATCCCAAGGAGAATCTATTTGACAGGGTGTGGGAGAGGGAGAACGCGAAATCTGGGGCCACGTGTGCAGGCCTGAACTCTGAGGAACCTGACGGCACCGTAAGATGAGCTAAGAAAGCAATACTGGGCAAAAGGCCATTTTCTTCAGTCACTTTAATCTTGGTTCCTATGGAAAAAGCGGTCAGCCCTTTGGCCGTGACCGGTCCTTTTTCCTCTTGGATGGTGGTTCTTAGGTAATCAGTGGCCAAACGCACTTCCAACTGGTCCAATACGCCCCACCGCACCAAAGTGGTAGGGTATAGCACCTCCGTGTATTTCTGGCCCTCCATGCGGGAAATTTGCCTTGAAAAGCCACTTTCAATTTGCAGCGTACCAAGGGCCTGCACGGTGGCAGACTCCGTTCTATCTGGCCTGTCTGAAACAAAAGGTACGGACGTTTTTTGAGTGCTATCTGGCGGTAACTGCGCCAACACCGGCAACGGAAGCCAAACCAATAAACAAAGAGAAAGGGATTTCATAGGCACCAACAGTTTCGTTTTTCTATCTTACAGGTAAGTCTAAACAAAAGTTTAGGCTTATCTAAAAAATAGTTTACGAAAGTTGGCTTTTGCCTATTGCCGCTGACGACGTGGCATAATAAATGGATAATCCCTTACCTACAAAATACAGTGCTTAAACAAAGGCATACCTATTTCGGACTAGCCATTCTATTATTAGTGACAGCAAAAGAAAAAATATGCGTTGGAGGCAAAAATAGTATGCATGCCAACTAAATTTTAGTCATCTTCGTAGTCTAAACCCATCATCTTGTTGTAGGCCTGCTGCAATTCAGAGAAGGCGTGGAGCTGGCCTTGTTGCCGGCTCACCTGCATGCCTTTCTGGTAGGCTTTCTGCGCAAGTTCCGGTTCTTCTAGCTGCAGGTAGAGGCTGGCCGCGTGGTAGTAGGTACCTACATAGTCAGGGTGTTCGGCTAACAGTTTTTCATAGAAAAACCGGGCTTTTTCTACGTTGGTAGGGCGGTACTCCGTGGCTATGGCGTAGAGGGTGAACGGATCAGAAGGATCTTGCTCATAGAAGGCCAGGAGTTGGGTCAATCTGCTGTTAGTCGTTTCCATTTGATGAATTATTCTTTAAATTGCCCACAAAATTAACTTAAATCCGCTAACCCTAAGTTAAATGAAGATCTTAGTTTGCATTAGCAACGTTCCTGATACCACCACCAAAATAACATTTTCGCCAGATGGCAAAGCGTTTAACACGGCCGGGGTACAGTTTGTGATAAATCCGTATGACGAGTATGCCTTAACCCGCGCCATTGAGCTGAAAGAAGCCCAGGGCGGCACGGTGACGGTATTGAACGTGGGGGAGGCAGATACGGAGCCAAACATCAGAAAAGCATTGGCCATTGGTGCCGATGACGCCATTCGCGTGAACCTGAAACCCACTGATGCCTTCTTAGTGGCGCAGCAGATTGCGCACTACGCCAAAGAAGGTGGCTATGACCTTATACTTATGGGCCGCGAGTCTATTGACTACAACGGCTTCCAGGTACATGGTATGGTAGGTGAACTAATGGGAATTCCTACCATTGCGCCGGCCATGAAACTGGATGTGAACGGTTCAACCGCTACGTTGGAGCGCGAGATTGAGGGCGGCAAGGAAATCATTGAGGTGGCATTGCCTCTGGTGGCCAGTGCCCAGCAGCCTATGTCTGAGCCGCGCATCCCTAACATGCGTGGTATTATGACCGCCCGCACCAAGCCTTTGCAGGTAGTGGAGCCCGTTAACCAGGACGCCAAAACCACGGTTCAGAAGTATGAATTGCCGCCGGCCAAGTCTGGGGTGAAAATGATTCCCGCCGAGAATGCCGGTGAGTTGATTAAATTATTACGTAACGAAGCTAAAGTTCTATAAGCATGTCTGTATTAGTTGTGATAGAATGCGCGAACGGCGAAGTGAAAAAATCTTCCTTGGAAGCCGCTTCGTACGGGAGCAAAGTAGCCGCCGCGCTAGGTACCTCGGCCACAGCCGTAGCCATAGGTGATGTGCAGCCAGATGCCCTTCAAGGCTTAGGTGAGCAAGGTATTACCAAAGTGTTGTTAGACAATGACAAACGCCTGCATGATTTTGTGGGTGCCGCCTATGTAAAGGTGATTGCGAAAGCCGCTGAGCAGGAAAACTCCAGCGTGATTGTGCTGTCTAACTCCAACATTGGTGCCGCCATTGGCAGCCGCCTGGCCGTTAAGTTAAACGCCAGCCTGGCCACCAATGTGGTATCCCTGCCCCAGATCAACGGGTCTGCCTTTACGGTGCGCCGCGGGGTATTCTCTGGAAAGGCATTCTCTGAGGTAGAATTGACTTCAGACAAAAAAATTATTGCGGTTAAGAAAAACGCGCTGGAGTTTGAAGCCAATGCGGGCGCTACTGCCACAGTAGAAAATTTCTCAGCCGATCTTTCAGATGCTGATTTCGCTGCTGCCCCCAAAGAAACCATTAAGCAATCTGGTGACATCCTGTTAACCGAGGCTGAAGTGGTAGTGTCTGGCGGTAGAGGCTTGAAAGGGCCTGAGAACTGGCACCTGATTGAAGAATTGGCCAAAACTTTAGGGGCAGCCACCGCTTGCTCTAAGCCAGTGGCAGACGTGGGCTGGAGACCTCACCATGAGCACGTTGGCCAAACCGGTATCACCGTGAGCCCTAACCTGTACATTGCCGTGGGTATCTCAGGAGCCATCCAACACCTGGCCGGGGTTAACTCTTCTAAAGTAATTGTCGTTATCAATAAAGATCCGGAGGCACCCTTCTTTAAAGCCGCAGATTACGGTATTGTAGGAGATGCGCTGGAGGTTGTTCCAAAATTGATAGAAGCTGCAAAGGCTTTATAGACAAAGACGAGAGAAACTGTGAAGAAAATTGAGCTAGAGATATTGGGTTTGTCATCAAGCCAGTCGCAATCCGGTTCTTTTGCCCTGGTACTAGGGGAGAAGGACGGCACGCGCCGTTTACCCATCATTATTGGGATGTTTGAGGCACAATCCATTGCCATTCAGATTGAGAAAATAAACCCCACCCGGCCGCTTACCCATGACCTTTTCAAGTCATTCGCCCAGCAAATGGACGTGAGCGTGCAGGAGATTATGATCTCAGACCTGAAGGAAGGGGTGTTTTTCTCCAAGATTGTCTGCACGGACGGTGAGAAGGAGTTTGAGCTGGACGCCCGTCCCTCAGACGCCATTGCCATAGGTCTGCGTTTTGGGGTTCCTATCTATACTGTTGAATCTGTTCTGTCTGAAGCAGGCATTATCCTGAGCGACATGGACGAGGAGGAAGAAGAGGAAACCGACGAAATCCCGACTTCCGCTAGCTCAACGCCCAGCGCTTCAACTTCCTCCACCGGAAAAAGCAACATTACTGAGGTTTCTGTAGAGGAGCTCAATAAAATGCTGAACGAGGCTCTGGAGAAAGAGGATTATGAAAAAGCTGCCAAGATCCGTGATGAATTGAACAAGCGGAATTAGCTATTTGGTAACATAGAAAGAAAAAGTCCTGGGCCTAGCTCAGGACTTTTTTTTATGACCATAATTTGACTTATTTTTGGCGATATTTGACCTCTATGTTATCTGTTCTTCAGGGAGCCATCGGCTATTTTGTTCTTATTGGTATTGCCATTTTATTCTCCACCAACCGCAAGGCCATCAGCTGGAAACTAGTGGGAGTAGGTATCCTCATCCAAATTATTTTTGGGGTGCTGGTAACGGAGGTTGGGTTTATAAAAGCTGGTTTTGAGGCCGTTAGTGAAGGCTTTGTGAAACTGTTAAGCTTTTCCAGCGCTGGTTCTTCCTTTTTGTTTGGCGAACTGGCCAACCCGGGTTCAAAAACCGGAATTGGCTTTATCTTCGCTTTCAACGTTTTACCCACCATTATTTTCTTTTCTACTGTAACAGCCGGCCTGTATTACATGGGAGTGCTGCAGAAAATAGTGTTCGGGATTGCATGGGTAATGTCTAAGGGCATGCGCCTTTCTGGGGCTGAAAGCCTTTCTGCGGCCGGAAACATCTTTTTAGGCCAGACCGAGGCCCCGCTTTTGGTGCGCCCTTTCATCCAGAACATGACTAAGTCTGAGCTTATGTGCTTGATGACGGGCGGTATGGCTACATTGGCCGGTGGGGTTCTGGCTGCCTACGTAGCGTTTTTGGGGGGTGGAGACCCAGTGCAGCAGGCTATTTTTGCCGCTCACTTGTTAACTGCTTCCATTATGAATGCCCCTGCAGGTATTGTGATGGCCAAAATACTGGTGCCAGAAACCGAAGGAGATAAAATCAACACCGAACTGGAAGTAAACAAAGAGTCTTTGGGCGTGAACATCATTGATGCCATGTCTACCGGCGCCGCCGATGGCCTGAAACTGGCTTTGAACGTGGGAGGTATGTTGCTGGCCTTTATTGCGGTGATTGCCCTTTTGAATTCCATTTTAATGAGCCTGGGTTCTTTCTCAGGCCTGAATGAAATGATCGTAAGTTCTACTGATGGCCGTTTTGAAGGGCTTAACTTCCAGTATATTCTTGGTCAGATTTTCAGGGTGTTTGCCTTTTTAATGGGAAGCCCATGGCAAGATTCTTTGCAGGTTGGTAGCCTTTTAGGGCAGAAAACGGCTGTCAATGAGTTTGTGGCCTACTTAGACCTGGCCAAGATGAAAGCTGAAGGCACCATTGCACCAAAGTCAGTGATTCTGGCCACTTACGCCCTTTGCGGGTTCTCAAATTTCAGCTCCATTGCCATCCAGATTGGCGGTATTGGCGGTATGGCCCCTAACCAACAGGGCAACCTTTCTAAGCTTGGATTACGGGCGTTATTAGGCGCTTCTATTGCTTGTATGATGACCGCTACTATTGCTGGTATCTTATTTGAATTGTAATAAACGACCATCCTTTTACAGCAAAAACCCCGGCTTCTGATTTCTTTCGGAGGCCGGGGTTTTTGTTTTGTGGTTAAGGGAGTGGCGGTTCAAATAGATGCGAAGAATTGTCTTGTTATCCTTTCAATGCTTTTCCTTCTCTATGGGTAAAGGCTTTTCTAGTTCGCCCACAAGGTCCTTTCAGGATGACAGAGAGGGGAGAAAGGCTTCAAAGAAGCGCAGTCGTACAATTCCTGGACGAACAAGAGAACGAAGAGAAGAGAAGAGAAGAGAAGAAAGAACATACAATCGTTCAGGTTCCTAAATGCATTGATAGGCTAGCTGAAGTAGTATTGCCAAAAAACAGGGAGCATCGTTTCTAGAATAATTTTTGAGTTATTCCCTGTTTTGCTCTTCCTCGTCTATTTTATTTTGCTCTTCTTCCTCAATCTGCTCAATCTTTTTGGCGTCCCGCATAAGGCGGTTAGAGAAGATAAAGTCATTCAGTTCTTTCACATGGGTATCCATGATAGTGCTGCTATGGCCTTCCCATAGTTTCTTGCCTTCGTACATGAACATCACGTTGTCGCCGTATTCTAGCACAGAGTTCATGTCATGGGTTACCACAATGGTGGTGATGTTGTACTCCTCGGTTATCTCCTTGATGAGTTCGTCAATCTTGATGGCTGTTAAGGGGTCAAGTCCGGAGTTGGGCTCATCGCAGAAGAGGTAGGTACAGTGCGGGGCAATGGCCCTGGCAATGCCCACGCGCTTTTTCATTCCGCCGCTGAGTTCAGAGGGCATCAGGTTGCCAGACTTCTCCAGGCCCACGCGTTTGAGGCAAAACTCCACCCGCTCTTTGCGTTCGGCCCGGCCCATGTCCGTGAGCATAATCAGGGGGAATTCCACGTTCTCGTTCACGTTCATGGAGTCAAATAGAGCGCTCCCCTGGAAAAGCATGCCTATTTTCCGGCGTATCTCCTGCTTTATGTCCAGTTTGTTATTGGCAAAAATGCGGCCATCATAGGTGATGCTGCCTACGTCGGGTTTTACCAGGCCCACAATGCACTTCAGAAGTACGCTTTTTCCGGTTCCGCTGGCCCCCAGCAGCATGTTCATTTTTCCAGACTCAAAGACGCCACTTATGCCTTTCAGCACTTTTTTGCCGTTAAAGCTCTTTTGAATGTTATGTATCTCAATCATGGGGATAAAGTCTGAATAGGGTTGCCCTGTGCCTGGAAACAGCTTACAGCAGTACCTGCGCGCATACGTAGTCAGCGATGAGCACGGCTATGACGCTGCTGGTTACTGCATTGGTACTGGCCCGGCCTACTTCCAGCGCCCCGCCAGAGGTAAAATACCCTTGGTAAGAGGAGATAGTAGAAATCAGGAAGGCAAACACAAATGATTTGATCAGGGCAAAGGTGATGTTATACGGGATAAAGGAGGTGCGTAAACCAACTATATATTCCTGTCCGGACAAGGCCCCAGAAAGCGTGCCGGCCAGGTAGCCGCCCAAAATAGACAGAAACATGGAAATAATCACCAGCATAGGAAAGACTAGCAAGGAGGCAATGATTTTAGGCAACACCAGGTAAGAGGCAGAGTTGATCCCCATCACTTCAAGGGCGTCGATCTGCTCCGTAATGCGCATGGTGCCCAAGCCGCTGGCCATGTTGGAGCCTACCTTGCCGGCCAGTACAATGGAGGTAATGGTAGGGGCCAGTTCCAGAATGGTCATTTCCCGCACCATAAACCCGATGGTGGAATTGGGAATAAGGGCATTGGTGAGGTTGTAGGAAATCTGCACGCAGGTTACCGCCCCAATGAAAGAAGACACCACCCCCACAATAAAAATGGAGTCAATCCCAATCAGAATGGCTTCATCTATTACTCTGTTAAAGAGAATTTTAAAAGACTCTCCCCGTTTTACCAAGGTGGAAAGGAAGAGTAAAAAGGCACCGAAGGTTTTCATGCAGCGGGTAAGAAAATGGGTTTGCGGCAAAGCCGCAAAAGCAGGCCACTAAGCCATTCTATGTTTCAAATACCTATATTACGTTGAAAAAAGAAAAAACATCCATCTCATGCAAAAATATATAGTGGTGACGGGCGGCACCAAAGGCATTGGGCGGGCCATTGTAGACCGGTTCGCGGCCGAAGGGTTCCATATTATCACCTGCGCCCGCCATGAACAGGACCTCAAGAAACTGAAACTGGAGATTGAACGTGATTTCACTTTCTCAAAAGTATACTACCAGGCCGTTGACGTTGGGCAGGAAGGGGAGGTTAAGCGTTTTCTGGAGTATATCAAAACCCTGAAAGTAAAGATAGACGTGTTGGTTAACAATGCTGGCTTTTTTATACCGGGCATGATCCATGAGGAGAGTGATACCGTGCTACGCGAGATGATCAACACCAACCTCTACAGTGCCTATGACCTCACCAAGGGGCTGGTAGGCGACATGATCAAGCGCCGCGATGGCCATATTTTTACCATCTGCTCTACGGCCAGCGTGACAGCCTACACCAACGGCGGGTCTTACTGCATTGCCAAACATGCCCTCTACGGCATGACCCGCGTACTGCGCGAAGAACTGAAGGAGCATAACATACGCGTGACCGCTGTATTGCCAGGCGCTACCTTCACCGCCAGTTGGGAAGGGGTGGACCTACCCAAAGACCGGTTCATGAAACCCGAAGACGTAGCCCAGGCCATTTTTACCGCCCACACTCTGTCTAGAAACACCGTGATAGAGGAGTTGTTGCTACGGCCGCAGTTAGGAGATATTTAGGTGTTCGTTTTTAGTTGTCAGGGAAAATAGGGATAATCTTGTAGAGGGTCAAAAGGCGTTTTGAAGCCATTTTCTAGAAAACAGGCCCAAAACGGAAAAGGGTTTAAAAAGGTATGGCCTATTCATTTAGATCTTAACCTTCCTCTGTAAGCCTGCTCCTAGCACTTAAAATGGACAACTAAGCACGAACAACTATATACTATAACCGCTTTTGACTAATTTTGAAAGGATTTGAATTTACTAGCCTAAGCCGTATATGGAATTAGAAGGAAAAGTAGTAGTAATTACCGGGGCCAGCAGCGGAATAGGCCTGGCTGCCGCCAAGTTACTGTTAGAGCAAGGCGCCACCGTGGTAAGCTGGAGCCGTTCCCGCCCTAAAATTTCACACCCAGATTTCTATTTCTTTGAGTGCGATGTGCGCCACGAGCAATCTGTCTGGACAGCCTTTGAACAGACCGTAGAGCGGCTTCGGCAGAATATATCTGTTCTCATTAATAATGCAGGGTTAGGTATTCAGGGCGCTATGGACACTATGAGCCCCAAAGACTGGCATACTATGATGGACACCAACGTGAACGGCATTTTCTATTGCACGCGCTTGGTTTTGCCTCAAATGAAGAAGCAGTTGGAAGGCCATATCATCAACATCTCTTCCATTGCCGGCCTTACCGGTATTGAGAACATGAGTGGCTACTGCGCCACCAAGTTCGCGGTACGCGGCATTTCTCAAGCCTTGTTCAAAGAGGTGCGTCCCTTTGGCGTAAAGGTCACCTGTATTTACCCGGGCTCTACCGCCACCTCGTTTTTTGATGGTTTTGAAGGCACCGGCACCGCCCCTGAAAACATGATGCAACCCGAGGATATCGCCTCCACCATTCTGCATGTGCTGCAGTCGCCGCCCAACTACCACCACGTAGACATTGAGGTGCGCCCGCTTATGCCTAAAGGAAGGCCTGAGCCAAAGAAAGCCTAAGCTGCCTACATGGGAATTGAAATAAAAGACCTTACCAAACTGTATGGCACCCAGGCCGCCGTTGACCATGTGTCGTTTACGGTGGGTACCGGGGAGATTGTAGGTTTTCTGGGACCCAACGGGGCCGGAAAATCCACTACCATGAAAATTGCCACCTGCTACCTGCCGCCTTCCAGCGGAACGGTGCTGGTGAACGGGTTTGACGTGTTGGAACAGCCCAAAGAAGTACGGCGCCAGGTAGGCTACCTGCCCGAGCACAACCCGCTTTACCTGGACATGTATGTGCGCGAGTACCTCCATTTTGTTGGGAAACTTCACGGCTTGGGCAACAATCAGGTAAAAAACCGCACCGATGAAATGGTCAACTTATGTGGCCTCACCCGCGAAAGCCATAAAAAGATTGGCGCTTTGTCTAAAGGCTATCGGCAGCGGGTAGGTTTAGCACAGGCCCTCATCCATGACCCGCAGGTACTCATTTTAGATGAACCCACCACGGGCCTGGACCCTAATCAAATTGTAGAGATCAGACAACTGATCAAAGAAGTCGGGCAATCCAAAACGGTGCTGTTTTCCACTCACATTATGCAGGAAGTAAGCGCTCTTTGTGACCGCGTGCTCATCATTAACCAAGGCAAACTGGTAGCAGACAGCCCGGTGGCTGAACTCAAAAATATGGGTCGCCAGGAAACCAGGATCCTGGCTGAGTTTGAATCAGAAGTGCATCCGGAATCCGCCCTGCTTTCCTTGCCCGGGGTAGAGCGCGTAGAGCCCGCCGGCCCATTGAAATACCGCATAGTAGCAGGTTCTCAGGCAGACTTACGATCTGCTATCTTCCGGATGGCTGGGGAACAGGGGTGGCCTTTGGTAGGACTTCAGCAGGAAGAAAACTCCCTGGAGAAACTGTTCCAGGAACTGACCAAGGCTTAATCAAAATCCATTTTTATAAAAGCTGTTTTGGGCCTGTTTTTTAGAAAACGGACCTAAAACAGGAAATAGAGAACTTATATCCAAAGCATACCCAAACTTGATACTAGCGTCAAATATCTGGTATCTAAAAAATATGTTCGCCATCCTTTCCAAAGAATTCAATTCCTACCTTAACTCCCTTATCGGCTATATTGTCATTGGGGTGTTTCTGGTGGCTACAGGGCTGTTCATGTGGGTTTTCCCAGATAGCAGCGTGCTGGACTACGGCTACGCCGATCTGCAAAGCGTGTTTCTGCTAGCACCCTGGCTATTCCTCTTTCTGATCCCAGCCATTACCATGCGCACCTTTGCCGAGGAGCGCAAAGGCGGTACCATGGAACTGCTGCTCACCAAGCCTTTGTCAGACACGCAGCTGTTACTGGGCAAGTACTTTGCCTGTCTATTGCTGGTTCTGTTTGCGCTGTTGCCTTCGTTGCTGTACTACCTAAGCGTGTACCAACTGGGTGACCCGGTTGGCAACATTGACTCTGCGGCCGTGGCGGGTTCTTACCTGGGGCTGGTGTTTCTGGCGGCGGTATTTGTAGCCATGGGTGTTTTTGCCTCCTCCCTCACCGAGAACCAGATTGTAGCCTTTATCCTGGCCGTGTTTCTGTGTTACCTGGTGTATACCGGTTTTGACCTGCTGGCCTCTATAGATGCGTGGGGCACCTTCTCTTATTATATTGCGCAGCTGGGTATATCTTACCACTATAACGCCATCAGTAAGGGGTTGATAGATTCCCGTGATGTACTGTATTTCCTGAGCGTGATTACTATTATGCTGTTGGCCACTAAACTTGTATTGGAGAGCAGAAAATGGTAGAGCAGACCCAACCCAATGCGCAGAAACCCGTGGTGGAAAGCCGCCGCCGGCAAGACTGGACCTTTTTTCTGGTAGCCGTAGGGCTGCTGCTGATCCTTAATTTTGTGGCTAACCGCTACTTCTTCCGGCTAGACCTCACCGAGGACAAACGGTATTCCATCTCAGACCAGACCAAAACACTGCTGGCTAACCTCAAGGAGCCGGTGAACATTACCGTGTACCTGGAAGGGGAATTCCCGGCGGGGTTCCGGCGTCTTCAGAACAGCACCCGCGAGATGCTGGAAGAATTTAGGCTGTATTCAGATGGGCGGGTGCAGTACCAGTTTATAGACCCCAACGCCAATACAAATGAAGAGGCCCGCAATCAGTTCTACACGCAACTGGCCCAAAAAGGCCTGCAGCCTACCAATTTGTTTGCGCAGGAAGGTGACAAGAAAGTAGAGAAGATCGTCTTTCCGGGTGCCCTTATTTCCGCGGGTAGCAAAGAAACTGCCGCTACCTTATTAAAAGGTAGCCAAACGGCTCCGCCCGAGGAACGCCTAAACCAATCTATTGAAGGGTTGGAATATGAGTTGGCCACGGGTATTCAAAAAGTAGCGTCCACCAGTGCCGGGCGCATAGGCATTCTTCAGGGTCACGGAGAGATCTGGTTACCGCAGGCAGCAGATTTTCTGGGTACCTTGTCTGAATACTACACCGTGAACCGCGTGAACCTGAGCCAAGTACCCAACCTGAACAACTTCAATCTGGTGGTGCTCATGAAACCTACTCAGCCTTTCTCTGAGCAGGATAAATATAAAATGGACCAGTTCCTGATTAGGGGCGGCAAGCTGCTATTCATGCTGGACGGCGTAAGGGCTTCGCTGGACAGCATCAGAGAGGAAGGGGCCCTTGCGTTCCCGTATGACCTCAACCTGCAGGACATGCTATTCAAATACGGGGTTCGCGTGAACCCAGACCTGCTACAGGACCTGAATTCCAGCTTCATTCCTATGGTCACCGGTTACATGGGCAATCAGCCGCAGACCCAGTTGGTACCTTGGCGCTATTACCCTTTGATCAACAGCTTCAGTGAGTTGCCGGTTACCCGTAACTTAGATGCCGTGAAGACCAAGTTCGTGAGTTCCCTGGATACCGTGAAAGCCGTAGGCATCAAAAAGTCTCCGCTTATGTGGACCTCCCAATACTCGCGGAAGCGCGATTCACCGGTTTCCATCTCCTTGAATGACCCACGCGTAGACCGTGACCCTAAGTTGTTTAACCAAGGGGCCATTCCTGTGGGTTATTTGCTGGAAGGCAAGTTCCAGTCGGTGTTTAAAAACCGGCCGGTGCCGGAGGGGGCTTCTATTCCTTTTCTGCCGGAAAGCAAAGCTTCTCAACTTGTGGTTTTCTCAGACGGTGATCTGGCTGCCAATGAAGTAGACCCACGGTCAGGGCGGCCTATGGAGCTAGGCTATGACCGGTTCACCCGCACGCGTTTCGCCAACAAAGAGCTCCTGAAAAACGTGGTGGACTACCTGCTTAATGAAAAGGGCCTGATTGAATTGCGGGGAAAGGAAATAAAGCTTAGACCGCTGGACAAACTGAAACTGCGGGAAGAAAGAACCAAATGGCAGGCTATAAACCTTGGCATTCCATTGGTGTTACTAGCCCTGTTTGGAGTTGTGAAATTCTGGCTCCGGAAGCGCAAGTATGCCCGGTAAAATAGACATCCAAACCATTTCCGCCGATCAAACCTGGCTTATACGGCAGGCCGTTATGTGGCCCACGCACCCGCTTTCCTTTGTGCAGTTGCCCAATGACGAGCAGGGGCTGCACTTTGGTGCCCTGCTAAACCACCGGGTAGTGTCCGTGGTCTCACTGTTCACAGAGGGCGGCCAGGCGCAATTCAGAAAATTCGCTACCCTACAAGAATTCCAAGGCCGGGGCTACGGACGGGCGCTTTTGAAACACGTATTTGCCATTGCTGCGGCCAACCAGAACGTATCCTCCGTTTGGTGCCATGCTAGGTCCTCGGCGCAGGGGTTCTATCAGAGAATGGGAATGCACCCTGAAGGAGCGAATTTTAACCGGGATGGATTGGAGTATATAAAAATGAGGTTGGTTCTCCATCCTTCCGGCTAAGCCTAAAAATGTCATCTAATCCCGCTTTCCTGTTTTAAGCCTGTTTTTTGAAAAATAGGCTTAAAACAGAATTTAAGAACCTACTCTATAGGTCATGACCTTTCTAAAATGATGCAGCATCATTCCCTATAGCCAAGCAGCTATATTTTTCTAAATTAATGAGGGGATAACACCCAATCCTAGCAGGTAAGGAAGTATTTGCGAGGGCCTTTAAGGCGTTTCCTAGGCGTTCTTATTTTCTGCAATCAATGTTTGAAGGGAAACTTCTAGTAGAGGAAGGGGGAAGAGAATGGCCTTTCTTTATTTTTCTCAATTTTTAATTTACTGCCCAAAATAGAATGAATGGCTTACCCTGTTTGAGGCTGTTTTTCAGAAAACAGCCTCAAAACAGGTTTACACACTTAGTCAATGAAATCTTGTGGCCTTAAGCCATAACGGTCATCACCGAAGATTCTCTCACAATCAGGACGGGGTCCAGAATAATCTTCTTGGGTTCAGTTATAACGGCAGCTTCTTCTGTGCCGGCGGCTTTTTTGGCCATGGCCTCCAAGAAAAGGGTAAAGGCTTCTTCCCCCATGCGGGCCGGTTGCTGGTCAATAGTGGATAGGCTAGGCGTAACATAGGGACTGAAAGACTCATTCCCGAAGCCGATCATGCCAATTTCACCCGGCATTCTCTTACCTTGCTGTTTAAAGTATTGCAAGGCACCCAGGGCCGTGAAATCCTCTACCGCAAAAATAGCATCCATTTGCTTGTTTCTGGAAAGAAGGCGCTCGGCACTGAACCGCCCAGATTCAATGGAGTTTCTTCCGTATTGGATCAGGTCCTCGTCTACCTCCATGTTGTTCATCTTGAGGGCATCTACGTACCCGCACAAACGGTCATTGAAGATCTTGATGTGCTGCGGTCCTGATATATGCGCTATGCGGGAATACCCTTGTTGGATGAGGTGTTCGGTTGCCATGAAAGCCCCTTTGTAATCATCTACCACCACAGAGGGGGCTCCCAACTCATCTTTAATCCGGTCAAACAAAACCAGGGGCACCTTACGTTTTTTCACGTCATAGAAGTGGTCCAGGTTAGGCGTGTCCTTGGCAATGGAGGCAATAATGCCGTCTACGCTGGTCTGCAAAAGCGTTTCTACCCCTTCCACCTCATACTCGCCGGTTTCATTAGACTGAAACAGGAGAATATTATAGCCGTTGGCCCGGGCCACCTTCTCAATACCGTGCACCACCGCCCCAAAGAAACCGATATCTGAACTGGGGATGAGGATACCAATGATGTTGGTTCTGCCGGACCGTAAAGAGCTTGCTAGCCTGTTTTGCCTATAATTTAGGTTTATGGCCGTTTCCTTGATCATCTTCTTAGTGGCGGCACTAATAGAAGGGTGGTCGTTCAAGGCTTTAGACACAGTAGATGGGCTTGTATTAAGCTCTTTGGCTATATCATGAATGGTAGTTCTACTCATGGCGTGTTATCGATTTCGTAAAAAAAGGGGCAAAGCCCTTAAAGGCAGAAGAAGACCTTAGGCAGCCTATTGTTGCAAAGCTAATTAAACATATGATAATATGAGGGTCCCTAAAATCTAAAATCTCAACAAATCTTAAGTTTTTTGTTCCTAATTTTGGTAAAACGTTAAAAGAAATATTTTTTTTGAGGGCTTACCTATTTGAAATGCTGATAAAAGTTGCTAAATCGGTAAGGAAATCGATTTCCAAAGGGAAGGGAAAGTTGTAAAACCTTGACTATGAGAATCTTGTTTAATTATTAGTTTATCTATTTCAGCCAAAAAAAACATTACCCACCTAAAATCCTTTATACATGTCAAACTTATTACCAAAAAATCAACTGAACTCAGGCAGTTGGCTTTCGCTTCGGCAAGGCGGGAAGATTTCTTCCCTTCTGGTGCTGATCGTGGCCTTCCTGGCTTTGAGCATGGGGCAGGCTTCTGCGCAGCAAAGAACCGTTACCGGTACTGTTTCTGATGCGGCTGGCCCAATGGTGGGCGTAAGCGTAGTGGTGAAAGGCACTTCCACCGGCGCCTCTACAGATCTTAGTGGCCGTTATTCTATTCCGGTAACCGGCAATGCTGCTGTTTTGCAGTTCACCTTTATTGGGTATGTGACCCAGGAAATTCCGGTAGGTGCACAGTCTACTATTAACGTGACTTTGGCGCAAGATGCCAGAGCTCTGGATGAGGTGGTAGTGGTTGGGTATGGTACTCAGAATAAAAGAGACCTTACTGGTTCCGTTACTTCTTTAGGGGAGGAAGACTTTAACGCCGGACCTATCACCAGCCCGTTGCAGCAAATTAACGGTAGAGCGGCAGGTGTTACCATTAACCAGGTAGGGAACGAGCCGGGCCAGGCGCCCAACATCCGGATTAGAGGGATAACTTCTTTGATTGGTGGAAATGACCCTTTAGTGGTAGTAGATGGTATTCAAGGTGATTTGAACCTGTTAAAGCAGATTCCGCCAAGTGAGATCAACTCCATTGAGATTCTGAAAGATGCTTCTGCCACCGCTATTTATGGTTCAAGAGGCGCAGCCGGGGTTGTATTGGTGACTACCAAAAAAGGTAAAGCCGGTTTAACCACAGTAGAGTACAGCGGTCTGGCTTCTATAGAAACTATCTCTAAGTCATATGACTTACTGAATGCCACTGAATACAGAGAAGCTGCCGCAGCCAGAGGCATTGCCAACAGCTATGATTTTGGCGGTAACACAGACTGGTTGAAAGAAGTTACCCGCAAGGGCTACACTACTACCCATAACCTGGCCGTTTCTGGCGGAACCGAGAACTTCAACTACAGAACTTCCTTAACTGGTATCTTACAGCAAGGGATTATTAAGAAGTCAAACTCTGAGAACTACATTGCCCGTTTCCAGGGAACGCAGAACGCGTTCAAAGACAAATTGGCGTTAACGTTCAACCTAAACACCTCAGTGCTTACCAATGACTATAACAATGGGGGCAGAATTGGGGAAGCCATTAACCGCAGACCAACAGACCCTATCTATGTTAATGAGCCTTTGTTCAAAGACGCAGGAAACTACTTCATTGACCCTAACGGTTTTAACTACCTGAACCCGGTAGCCCGTACCAATGAGATTGAAGATGGAGATAGAACAAACAACCTCTTCGGAAGCCTTCGGGCGGAATACACCATCTTGAATGGGTTAACCGCTACCGCTTTTGGCTCTTGGCGTAAAACAGACCGTGCCTATGAAAACTACATTTCTGCCAGAACCACGGTAGAGAATGCCAGAAACTTGGGCGTGGTGCCAGCCGCTTTAACCGGCGAAGAAAGAAGAGCCTTTATCCAAAACCTCCCTGATGGTATTGCTGCTAGAGAAACCAATTCGTCAGATGAAAAACTTTTCAACTTTATCTTGAACTACAAGAAAGAGATTGGAGACCATAGTTTTGATATTATTGGGGTAAATGAGTGGCAACAGCAAGTGTATGATGGCTACAGAGCTTCGTCCAGAGGCTTTTTGGTAGACTCCAAGCAAAACCTGAATGCCTTGCAATCTTCAGACCCTACGCTTTTCCAGCAGGGCAACATTACTTCTTACAAGACAGACAGAACCCTGGCCTCTTTCTTAGGAAGGGTAAACTACTCCTTTAAAGATAAGTACCTGCTAAGCGCCAGCTTCAGACGTGATGGTTCTTCCGTATTTGGTGCCAATAACAAATGGGCCAACTTCTACGCCTTGTCTGGTGCCTGGAGAGTTTCAGAAGAAGCCTTTATGTCAGGCTTAGATGTTTTCAGTGACCTGAAACTGAGAGTAGGATACGGTGAGACTGGTAACCAACAAGGCCTAGGACCATTGAACTCTGTTCGCCTGGTAAACAATGACGGGACTGTGTTCTTTGGTGGTTCAGTGATTTCTAACTTCTCTATCATACAGAATGAAAACAGAGACTTGCGTTGGGAAGTGAAGAAAATGTTCAACGGTGGTGTAGACTTCGGTTTGTTCCAGGGCAAACTTTCCGGTGCCTTAGACGGGTACTACGGCTTGACTAGCGATCTCTTGTTTGACTATAGCGTGCCCCAGCCTCCTTATCCTTTTGGTACCATCAAAGCCAACATTGGTGAGATCGTAAACAAAGGTCTTGAAGCCAGCTTAAGCTATATCTTGTTAGACAGAGAAGACGTGGGCGTAACCTTGTCTGGTAACGTAAGTACCAACAAAACTGAGATCAAAGAACTGAGCGGTTCTTTAAATGGCCTGCCATTGGAAACCAACTACGTGGTTTGGGGTTCTGGTGGAACCACCGGGGTAGCTTCTACCAACAACGCTATTTCTCACTTGATCATCGGCCAAACCTTAGGAACCTTCTATTTGTTCAAACATGCAGGGGTAGATGCCAACGGCAACCAGATCATTGATGACCTTAACGGTGATGGCATGATCTCAGATGGTAACAGAGAAAATCCAGACCGCTACGTGGCCGGTCAGGCTTTGCCTAAATTCAACTGGGCATTCACTCCTTCTGCCAGATACAAGAACTTTGATTTGAACATGGTGATCAGAGGAGCGCACGGCCATAAGATTTTCAATGCCAGAAGAGCCACTTTAAGTGCGCTGCAAGGCTTTGGCCAGAGCAACGTATTGCGTAGCGCTTTGAAGGATAATATCAACAGCCTTACTTATGCTACTGATTACTGGTTGGAAGACGGTGATTTCGTGCGGATGGAGAACCTTTCTGTTGGGTATAACTTCAATGCCAGCAAACTGGGTACCATTAAAAACCTGCGTCTTTCTTTAACTGCTACCAACCTGTTTGTGATCACAGACTACTCTGGTATTGACCCAGAATTAAGCACTGGCGGTGGCGCTGGCTTTGGTATTGACTACGGTATTTACCCACGCACGCGCAGCTTCGCGGTAGGCCTTAACGCAACATTCTAAATAATTGAACCAAATGTCCCTGCCGGTACTTTCAAGGCAGGGACGGAGTTCTTCCACGATTTAATTTCTTGATATGAAAAAGATAGTTTATTCATTCTTGATTCTGGCGTCAGTGACCTATGTGGGTTGTACTGATTTGGAAGAGGGAGTATACGGCCAGCAAGTGGCTGATGAATTCTACGCCACGGATGCCGGGGTGAACGCTGCCTTAGCCAACATCT
Organism: Rufibacter soli; assembly: GCF_054781795.1. Lineage (NCBI taxonomy): Bacteria > Pseudomonadati > Bacteroidota > Cytophagia > Cytophagales > Hymenobacteraceae > Rufibacter > Rufibacter soli. Next base: position 2,103,117 of record NZ_BAAGTS010000002.1, on the reverse strand, counting down.
ACAATGAGGTGCGGGGCGACTGGAACGGAAAAGGAATTGCCGGCGCAGACAGAGGCTGGTATGACCTGAACGAATCCTCTACCGATGAGATGATGATTCCAAGACGCTCTGATGGCGCCTGGGATGACAACGGTATCTGGCGCGCCATGTATACCCACACCTGGACGGGTTCTCAGGAGTTCATTGGCAACACCTGGAACTGGTTATACAGAAGCATTTTCAAGGCCAACTTGGCAGTAGAACTATTAACCAAAGCGAACGCTGACCCAGCCAGAATTGCGGAGGCCAAAGTTTTAAGGGCTTACTTCTATTACATGTTGATGGATGGATGGGGAAATATCCCTTTCTACACTGAAAACAACTTAACAGTTGACAAGATCCCACAAACCCCTCGTGCCGAGGTTTTCAAATTCATTGAGACTGAGTTGAAAAACAACGTAGACTTACTACCTACCAATAAAGGAGGCCAGTTCTACGGCAGATTCAACAAATGGGCAGGATACGCTCTTTTAGGCAAACTTTACCTGAATGCCCAGGTGTACACCGGTACCGCCCGTTGGGCGGATGCCATCGCGGCCTCAGATAAAGTAATCAATGACGGTGGTTTCTCTCTGGTACAGAACCTGTATGACAATGCCGGCACCCAGGCGGTTTTCGGTGATAGAATGCCTGACCAGGAAGTGATCCTATCTGTGTATGTAGATGCTTTGACGGCACCTCGTAATATCATCGGTATCCGTTCTCTGCATGGCCCACACTCCAGCGCCCTTTTTGGATTCAGCGGATGGAATGGAGCTACCGTGCATCAAGACTTTGTTAACAAGTATGATGCCGCCGACAAACGTAAAAAGCAATGGTTGGTAGGTCCTCAACCAGGTGGTGTGACCTATAACCTCAACATCGCCTCACTAGACAATGCAGGAATCACGGACGGGGCCAGAAACGCAAAATTCTTCCCGGTTCCTCCTTTTGATGGCAGCAACAGTGCTTCTAATGACTTCCCGGTTTACCGGTATGCAGACGTGTTGTTGACCAAGGCAGAAGCTTTGTTGAGAAACAACGGCGACGCCGCTGCGGCCAGAAGCTTGGTGAACCAGGTACGGAACCGTGCCGGCTTGCCTAGCCTTACCGGCACCTTGACCTTAACAGAAATCTACGACGAACGCGGAAGGGAATTGGTTTGGGAAGGACACCGTCGTCAGGACATGATCCGTTTTGGTACTTTCACCGCGGCCCGCACCTTCAAAGCCGCCAGCAGTGATAAATACAAGCTGTTCCCAATTCCGGCGGAAGCTATTTCTAACAACCCAACATTGGTACAGAATCCAGGTTACTAAGCTTTAAATCAGACCGTATATGAGAAATTTTAAAAATCCTTTATTGTTCTTCAGCTTCCTGCTGAGCTTCACCTTCTGGGGCTGCGGGGAGGATGATGTGGATCCGATGTTTCAGGAGCTTCGCAACCAGTCGTATGACCTGGTGGTAGTTTCTGATGCCAGCACCAGCGTACCGGTTTCCTTTACCGCTGCCGGAACAGATTTGGAAAAGGTGATAGTAGAAATTACCAAACAAGGTTCTACTACTGTGGTGGGTTCCAATACCTTAAGCAACATTAAGGCTAACTCACTTAACAGAGTTTCCCTGAATGTGCCTTTCCAGAGCAATGACAAAGCGCCTTCCGGTATCTACACGGTGAATTACAAGATGATCAGCAAAGCTGGTGAGCAGAACGTGGGTTCTTATGATATCAATATCATAAACAACATGTCCCCGGTGTTTTGTACCTACACCAATGCGCTTCCTTCTGGCAAGACCGTTTGGATCAGGTTATATGTGCCCAACGGAGCCACCCTTCCAGCCAATGACAGAACGGTTTACCTGACAGGTAGCTTTGGTTCAAGAGAAGGCGGCAGCGACTGGGATGGCGGGGGAGGACCTCACAAATTCACCCAATTGAGCCCTACCTGCTATGAGATTGCCATGCACCTTGAAAACGGTGACAAATTCAAAATCACCCGCGGTAACTGGGACAAGCAGATGACCACTGCAACCGGTGCAGAGTACTCAGATTTTACGTATAATGGAGAGTCTGCTTTCTCGGCCACTGCATTTAACTGGAAAGACCGGCCTACTGTAGCGCCTACCTCACCAGCAGGTGAGATCCTGAACGTGCCTGCAGAGGCTGTTAAATCTGGCATGTTAACCTTTGTGGCTACTTTAGCCACTGGTCTTGATGCTAAATCTGGTGACTATTATGTAGTTGAAAAAGGAGCCACTAACATCAATTCTGGGGTTAAGATGGTCGCCTTTGAGGGTGCTAATAAAGTGGCTGCCGCTGTGGCCAAAAAACCAGGTGTAGAATATGTGGTGGTAAAAGGAAATGCCGCTGCTACTGGTAAAAACAGATATGGCTTTTTACAGTCAGCCGTTTGGGATGGTAAAACAAACCCGGTACAAGTAACGGTAGGCACTTTCGGCCAAGCCGGATTTGCCTTAGGCAACAAGATTGTGATTGTGGGTGGTGCCACTCCAGGTGACTGGGGCGCTTCTTCTGGTCAGAACTTTACAAAAACGGGTGAGGGGAAATATTCTATTACCATTGCCTTGAAAGCAGACAGCGAATACCTGTTGCTGCCAGAGTACAACCAATGGGATGACAAGTGGGCCTTTGGCTCAGGAACACCTTCCGCAGGTACCTTTGATGCACAAGGAAGTGGCCCTAACTTTTCTACTAAAGGTCTAGCTGCCGGTACTTATAAAATTGATGTGGATTTTACCACTGGAACCGGAACGTATAAACTAACCAAAGTTTAAGCAGTCCTTTCCATAGTGTAGAAAAGAGGTTATTTCAATGGTCATTGGAATAACCTCTTTTCTATTTTACCTAACTGAACCATTCCAAAACGGCTTTCAGTGGAGTTTTCGTTTTAAAGCCGTTTTTTAGAAAACAGGCCTAAACCACGAGCCAATATTTCAGGGACCCAACTGTGTTCTAAACCAGGAAGACTGGCTATATGGCGCATAGGTTTTGTACCGCTGCTACACTTTATTTCCTCCGTTTCTTTTACAATTTCTTCATGAGGTCATTCATCACTTTCCTTATCGTCTTCTTTTCTACCTTAGGCGGGTTGGCAGCCCAGCAGGTACAGCTTATCTTCAAGGTAGACATGAGCCAGCAAACGGTAGCCCCCAGCGGTGTCCACGTGGCAGGTAATTTTCAGGCTTTGGCCGGGGGAGGAGCAGACTGGAATCCTGCCTCACTGGCCCTCACCGACCCCGATAGAAATGGGATTTATGAGGTGCAGGTAACGCTACCAACCGGGGGCTTGTTCCAGTACAAGTTCATCAATGGAAACAGTTGGGCCGGCGCCGAGATTGTGCCTGCCGCCTGCGGATTGAATGACGGGGCTGGAAACTTCAACCGAATCATAGACGCCACGGCTTCCGTTTCTACTACGCCTGCCTATTTTTTTGGGGCCTGTGAAACCAAAGACGTCCAAATTCCAACTACTGATTACGCCACCCACTGGTGGAATGACGCGGTTTTCTATGAAGTGTTTGTCAGGAGTTTCTATGACAGCAATGGAGATGGCAAGGGAGACTTTAGAGGCTTGATTCAGAAACTGGATTACCTCAATGATGGAGACCCGGCTACTACCACAGATTTAGGTATTACCGGTATTTGGCTCATGCCCATGATGGAATCGCCTAGCTACCATGGCTATGACGTGACTAACTATTACGCCACAGAGCCAGATTACGGCACCATGGCAGATTTTGAAGCCTTTTTGGCGGCAGCCCATGCCCGGGGTATTAAAGTAATCATTGACTTTGTCATGAACCACTCCTCAGACCAGCATCCATGGTTTCAGCAATCGGCGGCTAGCACTACCAGCACGTTCCGCAACTGGTACAACTGGTCAGACACAAACCCGGGCATTACGGGGCCTTCTGGCCAAACGGTTTGGCATGCCAAAAATGGTAAGTACTATTACGGCATTTTTTACAGCGGCATGCCAGATTTGAACTGGAGCAATGCCCAACTCAAAAGCTCTATGTGGGATGTTACCCGCTTCTGGCTGAACAAAGGCGTGGACGGCTACCGCATTGATGCCGTAAAGCACCTGGACGAAGACGGAGCCACTCTTGAAAATACCCCAGAAACGTTTCAACTTCTGCAGGAATACCATCAGGTGGCCAAGGCCGCCAACCCTAACGCTTTTACCGTGGGAGAAGTCTGGTCGGCTACACCAAAGGTGGTTCCTTATGTGCAGAACAACAGGCTAGACGTCAGCTTTGAGTTTGACTTATCCTTTGCTATCCTGAACGCCGTGAAGGGAAATAATCCGGTGGGTTTAAAGAGCCAGTTAAATACCGTGAACCGGCTGTACCCACGTCTGCAGTACGCAACCTTCTTAACTAATCACGATCAGAACCGGGTCTTTGACGAGTTGGGAGCCAATCTCGCCCACATAAAACAAGCGGCTTCATTGTACCTGACTATGCCAGGCGTTCCTTTCCTGTATTATGGTGAAGAGGTGGGCATGTCAGGGTCAGGGGTAGATGAAGACAAGCGGAAACCTATGCAGTGGTCAACCGCCAGTAACGGCGGTTTTACCACCGGAACCCCCTGGCGGAACCTCAATTCAAATTTTGCACAATTCAGTGTGCAGGCCATGGCCGGAGACCCAGGGTCTTTGTTAAACCACTACAAGAAACTTATTCAGGTAAGAAACGCCCAGCCTGCCTTGCGCAAAGGTTATTACCAGGAAATGTCTACTTCAAACCCTTCGGTGTTAGCCTATGCCCGAGTCTTTGCGCAGGAAGCAGTTGTGGTGGTGTCAAATTTTGGGGCGGTGGCCGTGGTAGCACCTATTGTTTCCTTACCTGTTTCAACGCTTCTTCCAGGTAGCTATTCCCTCACCGATCTTACCACGAATCAGAAGGTTGGATCTGTGATGGTAAATGACCAGGGAAACTTCACCACTTGGTCCATTGGCAGTGCATCTTTGGCGGCAGATCAAACCTGGGTTTTGAAACTTACGGCATCAAACCTCACCGGGCTATCTAAGAATATGGATGAAGGTGGTTTTAAAGTGTACCCAAACCCAGCCAACGATCTGGTGCAGGTAGAGACCACCCAGCATCTAGGTCAGGAAAAAAAGATAACGGTTTTGGATGTCACTGGAAAACCTCAATTTTCCGCCACCTTCAAAGGCCAGAAATACCAGTTGAACACGGCTGGCCTGCCCAGTGGAATTTATTTTGTGAAACTGCAGACCGGGGCCTCTATTTCCATGCAACGTTTAGTGGTTACCCATTAATAGAATTTTATCCAGTGCCTGCTACCTTTTCCAGACATATGGGTGGGTAGCAGAATTTTCCCTTAACCTCATTCCTATGAAAAAACATTTTCTTCGCCTTCTGTTCTCATTTTTGATTAGCTCGGCTTTCCTGGTTTCAGGTGCTTCGGCTCAAAACCAATCCAAGAAGGCCAGCCAATGGCCCCGTGGTATCACCTATGAAATTTTCGTGCAGTCTTTCGCCGATTCTAACGGAGACGGAATTGGCGACATCAAAGGCATGACTTCTAAATTGGATTACCTGAAAGAGCTGGGCGTGGAAGGCGTGTGGCTCATGCCCATTAACCCATCGCCGTCTTACCATAAATATGATGTCACCGACTATTACGGTATTCACCCGGATTACGGGACGCTGGCCGACTTCAAGGTTTTCCTGCAAGAAGCACATAAACGGAACATCAAAGTGGTTATGGACTTGGTGATCAACCATTCCTCCAGCCAGCACCCCTGGTTTAAAGAAGCCCTCAAAAATCCTAACAGCCCTTACAGTGATTATTATGTCTGGACCCACAAAAGCGATCCCCAGACGCAGCACGAAGGAAGGCCTACCGGCGCAGATTCAGATAACACCCGCCATTGGCACAAAGTAGAAGGAAGCGACTACCTGTACTATGGCTATTTCTATGAAGGCATGCCCGACCTTAATTTCGACAGCCCGAAACTGCGGGACGAGATTTTCAAGATTGGCAGGTTTTGGCTGACAGAGATGGGCGTAGACGGCTTCAGATTAGATGCAGCCCGCCATATATTCCCAGATGAGCGCCCCTTTGATAACCACCGGTGGTGGGAGTACTTCAGGAGCGAGATGGTAAAAGCCAAAAAAGACGCATACCTGGTGGGGGAGGTGTGGGCACCTACTGATATTGTGGCCCCCTACATTAAAGGCTTGCCGGCCCTATTCAACTTTGAGATGAGCTGGGATATTTTAAAGGCCCTGAACCAAGGAAAGGGAGATTCTTTGGCCAATAAACATGCCAAGATCACCAACTTCTATCATTCCGTGAACTCAGCCTTCATAGATGCCACTATCCTGAGCAACCATGACCAAAACCGCATCATGAGCGAATTGGGCGGAGATAAAAGCAAAGCCAAAATTGCTGCCGCTTTATTGCTGACCTTGCCGGGGTCGCCTTACCTATATTATGGGGAGGAATTAGGCATGACCGGTAAAAAGCCAGATCCAAATATTAGGGAGCCATTTTTATGGGATGCGGCTAGCAAAGACAAAAGCCGCACTAAATGGATGAAGCCCGTGTTTAGTACGGAAAAAACCGTAGCCCCAGCCGCAGCCCAAATCAAAGACAAAAACTCTTTGTATAACCATTATAAAGCCTTCATCAGTCTTCGGAACCGCAGCCAGGCCCTTACTTACGGAAACATAGAGCCAGTTTCTTTGAATGAACCGGCAGTAAGCGCCTTTCTGCGCACTCATGAAAACCAATCACTGCTGGTGTTGCACAACTTGTCAAACGCTGAGGTAACGGTAGCCCTTCCTTCAGCCGCCAGTGGGTACACCAACACCTATTTTAAATACAACGGCGCCAAAATCAGCAAAGGAACCGTTACATTGCCCGCGTATAGCAGCCTCGTATTAGAAAAATAAGTTTTTGTTTCCTTTCTGTTTTAGGCCCGTTTTTCAAAAAACAGGCTTAAAATAGAAAGAATGGTTTCTAAAACGTTTCCTATGAAAAAGTTATTAATTCCGTTTTTGGCCCTTCTAAGTATTTTAGGGGGCTATTCTGAAATACATGCGCAGGGGAAGAAGGAATTCACGCCAGACTGGAGCAAAGGCGTGGTGTGGTACCAGATTTTCCCGGACAGGTTTTATAACGGTGACCCCAGCAATGACCCCAAGGTAACCGACCAATCCGGAGCCTACCCCTTTGATGATTCTTCTGCTTTCCAGATCCACCCCTGGACCAGCGATTGGTACCAGTTGCAGCCCTATGAGCAGAAAAATGGCAAAGATATTTATTACAACCTGCAGCGCCGCAGGTACGGCGGCGATTTACAGGGAGTAATTGACAAATTGGACTACCTGCAATCGTTGGGCGTGAATGCCATTTACCTGAACCCAATTTTCTGGGCGCCTTCTTCCCATAAATATGATGCCTTAACCTATCACCACGTAGACCCCACCTTTGGGCCAGACCCAGAGGGAGACAAGCGAATGATAGCAAAGGAAAACCCGTTAGACCCGGCCTCTTGGGTGTGGACCAGCGCAGACAAGCTAGCCTTGAAACTCATTGAGGAAGTGCACAAGCGAAAGATGTACATCATCTTTGACGGAGTCTTCAACCACATAGGCGTCAACAGCTTCGCGTTTAAAGATGTGGCTAAAAACCAGCAAGCCTCTCCTTATCGTGACTGGTTTATGGTAAAGAGCTGGCGCGATTCCGCCAAGGGAATTCCCTTTGAGTACAAAGGGTGGTTTGGCGTGAAAACCCTGCCAGAATTCAAAGAAGACAGTACGGGCATAGTAGCCGGCCCCAAACAATACATCTTCAATGCCATCAAACGATGGATGAACCCCATGGGCAAAGGGGCCGCCAAAGGGATTGATGGCTGGCGTCTGGATGTGGCCTATGATGTAGGGCACCCTTTCTGGAAAGACTGGCGCACGTATGTGCGGAGCCTAAACCCAAATGCCTACATGACCGCAGAACTGGTCTTTTCCATTGAGGAGACCCGTCCTTATCTCAGCGGAGATGAGTTTGATGCTACCATGAACTACAACTTCGCGTTCATTGTGCATGATTACTTTGTGCAGGAGAAAAAAGCCATTACTGTTACCCAGTTTGACACCCGCTTGAAAGAACTGCGGGAAGCCTTTGGCGAAGGTGTGGCCTATAACATGCAAAACCTTATGGATAGCCACGATGCCACCCGGTTAGGAAGTGCCGTGGCCAACCCGGACGGCTTAAAATTTGGGGACTGGGGCAAGTATTTCAACTGGAGCCAGAAAAGCAACAACAAAAGTTACAATGCGCGCAAACCCACCGCAGAACAGCTCAAGAAACAAAAACTGATAGCCGCCTTCCAGCTTCTTTACCTGGGGTCCCCCATGATCTACTACGGAGACGAGGTGGGCATGTGGGGTGGCAACGATCCAGACTGCCGCAAACCCATGGTCTGGAAAGACAAAACCTATCAGCCAGAAACCTATAACCCAGACCAGAGCAAACATGATCCAGATCAGGTGGCATTTAACCAGGATTTGTTTGCGTGGTACCAAAAGTTCATAGGGTTGCGACAACGGTACAAAGCCCTTAAACTTGGGGAATATACCACCCTGGCCACCGACGACGCCCGGCAGCTGTACGCCTTCAGCCGGAAGTTGGGTCAGGAGGAAGTCCTTGTGGTAGTCAACCGAGGTACTCAGCCGGTGACTTTTACCCATTCCAAGTTGAGCAAGCAGTCCTATAAAAATGCCTTTTCCAACACATCCATAAAAGAAGTAAAAGTTAACGGGATGGATGTAGTGGTCTTGGTTAATAAATAAATTAAGTAGTGCTATGAAGAAAAGTTTATTCTTGCTCCTGTTCCTGATGATGGGTCTGAGGGGGGCTTATGCTCAAACTGCGCCTCCCTTTTGGGCAGACATTATCGGTTTTAAAAAACAGGATGCCATCCAAACGCCGCCTTCCAACCCAATCTTGTTTGTGGGGAGTTCGTCCTTTACCAGGTGGAAAAACCTGCAAGAAAGTTTTCCGGGGTACCCGGTGGTGAATAGAGGGTTTGGCGGCTCTACGCTGGTAGACGTAATCAAATACACCTATGATATTATCTTGCCCTACCAACCTAAACAGGTGGTCATTTATTGCGGCGAGAATGACTTGGCCTCAGCTGACAGTATCACGGCAGAAGAAGCCGTGCAGAGATTCAAGACACTGTTTGGCATGATAAGAACGAATCTCCCCGCCACAAGGATTAGTTTTGTGAGCATCAAACCCAGCCCCAGCCGTGCCTCTATCCAAGAGAAGGTGAAAGCCGCCAACAAAGACATCAAACGCTTCCTGAAAAAGCAGAAAAACACCGATTTTATTGATGTCTACAAACCCATGCTTGACCCCAATGGGAATATGCGGGAGGAACTCTACGTAAAAGACCGCCTGCACATGCAACCTGAAGGCTATGCCATCTGGCAAAAGGTCATTACCTCTTATCTATTAAATTAAATGCCTGGATAGAAAAAATGAGCTTTTTATAGATTAGCTATTTTAAGCCTGATTTTCCAAAAACAGGCCTGAAACAGAAGAGCCCAGGATTAGGTCCCGGGCTCTTCTGTTTATAAAAAAGAATACTAAGCTACCTGCTCATCTACGTCTTTTACCAGTAAAGTCATAAATCCGGCCAGAATCATAGAGCAGCCACCCAGCACCAACACATAGATAGACTGGCCGTCAAAGATGTGCTTATTGATGAAATCCAGGAGGGTGCCGGCTACAATTTGCGGAATCACGATGAAGAAGTTGAAAACTCCCATGTAGTAACCCATGCGTTTGGCCGGCAATGAACCCGCCAGAATGGCGTAAGGCATTGAAAGGATACTTGCCCAAGCAATACCAACTCCTACCATTGACACCAGCAAAAGTTTAGGGTCAGAGATAAAGTAAACGGAGATTAAGCCCAACCCGCCAATGGTAAGGCAGATCAAGTGGGTCATGCGGCGGCTGGTTTTCTTAGCCAGAGCCGGAAGTAGCAGCGCAAAAATGGCTGAAACCCCATTATAGACCGCAAAGCAAACGCCTACCCAGTCGGCGCCCTCATTGTAGAGTTTGGAGGTGGTATCGGTGGTGCCGTACACGTGGCTGGTAAGGGCCGGGGTGGTGAAAATCCACATGGCAAACAGCGCAAACCAGGTAAAGAACTGCACAAAGGCCAACTGCAACATGGTCTTAGGCATTTTAAAAATTCCCAGGAAGGTTTCCTTTACGCCTTCCCAGAAAGTAGTATCTCGCTTCTCCCGCTCAAACTCCTCCAGATCTTCCGGGGGATATTCCTTGGTTTTAAGCACTGTCCAAAGCACTGCCAGAAAGAAGACAACCCCTCCAGAATAAAATGCCCATTTCACTGAAGGCGGAATTTCTCCGGCCGGAGCGGTATTAGGTAAACCCACCCAGTTATTGAAAATCCAGGGCAGGAGCGAGGCTACTACCGCCCCAATGCCAATAAAGAAAGTCTGGGCTGCGAAACCGCTAGTACGTTGCTCAGAAGGCAGTAAATCACCCACCAAAGCCCTGAAGGGTTCCATAGAGATATTGATGGATGAATCCAGTATCCAGAGCATGCCCACCGCCATCCAGAGCACCGAGGAATTAGGCATCAGAAATAGGGAGATAGAGGCCAGAATGGCGCCCACCATAAAGAAAGGCTTACGGCGGCCAAACCGGGGACTCCAGGTACGGTCACTCAGGTAGCCAATGATAGGCTGTACTAGCAGGCCGGTTACTGGTGCGGCCAGCCAATACAAGGCTATCTCCGTACCACCCAAGGTCTCAAAAATGCGGCTCACGTTGGCGTTCTGCAACGCGAATCCAAATTGAATTCCCAGAAACCCGAAACTCATGTTCCAGATTTGCCAGAAGCTCAGGCGAGGCTTGGCTTGCGCCGATATTGTTTGTGCCATGGGCAGATTGTAAAAGGTTTGTTTGGTTGGGTTTGGTAAAGTTGTTTTTGCTTTAATTTCGGAAAAACGAGCTTAAAACACTAGAAGGATTTAACACACAGGATACAAGACACAAGATTCATCTATGACTCCAGTTTAATTATGTCTTGTATCCAGGTCTATAAAAATTTACTTCTGCTGCAGAAGGAACACATGCGCGCTCATGGGGGCTAAAGTAATGTTAGTTTTCACCTCCGGCTGGAAGAACAAGGGGGGCGTGTCAAACAGAAGATCCTGTAGAATGAACGTTCCTTTCTCGTCTAAGCCCAAGGCATTGAAGGCGGCCGTAGAAATTGCCATGCCGTAATCTGAAGGCTGCCGGTTGAAGTTCACCAACACCAGTATTCGTTCTTGGGCGGTGTGGCGCAGGTAGGCATATACCCCAGCAGGAGCAGTGCCTTCCTGAGTGGTCAACGCATAGAACTTGCCTTTTCTAATGGCTTCGCGGCTAGTGCTTAGGTTGAGCAATTTGGAATAAAACTCCCGAAGGCGCTGCTGGTCTTCAGAGAGTTTACCGCCATCAAATTTGCCGCTGTTCATCCAGGCCTGGTGCGTGGGTACGCCCCAATAATCAAAGATAGTAGTACGGCCGTCTTCGCCCTGAAAGCCTTCATGTCCTTTCCCGGGCTCGCCTACTTCCTGTCCAAAATACACCAATACCGGGCCGCTGCCCAGGGTGGCGCTTACGGTCATGGCCGGTACGGCCGCCCAGGGCGTGCCCGCAAAGTCTGGGGAGGCAATGCGTTGCTCATCATGATTTTCTAGGAAACGCAGCATATGGCTGGAGATGCCGTTGCTTTCTTCTTGCCAAACTTTGGTGATGTCATGAGTGTTGCCTTGGCCTTTGTTCTCCATTAACCGCCGCACGCCGTCATACAAGCCTACTTTGTCATACAGATAGTCAAAGCCACCAGTTTTAATATAGTTGCGGTATTCCTTGGGATTGTAGATCTCGGCTATGAAGGTAATGTCTGGGTATTTGGCTTTCACCTGTGGAATCACCCAGGCCCAGAACTCCACGGGCACCATTTCGGCCATGTCGCATCTGAATCCGTCTACGTTTTTGCCTGCCCAGTACAGCAAAATGTCCCGCATCTTAAGCCACGTGTCTGGGGTAGGCGAGAAATGCTTGGTACGGTTGTTCTGGTAATCTATGCCATAATTCAGCTTTACCGTCTCAAACCAATCATCTACGCTGGGCGTAGCGCTGAAAACGTCATTCCCTGATGCTTTCGCCGGATTCTCCGCAAACTTTCCTTCCTCTTGCGGACCATTGAAAGAAGCGCTCAAGGCATTATATCCAGATGGCACCTGCAATGGCTGGCCCGGCAGATAATAGAAATTATTGCTGGGTTTGAAGCCAACGGTCACGTCATCTTTCGCCCCAAAATCTTCCACGCCCGCAGGCTTGGCATCTGACTGGTACTTACGGGCCACGTGGTTGGGCACAAAGTCAATGATCACTTTAAGGCCGTTGCCATGGGTGCGTTTTACCAGCGCTTCAAACTCCACCATGCGCTTGCGCACGTCTACGGCCAAATCTGGGTTCACGTCATAATAATCCTTGATGGCGTAGGGCGAGCCCGCGCGGCCTTTGATCACATCTGCGTCATCCAGCGGTATCCCGAACTTAGTATAATCGGTCATGAGCGCGTGCTCCAATACGCCGGTATACCAAACGTGAGTAGCGCCCAGTTTCTTGATTTCCTGCAGGGCCTTATCTGTGATGTCATTGAACTTGCCCACACCATTTTCATGCAGGGTGCCATAGGTTTTGTTCAGCGTTTTTTTGTTGCCAAACAGACGGGTCATCATCTGGTAAATCACCAGTTTCTGGTCCGATACCTCTTCATTGGTGGTAAAAGGGTTTGGCGTTTGGGTGGCACCTTCAGAAGTAGTCATTCGGTTTTCTTGGGTTTCTTTTTCTGGTAAGGTAGAAGAAGTGGGCGTGGTGGATTTGCAACCTACCGCCAGCCATGCCAGCATGGCCAAAGACAAGAAGGAACGCTGAGAATGTTTCATAGGGTTGTATCAAGTAATCAGGTACCATGATTCAAGGTTTACTTCCTGCAGTAAATGAACCATTTGAACCTAATTGATTTTTGGCTTCCGTTTCAGGGCTGTTTTATGGAAAACAGGCCTGAAACGGAAACGGTAGCTTTAAGCTCTCTGGTGGTTCAGAGAGGTTTTGGCATTGGCCTCTATGGTTTGCGGTTGGTCAAACACATTCAAGGTAATCGCCTTATCAGCATGGTTCTCAATCTGCACCTGCTCGCGGGTCACTTTAATGGTTAACAAGTGGCCTCTGAACCTGATTTTAAAGGAATAAGAACTCCAGCCAGAAGGGATGAACGGATTGAAGAACAGTTGGTTATCACGCACGCGCATGCCTCCAAAGCCTTGGACCACGCTCATCCAGGTGCCGGCCATACTAGTGATGTGGCAACCGTCCTCGGTGTCATTGTTATAGTCGTCCAGGTCCAGGCGGGCGGTCCGCAGGTAGAACTCATAGGCGCGTTCCTCATCACCTAACTTGGCAGCCAGAATCGAGTGCACGCAGGGTGAGAGCGATGATTCATGCACCGTGCGCGGCTCATAGAAGTCATAGTTTCTTCTAATAGTCTCCAGGTCATAGCGGTCCTCAAACAGGTAGATGCCCTGGAGCACATCGGCTTGCTTAATAAACACCGAGCGCAGGATTCTGTCCCAGGACCATTTTTGGTTCAACGGGCGGTCCTCGGCGGGCAGGTCTTTTACCAGGGTCTGCTCCTTGTCCAGGAAGCCGTCCTGCTGCAGGAAGATGCCCAATCCTTGGTCTTCGGCGTAGAACATATGGTCAATTACGTGCTGCCACTGGCTGGTTTCCTTTTCAACGTTCAGGTTCAGCTTGCTCACCAGTTCCTGGTAACGGGCCGGGTTGGTTTGTTGCACGTGCTGCAGGGCCTTGAGGGTGTATTCCAAGGTCCAGGTGGCAATGGTGCTGGTGTACCAGTTATTATTGACGTTGTTCTCGTATTCATTGGGGCCGGTCACGCCCAGCATCACGTACTTGTTTTTGGCCTGTGACCAGTTCACGCGCTGCGCCCAGAACCGCGAAATGCCTACCAACACCTCCACGCCATATTCGGCCAGATAGGAATCATCTCCGGTGTACCGGATGTAGTCATGAATGGCGTGCGCGATGGCGCCGTTCCTATGGATTTCCTCAAAGGTGATTTCCCACTCATTATGGCATTCCTCACCATTCATGGTTACCATGGGGTACAAGGCTGCGCCACCAGTGAAGCCTAGTTTCTCTGCGTTCTCAATGGCTTTTGGCAGGTGTTTGTAGCGGTAAATGAGCAGGTTGCGGGCAATCTGCGGATCTGCGGTGGCCAGGTAGAAGGGAAGGCAGTAGGCTTCGGTGTCCCAATAGGTGGTTCCGCCGTATTTCTCGCCGGTGAAGCCTTTGGGGCCAATGTTCAGACGCTCATCCTCGCCGGTGTAGGTCTGGTTAAGCTGGAAGATGTTAAACCGGATGCCTTGCTGGGCAGTGGCATCGCCTTCAATCACGATGTCGCTTTCTTCCCACTTAGCGGCCCAAGCGGCGGCCTGCTCTTTTAGAAGTTGCTCAAACCCTTTGGCAGTGGCAGCGGCAATCACTTTTTTGGTGTTGGCCAACAAGTCTTCTTTGGGGTGGTTTTCTGAGGAAAGGTTAGCCGCGTACTTGTAAAGTACCGTCTCCTGGCCTTGCTCCACGGCAATATCAAAGGTTGAGGCAATGAATTTGGAGCGCTCAACCGGCGAAGCCTGCACGTTTACTTCCTGCCCGTTTTGGGTAACCACAAATTTCTGGCCGGTGCATACATGGAAGAACGTTTTCTTGGTCTCGGCAATCACATAGCCTTCGGTGGGCTGGGCTTCCTGCAGAATCTCGTTCCAGAACTTCTCGTCATAGTTAGAGTCGGCGTTCTTAATGTCGGCGTCAAGGTAAGGGGTAAAGGTGAGCGTACCGCTGAAGTTTAGCGGAGTGAGGCTATAGCGGATGGCGCCTACTTCATCTTCCACAATACTGGTAAAGCGCCGGGCTTCTACGCGCACCTGCTTACCCGAGGACAACATGGCGGTGAACCGGCGGTCCAGCCAGCCTTCGCGCATGTTCAGCTCGCGCCGGAAATCGGTTACCTGGCAAAGGTGCAGGTCCAAGGTTTCACCGTCTAGCTGCACGTCAATGCCTATCCAGTTGGCGGCGTTGAGTACCTTGGCGAAATACTCGGGGTAGCCGTTCTTCCACCAGCCCACGCGGGTTTTGTCTGGGTAATACACTCCTGCCACGTAATTGCCCTGCAGGGTCTCGCCGGTAAAGGCTTCTTCAAAGTTAGCGCGCTGGCCCATCCGGCCATTGCCCAAACTGAAAACGCTTTCCGTGATTTGGTTATAATGGGCGTGGAATCCTTCTTCTATAATGGACCACTCATCTACGGTAAGGTATTGCTTCATAAAAATTGGAATCAAGTATCAAGACACAGGTATCAAGACTTCTTTTTGAGTTTTATAGTATCTGGTTTGGCCCTGTTTTCGGAAAAACGGGCTGTAAACGGGTTAAAGTTTTTGGAGCCACTAAATAGTACATAGGTTGTGCTTGCTTTGCCCCAGCGGTATTACGCTCTATACTATAAAGCATGCAACCGTTCAATGGTCATTTCAGTCATATCTTTCACCACAATGTCTGCCAGGGTTAAAACCTCTGGCTGGCCTACGCCTACGCACCGCATACCCGCATTCTTAGCTGATTCTACCCCCGCCACGGCATCTTCAAATACCACACACTCCTCCGGTTTTACCCCCAGGGCTTCGGCACCTTTTAGGAACACCTCTGGATCAGGCTTCCCGTTGACCACGTGACGGCCGTCTATGATGGCGTCAAAGTAGGGGAGTAGGTTAGTGCGCTCCAGAATAAGCTGCGCGTTTTTGCTGGCTGAGCCCAGGGCGATCTTGATGCCTTCGGCCTTCAAGGCCTTCAGGAAATCTTCCACGCCGGGTAGAATTTCGGCTGGGGTCATTTTGGAGACGTCCTGAAGGTATTCGGTGTTTTTCTGCTCGCATAGGGCCAGCATTTGTTCTTGTGGCAAGGTCTGGCCACCAATTTCCAGGATAATCTCCAGGGAGCGTACGCGGCTCACGCCTTTCAGGCGCTCGTTGTCATGCTCAGTAAAATCAATGCCAAGGCTTTGGGCCAACTGGCGCCAGGCTTTAAAATGGTAGATGGCGGTGTCTACCAGAACTCCGTCTAAATCAAAAAGGCAAGCTTTGATGGTGCTCATATAAAAGGGTATTCTTGTGCTGCTATTTAGTTACTATTTCAATGGTGGGCCTTAACCGGTATCCTGAAGTATTCCAATACGCGCTATGACCAGAAGCTTTCAAAGACTTTCCGTTTTAAGCCTGTTTTCAGAAAAACAGGCCTAAAACGGAAAGTCTTTAAGGGGTTATTTCTGAAGTTCCAGCACCAGGGCGGTTTTGGCCGGAATCTTAATGCTTACAAGGCTAGTGAGGCGTTGGTTTTGCAGGATGTCCTGAGCCTTGGTAAAGCCTTGCATGCGTTCAGCAAACCTCTCAGTTTTTAGGTCAACTTCTTTATCTGTGGAGTTGGTGGCCACCATAATGGTTTTCTGGTTATCATACCGGAAGTACACATAGGTGCCTTCTTGTGGCACAAACTGCATGAGTTTGCCAGAATGAAGGGCCGGGGTGATTTTGCGGTAATTGGCCAGGGTCTTTACAAAGTTGAAGGCTTCGTTCTCGCGGACGTTGCGGCCGGCGGCAGTGAACTTGTTTTCCTTGTCACCGGCAAAGCCGCCCGGAAAATCCTTGCGCACCTCAGCATCTGACGGGTCTTTGAAATTCTTCATCAGAATCTCCGTGCCGTAGTACAATGAAGGGATACCGCGCGTGGTCATCAGCCAGGTGATCCCCATTTTGTATTTGTCAAAATCTTCGCCCACCACCGAGAAATAGCGGTTCATGTCATGGTTGTCCAGGAAAGTGACCAGTTTCGTGGGGTCTTCATACACCACGTCCTGGGCCAGCACCTGGTGTACTTTGCTCACGCCTTCGTCCCAGCCAAATTTCTGGTTCAAGGCATCATTCATGGCGGTCCAGAGTACAAAATCCAGGGTGCCAGGTTGGTTGCTTTTGAAGGGGAAGGCAATCTTGTTTCTGGTAAACCGAGACTGGGCAATGACGTTGTTCACCCATGATTCCCCGAAGATGTGGATGTTGGGGTACTCGTCCATAAGGGCCTGGTTGCAACGGTTCATGAACTGGTCCTCATTGTACATATAGGTGTCAATGCGCCAGGCATCCACGCCAAAGTTCTCCACGGTCCAGAGGGCATGCTGAATGAGGTAATTGGCCACCAAGGGGTTGTCATGGTTCAGGTCTGGCATGTGGGGCACAAACCAGCCATTCATCATAATGGACCAATCTGCCTTGGAGCCATACGGATCAATGATTGGCTGGAATTTATGCGAAGTGTTGGTATAGGTAGGGAATTGGTGCACCCAGTCTTTAGAAGGCAGGTCTTTGATAAACCAATGGTTAATGCCCACGTGGTTATAGACGGCGTCCTGCACTACTTTCATGCCTTTGGCATGGGCGGTCTGCACTAACCTCTTATAGGCTTCATTGCCGCCAAAGCGCTTATCTACCTGGTAATGGTCGGTGAAGGCGTAGCCGTGATAGGCGCTACGCATTTGGCCGCCTTCATCTGTCAGGGGTTGGTTGTTTTCAATGACGGGGTTGAGCCAAAGGGCCGTAACACCCATCTCCTCAAAGTAGTTAAGGTGATTCTGGATACCCTGTATGTCACCGCCATGGCGCAGGAAAGGGTTGTTACGGTCGGCCTGGGTATCTGCCATATCCTTGAATTTGTCATTCTTGAGGTCGCCGTTGGCGAAACGGTCGGGCAGGACCAAATACACAAAATCAGCGGAAGAAATCCCCTGGCCTTTGGGATCCTGGGTGCGGGCTTTTAATTCATAGGAACGGGAAAGTTTCTGGTTACCTTTTTCGCCGGTAATCTTGAAAGAACCGGGTTTTGTGCTTGGAGCAATAGTCAGGTCCAGGAAGGCGTAATTAGGGTTTTCTACTGTATGGGCCTTTACCAAGGTTACCCCCGGGTAATTGATAGAATAAGTATAAGTACCGGCCTGAGGTCCATACACCAGCAATTGCAGGTTCTGGTCTTTCATGCCCACCCACCAAAAAGTAGGGTCAATGCGGGTAATGGAAGACCGGTTTTTCTGGGCCTGGGCGGAAAAGGACCACAGTACCAGGGTGAGCAAAAAGAGGGTTCTATTCAGAGTGGCAAGACCGAATGGTATTTTTTTAAACTTTTCCATATTTCTGTTTCTGCATGGTGGCAGCCTTTGGTTTTAGTCTTTTCATCCTTCCCAATTTCTGGGGCTGGAAATCTGGTTTTGCAGGGTAGATATCTCGGGGCTACTAATTGCAGGGAAATCGTTGTAGGAGCCGCTAATCATATTAATTCTTGCATCCTCCAGCAGGCTTATTTTACCTTAATAGATCTACTTTCCCTGTTTTAATCCAAGTATTTTATCCACTTCCAGGTAAGTTGTGCCTACCAACCTTATTATTTCTACCCGTTCTCAAGTGGTTGTTTCCTAGAAAGCGAAAACTATTGTTAATATTGTAAAATCATTGAGGTAAATCTACACTTATTTAATTAAGAAATCGATTTCCTGATTTATAAAATGCCAAATTATGAAAAACCTATTTAAAAAGAAGGGGCTTGGTACTTTTATCCTTTTGCTGGGAGTTTTTGGTGCTCAGGCCCAACAGGCTCAGGTTACTTTTGAGGTAACCAAGTTTCCGGCCAACACTCCTGCTAAAGACACCTTATTTCTGACAGGGAACCTGAACAACTGGAACCCTTCTGACAAAACATTGGCCTTTCAAAAAGGCCCCAAAAACCACCTGTACCTGACATTGCCTGCTGGGAATGGGGTTTTGGAGTACAAGGTGACCCGGGGTAGTTGGGCCAAAGGGGAGGCCTTAGCCAGCGGTGCCCCTCGTACAAACCGGGCGTATACGTCATCGGGTAAGGCAGACACGGTCAAGCTAGAAATAGAGAGCTGGGAGGACAATTTTGCTAAGGCAGCCAAAGCACACACCGCTTCTCCCTCCGTGCAGGTAGTGAGCAATGTTTTCTACATGCCGCAATTGCAAAAGAATCGTCGGGTATGGATCTACTTACCAGCTGGCTATGATTCTTCCCGTAAGAAATACCCGGTGCTGTATATGCATGATGGGCAAAATGTTTTTGATGCCTATTATAGTTATAGCGGTGAGTGGGGCGTAGATGAGGCACTTGATTCATTAGCCAAAAAACAGGGCCCTGAAGTGATTGTGATAGGAGTTGACAATGGAGGGGAGGAGCGCATGAATGAATACACCCCCTGGAAAAACGCTAAATATGGCGGGGGGAAAGGAGATGCCTACGTTGACTTTCTGGCCCAGACCTTAAAGCCTTATATTGACACCCATTACCGCACCCTCTCAGACAAGGCTAACACGGGCATAGCCGGAAGTTCAATGGGCGGCCTTATCTCTTTGTACGCAACATTAAAATACCCCAATGTCTTTGGCAAGGCAGGAGTTTTCTCGCCAGCATTTTGGGTGTCTCCCGAATTTTTTGACTTCGTGGGTTCTAACAAACCTTCCAAAGATGTGAAAATTTACCTGGTAGCCGGAGCCAAAGAAGGGGAACAGATGGTGCCTGACATGGCCAGGATGCGAGATCTGCTGATAAAGAAGGGTATACCTTCTAAAAACTTAAAATATGCCGTCCACGCCGATGGGGAGCACAAGGAAGGTTTCTGGCGGCGTGAGTTCCCTGGGGTTTTTGCATGGCTGTTTAGGAAATAGGCCTTCCAAAAAAATTCAAAGGAAGTTCTATTGGCCAGAAGCTATTCATTGGGAAACAGACTTCACAGGAAAGCCACTTGTAATAAATCCTCGGGGCAGCTAGTTAACAGACTAGCGGCCCCGGGGATTTATTGTTTTTAGCCAGTTAAAACTTAATCAGTGATGAGAAATTTATGACCCTTTGATTTTTGATTGCCAGGGGTCTGAATGAGATAGAGCCCAGAATCCAAGGGATTGGTCTGCAGGGTGGTAGTACCAGTAAATGTGGTAGTTTGCCGCACCCGCCCTTGGTTGTCAACTAACCTAATAGTCATAGGCCCAGGTTGGTTACTTTTCAGGGTTAGGGTAGTTCCCCGCTTGGCAGGGCTAGGGTACACTTCTAGCGTATTGGCAGCGGTCTTGGTAAGGGCCGAACCGTGTATGAGCAGGTTGTTTTCTGAAGCAGTTGGGTTTGATAAGTGATCTGTTGTTGGTTTCATAAAAGCAATGGAACAGGCGGCGTTGCCAATTTTCACTTCGTCCACAAACCAGACTCTTTTCTGGGATTGCGTCACCCCACCATTGTTCCAGTCGCTTTTATAAATCCCCATTTTCCATTTACCATAGGGACCATCATACATGGTGGGCACGCCTTTTATGTCAAGCTTGAGCTCTCCGTCAATCCAGACTTGCATAAAACCATCTGTGCGGTGTTGCTTGATATGGATGACTACCTCCAGCCATTTGTCATAGATGATGGGACCAAGCACATGGAAGATAATACTTTGGCCGTCTGCTGTTCGCCGCCGAACCTCAAACCGGCCGTCCTGGGTACGAAGCGTGATCATGGGAGAGCCAAATTCCCCTCCCTGGTGCCATTGGTTGAACGCCTCATCATCTGAATCTAGAAGGTAATTAGCGGACGGAAAGTATCCCGCAAAGGAGTGCCAGGTTTCCTCCTGGGCGAAGTTCTCCGAGAATAGAACCTCGGTTCGCGTGCCATCAGCGGCAGGTGGGTCTCCGGCCCTTAATTCCCAGCGACCTGCCCAGGAGCCACTGTAGGTAGTATCTCTTACTACTTTAAAGCCATAGGTGGTGCTGGATTGCATATGGAGGCCTGCAAAACCGGTCCCCGTCTCAAAGTTTTCATGGTACATTATGGTGGGCTCCTTAAGGGAAGAGGTGAATTCCATGTCAAAGGCTAGGTCACTGCTACTGGCTTTTTGTTGGTGTATTTCTACCCCAATCACATTAGCGCCCGCCTGGAAATAAGTATAAGGGAGGGTGAACGTCTGTATTTTGGAGCCATCACCGCTGGAGCTAACAGAGGCCAACGTGGTGCCGCTAATGGTCCCTTTAGGCATGTTGTACCTATACACCTCGGTGCCATTTACGTAAACCACTGCTCCATCATCCATTTTGATATTTATCGTTAAATTGCCATAAGCAGCCGGGGTGGAAAGGGTTACCGTTTTCCTGAAATAGGTGGTAATGAATTTATTGGTGGCCGATGGTCCATACCCCACTACCGTGCTAGCATCCGGAATACCATACCCGAATTTTCCGTTTCCGGTACTCCAGCCGCTGTCTTCAAAGCCCAGGGACCGCCAACCTGTACCCTGGTTAGTGCCGTTATCCAGGTAACGCCAAGCGGAATTAAACCCAAACAAATCTGTATCAGTGGTCTGCACCATTATATGCGTATAGGTTTGCCCTGAATTGAAGCCGGAAGTTAGGGCATTGCCTGCGAGGTCTTGTATTCCTGTTGCCCCGCCGTTAAGATCCAAACGTAACGTGCCTTCCCCTGAAACATTGGCGACCACCACGTCATAAATAGCATTGCTAGAAGCTGTTAAACCGTTTAGAGTTCCGGTGACTGTGGCAGCTATGCTAAAATCAGAAGCGTCTATTCCTGTGCAACCCTCAGAAAAGGTAACCCTAAACGTAAGGGTGGCCGCACTGGTGGTTTCTATGGCTGGATTTTGTCGTGTGATACTCACTACAGTAGGGGGTGTGGAATCTACCACTGGCGGCGAAATCGAATAGGTCTGCCCACTAGTAAAACCACCTTGGATTTGGTAATTTTTTAAGTCCTGAATTCCAGTGTTGGTACCTTTTAGATCAAGCCGTAAGGTGCCTTCCCCGGAAAGGGAGTTAACAGATACATCATATGTATAGGCGTTTACCGGAGTGAGTGATTCTATTCTGCCGGATACAGTTCCAGTGGTGGCCAAATCAAAGTCTGCCGCGTCTACCTGTGTAACAGCTTCTGAGAAAATTGCCCTAAAGGTAACGGTAGATAAGGTAGTTGACTCTGCGGTAGGGATTTGGCGGTTAATGCTGGAAACGGTGGGCGCAATAACGTCAAGAGGTGCCGTCACCCCCGATAGTTCCAAATCAAATGCCATGTCTGGGGTGTTGGCCCGTTGCTGGTGAATCTCTACCGCAATTACGTTGGTCCCATTTATAAAAGCCGATGGGTCTAGCGTAAAACTTTGGGATACGGAACCGTTGTCGAGGGCCTCAGAAGCCAGAGTAGTATAAGTGACTGCTCCTGTTGGCATATTATTCCGGTACACCTCTTGCCCGTTCACGTACAGCACTACGCCGTCATCTCTTTTTATTTTGCCGGAAAAGGAAGCATACCCGGTAGCATCTGTCACCAAAACGCTAGTCCTGAAATAGGTGGTAATATATTTTTTCTTGGCATTGGTTCCATAACTCAGAACCGTCTTAGCATCACTAATGCCGTACCCAAACTTTCCGGCTCCAGACGGCCAGGAAGCATCTGCAAAGGAACTTTCGCGCCAGGCGGCTCCTTGGTTAGTGCCGTTGTCCAGGTACTTCCAGTTTGCACCAAAAGGCACCAGTATGGTTTGCGCCCAGGAGCAGAACGCCCACAGCAGCATTACTAAAGTTATAGGTATAATTCTGATCATGACCGTTGCAGTTAAATGGCCTTGAAATATTGTTTGTATTAAAGGGAGGGTGCCGCTTTGGAGTAGCGTAGATGGGAAGGGAAGTAGCTTTTAATATAGGTAATAGGTATTGTTTTATACGGGCAATATTCTTTGGAAAATGTTAAATTATAGATTTATTCATTACCTATAATTTGGTAATATACTTTTAAAATATAGTTAAAGTGGATATATAAAATAGCTATCTAATGCAAATAATGAGTAGCTGCTGGCTTTAAATTATCTTGAAGCAAAATTTGATCGACCTTAAAAAATAAAACTAAAATGTCTTTGTGATAGCTAGTTTAGGCGATGCTTTTGCTGGTGGGTTTTATATAAAAGATAATAAGGTAGTTGTAAGAATGGAAGTGGTTTGATTATAATAGTTAATCAAAAGATTTTCTTTCTAGTAGGTAAAAGGAAAATAGAGATTTAATTATCTGAAAATAGAACCGTATTGTGTTAAATTATTGAAAGGTATGGGAATTAAATATTTCTTTTATGTGCTTAATAAGTGTTAATTGCCCGATAAAAAGAATTTTTAAATATTATTTACTGTTTGATAAAATCTTTACTTATTTTAGTGAAGTTTAGATATTCTGTATAAAATGCAGGTTGTATTGATAGGGCACATTTACTAGTGTATATTATAAAATAAAAAAAGCCTGAAGAGAAATCCTCAGGCTTTTTTTATTAGAATGTCTCCTTTAGTTAAGAGACAGGCATTCGCTCTAGTTCTTTCCAGGCCAGGGCGGCGGCGCCCATGACAGCCGTATTGTTCAGGCCCAGGCCTGACGGCAATATTTTCACCTTGTTTTTGAAAATACTTAGCAGGTTCTTCTCCATGTGGTAGCGAACCGGGTCAAATAAAAACTCCTCGGCTCTTACCAATCCTCCGAATAGGAAGATGGCTTCAGGGCTCAGGTGGGCCACGGTATCTGTTAATTTCATACCCAGCATTTTACCGGTGTACTCAAAACAGTCAATGGCAATTTTATCACCGCGTTTGGCGGCTTGGGTTATCATTTCAGCGGTAAGGTCATTGAAGCTCACGCCGCGCAATTCACTGTAATCGGTGTAGTCGGCTAAGAACTTGTACACGGTGCGCTTGATGCCCGTGGCAGACACGTAGGTTTCCAGGCAGCCACGGCGTCCGCAACCGCATACACGGCCGCTGCCTTTCACGTTGACAAGGGTATGGCCCAATTCGCCGGCATTGCCGTCATGGCCATATACCAATTCGCCGTTTACCACAATGCCGCTTCCCAGGCCGGTGCCCAGGGTGACCACTACAAAATTCTTCATGTTTTTGGCGCCGCCGTAGATCATCTCGCCAATGGCCGCTGCGTTGGCATCATTGGTAAGGAATACGGGAACCTTGAAATAGCCTTGCAACAGTTCTACCAACGGCACAGTACCATGCCATTTCAGGTTGGGGGCGTACTCAATGGTGCCGGTGTAGAAGTTGCCATTGGGGGCGCCTACACCTACGCCAATCAGGTTGGCCTCGTCTTCAATCTTTTTGAACTTGGTCTGAACCTCCTGGTAAAAAATGCGCAGGAAATCATGCACGGTTTCGCCTTCGGTGGTAGGGAGCTCACCGTGGGTTAAGATAATGCCGTCGCGGTCCAGAAACCCGAATTTGGTGTTGGTACCACCGATGTCAATGCCTAGAATTACGTCCTTCATGAGAGTTTGTAGAGATTGGTGCGGAAGGGTACAAGATTATTAGCTCTTATACCGTTACATAAAATAAGAGACCGAAACTTAAGAAGAAACCCCCGTTTTGCCAAAAAATTAGCCTCGTTGTTTGGTTTTCCAGGGTGGTTGTCCACTATGGTGGCATTTTTAGCTAAGCCAGGCCTCCAAAAACATGGGATTCGGAATGGATTACCCATTACCCTCCGATTAAGCTTTTCCGGATAATAAGGTTGCCAACTAATTTTCTGTTTTAAGCCTATTTTAAGAAAAACAGGCTTAAAACGTGGGCCTTGCCGCCCCGACCAAGGCCTATGTTCAGCTGATTATGAGTTTTGAAACGAAGACCCCGGCAGCCCACCTAAATAATTAACTAAAGTCTATATTTGATCTCCAAAAGCTGGCAAAAACCGATAAAATTCGCTATTTTTGTAGGTGAAAAAACATCTGAATAATTCAATGAGTGACCAAGAAGAAAAAGACATGAACGCCTATTCCGCAGACAGTATTCAGGTCCTTGAGGGCTTGGAGGCAGTACGGAAACGGCCGGCCATGTACATCGGTGACATCGGGATCAAAGGTTTGCACCACCTGGTTTGGGAGGTAGTAGACAACTCCATAGATGAGGCCCTTGCCGGGCACTGTGACGAGATCAGTGTCACCATTCATACAGACAACTCCATTTCGGTGTCAGACAACGGCCGGGGTATTCCGGTTGATTTTCACCAGAAGGAAGGCCGTTCTGCCCTGGAGGTAGTTATGACGGTGTTGCACGCCGGTGGTAAGTTTGACAAAGACTCATACAAAGTTTCCGGTGGTTTGCACGGCGTGGGGGTATCCTGCGTGAACGCCTTGTCTACAGACTTGCACGTGACCGTGCACCGCAACGGCCGGCAGTATGAACAACATTACAATATTGGGGTGCCCGCTTACCCGGTGCGCGAAATAGGTCCTACTGAAATAACCGGTACCACCGTTCATTTTCAGCCGGACGCCAGCATCTTTACGGTAACGGAATATAAGTATGAGACGGTAGCCAGCCGTCTGCGCGAGCTTTCCTTCCTGAACAAAGGCATTAGAATCAACCTGACTGACCTCCGCGAGGAAATCTCAGAAGGGGAGTACCTCTCTGATTCTTTCTACTCTGAGGGCGGTCTGCGCGAATTTGTGGCCTACCTGGAAGAGACCCGCGTGAACCTGATTCCTACGCCCATTTATGTGGAAAGTGAGAAAGGCGGTATTCCAGTAGAGATTGCCCTTAATTACAATACCTCTTATACAGAGAATATCTTCTCTTACGTAAACAACATCAATACCCATGAAGGCGGTACCCATGTGGCCGGCTTTAGAAGAGCCCTTACCCGTACTTTAAAAAGCTACGCCGAGAAATCTGGTATGCTGGAGAAAGCCAAGGTAGAGATTCAGGGTGATGACTTTAGGGAAGGCTTGACCGCGGTTATTTCTGTGAAAGTACAGGAGCCGCAGTTTGAAGGCCAGACCAAGACCAAGCTGGGAAACTCAGACGTGATGGGCGCCGTGGATACGGTAGTAGGAGAGATCCTGAACCAGTTCCTGGAGGAAAACCCCAAAGAGGCGCGTATCATCATCCAGAAAGTGATTTTGGCGGCGCAGGCTCGTCTCGCCGCCCGCAAGGCCCGTGAGATGGTGCAGCGTAAGAACGTGATGGGTGGTTCTGGTTTACCCGGTAAACTAGCCGACTGCTCTGACTCAAACCCAGAAAACTGTGAACTATACTTGGTGGAGGGTGACTCGGCGGGTGGTTCTGCCAAGCAAGGCCGTGACCGTAAGTTCCAGGCTATTCTGCCGTTGCGCGGTAAGATCCTGAACGTAGAGAAGGCCCAGGAGCACCGCATCTATGAGAACGAGGAGATCAAGAACATGATCACCGCCCTGGGCGTGAGCTTCGGGACACCGGAGGACGACAAGGCTCTGAACATGAATAAGCTGCGTTACCACAAGGTGATCATCATGACCGATGCGGACGTGGACGGTTCTCACATCAGAACCTTGATCCTGACGTTCTTCTTCCGGTACATGCGTGACCTTATTGACTCTGGTTACGTGTACATTGCCTTGCCGCCCCTTTACCTGGTGAAAAAAGGCAAGGAAGAGCGTTACTGCTGGACCGAGCAAGACCGCCTGGAGGCCATTGCCGAATTGGGCAAAGGCAAAGAAGACAGCGTGGGCGTGCAGCGCTACAAAGGTCTGGGAGAGATGAACCCAGAGCAGTTATGGGAAACCACCATGCGCCCAGATACCCGCAGTTTGAAGCAGGTTTCCGTAGAATCGGCGGCTGAGGCTGATCACCTGTTCTCTATGTTGATGGGCGATGAAGTGGCCCCGCGTCGTGACTTTATTGAACGCAACGCCAAATACGCTAAAGTAGACGTGTAAAAAGTACTGATCCGCTTGGCTCCCTTTTTGGAGGAAATCTGAAAATGATTTTAGCGTGAAAGAGTCCTTTTTCAAGGAGTAGACGTATAAATTACTGGAAAAGCCTGCCTAACAGCAGGCTTTTCTTTTTCTTTTGTAAGGCACAGTAAAAACCTGTTATCTTAGCAAAAGAAGCCTGAGCAGACTTTTTAGGAAGGGGGAGCGAAGCCATATCGCTGGGAAATACATTTCCTACGGGCGACTTTCCGGCCTATTGAGGCAAGCCTTTTCTAATTTCTTGGTACCAGGGACCTATTTCAAACTATGAGTGCAATCAAGGCATCGGAGCAGATCCGGAAAAGTAATTACATCAGTAGAGACCTAAGCTGGCTCAGGTTCAATTACCGGGTGCTGGACTTGGCCCGAAACCCAGAGACACCTCTGTTTGAACGGCTTAAGTTTCTGGCTATTACTGCCTCTAACCTGGATGAGTTCTTCATGATCAGGGTAGGCAGTTTATATAATTACATTGACTACGGTAAGGAGCGCATTGATTACTCGGGGTTGCGGGAACAACCATTCCGGAAAAAACTCATGGATTTGGCCCACCGCTTCGTGGCTGACCAGTGCCAGGCCTATGATGACCTTCGGCGTGACTTTGAAAGCCAGGGGTTCAACATCTGTGGGGTAGAGGACCTTACCGAGAGTGAGCAGGCCAAAGCCGATTTCTATTTCCGGAACACGGTGTACCCGCTGCTCACACCCATGGTGTATGACAGCTACCACGGTTTCCCGCTCATGATGAACCAGCTGCTCATCTTTGGCGTGGTTACCCGCACCACTGAAGAAGCCAAGCAGCAGAGCCGTATCACTTTTGTGCAGATACCGGGTAACCTCACCCGCTTCTTTGAGATCACCCGTAAAAACAAGATCATCTTCGTACCCATTGAAGACATTATCCGCTGGAACATGCCCAAGCTGTTCCGGAACGTGGAGATTGACTCAGTGAACCTGTTCCGGATTACCAGAAACGGTGATTTTACGCTGGAGGAAAGCGATGACATGGACCAGGATTTTGTGCAGGAGGTAAAGCTAAAGCTGAAAACCCGCAAGAAAGGCCGGGTGGTACGCATGGAAGTGGAGCGGGCGCCTTCGTCTTACATGATGAAAATGCTCAAGGAGCGCTGGACCATAGATAACGGCAACGTTTTCTCCATTGACCGCCTCCTTGACCTGAAGGGCCTCTGGCAGATTATTAAGCACCCGCAGTTCGCCTCTAAGGTACAGCGGCCCATGACGCCGGTGCCCTCGCCTAGCCTGCCGCCGGGGGCAATGGACAATATCTTTGAATACCTCAAGGAACATGACGTGCTGTTGCACCACCCTTACAACAGCATGGACCCTGTGGTTACGCTGCTGGAGAAAGCCGCCGAAGACCCCTATGTGCTGGGGATCAAACAAACCATCTATCGGCTAGCGGATAACTCCCGGGTGACAGCGGCGCTTTTAAAGGCCGCCGAAAACGGAAAACACGTGTCAGCGCTGTTTGAGGTGAAGGCGCGCTTTGACGAGGAACGTAACATCAAGGAAGGGGAGAAACTGGAGAAGGCCGGCTGCTTCGTGATCTACGGCATCAGCAAATATAAGACCCACACTAAGATGATGATGATCATCCGGAAGGAGGGCGAAAAGGTAACGCGGTACGTGCACATTGGCTCCGGGAACTACAATGAGCAAACCAGCCGCATGTATACAGACATCAGCCTTTTAACCACGGATGATGTCTATGCCCATGACGTGTCTGAGTTCTTCAATGTAATTACAGGCCACTCTTACCCAGAGAACTATGAGTACCTGATCACGGCGCCCAAAGATATGCGCCAACAGCTGATCAAACTTATCCGGCAGGAAACGCATAACGCCGAGATGGGGCTTCCGGCAGGTATTGTCATCAAAATCAATTCCCTGGAAGACAAGGAAGTGATGGATGAGTTCTACGTGGCCTCACAGGCCGGGGTAAAAATCAAGTTGATTGTACGCGGTATCTGTTGCCTGCGCCCGGGCCGTGAAGGGTTGAGCGAGAACATTCAGGTAAGTTCCATTGTGGGTGAGTACCTGGAACACGCCCGCCTGTTCTACTTCCACAACAACGGTGATCCTTTGGTGCTGGGCGGCTCAGCAGATATAATGGTGCGCAGTTTTGAGAGACGTATTGAGGCACTTTTCTACATTGTACACGAAGACCTCAAACGCCAGGCTATCCATATCCTGCGCTACAAC
This sequence comes from Rufibacter soli, assembly GCF_054781795.1. NCBI lineage: Bacteria > Pseudomonadati > Bacteroidota > Cytophagia > Cytophagales > Hymenobacteraceae > Rufibacter > Rufibacter soli. The sequence goes on along the minus strand of NZ_BAAGTS010000002.1, from coordinate 2,073,850 downwards.
CTCATGGACAACCAGAACTGCTACATCATGCGCGAAGACGGTTCCTACATTAAACGCCAGCCCGCCGAAGGGGAGAAGCCCTTCAACATGCACCGTGAATTCTACCACCTTACGTCTGAAATGACCGAAGAAGCCTGTTTGTTTTAGGTGCCTGATGACCGAAGTCGCATTGGCTTGGATTGATTTGTCGTCCAATTGATTACTTTTAGGAAGACAGCTGTTTTGGGCCTGTTTTTCTAAAAACAAGCCCAAAACAGAAACGCTTGCTATTTTCCGCAAAGGAAAATAGCAAGCGTTTTTGTTTTTAGAAGGTTTCAAAAACCCTCAGGGTGTAGCCTTAAAATAGAATCCGGCCCGAATCATTTACTTCTTAAGGATTATTTAATCTATAAAGGTTTTCCTAAGTGATGAAAGGGTGAATCAATGCTTTCTAGTAGGCTGTTGGTTTGCATGTAAGCGCCTTTCTCTGTTTTGGGCCTGTTTTCTGAAAAACAGGCCTAAAACAGAAAAACGTTTAAGGATGCTTAAAAGTCTTGCTTGATATAATGGTGCGTGGCGCCCTGGTGACGTTCATATAAGGTTTGCAGAATGCCGTCTTTCAGGCCTACCTGTGGCACCAACATACTTTCCAGGTGGGCCCATTTCATGGCCGAAAGGTAAATCTCGGCGGCAGGCACGATCACATCGGCGCGGTCTGCGTTGAGCAAGAGCACCTTTACCCGTTCTTCCATGGTAAGACTGGCTATGTGCTCTACCACTTCTTCAATCTGCTTCCGGAAGATAGGCTTGCCTCCCGTTTTACGGGCCATGTCATAGATCTTGTTGATGTTGCCCCCTGTGCCAATAGCCCTTGATACGTGGTGCAGTTTGGCGTTTTCGGTGACCCAGTCCTGCATGGCGTGCCAGATCTCCATGGAGTCTTCGCCCTGCATGTGCCTTATGGAGCCTTGCTCAAAGGACCGGGAGGCTACCTTCATGCGGTTTACATAGATGTTGAACTCAGTACTACCGCCGCCCACGTCTATGTGCAGGTAGTTTTTGTCATCCAGTTGTTGCCTGATGACTAGGTTGATCAGATCTGCTTCGGTGGTGCCGTCAATTACCTGTATGTGCAGGCCCAGCTTCTTTTGCACTTCCGTGAGAATCTCGTGGGCATTGGTGGCAGAGCGCATGGCAGAGGTGGCACAGATCATGTAGTCATGCACTTCGTGTACCTCCATGAGCAGATGCAAGGCGTGCAGCAGTTTCAAGAATTTCTCGCTCTTGGGTTTAGAGATGACCCCAGAGGCAAACACGTCTTCGCCCAGGCGCATTGGGTAGCGTATGTATTCCACGCGTTTAAAGAGCACCTGGTCTTCAAACTTGAACACATTAGAGATTTGGCAGCGTACCGCGTTAGAGCCAATATCAACGGCGGCTAATCTAAGAAGAGGTTCTGTGGATGAAGACATACGCATGAAAAACAAGTACCTTCAAAAGTACATACCGCTGTTCAAATTGTAAGGGTATGGGACGTATGTTTTTCAGAAAACCATGAGAAAAGAACACAAAAACAATTGGCGTTTGCCAGGATTTTCAAGGGGCCCCGGAAGCAGGTGAAATATTGCCTGATTTGCGTACAGTTCAAAAAAATATGCTACCTTAGCATTAGAACGGTCTCCAAGCGGAAGGCCGTTCTTCTTTTTTTTAAACATTGTACTAACCCATTACAGATATGGCAACAGTATCTTATTACACCCCAGAGGGATTACAGAAGCTCAAGGAAGAGTTACATGAATTGAAGACAAAAGGACGTTCTGAGGTGGCCAGACAACTGGCAGAGGCGCGTGACAAAGGGGACCTGAGTGAGAACGCAGAGTATGATGCAGCCAAAGATGCCCAGGGTCACCTGGAGTTGAAGATATCTAAACTAGAGGAAGTGCTGGGCAACGCCCGCCTGATAGATGAGACCAACATGGACCTGTCAAAGGCCCTTATTCTTTCTAAGGTTAAATTGAAAAACCTGAACAACAACATGGAGATGATCTACACCCTGGTAGCCGAAGAAGAGGCTAACTTGGGTGCTGGGAAAATCTCTGTGAAATCACCCATTGGCAAAGGCTTACTGGGCAAATCAGTAGGCGAGATCGCCGAGATCACGGTACCCGCCGGTAAGCTGCGTTTTGAGATCCTGGATATAAGCCGGTAAACCAAAAAGCCATGGAAACCATTTTCTCTAAAATTGTAAAAGGCGAAATTCAGGCGTACAAAGTGCTGGAAGATGACCGTTTTCTGGCATTTTTAGATGTGTTTCCCCTGGTGAAAGGCCACACGCTGGTCATCCCCAAAGAACCGGTAGATTACATTTTTGATCTGGAGTCAGACACCCTGGGAGACCTGCATAAATTTGCCCAGAAAGTAGCGGTGGCGTTGAAGAAAGCTGTGCCCTGCGTACGGGTGGGGGTGGCCGTGATTGGCCTGGAAGTTCCCCATGCCCATATTCACCTGGTGCCCTTGAACCAAATGTCTGACCTGAACTTCAGTAACCCCAAACAAAAGTTCACACCTGAGGAAATGGAGGAAGTGGCAGAAAAGATCAGGCAGGCCATATAATTGCTGATTGTTAATTGCTACTTGTTGTTGACCCGATTATTGGGTTGCCACATCAAGACATTCAAATAAGGTAAAAGCCATTCGGTCCGTTTTGGGCCTGTTTTCCGGAAAACAGGCCCAAAACGGACCGAATGGCTTTATAAGACCTAATAACTGACAATTAATTACTTAGACATTCGGTCTGGGTTCTCAGTCAGGAATGCTTTCCAGGATTTGCCGCCGGCTTTTTGGTTATTGCCTTGCTGGTAGTGGTGACAAAGGGCCACGGCCAGGGCATCGGTAGCATCCAGGAATTTGGGTGCCTCCTTTATCTTAAGGATTTGGAGTAACATTGAGGCTACCTGCTCTTTAGAGGCGTTTCCGTTGCCAGTCACAGATTGTTTTACTTTCTTTGGGGCATATTCTACGTACGGAATGTCGCGGGAGAGGGCGGCGGCAATGGCCACTCCCTGCGCCTGGCCTAACTTAAGCATAGATTGTACGTTGGTGCCGTAAAATGGGGCCTCAATGGCTAGCTCGTCTGGCAGGTATTCGGTGATGAGCCGAAGGGTGGCGTCAAAAATCTTTTTCAGTTTAACGGCGTGGTTGGCATAGCTTTTAAGCTGCAGTACGCCGTATTGGAGCACGGTAATCTTGGATCCGTTCACCTCTATGAGGCCATAGCCCATGACGTTGGTGCCTGGGTCAATGCCTAAGATTAACTTATTATTGGGAAGGACAGGGGTAGAATGAATCATGAGGTGCAAAAATACAAACAATCTGGCAATCTGCTGGTATCCCGTCGGTTTTTGGGCTGGCTCGGGAAACTGGCCGTCTTTGCGTTAACCGCCTATTACCTTTTCCACGCTATTTCTGAGGCCAGAACCAACAGTGCCTTTTCGGTGCATACCTTGCAGCAAGTGTGGCAAAACAGTTGGGCAGCCGTTCTTTTGGCAGCCGTTTTGTTACCGGCAAACTGGGGCGTAGAGGCCGCCAAATGGCAATTTCTTTCAAAGAAAATTGAGAAAATATCTTTTCTGAAAGCCTACCGGGCGGTAATGGTGGGCCTCACCCTGGGGTTTGTGACTCCCAACCGGGTTGGGGACTATGCAGGTCGTATCCTTACCATGCACCAGGACAACCGCTCAGATGCCATAGGCGCAATTCTACTGGGTCGGTTGTGCCAGCTATATGCGACCGTGTTGTTGGGTTCGGGAGCCATTGCCTATTTCGTCTTTAAATTTTACGTGCCTTTAGCCTCCCCGGTGGGGCTATCAGTAGGGGTAGGCTTGCTTTTTATGAATGGATGGGCCCTGGCACTGCTATTTAGCGTGCGGGGGGCAATCCAGTTTCTGGAGAGGATTCCGGTAGTCAAGCGGTGGGTTCATTACTTTGCGGTGGTGGGTCAATACTCTGGGGCCGAGCTCAGAAAAGTCCTCTGGATTTCTGGAATACGATATTTGGTCTTTCTTGGGCAGTTTGCCTTGTTGTTGTGGGCCTTCGGGGTACGCCTTTCGCCGGAGGAATATGTATGGGGTGTGGCCGGAACTTTCCTGTTAAAATCGGTGGTGCCCTCTATTAACGCATTAGCTGATATTGGCATGCGTGAACTGTCTGCCATGCACTTCTTCGGTATGATGGGCCAGGACCCTTTGCTGGTACTAGGGGCCAGCCTTTCTTTGTGGGCTCTGAACATTGCCTTGCCCAGCTTGGTAGGGTTGATCTTTGTTTTGCCCTTAAAACTTTCCCTCCCCAAGTGATCTCTATGCTGCTGGTTTATTTGGTACTGGGTCTGTACGCATTTGTGGTGCTAAAATGCCTGGCGGCCTGGAATCAACTTCCTAAGGTTTCCTTGGCAGAATCTGCGCCGCCGGCGTTTTTTTCGGTCATCATACCGGTGCGAAATGAGGCTACAAACATCACAGCCTTGCTGCAGGACCTGGAGCGGCAGCAATACCCTAAAAATGCCTTTGAGGTGTTGGTGATAGATGACCATTCTGAAGATGCAACGCCCATTTTAGTCCGCCAATTTCAGGCACAATCTTCTCTTTCCCTTACGTTGCTTTCTCTGGCTTCTTTCCCTGGTAAAAAACAGAAAAAAGGGGCGGTGGAGGTAGGCATTCAAGCCGCCCAAGGGGAGTGGATTGCCTGCACCGACGGCGATTGTCGGGTTTCCCCTAATTGGCTGTTGACCCTTAATCAGGTCAGGCAGGAGCAAGAGTCAAAATTCATCAGTGGTCCCGTGCAATATGCGCCTACCCAATCCATTTGGCAACAGGTCCAGGCCCTGGAATTTTCGGCCTTGATTGGGGTAGGGGCAGCCTCTATTAGTCTGCAGAAACCCACCATGTGCAATGGCGCCAACCTGGCGTATGAGAAGGCAGCCTTTTATGCGGTGAACGGGTTTGCTGGCAATGAACAGATCCCCTCCGGTGATGATGAATTCCTGCTGCATAAAATCCACCAGCGGTTTCCGGGCAAGGTGGCCTTTGCCAAAGCCAGGGAAGCGGTGGTTCTAACGCCCCCGGCGGCTACGGTCACTCAGTTCTTTCACCAGCGCATTAGATGGGCCAGCAAATGGAAACATTATGAAACACTTTCGTCCAGGCTGCTGGCCTTACTTGTGTTGGCTGCCAACCTGGCCGTGGTGGGTGGGGTGGGTGCCTCGGTTTTGGGTTTCTGGCCCTGGTGGGGGGGCGCCTTGGGGCTACTCCTGAAATTGGGGGCAGACGGCCTGCTGCTGTACCATGTTTTAGGCTTTTTTGGCAAAAAGACCTTACTTTGGCACCTTATCGTTTTACAAATGGGGTACGGGCCGTATATCCTTTTAACCGCCTTGTTTGGCCTGAAAGGGAACTACGCCTGGAAAGGCCGCCAATTAACCACCGCATGACAGATCAGGAATTTGATATTTTAGACGAGCTTTATTTCGTCACCTCTTTTGAGGAATTGCAATCCAGAATAGGATTGCCAGAACCCGCGCTGCGCGAAGCCCTGAGAGACTTAATTGGCAGCAATTACGTCAAATGCCTTTTCCCGGACCAGGATACGGTGGTGCCTTTTGACCCAACGCATTTTGAAAAAGAGGGGCACCATTATTTTTTTCTGGCTACCAAAGAAGGCCTGCTGGCGCATAACTCCAAGTAGGGTTTTGCAGTAACGTAAGGTCCATGGAAAGCTTTCTTTTTTGAACTTGAAAGCCTCTTAAAGGTAACTTCTGTTTTGAGGACGTTTTTTAGAAAACAGGCCCAAAACGGCCAGCCAGCAGCAGGCTGAAAGAACCACATTATTGCCGGATAAAAGGTTTTCCATAAAAATGGATTGTGCCGCGGTAATTTTTAGTTTCTTTGCCTTTTGTCTCCCGGTAGTATAAGTTAAAATGCTTATTTTGGGTTAGTACGGCTAATGGGTTGTGAATGAATCCTAAATGTCTTAATGCAAATGTCTGAACTGAAGTTTCCTACAGTAGAGCAGGAGTTGAACCTGAAGAAGTTGGAATTGGCTGCCCTGTTGGAAATTACCAAGGCCATCAATAATAACCTCCCCGAAGAAGCCCTCTATAAGATCTACCATTTCACGCTGCTGGCGCAACTGAACATCAGGCGGCTGGCCCTTTTCCTCATTGATGAGAAATGGGAATGCAAAGTATGCTTCGGCACTGACCATAACTTCAGGGATATTGAGCTGCCCCAGGCTGTCACTGACTTAAGGGAAATTACCTCGCTGGCCAAACTCAACATTGACAAGCGCTGGCATGACTTTGAGACCGTCATTCCCATCATGCACAACAACCGCATTCTGGCTTTTGTCATGATTGGGAACGTGCATGCCTATTACACTACGCTGGGGGCATTAAGCTTTGTGCAAACGCTAAGCAATATCATTCTGGTGGCCATGGAAAACCGCCGTCTGGAGCGTCACCGCCTTACCCAGGAGGCCATGCGCAAGGAGATTGAAATTGCCCGCGAAGTGCAGAACATGCTCTTCCCTAAGTCATTGCCCAACAACAAAGACGTGGCCATCCACGCCACCTATATCCCGCACTCGTCTATTGGGGGAGATTACTATGATTATGTGCCCATAGACAAAGACCAGTTTCTCTTCTGTGTGGCAGACGTGTCGGGCAAGGGCGTTCCAGCCTCACTGCTCATGTCTAACTTTCAGGCCGGTATCCGGACAATTCTGCGACAGACCACCAACCTCAGCACCATTGTAAGTGAACTGAATGACTTGATTTATCGCAACGCGATTGCTGAAAAGTTCATTACCTGCTTTCTGGGTATTTACAACCGGCAAACCCGGGAGTTGAGTTATGTGAATGCGGGCCATAACGCCTCCATTCTTCTGTATGATAACAACACCTACAAATTGCTGGAGGAGGGTTGCACCATGCTGGGGATATTTGACGAACTTCCGTTTTTATCTGTGACCAAGGTGCAGATACCACCGCAGTCATTTGTGCTCTGCTACACAGATGGCCTTACTGAGGTGTTTAACCATGACGAAGACGAATTTGGGTTGGAAAACACCATTCGGGTGCTTCAAAATTGTCGGTACGTAAGTTCCCGTAACATCCATTCACAACTCCTGAAAGAAATCAACGCCTATAACTGTGATGACTCCTTCAGTGATGACATTACCCTGCTTTCCTGCCGGTTTAAATAAGCTGGAGTAAAGGACGTTTTCGGGTTTGCGCTGCCCTTAATTTTTTGTTCACCCAGGCTTATCTCTCCTTGTGATACGGTTCTTTAAAACTCCCTTCTTTTTACCCTGGCTGTTTCCAAAGGTTTGGTGGCGAAAAGCGGTGGAAGAGAAAACCATATTTCTGACCTTTGATGACGGCCCCATTCCGCAGGTTACGCCCTTTGTGTTAGAGCAATTAGCGGCTTTTCAGGCCAAGGCTACCTTTTTCTGCGTAGGCGAAAACCTGGAGCGCCACCCCGAAATAGCCACCCAGGCAGTGCAACAAGGACACGTACTGGGTAACCATACCCACCAGCACGTAAAAGCCTTTTCCCTTGCTCCAGAAGCCTATCTGGAGCAGGTAACCAAATGCCAGAATGTTTTAAATACCTTAGAGAAGAAAGGAGCCCCCACCAAGTTGTTCAGGCCGCCCCATGGCCAACTGACCTGGCGGCATTTGCGTAAGCTGCAACCAGAATACCAGGTAGTGATGTGGAGTAGTCTGGCGTATGATTTTGACCAGACCCTTTCGCCGGAGGCCTGTCTTAAAAACACTATCGCCACCATTCAGCCAGGGGCGGTTGTTGTGTTGCATGACAGCCTGAAAGCCGAGCGCAACCTCAGGTATGTTTTGCCCCGGCTGCTGGACCATTTCTCCAACCTGGGGTATCGTTTCCAAACCCTTTAGGCATGCTGTTTTCCATAGGCTTTTTTGTGCTGTATTTTACCCTGTTCCTGCTGTTGCTGGGGCTGTGGTGGCGCCGGAAAAAGCCTGAGATTCCTTTGCCGCAATATTATCCAAGAATCAGTATTTTAATTGCCGCGCGAAACGAGGAACATCATATCCTTACCTGTTTGGAGGCCATTGACCGGTTAGATTACCCCAAAGAGAAAATAGAAGTACTGGTGGGCAATGACCGTTCCACAGACCAGACCCAGGCCTTGGTAGAAGCATTTGCCCAACAGCACCCGTATGTTTCCTGCCTGAACATTACCCATGACCTGCCCGGCACCAAAGGCAAGCCCAATGTGTTGGCGCAACTAGCCCAAAAAGCAACTTCAGACCTCTACTTTTTCACGGACGCCGATATAGAGGTACCCCCACACTGGGTAGACACCTTATTGGGTTTTCTTACCCCTGGAACCGGAATAGTAACCGGTATCACCACCACCAAAGGGCCCCGCTTGTTTGACCGGTTGCAGGCTTTAGACTGGCTATTTGCCTTGGGCCTAATGCAAGTAGTAGCAGACAGAAACGTGCCGGTTTCTACCATGGGAAATAACATGCTGGTTTCGCGGCAGGCCTATGAGGCGGTAGGGGGCTACGCCGGAATTCCCTTCTCCATCACTGAAGATGTGCAGCTGTTCAGACAGGTAGTAGCCAAGGGCTTTAAAAGTGCCAATGTCTACAGCCCTAACGTACTAGCACTTTCCTCGCCGGCCCCAGACCTAATTACCCTGTACCAGCAGCGGCTCCGCTGGATGCGCGGCTCCTTTCATTTACCTTGGTACATGTGGTTGCTGTTAGCCATTTACACCGCCTATTACCCCGTCTGGATTCCTTTTTTTCTGCAATCCTCTCTGGCGGCAGCCGGTCTGGTTTTCCTATTGAAGGTAATTTGCCAAAGTGTGTTTGTCCATCTCTGTGCAAAGCATGCTGGAAGAAAAACCAATTTGGTAGATGTGCTGCTGTTGGAAGCCTATCTGCTTTTCAACTCAGTAATCCTTTTAGTGCTTTTATTTTTGCCGTTAAAGGTAAGGTGGAAGGGTAGGCAGTATTAAGTTCACTTGGAAAGAATGCCCAGGCTGCCAGAAAGCGCGTGGCGGTATTTTTTCAATTCTTTACCTTTGCGTTTTAAGCCTGTTTTTCAGAAAACAGGCTTAAAACAGAAGTTTCGCTTTATCCTTACCCATGACCTACATAGATTCTCACGCGCACGTTTTTTCGCCAGACTTTACCCAGGATAGGGAGGAGATGCTTCAGCGGGCCAAAGACGCTGGGGTGACCCAAATCTTCATGCCCAATATTGACCTTGCCTCCCTGGAAGTCATGCTTCAACTGGAGCAGGATCATCCCTGGTGCCACTCGCTTTTAGGTCTTCATCCGTGCCATGTTTTCCAGGATTTCAGGCAGGTGCTGGCCCAATTGGAAGAGCAGTTTGAGAAACGGTACTTTAAAGGCGTAGGCGAAGCCGGCTTGGATTATTACTGGGACAAAACCTTTGTTTCTGAGCAGCAAGAAGCCCTCAGGATTCAATGCGGTTGGGCCAAGGAGCACCACATCCCTATTGTCTTGCATACCAGAGACGCTTTTCATGATACGCTTCAGATTATCAAAGAAGAGCAGGACGGGTCGCTACGCGGAATTTTCCACTGCTTTTCCGGCACTGTAGAAGAAGCCCAAGCAGCGGTAGACCAGAATTTTCTTTTGGGCATAGGAGGAGTGAGCACCTTCAAAAACGGAGGCCTTGAACCGGTTTTGCAGGCAATTGATTTAAAACATCTGGTATTGGAAACCGACAGTCCGTATCTTGCGCCCGTTCCCAAACGGGGGAAGCGAAATGAACCTGCTTACCTGCCGTACGTGGCGCAGCGCATAGCTGAAATCAAAAGTATTTCCTTAGACGAGGTTGCCGCGGCTACAACGGCCAATGCCCAACGCCTCTTTTCCTGATAGTATGAAGTTTTTAAAGGTAAATATCAATACGGCGGCCCCCCGTGACCCAGAGGCTTCCATCTTGCTTATTTACACTGGGGGTACCATTGGCATGGTCTCAGACAAGCAGGATGAACACTTGGTGCCGTTTGATTTCAGTGAGGTGATACACCGGGTGCCAGAAATGCGTCAGTTTAAGATAATCCTGACGGTTCTAAGTCTTGACCCGCCTATTGACTCCTCCAATATTGGCGTGGAGCACTGGATTAAATTGGCGCAGGTCATCCAGGTGAATTACCAGGAGTATGATGGGTTTGTGATCCTGCACGGTACTGATACAATGGCTTACAGCGCCTCGGCGTTGAGCTTTCTACTGGAAAACCTGGGCAAGCCGGTGATCTTCACAGGCGCGCAGGTACCCATCGGCCGGATGCGGACCGACGCCCGTCGTAATTTGATTACTGCTTTAGAAATTGCCTCAGCGCACCGCAAGGGCAGGCCATTGGTGCCAGAAGTCTGCATCTTTTTCAATACCCTTTTGCTGCGGGGAAACAGGTCTACCAAAGTTGAAAGCCGACACTTCAATGCCTTTCATTCGGGGAAGTATGCTCCTCTGGCCAAGGCCGGCATTGACATAGAATACAATCAATCAGTGATCCTGGACCCGCCAGCCGGGCCATTACGCGTGTTTGGTGACCTGGAAAGCCAGGTGGCGGTTCTGAAACTTTTTCCTGGCATAAATGAAGCGGTGGTAAAAGCTATATTAAGCGCCAAAGGCCTGAAAGGGTTGGTATTGGAAACTTTTGGTGCCGGAAACGCACCCACTTACCCTTGGTTTTTGAAACTGTTACGCGAAGCGGTAAAAAAAGGGATTACTATCCTGAACGTATCCCAATGTGAAGAAGGAGAGGTGAACCAGGGGCAATATGAAACCAGTAAATATCTGAAAGACATGGGCGTTATTGGCGGCTCTGACCTTAGCACAGAGGCAGCCGTTACTAAATTGATGTTTGTGTTGGCCCAGAACCTATCTAAAGAAGAGATTACCCATGCCCTGGAAAGTGACCTTAGGGGCGAATTAACCAATAGAAACTAAGCGGAAAAGCCATAAGTTACTTGCATATGAAAATGCTTCTGACTTACTTTGCATTCCCATTTAAGGACCCGGAGAGGTGTCAGAGTGGTCGAACGAGCACGCCTGGAAAGTGTGTATACTGGTAACGGTATCGAGGGTTCGAATCCCTCCCTCTCCGCACAATTAAAGCCCCAATTATTGTTTTCAATAATTGGGGCTTTTTGTTTTCGTACACCGCAAGTTTGAGTCTCTCAAAGATTTACTTTTATTGGTTAGGCACATAATAGGAATAGAAAGTGAAGGGGCCGCTATAAAGTTGACTTTCTATCATTCCAAAAAATACTCCCGAATTTTAAAGGGTTACTGGTTTTCTTAAATAGGGTAGTAGGAGTGGGTGGCATAAAAATATAATACCATGCTATGGTTAATACTAGTAAGCCCAACCTCCAGCCATACATTCTCTTGGTATTGATCTTTGCCAACATAAATTTCCTTTCCGTTCTTTCTATCATTATAGGTGAATTTGACTAGGTGCAAAGCCAAAACCCAATTTTGCTTTCCTTTCTTTCTAGTTCATTTTAGTCCTGGCAATAATTTGCGCATCAACTCTGTAATCACTTCTATAGATGAAATCAGAATAGTGTCTGCGTTTTGAGCCTGTTTTCTGAAAAACAGGCTCAAAACAGCTTTGAAGATAGAAGTGATTTATTGATGAAGCTTTTCGGAAGCCTCTATATTACCTTGATAATAGGACGGTAAGGTAGGAATAGGGCAAAAAAAAGCCTGCCGGTGACAAGCCGGCAGGCAAACAGACAAACAACAAAAAAACTAACTTCCGCATGGGGGGCTACGGAAGACAACAAAAAAAACTAGTATCTAATACCTGGGTGACCAGTTAGAGAATCAAATTCAAAAGTGCCTAAATAATATCCGTCTAAGATGAAACCATCAGACAGGGCAGACTTGAATTCAAACCTGCCGGCTGATGATGAAGTGTTTACCAATTCCTGAGGCGCAAAAGCCAAAAGCGAAGTTTGTCCGCCAGGTTTTTTTGAAACTGAAGAAAAGCTAACTTGAGGGAATTGCTGCTGAACCTTTGCAGAAATTAAACCCGTTCCAGATACTTTCATCATCTTATACCTTTTAATATGATACAATGATAAAGGGTTAAGTATTTAGAAAACAGGAAACAATTGGCTAAGCTATAACTTAGATATAATAGATAGCAAATGTTAAAAAACAAAGACCAAAGTGCTAATAAAGCATCCAAGCGAAGAATTTATTATCCGAGGCGATAAAAAAAAGGAAAGAAATAGGTAAAAAGTAACGGCTTATCGGGCTTTTTTGGTGGAATATTTATTGCCTAAAGACTGTAAACTGAAAATACTGAGCAGTAATAACAAAGCCGGGAAAGCGAATAGCCACCAAGCCTCCAGAGAAAGGCGGGCGGATGCCAGCATTTTACCCCAGGAAGGCACATCAGCCGGTAGCCCTATGCCTAGGTACGCTAGGGTAGATCCAATGCCCAAAAGCCCTGAGGCGGCAAAACAGAAATTAGTAATGATGGGCCCTTTCATAGAAGGCCAAAGGTGGTGTAGAAGAACCCGGTGAAAGGGAATGCCTAAGGAAGTGGTGGCTTCAAAATACGGCTCTTGCTTAATTTGCAAAACAATAGCCCTTGCCACCTGGGCAGGCAAGACCCAATAAGTAGCCCCAATCCAAGCCATTAAGGATACCACCGAAAATGGGGTAAAAGTAGTGAGCAGTAGTAACAGAAGGAGCTTAGGGAAAGTAGACCAAATCTCAATAATTTTTTGGAGGGCCCCATCTACCGGAACATTAAGGGTTTTAGTGGACGTAACCAACCTTTTAAGTATTTGGTAGGAAACCCAAAAGCATATTGCCAAAGCAAACAAAAAAAGGACCGGTGGATGCCCTTCATTTAACCAGGAAGGTAATCCTTTAGAAAATAAACCCCTCTGGAACAAAGGGTAAAAAAGCACGGCCAGCCCTACTGTAATAGCCAGGGAAAGCAAAAGTGAAACTGAAATCCTGCCTTTTTCATTACCTACCAAGGCGGCTATTGTACCTGCTGTTACCCCCAATACGGTTGCAATTACCAGGGGAGGGAATACCAAGAGCCAGGCTGTTTGGCAACTCAGAAAAAGGTAGGTTAGCACATCTCTACCAAGTTGGTCTGAACCTAATGGGTGTGCCGGGTTCTGGAACGGTGGGGAATAGGCTTGCGAAGGATTCGCCCAGAGCTGTCCCCCCAAAGTGAGGTAAAGGTACGCGCCTCCGGCTGCGGCGGTGAATAGCAACAACCAGATCATCGCCCAATTTGCTGAGGCAATTGGAACAGATAAAGGGAATGCTCTGGCCACCTTCATTTCTATTACGCTCTACTTAGTCTGGGATCAATAAAGGCTATGATAAGCTCTTTCATCCAAATGACAATCACCCTAAAAATCAGAAAGAAAAGCGTAAGCCCTATCAGGACCGGAAAATCGGCGGAAAGGATGGATCTGGTCAATAAGCTCCCCAGGCCTGGTAAGGAAAAAGTTATTTCTATGACCAGCACCCCAGACATTAACCCTATAATCACCTCACTTACAATAGTTAAAGTAGGAACCAGGGCGTTAGGCAAGGCGTGGGTTTGTAAGGCTTTTCTGGGGGCTAATCCTTTGGCTAATGCCGTCCGGAGGTAAAGCTGGCCATTCTGGTCTTGCAGGCTTCGGTAAAATTGTAACGAAAGAAAAGGGAGTATCAACAAAACAACACAGACTGCTCCCAGCAAGATGGAAGGTTGGCTCCAAAGTTGAAAAAGGGAGGCTTGGCCGTAATTTTCATCAAATAAATAACTGGAAGAAAGCCCAGCCCAAATAAGCCAAAAACCATATAAGGCCAAGGCAATTAGAAAGGCAGGTATGCTGTCCAGAAAATATAAGAACAAATGGGAAACCCTGGTAATAGTGGCTTTTGGGTGTAGTGTAAAATAAATGCCTATGTAATAGGTAAGAAGGAGCCCTGCCAAAAGCCCTAAAGAGGCTATTGAAAAAGAAACAAGGGCTGCCTGTGCAATTTTGGTTGAGACCGGTTCATAATCCTGGGAAGATACCCCAAGGTCTCCTGATAAGAAACTTGTGATCCATTGGTGGTAGGTATTTTCTACGCCGTTCCACTTTACTTTAGGAAGATAGTAGGAAAGAGGCGCTTCTCCCGCTTGCAGGGTTTTCCAAGCAGTTAATAGGTCAATAGCTTCTGGTTTTTTACTCTCGGAAAGAAAATTCAATATTTTTTTCTGCTCCCCTTCTCTTTCAGATACGTTCTGGCTCAGAGACCAGGCTATGAGTAACTGCCTTACCTGTTGCCTATGGGTTTTTTCAGCAGATTGGTTCCAGGCACTCCAGGAGACATAAAATGTGCGGGTGGCGGCTGCGCCTTTCCAGAGAACAGCTCGCTCTACCCATGGCTGGTCTAGTGGCTCAGCATGGAGGGTGGTAGCTTCCTGCCTTCCTGCTAATTCCAATTCCACATAGAATAAGGGAAGGTTCTGGCCGGTCCTGTTTTGGTAGTCTGTAGTTACTTTTGAAAGCGTTGTGGCGTCACTCAACCCATACGTAGCCATGTCTGCGTTTTGCAGTCCTTTTGGTTTTTGCAGGGAAGGCAACATCCTACTCAGTGCAAAAACTAATGTAGCCGTAAACCAAAGGGTAAAAGCCAGCTTAAACAACTGCCTGATAGGGTGCATCAAAGGCATTTCGTCTTACTTCTTTAACGTAAATTTAGTAAGGTCATAGCCCGGTTTTAAAGGGGAGATTACCGCCGAGTCTATTCTCCTTGAGAGGGCAATTTTATTTTGAAGGAAGTAAAGGAAAACCCAATTGCTCTCTTCCTGCATTTCTTGCTGAAGTTTTTTCAGTAACATAGCCTTGTGCTGTACTCGTTCCTCAGTTGCGATCTGCTCCAGTAATTGGTCTGTTTCTGAGGTGCCAAAACTGGTTACGTTAGATCCTCCTTGGACTGCATTTTTGGAATGAAGCAACGGAATAAGGTTATAGGAGAAAGGGTTGCCAGAAAGCGTTCTGAAGAAAAGATCAAACTGTTTGTTATCTAGCCTTTCCCTGATCTGGCTACTCTCTAAACCTTGAATGGTAACAGGAACCCCAATGGTCTGCGCATTTTGCTTGAATAGAATGGCCATGTGTTCAAAATCTGAATTGCCTGCCCTGTGCAACACTTCCAGTTGAAGCTTATGATTTTGATTGGCAATGGTCTTATGCCAGCCTTCAGCAGACTTTTTCCAGCCGGCTTTTCCTAACAGGTGGGTAGCCGTATTAGGGTTGAATTTTATAGGAGCCAAATCTTTATTATAAAACTGGGATTCCTCTGGATGTACCAAGCCAACAGTAGGGGTGGCATAATTGCCTTGTACTGTCTGGATTATTTCCGGGACATTAAATAAGTGCGCAATAGCTTGCCGGGTGAGTTTGTCTTCAAGGGCGGGTTTTGCGCCATTCATGCCCAAAAAAACTAAATCAAAAGAAGGCGGAGAGTAGAATTTGAACGTCTTTTTATATTTCTCATCCTGCTTCATTTCTTGGAAAGCCACTAATGGCATATCATCCAGCAAATCCAACTGGCCGGCTTTGAGCGCCATAATAGCTGCGGCATTGTCTGGTATTACCTGGAAATTGATTTTACGTGGGTTGGCCTGAAGAATCCGGGCATTTTTGGCTACTTGATTTCCCCACCAGTTGGGCTTTTTTTCTAAGACAAGGGTCTGCCCGTTTCGCCAGGATTTAAGCTTATAAGGGCCACTTCCTCTCACCAAGGCTGTATCTCTGGCAAAGGAAGACTGGTTCAGGAACGCTGCATAGGTTTGAAAGGTGGAAGTAGCCGCCAAAGAATCAAATTTATCTCTTATAGTTTTAAATGGAATCTTGGCGAGTGTTCCCTTAGGGTCAAAAGTATGCGCAGGCACCACAAAGAAGTCACCGGCCATTAACCGCATTTCTGGAGTGTACCCACGGCAGATCAGGGTAAATGAAGTTGAATCACCGGGTAGAAAAACAATATCTTTTATGAAGTCAAACTGGGCCCTCCAGCGCTCATTGTCCAATAAAGGGCTGTGCAATAATTTAAGCGACAAGGCCACATCTGCAGCGGTAACCGCTGCACCATTATCCCACTTAGCTTCAGGGCGAATTTTGAAGGTAAAATAAGAAAGGGAATCTTCCCGGCGCACAACAGGAAGGCTTTCTGCCAATAAAGGCGTAATGGATTTGTCTTCCAGGTTTATGGTAAGAAGACTCTGGTAAATGAAGTTCAGGACTTGAAGGGCCGGTGCATTCCCATAACTTAAGGGATGCAAGGACTCCGGATCCTGGGAGAAACGTACCCTAATGCTTTCCTCCTTTGGAGGAGTGGAACAGGATAAGAGGCAAATAAAAAAAAGGCTAAGGCTCTTTGCGCAGTAGTTTTTCATAAGGAGCAGAAAGATTAGGCAAACGCCCTGCTCAATATTACGAAACTTGCCTCAATTAGCCTTAGCCAACAATATTTTTTAGGAAGCTTAATAATTCTTCCCTATGGATTGGATTTACTTAGTCTCTTGTATCCCAAGTACCTGAACCACCAAAAACTGAATCTCCGGTGCCAGTACCAGTACCGCCATCTGTGGTAGTAGTGGTGCCATCAGTAGTCTGTGTAGACGTAGTGGAAGTTGTGGAGAAAGTTGTGGCGGTAGTTGTAGATGCCTTTTGGTCCTTTTGTTGTACAGTTCCACCATTCAAAAGGGCAAGTTGCAAGAGCAGAGAAAGAAGTAAATCTAGCATGGCTTAGTTGATTAAAGTATACTGCAAATGTCTGCGCAACTGGGTCGCTAAAAAAGGAAAGACTGGGGTAAAAAGTAACTATAATTATATTAATATAAATTATAATTATAGTAATTTAAAGTTTAAATATTTAAAGAAGTAAGCGTTTTAGGGGGAGATTTTTTTACCCAGATTTATATCATAAGTAACTAATCCTTATTTTACATTCTTGGTTCCTAGCTTCTGGCCCATGATTTTAGGTTTTAGGACGGCCAATTTATAAATTTTTATTTCTCTTTTAGAAAATGGATGAATTAAAAAAACTTATTCAAATTATTGAGAAGAGAACAGGCAAGCCTACCCAATTATTTTCCAATAAGTCTAAGGAAAAACGTCTCTATGAAGAAATTGTTTCGGGCCGGATAACAGATGACAAAACGGGATATGCTGTCTTGTATTCAAAGGGAGAGGATGTAAGCGGCTTGAAAATGATAAAATCGCGTTTAAGAAAAAAACTGATGAACCAGCTTTTTTTCTTAAATGACAATGTAAACGGTACTATGCCCTCTCACTCAGTAGAACAGAGCTGCCTAGCTAAGTTTTACCAAGCAAGGGTTTTCATAGATTCCGGTGCCAATGATATCGCCCTGCCAATCCTTAAAAAGGTATTATCTAAATGCCTGGAATACGATTTCAATTATATCGCTTCGCTTTGTTTAAGGTCCATAATGCAGTCCTATGTTAACCTGAATGAGAGACTTCTATTCTATAAAGTATTACAGCAATTAAAGGAGGTAACGGTTAAACTGGAAGCAGACCAAGAGTCAGAGATACTGTTTATGGTAGCAAATATAGAATTGAGACATTCTGTAGCTGCCCGGAAAAACTATCTGCTTAAAATAAAAGAAGTGTTGGGTAAAATGGAAGAGGTGTGGCGTAAAGCTCAGACCTTTGAGACTTTCAATAACTACTACAGGTTATCCATTTGGCTACATGAATTAACCGGTAACTTTAACGAGATTGTTTCCATTACCAATCAATCCAAACAATTAATCCAGGAAAACCCAATTATATCACGGAGGTTTGATGAGAGATTCAACCAATTTATACAGGTTTATGCACACTTAAGGTCTAAAAGGCTGGAAGAAGGACTTGAATTAGCCAGTGCATATTTAGCTTCCTTTAACCAGGCAAGTAATAACTGGTTTGCATTTATGGAGAATTATACCCTATTGGCTATCCATGCCAAAAAATACCAGACGGGTCATTCTCTTTTGCATCAGGTTCAGAATAACCCTTTTATAAAAAAGATTAACAGGCTGGCTCAGGAAAGATGGTCTCTGTTTGAAGCCTATCTCCATTACGTTGCCCCACAAACAGAGCAGCCTTTGAAATGGCAAACCCTGGTGCAGAACGCCCCTACCTATAGCAAGGATAAAGAGGGCTTCAACGTAGCTATCCTCATTCTTCAGGTTATGTATTACTTAGATATTGCAGACTATGAGGCGTTGGAATATAGGGTAGAATCTCTGAAAAAGTATGCCCAAAACCACTTTAAAGATACGTTTAGTGAGCGCAGCCGGGCCTTCTTTAAGCTGCTGACGGTAATGGTTAGAGCTAATTTTGACCCAGTAGTCACGCAGAAAAAAGGACTGTACCTTTACCAGAAACTACAACGCACAATACCCCCCGGAGACGCTTATGCTGAAATTGAAATAATTCCTTATGAGCATTTATGGGAATTAGCTTTACAGCGGCTCCACAGCGGGAAATCAATTAAAAAATAACGATTGGTGGATTTGGGATAAAGCCAGTTAAAGAAGCACAGAGTCTAAGCCAGGGTGAAAGAAAGACCCTTTGGGAGGAAATGTTAAGTCTATGCCTTTTTGGTTGATTAAAACTGTATTCTATATCCTAAATAAGGATAAATGCCCAGCTGGTAATATTTTTTAGCTTTATTTTCCTCCAGGTCCCAGCCATAGTAAAGCTCATTTCGGCTGTTAAGGAAATTGTCTGCGGCGGCGTAAATCCAATGGGTAGTTTTAAGGGTATTCAATTGATAAGAAAACCTGATATCTGCCCTAAAGTAATTCTTTAATTGAGGGAGATAGGCGTTTTTTACATCATAATAAATCTTGTCCGTAGATTCATTAATGGTGCGTTCTTCATCTATGGGAATTATTCTACGACCCCCGGTATAATTCACCCTTAAATCAAGGGAAAGGTGGTGCCGTTTTTCAAGGTCTAATTCAATTTCCTTACCTACCAATAAGTTGGAAATAAACCCTACACTAAAAGTAGTAGGGCGGATTTTACCATCTCCTCCGGTGTATCTTGACCGGAGAAGAGTTAGGTTGCCTAGGGCATAGAAACCGTTTTTAGGAAACCGTTCCAGCGTTAATTCAAGGCCATAGTTTTTGCCTTTTCCTTTGCTTACCACGCTGTCTACCGTAACAAAGGTGTAATCTGTGCCCAGATTTAGCATAGAGAAGGCCTCTTCGCCTTCTCGTTTACTTACCGGTACCTTGTGGTGGTACTGAAAATAGGTTTCGGCCTTGAACCGCAGGTCTGGGTTTATTTTATAGTTGTAGCCCAAAACTACTTGCTTGCTGCGCGTAAAATCCAGCTTGTTGTAAGGCTGATTGAATTCTGAGGTTTCCTGGGAGAAGAACCGGTATTCATAGTAGACCAAAGGCTGGGTCTGGCTTTGCAAACCTCCGGAAAGGAATAGCCTGTGGGCATCTGTAAGATAAAATTCTAGCGAAAGCCGGGGTTCAATGGATATCCTTTTCCCAATGGAGAATCTTTGGGAGTATAGGCCCGCCTGGACATCAAAACGAGGGGATAAGGAATATTTACCTAACACATACCCTTGCCATAAGGAGGCAGAACCTTGCGCATCCAAAGGTATCTCATACACGTCCCGCAAGTCCTGGTACATGATCTCCTGGTTGTTGTAATACATTTTCTGCCAGGTGAGTCCGGTTTTGAATAACAGGCGATGAGTTGGTTTATGGGTTAGGCTGAATTTGGTGATTAGTTGCTGCTCATAATTCCTAAGGTAATAGAAAAGCCGCTTTTCCAGGTTCCGGAAGGTGGCGTTGCTGGTGGCTTCCACCTGGCTTCCAGAAGTGGAGACTATTGCCTCCGTAACTGTTTTAGGAGAGAGGGAAAAGGTATGGTGCAGGCCAAAGGCATACATCTGGTTGTTTAACGTAGGCTCCAACCGGTACCTTACCTTGCCCCAGGTGGTAGTGTCTTCGTCCACGTCATAAATGGTCACATTGCTACTTCCGGCAATACCCCAGGCGGAAAACTTGCCTGCTTTTGGCGTGGGGAGCACCAATTTAAAGGCGCCATCCTGGAAACGGGGCAGCCCTTCATACCCTATATCTACCCCCAATTTTTCTAAAGGCCTAAAAGTGAAAAGCCGGATGCTGCCCAGGAAAGAGCCTCCCCATTTTTTTACCAGCGGACCTTCAGTGACCATTTCCAGACCGTTTAAGCCTAACTGAAGGGTGTTTTCCATTTTTTTGCTGTTCCCTTCCCGCATTTTCACGTCCATGACGGCCCCAATGCGGTTGCCATACTCAGCTGGGAAGGCCCCGGTTAGAAAGTCTGAATTGGCCAGGAGATTGTTATTCAGCAGGCTGAAGGCACCTCCGGTATTTGGGGTAAAGGTAAAATGGTTGGGGTTGGGTATCTCTACGCCTTCCAGTCGCCAAAGCACCCCTAGAGGAGAATTACCGCGCACAATTAAATCATTACGTTGGTCTGAGGCACTGGAGACGCCGGCGTAATTGGCTGCCATGCGGCTGGGGTCTTGTCTGGAACCGGCAAATCTATTTATTTCATCGGTACGCAGGGTATGGACGCTGGAGGAGATCAACAGGTTCTGCGGAAGGTCTTTGTCGCGCTCAGCTATGACCAGCACTTCGGCCTCCTCCTGGTTGTTTTCATCCAGGGTAATTGGAATAATCGTTTCTTTCCCTGATACCACCATGATATTGGCAGTTTCTTTCTCATGATAGCCTAAATACCGGGCCCTTATTTTATGTCTGCCAATGGGCACTTTCTCAAAGACGAAAGACCCGTCTATGCCCGTGCTAAGCGCTCTTTCAGGCTCAGTGGAGGAGAGGATGACCGTTGCCCCAATCAAAGGGCTATTCAAGCCCGCACTAAGCACTTTGCCCCGAAGCGTTTGCGTGTAAAGGGTAGGGGAGGAAACTTTCTCAGGATCAGCCTTAGGCTTCAGAACCACCTGTTCCCCAATAATTTGATAAGAAAGGCCGGCGCAATCACAAAGTACCTGCAACGCTTTTCTTAAGGGGAGCGCTGAAGCCTGGCAAGTGACCGGCCTGGAAACCTGTACTTGGGCGTTGCTGTAGGAAAAGTTTAGGGAATATCTGTTCTCTAGGTCTTTGAGTGCCTGCTCCAGCGTTTGGTTCTGGTAGTGAAAGCTTACCTCTAAACGTGTCTGGAACGTTTGGGCTTGGGTACTTCCGGGGAAGAAGCACAAAGCGCAGAGGAACAAAAAGCTATATATGAATTTTGGCAAAGCCCCAGACATGAGAATTTACTGCCACCAAAAGGCAATTTAGACTTTGCTAAGTTCAGAATTTAAGGACTATTAAAAAAATTGGGGAGGCAATAAATGTTGGGCTTGCCAAAGGTGGAGATAAAGAGCAAAGCCCTAGACAAAATTAATAATCCTTTAAGGCCTTCTTGCTTTTACCGGCCTTGCCCGTTTTGAGCCTGTTTTTGTAAAAACAGGCTCAAAACGGGTTTATAAAACGATCTATATAAATTTCCTATGCGGGTCCTGTATTTCTTAAAGTTGCCTTAGGTTGAGGTGATCCTTACCCTGCTTGCGTTTTAGGGGTGCTTTTCGAAAAAGAGGCTTAAAACGCAAATTGAAGCCTTCTCTTAGTCTTTAGATATAAAGGCAGGCTTTGTTGGACGCCGTCCTTTATGGGCAAAATAGAGTCAATTAATATTAAAAGCAGGAGCAAGGGGAAATGGAAACCTTAGGAGGAGGGAAATTTAATTATCGTTTACCACTTTTCCAGAACTGGTGGCATATGTAATAAGGGTAGTAGGATACCCCCGATAATAAATATTGCCCTTTCCGGTGGTAGTGGCATCCAGATAATGGTTCACCCACACTTGCTGGTACCCAGAGCTAGTTAACAGGGTTTTAGCAGTATCTGCTTGCATGAAATAACCTTTCACGCGACCTGCTCCAGTGATAGTGCTTTCCAGGTTGTTGGTGGTGCCCTCCAGAATTACATCTCCAGAGCCAGAATGTAGCAAGTTGAGCCTTTTTATGTTACCTGAATATTGTAGGTTTCCGGAGCCAGAGACGCTGAGGCGTAGTTTTTGGATAGACGGGACACCCTGAATCGTTATATCAGCGGAGCTTTTCAACTCTATCAATTCAAGGTTGGGCAGGGTGACCTCAATAAGGGTTTCACTGTTGGAGAATTCCAGGCAGGAAGCTGACCGGATAACCAAAGATTGCCCGGATACTTCTGTTATGATCTCTGGTAACAGGTTAGAGAATCCTTTTACGGAAACTTCTTGCGTGGGCCCGGCAGTAATAACCACGTGCCCGGGCAGGCGCATATCTACTCCTTTAAACAGAGGAACGTCCCGGGTCTCTGTTTTCTGGGCGCCTTTTCCCTTCAGGCAGGGTCCGTTGCCAAGAATGTCACAAGAGGGAAGGATCCCTGCCAGACTTAGCGCCAGGAATAAGATAGGTAATCGTTTAAAATACATGGTAAAATAAGAAGGGCCCTTGCAGGCCGACCGTATTACTGGCACCCAGCGCCTTCCAGCGTAAAGGTTCTGGCACTGTTCTGTATCAGTTTAGAATCTAAGGTAGCCGCTACCACCTGGAGTATTTCAGAGAGTTCAGGATGGTCAAAGGTACCGGTAAAGGTGCATTGCTGCAGTTTCTGGTTAGGTACCTCTATGGTCACGTTGAAATATTCTTCCAGCTTTACTACTACCTGGGCTAGCGTGTTGGCCTTGAAAGCTAGGGCTCGCCACGCGGGTGCTGAAGCAGGGCTGGTTTCTGTTTTCGCAATCTGGCCTTTTGAGGAAACCACCCCGGTATAACCAGGCGTAAGAAATACTTGCTTTTTTGTTTTCAAGGAAGACAAACCCACCTTGCCAGTTACCACGGCTACTTTCACCTCGGGCTCATTGGCCAACGCGCGAATATTGAAGGAGGTTCCCAATACCTTGGTCTGGGCATCACCGCTCTGCACCACAAAAGGTTGCGTGGGGTTTCTTTTCACTTCAAAAAAACCTTCACCCTTTAGTTCCACCAGGCGCTCGTCTGCTGCAAAGGCAGCTTGATACCGCAGGGTAGAATTGGAGTTTAAGGTTACCTGACTGCTGTCTGGCAGATAAACCAACTTCCTTTCCCCGGAAAGCGTGGCTACCTGCACCCATTCTGGAGAGGTGTTTAATTGGAGATAGGCAAGCCAGGCTAGGCCAGCTGCCAGTACCAAGGCCGCCGCATATTTATACAGGGTATTCCAGGCAAACAAAGGACGTACTTCTGTTTCTGGGGCCTCTGAAAATTGAGTAGAAATTTGGACGGGAGCCACGAAATCGGCTTTGGCGCAGAAGGTAGTCCAGGCCTGGTCCAAGTCTGGGCTAAAGGAAATATTCTGCTCTGAGCCTGTTTGTTCCCACACCTCCAGGGTTTGGGCCCAATGCCGCGCGTTGGATTCGCTTTCATTCAACCAGGCAGAAAACCGCTGCTGTTCTTCTTCAGACAGCTCGCCATGTAATGCCTTGGCCATTAAAACCCATTCCGGATTCTCCTGAGTGTCTTGTATTGTTTGTGCCATGTTGTCTATTAGACAGTTAATGCAGGAGTAACCCCTATGTCTACCTAAAGAAATAGTTAAATTAAGGTATATGTTTTAATAGCCGCAGCTAAACCTATTGAAAGAGAGCTGCATAAGAGCAAGGAAAGGAGGTGCTCCCGCAAAATCCTGAGGGCTTTGCCCATTTGGTTTTCTACCGTTTTTGGGGAAAGGGCCAGGGAATCTGCTATTTCTTTGTAGGTTAGTTCTTCAAATCGGCTCATTTCAAAGATAATGCGGCACTGAGGGGGTAAGGACCCTAAAGCGGCCTGAATACGGGTTTCCATCTCTTTCCCTTCCATAATATGCATGGTGGTGTTGGCAGAGAAGGTGACCTCAAAGGCCGAGGTGTCTTCAGATAGTACCAATCTTTTCTGTTTATCCAGGAAATTAAGCGCCTGGTTGGTCACCGACCGCACCAGGTAGGCTTTAAAGGAGGAGTTGATTTCTAGGGTTTCCCGGTTTTGCCAAATCTTACAGAATACTTCCTGCACCAGGTCCTCGGCCGCGTCTGGGTCTTTGGTGAACCGCACGGCGGTGCGGCAAAGCAGTGTATAGTACTGCCTGAAAAGGGTTTCCATGAACTGCGCCTGGTTTGTTTTAAGCAGAAGCTGCAGTTCCTGATCCTGGGTAGGTAAAAAGGTACCCATAATAATCTATTTAAGAGATATGCAAAGATAAAAGAACCGCAATGGCATCCTAAGATTCCTACTTAAAATCAAAACCAAACAGGTGCTTGTGCGTTTTTTTGCTTAACTAGACGCTAAAATGCCTCCTTCTGTACAAGAATCCCTTCTATGACTTCAACTGCTTCTAAAAATGACCCTAAGGTCATGCGTGCCTGGTGTTTCTATGACTGGGCCAATTCGGTTTATTCCCTGGTCATCACCACCGCTATTTTTCCTATCTATTACGTAGCCCTCACCCGGAAGGGGGATACGGATATGGTAAGTTTCTTCGGGTTTGACATCTCGGCCTCGGTTTTGTACAGTTATGCGTTGACAGGCGCCTTTCTCACTATCGCCTTCCTTAGTCCCATCTTAACGGCCATCGCCGATTACGGCGGCAATAAGAAGGCCTTTATGCGATTCTTCTGCTATATGGGTTCCCTGGCCTGCATGGGTCTGTTCTTCTTTACAGAGCAGACTTTCTCTTTATCTGTGCTGTTGTTTATGATAGCGGCCATTGGGTACAGCGGGAGCATTGTGTTTTACAACGCCTATTTGCCTGAGATTGCCTCTGAAGAGAATTTTGACAAGCTGAGCGCCCGTGGTTTTTCCCTGGGCTACATAGGCAGCATGATTCTCCTGATCATTTCCCTGGTACTGGTGTTGAAAGCCGATTGGTTTGGAATTGAGGACTCTTCTTTGCCTGCCAGAATCTCTTTTCTGATGACCGGGCTCTGGTGGTTTGGGTTTTCTCAATATTCCTTTGCCTACCTGCCCAGTAATCCTTACCACAAAAAACCGGAAGGCAGTTATCTCTTAAATGGGTTTAAGGAGCTGGGAAAGGTTTTTAGTATGCTCAAGGAATTGCCCTTGCTCAAGCGGTTCTTGATGGCTTTTTTCTTCTATAACATGGGAGTGCAGACCGTGATGTACGTGGCCTCGCTGTTTGGGTCAAAGGAACTGATGCTGCCAGACAATGCCCTTATAACGGTGCTGTTGATTATCCAGGCGGTGGCCATTGCCGGGGCGTATTTCTTTGCCTGGTTCTCTGGAAAAGTTGGTAACACCATGGCGCTGGTCTGGGCCGTTTTGATCTGGGTAGGCATTACCATTGGGGCTTACTTCGTGACGACTGGAAACCAATATTATATGCTGGCCGTGGTAGTGGGCGCCGTAATGGGAGGGGTGCAGGCCTTATCACGGTCTACCTACAGTAAGTTGTTGCCTGAAACCACAGACCATGCCTCTTTCTTCAGTTTCTATGATATCTGTGACAAAGTGGGCTTAGCGCTGGGTACACTCTCCTTCGGGATTACCGAGCAGATTTTTGGCTCCATGCGCAACAGCATCTTAACGCTCCTGGTGTTTTTTGTAATAGGCCTCGTGCTCCTCTTTTCTATCCGGACGCGTTCTTTATCTCCCACTGTGGCGCAAGCGGCCTAAACGTAGGATACTTAAAACAGAAAGACTCCCGGCGTTACACCGGGAGTCTTTCTGTTTTAGGGCCGTTTTTCTAAAAACAGGCTCGAAACGCTAATTAGCACCATACATTTTCTTTCCTCCCAAGTAGGTAGAAAGTACCTTCACGTTCCTGATCACCTCTGGCTTAATGGTCATGATATCCTGGTCCAGAATAACAAAGTCAGCCATTTTTCCTGGTTCAATGCTGCCTTTGTGTTTCTCCTCAAAGTTTGCGTAGGCGGCCCAAATGGTGGTGCCTTTCAAGGCCTCTTCACGGCTCAAGGCATTCTCCATCTGAAAACCTCCAGTAGGGTAGTTCTTAGCGTCTTGCCTTGCCACCGCCGAGTGGAAACCATACAACGGGTTGATATGTTCTACCGGGAAATCAGACCCCAGCGGAATCATGTTGTTTTGCTGCATGAGCGCCTTGAAGGCATACGCATGCTTGACCCGATCCAAGCCTAAACGGTCTGCGGCCCAGTACATATCTGAGGTGGCATGGGTGGGTTGTACCGAAGGCAGGATGCTGTATTGCCCAAACAGGTGAACATCAGCGGGGTTTACCACCTGCGCATGCTCTACGCGCCACCGGCGGTCATTTTTCCCTTTGAGGTTATCACCGTAGATTTTTAAAATAACTCGGTTAGCTGAGTCACCAATAGCATGGGTGTTCATCTGGAAGTTATGCTGGTAAAGCTCGGCCGCTAGGTCCTTGTATTCCTGAACAGACTGGATAAGGAAACCCGTTTCATTGGGTCGGTCTGTATAAGGGTGTAGAAGGCAAGCACCTCTTGAGCCCAAAGCCCCGTCTCCGTATACCTTAAAGGAGCGCACGTTGAGTTTATCTGTGGTATAAGGGCCGCTCTTAAAATAGTGGTCCTTGTTTTTCTGGCTGGGCGTGAGCATGGCATATACCCGTAGGTTCAGTTCCCCCTTTTTCTGAAGGGAATCAATCAGGTTGACCGCGCTCTTGGAAAGCCCGGCGTCTACCACTGTGGTAAGACCCACCGCAAAGATGTTCTGTTCCGCCTTTTTCAAAGCATGGGTAAGCTCAGCCGCCGTGGGAGCCGGCATTTTCTGGTATACCTGGTTGGCTGCATTGTCTACCAGAAGGCCAGTCAGTTTTCCTTTTTTCACCTCTACTTTACCGCCCTGCACCTTGGTTTGAGGGGTAACTCCCCCTAAATCCAGGGCTTTCTGGTTGGCTAGGGAGGCATGACCGTCTACGCGCTCCAGAATGACCGGTAAATCAGGGAACAACTTGTCCAGGGTATCCTTGTTAGGGAATTGCTTTACCTTCCAATCGTTCTGGTCCCAGCCCCGGCCGGTTAGCCAAGCCACCTGCGGATTGTTTTTTTGATGGGCCTGTAACCGCTGTACTACCTCGGTAAACGAGGTGGTCCCGGTTAAATCTGCCTCGCGCAGGCCCATGGCATAGCCATAGAAATGCGCATGCGCGTCAATCAGGCCGGGGTACACTGGTTTTCCTTGGGCGTTTACCTCTTCAGTGGCCTGGTATTTTTTCCGGAGGTCCTCAGAAGAGCCCACCTCCAGGATCTTTCCTTCTTTTACGGCAAAGGCCTGGGCTTTTTCAAATCCTTCGTTTACGGTATAGACCGTGGCATTGTACACCAAAAGATCGGCCTTCTCACCTTGCTGGCAGGCACTAAACAAAGAAAGGCACAGCAGGGCAGATACGCCCAGGGGAGCGATACTTTTAATCATAGCGCAAGTGTTTCACAGATTCCCCTGAGTCACGGAGTTCCAGCAGAGAGTCTATTCCAATCTGCAAGTGCTTGGTCACGTAATCTGCGGTGATGCGCAAGTCACTTTCGGCGGTTTTTACACCGTCTGGGGTCATTGGGTTATCTGAGACCAGCAGCAAGGCACCGTGCGGAATATCATTCATGAAACCTACCACAAAGATGGTGGCAGTTTCCATGTCCACGCCCAGGGCCCTGATGGAAAGCAGGTATTCCTTGAAATCTTCGTCATGCTCCCACACCCGGCGGTTGGTGGTGTAAACAGTGCCCGTCCAGTAGTCCATCTCATGTTTTTTGATCATGGACGAAACCGCACGCTGCAAACGGAAGGAGGGAAGGGCTGGGATTTCAGGTGGCAGGTAATCATCTGAGGTTCCTTCACCCCTGATGGCCGCAATGGGTAAAATCAAATCACCCAGCTTGGATTTCTTCAAGCCGCCACACTTGCCCAGGAAAAGGGCCGCCTTTGGTTTCACCGCAGACAACAGGTCCATTACGGTGGCTGCCATGGCGCTTCCCATCCCGAAGTTAATGATGGTAATGTTCTCAGCGGTAGCGGTTTGCATAGGCTTATCGGTACCTTTTATTTCCACCCCAAACTGGTCAGCGAACATAACCACGTAATTGATGAAGTTAGTGAGCAGGATATATTCGCCAAACTCATTCAGAGGCCTGCCCGTGTACCGGGGAAGCCAGTTCTCTACAATCTCTTTTTTTGTTTTCATAGTCTTGGATTCATTCTAATGTAAGAAAAACGGCGCATAAACAGATGCTGTGCGGGCAACTTTGTACCTTTGGCCTATGGAGCCGCTTTCTTTGCCTTCTTATTCTTACAAACTTAAGGATTCTGGAGGGAATACGTATATCCTGGACCAGGTACGCCGCAAATATGTGCTCTTAACCCCAGAGGAATGGGTACGGCAACACATCATCCATTTGTTGCACGCCCATTTGCATTATCCCTTATCGCTTATGAGCGTGGAGCGGGGCACCAAATACAACAAACTGCAGAAGCGCACCGATTTACGGGTGTATTCCTCTGAAGGCGTTCCCTTGCTTTTAGTGGAATGCAAAGCGGCCCATGTACCCATCTCTCAGGCTACCGTGCAGCAGGTGGCCGTATACAACCAGTCCATTGCCGCGCCCTATCTGATGGTAAGTAACGGGCGCGACCATTTCTGCTGGCACGTGGCACCGGGCACCACTCAAGTTACCCCACTTTCAGTTTTGCCCTCTTTTTTGGAAATCGGCTCTAAAACGGAAGTTTAGGTTACGGGCCATCCTTCCTTATAAAAGACATCTAGATTTTGATCTATCAATAAAAAAAAGGCGCTTCCTGAGACCAGGAAACGCCTTTGCTAATTATATAAGTAACTAAGATTAAGCCAGAACTTCGGCTACATTGGTCAAAGGTAGGTTGAAGGCCTCGGCCACGCCTGGGTACACTACTTTACCGTCTACCACGTTCAATCCAAGTCTTAATTCATCACGCTCCTGGCAAGCTTGTTTCCAGCCTTTGTTGGCCAAAAGCAAGGCATACGGAAGGGTCGCATTGGTAAGGGCCAGGGTAGAGGTGTAAGGAACGGCACCTGGCATGTTGGCCACGCAGTAGTGAACTACGTCATCAATGATGAAGGTAGGGTTCTCATGGGTGGTAGGTTTGCAGGTTTCAATGCAACCGCCCTGGTCAACTGCCACATCCACTAACACCGTACCAGGGCGCATGTCTTTCAACATCTCGCGGGTAATCAGGTTAGGGGCTTTGGCACCCGGTATCAATACGGCTCCAATGATCAGATCAGAGGTTTTGATGGCTTCTTTGATATTGTAATGATTGGAAACCTGGGTGTTTACGTTGGCTGGCATAATATCATCCAGTTCGCGCAGACGCTTCAGGCTGATATCCATGATGGTCACATTGGCACCAAAGCCGGCAGAGATTTTAGCAGCCTGTGTGCCTACGATACCGCCTCCAAGCACCAATACGTTGGCAGGTTTCACACCTGGTACGCCGCCTAGTAATATACCGCGGCCTTTCAAAGGCTTCTCTAAATATTTAGCACCTTCCTGGGGAGCCATGCGGCCAGCCACTTCGCTCATTGGAATAAGCAAAGGCAGTGAACGGTCTTTTAATTCAACGGTCTCATAGGCAAGGCAAATGGCTTTGCGCTCAATCATGGCATGCGTAAGCGGCTCATAAGAGGCAAAATGGAAATAAGTGAACAAGAGCTGGCCTTCTTTTATGAGCGCATACTCCTGCTCAATGGGCTCTTTCACTTTTACAATCATTTCTGCAATGGCGTACACTTCCTCAATAGTAGGAAGGATAGTAGCCCCGGCGTTGGCGTATTCCGCATCCGGAAAGCCGCTGCCCTCACCGGCAGTGGCCTGTACATACACGGTGTGGCCGTTCTTTACAAATTCCGCAACGCCTCCTGGGGTGAGGGCCACGCGGTTCTCATTGTTTTTTATCTCCTTAGGAAGACCAATAATCATGGCAGTACTTTTTATAAGATGGTGAAAAAGTGCCCAAATATACACCAACCTGCTAGTATTTTAGCAAAGAAATGGCTGATTAAATTAACGTTTGTTTGGGAAGTGTCTGTTTTGAGCCCGTTTTTTGAAAAACAGGTCCAAAACAGGATGGGCATAAAAAAAGGCAGTAACTGCGTTACTGCCATTAGTACAAAATAAAACTATGAAAAATCTATTTAAAGGGCACTGAGGCCTTTTGAAGCTTTACGGTATTTTGTTTGGCTAAACTTTCCACCACATTCGCCTTTAAAGTAAGGGTGGCAGATGAGCCGGTTATGTCATTAGAGAGAATAGTTACTTGCTCTATTCTATTCTGCAACACCTGAGGGCTATAAATAAGTTCCAACTTAGCTGATTTTCCTGCTTTTACCACAGCCGGGCTGGCCTTATAAGCTACGCAGTTACAGGCAGTCTGGATTCCGGTGATCTTCAAGTCACTTTTGCCCGTGTTCTTAAGGGTAAACTTGGCCGTGGCTTTCTGTCCTTTTTCCAATTTACCGAAATCATAGGAAGAGCTGGTCAATTGAATTTTAGGGGAACTGGCAATTTCCTGGGCGGAAGCGGCCGGAGCGGCAGCCTTGTCTACCACGGTTCCTTTAATAAATAGGGTTTGGGAATCTGGTGTACCATTAGAGGTAACGGCCAAAGATTTGGTAAACACCCCCGGACGACCAGTACTGTTGTAGCCGGCCTTCACAAAACCAGTTTTACCAGGAAGAATGGCTTCCTTGGTCCACTCAGGAGTAGTACAGCCGCAAGAGGCCTGCACGTGTGAAATGATAACTGGCTGGTTTCCCGTGTTCTTTACTTTAAACTCATACACGGCCACTGGGCCTTCCGGGATATTCCCGAAATCATGGGTGTCTTTTTCAAAGGTCAGCACGCCTTGTGCTGAGGCAGCTCCTTGGCTTAGCACCACCAGCGCCAGCACCAGAAATAGATAAATCTTTTTCATAATTTTTAAGGTAAGTATACTGTTTTAGTCCCGTTTAAAGCCCTATTAAGGGTAAAAACAAAATTAAGTAAAATTAGTTCTCCTGCCTATAGAATTAGTACCCATTCTTGCTATACGAAAGAAGCAGATTTGAAAATGGGCTAAAACTTGATTAGTTTTGGTTTTAAAAAGCCATTTCAGAACTTATATCATAACGCATGCAAACCGTTGAACGGATTAATCAGCTTTCCCTTTCCAGAGAAGAGATGTTGCAGGACTATCGCATTGCCTGTGAGAGTCGGCAGGCCAGCTTGGTAGGGCGGAAAGAGGTATTCATGGGAAAGGCCAAGTTCGGTATTTTTGGAGACGGTAAAGAGGTGGCCCAGTTGGCCATGGCCCGTTTTTTTAAACCCGGCGACTTCCGTTCTGGCTATTACCGTGACCAAACCTTTATGCTGGCCATTGGCCAATTAACCGTGCAGCAGTTCTTCGCGCAGCTATATGCCCACACAGACGTAGAACAGGAACCCTCAACGGCCGGCCGCAGCATGACGGGCCACTTCGGCACCCGCCTTTTGGATGAGGAAGGAAAATGGAAGCCCCAAACCACCAGCAAAAACTCCACCGCAGATATATCGCCTACGGGCGCCCAAATGCCCCGCCTGGTAGGATTGGCCTACGCGTCAAAACTCTACAGAGAGAACCCGGATTTACATGCCTTCACTGATTTCTCTATCCAGGGAAATGAAATAGCCTTTGGTACTATTGGCAATGCCTCTACTTCTGAAGGGGTATTTTTTGAGGCCATCAATGCCGCCGGCGTGTTACAGGTGCCTATGTTGGTTTCCGTTTGGGATGATGGATACGGTATTTCTGTGCCAGCCAAATACCAGACCACCAAAAGCAGCATCTCTGAAATCCTTGCCGGGTTCCAGCGCAATGCCCCCGGCGAGCAAGGCTATGAGATCTTTAAGGTGAAAGGCTGGGATTATGCCGCCCTTTGCGAGGTATATAATATAGCCACGCAGGTGTGCCGGGAGCAGCATGTACCGGTGCTGGTGCACGTTGAGGAAATGACCCAGCCGCAAGGGCATTCTACCTCAGGGTCACATGAGCGGTATAAATCCAAGGAGCGCCTGGCCTGGGAAGAGGAATATGACTGCATCAAGCAGATGCGCAGCTGGTTGATTGAAAACGAATACGCCACGCACGCAGACCTGAATCAGATAGAGGCCGAAGCCAAAGAGGTGGTGAAAGAAGCCCGCTCTGCCGCCTGGAAATCCTTTACCCAAGGCATGGAGGAAGACCATAACCAATGCCTGGTGTTATTGGAAAAGCTTTCAGAGAGCATGGACCAAAATGCCTCGGCCATTGCCAGCATCAGAGAGGAGCTTTCTAAAACCATTAATCCACTCAGGTCAGATGCGTTAAAGGCTGCTAGAAAAGCGCTCAGAATTGCCCGTAATGAAAAAAGTGCGGCTAAACGCGATCTTTCTAAATGGCTGGAAACCGTACAAGGCGAGAACGCAGAACGTTATAACTCCTTCCTTTACAGCCAATCTGATGAATCGGCGTTGGTAGCAGAAGAAGTACCAGCCCAATATCAGGAAGACAGCCCTTCAGTAGACGGCCGTGAGGTACTGCAGGCCTGCTTTGATGCTGCCTTAGCCCGGGAACCGCGCCTTTTCGCCATTGGCGAAGACGTTGGTAAGATTGGCGACGTAAACCAGGCCTTTGCCGGCTTGCAGGATAAATACGGCGAGTTACGCGTAACCGACACTGGCATTAGAGAGTGTACCATCATAGGCCAAGGCATTGGCGCCGCTTTGCGCGGCCTACGACCAATTGCTGAAATCCAGTACCTGGACTACCTGCTGTACGCCATCCAGATCCTGAGTGATGACCTTGCTAGTCTGCAGTACCGCACCAAAGGGGGCCAGAAAGCTCCATTGATTGTGCGTACACGTGGTCACCGCCTGGAAGGCGTATGGCATTCAGGTTCCCCCATGGGTATGATCCTAAACAGCCTGAGAGGGATGCACGTGCTGGTTCCCCGTAACATGACCCAGGCGGCAGGCTTTTATAACTTGTTGCTGAAATCTGATGAGCCAGCCTTGGTGGTGGAATGTCTGAACGGCTACCGCCTGAAAGAGCGTATGCCGGCCAACATTGGAGAATTCACTGTTCCTCTAGGGCAACCGGAGATATTGAGAGCTGGAACAGATATCACCATTGTCACTTACGGCTCTATGTGCCGGGTGGTGATGGAGGCTGCAGAGCAGTTGCAAACAGCAGGTATCTCTGCTGAAGTGATTGATGTGCAGACACTTCTGCCATTTGACTTAAACCATTCCATTGCCGATTCTCTGCGTAAAACCAACCGCGTGCTCTTCACCGATGAAGACGTTTCTGGAGGTGCTACTGCCTTCATGATGCAGCGTGTGATTGACGAGCAGGAGGCCTGGAGGTTCCTGGATGCTAAGCCGGCTACCCTGTCAGCGCATGATCACCGCCCATCGTACTCTACAGACGGCGATTATTTCTCCAAACCAAATGCAGATGACGTGTTTGAAACCGTCTACGGCATGATGCGGGAATCAAACCCTGAGGCTTTTCCTTCTCTTTTCTAAGGTACCTCAGCTATAAAAGGAAGCGGCCCGTTCAACTGAACGGGCCGCTTCCTTTTATATGATTTAGATTTTTACTGCTTGGCAAACACGATCACTTCTGAGGAGGTAACGGTTGGGCTTGCATGTAAGGCCCGGTCTACAATCCTGGTTTCAAAGCGCAAGGTGTCCCCCCGTTGTATTAGGCTATTCCGGTTTTCATAGATCCGGTCCAGGCTGTACCGTATATCGCCTTCCAATGGTTCATCACGGCCATCAATAGATACCCTGGGAAAACGGCCAGGTAAGGCATACGGCACCCCGTTCACCTGAAGCTGCAGAAACTTTCCATTTACCTTTTTGTAAACGTTCACAAAAATGTTGTGGAAATAGGCTTGGCCAGGGGCAAATTGGCCTTTTATATCATCCGGGAACTCTGTTTCAGACAAGCCCAAGTCCCCGTCACCATCCTGGAACCGTACTACCAGAATAAGTGAGTCATAGGTAATATTGGTAGAGGTGCGCAGCGTGTGCTGCTCTAGTCCCCGGAAAATAAGGTTGGGGGTAGATTCAAAATCAGGCTTGTTGTAACAGGCCGTTAGGCCCATTGATCCAGCCAGAAAGGCTAATCCTAAAATAAGTCTGTTTCTTTTCATGGTGTAATTAACTGCACCTAAGGTACAAATTCTAACGCGTACCTGTTTACTTTGTTATATTATTTAGCCGTTGCCACATGGGTTTCACCAATGACTTTAAAAAAAAGCTGTCAAGCCTGCCTCCACAAGACTTTGAGGCAGCTGCCTTGGCCTTGTTCCAGTTCCAGGCACA
Organism: Rufibacter soli; assembly: GCF_054781795.1. NCBI lineage: Bacteria > Pseudomonadati > Bacteroidota > Cytophagia > Cytophagales > Hymenobacteraceae > Rufibacter > Rufibacter soli. The sequence continues at coordinate 2,039,373 of NZ_BAAGTS010000002.1, read as the reverse complement.
GCACAACCCAGTGTATAAGGCTTACCTTTCTCACTTAGGAAAAGCAGCTTCAGGTATTGACAAAATCACGGACATTCCTTTCCTGCCCATTGAGTTTTTCAAGACCCATACGGTGGTTTCCCATGATTTTACGCCCAAGGTAATCTTTAAAAGTAGCGGTACCACCTTGCAGCAACGCAGCCAGCATTTGGTAGTAGATGCCCAATTTTACCGGATGCACGCGCAGCAATTATTTGAGAAGGCCTACGGGCCGCTAAAAGGAAGTGTGGTGCTGGCTCTGTTGCCCTCTTACCTGGAACAGGGAGATTCCTCTTTGGTGATGATGGTGGACCACCTCATCAAAGCTACCGGCCAGACCGTTCCGGGGTTCTATTTGAGAAACCATGCTGAGTTGGTTGACGCCATGCGTCAAGCTAAAAGTGAAGGAAGAAAAGTTTTTCTCTTCGGCGTAACTTATGCGCTATTGGATTTAGCCGAGGAACTATCTGCCCCGGAATTTGAAGGAGTGACCATCTTTGAGACAGGAGGCATGAAGGGCCGCCGCCGCGAGATGGTGCGCGAAGAATTGCATGGGCTTTTAACCCGGGCCTTCGGGGTGGAGGCCATCCACTCTGAGTACGGCATGACGGAGCTTTTGTCCCAGGCCTATTCCCCTGGGAAGGGAATCTTCCATCCTTCGGCCACCTTGCGGGTGCTGGTGCGGGAAGTCAATGATCCTTTTAACGTCACTGATCAGGCCGGCTCAGGTGGGGTAAATGTGATAGACTTGGCCAATGTAGACTCCTGCGCCTTCCTGGAGACCAAGGACCTGGGCAGGCTGTATGAAGACGGCACCTTTGAGATCTTGGGCCGTTTTGACAACGCCGATATTAGGGGGTGTAACCTGCTGGTAGGCTAACGTTTTGGGTCTGTTTTTCCAAAAATAGGCCCAAAACTGTAACAGGGCCCTACTGAGGGCCCTGCCGTTACTTTCCTTAATTAATATGTCCCTTACTTGGCGTACAGTCGGGCGTCTTCCTCTGTGATGGTTTCCTCACTCATGATCACCAGGCGCTCCACCACGTTGCGGAGTTCGCGCACGTTCCCGCGCCAGTCCAGCCCCTGCAGGTAGGTGAGGGCCTCGGGGGTGATTTTCTTGGGTTTGTTGCCATAATCGCGGGCCACGTCTTCCAGGAACTTCTCCACCAGGTCCGGTATGTCTTCACGGCGCTCATTCAGGGGCGGCACGTGGATCAGGATCACGCTCAGGCGGTGGTACAAATCCTCCCGGAAGTTCTTGGCTTCAATCTCCTCCAACAGGTTCTTGTTGGTGGCCGCCACCACGCGCACGTCTACAGTAATGTCTTTGTCGCCACCCACGCGGGTGATTTTGTGTTCCTGTAGGGCGCGCAGCACCTTGGCCTGCGCCGAAAGGCTCATATCGCCTATCTCATCCAGGAAAAGGGTGCCGCCGTTGGCCTGCTCAAACTTGCCTATGCGCTGCTTCACCGCCGAGGTGAACGAGCCTTTCTCATGCCCGAACAACTCACTTTCAATCAGCTCACTGGGGATGGCGGCGCAGTTGACCTCTACCAGCGGGCCTTGGGCCCGGCTGCTGTGCTCATGCAGGGACCGGGCCACCAGTTCTTTCCCGGCGCCATTTGGTCCCGTGATCAGGACGCGGGCTTCTGTTGGGGCTACTTTGGCAATGGCAGATTTTACCTTGCCCAGTGCGGGGGAGGAGCCCACCATCTCATAGGTCTTGGAGATTTTCTTCTTAAGGGTTTTGGTCTCGGTAACCAGAGAGGCCTTGTCCAGGGCGTTTCTCACTGATACCAGCAGGCGGTTGAGATCTGGGGGCTTCACCAGGAAATCATAGGCGCCTTTCTTGGTGGCCTCCACGGCGGTGTCTATGGTGCCGTGCGCCGAGATCATGATAAAGGGCGTGTCCGGGGCCAGGATGGTGGCGCGCTCTAATACTTCCATGCCGTCCATTTTGGGCATCTTGATATCACAAAGCACCACGTCATACTTGCTTTTCTGCAGCAGCTCCAGGCCGCGTTCCCCGTCTTCGGCCTCGTCTACGGTATAGCTCTCATATTCCAGGATTTCCTTAAGGGTGTAGCGGATGCTACGTTCATCGTCTATGATTAGAATCTTAGGCATGCGTGTCTAGTTTACTGTGCGAACGGCTAAAGTTCGTGAATTATTTCCGAGGCATACGCGGGAAATTGGGAGGAAGATGTTTTAAGCCTGTTTTTCTGAAAATCGGCCCAAAACGGAGGGTTGATTTGCATGCCATAAAAAGGCTTAAGGGAAATAGAAGAAAGGGTTGGGCCGCTTTTGCCACGGCCTAAGGTTACAGTCAATTTAGTTCTCGCCTTTGGGGAGATTGTAACGCCCTTATCACTAGTGCTTCTCAATAATATTCCCCGCCGCGCCAGTCGCATCCAGCCCTTCCCGGTCTGTAACTTCGCCTTTGTCAATCAGCACGGCAATGCCCTGTTTTGAGACGGCTACCACATGGGACAGGGGCGTGCGCCCATCCCCGGAGACGGACACCGCTACTGAGGTTTTTCCATTGGCCTGCACTGCGCCTTTAAGGTCCACTTGCTGGATAGCGCCGCCTTCTACGTTGAGGGAATGCACCTCGTCGCCGTGCGTGATGATTCCGCCGGAGATGGAGAGTAGCTTGATTTCCCCTCCCGGTTTAACGCTCACCCCGTCTGCGGGCAGTTCCATGATTACGCCTTTCACCAAAGTATGGCCCTTGGCGCCATGGGTGACAATGCCGTTTTTGACAATTATGGTTCCTACGGGTTTGCTCACCTGCATGCCAATGGAGCCGTCGCCGTGCGTAATCAAGGAATGGAAGGTTGCCTTGGAAACCGTGCCGTTATATTGATTAAATCCGCGCGCGCCTAACCCAAAGGTTTCAATCTTTTCCTTCGCCTCAAACTCTTTCACTACCCCGAAATTCACGAAGCCAATGCCGCTGGGCCCGTAAGAGGTGATGGGTTTTTCGGCGGTCCATTTCTCCACCTGTCCCCAGGTATCCAGCACCATTTCATTTACGCCGTACGTTGTGACGGTACCCGTATGCGTGAGGTTTTTCACCTTGGCTCCATTGATTATAAAGACCCCAGCGGTGATGATATCCGGCTGGCCGTAGGGCAACATACCGTTGGAATAGATGTCTCCGGTGGTGATCTGGTCAGCGATTACCCAGCCGCCCTCATCGCTGAAGCCGCCCACAAAGAGCCCCGTACCGATGACAGGCGCCCCTTTGCGGCCCAGGTTGATGTTGGTTAAGGATGCCTGCAGGACGCTACCCTTGTCACTGTTGTAATTATAGACGGTAAACGCACCCTGGTATACGTTTACGCCGTATTTCTGGGGCTGCTCAGAGTAGCGACGGGCATCGCAGGCTACAATATCAATGTTGTCGGCCACCAGCTTGGTCTTACTGGTTCCCGCCCTGGTTAAGATCTGGATTTGGCCGGTGACGGTAAGGTTTTTCAAGGTGAGGGTTCCCAGGTCTGCTTGGTTACTCAGCAGGTAGATGGCCCTATGGTTTGGGTTGGTTTGGATGGTAAGGGAAGAAACTTCATTGTTGGCGGTGAGCCCTATGCCGTCACTGTTACTGAAACTTAAAATGCTTTTTTCCTGGTCAGTGCCCGAGAGGGTGAAGCCAGGGGGCAGGGTGATGGCGAAAGGGCAAAGGATAGAGGTCTGCAGTTCAAGGGTGGCCGGGCCGGCATGTTGGAGCGCTGCCATCAGGGCTTGCAGGGAATTGATTTGAATGGTCATGGCTGCTGCGTTTAAGGTGATGTATATAGGCAAAATGCGCAACAGGCCAGGCTTGAGCTTGTCCTGGGGCTACCAGTGACAGGCCAGGGTATATGCGCTCATTCATGGTTCCTGGAGGAAAGCAGCTCCGTCAAGCTCTCTTTCTCAAACAGGATCTTCCCTAGCCTAAGCTGCGACCAGCCCTCTTTCAGGCGGTAGGAGAAGGAAGGGGTGCGTTCATCAAGCTTGCATTCAATATAATACTGCTTAACGTTTTTGGTTGCTTCCCTGTTTAGTTGTTCCTTCAATTGCAGAATATGTGTGGAGATAAGGAAAAAGGAGCCTTTCCTGCGGGCTAACCCGCTCACAGTCTCCTCAATGATTTGGAGGGCATCCTCTGTATTGGTTCCTTTGAAGATTTCGTCAAAAACGGCAAAGCACTTCCCTTGCCCTGCGCTGGACTCAACTACTGCTTTCAAGTTCTGCACCTCAGCGAGGAAGTGACTGTACCCATTTTCCAGGCTGTCATTTATATTAATGGCGATAGCAATGGAGCTGAAGAAAGGCAAGGCACAAAAACTCGCCGGTACCGCCAATCCGGCGCGGGCCAGGTATACACAAAGCCCTATGGCCTTGAGCAAGGTTGATTTCCCGGACATATTGGGGCCGGTTAGCACCAACACGTTCTCTTCCAGCGCCATAGTCAAGTTGTTTTTGACGGGGTGCCGGAGGACGGGGTGGTAAAATCCCTCCAACCGGATGGCCTCAGGATGAAAAGATGGGAAGGTGAAGTCATTGGTCCGGGTCCCTTTCGCAATGGACCAGAAGGCTTCAAAGGAGAAGAAGAAATTCCAGAAGGCATGTATTTCTGATGGGTCCAGCGTGTGCAGTAGGCGATTGAACTCCACCATTCTGGAAACGGTAAAGCGGTCTTCCAGGATGTGCCCTGCCGAGGTCTCTAAATTGAGTTTGCCCAGGAATGCCCGCGCGCGCTGCAGCTCTGAACGATAGCTTTCCGGGAAGACCTCCTTGTCCAGTCTGTTCAGGTATTGGCCAGATATTCCCTTTAGGAGCAACACCGTCTGTACCAGCTGGGAACGAACCTTATTCCGCTCGTTTTCAGAGAACCTCAACTTTAAGGCGCTTATGTGTATCCCCTTCTCTAAGGAGGTGCCGGTTGCCGCTATGCTCGTAAAGAACGCGTGCACCTCCATGAGGTCAAGGCGTCGGTAAGTGAAGTTTTCCAGAACCGACCAATTGCTTAGGAAGCCTTTCGTGATGGCCTGCCTTTCCATTGCCTCCGCTTCCGTGGGCGGGGGCTCCAGCAGCATAGCACGAAGGCGTTCGGTGGACTGCGCACAACTGGTGTAGTCAAAACAGGGGAGTACTTCCTCTGCGAGCATCAAATCTCTAACCTGCATCATGAGGGAAAGGGCTGGGTTTGAAGTGCATTCTATACTTGATTGTTGACTGAAATCTGGTGATTGGCTGTTTTGAAGGAATTTTTTTATATTCTTGAAAGCAGACCAAATCGCATCTTATTCCGCTTTTACGCAGGTTCCTTTCCGATCAAAATGTGGGTAGACGTTCACCCTCGTAAGCTTTTGTCCATTTAAACCTATTTCAGCGCTACTGATTATCCCGGGTTTAGATTTGTCACCTTTCTTAGTTCCTAAGTCCGGCTCCAGGAATTATGCTTTTATTGACTTCGCTATGCCGGCGCCCAAAACGCATTAGCAGTTGCAACCATAAATGATTAAGTCGAATTCATTCTACAATGCTTTCCTTACTAAATCACCTTTGACTGGTTTCATATTGACACTGCCCCTAACTAAAGGTAAACCTTACCTAAAACAAGATAGTTTTTTTTGAATAGTTGCCAGCAGACACCTTAAAAAACTACTTTTATTTTCAGCTGGGTCCCAGGTTAATTGAACAGATTAAAAATCATTCCTTCCCTACTGCATTTTGGCTAAACATAAAAGTTTCTAAGGCAAACGTGGCCGCCTCTTACAGTCGTTAAACAAAGATGATCAACCCAGTGCGGAGGGATTCTGTTTTAAGCCTGTTTTTCGGAAAACGAGCTTAAAACAAAAACCTTGTCTTGTAAATACTTTACTCCAAGTTTAGTAAGAAAATGATTGTCAAATTTCTCACCTTATAATTAGGTTTAACTGTCTCTACAACTTTAGATTAGGGATGGTGACGTATACGGCAAAAAGAAAAATCTCTATAATAAAGGAGTACTCTTGGAGCCTTAAGCTTCTATCTAATGCAACCCTAAGGTCCATGGCTACTCAAAAGGACCAAATTTTTAAACCAAAATAATTTTACTTAGCTGCCGTCTTTTATTAAAAAATATTAATAATTGCTTTTATTAATTTGCTCCTTTTCGTAAAACTCTCTATCCTTGAAGCTTGATCTCATCCCAATGCTCCATGGTCCGGAAGAAGCCCCTTTATGAAACCCTCTATTTTCAGGTTATCACCGCCATTCTTATTGGTATTGCTCTAGGTCATTTCCTGCCGGAGATAGCCGTACAGCTAAAACCGCTGGGCGATGCCTTTATCAAGCTGGTGAAGATGATGATTGGGCCGGTGGTGTTCTGCACCATTGTGACGGGTATTGCCGGCATGCAGGACATGAAACAGATTGGGAGGGTGGGCGTGAAGGCGCTACTCTACTTTGAGGTGCTTACCACGGTGGCGCTGCTGCTGGGTTTGCTGGTGGTGAATGTATTAAAGCCCGGCGCGGGCATGCACGTAGACGCCGCCAGCCTGGACACGCAGGCCTTGTCGGCCATGACCTCAGGCAAAGCGCCGGAGCACTCCGGGGCACTGGCTTTCTTCATGCACCTCATCCCTGAGAACATCATTGACGCGCTGGCCAAGGGTGACCTGCTGCAGATCCTGTTTTTCTCGGTGCTTTTCGGGTTTGGCCTATCTAAGATAGGGGAGCGGGGGAAACCGGTATACACCTTTATCCAATCCCTCTCCAATGCCTTGTTCGCCATCATCCACATCATCATGAAGGTGGCGCCGCTGGGCGCGCTGGGCGCCATGGGCTACACCATCGGCAAGTACGGGCTGGGGTCTTTGGGGTCGTTGGGGCAACTGATGGGGGCCTTCTACCTTACCTGCGTCCTGTTTATTGTGCTGGTGCTGGGCCTGGTAATGAAGTTGATGGGCTTCAGCATTTTCAAGCTGCTGCGCTACATCCGGGAAGAACTTTTTATCGTGCTGGGTACCTCGTCTTCAGAGGCGGCCCTGCCGAACCTGATTGAGAAGCTGGAACGGGTGGGCTGCTCCAAGTCGGTGGTGGGACTGGTGGTGCCAACGGGCTATTCCTTTAACCTGGACGGTACCTCCATTTACCTGACCATGGCGGCCGTCTTCGTGGCGCAGGCCACAGACACGCCCCTGGACGTGGGCCAGCAGGTGACTTTGCTGTTGGTGCTTATGCTTACCTCCAAAGGGGCGGCCGGCGTGACCGGCAGCGGCTTTATTACCCTGGCCGCCACCTTGCCGGCCGTGGGCGGCATTCCCGTGGCCGGGCTGGCGCTAATCCTGGGCATTGACCGCTTCATGAGCGAGGCCCGGGCCCTCACCAACCTCATCGGCAATGCCGTGGCCACCATCTTCGTGTCCAAATGGGAAAAAGAGATAGACCTGGAGCGGGCCAAGAAAATCATTGGCTAGGGTAAAATGCGTTTCGGGCCTGTTTTCCGGAAAACAGGCCCGAAACGGAAATCAGGCTTCCTCTGGGTGGTAGATGATCTTGTCACGGTGCTTGAGGCCCCAGTCGCGCAGCTCGTTTATGACCGGGGTGAGGCTGTGGCCGTATTCGGTGATGGAGTATTCCACCGTGACCGGCGAGGTGTCATGCACGGTGCGCTTCACCAACTTGTTCACCTCCAGCTCCTTTAGTTCCTTGGAGAGCATTTTGGCGGTGATGCCCTGCACATCGCGGTGCAGTTCCTTGAAGCGCCTCTTGTGCACGCAAAGGGCCACTATAATAGGTATCTTCCACTTGCCGCTAAGAATATCCAGGGCATCCCGTATGGGGAGGATGTGGGTAATGCAGAGGTTGCGCGCAGGATTGGCGAGAATTTCTTTTTCGATAACAGCTTCCATATCAATGTAATTTCATGGGTGATACCGGTATACAAACGTAAACCAGTATCTATTTGAAACCAAAAGTACTTAAATTTGTTTATACAACTATAGTACTTACAAATAAATTCGATTTTACCAGATGAACTTACTTCAGGATTTGAACTGGCGCTACGCCACCAAGCGCATGACGGGGGCCAAAGTGCCGCAGGAGAAATTAGACACTATTTTAGAGGCTATCCGCCTGTCGGCCTCTTCCATGGGGTTCCAGCCTTATAACGTGCTAGTGATTGAGGAGCCCCAACTGCGCAAGCAGATTCAGGCCGTGGCCTATAACCAGCCCCAGATCGTGGAAGCCTCTCATCTGCTCATCTTCGCCGCCTGGGATCCTTTGACCGATGCGCAGGTGGATGAGTACATCCAGAACATCGCCTCAGAAAGAGGGGTGGGGATAGAGACCCTGCAGGGCTTCGGCGATAGCCTTAAAGGGGGCATCAAGAGCCGCACGCCGGAAGAGAATTTCCATTGGGCGGCCAAACAGTCTTACATTGCTCTGGGTACTGGCCTGGTGGCCGCTTCGGCGGTGAAGGTAGATTCTACCCCCATGGAGGGCTTCCAGCCGGCGGCCTTGGATGAATTGCTGGGGCTAAAAGAGAAAGGCCTCCGCAGCGTGTCTATCCTAGCCCTGGGCTACCGCGACGAGGAGAATGATTTTCTGGCCAAGGCCAAGAAAGTGCGCAAACCCGCTGAGAAGCTTTTCCTGAATATAGCGTAACTTAGAAATAAGCCAGAGAGTAGGAAAGTACCCGGGGCCGGGCCTTTATGGCAGGCTACGGGTACTTTTTTTAGTAACTGCATTTAAAAATGAATCTATGCAAAAGCGCGCGTTAGGGAAAACAGGCCTGGAAGTGGCCCCGCTGGCCTTTGGGGGCAACGTCTTCGGGTGGACCACAGACGAGAAAACCTCTTTCCAGCTGCTGGATGCCTTCACCCAAGGGGGCTTCAACCTGATTGACACCGCCGATTCCTATTCGGCCTGGGTACCGGGCAACCGCGGGGGCGAATCTGAGACCATCATTGGCAACTGGCTCAAGGCCCGCGGCTCCCGTGACCAGGTGGTCATTGCCACCAAGGTTGGCTGGGAGATCACCCCGGAACGGAAAGGCCTGAAGAAAGACTATATCATCCAATCAGTGGAAGGGTCGCTGCGCCGCCTCCAAACCGATTACCTGGACCTCTACCAATCCCATGTGGATGACACGGCCACGCCCTTTGCCGAAACCCTGGAGGCCTACAGCCAACTGATCAAAGAAGGGAAGATACGGGCCATTGGCGCCTCTAACATACCCGCGGCCCGCTTGCGTCAGGCCCTGGAGACCAGCAAAAGCCACGGCCTGCCCGTTTACCAGTCCCTGCAACCCGAGTACAACCTCTATAACCGCCAGGCCTTTGAGCAGGATTTGGAGCCGCTTTGCCTGGAGCAGGGCATAGGTGTGATCAGCTACTACGGCCTGGCCAGTGGCTTCCTGACGGGCAAGTACCGCTCTGCCGCAGACCTGGGCAAAAGCCCACGGGGCGGCGGCATGACGAAATACCTTAATGAGCGCGGCCTGGGGATTCTGGCCGCCCTGGATGCCGTGGCTGAACGCCACCAAGCCACGCCCGCCCAGATAGCGCTGGCCTGGCTCATGGCCCGCCCCAGCATCACGGCCCCCATTGCCAGCGCCACCAGTTTACCTCAACTGCAGGATTTAATGAAGGCGGCCCAAGTTTCTTTAAGCCAGGAGGATATCCTGGCCCTGGACACGGCCAGCGCCTATTAATTCTTCCACTAGAGCGGAAAAGCCAAAAACGCGTTTCGGGCCTGTTTTCCTTAAAACAGGCCCGAAACGCGTTTTTTTTCTTGTCCTTTGCCCAGGCCGGAAAGGCGGCTAAAGAGAGGGATCCAGGAAGTTATGGCGGGGAATGAACAGGTCGTCCAAGTTGACCAGGGCGTGTAGGATAGGGTGGAGCTCCTCGCGCCGGAGTTGGTTCAGGTCTTTGATGGCCATGAACCGCACCTCTTCCAGGAGCTGCTCGTGGGAGCCATGCTCGGGGTCGGTGCCCAGGGCCAGATCGCCGTCCAGGAGCCTCACCTCAAAAAAGAACTCTATGGCTTGCAGGGGCGGCCTAAGGAACTCGTTCAGGTACAGGAACCGGCCCACGGCCACGCGCAGGCCCGTTTCCTCGGCAAACTCCCGCACCAGGCAGTCCTTTATTTTCTCGCCGTACTCCAACCCTCCGCCGGGCGGCACCCAAAACGCGCCTTCGCCGAAGGCGGCGGTATGCCGGGCCAGCAACAGCTTACCGTTCCGGATTAGTAAACCGCAGACCCGTACCCTGGTTTTGGCCGAATAGGGGGCTGCGAGCGGATGTATGTTCTCCATAGGTTGTAGACCACCTTTTGAGGCCGTACTTTTACGGTATGCTCAAAACGTACAATGATAAGTTTAAAGATACGGTCAAAGAGAAACTTCAGCGGCAATTTTACATGCATTTGCTGGGTTTTGAGCTGGAAACCGTTGAAATAGGCCTGGTGGAGGGCCAATTGGCGCTGGAGGAGAAGCACAAGCAGAACAAGGGCTTCGCCCACGGCGGGGTCATTGCCACCCTGGCAGACATTGTCATGGGCTTTGCCGTGGTCACGCTGTTGCCCGCCAACCAGCACGTAGTCACCGCCGACCTGAAAATCTCCTACCTGCGGCCCGGCGTAGGGCAAGCCCTCTTGGCCAAAGGCTGGGTGTTGAAACAAGGCAAGAAGTTGAACTTTTGTGAGGCCGAAATCTTTAGTATAGATGGGCTGGGCCAGAAAAACCTGATCGCCAAAGCCTCCGCGACCATGGCGGTTTTGCCCCCCGAAACCGCCCAATCCTGATTCCTGTTATGACCCCTGCTGAAGCGATACGCCAGAATTTCCCGTTTGAACCCACCCCTGACCAGGCCGAGCTGTTCCAGAAGCTGGACCAGTTCATTTTGCGCAAGACCGGCCTTAAAGAGGTGTTCATGCTCAAGGGCTTTGCCGGTACCGGAAAAACCACCGTGGTGAGCGCGCTGGTGAAGGTGCTCAACAAGTTCGGCTATAAATACGTCCTGCTGGCGCCCACGGGGCGGGCGGCCAAGGTCATGTCTACCTATTCGGCCAAGCCGGCCTCCACCATCCACAAGAAAATTTATAAGCAGACGGCCAACCCGTATTCAGATAGCCTGGCTTTTTCCCGGCAGCCCAACAAAAACGAGCGCGTGGTCTACATTGTGGATGAGGCCTCCATGATCTCAGATGATAAGGCCTTCGGGGACAATGGCCTGCTGCAGGACCTGGTGAACTACGTCTTTGAGAGCACCAGCAACAAGCTGCTTCTCATTGGCGACACCGCCCAGCTGCCGCCGGTGAACCAGACCCTGAGCCCCTCTCTGGACGCCACCTACCTGCAGCGCTACTTCAAGTTGCACGTGCACGAGATGGAGATGCGCCAGGTGATGCGGCAAGCCGAGGAAAGCGGAATTCTCATGAACGCCACGCGCCTGCGCAACGAGCTGGTGAAGCAGGAGCCGGCCCTGGCCTTCAGGACCAAGGGCTTCAAGGATATTTTCCATATGCGCGGCGACAAACTGGAGGACGGTCTGCGCTATGCCTATGACAAGTTCGGAGTGGACAACACCACCGTGATCTGCCGCTCCAACAAGACGGCCAACCTCTACAACCAGCACATACGGCGGCAGATCTTCTTTGCCGAGGATGAGATAGGGGTAGGGGATTACCTGATGATTGTGCGCAATAACTACACATGGCTGCCCAAGGACTCCTCCATCGGGTTCATGGCCAACGGCGATTTTGTGGAGATCACCAAGATCATCCGCTACGAGGAAATGTACGACATGCGCTTTGCCGACGTGCAGATACGGTTCGTGGATTACCCCAATGAGCCCGAGCTGGAGACCAAGATCATGCTGGATACTTTATATGCTGAGTCACCGGCCCTGCCGGCAGACAAGAACAAGGCCCTCTACCAGCAGGTGCTGCTGGATTACCAGCATATTGCCAGCAAGCGGGCCCGCAGCCAGGAAATGCGCCAGGACAAGTACCTGAATGCCCTGCAGGTCAAGTTTGCCTATGCATTAACTTGCCACAAGGCCCAGGGTGGGCAATGGCAGGCGGTGTTTGTGGACCATGGTTTCCTGAAGGATGACCTCGTGAGCCAGGAGTTCGCGCGGTGGCTCTACACGGCTACTACCCGGGCCTCTGAGCAGCTTTTTCTAGTGAACTTCAATGAGAAATTACTAGAGAACGCGCCAGAGCGGGTGGAAGACTAACTTATTTACTTTATTTTGCATTTGTACCTTTTACCCCATTCACCCATGAGAAAAGTTGTGCTTGGCTTCTGCTTCCTGGTTTTTGGCAGCCTGACTACACTGGCCCAGACTGTGGTCACCCCGCCGCCCGCCGCACCAACGGATTCCATAACGGTTCCGGCTCCCTTGGTAGGGCCCTCCATTCAGTTTGAGGAGCAGAAATTTAACTTCGGGGACATCAAGCCCGGCGACGTGGTCACGCATACCTTCAAGTTCACCAACAACGGTACAATGCCTTTGGTCATTGCCAACGTGAAGACTACCTGCGGTTGCACGGCCACTGATTTCCCCAAAGCCCCAGTCATGCCCGGCGAGACGGCCTCCATTACGGCCCGTTTTAACAGTGCCGGCAAGCGTGGCCAGCAAAACAAGGTGATCACCGTGGAGTCCAATGCCCAGCAGGGCAATACCCAGGTGATGATAGTGACTAACATTGTGACCGGCAACTAGCGTTTTACGCCCGATATTCTGAAAACAACACCAAAACGCCTTTCCTGCTTCAGCGGGAAAGGCGTTTTGCGTGATAAAGAATTCAATCTGTTTTAGGCCTGTTTTCCTCAAAACAGGCTTAAAACATGAATGGGTTAATTTTATAGGTAACAGTTTTCTCTTACAGGTGCTTGGCCAGGGCCCAGACCATATTGAGCCAGCCTCCAATCAGAAAGAGGCCGCCAATGGGAGTGATGGCTCCCAGCCAGGTGACGCCGGTAACGCACAGCACATACAAAGACCCCGAGAAGATCAAAATACCCACTAAAAAGCAGATGCCAGAAATGCCCAGGCCGCTGGCCCCGGGGAACTGGGCCATGAGCACGCCCAGCAGCAAAAGGCCCAGGGCGTGGTACATCTGGTATTTCACGGCGGTCTCGAAGGTGTCGGCGCGGCCGTTCTCAGCCAGCAGCTTGGCCAGGCCGTGGGCCCCGAAGGCCCCTATCATCACGCCCAGGCCGCTTAGGAGCGCGCCCAGGATCAATACAGTTTTAATGGTCATTGGAAACAGGGTTGATGTAAACGGTTGAAAAAAGTATAGGCCTCTTTATGGGTTTACTGGTTCTGGTAGTTTCTATTCCCGAAGATGGCGCTCCCCACCCGAATCATGGTGCTGCCCTCGGCAATGGCCAGCTGGTAGTCTGAGCTCATACCCATGGAGATCTCCTTAAAGAAAGGGGCCTCCCGGAAAAACTCCTCCTTGAGCGCATCAAAATATCCTTTCAGGCGCCTGAACTCTCTTTGCAGGTGCTCCTCGTCCTGCGTAAAGGTGGCCACGCCCATTACCCCGCAGATCCTGACGTTCTTCAGATTCTGGAAAATGTCTGACCGTAGCATTTGCCTGGCCTCTTCTAAATCCAACCCGAATTTGGTGTCTTCCTCGGCAATGTAGAACTGCAGCAGGCAATCTATGACCCGGCCGTGCTTTTGGGCCTGCTTGTCAATTTCCTGCAGGAGGCGCAGGCTGTCTACGGACTGGATCAGGTGCACGAAGGGGGCAATGTACTTTACCTTGTTAGTTTGCAAATGGCCAATCATGTGCCACTGCACGTCTTCCGGCAGGTGGGGCTGTTTGGCCGTCATTTCCTGGGCCTTATTTTCCCCAAAGGCCCGCTGCCCGGCGGCGTAGGCCTCCTGGATCAGTTCCACGGGGTGGGTTTTGGAGACAGCAATGAGCTGACAATTGGTGCCGCCCAACCGTTGCCTAAAATCCAGGATACTTTCTTCTATAGATACCATCAGTCTTCTAACGCGTTGGTGAAAAAGGTGTTTTTAAGCAAAAGCCATCCCAGGAAAAGCAGAATGGCCCAGCGCAAATATACCTGGTAATAGTCCTTGGTGTCCCGGTAGCGGGTTTCTTTTACCTCGGTTTTCTCCAGTTTGTCTATCCGCTGGAAGATCTGGGCCAGGGCGCCCGCATCCTGGGCCCTAAAGAACTGCCCCTCGGCCAGAGAGGCCAGTTCCCGCAGGGTCTTCTCCTCCAGGCCGGTCTGTACCGTCACGGGCTTACCCGTAGAGTCAGGGGCCAGCTGCAGGGTGCCTTCCTTGCCAATGCCAATGGTGTAGAGCTTGAGTTGGAAGGCGTGCGCCAGTTGCGCGGCCAGTTCAGGGTCCAGGCTACCAGCCGTGTTCTCGCCGTCGCTGATCAAGATGCAGACCTTTGACTTGGTTGTAGACTCGCGCAGGCGGTTTATGGCTACTGCCAACGCGCTGCCAATGGCGGTGCCGTCCTCGGGCACCATGTTCAGGGAGATGGTCCTGATGCTTTCGCGCACCAGATTGTAGTCAGTGGTGAGGGGCGCCAGGGAAAACGCCTGCCCGGCGAACACCACCACGCCAATGCGGTCCTGCACCCGGCCGTTGACAAACTGCAGGGCCACCTCCTTGGCCGCCTCCAGGCGGTTTGGCTTAAAGTCAGTGAGTTCCATAGACCCGGACACGTCCATCACCAGCACAATGTCTATGCCCTCGGCGGAAAGCTCTACGGTCTCATCGGTTTTCTGGGGCCGGGCCAGTGCCACCAGCACCAACATAAAAAATAGGCTAAACACCACATCTGGCAGGTACCTGAGCAGGCTGGACCAGTGCCAGGTGGCGTTGCCCTCAAACAGGGCTACGTCAAACTTTTTCCGGAATCGGAGGTGCAACAGCCACCGCAGCAGGAAAAGCAGTGGAACGGCCAGCAGCGCGTACAGGAAGCCTTGGTTGGCCCAGTCAAAGGACTGCCAGGTGCGCCAGGAGAACCAGCTCAGGTTAAGCCAGGAAAAATCAGCGGGTATTTGCCACATGGCGCAGGGAATCTCTAATGGAAACATACCGCAGCGCCGCAAATTCAGCTAGCTGCGTCAGGGCATTGGCCACTTCATTCTCATCATCTGAGAGGATGTTGCCGTAAATGGCGCGGTCACAGATTTTTAGGGAGTTTCCTACCCGTTCATCTTCCTCATAATAGGTAGTAATCTCTTTGGTGGTGAAAGAACTGATTTCTTCGTCTTCCAGCTTGGTAAGGTAGTTTTTCCAGAGGGTAATGGCACGCTCCAGGTGGTCCAGGGTTTTCATGCGCCGGAAACGGTCTTTGGAAGTCTGGAACCGGTACTGGAACTGGCTCTGGGCTTTGCGCAGTACATACAGGTTGTAGCGCCTTTGAATGCCTTTCCCGAACAGTCCCCAGATGCCCCCGATAAAAATTGACCCGGCCAAAAGCCCAAGACCCCAATACAGGTAATTGAATTTATCTGCGACGTGTTCCAGCCGGGTATTGGCCATCAAAGCCAACGAATCTGGCACTTCTGTCACGTTCTGGATTAAAACTATGGAATCTGAGGCGGTGCTCAATTGCAGCGTATCTTCCCTGAAAAACAGGCGTGCATGCAGTTGTAGGCGCTGTACGGGTTGCAGATGGAACGTGCGCAAGGTGTAGACGGTACTGTCTATGCTGAGGCCGCGCTGCGTGCGGGTAGGGAAAAACTCCTTCCGGACCAGTTCAAAGGGGGCAAAGGTGTAAGTAGAGTCAGGAAATACGACCTCGGCCTGCGGGGCATGCCGGGACACTAAAATGTATTTCACAGACTGGCCTAACTGCACGGAGTCCTGCAGAAAATATCCTTGCACTTTAATAGAAGGTAGCTGTGCCCAGGTAAGCAGTGGTAGAAACCACAAGGCAAGTATTCCTCCTCTTTGTATGAACCTGATCAAATCCTGATTTTTTATTTTCCCCTATGGGTTTCACCCGAAAGACCCTATAGTAATGCGGGTAGTTAACTAGATTTTAATTTTCTGTTTTAAGCCTGTTTTTAGAAAAACGGGGTCAAAACGATAATACCGCTAAGATTTCTATATGCCATTTTAGGCGCCACGCTTCATGCTTTTATTTCGGGCCCTGAACAGATTCACCAATTGGGGCACGTAATCCTGCTCCACATAGATAGGCAGGAAATCTGCCTGGTACTGCCGACAGATCTTGATCAGTTTCTCCTGGTTCTGGGCGTAGGGGAGAAGGTATCGTTCCCTGAAGGCCTGGGATGAAGTATTGATCCACATGGTTTTGCCGCTCTCCTTATCTAATAAGGGAATGATGCCCAGTTTTGGGAAACCTGTCTCGCGTTTGTCCATAAGCTGTAAGACAATAAGGTCGTGCTTTTTGGCCAGCATGATGAGTTCCCGTTCATAATGGAGGTCTATGAAGTCTGAGATCAGGATGATGATGCTCTTCCGCTTAACCACATTTAAGGCTAACTTAATGCCCGCGCCAATATTGGTCTTAGTGGATTGGGGCTCTAGCCGAGACAGCGTTTTGATAAGGGAATAAGCGTGTACGTTGCCTTTACCGGGTTTCAGGTACTGCTCTTTGCCGTCTGAAAAGCAGATCATGCCCAATTGGCTGCCTTGCTGCAACGCCGATAAAGCCAGAATACCGCCAATCTCTTTCCCCAGATCCATTTTCTGCGCGCCCGGCTGCCCCAGGCACTGTGATCCGCTCACGTCCAGCAGCAGGAAAACGTTCTGCTCTTTTTCTTCGCGGTAAGTTTTTACAAAGGTGCCATGGCCTTTGGCGCTTACGTTCCAGTCAATGGAGCGCACGTCATCGCCGTACTGATAGGCACGCACGTCATCAAACTCCAGGCCAGAGCTTTTGAAAACAGATTTGAAATCGCCCTGCATCTGGCCGTCAATTGCCTTTCTTATCTGTATTTCGTATTTTCGTAGCTTCTTCACCAAGTCTCTCATGCCTTCCTGGGGTTTGTGCAGCGTTTAAAATTACCGAAACTTACGAACAACCACGTGAAAAAACGTTTGTGCCTCTTTTTTCTGCCCCTGGCTTTCTGGGCCTGTACCCCCACTGAAGAGGAAAATAAACCAGCAGACCTGGTGCCTGAAGACAAGATGACCCGTATTCTGATAGACGTGCACCTTACGGAGGCCAGCATTGGGCGTACCATCAGAAACTTTGACTCGTCCAGGGTGGCTAACAAACAAGCCCACTCCCTTATCCTAAAACGCCACCAGGTTTCAGACAGTGCCTTTAAGCACAGTTATGACTATTACCTGGTACATCCCGCGCTGTTAGACAAGATATATGACAATGTGCTGGATAGCTTAAGCCTTCGGGAAGCCAAGCTTACCCAAAAGGAGTCCCTGGATTCTACCGCGGTCACCCCAGTTACCACGGCCGTTCGCCCAGACACCGCCAAGGCTAAATAAGCCTTTTGCCGTTGGGCACTTTGGCCTGCGGCTGCGCCAGCACAATATTTCCTTCCTCATCTTCAAAACCGGTCACCAGCACCTCTGAACGCCAGGGGCCAATCTGCTTGGGCGCGAAGTTGGCCACGCAAAGCACTTGCCGGCCTATCAGTTCTTCTAACGCATAGCGGTGGGTTATTTGTGCGCTTGATTTTTTAATTCCCAGGTCTCCCAGGTCCACCCAAAGTTTATAGGCCGGTTTACGGGCTTCAGGGAATGGTTCTGCCTGTATGATGGTGCCAACCCGCAGGTCTACGGCCGTGAACTGGTCCCAACTGATGATGTTTTCCATTCGTTTTTGGTTTCTAAGGTAAGGGTTTCAGCCACGTGGGGCAAGCCGAAAAGGGTAGCCAGAAACCTCCTGCCCGTAGGCGCGTACCCCTTAAAGCAGCATATTTTCCAGGCTGCCTTCACGCCTACAACCCGTTACACTATGAAAAATAATACAGGAACAACTTTGGCCATATGGCAATCAGGGATAGACATGCCCGCCACCTCCAGCCTGACCAGCAACGTAACCACCGATGTCTGCGTGGTGGGCGCCGGGATTGCCGGCCTCACCACGGCTTACCTTCTGGCAAAGGAAGGCAAAAAGGTGGTGGTACTGGATGCCGGGGAGATCTGTGGCGGCGAGACCAGCCGTACCACTGCCCATATTTCCTGGGCCCTGGATGACCGCTTTTCTAAATTGATCAAAGTCTTTGGCAAGGCCCAGGCCAAGCTGGCCTATGAAAGCCACCGCGATGCCCTGAATAAAATAGAGCAGATCATCAAAGACGAGCATATCAAATGTGATTTCACCCGGTTGCCCGGCTACCTCTTTTTAGGAGCTACTGACACGGAAGACCAGTTAGACGAAGAATTGGAGGCTTGCCATTCCTTAGGCATTACCCAGGTGGTGAAGTTAAAACAGGTGCCTGCGCCCTCCGTAAGCGACCGGCCTTGTCTCATGTTCCCCGACCAGGGACAGTTTCACCCAACCAAGTACCTGGCCGTTTTGAGCCGGTATATTTTAGATAAAGGCGGCGAGATTTATACCAACAGTCACGTAAAGGAATTTGCTACGGGTCCCGTAAACCGGGTTACTACCAATGATAATTTCTCTGTTACCTCCAACCACCTGGTAGTCTGCACCAATACGCCCGTCAATGACTTTGTGACCATGCACACCAAACAGGCGCCTTACCGCACCTACGTAATTGGCATGCGCATTCCCAAAGAAAACATACCCACGGCGCTGTATTGGGATGATTCAGACCCCTACCATTATGTGCGCCTGGCCTCGGTGGCCGGGGAAGAAGGGCTGGACACTGAGATATTGGTAGTGGGCGGCGAAGACCATAAAACCGGACAGAGCCAGGGCAATGAAGCCGAACGGTTTACCTGCCTGGAGGAATGGACCCGCAAGAAATTCCCGGACGTGAAAGACGTGGTTTTCCAGTGGTCTGGCCAAGTCATGGAACCGGTAGATTATATGGGGTACATTGGCCGCAACCCCAATGATGAGAAGAATGTGTACATCGCCACCGGCGATTCTGGCCACGGCATGACCCATGGCACCATTGCTGGCATGCTCATCACCGATCTTATTTGCGGGCGTACCAACCCCTGGGAGAAACTCTATGACCCAAGTCGGGTAACTTTCTCTACTGATACGGCCAAGGAGTTCCTGAAAGAAAACCTGAACGTGGCGGGCCAATACGCAGATTATGTCAAGCCTGGTGATAAGGAAGAAACTACGCTGGCGCCTGGCTCGGGAACAGTGGTGCAGAAAGGGGTTAGCAAAGTAGCCGTGTACTGTGACTCTGAAGGCAAACGCCATGAATGCTCTGCGGTCTGCACCCACCTGGGCTGTATTGTAAACTGGAACCACGTAGAAAATTCCTGGGACTGCCCTTGCCACGGGTCCCGCTTTGACCCCTTCGGGAAGGTGATTGCCGGGCCAGCCATTACAGATTTAGAGAAACTGTAATACTTTATAACTGAAAAGCGGGGAAGCGTTTTGGGCTTACTTTTCAAAAAGTAGGCCCAAAACGCTTCCCCGCTTCTTTTTTAACAGAGGGGGAGAAGAAATTATAATTGCTTATTAAACAGGAAGTATTCTCGTCTGGTAAGATAGTTTACTTGAAGCTCTCCAAAGCCTTGAGTCTGGTTTCTACGGAGGCTATCCATTCCATTTGCTGGTCTTTGTCCAGGCCGTGGCGGCTTTCCTTGTCATACAAATCCTGCTCTTTGTGCCAATTATCGAAGGCTTCGCTGGCATATTTGTTCATCTCAGCGGCCCCGCTTCCACAGCCATTAGAAAGCTGTGAAAGCCGTTTCCTGAGTTGGCGGGCATGAAGCTCGGTCAGGTCAAAATGCAGTTGCTCATGCGCCAGCAGCAAAGCTGAAGTTTTGTTTCGGGTCCAGGAATCTTTGGTATTGAACACCGCCTCCACCTTGAATTTAAGCTGGTTGTTTTCGCACTTCACCTTCATTTCCATGTTGGTAGAGGTAAGGGCGTGGTGCGGGTTGTCCTCCGCGGGGCTTCCTGAAAAGTCATTCCACGACAGCCGTTTTTGCAGAGACCAGGGAATCTCAGTAGCACGGGAATTGGCAGAAGGGGCATTGTCTGGGAAAGAGGCCAAAAACAGCGCACCAATCCAGAGGGGGATAAAAGAAAATGTCATAGCTTTTCCCCCAACGCATCTGGGTTGAGTTGTAGTTTCCTGAAGCCCCTAATTTTTGACTTTTAAGCCGGACTGAATCTCTTAAACCTGAAAAACAGCAGGAGGGCCGCAATGGTCAAGCCGGTAAAAAGGCCTAGCCAAATACCCAAGGCGCCTAATCCGGCCCAGAAGCCAAGCGCATAACCGGTAGGCAAGGCAATAAACCAGTAGGAGAATAGGGAGATCATGCTGGGCACCCGCACGTCTTCCAGCCCCCGCAAAGCCCCCAAGCCCACCACCTGCACCCCATCAGACAACTGGAAGATGGCCGCAATGATAAGTAGTTGGGCGGCCAATTTATGCACCGCCACGTCCTGCACGTAGAATAAGGGAATAAGGTCTTTGGCCAGGATGATCAGCGTAGCGGAAGCCGCCATAAAAAGGGCACCCATGATCAGGCTGCTGTACCCCGCCAGGTGCACGCCCTGCAGATCACCCACGCCGCGCAACCGGCCCACCCTGATGGTGGCGGCCGCCGAAATACCGCTGGCCATCATATAGGTGACAGAGGCCACGTTCAAGGCAATTTGGTGCGCGGCCAAGTCGCGGGCACCCAACCACCCAATCATGATAGCTGAAAAACCGAATGCCCCCATTTCAAAAATCATCTGGAGAGAAATGGGGAAACCAAGTTTAAACAACTTGAGCATGTGGGTGAGAGACAAGCTCTGCCGCCGCAGGAAATGCCGGTAGCGGGCAAAGCGCTGCGAATAAAAAATAAAGGCCGCCATCATGAGTGCCATCACCACCCTTGAAATTAGCGTTGCCCAAGCCGCCCCGTTCAGGCCCAACGCCGGGAACCCCAGCTTGCCATAAATCAACAGGTAGTTCAACCCTACATTGAGCACGTTAGCGAATATGGAGATGAACATGGATTGTTTGGTAAGCGACAAGCCTTCGGCAAACTGCTTAAACGCCTGGAACACCATGAGCGGCACCATGGAAAGGAACAGGATCTTTACATAGGGCAAGGCCAACGTTACTACCTCTTCTGGTTGGTTGAGGTGCTGGATGAAGGGGGCAATGCCATAGAACAGGAGGAACAGCAGAACGCCTATAACCGTGTTCATGAAAAGGCCATTGAGCAAAATAAGCGCAATACGGGTGTGGTTTTTCCGGCCATCAGCGCGGGCTACCAGGGGCGTGATGCTGAAGGAGATGCCTAACCCAAAGACCAGAATAATGGTGAAGATGCTATTTCCCAAAGAAGCTGCTGCCAACTGTAGCGTTCCCAACCGGCCTGCCATGACGCTATCTGCCACGCTCACCAAAATGTGCCCTAACTGGCTTAAGACAACCGGATAGGCCAGCCAAAAGGTACTTTTATATTGTTCACGGTAAGCAGCGGAGAAAATCACAAGGGCGGTTTTTAAAGAATTGGCCGCAAAGGTACGGCTAATTTCCCTAAACCAGAGAAGGAGAAAGAGAAGAGTGTAATTGGCGTTTTAGGGCCGTTTTTGAAAAAACAGGCTTGAAACGTAAAACTGACTTTATCAAGAAACGAAGGCCTTTAGCCGGTGCAGGGCATATTCCAGGGCTTCGTCAGGCAAGGCAAAGGACATTCTTACCGCGGCGGGCATGCCCATGTTGGTAGAAGGCAGCACTTCCAGACCTACCTGGTCTTTTAACGCGGCAGCCCATTCCTCCGCCAATTTAAACGGCGAGGCGGGATTTTGGGGCGCCAGGCAGCCCTCTACCTGTAACGTGACATAGTAGCCGGCCTCCGGGTTGAAGAATTTTAGCCGCGGCATTTTCTCAAGTTCTTTCACCACGTACTGCCGCTTGAGGTCCAGTTCGGCCCTGAATTTTTCCCAGATACTATGGCGGTGCTGGATGGCGGCGGCGGCCCCTGCCTGGGTAAAGGGCGAGACCCCAGATATCCATTTGAGCTGCAGATCAGTGGCGGTGTGCAGCACGGGGAAAGGCGCTACCAGGTACCCAATACGCCAGCCAGACATGGCAAAGGACTTAGAGAAACCGTTTACCACGGCAACCCTATCGCGCAGATGCTCAAAGCGTAAGAAACTTTGGTTGTCTCCGGTGTAGACCAGTCCGTCATAGATTTCATCTGAAAGCAAATGCAGGTTGGGAAACTCCTCCAGCAGCGCGGCTACTTCTTCCTGTTCCAGCGCGGAATAGACTTTGCCGGTGGGGTTTCCGGGGTTGGTAAGGATGAGCAGTTTGGTATTGGGGGTGATTTTTTTCCGGAGAACCTCTATGTCCAGGGCATACCCTTGGTCTGGATTGGCCGGAATGGTGGTCAGTTTCCCGCCGCTCTGCCTAATCAGTTCCGGAAAGGCAAACCAATAGGGGGCCAGGGCCACCACCTCATCATCTAAATGCAGAAGGCTTTTCAGGTACAGATGAATGGCGTGTTTGGCGCCGTGGGTTATCAGAATCTGTTCCGGCGGCACCGGGACACCCTCATCTTCAAGATAGCGCTGGGACAGGCCATTCCGCAACTCAGGTATTCCCTCATTAGGCCCGTAAAACGTGTTTTGCTGTTTCATGGCCTCCTGCAGGGCCTCCACGGCTACCTCAGGAGAAGAAAAGTGGGACACGCCCAAGTGCAACGGAATCAGGTCCATGGAATTAGCTGGGTTAAGTGGCTACAAACAACAGACCTGAAGGTACAAATTGGTAAACAAAGCCTACGCTGTTTCGGGCCTGTTTTTCAAAAAACAGCCCCAAAACAGCATTGTACTACCCAATCGGCCGTAAAAGCACATCGGCGAAGCCATGGCTGGCATCTGTGAACACGTCCTCTACGGCTAGGTGGCAATGCCTGGCCATTTCCTGGATCTCACGCAGGGAATATTTCTGGGAGTTCTCTGTGTGAATGGCTTCCCAGGCCTCAAAGTAAAAGGTTTTGTTAAGGGCCTTCAAGTGCACCTCCTGGTTCTGGCGGCTCACAAGGTAACTGCGCATGGTGCCGGTGATGGGATTATACTCCGCGAAATGCTCAAACTGGTCTACGTCAAAATTGGCCTGTAACTCATGGTTGATGCGGGTGAGAAGGTTCAGGTTGAAGGCGGCCGTCACCCCAGAGGCGTCATCATACGCTTGCCGTATTTTTCTGGGGTCTTTGCGTAGGTCCAGGCCTAGCAGCAGGCGGTCCTGGGGACCCAGACTGCTTCTAAGTTTGAGTAGAAAGTTTTCTGCGTCTACCGGACTGAAATTGCCAATGTTAGAACCCAGGAATAGCACCAGCTTGCGGTCTTTGCCATGCTCATTGAGCCAATGCAGGCCTTGGAAATATTCGGCAGCCAGGCCGGTCACGGGCAGGTGGGGGTAAAGCTGCCCCAATTCATCCACTAGCTGGTGGAGTGGTTCCTGGGAAATATCCAGGGGGATAAAAGTGAAGCGGGCTTCCTGTTCTACTAATTCCTGGAGCAGCAGTTTGGTTTTATAGGCGTCGCCGGCCCCCAGGTCAATCAACTGGAAAGGCGTCTGGGTCCCGAAGGCGTACAGGATTTCCTTGCGTTGCTGTTGGAAAATCTGGTATTCCAGCTGGGTGAGGTAATACTCGGGCAAGGCCATGATCTGCTGGAAAAGCTGACTGCCTTTGGCGTCATAGAAAAACCTGGAGGACAACGCTTTAGGCGATTGGCTTAGGCCCTGGGCAACATTCTGCGCCAGGCTGTCTGCATCTGACTGTTTTACGGGAAGCAGGTTGTGCACCTGGCTGGTGGTAGGGTGGTGAATCATAGAAAATGGTAGGGTTCGTTATTTTTTGGCCAGTCGGATGCCCGTGAACTGCCAGCGTTTGTCTGCGTGAAAGAAATTACGGTAAGTTGGCCTGATGTGGCTTTGCGGGGTAGCGCAGGAACCGCCGCGCAACACCATTTGGTTCACCATGAATTTGCCGTTGTATTCGCCCAGGGCCCCAGGCGCGGTTTCAAACCCAGGATACGGGAAATACCCGCTATAGGTCCATTCCCAGGCATTGCCTAACAATTGCGGAATAGTTTCTGCGTTCTCTGACGTCGTATCCGGCACAGGTTGGTATTGCCCGCTTTCCAGGAAGTTACCCTGGGCAGCAGGGTTGGCATAGCGCTGGGCCAGGGCTTCCCACTCAAACTCCGTAAGCAGCCGATGCCCCGACCAATTGGCATAAGCCTGGGCCTCATAGAAACTGATGTGGGTGACAGGAGCGTTCAGGTCTATTTTCTCCAGCCCGTGCAGGGTAAAATGCCACCAATCGCTGTCTTGCTGCATCCAATACAATGGTGCCTGCCAATGTTGCTGTTGGGCCAGTTGCCAGCCTTCGTCCAGCCAAAACCTGAAATCTGAGTAACCACCGGCCTCTATAAACCCCAGAAACTCCTTATTGGTCACCAAATGGCGGCGCGCCGAAAAACCAGCCAGGAACACCTGGTGGGCCTGGAGTTCATTGTCAAAGCAAAACCCTTTGCCCTGGTGCCCAATGGTATACAGGCCTTCGGGCACGGGGCACCATTCGTTTTGGGCCTGATTTTTAGAAAACTGCCTTAAAACGGAAACAGGCTTAACGTGGTAGGCGGGCAATAAGGGGTTGCAGCTTAAGATATATTTGATGTCACACACTAACAGTTCCTGGTGCTGCTGCTCATGCTGAAAGCCCAGTTCCAGCAAAGGGGCCAGGGTCGGGTTTTCGGCGAAGCCGGGGGTGGCCAGGGCTTCTTCCATATGGTGGTTCACATGCCGGCGGTAAGCCAGGATATCTTCCAGCGGTGGCCTGGACAAGGTACCCCTTTCTGAACGGACCACCCGGCTGCCCAA
This sequence comes from Rufibacter soli, assembly GCF_054781795.1. Taxonomy (NCBI): domain Bacteria; kingdom Pseudomonadati; phylum Bacteroidota; class Cytophagia; order Cytophagales; family Hymenobacteraceae; genus Rufibacter; species Rufibacter soli. Next base: position 2,014,406 of record NZ_BAAGTS010000002.1, on the reverse strand, counting down.
GCTGTTGTAGTAGGAATTGAACAGGAAGGCGTACTGCGGATGGTAAACGGTATAACCGGGCCAGTGCGGCACAAGCACAAACGTCTCAAAAAACCAGGTGGTATGGCCCAGGTGCCACTTAGGCGGACTCACGTCTACCATGGGTTGCATCACGGTATCTTCAGGAGTAAGGGGCGCGCAGATCTGCTCTGTTTGGGCCCTCACACTTTTAAAACGGGTTAGAAGATCTGGTTGGCCGGTCATGGTAGCCTGTGGCATAGGAATACAGGTATTTGTACCTTCTAAACTAAATTCATCCTGAAAGGTTGTACCTTCACTTGCTAGAAACCTTGTTTTTATGCCCTTCGTCCTGACACCCTTTTCCAGACAACTCCAGTTCAGGTTTGATGCCCGCACGTCCAGGGGAGCCATCCAAACGCATCTGGCTCATTACCTGCGCCTGCACCTCACTGACCGTCCGCTGCAACAGGGTTGGGGAGAAGCCTCGCCCTTGCCCGGCCTCAGCCTGGACTATGCGTCAAATTTCCAGAACACGGTGGAGGAGGTTTGCCAACGGTTTAATTCCCTGCAATTGGAACCTGGTGATCTGGAAACCTATGACCAATTCCTGGTCCAGTTACCACCCTGGCCTTCTCTCAGGTTTGCCTTTGAAACTGCCTGGCTGGATTTAAATAGGGGCGGTCAGCGAGAATTGTTTCCTTCGGCCTTTAGCCGAGGAGAAAAAGGGATCAAGATTAATGGCCTTATTTGGATGGGCGACCGCGCCTTTATGCGGGACCAGATTGAAAAAAAGCTGCACCAGGGGTTTACCTGCCTCAAGATGAAAATTGGCGGACTAGATTTTGCCCAAGAACTGAAGATTCTGGAAGAGATAAGAGCAGTGGCCAGCCCACAGGAACTGGAATTACGGTTGGATGCCAACGGCGCTTTCTTGCCTAGTCAGGCCCTAGAAAAACTAGACCAATTGGCCAGGTTTACCATCCATTCCATTGAGCAACCCATTAAACAAAACCAATGGCAGGAAATGGCGGCCCTTTGCCAGAGGTCACCTATTGCCATTGCGCTGGATGAGGAATTGATCAGGGTAGCGACTAAGGAGGAAAAGCAGCAAATGCTGGCCACCCTCCAGCCCCGTTATATAATCATTAAACCAACCTTGGTGGGAGGCTTGAAAGAAACCAGGGAGTGGATTCAGGTGGCAGAAGGCTTGGGGATGGAGTGGTGGCTGACTTCGGCGCTGGAGTCTAATATTGGCTTGAACGCCATTGCGCAGTTTTCACAGAAATTTCAAAACCCGCTTCCGCAGGGGTTGGGCACCGGGCAGTTGTATCATAATAATATTGCCTCTGGTCTGGAAATTAAAGGGGAGGAGCTTTGGTATAACCCGGATGTTGAATGGGAATTACCTGGGTAATAGGGTATGTTTTGGGCCTGTTTTTCTAAAAACAGGCCCAAAACGGGTTTACTTCTCCAATAGCTCTTTCACCAGGGCAGGTACGCCTATGGTGGCTTTTTCCTGAATGATTTTCAGGTTACGCCTTGAGGCCACGCTGGGGGCATTAGGATCTATAAGATATACCGGCGTGTCATGAGGGGCATAGGATAGAAGGCCAGCCGCTGGGTACACTTGCAGCGAGGTTCCAATAACCAGTAGGTAATCTGCGGACATAGTTTCTTCAGCGGCTTTTTCTATTAAGGGCACTGGCTCTCCAAACCACACGATGTTGGGCCGCAGTTGAGAACCTTTCTCACAGAGGTCGCCTAGGTTCAGTTCCCAACCTTCCATGGGGTAAATAAGCGATTCATCCTGGGTGCTACGGCTTTCAAAGAGTTTTCCGTGCAAGTGCATAATCTGGCTGGAACCGGCCCGTTCATGCAGATCATCCACGTTCTGGGTAATGATGATTACCTCAAATTTTTCTTCCAGGGCTACCAGGGCCTTGTGCGCGGCATTAGGCTCTACGCCTTGCGCACTTTTGCGGCGTTGGTTGTAGAATTCCAGCACTAATTTCGGGTCTTTTTCCCAGCCTTCCGGCGAGGCCACGGCCATCACATCATGCCCTTCCCACAGCCCGTTAGCGTCCCTGAAAGTAGCCAGCCCACTTTCGGCACTGATGCCCGCCCCGGTTAAAACCACTATTTTCTGTTTCATTTTATGGATTTTAGATACTAGCCGTTAGTAGATTGATTTTAGAAGATAGACGCGAGATTCCAACCAATGGTTAGCCTTGAGATTTAGAAAAAGACCTAAAAGGAGAGAGTCCGTTTTAGGCCTATTTTTCAAAAAACAGGCTTAAAACGGACTCCCAGAAATAAGTCTTAGTGAGCAAAGTCAACTACTACTATCTAACCTCTAATTCCTTAGCTGGCCTTTTTCTTGGCGGCAGGTTTCTTAGTAGTAGTACCAGTTGCCTTCTTTGCAGCCGGTTTTTTAGCCGTTGCTTTTTTGGCGGGTGCCTTTTTAGCAGCCGGGGCATCTGCTGAGGTGGCGGCTTTCTTTTTGAAGCCTCCGCGGGCCGGTTTGTCTGGGGTGGCGGCGGCCAGTTCCAGGCATTGTTCCAAAGTCAACTCGGCGGGTTCCTGGCCTTTCGGGATTTTCACGTTCTTTTTCCCTACGCAAATGTAGGGGCCAAAGCGTCCGTTTAATACCGTCACTTCCGGGTCTTCCGGGAAAGACTTAATCAGTTTCTCGGCGTCAGCTTTCCGTTTGGCTTCAATGAGTGCCACGGCTTCGGTATCAGTGACCAACAGTGGGTCCAGGTCTTTGGGCAGGGAATAGAACTTGCTGTTGTGTTGAATATAGGGCCCGAACCGCCCAATGGCGGCTTTCATATCCTTGCCTTCATATTCTCCCACCACGCGGGGCAACTTGAATAATTCCAAGGCCTGCTCTAGCGTAATGGACTCAATGAAGGTACCCTTGCGTAGGCTGGCGTAAGCTGGTTTTACCTCAGAGCCTTCCTCTTCCTCACCCAACTGCACGTAGGGACCAAAACGCCCGAGCTTGGTAATTACCTTCTTTCCGGTGACAGGGTCAATACCTAATTCGCGGGCACCGCTAACGGTGGAGCGCTCTACAGAGGCACTGTCTTCAATGGTTTTATGAAAGCTTCCGTAGAAGGTGTCTAACATTTTGTCCCACTGCTTTTTACCAGAGGCAATCTCGTCAAATTCTTCCTCTACTTTAGCGGTGAAAGAATAGTCAATCACGCTTTCAAAATGCGAGACCAGAAAGTCGGTCACCACCATGGCAATATCCGTGGGAAAAAGCTTAGCTTTCTCGGCGCCGGCCATCTCAGTTTTCTTCTGCGAAGAGATTTGGTCTTTCTCCAGGGTAAGTACTGTGTAGGCCCGCTCTTTTCCTTCTCGATTGTCTTTTTCCACGTAGCCCCGTTTCTGGATGGTGCTAATAGTAGGGGCAAAGGTAGAAGGACGACCAATGCCCATCTCTTCCAGTTTCTTTACCAAACTGGCTTCTGTATAACGCGGGGCGGGGCGGCTGTAACGCTCGGTGGCCTGCATGCGCTGCAGGGTGAGCGACTGGCCTTCCTGCAATGGAGGCAACATGCCTTTTACGTCATCATCGGCTAGTTCCTCGTCATCAGTAGATTCGGTGTACACTTTCAGGAAGCCCTCAAAACGGATTACTTCGCCGGTGGCGACCAAACGCTCCGGCTGCCCGCTGATGGTAATAGTGGCGGTGGTTTTCTCAATCTCAGCGTCTGCCATCTGCGAGGCAATGGCCCGTTTCCTGATCAGGTCATACAGTCGCTGCTCATTGCGGTCTGAGCTCACCTGCACAGCGGCAAAGTCCGTAGGCCTGATTGATTCGTGGGCTTCCTGGGCTTGCTTAGACTTGGTTTTATATTGTCTGGTTTTTACAAAGTTGTCTCCAAAGGTGCGGGCAATCTCAGTGGCTGCGGCGGTTTGGGCTTCCTGTGAAAGGTTCACAGAGTCGGTACGCATATAGGAGATCTTACCAGCCTCATACAACCGTTGGGCTACCTGCATGGTCTGCGCCACCGAGAAAGAGAGCTTGCGGCTGGCTTCCTGTTGCAGGGTAGAAGTAGTGAAGGGCGGCGCGGGACTGCGTTTGGTAGGTTTTTTCTCCAGGCTCTCAATGGCAAAAGCAGCGCCAATGCAACGCTGTAGAAAGTCCTCGGCCTCGGCCTGGGTTTTAAACCGGGTGTTCAGTTCGGCTTCCATGCGCTTTCCGCCGGCGTCAAACTGGGCCACTATTTTAAAGGCGGCCACAGCTTTATGGCGTTCAATTTCGCGTTCCCGCTCCACAACCAGGCGAACAGCCACAGATTGTACCCGTCCGGCAGATAAGCCGGTTTTTATTTTTTTCCAAAGCACCGGGCTTAACTCAAAGCCTACCAGGCGGTCCAGCACGCGGCGGGCCTGTTGGGCGTTGACCAGGTTCACATCAATGGTGCGCGGGTTCTCAATGGCATTCAAGATGGCGTTCTTGGTGATCTCCCTGAACACAATGCGGCGCGTCTTGGCCTCATTCAGGTTCAGGGCCTCAGCGAGGTGCCAGGAAATAGCTTCTCCCTCCCGGTCCTCATCAGAGGCCAGCCATACCACTTCCGCTTCCTTGGCCAGTTTTTTCAATTGAGACACCACCTCCCGTTTGTCGGCGTTGACAACATAGGTAGGTTTGAACCCATTTTGTATATCTATGGCATTGTTGTCTTTGGGGAGATCACGCACGTGCCCGAAGCTGGACTTTACAATAAAATCCTTCCCCAGGTACCCTTCAATGGTCTTGGCCTTAGCCGGTGACTCCACAATTACTAAGTTTTTTATCATACTGGAAAGTGGGAGGGCAGCGCCCGAAAATTTTTCAAAGATGAAATAATTTTTTGAGACAACGCAACGGCTGCCTGCTAAGCTGGTTGGTCAATACACATAAATGGATATACCTTAGGGGAATAAAAAGGTTTTTTTTGTAGTATTAGCCAATGAAGAATCTTCTATTGATGCGGCATGCCTCCACGGCAGACAAAACGCCGGGCCAACTAGACCATGACCGGGAGCTAACCCTGTTTGGGGAACGGCAGGCTGGAGAAGCCGGCCTCTGGCTCAAGCGCCACCACCTGGTGCCGGAACTGGTACTCTGCAGCACCGCCACCCGCACACAAATGACGGCCCAGGCCGTACTGAGCAGCCTGGAGCAACGGGTACCTATACAACTGGAGCGGGCCATCTATGATAACTCTGAGACAGACCTCCACCACCTCCTTCAGCAAGTGGAGGAAGAGGTTGACACCTTACTGGTCATTGCCCACAATCCGTCCATTAGTGCGTTGGCATCCCAGTTAACCCATATCCCTCTATCTTTCCAACAGGGAAATCTCATGTGGCTGCACTTTCCGGGTTTTTCCTGGTCGGGCCTGCGGGCTGGTACCTGCAAACTGCACCTGGCTTTTGAGGGATAGACCTTTCCTGTTTTAGGCCTATTTTCCGCAAAACGGGCTTAAAACAGCTAATAGACCGGTGAAAAATTGTGTAGTTTAGCAGCGCTGGAAACCAGCAAAATATTTATTCCATTTTACGTAACCTATGGCAGCAACCATCGTATCGGTGATCAATCAAAAAGGAGGCACGGGTAAAACCACCACTACCATAAATTTAGGAAGCGCCCTCCAAAAACTGGGTAAACGCGTTTTGTTACTTGATCTAGATCCGCAAGCCAACCTTTCCTATTCTTTAGGGATTACCGAACCCGCCGCCACCTTAGCCGATGTCTTTTCCGGAAGCCAGAAATTGGGAGATTGTATACAGGAACGAGACGGCCTTTTTGTGGCGCCTGGTTCCAATGAATTGGTGGATATAGAGATTTCCCTGGTAAACCAACCGGAGCGGGAGCAGTTTCTGAAACGTCTAATGGAAGACCTGCCAGATTTTGACTATATCCTGATAGACTGCCCGCCTTCTCTTTCTCTGTTAACGGTAAACGCCCTGGTAGCGTCCCAAGAGGTGCTTATTCCGCTGCAAATGGAAGTGCTCACCCTGCAGGGACTAGGCCAAATCTTAAACACGGTTCAGCAAATCAAGACTACTTGGAACCCTGCTCTCAAAGTAAAGGGTATAGTGGTGGTGATGTATGACAAACGCCGGAAGCTGAGCACGGAAATTGAGGAATATCTGAAGGAAAACCTGGAGGAATACATCTTCCAACAGCGGGTTAGGTTAAACGTGAAATTGGCCGAGGCCCCGTCTTTTGGGCAAAGTGTTTTAGAATATGACGCCTCTTCCCATGGGGCTAAAGACTACTTGGCCCTGGCAAAAGAATTTATCTCCTTGGGGTAGCCAGAACGCTAGAATATATAGGGTATTTTTTTGTAAATTGCATGGTGGTTTGATTTGCAAACCCTTGAAATAATCTATTTGGGCCAGATATAGGCTTTTAAATATAATAACGCTCTTCAATCAAAGAATAAGATGGCTTTAGGTAAAAACTTAAAACTCAACAAGGATAAGCTGATTGGGAAAACAGAGGCAGAGACGCCTGCTGAGCAACCAACAAGCACCACCCCTCCAGTTACGGAGGCGGCGCCAGAGGAACAGCCCGTTTCTGCGACGATAGCAGAGGCGGTTCGGAAATCTGTTGAGGTGGCTCCTGAGAGTGAGGCGATGGAAAATGGGAAAGAGATAGCGGTGAAAGCCACAGGACCTAAAACCAGAGGAGTAGCGAAAGAACTTGTGAGAGCAGACGAGAACGGGGAGAAGACGCTAGTGGTGGGCGCTAATGACCAGGCACGCAAAAGCAATACCCCCCGCGAGAACATCCTGATCCAGGGCTCTGACTATATCAATGAGCAATTGAATCGGGTGTTATATGCCTTAGACGCCTTTAAGAAAGGGGACGTCTCGGTGCGTCTGACCAAACAGAATAATGATATTTTCTCAGAGATAGCCGAAGCCTACAACTCCATGGTGGAGATGATTGGTGGGGTAGGTGGCGAGGTGTCCCGTATCTCTAAAGTAGCCGGGGTAGAGGGGAACCTGAAAGCCCGGGCCTCTGCCGAGAACGCCTCTGGTTTCTGGAAAGACATGATCAACAATATCAACGGCCTGGTAGACTCCATCGCCGTTCCGGTATTGGAGGTAGGCAAGGTATTGAAGAACATCTCTAGGGGTAACCTGGATGAGACGTTCCAGATTCCTGTGTCTGGTGACTTCAAGGTCATGGCCGAAACCATTAACCGTACTATTGATAACCTGAACCTGTTTGCCGGTGAGGTAACCCGAGTGGCCCTTGAAGTGGGTACCGAAGGGAAACTGGGCGGACAGGCCTCTGTACCTAACGTAGCCGGTATCTGGAAAGAACTAACCGATAACGTAAACGCGATGGCCTCTAACCTGACTTCTCAAGTACGGGACATTGCAAAAGTAACCACCGCGGTGGCCCAGGGTAACCTGGACCAGAAAGTAACCGTGGACCTGAAAGGGGAGATGCTCCAGATGAAGGAAAACATCAACCAGATGGTGGACTCATTGAACATCTTCGGGGATGAGGTTACCCGGGTAGCCCGTGAAGTGGGTACCGAAGGTAAACTAGGTGGTCAGGCAAAAGTGCCGAACGTAGGCGGGGTATGGAAAGACCTCACGGACAACGTGAACACCATGGCCTCTAACTTGACCTCTCAGCTCCGTGACATTGCCAATGTGGCGACCGCAGTAGCGAAAGGCGATTTGACCCAGAAGATCACCGTTAATGTAAAAGGAGAGCTAGCCGAACTGAAGGACAACCTCAACCAGATGGTGGACAGCCTTAACATCTTCGCAGATGAGGTAACCCGGGTAGCACGTGAGGTAGGAACTGAAGGATTACTGGGTGGCCAGGCCAACGTGCCAAAGGTAGCCGGTATCTGGAAAGAACTGACTGATAACGTAAACTCCATGGCGTCTAACCTGACGCTGCAGGTGCGGGACATTGCCAACGTAGCCACGGCCGTGGCAAGAGGGGACCTCAGCCAGAAGATCACGGTGAACGTGAACGGCGAGCTCCTTCAGTTGAAAGACAACCTGAACCAAATGGTGGACAGCCTAAATATCTTCGCGGGGGAGGTAACCCGCGTGGCGTTGGAGGTTGGTACCGAAGGGAAATTGGGCGGACAAGCATCAGTTCCGAATGTAGGCGGGGTTTGGAAAGACCTGACTGATAATGTGAACTACATGGCCGGTAACTTGACCAGCCAGGTACGTGATATTGCTAACGTAGCTACGGCCGTTGCCCGTGGCGACTTAAGCCAGAAAATTACAGTAAATGTTAACGGGGAACTCCTTCAACTGAAGGACAACCTAAACCAGATGGTGGACAGCCTCAATATCTTCGCCGGCGAGGTAACCCGGGTGGCAAGAGAGGTAGGAACCGAAGGTAAGTTAGGTGGCCAGGCATCCGTACCAAATGTGGGCGGGGTTTGGAAAGACCTGACGGACAATGTGAACTACATGGCGTCAAACCTGACGCTGCAAGTGCGGGACATCGCCAACGTAGCCACTGCGGTGGCCTTGGGTGACCTGAGCCAGAAAATCACGGTGAATGTAAAAGGAGAACTTGCTGAGTTGAAGGACAACCTCAACCAAATGGTGGACTCCCTGAACGTATTCGCCGGTGAGGTAACAAGGGTGGCCTTGGAAGTAGGTACCGAAGGTAAACTGGGCGGCCAAGCCGAAGTAAAAGGCGTGGCCGGCACCTGGAAAGACCTGACCGACAACGTGAACGCGATGGCGGGCAACCTGACGGTGCAGCTTCGTGACGTGTCAAAGGTGGCGACCGCCATTGCCAACGGTGACCTGACCCAGAAGATCACGGTTGACGTGCGGGGCGAGATCCTGCAAATCAAGGACGTGATCAATACCATGGTTGACCAGCTGAGCTCGTTCGCTAGCGAGGTAACCAGGGTAGCCCGTGAAGTGGGTACCGAAGGTAAACTAGGTGGCCAAGCCGAGGTAAAAGGCGTGGCCGGCACCTGGAAAGACCTGACCGATAACGTGAACGCGATGGCGGGCAACCTGACGGTGCAGCTTCGTGACGTGTCAAAGGTGGCGACCGCTATCGCCAATGGCGACTTGACCCAAAAGATCACCGTGGATGTGCGCGGAGAGATCCTGCAGATCAAGGACGTGATCAATACCATGGTTGACCAGCTAAGCTCGTTCGCTAGTGAGGTAACCCGGGTGGCTCTTGAGGTAGGTACTGAAGGTAAATTAGGCGGCCAGGCCTCTGTGCCAAACGTGGCCGGTACCTGGAAAGCCTTAACTGATAATGTAAACTACATGGCCGGTAACTTGACCAGCCAGGTGAGGGATATCGCTAACGTAGCCACGGCAGTTGCCCGTGGTGACCTAAGCCAGAAAATTACGGTAGATGTTCGGGGAGAAATGCTCCAATTGAAAGAGAACATCAACCAAATGGTGGATTCATTGAACATCTTTGCTGGTGAGGTAACCCGGGTTGCCCGTGAAGTGGGTACCGAGGGTATCTTAGGTGGCCAGGCCAATGTACCTAACGTAGGTGGGGTTTGGAAAGACCTGACTGAGAATGTGAACTACATGGCCGGTAACCTTACCTCTCAGGTGCGTGATATCGCGAATGTGGCCACGGCGGTTGCCCGTGGTGACTTGAGCCAGAAGATCACAGTAGATGTAAAAGGCGAACTCGCCGAATTGAAGAATAACCTGAACCAGATGGTGGACAGCCTCAACATCTTCGCAGATGAGGTGACCCGTGTGGCTAGGGAAGTAGGAACCGAAGGTAAATTGGGCGGCCAAGCGTCTGTGCCAAAAGTACGCGGTACCTGGAAAGAATTGACCGACAACGTGAACTCCATGGCGTCTAACCTGACGCTGCAAGTGCGGGACATCGCAAACGTGGCGACCGCGGTAGCGAAAGGTGATTTAACCCAGAAGATCACGGTAGATGTAAAAGGAGAACTCCTGGAGCTGAAGAACATCTTAAACCAGATGGTGGACTCCCTCAACATCTTCGCCGGGGAAGTAACCCGGGTGGCCCTTGAAGTGGGAACCGAAGGAAAATTAGGTGGTCAGGCTTCTGTGCCTAACGTTGCTGGAACCTGGAAAGCATTGACTGACAATGTGAACTCCATGGCTTCTAACCTTACCTCTCAGGTACGGGATATTGCCAACGTAGCAACGGCCGTAGCGAAAGGGGACTTGAGCCAGAAAATGACCGTAAACGTGAAAGGAGAGATTCTTCAATTGAAGGACATCCTGAACCAGATGGTTGATTCCCTGAACATCTTCGCTGGTGAGGTTACCCGCGTGGCCCTTGAAGTGGGTACTGAAGGTAAGTTAGGTGGCCAAGCCACCGTGCCTAACGTAGGCGGGGTTTGGAAAGCATTGACAGATAATGTAAACACCATGGCGTCTAACCTGACGCTGCAGGTGCGGGACATTGCCAACGTAGCGACTGCGGTGGCGAAAGGTGACTTGACTCAGAAGATCACGGTGAACGTTCGCGGTGAGCTGGCTGAGTTGAAGGACAACCTGAACCAGATGGTGGACTCACTGAATATCTTCGCCGGTGAGGTTACCCGTGTGGCGTTAGAAGTGGGTACTGAAGGTAGACTAGGCGGACAAGCCAAAGTGCCGAACGTAGCCGGGGTTTGGAAAGATCTCACGGACAATGTGAACGTAATGGCGTCTAACCTGACCACGCAGGTACGTGGTATTGTGAAAGTAGTAACCGCAGTATCTAAAGGAGACTTAACCCAGAAACTGACCCTACAAGCCAAAGGCGAATTAGCTGACCTGGCAGACACCATCAACAGCATGGTGGAAGACTTGAACCGCTTAGCGGGTGAAGTTAGCCGGGTGGCCAGAGTAGCCGGGGTGGAAGGAAAACTGACTGAGCGTGCCACCGTGCATGGTGTGTCTGGAAGCTGGAAAGAACTGGTTGATACTTTGAATGACCTCTTAGAGTCTATTGTAACACCGGTACTGGAAGTATCTAGAGTAGTGCGTTCCATCTCCGAGGGTGATCTTACTCAAAAAGTGGAAATCCATACTGCTGGTGATATCTTGGCCATGTCCAATGCTTTGAACCTGGCCGTTGAAAACCTGAATGCCCTGCTTGGTGAAATCAATGATTCTTCCCTGATTGTAGGTAGCTCATCTGAAGAGATGGCAGCTAAAGGGTTGGAGATGAACCGGGTAACGGTAGATGTAGCCTTGGCCATGCAACAAATGGCAGAAGGTGCCCAAAACCAAGCTTTGAAAACAGACCAGGCCTTCAAACTGATTGAAGAAATCATGAAGGCTACCAAGGAAACGGCTAACAAAGCAGATGTGGTGAACCGGTCAGCGGTAATGGGAGAGGAAACTTCCCAGTTGGGTCTTAAAACAGTGGCCGAGGTGGTGCGCAACATGGAGGAGATTTCTTCTTCTGCCGCCCTGACCGCTAAAACCATTGAAGTACTAAGCACCCGCAGCCAGGAGATTTCCAAATCACTCGGGGTAATCACTGACATTGCCGCCCAAACCAACTTACTTGCATTGAATGCGGCCATTGAGGCAGCCAGAGCAGGAGAGGCAGGCCGCGGGTTTGCGGTAGTAGCCGAAGAAATCCGGAAACTGGCCGAAGGCTCCCGGAAATCTGCGAGTGAGATTGCTACCCTGGTAGATGATGTAAAGAAAGATACCTCCTCAGCCGCCGCGGCGATCGCGACCATGGAAGGCCGTGTATTGAAAGGAAAGAATGCCACGTTTGAGGCATCCGGCGCCTTCAAGAACATTGCTACCTCCAGTGGTGAGACGCTCCGGAGTGCCCAGGATATATTGGTGTCTACGGAAGTGCAGAAAACCTCCATTGGTGACGTTGTGAAGTATGTGGAAGAAGTGGTAGCCATTGCCGAGCAAACAGCCTCTGGTACGCAGCAGGTAGCAGGAACCGCCAAGCAACTGTCGGCTTCCATGCAAGAGCTTACCTCTTCCAGCCAGCGCCTGAATGACATTGCCGATGACCTGCAGGTGAGTATTTCTGCCTTTAAACTTGTGAACGGCAACCTTGTATTTCCTAACCGGAATGCCCGTAAATTGACAGCTGTCCCTCAAAACAGAAGACGCGCCTTTACCGGTGATGACTTCACGGAAGAAGACCAGACCAAAAAGGCAACCGTGAAAAAGAATACTAAAACCAGAGGTCAGGAGTAATGGAATCACAGAATATACGTGATAAGAAAGAGACCGCTTTAGAGGTTAAAGTACACCTTATTGTCTTTAAACTAGGCAACGAGGAGTACGGGGTGCGCATTGACCAGGTGAAGGAGGTAACCATTACCCCTGAAATCACCCGCATGCCAAAAACCCCATCCTTTATAAAAGGAGTCTCTAATATTAGAGGGGATATTATAGCCATCATGGACCTGGAGGAGCGTTTTAGAATAGCTCCTGCCCAGGGCCCGGCCAAAGCGCATACGTATACGCTGGTCATTGAAGCCAAGGACTATACCATGGGATTCATTGTAAGGGAGGTGCCGCAATCACTTTCCTTACCGGTCTCCAGCATAGATAAGGCGCCTTCTTTCATTCAGGACGTCAACATCAATGAGAACTTCATTGAAGGAATTGGCAAGTATGAAGAACGCCTGATCATTGTACTGGACATCTATAAAATCCTTACTTCAGAAGAAGTGCTTGAATTAAAATCATAGTGCTCATAGCCTAAACATATCTTATGGAAATTACAGATAAAAAAAGAATACTGATTGTAGATGATTCCTTCTACATGCGCACTATGTTGAAAAACATGCTGCTAGATGCGGGGTATGACGTGGTAGGCGAAGCCCCAGACGGAAAAACCGCTATTCAAATGGCGAAAGAGAAAATTCCGGACCTGGTTACCTTAGACGTGATATTGCCAGACAATACCGGTTTAGATGTATTGAAAGGTATCAAACAAGATAACCCCGATATTAAGGTAGTGATTGTAAGTGCCGTTGGCCAGGAAGTGATCATGAACGAGGCCGCTGAGTATGGGGCGCTGCAGTATATTATCAAGCCTTTCTCAGAAGATAAAGTTTTGGAAGCCTTACAACAGGCGTTCAAAGAAGATTAATCAAGTACCCTCACTACCGGACTATCGTTACAAGTGCAGCAAACGCAGCAAAATAAAATCAGGGTTTTAGTGGGTGACACTTCCGTGCGCTCCAGATTGGTGCTTTCCGGCATGATAGATGCCGTGCCTTTTCTGGAAGTGGTGGAGACCGCCCAAACTAAAGAAGAACTGCTATTGAAAGCAGTCGCTTCTTACCCTGATTTAATTGTGACGCAGGCAGGGTTAACCATGAGCGGAAAGTTGCCTGCTTTTACGCCTTTATATGGAGAAGGATCCTCTTTGTTATTGATGGGTTCTCCCAAAATAACCCGTTCCATTTATTCCCATCCGGAAGGGATACAATCTTTCCGTCAAAAGGGGCCTGGAGAAAAGGAGGCTTTCCAAACAAAGGAGGCTTGTAAAACAGGTTTGTTAAATAAGCTACGTGAATTGGCTGGCCTGCATACCATGGTCAAGCCCGTTGAGGAAATTAGTGGTAAGGCAACTGCATCCTACTCTTGGCGTCAACCTGCCAGTGATTTAATTTCTGGGTTAGTGCCGGAGGGTCCTTTAAGCGTAATCGTGTTGGGGGCTTCCACCGGAGGCTCTACAGCTATAGAATACCTTATCAAAGACTTAACCCTCCAGCAGCCGGCCGTTATTTTGGTAGCGGTACATATGCCCGAAAAATTCACCAAGCGTCTTGCCCAGCGGTTACAGAAATTGACCAAATGGAAGGTGGAAGAGGGTGTTCAGGGAAAGGTGTTGGCTTCCCAAACCATTGTCATCGCCCCGGGCGGAAACAATATGCGGGTTATCCCTCATCCTTTCTGGCCGAATCTGCTTTCTCTGGAGGTGGAAAAATCAGAAACCTTAGACTCGCCATCCGTGAATGAACTCATGATTTCTGCCGCTAAATGCGCTCGGGAACAGGTACTAGGAGTGATTATGACCGGAATGGGCCAGGATGGAACCTTGGGAGCCAAGGAAATTATCAGGCAGGGCGGTATTGTCATTGCCCAGGATGAGGCCACTTCCTCTATTTACGGCATGGCTAAGGCCGCCGTGGAAAGTGGCGCGGTAAACGGGGAATTTGCTCTTGGCCAAATTAATTCTATTATAAACCGGTTTGTGGCTGATCGCCACAGAAGCCATATGCTCCAAAGGATAGCCATAGGATGAAGGGAAGAGAACAGGAGTACAAAGAGATCTTCATCGCAGAGGCACTGGAATACTATGATGCGCTTAGCCGGCACATCAGTGACTTAGAAAAAAGCCCCGAAGACGAACAAGTTTTGGCCGAGATTTTCAGGTTGTTGCATAACCTGAAAGCCAACGCCAAGGCCATTGGGTACGAAACCATTGCAGACGTGTCCCATAAGCTGGAGACGGCGTTTGGGATGATCCGGAACAAGGAACTGGTCTTTAGTGACGAGGTGGTGACGGTGCTATTTGACGGGATAGATATGTTGGGGGAAATGATCACCAACATTGACGGCACCAAAGAAGTAGAGCCAAGTCCAGCTTTACTGCGCAACCTGGATATTATCGTCAACTCCCTGACTGATAATACTTCTGAGCTCTCCAAAGTGCAGAAGTATTATACCACTAAGAACCTCTCGCTTTCAGACCTGATTTATATCCAGATCAAGAAGCTGGATCACTTGCTGAACCTGGTAGGAGAGTTGATCATTGACCGGGACCGTATTTTCTCTATCAGCAAGGAACTGGACCATGACGATCTTAAAAATGTAAGCGCGCACCTCTACCGCATTACGGAGGAGTTGCAATACAGCGTTATGGATGCCCGTTTGGTAAACGTGGGTTCCCTATACAACAAGTTCCCCAGGATTGTGCGGGACATAGCCGTTGCCGAGAAAAAAGAAATAAACCTGGAGATTTCTGGGCAGGATATTCAGATTGACCGTAATATCCTGCAGATTATCACAGACTCTTTGCTGCACCTTATGCGCAACGCCATTTCACATGGTATTGAAAAAGCTGAGGTTAGAAAAAAGCAGAAAAAGTCGCCGCAGGGAAATATTATCTTATCAGCGCAGAACGACCGTGATACGGTTATCCTGAAACTGACCGATGATGGAAAAGGAATTGACCAGCAGGAAGTAAGAAAAGCCATTGTCCAGAAAGGTTTTTTATCGGCAGATGCCGTAGAAGACCTGCGTGATACGGAAGTCTTATCTTACCTCTTTGAACCAGGTTTTTCCCTGGCCAAAGAAGTGACTGAAGTGTCGGGCAGAGGCGTGGGACTGGACGTGGTGAAAAATGCCATTGACTCTATTGGCGGCCGGATAAAGGTAGACTCCAAGAAAGGCGAGGGCACTACCTTCACTTTATTTTTGCCTACTTCTATTGCGGTAAAAGGAGCGTTGCTGTGCCAGGTGGAAGAAAATTTCTACGCCATTCCGCTTATGCACACAGACTCTGTTATCGCGCTTCCGTCCAGTGAGCTGCATGAGGTGGGAGACCTGTTGGTAGCCGATATTAATGGAGAAACCATTACGGTGGTGTACCTGAAAGAGCTGTTCAACTCTGATATAAGTGAATACAGGGGTAACAAATCTAAGCTGGAAGGGTACCAGCAAAACATTATCATTGTAACTTACAACAACCGCAAGCTGGGGCTCATTGTTGATAAGCTGTTACGGCAGCAAGACATTGTGATCAAGACCTTAAGCAAACCGGTGAACACGATTGAAATTTATGCGGGGGTAACCCTTCTGGGTTCAGGCAAGGTGTGCCTGGTGCTGGATGTGGCCGCCATTACCCGTTACTTTATTGCCAGAAAGTAAGCGGAGATGGAAAATTTAATTTTTAATGCCTGATTCATGGAGCTTCAAGTTAACGAACTAGAGCGGGATATCATTAAAGAGATCCTTAACATTGGGTTGGCCCGTGCGGCAGACTCGTTTGCCGCCATTGCCAAAGACCGGGTACTGCTGAAAGTACCTGATCTGCAGTTAATGGAAGCCAAAGAACTCCTGAAGATTGTACGGGCATATGAGAATTCACATACCATCATCCAGTCAGACATCAAAGGCGATCTGAACGGCTCTACGCTCATGCTTTTCTCAGAAAAACATGTGCAGCAGCTTTCTGATGTTTGCCTGGGCATGAAGGTAGAAGGCAATGAACCGCTTTCTGAAATGCAGGAATCCCTGTTGTTGGAAGTGAGCAACATCATTACCGGAGCCTTAGTCACCCAGCTGGCCAATATCTTAAAAGCCAACATCTACGGCTCTCCGCCTGTGGCCCCTAAACATGATATTGCAGAGTCCTTGAAAGGGATTTTCACAGAGCACCCGCTTTTCCAGCCCCTGGTATTCACGGTGATCACCCAATTCACCAACAATTACAACCAATTGGTAGAATTACCGCTGTTGCTTTTCTTTGACACCAATACCTTTATAAAGATTCTGGAGATTATCAGGTCTTATAACTTTCTAACAAAGTAAGGAGAGCCTGATCAGGATTTTTCTTAATGCAAAAGAGCCGCAATAAGCGGCTCTTTTGCATTAAGAAAAATAGGTATTCTGGCGTTTTGAGCCTGTTTTTAGAAAAACTGCCCCAAAACACCAACCCACGTTTTTCTGTTTTAAGCCTGTTTTCAGAAAAACAGGCTTAAAACGCAAATCCGGCATACCTTTTCATTGCAGTATCTTTTTTGTTGTTTTGCGCGTCTGAAATAAAAGATACAACTAACCAATTACCTATGGACGCTTTAGGAAGGCATATTCTGGTAGAGTTTTATAACTGTTCACCAGAATTGATGAATGATGTGGTACACATTGAGAACAGCATGGTAGCGGCTGCAGAAACGGCAGGGGCCACGGTGATCAACAGCACCTTCCATCACTTTTCGCCTTATGGCGTTTCCGGGGTAGTGGTAATTCAGGAAAGCCACCTGGCCATCCACACGTGGCCAGAGTACGGCTATGCCGCGGTAGATTTGTTCACCTGCGGAGATTCTGTGAACCCCTGGGTTTCCTATAACTACCTTCAGGAAGCCTTTAAGGCCAGTCACGGCTCTTCTATGGAATTGCTGCGCGGACAACAAAGCCTGTTGCTACGCACAGATTTTACCGTAGAAGCCCGGGATACCGGCCAGTCGGTTGCCTCTTTGCCTACTATCACGCGTGATGTCTGGTTCACCGAAAGGGACGAGAACATTGCCCTTTCTTTAAAGCACACGGGAAACCAACTTTACAAAAAGCAGTCACCTTACCAGAAAGTAGAGGTGTTTGAAACTCTGGCCTACGGCAACATGCTCACCCTGGACGGTATGGTGATGTGTACCCAGAAAGATGAGTACGTGTACCACGAGATGATCACCCACGTGCCCGTGTTCAGTCATGGCAACGTGAAGCGCGCCTTGGTGATTGGCGGTGGGGACGGGGGCACCGTACGCGAGTTGCTGCGCCATGAAAGTATCCAGGAAGTGGTACTGGTGGAAATAGATGAACTGGTGATTGAGGCTAGCAAACTCCACCTGCCTGAAATTGCCAGCGCCTTCGGGAACCCTAAATTGAACCTGTTGGTAGAAGACGGAATCAAATACATCCAGGACTGCCCAGATGAGGCCTTTGACCTCATTATTGTAGATTCCGCTGACCCGGTGGGTCCCGGCGAAGGACTCTTTACCGCTGAGTTCTATGCCCAGGTGCACCGTTGCCTCACCTCTGAGGGCGTTATGATCACCCAAAGCGAATCGCCTAGGTTCAACGCTAAAGTGTTCAAGGAAATTTACGAAACGTATAAATCTATTTTTGGGCAGGAGAAAGTGCATTGTTATCTGGCGGCCATCCCTACCTACCCTACAGGTACCTGGAGTTTCTCCTTCAGCTCCAAAGGAAACGTACACCCAAAAAACTTCAACCAGGAAGCAGCGGCATCCTTCTCCCAAAACCAAGGGTTGCGCTACTATAATGAAGACATGCATGTGGCCGCCTTCGCCCTGCCTAACTTTGTAAAAGAAATGCTTTCTGCTAACGCCTAAGACTATGAACATGAACATGCCCACCATGTGCGACTCTAAGCACGCCAAGATTACCGCCTTTGACCAAAACGGGGTAGGGGAATTAGGAAGCGGTTTGTTTGGCCTTCCTTTCACAGAGAAAGAATCTGAGATTGTCATCTTCCCCATCCCCTGGGAAGTAACGGTTTCTTATAATGCCGGTACCGCTGAAGGCCCCGCCGCCGTACGCGATGCCTCACCACAATTAGACTTGTTTGACCCCGAATTAGCCGATGCCTGGCATTTGGGGATTCACATGCCTACTATTCCAGCCGATTGGGCCCAGGAAAGCCAACGGCTGCGCGCCAAAACCGAAGAATATATTGGTTGGTTGGAACAAGGCAGCCAGGGACCCACAGATAAATTTGCTTCTACTTTGCAGGAGGTAAATAAAAAAGGAGAGGAACTGTTGCAATGGTCTAAAAAGGAAACTCTTAAATACCTGGAGGAAGGAAAGCTAGTAGGCGTATTGGGCGGAGACCACAGCACCCCGCTGGGTTTTATGCACGCCTTAGCGGAAAAACATGAGGAATACGGTATTCTGCAGATAGATGCGCACGCTGATCTTCGAGACGCCTATGAAGGCTTCACGTACTCACACGCGTCTATTATGTTTAACGCCCTTAAGATACCCCAGGTGAAAAAACTAGTACAAGTGGGTATCAGGGATCTGTGCCAGGCAGAAGCCGAGTTGGTAGACCAGTCTAACGGAAGAATCACCACCTTCTATGACAGCAAGATCAAAACTAAGCAGTATGAAGGCGCTTCCTGGAAAAAGCAGTGCAAGAAGATCATCGCGCAGCTGCCCCAGAAAGTGTACATCAGCTTTGACATAGATGGTCTGGACCCTAAACTTTGCCCGGGAACAGGTACGCCGGTGCCAGGTGGATTTGAGTTTGAGGAAGCGGTTTACCTCATCAAAGCCTTAGTTAAGTCGGGGAGGGAAATCATTGGGTTTGACCTGTGCGAAGTAGCGCCCGGTGAAAGTGAGTGGAATGGAAATGTAGGGGCGCGGTTGCTTTATAAACTATGTAACTGGATGGCCGTATCACAGAAAAGATTAGAAGCTTCTTTGTAACCTACACCACCTAAAACTATGGGATTCATCCTTAAAATCATTATCACGGGGCTAGTAGCCTTTGGGTTAGCCAAGTTCTTTCCGGGGGTTCACCTGGATGGCATCGGCACCGCTATTATTTTGGCCCTTGTCCTGGCCTTGTTAAATGCCGTGGTGCGGCCAATTCTGGTTTTACTCACCATTCCTATCACATTTTTAACGCTGGGTTTGTTTTTACTGGTGATCAATGCCATCATTCTATACCTCGCCGACTTTTTATTGGATGGGTTTGAGATCTCGGGTCTTCTGACAGCCATTCTTTTCAGCTTGGTGCTTTCCATTGTTACCTCTATCATAGACACGGTAGTAGGATAACCAAGCAAAGTAAACGTAATAGAATAGCCCGGAAGCTTTTTCCGGGCTATTCTTGTTTATAGGCTTATAGGATAGAAAGGAAAAGATGCGTTTTTGGCGTATTTTTGTAAAAACTGCTTAAAAATGGAAGTAAGGGAAGCGAGGGAGGTTCTGAAGTTATATTTTGGGTATGATCAGTTCAGACCCGGTCAGGAAGATATCATTGCCAACGTATTAGCCAAGCGTGACACGGTGGTGCTTATGCCTACCGGGGGCGGAAAATCCATCTGCTATCAAGTACCTGGCCTTGTAATGCCCGGCTTAAGCGTGGTAGTGTCTCCTCTTATTGCCTTGATGAAAGACCAGGTGGAAGCCCTTTTGGGGAACGGTGTGAATGCCGGGTACCTCAACAGTTCCCAATCCACCAAAGAGCAGCAGTTAATTGAGCAGCAGTGCTTTGACGGTCGGTTAAAGATGCTCTATGTCTCCCCTGAGAAATTGCTTTCTGCCGGCTTCTTCTCTTTTCTCAAGCGGCTGCAGATTAACCTGTTCGCCATTGACGAGGCCCACTGTATCTCGGCCTGGGGCCATGATTTCAGGCCTGAATACCTGCAACTCAAAAACCTGAAGCTTCAATTCCCAGAGGTTCCGGTAATTGCCCTTACGGCTACCGCCGATAAATTGACCCAGCGCGATATCCTGACCCAACTGTATCTGCAGGACCCCAAGGTCTTCAGTTCCTCTTTTGACCGGCCTAATATTTACTTACAGGTGCAACCCGGCCAGAAACGCATGGAAGCTATCCTTGATTTTATTGAGGAACGCCCTTTCCAGCCGGGGATAATCTATTGCCTAAGCCGCAAGGCCACTGAGACCCTGGCGAACAAACTGAAAGAAAAGGGCTACAACGCCGATTATTACCATGCGGGCCTGTCGGCGAAAGACCGGGACCGGGTACAAGAGCGTTTTCTGCAGGATAACGTGCAGATTATGTGCGCCACCATTGCCTTCGGGATGGGGATTGACAAATCTAACGTGCGCTGGGTGATCCATTACAACCTGCCTAAAAACCTGGAGAGTTATTACCAGGAAATAGGGCGTGGAGGACGCGATGGAGCCGCCGCCGAGGCCTTGCTTTTCCATAGCCTGGCAGATGTGATGACTCTACGGGATATCATTACGCAGGGCGAGAACTCTAAGGAACAGGCCTTGTCTTTAGCCAAACTGGACCGCATGCAGCAATACGCCGAAAGCACCAGCTGCCGGCGCAAAACCCTAATGCACTATTTTGGGGAGGAATACCCAGGCAACTGTGGCAGCTGCGATATCTGTGACAATCCGCCAACTTCTTTCAACGGAACCGAACTGGCCCAGAAAATATTATCGGCGGTAGCGCGTACCAAAGAAACCATTGCCTCTGCCCAGGTGGTGGATATTCTGCGCGGTTCCAGGAACCAGCAAAGTCTGTCCAGAGGGTATGATAAACTCAAGACCTTTGGTGCCGGTCGTGATGTGCCGGCGCAGGAATGGCAGCGGTACATTCACCAATTAATCAACCGCGGTTTCCTGGAAGTGGCTTATGACGAGCACGGCGCCCTGAAACTGAACAATGCCAGCGAGGAAGTGTTGTTCAAAGGGCGCACCGTGGAGTTGGTGAAATTCCAAGCAATTGACCCCAAAGAGGAAAAAGAAAGAAGAGCCAAAGGGAAATCACGCAGTGCGGGTGCCGTGGCGTTGTTTGACCATTTGCGCCAGCTCCGCAAAGACCTGGCCACCGAAAGGAATATTGCGCCTTACCTAGTTTTCAATGACAATACCCTCCAGGAAATTGCCGAGCTAAGACCTACCAACAAGCCAGCCTTTCTGGCTATTTCTGGGGTGGCGCAGGCAAAGTATGAGCAGTATGGCGAAATCTTTATCAACTCCATCCTGGGTTTCCTTTCCCAGCAAGCTACCCAGCAACAGGTTAGGTTGAAAGGCACCACGCATTTGGTGACCTATGAAATGTTACGGCAGGGAATGTCTCCGGAAGAAATATCCGTTAACCGGCAGGTGCAGTTGGCCACCATCTATTCGCACCTAGCTACCTTGTACCAGCAGGGCTATGAGGTAGATCTGAAACCCTACCTTTCTGACTGGGAATATGCGCGCGTAAAGGAAGCCATTCTCAAAACGGGGCAGACGGCCGCCATGAAACCTATCTATGACACTCTGGATGGCCAGATTGATTACCTTAAGATTCGGCTTTCCATTGGTAGGTACAATAAGGAGACTGCCTCTAATTAAAATACCGCTAATTATAATCCTATTTATAAGTAGAATTCTGCAGTGTGGTTTAAGCCTATTTTCTTAAAAACACCCTGGAAACAAAAAGTTGGAATAATGAAAGTTGTAGGAGCTTCCAGCAATTAAAATATCCTTAAAACATAAAAGGCTCCCCTCATTTGAGGGGAGCCTTTTTATTATGACTAAACCTGTTTAGGTTATTTCAAAGCGATTGGATCTGGCTTGCCATCTGGGTCACCAGACACCAGACCTTGGCTGTTTACTTTTCCGGTAAGGGCCAGGATACCAGCTACGTGCGGGGCAGCGTAGGAAGTACCGTTGCCATAGGTGTAGCCACTTCCTTTCCAGGTCATTTGCACATCGGTACCAGGGGCAGCTACGTTTACAGACTGGCCGAAGTTAGAATAAGGGCTGAACGCTGACAAGGAAGTCATGTTTGACACCACATACACGTTGGGCGCTATAACACGGGCAGGAGAAATAGTAGAGCAGTCAGCTGAGCTATTACCGGCGGCTACGGCTACGTAGATACCACGGGCGGCTACTTTCTTCACCAGGTCATCCAGCATAGAAGAGGCAGAAACCCCAAGGCTCATGTTCACTACATCACCAGGCTTGCCATATTGGTACACGTGGTTCAAGGCAGAGTAAATGCGGGTAAGCGTGCCGTAACCAGTATTGTCAAATACCCGAAGGGCTACGATAGAAGCGTTTGCGGCTACTCCAATAATGCCTTCGCCGTTGTTTTTGGCGCCAATTATACCGGCTACCGCGGTTCCATGGCCATATCCATCTTCAATAGAAGCGTCTCCGGTAATGAAAGATTTGCTGCGCGCTACATCTACATTCAGGTCTGGGTGGTTGGTTTGTACGCCAGAATCAATTACCCAAACAGTCTTACCGGTACCATCACCGTAACCTACGCGGGCTATGTTCCAGGGAATTACCTGAGTAGAGTTAGGATAAGAAGTGGTGGCAGTAGTAGTAGTGCCAGAGGAAGTTTCTGTAGTAGTTGAACCTGTAGAGGTATCTGTGGTAGTACCGCCAGTAGAAGTATCTGTGGTGCCGCCGGTGGAGGTATCTGTAGATCCGCCACCTTTAGGGGCCTTAGTAGGCTTGCCCAACATAACGGCTTGTTCCTGCTCCACAAAGGCCACGTCTCCATCGCGCAGAAGGCGCTGAACTTCTTCTCTGGAGAGTTTGCCGGTAAAGCCACCCGCAAGGTCGCTCATGCGCTCACCGCTAATCCCTAGTTTCTTCAGCAGCCGTCCCCTTAATTCTTCGGGACCACCGTTCTTCAGAACAACAATATACTTGCCTTCCACCAGGGTGGCTGAGGAGGCTGGGGTAACCGGGGCAGTGGCGGTTTCCTCTAATACTCCGTCTTTCTGGCAACCTGCCATAGTGAAAGCTGAGGCCAAGGCAAAGAACGATACTGCTTTCTTGAAAGTAGATGATTTCATAGATACTTAAAGTTAGTAAAGTAAGGTCATAAGTATAATTTGATAGGTAAAGTTCAATTTTCCTGGGAGTGCCCCAACAGAGAATTGTCCAAATGTAAAGAAAAATCCAAGTCGCATGCAAATATTAAAAAATATATTTTTTTGATATAGAAACTGTTATATAGAAATCTTGAAATATATAAAAATGACGGTTTCACGCTCTCAGGAGGAACAGAGTGCTATTTGGGGAAAGGGAGGAAAAAAGGCCTTAAATATTAAATAAAGGGGAAATGCCAAAAGATTTAGTTATTTGCTAAATAATTAGTACTTTTACTAAGTGAATTTTCTAATACCCCAAGTATGCTTAGCACTAACCTTAAATACTTAAGAAAACAACAGAATTTAACCCAGGTACAGCTGGCGGAGAAGCTGGAGATAAAGCGCTCTCTCATTGGGGCCTATGAAGAGGGAAGAGCAGAGCCTAAACTGGCTACCCTTATGAAGATGGCCCAGGTTTTCGGGCTTTCAGTTGATGAGCTTATAAACCCAAACCTACCCAATGCCCAGAAAGCCGGCGGTGCAAACCGTCAGCCCAATGTGAAAGTGTTGTCTATTACGGTAGATAACCAGGACAGGGAAAATATTGAATTAGTCCCTTATAAAGCCAGCGCGGGTTACCTTAACGGGTATGCCGATCCGGAATTTATGGAAGAGTTGCCTAAGTTCAGGCTACCCATGATCCAGGCGCCAGGCACCTACCGGGCCTTTGAGATCAAGGGAGATTCCATGCTACCTATTCCTTCCGGGACTGTGATTGTGGGGCGGTACGTAGAACGCTGGCAAGACGTGAAAGACGGGACGCCATGTATTGTGGTAAGCCTTCAGGAAGGGATTGTGTTCAAGCGCATTTACCAGCAAAAACAGGAGTCTTTACGCCTTCATTCAGATAACCCAAGTTATGAGCCCTATGAAGTAGGTTTTGAAGACATTGTGGAGCTGTGGGAAGCGAAAGCCTATATCAGTACTACGTTTCCTATGGCTGAGATTTCCCTGGACAAGTTAACGGCCCTGGTGCTGGACCTGCAGCAGGAAATGAAAAAGATGAAAAGTAATTAAGGAAGCCATTCCCTTTTTCAGTCCGCCTGTTTTGGGCCTGTTTTTTAAAAAACAGGCCCAAAACAGGCGGACTTTCTATATAGGAAAGACGGTATAAACCCCAGCGGCAGGAGTACGTACTATTCCTTGAACAACAATCCCTTTCCTATGATCAAAGTTATTTCTGCCGCAGATAGACACCGGGCCTCCCATGGCTGGTTAGACTCTTACTTTCTGTTCTCCTTCGCCGATTATTATGATATGGAAAATCTACATTGGGGCCCTCTGCGGGTATTCAATGATGACTATATCAAGGGGAACAGTGGTTTTCCGGAGCATCCACACAATGAGATGGAAATCATCACCATTGTGCTGGAGGGAGAGGTGACGCATACGGATAGTCTGGGTAATAATACCTTGATCAAGGCCGGGGAGGTGCAACGCATGACCACGGGAACCGGAGTACGGCATGCCGAACGCAATAATTCAGACAAAGACCTTCATCTGTACCAGCTTTGGTTCTTGCCTAATAAGAAAGGCCTGGCCCCAAGTTACGAGCAAAGAACAGTTGATTTCCTGGGCGGCAAAAATGAGTTAATACCTTTGGTGACCGGCCAGAAAGTGCTGGAAGACGTGGTCTACATGAATTCTAACTCCACGGTGTACTACTGCAACCTCAAAGACGGAAAAGAAATTGACTTCAAAACGTTTCCTATAAGAAAAGGCTTGATCTACCTTACCTCCGGGGAGCTGTTTGTTAACGGAATTCAGGTCCAGGAAAATGACCAGGTGCGCTCCGCGGATGTAGATGCCCTGCGCATTAAAGCCTCAGCTGACAGTTCCTTTATTCTAATTGATTTACCTGGCGTAGAAGCCAATTACTAATACCTAAAAAGAAGGGCGGGCCAGGTAGTCCGCCCTTCTTTTTAGGTATTATGCCAGCCCCCAATTTGCAAGCAACCCGCTGCCAAACTCTATGTTGAACAAAACCCGTGTTTTTCTTCTGGCCCCATTACTGGGTTTTCTTTTGTTACTTTCTCGTCCTGTTACAGGGTATGGGGTCCTTTCGCACCAGGCTATTATAGACGTGTGCTGGAAACCGGCTTTGGTGCCCGCCCTGAAAAGGAAATTTCCGCAAGCCACGGAAGAGCAACTCACCAAAGCCCATGCCTTTGCCTATGGCGGCGCCATTATCCAGGACATGGGCTATTACCCTTTCGGGAATACCTTTTTCACTGACCTTACCCATTATGTGCGGAGCGGTGACTTTATCAATTCACTTCTGCAGGAAGCCGGTACATTAGAGGAATATGCCTTCGCCTTAGGAGCCCTGGCCCATTACTACGCCGATAACTATGGGCACCCCATTGGTACTAACCGGGCGGTTCCTTTGGTATATCCAGAGCTTAAGGCTGAGTTTGGGCCGGAAGTGACCTATGAGGAAAACCCTGCCGCTCACGTGAAAATGGAGTTCGGGTTTGACGTGCTTCAAGTGGCCCGCGGCAATTATGCCCCCGAGGCTTACCATGATTTTATTGGGTTTGAGGTGAGCAAAGAGGTGTTGGAACGGGCCTTTAAGAAAACCTATGGCCTGGAACTGAAGAGCCTCTTTGTGAGCCTGGAGTTGACCATTGGCACATTCAGAAGGTCGGTGAGCAATTTAATCCCCAGCCTGACCAAAGCCGCCTGGAACCTAAAGGCCTCAGAAATAAAAGCCGCCAAGCCGGGCGCCACCAAGCGGGCCTTTCAATACAAAATCAGCAATACGGAATACCATAAAAAGTGGGGCCGGGAGTATAATAAGCCCAATCTTTTCCAACGGATTTTGAGTTGGCTTTTACGGGTATTGCCCAAAATAGGACCTAACAAAGCCCTGGCCTTTAAGCCGCCCACCCCAGAGGCCGAAAGGATTTTCATGGAGAGTTTCAACGTTACTTCTGAGAAATATTCCCAACAATTAGGGAGCCTGTCTAACAACCTTGAACCCTTTAAAAATACCGACCTGGACACCGGCGACCCCACCGAGAAAGGTAGTTACGAAAAAGCCGACAAAACCTACGCAGAGTTGCTGGAGAAGCTGGAAAAGAAAAAGTTTGAAGCCCTAAGCCCGGCCCTTAAAGCGAACATTCTGGGCTTCTATAAAACGGCCCGGCCACCCAAAAGCACAGACCAGGAAAAGCTGAAGGAATGGGAGATGATTCAGGCTAACCTGGAAAAGCTGAAGAGCCAGGACCTTCAGTAAAATTGAGTTTCCTTTCTGTAAGGAAGAATAAAAAAAGACTCGCTTTTCCTAAAAGGTTAGATGTAAAGGAGCAAATACTGTAGACTAACCAAAAAGATTAAAGTGCATACCCTGAGCCCTTTTCTGTTTCGGGCCTGTTTTCTGAAAAACAGGCCCGAAACAGAAAAGGGCTATTTTTCTTCCAAGGTTTCTTGAGGGAGAGGCTGGTTTTCTTCCTGGCCTTCAAGCAAAGTGGGGGTGACGTGAAGCCACTGGGTTTCCATGGTTTTGCTGGTGCGGGCCCCAAGCTTCTTAAGTAACTCCACTCTTTTGAGCAGGTTCCCGTTGCCTTCAGTGAGTTTGTTCATGGCGGCGCGGTATTTCTGCTGGCTTCGGTCCAGGTTCACGCCTATGTCTTTCAGGTCTTCCAGGAAATTGGCGAATTTGTCATAGAGCTTCCCGCTTTCCTCGGCTATACGCAGCACGTTGCGTTTCTGGCTTTCCTGCTTCCAGACGCTGGCCACGGTACGCAGGGTTGCCAGCAGGGTAGAGGTAGTCACAAAGACAATGTTGCGGTCCAGGGCTTCTAAGAACAAATCACGGTCCTCCTGAATGGCCAGGTGAAACGCCGGTTCAATGGGAATGTACATGAGCACGAAATCCGGGGAGTTGACCCCATGTAGGTGCTGGTAATTTTTCCGGCCCAGATCTGTAAAGTGCGTGCGGAGGGATTGCACGTGGCTTTTAAGGTACAACAGTTGCTGGGCTTCATCTTCGCAGTTACAGTAGGCGTCATAGGCCACCAAACTTACCTTAGAGTCAATGATGAGGTGTTTGTTATCCGGGAGGTCGATGATCACGTCTGGCCTAAAGATTTTATTCTCATCATGCTGCATGACCTGTTCGCGGCGGTAATGCACATCTTTTTCCAAACCGGATTTTTCCAACAGGTTTTCCAACAGATATTCGCCCCAATTGCCCTGGGCTTTCTTTTCGCCCCGTAAGGCCTTGGTAAGGTTAAGCGCGTCCTGGCTCATCTGCTGGTTCAGGCCGGCCATGAAGGTGATCTGTTCTTTTAGAGAGGTAGAATCTTTGAGGGTTTTCTCATAGGTCTGCTCCACTTTGTTCTCAAACTCCTTAATGCGCTCCTTTAAGGGGGAAAGAACCTGCTCCAGATTTTCAGCGGAGGTTTTCCGGAAATGCTCGGCGTTGTTGACAAGTACCTGATTGGAGACCTGGGTGAATTGCTGCATAAAGGTTTCGCGCAGATGCGAAAGCTCGGCCCGCTCGTCGGTTAGTTTTTGCTTTAAGTGGTAAATGTCGTTTTCGGCGCGGGTCACCTCTGCGTGCAGTTCCATTACTTTGGTCGTTTCCTGCCGAAGGCGCTCTTGTAGTTTTGCCGCTTCGGCCTGGGCCGCTTCCTGCTGTTTTTCAGCGAAGGCTTTTCCTACTTCCTGCTGCTGCATGGTATTCTTGAGGGCTGCCACCTTTGCCAGCAGAAAGAAATACACCAGGATGGCACCAACTAAAAAGGACAGGAGGGGAAGCGTAAATTCCATAAGACAAAGAGGTGTTTAAGCCCAGACAACAGTTAAAGGTAGGGATTAAGTGCCTAAAGTCTAAAAATATTCGCATTAGTAATAGGGTTAGCAAATGAGTTGCCTGTCTAGTAAGTGCATAGGGAGTAGATGGTAAGAAATTAAATAGCCAGTCAGGTGGTTACTTCCCCTCCATTCAGGTATTAACCAGTAGATTTGGCCGCTTAAGTAGCCAGATGTTAAGGGTAGTCAGCCTTTTAAGAATGGAGGAGGCTGCCAGCAAGAAAAGCAGAATTTATTTGCCACAAATGAGATAGATGGGCCGCTTTTTGCGTTACCAACATACGGCAAAAGTGTGCCAATATTAGTTAGAATAGGAATGGACGTTTTTTTACGAGTAAATGGAAGGATAGGAAAATTTGTACGCCAAAAGCTATGGAACCCCATCATGGCGATGGCCAAACAAGGCTTTACACCACACCAACTGGCCCTTACTATATCCCTGGGCATTGGCTTCGGGTTGATTCCTTTCATTGGCTTAACCACCATTTTGTGTAGTTTCTGGGCGCTTAGATTACGCCTGAATGTGGCCTTCACTATTTTATTGGGATACCTGATGCAGCCTTTTCAACTAGCGCTCTACGTGCCGTTTGTAGACCTGGGGCAGTTTATCTTCCCGGTAACGCCTATTCCCTTTTCCTTGACCAAACTCACCCAAATGTTTCAGGCAGATTGGCTTCTGGCTTTGCAACAGGTATGGGTGGCTAACTTAGTGGGAATTCTGGCCTGGCTTCTCTGTTTTGTGCCCTTCGGGCTGGCGCTTTATTTCTCCAGTAAAAAGGTGTTGCACCGGGTTTTGCCTTCCAACCAAACAGTGTAGCGTTTTAAGCCTGTTTTTTGAAAAACACAGGAAAACGAGATTTCTGTTTTATCGGTTGGCTTCAATAAACTGGAAGTTAAACCCTTAGTAAAATTGCTTTTACGTAAAAAATCGACCTATCTTCGTTCCCTAAGCCTTTAGAACTAATGTCTGGCTTGGAAATAACTGTACCACAAGAATTAACCTTATGAAAAGATTCTCTTTACTTCTGCTAGCTTTTTTCTGTATTTCCCTTTCCTACGCGCAAACCAATATTCCTGCGGCGAAGGCTGGAGTTACCTACGGGAAAAAAGTAAATGCCAAGAAAGCCATTCCGCTTACTGAAATGACCGCCAAGTTGGCTAGCGATTCTGTCTTTACCGGTAAAGTGGAAGGAACCGTGGTGGAGGTCTGCAAAAAGAAAGGTTGTTTCATGAAATTGGCCCGCGCCAACGGGGAGCCCATTATGGTGAACTTCAAAGATTACGGCTTTTTTATGCCTCAAGACATTGTAGGAAAAACGGTGGTAATTGACGGTACCGCCAAAGTGAAAGAGACCAGTGTAGAAGATTTAAAGCACCTGGCTCAAGACGCAAACAAAAGCAAAGAGGAAATAGCCGCCATTACCCAACCTAAAAAAGACATTGTCTTGGTGGCTAATGGAGTGTTGGTGGTAAAATAGATAACAAGCCGCTGGAGATTCCAGTTTTAGAAACAAATAAGCACTTCTTCTACATGGGTAGGGAAGTGCTTATTTGTTGGGATAAATTCAAAGTTTATTATGTATGTGGGCTTAGAGGGAAGGGTTTAGTAAACCAGCTTGCCTTTGCGAATAGCAAACGGAGCCCCCTCACCCTCACCCTAACCCTCTCCCTCCAGGGAGAGGGAATCACGCTGTTGTGTTTTGAGGCTGTTTTGCGAAAAACAGGCTTAAAACAGGGATACCAGTCCTCTAAAGAATTTACCTTGGTTTCATTCTTGTATCTCCAATGCCTTTAATTCAATGGTATTAATGTTTTAGTGACTTCCCACTGAAGCTAAAACCTATCCTCTTGCGCAGATGCTTTTGTAGGCGCAGTATTGGCAGGTTTCCAGGTCATTGGTTTTCCGGATGGGTTCTGCGGGGTCCAGCATGCGGAGGACTAATTCCTTAAGCAACTTTTCCGTGGTTTGCATGAAATCGGCGGGCTCACCGGCGGCATCTACAAAAGGCAGTTCTGAGGTAAGGACGCCTGCGCTTAGGTTCCGGAAGGAAATAATGCCTGCCTCATATTCATACTGCGCCTTAGGCAGGTTTAAGACCTTGCTTTCCAGTAGGCTGCCTTTCTGGATTTCCTTGGCTAGGATATAGCGGTACAACCAGAGCTGGCGCACCTTGTCCAGGTTCCGGTCGTGGAGGAGGGTGGTTTCCAGGTCCTCGGGGTTTACTTTGAGGTTGCCGGCTACCACTTTTCCGGTTTTGTAGTCAATTACCCGCAGGGTACGGCCACTCAGGTCAATGCGGTCGGCTTTGCCGGAAATCTGTACGGGTACTTTTTCGCCGGAAGGGAGCACTACTTCCAGTTCGGTTTGCAAGGTGTCTTCCAGGGAGAGAATGTACAGGGGCAACTCCTCTGAGTTTTGGAGACCTTCAAGGTAGCGGGTGAGCAGTTGCACAGCCACTTTATACAAAATCAGGTTCATGCCTTGCTCGGGCAAATTACCCAAGGTGCCCCGCTTGAATTCCATCTTTACCTTTTCTTCCAGGCCAGCTAGCATCACGTCTACATCGGCTTTCTCAATGGGGCGCGCCTCTTCGGCAAACGGCCTGAAATAGTCTTCCAGCACCTGGTGCACAATAGTCCCGAAGGTATCTGCGCCCACCAGTTCATCAATCTCTTCCACCTCCTGCAGCTTGGCAATGCGACTGAAATAATACTGCAGGGTGCAGTTCACAAACTGGTTCAAGTGAGAGGGATAGAGGCCACGCCGCAATTCATTTTTCAGCTTGCCCAGCACCTCTTCGTCCTTCTGGATAATGATGTCTGGTTCGTATTCCTTGGTGTCCAACTGCTCCACTACTGCCGTCAGCTCCCTGAAGGTGATGTTGGGGTTGCGGGGCGCCAGGTCATGCTGTAGCTGCAAAATAAACCTTGACTTCTCACCCGAGCCGTAGGTGTCTGAGGGAAGCACGTAGAGCAGGTTTACGCGCTTGGCGCGCTGCAACAAACGGTAGAAGTAATAAGAGGTAATGCTTTCTTGTTCAGCGTAGGTAGGCAGCCCGAAGGTGCGCAATACATCATACGGAAACAGCGAGTTTTGCTTTTTGGGCTGAGGCAGAACGTTCTCATTTACGCTCAGGATGATGAGATTCTCAAAGTCCAGGGCGCGCGTCTCCAGCATCCCCATGACCTGGGTAGGCGAGATAGGTTCCCCGCTGAAGGGGAGCTTGGTGTTGCCTATTTGTTCATACAGGAACTTCTTGAAACTACGCACCGAGATTTTATGTTCGCGGCAGTCAAAGAGCGAGTCCAGGCGCTTAACAATGGTGTAGAGAATGTAGAGGTACTCGGTCTCAATGGGGTTCTCGGTTTCCACCCGGTAAATGCGGCCCAGGGCGTCTACCAGTTGGTAAAGGGTGTCAATAAGGTCAGTGCAGTCATTCCAGGTCCTGAAGAGGGTAATGAACATAGGGTGCTCGCGGCCTAGCCGTATGATTTCCTCGGCGGTGAGTAACACGCTGTTACGGGCCACCATCTCGTCCAACACGTGCTGGAAAAGGTCCAGGTCAGTCTCGCGCTCGGCCAGGCTGTTCAGGTACTGCTCATAGCGCCGCAGGAAGGGATGCTGCAGCAATTTTGTGACGGCCAGGTGATGGTAGCGGTTTACGCGATACCCAGTATCGGTGGGCTGAACCACGCCCGTAAGGTGCACGTCAAAAAGTAAATCAATCAAGTTGAACAGGGGAGTGCCTTTAAAGGAAAGCCCCATGGTCACGTTATAATCAGAGACCTCATCTGAGATGGAGTGCAGAACAGGCAGGAGCAGGGTCTCGTCCGGGAGCACAATGGCAATCTCGGCCGTGGGGTCTTTCTCCCGGATCTCGCGCAGCAATTGGCCCGCTATCTTGCCTTGCATACTGGCGTTGGCCACGCCAATGGCGTTGATTTCTTTGGTATCTGATAATAGCAGGTTCTGTTGCCAGTTCCACTCCGGAAGCGGCCATTTGGCTTTGTAGCGTTTAAGAAAGTGGCCGGCCCGTTTATCTGAATCGGGACTCATATAGAAGTCATCGGAATCAAAAAAGACCTCGGCCTTGCCCGCTGATAATAACGTTTGGATAATGTGCTGCTCGGCGCGGGAAAGGGCGTTCAGTCCAATGAACACGTACCGGAAACAGCCTTTTTCACTTTTGGCTATGTCTTTAATGCGCTCAGACACCATTCTAAAGGCCATGCCCGTGTAAGCCTGTTTGTCTTTCTGCAGTTTTTGGCGCAGGGCGTGGTAGGTGCGCTCCAGATTGGTCCAGAGTTGGAAATATTGCTTGACGTTATCAGTGGGGGTGCTGCTGCCAGGTTTGCCCGGGTCCCAGCGCTCCAGAGCCTTGGCCTCACTCACGTACTCGAACACCGCGGAAGGGTCTACCAGCTCCATGTCCATGCGCGAGAAATCTTCCAGCAGGGTAGCGCTCCAGCCTACAAACTGATCAAAATCCAGCTTGGGGTCAAACTGTAGCATGATGTCATACAAATCCAGTTGCAGGTGCAGAGGCTCCAATACTTCCACGTTGGCCATGTTGCAGACAAACTCCTCCATGGAGTAAATCTGCGGCGACCAGATACCGGTGGGCGCGGCCTCGGCCAAGGCGTTCTTGAAATAGAGCGTGGCCCGGCGGGTAGGCAGCACAATGCACAACTCGCTTAGTTGGTCTGTGTAGGTTTGGTAAATATGGTCAGCGGCTTGCCGAAGGAAAGATTGCATGGGAAGCGTTTCTGGGAACAAGAATCAAGAAGCAAGTTACGGCATTCTGCCGGGAACACGTAACCTAACCCCTTGGCTGGTGAAATATGTTTTAAGCCCGTTTTTTCAAAAAGAGGCTCAAAACAGGGCGGCGCTGGAAAGACCCAAATCTGCCAATCCCGTACGTACATTTTAGCTTACCACTTTAACCCTTCCAAATGAGCCGCTACGCTGTGTCTGATATACATGGGTGCCTGAAGACCTTTAAATACCTATTGGAGAAAGAGCTTCAGCTAAAGCCTACAGACACGCTGTACCTGCTAGGCGACTACATTGACCGGGGGCCCGATTCAAAAGGCGTGCTGGATTACATTATGGAGCTTCAGAAAGAGGGTTTTTCTTTAAAAGCCTTACGGGGTAACCATGAGGAAATGCTGTTGCAGTCCCGTACAGACCCGGCCTACCTTTCTACCTGGCTTTTTAATGGCGGCAAAGAAACCCTGGAAAGTTTTAAGGTAACAACTCCCCAACAGGTGCCAGAAGAATACTTTACCTGGATGGAAGACCTGAAGTTCTTTATTGCCCTGGATGATTACCTGCTGGTGCATGCCGGGTTCAACTTCCAGGCGCCAGATCCCTTTGCAGATACGGAGGCCATGCTCTGGACCCGTTCCTTTGAGCCAGACAAAGCCCTGCTGGGTAATCGCAAGATCATTCACGGCCATACCCCCGTTTCCCTGGACCAGATGGCGACCAAAGTGGCTAGCCCAGACTTTACAGTTCTTTCTATTGATGCCGGTTGCGTGTATACGGGCAGGTTTGGACATTTGGCCGCTTTAGACCTGGATTCTCTGGAACTAGTGGTGGTGCCTAACAAAGAATAAAAAAGACCGCCCGCCGTTTTGGGCCTATTTTTTGGAAAACAGGCCCAAAACGGCGGGCGGTCCTATGCTTTAGAAATGTTTATTTGCCCTGCGGCGCATGAACTTCCTCCAGCTGTAATACGCGGCTGGTATAGGTGCGCATTTCATCCGTGAGTTGGGGCTCGTCTTTGAGGGAGTGCCCAAACGTAGGAATCATTTCTTTGATTTTAGATTGCCATTCCGGGGAATTCGCCTTTTGCGGGAAGCATTTGAAAATAAGGTCCACCATAATGGATACGGCCGTGGAAGCCCCTGGCGAAGCTCCCAAAAGGGCAGCCAGGGAACCGTCAGAGGCGCTTACCACCTCCGTCCCGAATTCCAGCACCCCGCCTTTCTCTTCATCTTTCTTGATTACCTGCACGCGCTGGCCGGCAATCTCCAGTTCCCAGTCTTCGGGCCGCGCGGTGGGCACGTATTCCCTGAGCGCCGCAATACGGTCTTCATCTGACTGCAGCACCTGACTGATCAAATACTTGGTCAAAGGAATATTGGTATAGCCCGCGGCCAACATAGGCCTCAGGTTATTGACCTTTATAGACAGGGGCAAATCAAAGAAGGACCCTTTTTTTAGAAATTTGGTGGTAAACCCGGCATACGGGCCAAAAAGCAAGGCTCTTTTGCCGTTGATCACCCGGGTATCTAAGTGGGGCACAGACATGGGTGGAGAGCCCACTGCGGCCTTTCCGTACACCTTGGCCTGGTGTTTGGCAATCACGTCTGGGTTGGTGCATTTCAGCCATTGCCCACTCACCGGGAAGCCCCCAAAGCCTTCGCCTTCCGGAATACCAGATTCCAGAAGTAGAGGCAAAGAGCCGCCGCCGGCGCCAATGAACACAAACTTGGTTCTGGCCCTGCGTTTCTGCTTGGTATTCACGTCTTTCACGCGTACGCGCCACAGGCCGTCTTCTTTTCTCCGGAAGGAGCGTACCTCATGGTTTAAAAACAAGGTAACGCCCCCCATTTCCTTCAGGTGTTTGAACATATGCCGGGTCAGGCAGCCAAAATTGACATCGGTACCGGCTTCCATGCGGGTGGCCGCCATGGGCTGGGAGGTATCACGGCCTTGCATGATCAAGGGCATCCAGCGGGTAAGCTGCGCTATTTCCTCTGAGTACTGCATACCCTGGAAAAGGGGCGAAGTGGTCATGGCCTCGAATCGCTTGCGCAGGAAGTCCACGTTTTTTTCGCCCCAGACAAAACTCATATGCGGCACACTTCTGATGAAGACCCTTGGATCATCAATAATGCCGCGTTCTACCAGAAAGGACCAGAACTGACGAGACTGCTCAAACCATTCGGCAATCACGTTGGCTTTGGAAATATCTATAGAACCGTCTGGTTTCTCTGGGGTGTAGTTGAGTTCACAGAACGCCGAGTGGCCCGTACCGGCATTGTTCCAGGCATCGGTGCTTTCTGAGGCTACCTCGCCCAGGCGTTCATATATTTCAATGGTAAGGTCTGGTTGCAGCTGCTTCAGCATCACGCCCAGGGTGGCGCTCATGATGCCGGCCCCAATTAACACTACATCGGGGTTGGTGACTATTTTATCCATGGTCTCTTTCTTGTTGGTAGATAGAGTACGAGGAAAGGGGAAGAAAGTGTTGTGGGCGGGTGAAAGTGGTGAATGTGCCAGTTTTATCAAAGGCTTAATTCTGCATCAAAAAAAATTATCATAAAAACTTATTAGTTAAGTGTGAAATAGATGGTCCAAAATATTAAAGTTAGAAAGGAACCAAATAGGACTATAAATTCATAACGGTCTCCTCGAGATTGATTCTCAAGATCTTTTATAATTCTTACAAATCTTTTACCTGACTTAAAATAAAAATTATTTACTAAAAGAATTAATATATAACCGAGGAAAAAGTCTCTGTAACTATTTCCTGTTAAACTAAATATTTTAAATGTATGCAGTACTCCACATATATTAACTAACTCTATAAAGCTTATAGAATAAATTACTTCAGTAAAGACGTGATGGCTTTTATTGAAAACCATATACTTATTTAGGAATTTATGGAACAAGTAAAAATTAAAAAACAAGTATTTATACATTAAAAATTAAGTTTTATTAAAATCCATTATTAAATAAAAAACCATTTAATTTAAATCAATCTTACTCTATCACTTGCCCCACATACTCCCATTCCTCGACGCGGTCTTCTTCAAAATAATAGACCACGCAGGTAATTTTACTGAATACCAATTCCCTGAAGAGGGCGGCATAAGAATTCAGGTTGTCTATGTATTCCTGCTTGGAAGGGGGAAGTTTATAGTCAATCAAGGTCACGTCGCCGGTTTCTCCGAACACGATGCGGTCTGGTTTATAGCGGTTGGTGCGTACGTCCAATACTTCGCGCTCGTTCTCCACGGTCATGGTGCGGCTGAAGTAGCGTTGCATTTGGGGGTGATGCAGCACGTGGTCCACCATTTGGGTGAGGGTAGGGAGCTCGCGCTGCGAGATAATGCCCTGGCGGACTAGTTGCCGAAGGGCTTTGGGGGCTTCGTCTGCATAGGTGATGAGAGCCAGCGCTACATGCAATTTG
Organism: Rufibacter soli; assembly: GCF_054781795.1. NCBI lineage: Bacteria > Pseudomonadati > Bacteroidota > Cytophagia > Cytophagales > Hymenobacteraceae > Rufibacter > Rufibacter soli. The sequence continues at coordinate 1,978,045 of NZ_BAAGTS010000002.1, read as the reverse complement.
CGGTTCCAGCGGCGGTGTTCCTGCTGGGTCTCAAAATCAAAGACGTTGTTGGCGTGCTGTTTCAGTTTCAGATTTTGGGCCCAGTCAGCGGAGGTGAATTTATCCAGTACATACACGTCTTCTGAGATAGCAACATGGTGCACTGCCTGTTGGGCTCCCCTGGAAAGCTGGTAGCAGGACTGCCCGTCTTGCCATAGGTCTTTGCTTTGCAGGAATTTGTGCAGCCAATAGCTTACGTTTTTCTGGTTGCCGCCTTTAGTAAAATCCTGGGCCTTGGCAATAAGGTAAAGCCTGTCTACCGGCCGTGTGAGGGCCACGTAGAGCATGTTCAGGTTCTCTATGAAGGTCTTTTCCAACTTTTGGGCGTACTGATCTTGTAAAGCAGTCTGTTCCAGCTTTTTATTGAGTGTGACCACGGCCGTGCGCAGTTTGCTGTCGCCGGCCACGCTAGCCGGGAGCGTTCCCCAAAGGAGGGAAGAGGTCTGCGGTTCCAGGCTCCAGTCACAGAAGGGCACAATCACAACGGGGTAGTCCAGGCCTTTGGCTTTATGTATACTGGTTATGGTAATGGCGTTACGGTCTTTGGGCGTGTTTATGCTCAGGTGTTCTTTGTGCAGGTCCCAGTACTCCAGGAAGTTGTTGAGGTTGTTGCTGTTCTTGAGCGTGTATTCCAGCACCAGGTCCAGAAACCGGAACAGGTACTCGCACTCATTGTTCTTGCCCAACAAATCAAAAACTCTGATCAGCTTCTCGGTGAGTTCATAAATAGACAGGTTACCGGCATCGCGGTACGCAATGTCAAAGCCCTGTTCCTGCAGAAACTGGAAGAAGGGGTCAATGCTGGGGTTGGTGGCCAACCAGGCAATTTTGTTGGTGGTTATGTTATCTGGCAATTCCTGGTGCACCACCTTATAGACCAGATACAGCGCCTGCGACCGGGCCAGCCCATTGCCGGGCTGGTTTAGCAACCGGAAGAAAGAGATAATTAAATTGATCACCTCGGCAAACTGCAGGGACAAAGAGTCCTGCGAGATGATGTCATATTTCTTCTGCTTGAGGAAGTTGGCGACCAGCTTGCTGTTGCGGTTGGTGCGGCTGAGGATGGCAATGTCCCGGGGAGCGTAGCCATCGGCTTCCGCCTGTTTCACCATCTGCAAAACCAGTTGCAGGGTGCTCTCCTGGTAGGTGAGCAGGTCCTCGGCGGAATAGCCTTCATAAATGTCTTCGGTGGGTAGGCAGGCCTCTAAATCCATTTGCACCGGCGGTACCTCATTTTTGGTGAAGAGCACCTGCAAATGCGCCTGCCCTGCCTTTTTACCGGGGGGAAGTTCCTGCTTAAAGCCTTCGTCATAAATGGCTTGCAAAAGCGGAAACTGCGGATTAGACTGGCTTACAAACCAGAACAGCTCATTGTTAAAGGTGATGATCTCGGGGGCACTCCGGTAGTTGGTGCCCAGCCTATCTGGGGAGATAGTCCATTTAAGGGTGTCATAGCGCGGGGCTACATTCTCCTCAAAGCGGGAGTTTTCATACAAATGGTGCGTCTGCCTGCGGTGCAGGTGCAGGATCTGCTCCATCTCGCCGCCGCGCCAGCCGTAAATGGCTTGCTTGGCGTCACCTACCACCATGTTAAAGCCCCCTCCACTTAAAGCATTCTCCACCAAGGGCAATAGATTGTTCCACTGCAGGACCGAGGTATCCTGGAACTCGTCTATCAAGATGTGCTGGTAGCGTTCGCCCAGGCGCTCATAAATGAAGGGAATTGGCTCCTGCAAGACAATCTCTGTGATACGCTTATTGAATTCAGAAATGTGCACCAGGTTTTTGTCCAGCTTTATTTCCTGAATGCACCGCTCCAACTCACTCAGCACGCTCAGCTTGTAGAGGTGGGGCAGCATGGAAGAGATAAGGATGTGGTTTTGGGTCTCGCGCTCCTTCAGTTCCTCAATCCCGCGGTAGAGGTCTGCCAGTTTATCTTTGATCTGGTCCAGGCTTACTTTGGCGCCGGTGCTGGCCTTGCCGCTGGTCCATTTGTCTTCGTTTACGGTTTTGGTGGCGTTGCTATTTGAGGTGGTGATATCAAAAGCCGCGTTCCATTTCCTAAAGTAGGAATAGATGCCCCGGTCTCCGTAATACATCTCCTCGGGCTGGATGTTATGCGTCTGTATCAAGTCAAAGGCCTCTTTGGCCAACCCCTGAATCTGCTTTTCAATGCCCTGTTTCTGGGTAAATAAATCACTCCGTATCTTCTTGAAATCCTGGAGGGTAAGGGTGCCTATGTCAAGCAGGTGTTCATAGGTCTGCTCATTCAACAGATGGCGGGCAAATTCGGCTAACTCCTCGGGTAGGTTGTTCCAGCTTTTGCCTTCTTCGGCTTTCTCCAGGGCGTATTGCTGTAGGGTTTCGGCCAGCAGCCGGTTGTCTTCCTGGGTGTTTACTTTATTCAGGAGCAAACTCACGGCCGTACTTAACAGCGTTTGGGCATCCATGTCTACCTCAAAGTTATGTGGCAGTTTAAGCTCTGTGGTAAAGGCGCTCACTACCTTGTTCACGAAGGAGTCAATGGTGCTCACGGCAAACTCTGAGTAATGGAACAGCAGATGGTCAAACACCCGCGCCGCCCGGCCGCGTAGAGTTGCCTCGGTTAAATGGGGTTGTTCATACTCTGCCTGAATCTCTTCTAATATGTTAAGCAGTAATTGGTCACTCTTGGCTTTCTCTTTCTCTGGCTGGTTAGGGTCATTGAAACTACGCAAGGCTCCCAAGATGCGGGTTTTCATTTCCTGGGCGGCATCATTGGTAAAGGTGATGGCCAGAATGTTCTTGTAGTAAGAAACATCATCGGTCTGCAGGGCCAGCTTCAGGTATTCTTTGGTGAGCTGGTAAGTTTTGCCGGAGCCGGCAGAGGAGGAGTATATTTTAAAGGACGCAGGCACTTTGGAGAATTAAGAATTGGGAGTTAGGAATCTGGAACCGTTCAAAGAAATACTAAAACGCTTCTTCTGTTTGGAGGCTCTTTTAAAGGCGTTTTTACGAAAATAGGCAAAAACTACGTCTTCCTCTACAGAAAGCCTAGGCTATTGGTATTTCCCGCAGGAACATGTTTTGCATTGGCAGGCCATAGGAAGCCATAAAGCGTTTTAAGCCTGTTTTTGTCAAAACAGGCTTAAAACGCTTTGCCCTTAGGTTTTCCTAAGTAATAGGGGCAGTCAGTAATTTGGTACGGGTTATAAAAAGGGCAATCTACTGGTATAGGAAGTTCTTTGTGCAAAGGGGTAAGGCTGGGAGGCAATGGTACTGGTTTTGGGTCCGGTGGAGAATTCAGTTTGGCAAACCTGCTTGAGCATGCAAAGCAATTGCAGGGTGAAATTGGTACTTAAAAAGGCATGCTTTTCCTGGTTGGTTAAGTCTTTGCCGTCTACTACCAAAAAATTCTCCAGTTCCACAAGTACGTCAAAGGAATTCCTGAGCTTATGAATTCGCTTAAGGTAAGTAGGGGAGTCGTTCAAGGCCATGACCTCACCCACGGTATACCCGAAGTTAATCCTGGCCTTCATTAAATAGTCACATAATGGGTACAGGTCTGGAGTATCCAGGTCAGAAATCAAGGCGATGTAAAAGTTGTTCTTATGCGGATCCTGCACGGGTAATTTAGAGACGGAGACCACGTTTAGCGTTGTCTGGGTGCAATTTTGAACCGAACGATCCAATAAGAACCGGGAATACATTTTAAAGGCCAGCGATCCAATGGCAATAAGGTTAAAATCACGCTGGTTTCTGGAAATGGTGGTAAAATGAATCATCAGACCAAAAAAAAAATCCTGCCAACACCCGCATCAGGCCTCTGGGTCTCCCCGTATGCCTTCCATTCTTTGATCCTGTCAGCACTAAGCGCTCAGGAATGGAAAGCCGGCTGACCCTAAAAGGAAATTCCCATGGGGGAAGGGGAAAGAGATTGTTCTGCTGTCTGATTCAATCGTTTTATACGTGTTTACTTCTATCTATACGTGTTTATACGAGGAGCCCAGTTCTTAGACTCAGTTTTAATATTTAATTAACGTTTGCCCCTATTAGCCATTTTTTTAGCAAAGTAGTTCCCGTTTAGGCACTTACCTATAGCAGTAAGAACGGCAAATCCTGAGAATATTAGGAACGTGCTATAAATTTGCGTACCTTTGCCCCACAATACACGCCGAGACTCCGTTTGGTCTCATTTTTTGGCAATAAGGCACTTCTCAAGCAAACCTCTGTGCGGGTTCCCGCAACGAAATCTTGATAAATGACGAATACCCTAGGGCAGGTGTATTGCATTTATAAAACACTATCAAAAATTAATGGAAAGAATTAAATTCCAGGAGCTTCCGTTGTCGGAAGAAATCCAGCGCGCTATCGTGGACTTAGGTTACGAAGAAGCTTCTCCTATCCAGACTGCCGCCATTCCTGTTTTGTTGGAAGGCCGCGACGTTATCGGGCAAGCCCAAACCGGTACAGGTAAAACCGCCGCCTTCTCAATCCCAACCATTGAAGGGATTGATCCTAACAACCGCGAGGTACAGGCGCTTATCCTTTGTCCAACCCGTGAGTTGGCTATTCAGGTATCAGAGGAGATACAGAAACTAGTTAAATACAAAAAAGGCATCAGCGTAGTGCCTATCTATGGCGGCCAGCCTTATGAGCGCCAGTTACGCGCCCTTAGACAAGGGGTACAGATCGTGATCGGGACACCCGGCCGCGTAATGGACCACATTGAAAGAGGCACCCTGAAACTGGAAACCACCAAAACCATTATCCTTGATGAGGCTGATGAGATGTTGGACATGGGTTTCAGAGAAGACATTGAGTTTGTCCTGAGCCATATGCCTGAAGACCGCCAGACGGTATTCTTCTCCGCTACTATGAGCAAGCCCATCATGGAGCTGACACGCAAGTACCAAACCAACCCTGAAATAGTGAAGGTGACCCAGCAGCAGCTGACCGTGACCAACATAGAGCAGGTGTACTTTGAGGTACGTAGCGGCGGTAAAATGGAGGTGACCACCCGCCTGATTGACATGTACAACTTCAAGGTGGTGATCATCTTCTGTAACACCAAACGCATGGTAGACGAGCTGGTAGGACACCTACAGGCCCGCGGCTATTTCGCAGACGGGTTGCACGGTGACTTGAACCAGAACCAGCGTAACAACGTGATGGGCAAGTTCAAAGCCGGTACCCTGGAGATTCTGGTGGCCACCGACGTAGCAGCCCGTGGTATTGACGTTGACAACGTAGAAGCGGTGATCAACTATGACCTTCCGCAGGATGACGAAAGCTACGTTCACCGTATTGGCCGTACTGGTCGTGCCGGTAAGTCTGGTAAAGCTTTCTCTTTTGTAGCTGGCCGTGACCTTTATAAACTGCGTGACATTGAGCGCTTCACCAAAGCCAAAATCATCCGTCAGAACGTACCTACCTATGAAGATGTAGCCGAGGTGCGTACAACTTTGGTTTTAGACCAGGTGAAAGAAGTCATCGCCAAAGGCGGACTAGCCAAGCATATCCTCAAGATTGAGCGCCTGGTTGACCAGGACTTGACTACTATGGACATTGCCGCCGCCCTTCTGAAAATGGTGATGAAAGACACTAAAAACAAGGAGAAGAGCGCCGAGGCCGGTGAGGCCAAAGGAGGCCCTAAACCTGGTTTTGACCGTCTGTTCGTGACTTTAGGCAAGAAGGATCGCCTGCACCCCAAAGACTTAGTTGATATCCTGACCAACAGCACCAGCATTCCTGGTAATAAGGTAGGCGATATTGATTTATATGACCGGTTTAGCTTTATTGAAGTACCCACCGAATATACCCCTGAAATCTTGGAGCGCCTTTCTGTAACGGAAATCAACGGTATGACCGTGAAATTCCAGAAGGCTGAGAAGAAGAACATGGACCCTGCCGAAGGTGGACGTGAACTGCAGGAACTGGAAGACCGCCCTAGAAAGAAATTCTATGATGGTCCGTTCAATAACCGCGGTGGCGACAGAGACCGAGGCGGTGATCGTGGTGGCAGCAGAGGCGGCTACGGCGGAGACCGTGACCGTGGCGGTGACAGAGGCGGCTATGGCGGCGGAAACCGTGGCGGTAGCTACGGTGGAGACCGTGACCGTGGTGGCAGCACTGGCGGAAGCCGCTTTGGCGGAGGTGATCGTGGTGGCCGCAGCAGCGGTGGCGGCGGAAGCTTCCGGGAGAGAAAAAGAAGAGATTACTAAAATATTTTCAAAAAGGATAACCCTCTTTTAAAGCCCCCGTATAAGATAGGGACAGAGCTTAAAAGTTAATAAAGGGTTTAGTATCTGTTTTAAAATAAACGCAGCACTAAGAATGCTGCGTTTATTTTTTGTACCTACCTCAAGGAAAGTAAAGTTTTAAATTCGCCGTTGTTGATGTTCTCAGGGGCCAACGATCCAGCCTGCCTTTCCATTTGACATTTAGCTGTTAATGTCCATTTCCTTTCCTGCCAAGCCTCAAGGCGGAGGTGGCGTCCTGCCCGCGTGTGTCACTTTTCTCCTTGATGCTCAACCTAACCAAAAGAATCAAGAAGCCCCGAACTCGCTGCCGCTCAGACAGGCGGGGCTTCAGGAAGGTACCACCGGGTGAAAGCCTTCTGCTTCGTAGGGAGCTGAGGCCTTTACTAATTGCAAGGTCATTGCTTGCCCCTGCCCATGCTTCGGGCTACGCGGTGGCGGTCCTCCGCAAGGTCTAGGGCACATGGTCCTATCGCTGGTAGGTCCGTTGCAAGGCGTGCATCGCCCGGGGGCGGAAGAAGAAAGTCTGGTTAAGTTAGGGAGGCGGTGGCTCAGAAGACCTCGTAGTGCGCGCAGCTCCTACGAGTGTCTGTGCCAGTTGTATCAATATGTGTGCTCCCCTGTGTTAACACCCCTCTTCAGAGCTTCGCTCGCTGCCTCAAATTCTCGTTTGGGCAATCCTCAAGGGGGGAGTCAGCGATTAGTAAGCGGTATAAAGGATTGTCGGGCAGTAGTGCGTTTTGAGCCTGTTTTTCCAAAAACGTGCCCCAAACGCCATCAACCTCTACCCAAATCTCCGTCGTTACGCATTTCCCAGTTCCAGTCTTTACTTCGAGCGCCTCGCTTGTGGCCCTGCAATAGCTATACTAAGGGAAGAAGGCAACTCGGCCGCAAGGGCAGTGCGAGGGGGAAAGACGGGGCCCCGCGGCCGTGAGCGCTCGGAGGGAAACCATGCAACATTACAGTATAAGGACTTAAGGCGAAAGCGCTCACCACGCCAGCAGCAGGCGGGAAAAGGATTTTAAAAATAGGAAGTCTAAGCCAACTGCAAGTTAATACCCCTTAGCATTACCATCCTTCCGCCATGGCCTTCCCAGCCAAATACCCCCCAGTCCAGGCGGCCTGGAAATTAAAGCCTCCTGTGATCCCGTCAATGTCCACTACTTCCCCGGCGAAAAACAATCCGGGATGCAGGCGGCTTTCCATTCGCTCTAGGTGCAATTCTTCCAGTTTAATGCCGCCGCAGGTGACAAACTCTTCCTTAAAAGTAGTCTTGCCTTTCACCGCGAAGGGAGTTCTAACCAACAGTTCAATTAGTTTGTTTTGAGCTTTACCGGGCAGGTCTGCCCAAATGACGGTTTCCGGGACTTCGGCTAGTTCGCAGAGGCGCTGCCAAAGGCGGGTAGGAAGTTGGAAGAGAGGGTTAGCGAAGACAGTCTTGCGGGGGGAAGCTTGCCGTTGTTGGAGAAGCTGGGCACGGACTTGGTCCTCGGTTTCATCTGGGACCCAATTGACCAGGGCTGAGCCGGTGTAATGCAGGCTGTACATAAGTTTGGCGCCCCATGCAGAGAAGCGTAACACCGCCGGGCCACTTAAACCCCAATGGGTGATGAGCAAAGGTCCTTCGGTTTCAAGTTTTTGGCCGGTTAATTTGATTTTGGCCTTTGGTACGGCTACGCCCATGAGATCTTTGAAGGGGGAATTGGGGACGTTCAGCGTGAAAAGGGAGGGTAAGGGTGCTTCTATGGTATGACCCAGTTGCTGGAGCCATTGGTAGCTCTCGGGTTTGGCATTTCCCCCGGTGGCCACTAATACTTTGGAAGCCGTAACTGTTTCTCCGCTGCTTAAGTCCAGAGAGAATTTGGGTGACTTTTCAGTTACATGAAGGGCATTGACGCCTACGCCGGTCCTAATGTCTACCCCCGCCTGACGAGCCGTCTGCAGGAGGCAGTCCACGATTGTTTCTGAGGTGTTGGACTGCGGGAACATCCGGCCATCAGGTTCGGTTTTTAGTTGTACACCGCGCTTTTCAAACCAATGGACGGTATCCTGGGCACTAAACAGGGGCAGTAGCTTTTTGAGGACTTTTTGGCCTCTGGGGTATTGTTGTGCAAAAACAGAAGGCTGGAAACAGGCGTGGGTCACATTGCATCTTCCGCCACCCGAAACCCTAACTTTAGAAAGGAGCTTGGTGGTTTTCTCCAGCAATATTACGCGCAAAGCAGGATTCGCTTCAGCGCAGGTGATGGCCCCAAAAAATCCGGCCGCTCCGCCCCCAATCACTACTATTGTTTCCTGCATCTATTTTAGCCTTTACAGCACAAAAATAGGCAAAAAATGGCAGTCGGGTTTGGTGTGAGGCTAACCGCGCTTTAAAACTCAGGAGAAGCCAGGCACTGAATCGGGTCTGGGAATTGGAAAGAGAAGTTAAGTTCTTTTTGGAGAAGATCGCTGTTGATGATTTTGAAGCTACTCTCTCCTTGATGGGAGAAAACAGGGGGAACCAACCCTGCTTGGTGGGCCGCCATGGTATAAAATTCTTCTCTGGAGGGATGCTTCGGGGCGCTGGCGTTAAAGATATAGCCCCATTTTTCTAGCCGGATAATGTCAGATAATAGGTTTACGCAATCAGTAAGGTGAATCATGTTCACGGGCCCCGTAGGATTGGGTACTTCGGTTTTGCCTGCCAGAAACCGGCCCGGGTGTCGGGAACCGCCCATTAATCCGCCGAAGCGAATAATTGTGGAACTTACCTCAGGTGAATGTTGCACTCGATATTCGCAACGCAGCATGAGGGAAGAAGCCTCCGGTGAGGCCACGGCGTCCTTTTCATAGACTTCGCGGTTTAGGTCTGGGTAAACTGAGGTGGAGGAAACGAAAACAATGGCTTGTAAAGTAGCGGGCCGGGCTTCCAGCACGGTGGTAAGTAGCTCCTCATAAGTGTTTGCCCCTGAAGAAGATTTGGAGGGCGGAAGGTTGAAAACTAAGACATCTGCGGTTAAGAACTCCTGCAAATCTGTTTGGAGCATGTTTTCCGGAAAAGACAGCAAAAACGGCTGGATGCCTTTTTCCTGGAGTACGGCTATTTTACTGGGAGTGGTGGTGGTGGAGCCCTTCACCTGGTAGCCCATGTTTACCAGCTTTTCGGCTAAGGGTAATCCCAGCCAGCCACAGCCCATCACGCTAATTGTTTTTGTTGCCATGGCACAAAGAACGCAGCTAGCGGGCAGCGACGCAACAAAACCCGCCGGAATTGGTTTCTGCTTTTACATGGAGATAAAGAAGGTACAGGTTGCTATTATTGGCGCTGGGTTTGGCGGACTTACGGCGGCTGCGCTCTTGGCCCAAAAAGGTCTGCAGGTAGCCGTTATAGAGCAGAACAAATACCCAGGCGGCTGCGCTTCTTCCTACAAACGCAAAGGCTATTGGTTTGAAACCGGCGCCACCACGTTGGTTGGACTAGACCCGGACATGCCCCTGCGTTATCTCCTGGACCAAACGGGCATCCAACTCCCGGCCCTTCGGTTAGAGACCCCCATGCAGATACGACTGACAGATGGGACGGTCATTACCCGGTATCCAGATCTGGAGAATTGGATCACAGAGGCGGAACGGGTTTTCGGGCCAAAAGGCCAAAGGGCGTTCTGGGAAACCTGCTACGCCATCAGCCGGAAAGTCTGGCGTACCTCCCTGAAACAAGTGAGTTTTCCGTTTAGTAACGTTTCTGATGTCTGGGAGGCGGCCAAATCGGTGCGGTTGGAGCAGATTGGTTTAGTTCCACTGGCTTTTAATACCATGCGGGATTTGCTGTCCCGGCATGGGTTATTGGAAAACGAACGGTTTGTGCAGTTTGTGGACCAGCAACTGCTGATCACGGCCCAGAATATCCATTCAGAAGTAAACGTCTTGTTCGGGGCCACCGCCCTGTGTTACACCCTGTATGGCAACTACTACCTACCCGGCGGGCTCAGACAATTGGCGGAAAGCATAGTGCAGTACCTGGAGCAACGCCAAGGGCAAATGTTGTACGGAAGAGTAGTGCAGAAAGTAGGGCGGTTGCCTCAAGGAGGATATGAAGTCACCACTGATAAAGGGGTAATACAAGCGGAGTACGTGTTGTTTAACGTACCATTAAACAATGTGCATTCTCTTTTTCAGGACTGGAAAATACAGCAAAAACTAAAGTCCTATCTGTTGTCCGCACAAGAGGTGAATGGCGCGGTAACCTGGGGGATTGTCTTTGAGAGAACACCCGCTACGCCAGAAGTTTTGCACCACCAATTGCATGTACCAGGAGGGGTTCCGTTTATAGGAAGCGACAGTATATTTGTGAGCCTTAGCCACCCAGAGGATGAGGTTAGGGGCCCCAAGGGGAAATGCGTGGCAGCCGTGAGCACGCACGTGCACCATCCCCACACTACCTGGATTTCGCAGAAACGAGAGTTGGAGAAATGGGTGGTGCGGTTTCTGGCGGAGCAGGGATTTTTTAAGGAGGAAGCCGTGCATTTTGTGCAAGCCGCTACCCCTGGGGCCTGGATAGAGTGGACCGGGAGGGAGTGGGGCCAGGTAGGCGGCTACCCCCAGTACCAACGCATAAAACCCTGGCAAATGAAAGATGCCCGCTTAGATGGTCAGAAAGCCTACCTCTGCGGTGACACCGTCTACCCGGGGCAGGGCATTCCCGGCGTGTGTCTGAGTGGGATAATTGCCGCTAAAAAGCTTTTGCGGGACCATTTCTAACGGGGGGATTCCTTGCTCAATTTTGTTAGATCCTGTTTCTGATAAATCCAGTAAAAGACTTTGCGCTAAAGCATACAACCTAATCCAGAACTGTTAACTTTCCTTCTCCTTAACTGAATTGACTATGGCCTCCTATACTGAACCAATGTTGCGTGACAATGCGCTGAAAGGGAAAACAATCATTATTACCGGCGGTGGAACCGGGCTGGGAAAATCTATGGGCCTGTATTTTCTGGCTCTGGGCGCAAACCTGGTCATCACTAGCCGTAAAATGGATGTGCTGGAGCAGTCTGCAAGGGAAATGGAAGAGAAAACCGGTGGCCAGGTTTTGCCCGTGGCCTGTGACGTGCGCAAGCCCCTGGAGGTAGAGGCCATGCTCAAAGCCACCCTAGACAAGTTCGGCGCCGTACATGCTTTGTTGAACAATGCGGCCGGCAATTTCATCAGCCCCACAGAGCGCTTATCGCCTAAGGCTTTTGATGTGATTGTAGACATTGTGCTCAAAGGCAGCTACAACTGTACTCTTACCCTGGGCAAGCACTGGATTGAAAACGAACAGCCTGGCACTATCCTTAACATTGTCACTACCTACGCCTGGACTGGCTCTGGCTACGTGGTGCCCTCGGCAACCGCCAAAGCGGGGGTACTGGCCATGACCCGGTCCCTGGCTGCTGAGTGGGCCAAATACGGTATCCGGTCTAACGCCATTGCGCCAGGACCATTCCCCACGGAGGGCGCCTGGAGCCGTTTGTTCCCAGAGGCGCTGGCCAAAAAACTAGATCCTTTGAACCGGATACCGGTGAAGCGCTACGGCCAACACCAGGAATTGGCTAACCTGGCCGCGTACCTTATCTCAGATTATTCAGCCTACATTAATGGGGAAGTAGTGACCATTGACGGGGGCGAGTGGCTTTACGGTGGCGGTGAGTTCAATTACCTGGACCAAGTACCACAGGAAATGTGGGATACCATTGAGCAGATGGTGCGCGGCAAAAAAGAGAAAGAATAGAGTATGTCCACCCTGGAAGGATCTGTGGTAATTCAGGCCCCGGCAGTACAATTATTCTGGTGGTCACAGGATTATGATATGCGTCTGCAATGGGACAAATATCTGCGGGTTGCCAGATTAGAACACGAAGAAACTGTAGCCGGAAAAGGAGTAGAGGCCTATTGTGAAAGCAGGAAAGGCATTGGAATGACAGTGCGGTATATCAGCTTTCATCCTCCAAAACAAGTAGCTATGGAAATGACCAAAGGACCATGGGTCTTTCAAAAGTTTTCGGGTAGTTGGCGTTTTAAACAAGTAGATGACAGGTATACAACGGTTTACTTCAGGTATAATTTTCAGCCCAAATTTGGTACCGTAGGAAGATGGGTTTTTCAGCCATTTCTTAAGTGGCTTTTGCAGGCAGACATCAATAATAGGTTGCAGTATTTTAAAGCGGCCGTAGAGAATGGCCTTTGGCAGAAATAAAAATAGCCCGGAGCGTTTCCGGGCTATTTTTGCTAAAAGAGGGCTAAACTAGCTTAGTCAACTTTCTCCTTGATCTTGGTTTTCTTCTTGTCCTTCTTCACTTTGGTTTCCGTTTTAACGGTTACGTCTGAAGGTGCAGGTTGCTGCGGACCATTGTTCACCAAGGTCATTTCCTTTACCAGGTGACCAGCACCGGCAAACTTGTCAACAATAAACAGGAAGTAACGGGCATCCAGGCTGATGTTGCGGACCCGGTCAGGGTCATACATAATGTCAGACATAGTGCCTTCCCAGTTACGGTCAAAGTTGGTTCCTATAAGTTCCCCACGGGAGTTGATCACCGGTGAACCTGAGTTACCGCCGGTGGTGTGGTTAGAGGCAATGAAAGCCACTGGCATCTTCCCGTTCACACCATACGGACCGTAGTCTTTTTTCAGGTACAGTTCCTTCAGTTTAGCTGGTACCTTATAGTCCGGGATGGTGGGGTCTTCCTTCTCCATGATGCCTTCCAGGGTAGTGTAATAGTCATACGTCACGCCATCGGCGGGTTTGTAAGTATCCACCTGGCCAAAAGAAACGCGCAGGGTGGAGTTGGCATCTGGGTAGAACTTGCGGTCTTTCTGCATCTCGCGCAGGCCTTGCAGGTACGTACGGTTCAGGAGCGTGTTCTGGTCTGTTAACGCGGTGTACGTAGGCAAGACATTGGTGCGGTAGATGCTGGAGAAGGCATTGATCAACTGCACGGCGGGGTCTGCCAGTAATTTGGCCTGTAGTTTCCCTGCTGGAAGTTTCAATAGGTCCTGCACTTTGTCCAGTGATGAAAGGTTAGACGCGCTATACACGTAATTGGCGTACGCATCCCAGTTTCCTTTATAGTTTTTTGCTACGGTCTGCAGGATGGAAGGTACATATTGCGCATCCAGGTCTTTCACGTACAGCTGCAACAGGTTAACAAACAGTTTTTGGTCAGTTGGCAGGTTGTAGTTCTTGAAGAAACCGGTAGCTCCCTTGCTTAGTTTGTCTACCTCTTTCTGAAAGGTAGCGGCGTCTAAAGAGGCCGGGTCTGCCTTCTGGATGGTATTAGACAGGTTGGCATAGGCTTGGGCATAATTTAGTAACTCCACGCCTAACACGGCCTCATTGAAATAATCACGGGCCAGGGTGGGTCCTTTGGCTAGTTGGGCGTAGTTCTGCTCAAACTGGGGCAGCACCTGACCGTATTCAGCCTTCCGGCCGGTTTCCTGGGCTACCCAAGCGGCGAACTGCCGTTCCTGCTCCTGTTTTTTGGTGATGGCGTCCAGCTTTTTCAAACCGCGCATTTCACCTATCCATTTCTTATGGGCATTGCTCACGCTGGCATATTTGGCTGCGTACTGGATGCGTACCTTAGGATCAGCTTTCATGTCCTGGTCCAGAAGGCCCAGTTTCATAGTTCTGATTTTCACCTTGGCCGGGTCAGAAATTTCCATGATCTCCCGCACTGCTTGGGAAGGGAGATATTCTGTGGTTCTGCCTGGGAAACCGAACACCATGGTAAAATCACCCGGGTTAATGCCTGACAGGGAAATTGGCAAGTGGTGTTTTGGTGTGTAGGGCTTGTTGTTAGGCGAATACTCGGCGGGCTTGTTGTCTGGACCGGCGTAAATCCGGAACAGCGAGAAGTCACCGGTATGGCGGGGCCACATCCAGTTATCTGTGTCGCCCCCAAATTTACCAATGCTTTCGGGCGGAGCGCCCACCATTCTAATGTCTTTGAAAGTTTCAGTTACATACATGTAGTACTCCTTGCCATAGAAGAACGGCCGGATGATGGCATCATAGTGCGTACCAGCCGTTGTGGCGGCCTGTACTTTCTTGATGTTGGCCTGCACTTGTTTCTCACGCTCTGCCTCGGGAAGGTTGGCAGGAACGTCGCCCAGAATCTGTTTGGTCACGTCTTCCATGCGCACAATGAACGTGGCGGTGAGGCCCGGGTTAGGTTTTTCCTCGGCGCGGGTCATGGCCCAGAAACCGTTGGTAAGATAGTCATTCTCTACCGAGCTATGTGACTGAATCTGGCCGTAGCCGCAGTGGTGGTTGGTAAGCAGAAGTCCCTGGTTAGAGATGATCTCTCCGGTACAGCCGCCGCCAAACTGCACAATGGCGTCTTTCAGGCTTGATTTGTTGATACTGTAAATGTCTTCGGCAGTTAGGCGCATTCCTCTCTTCTGCATGTCTGCCTCGTTGAGTTGCTTGAGCAACATAGGCAGCCACATACCTTCATCGGCAGTGGCAGTGAAAGAACCCAGCGCTAACAGTACCCAAAGGCAAAATTGCTTGCGATTGAACATACGTTAGTTGTTAATTGAGTCAGCTCAAAAATAGTAAACAGCCGCTAGGAACACTAATTGAAAGGGAGAGTAGGGCAGACTTAAACGCACCCGTAGTAATGGATATAAAAGAAGCGTCCTGTTTTGGGGCCGTTTTTGCAAAAACAACCTCAAAACAGGACGCCCGTTCTGGCTAGGAAACTAGAAGAAATTTAGGAGTGGCCCACGGCCTCGGTGCTGTCTTCCCATAACTGGAACTTCTGCAGCTCTTCCTGGAAGGCTGAGATAAACCAGGCCATCAGGCTCAGGTCATCGGCGAAGCCCAGGATAGGAATAAAATCTGGGATAAGGTCTAGGGGCGTGGCCACGTACAACAGCACCGCCACACCTAACAGCATGGACTTAGTGTTGATGTCACGATAGGTGCCGTTGAAATAGGCTTTTACCAAACGTATGAACCGGAACATGATATCCTTGATCTGGTCCACGCCGCTTTCATTGCTGTTAGAGTCTTTCAGTTTCTCATACGCGGTGGTCAACAGCAAGCCAATTTTCACGGGTTTCCCCATTAGGCCGGTGGCCTTAGAAAGCATGTATTTAAAAAAAGCGTTTTTAGAAATGCTTAATCCTTTGTCTGCAAGTGAGCTCATATTGATAGCGTTAAAGTCAGAAGATTTTTGCTGCATATACGGTTAGGCGCCGCATCTGGATAAATTCTGGCTGGTTTTTGCCTGGTTTTTAAAAATCAGGCCAGAAACGGAGGCATCCTGCCCGATAGAATATTATAAATTTCTATATTTAACGGCCTATTTATAAACCTTAGACTGAAACCGTTGCGCATGAAAAGGATTTTACTCTCATTGTTTCTTCTCCTTGGTTTTTTGCAGGTCAACGCCCAGAAAGTTCTCATAGAACCTTACGTAATTGGGTTGGTGGAAGACTCTAAAGGAAGGCAATGGGTGAAGGACAACCCCAAAGAGGCCATCTATATTGATAAATTCCATCAGACTGAAGCCAAGTTGCTCCTGTACCTAGACTCTCTGGTAACCACCTATAATAAAAAGACTTATGACAAGATTCTGCTCTCTTTAGAGAGCTGGGAGCAGAAGAATTGCTTTTACTGCCATGAATTCAAACTCATGTACTCAGAGCGGCTAGCCGATAAAGTGAACGATGCCTATTCCTTTAAATGGGAGAAAGACGTAAATGAGGCCAATCAGAAGGTGTACGTAGGTACCATGAAGACCAACGCCTTTAAGACCCCGCAGGAAAAGGCCTCTTTTCTGGCCGGGGCCTATACCCGGTATGGGTTGCGGGAAGCCGATACATACACTTACCGGTTCAATGGCACCCGCAGCAAGTTCAAAGCCATTCTTCGGGAACTGGAAGCGTTGCGCTGCGATATTCAGGACATAAAATTAGACGATGAAAATTCTTCCGTCCAACAGATCACGTTTACCCCCAGTGAGCAGTTACGTCCTTACCTGGAAAAGCAGGACAAGCTTCGGCGAGATATCTTAACCAAAAAAGAAGCGGTTAAAAAAGAGAAGGAAAACGTAAAAGAAATCTTTGAAACCGTCCAGGGGCAGTAATTGTGCGTATGGAGGCAGATAAAAATAATTGATTCGCTTGTTCCACCAACTTTAACCCTAGCCGCTACTGTGATAATACCAAGACCCCTACCCGGAGATTACGCCGAATATTATACGTCTTACATCCAGACCATTCCTGAACAGGCCGAAGTGCTGGACCTGCTTCAAAAACAGCAACAGGAGGTGAACCAGCTTTTTGGCCGCGTCAGCGCCAATGAAGCCGATTTCTCCTATGAACCCGGTAAATGGAGCATTAAACAATTGCTGGGCCACATGAACGACACGGAACGCATTATGGCTTACCGTGCCCTCTGCATCGCCCGGGGCGAGCAAGCCCCTTTGCCCGGTTTTGATGAAAATGACTACGTGCGCAATGCCTACTTTGAGGAAAGGACCCTGGCCGGGCTTCTGGCAGAGCATCAGGCGATCAGGGCTGCCACTATTTCCTTGTTAGAAACCCTCCCGGAAGCCGCCTTCAGCCGCCGGGGAAACGCCAACGGCCAACCCGTTACCGTGGCCAGTCTCGCTTTTATTATTGCTGGCCATGAGCGCCACCACCTTAACATCTTAAAAGTGCGTTACCTGGTAAAGCTTTAATTAATTGTTGGTTGTTAATTGTTGATTGCTTTTTCAAAGGAGCACTTACCAATGGCAGGAAACAAGAAACCCGTTTTGAGCCTGTTTTTCCAAAAACAGGCTCAAAACGGGTTTCTTTATTTAAACTTTAAAACAATCAGCAATTAACAATCAGCAATTAAAGAAGGTCATTCGCCAGATTGGCAAGTTCTGAGCGTTCGCCGCGCTGGAGGGTCACGTGGGCGTAGAGCGGGTGGTTTTTAACTTTGTCAATCAAGTAGGAGAGGCCATTGCTTTGGGAGTCCAGGTAAGGGGTGTCAATCTGGTAAATATCCCCGGTGAAAATGATTTTGGTGTTTTCACCCGCCCGGGAAATTATGGTTTTGATTTCGTGCGGGGTCAGGTTCTGGGCCTCGTCTACAATAAAGATAATGTTAGAAAGGCTTCGTCCCCTTATGTAGGCGAGCGGGGTAATGACCAAGCGTTCATCGTCTACCATTTCCTTGATGCGGTTGCTTTCGCGGCTGTGCTCCGGGTATTGGTTCTGGATGAATTTAAGGTTGTCCCAAAGGGGCTCCATGTAGGGCGCAATCTTGGAGTTGGCATCGCCGGGCAGAAAGCCCAGGTCGCGGTTACTTAAGGGAACAATGGGGCGGGCAAGGTAAATCTGCCGGTACACCTCGCGCTGTTCCAGGGCCCCGGCCAAAGCCAGCAAAGTCTTTCCTGTTCCGGCCACGCCTTGTATAGAAACCAATTTAATGTCTGGGTGCAGGATGGCATGAAGTGCGAAAGTCTGTTCTGCATTTCGGGGTTTCACGCCCACGGCCGTTAACTTATCTACCCGCTCCAGCGCTCTATCTTGTGGGTTATAATAGGCTAAGGCAGAT
Source organism: Rufibacter soli (assembly GCF_054781795.1). Taxonomy (NCBI): domain Bacteria; kingdom Pseudomonadati; phylum Bacteroidota; class Cytophagia; order Cytophagales; family Hymenobacteraceae; genus Rufibacter; species Rufibacter soli. Next base: position 1,960,189 of record NZ_BAAGTS010000002.1, on the reverse strand, counting down.
GATTTTGTGCTGCGCAGAATAAAGTAATGGTTGTCTAAAGGCGGGTTGGGTAAGGCTTCGTCTACGGGGCAAACGCCCTGGTCATATAGTTGCGTGATAACGGTCTGCGGAATATCCTCCACCAGGTCATTGCCCCGGTACAGGTTAGAAACGTTATGGATTTTGCCGGTTTCATAGTCTTCGGCGGCAAGGTTCAGGGCCCGGGCTTTCAGGCGTAGGTTAATGTCTTTGGTGACCAGAACCACTTTATGGTCCGGCATTTCGTGCTGTAGCGAAAGTGTGGCATTCAGAATCTTGTGATCGGCTTTGTCATCATTGAAAATTTTCTCGGCATCCAAAGGCGCGCCGTTGCCCATCAAAACCTTAAACCTTCCCTTGTTGCTGCCGGGCAAGGGAATCCAGGTCTGCAGCATGTGTTCGGTGGATAGGTTATCTATGAACCTGATGAATTCGCGGGCCTCAAAGTTCTTGATGTCATTGCCTTTTTTAAAGTTGTCCAGCTCCTCCAGCACCGTAATAGGAATAGCCACATCATGTTCGCCAAAATGCTCTACCGCGCTGTGGTCATACAGGATGACTGACGTATCCAAAACAAAAGCCTTGCTGGATTTGGCTATAGCTGCACCGGCTGGCTTGGCGGTGCGTTTACGGGAGGTGGCAGGTGTTTTCACGCGGAATGGTTTTAGGGTGTGGTGGGCTGCCCTGTACTCACGCGGTTGGGGCAGTGATTCTAAACCTAATCTAACGAATGAATTGATAACTTGGCACCTTGACTTTGTCTTTTAAATTTAGGTTCTTCCCTCGTTTACTATGGTCTGGAGGGCAATATCTTAAACTAGTAGAAAGAGCCTGGAGAAAGCATTCTCTTCTGGGAAGAAGCGCCAGTTCTAAAAGAAAAATATATGAGAAGAGTATTGAAGGCAGGGCTACTGCTGGTTATGGTGTTCCTGTCTTTTCAGAGCATGGCCGTGGTATGGCCCTGGAAATGGAACCAGGTAGGTAAAAAGGGAGACCGGCACGGAAAATGGCGGGAATATTATTCCCATAAACCAGAGCAGCTCATGTATGTAGGCCGCTTTAGCCACGGGAAGGAGCGGGGTACCTGGAAAACCTATTCCCAGGATGGGAAACTGGAACGGATGGAACGCTACAAGCCCGCCAAAAAGAAAGTCCTGACCACTTTTTACCACCCCAATGGGAAGGTGTCACACCAGGGAACGGCCTATCTCTTTGAGGAAAACGGGTACCTGAAATATCAATGGCACGGCGACTGGCAATACTATGACTCCACGGGGACCTGGCGCGGCTGGAAATCCTTTAACAAAGGTAAAGCCTTGTCAAAGGACCCCATAGTAACCAAAAAAGAAAAGACCCAATAGCGGTTTCCGTTTTGAGGCTACTTTTCAGAAAACAGGCCTAAAACAGAAAAGTCCGGCACCTAGGCCGGACTTTTCTGTTTCTCATAATAGGGTGAATCTTACCGCTCGTTAATGGCAGTATAGTTCCGCTCAGTGGCACCGGTATAGATTTGGCGCGGACGACCAATTGGCTCCTTCGCCTCGCGCATCTCTTTCCACTGGGCAATCCAGCCTGGCAGACGGCCTAAGGCAAACATCACCGTGAACATCTCAGTAGGGATACCAATGGCGCGGTAGATGATACCAGAGTAGAAGTCTACGTTAGGGTAGAGTTTACGCTCCACAAAGTAAGGATCTGTCAAGGCGGCGGCCTCCAGTTCCATGGCAATGTTCAGGATAGGATCATTGATACCCAGGGCGGTTAAGACCTCATCGGCGGTTTTCTTGATGATGGTAGCGCGTGGGTCAAAGTTCTTGTACACACGGTGCCCGAAGCCCATCAGACGGAACGGATCGTTTTTGTCTTTTGCCTTCTCAATGTATTTCTTGGAATCTCCGCCGTCGGCTTTGATGGCTTCCAGCATTTCAATCACCGCTTGGTTGGCACCACCGTGCAACGGCCCCCAAAGGGCACTGATACCGGCAGATACTGAAGAGTAAAGGCTGGCATTAGCTGAACCTACCAGACGCACGGTTGAAGTAGAGCAGTTTTGCTCGTGGTCAGCGTGCAGGATCAGCAATTTATTCAGGGCATCTACTACTACAGGGTTCAGTTCGTATTCCTCAGTGGGGAACGCGAACATCATGTGCAGGAAGTTAGAGCAATAGTCCAGCTTGTTTTTAGGGTAGTTCACCGGGTGACCTACCGAGTTTTTGTAAGACCAGGCAGCAATGGTAGAAAGCTTGGCCATTAACCTGATAATAGAAAGGTCTACTTCCTCTTTGGTCTGGTTAGGGTTCAAAGACTCTGGGTAGAAGGCGGTAAGGGAGCTTACCAGCGCCGACAAAATACCCATTGGGTGCGCGGTGTATGGGAAACCATCCAAAATCTTGCGCATGTCTTCGTTCACCAGGGTGTGAACCTTGATCTGGTTGGCGAAGCTGTCTAGTTCTGTCTGGGAGGGTAATTTGCCGTAGATTAAAAGATAAGCCACCTCAATAAAGCTGGATTTTTCGGCTAATTGCTCAATAGGGTATCCGCGGTACCTTAAGATACCTTCTTCGCCGTCCAGAAACGTGATGGCACTTTCAGTGGCACCAGTATTCTTGTAGCCGGAATCAAGGGTAATGTAACCGGTTTGCGCGCGTAGAGCATTAATATCAATGGCTTTCTCGTTCTCAGTGCCCGTTACAATTGGGAACTGGTACGATTTGCCCTCCAGAATTAGTTCAGCAAATTCAGACATACTACTTATTTAGGTGTGGTTAGTTAGGTTGTGACGCCTCGCGGCGAAGTTAGCCAAAAGACCATGAAAATGAAAAGCGCCAACTCCTTCAACTTATAATTAGAAGTTTCCTAAAGTATACGGTTAAAAGCGTAATCTATAGAAATGAAGATATAGGTAAAAGAAAATTGTAGTTTCTACGCTCAAACAGTGAAAATCCAATAAGAAAACCGTATAAACAGTTAAAGGTTGGCAAATATATTTTTTTTATGGGCTTTTCATTCTTTTCGCATTTAGGCCCTATTTTCTACTGGATTGTTAGAAGTATTGTTTTAAAGACCCCTGTTTGGCGGTACTTTCTTAATAATTGACGTACCAGACAAGCGCCGTTTCTATATCATCTTCTCCTAATTTTTGGAGAATAAACCAGAATGACTTGGAGGATTTTGCTTGGACTGTAAAAAATGGGAGGGAGCTAAAAACCTGAATTTGTCCATTTATGCTATTAGGTGTTTTAACGTGATAGGTGAGAATCAACAACTGTCCAACTCTCCCATATTTACAAAAGGTTTTACTTCCTTAACCTATTTAACCTTAAAGGAGAGTATAGGTTTTAGACCCATTTCCCTTGGAGATTCTTGTTTTATTATTGCTAACAATTATTAGTTTATATTATTAAAAATAATAAATAAGTAGTAAAATCTTGAAAAATGCTTAACAATATTAGGCTATTAAGATTTTTTTGGCATAAATTACCGCCGCAATACTACTATGTTAATTATAGTAAAGTACGCGCTACTACCTCGCTAACGCTTTGAAGGCAAGCGGTTATTCCAGCTTAAAATATGATTTAATAAGTAGCTATCACCTATGGAAGTAAAAGAAACAAAAACGGTCACGCAAGAGGCCCTGAAGGCAATATTTGTCTCAGAAGACCAGGTTCCAGCAGAGTATTCCTTGGCACAGGAACTCCACCAGAAAGAATACCTTTCCAACGGATTTATGAAAGTTTGGGAAGGGGCGAACCACTCCGTCTACTCTCCAGTGGCGTTGAGCCAAGCCGATGGTTCCTTCCAACGAAAGCTCATAGGCTCTTACCCGGTCTGTACCGAGAAGGAAGCCCTGGAGGCATTGGAGGCAGCCACTGAGGCCTATAATAACGGTAGAGGCGCCTGGCCTACCATGGGCGTAGATGCTCGCATTAAATGCGTGGAGAATTTCACCCGCAAGATGATCGCGCAGAAAGACACTGTGGTGAAACTGATTATGTGGGAGATAGGGAAATCGTTCGCAGATTCAGTGAAAGAGTTTGACCGCACCGTTGAATACATTTATGCTACTATTGACGCCCTCAAGAACATTGATCGGCAGTCTTCCAAATTTGAGATTGAACAGGGTATTATTGCGCAGGTGCGCCGTTCGCCGCTAGGGGTGGTGTTGTGCATGGGTCCCTTCAATTACCCGTTGAACGAGACCTTCACCACCTTGATCCCGGCCCTGATCATGGGCAATACCATCCTCTTCAAGCCACCCAAGCATGGTACCCTGTTGTTCTACCCATTACTGGAGGCGTTTAGAGACAGTTTCCCCGAGGGTGTGGTGAATACCATTTATGGTAGAGGTCATGCCATTGTGCCGGCCCTCATGCAATCTGGCAAAATTAACGTGCTTACCCTCATTGGCTCCAGCAAGGTTGCCGACGAACTGAAGAAACTGCACCCCAAAGTGAACCGCCTGCGCGCCATTCTGGGACTGGACGCCAAGAACGCCGCCATCATTACCCAAAACGCCGACCTGAAACTGTCTGTGGAGGAAACGGTTTTGGGTGCCTTGTCTTTCAATGGCCAGCGTTGCACGGCCCTAAAGGTGATTTTTGTGCACCGCAGCAAAGTGGAGGCCTTCTTAGAGCAACTCACTGAAGCCGTGGGCAAACTCAAATATGGCATGCCCTGGGAAAAAGGCGTGGCCCTAACACCTTTGCCAGAACCCCACAAGCCCGCCTACCTCAAGGAGTGCATTGATGATGCCATCCAATACGGCGCCAGCGTGGTAAATGAAGGGGGAGGAACCTCCTTTGAGTCGTTTGTTTACCCAGCCATTGTATACCCAGTTACCTCAGAGATGAAACTGTACCGCGAGGAGCAGTTTGGGCCGGTTATTCCTGTGGTTCCTTTTGATGACCTGGAAGAACCCATCCAATATCTGATTGACTCTACCCACGGCCAGCAAGTAAGCATCTTCAGCCAGGACCATGAGGAAATCTCCCTTTTAATAGACCCATTGGTCAACCAGGTGAGCCGCGTGAACATCAATTGCCAATGCCAGCGCGGGCCAGACGTGTTCCCTTTCACGGGCCGCAAAGACAGCGCCGAAGGGACTTTATCTGTGGTAGATGCCCTTCGGGCGTTCTCCATCAGGTCTTTGGTGGCAACCAAGTTCAATGAGAACAACAAGCAACTCTTTAACCAGATTGTCAGTGACGGGAACTCCAATTTCCTGAGTACTAAGTTTATCTTCTAGTAGTAAGGAATGTTGTGTTAAAAGCCGGTGCGCCTTTGGTTGCACCGGCTTTTTTTGTAAGTATGTAAAGGAAGGAAAAGGTGTTTTGGCCTGTTTTAGGAAAAACGGGCAGGGAAGTTGGAAACTTCCCAAATGGTGGGTCCAAGTTGAAAACTTGAACCAGGTAAGATGATACTCTGGTGTAAACACCCCCGTCGCCCCCCTCAAGGGGGGAGTCTGCATTTAGTAAGTGGTGCTGGGTATAGTGGGCAGTAGTACGTTTTGAGCCTGTTTTTGGAAAAACGTGCCTAAAATGCTTTCCAACAAATACCCACCACGCATTCCCTCCCTTCCAGTCTTTACTTCGAGCGCCTCGCTTGTGGCCCTGCAGTGGCTTCACTAAGGGAGAACTGCAACCCGGCCGCAAGGGCAGTGCTAGGGGGAAAGACGGGGCCCCGCGGCCGTGAGCGCTCGGAGGGAAGAGATGAAACAAGAAAGCATAAGGACTTAAGGCGACAACTGACAATACGCCAGCAACAGGCGGAAAGGCGTGCACAAGTAACATCCATTGGATAGAAAGTGCAAACGCCTTCTCAAAAGCAAAAGACCTTCTAATAACCTTTCTTTTCTATATTTTTTCCATAATCTCCTCCTTCTCCCATAGCCCTCCCCGGTAAAATTGCGTACACGGTACGCGAGGAAAAAGACTAGCCTTTTCCTGAAGCCTCCTTCTATACCACACAACAATACTATGAGCATTATTTCGTATCCGGGAAGTCCTTTTCCCTTAGGGGCCACCTGGGACGGCAATGGCGTGAATTTCGCCTTATACGCCCAAAACGCCACGGGCGTGGACCTGTGCCTTTTTGATTCCCAGGACGCACCGCAGGAGTCCAGCCTAATTAAAATGCGGGAACGGTCTTATGAGGTCTGGCACGCCTACATTCCTGAACTGAAGCCCGGGCAACTGTACGGGTTTAGGGTACATGGTCCGTTTGAACCAAAAGAAGGTCATCGGTTTAACCATCACAAATTATTGATCGACCCCTACGCCAAAGCTATTTCAGGGACGGTGAATTGGCATGATTCGCTGTATGCGTACAATTTTGATGATCCGGAGCAAGACCTAAGTTTCAATACCCAGGATAGCGCGCCCTATATTCCTAAATCTGTGGTGATAGACCCGCACTTTGACTGGGAAGGCGACAAAGCCCCTAAGATTCCCTATTACAAATCCATTATCTATGAGGCACATGTAAAAGGCTTTACCCAGCTGCACCCGGAAATCCCGGAGGAGATAAGAGGGAAATATGCGGCCATTGGGCACCCGGTCACCATTCAATATTTAAAGGATTTGGGCGTAACGGCCATTGAGTTGTTGCCCGTGCATCACTTTATCAATGACTGGACGCTGCAAGACAAAGGCCTAACCAATTACTGGGGTTATAACACCATTGGGTTCTTCGCCCCAGACGTGCGGTACTCCAGTTCGGGGGTGCTAGGAGAGCAGGTGAAGGAGTTCAAGGAAATGGTGAAGGAGCTTCATAAGGCCGGCATTGAGGTGATCCTGGACGTGGTGTACAACCATACCGGCGAGGGCAACGAGAAAGGACCCACGCTATCTTTTAAAGGCATAGACAACGCCTCTTATTACCGGCTCATGGAAGAAGACAAGCGCTACTACATGGACTATACCGGCACCGGCAATACTTTACATGCCAATATGCCCAGTGTGTTGCGCCTGATCATGGACAGCCTCCGGTACTGGATTCTGGAGATGCACGTAGACGGTTTCCGGTTTGACCTGGCCTCTGCGCTGGCCCGGGAATTGCATGACGTGGACCGCCTCAGTGCCTTCTTTGACATCATCTATCAAGACCCTGTAATCTCTCAGGTCAAACTGATCGCGGAGCCCTGGGACGTGGGTGACGGCGGTTACCAGGTAGGAAATTTTCCTCCGGGCTGGAGCGAGTGGAATGGCAAGTACCGTGACTGCATGCGTGATTTCTGGCGCGGCGAGGAAAGCATGCTGGCGGAGTTTGCCAACCGGTTCACCGGTTCCTCAGACCTGTACATGGATGATTATCGTCGGCCCACGGCCAGCATTAACTTTATAACCGCCCATGACGGCTTCACCTTGCATGACCTGGTGTCATATAATGAGAAGCACAACCTGGCCAACGGCGAGGACAATAATGACGGCGATGACCACAACCGTTCCTGGAACTGCGGGGCGGAGGGCCCCACTGAGGACCAGTGGATCATAGACTTACGCAATCGGCAAAAACGCAATTTCCTGGTGACGCTTTTTCTGTCGCAAGGCGTACCCATGCTGGTGGCCGGTGATGAAATGAGCCGAACCCAGCAAGGAAACAACAACGCCTATTGCCAGGACAATGAAATCTCTTGGGTGAATTGGGCCGGGGCCGACAAAGACCTGATGGAGTTCAGCAAAAACCTGATCCATCTGCGCAAGAATCACCCGGTATTCAGGCGGCGGCGCTGGTTCCAGGGGAGGCCTATTAAAGGGTTAGGGTTAGAAGACATTGCCTGGTTTTTGCCCAATGGCATAGAAATGTCTGAAGAGCACTGGGACGAAGACCATGCCAAATCACTGGCCATTTACCTGAACGGCCGCGGCGTGCATACCCTGGGCCCTAAAGGCGAAGTAATCATTGATGATTCGTTTTACGTGATCTTCAATGCCTATCATGACTCGCTTATTTTCCAGATGCCCCCAGAGAAATATGGCGCCCAATGGATAGTGGTGGTAGATACTTTCCGGAATCTGGTAGGGGACCAAAGTACCACGTATGCCGCCGGTGAGTCCTTTCACGTGGAAGGTAGATCTGTGTTGGTGTTGAAGAATCTTGTTCACGGCGCTCAAATGAATCATGATGAGTAACACTGACTTTTCTAAACGCCCTTTAGGGATCGGCTTTTCTTCTGGGGGCCAGGCGGAGGTTTTGGTGTGGGCCCCCAAAGCCAACCAGGTGGAATTGATGCTCAATGACGGCAACACCACTATTCCCTTGCGTAAAGGCGAATTGGGGTATTGGCACGAGGTGACAGACCAGGTTAAACCCTATGATACCTATACCTTCCGGATAGACGAAGACCAGGAATACCCAGACCCAGCTTCGCGGTCTCAGCCAGTGGGGGTGCATGGTCCGTCGCAGGCAATAGATGTAAGGAAGTTCCAGTGGGACGATGACGCCTGGCAGAACCTGCCTTTAAAAGACTATGTGCTATATGAACTGCACGTAGGCACCTTTACCCCAGAAGGCACCTTTGCCGGCCTGGAAAAAAAGCTGGATTACCTGTTGGACTTAGGGGTAACGGCCATTGAGATCATGCCGGTGGCGCAATTCCCCGGTAAGCGCAACTGGGGCTATGACGGTGTGTTCCCGTTTGCCGTGCAAGATTCTTACGGCGGGCCCAAAGGGCTGCAGCACCTGGTGAACGTGTGCCACCAGAAAGGGCTGGCCGTAGTGCTGGACGTGGTCTACAACCACCTGGGCCCCGAGGGAAATTACCTGGGCGTTTACGGGCATTACTTCACTGACAAATACAGCACGCCCTGGGGTCCGGCCCTCAACTTTGATGATGCCTGGAGCGATGACGTGCGGCGGTACTTTATAGAAAACCTGCTCATGTGGTTCCGGGATTTCCATATTGATGCCGTTAGGTTAGACGCCGTCCATGCCATCAAAGACTTCAGCCCGGTACACATTCTAAGGGAAATGAAGGAGCAGGTAAACCACCTGATGGAAAGCACCGGCCGCACCCACCACATGATAGTGGAACTGGACCTGAATGATACCCGCTTTATTAACCAGCTGCAGGAACAAGGCTATGGAATGGATGCCCAGTGGGTAGATGAATTCCACCATGCGCTCAGGGTGACCATGACAGGCGAGAATACCGGTTATTATGCCGACTTCACCGGTATCTGTGATTTGGCCAAGGCCTACCGAGATGCTTACGTCTATGACGGGCAATATTCCCCGCACCGTAAAAAGTGTTTCGGGATAAAGGCAGAGCACAACCCAGGCCAGCAGTTTATTGTCTTCAATCAGAACCATGACCAGGTGGGCAACCGCATGTTGGGCGAACGCCTGGGCCATCTGGTAAACTTTGAGATGCAGAAGCTGGCAGCGGCGGCGGTTATTTTCAGTCCGTTCCTACCTATGCTTTGGATGGGCGAAGAGTACAGTGAGGCTAACCCGTTCCAGTATTTTGTGAGCCATACAGACCCAGGCTTGGCAGAGGCGGTGCGCAAAGGCCGCAAAGAAGAGTTTGCCGCCTTCCATGCCCAGGGCGAAGCCCCGGATCCCATGTCGGAGAAAACCTTCCAACAGTCCAAACTGCAATGGGAATTGCTGGACCAGGAGCCGCACCAAACCATGTTGAGGTATTACCAAACGCTCCTGCGCCTGCGCCGTGAACTGCCAGCCTTAAAGCATTTAAATAGGGAACAGGTGTCTGTAGAGGAAAACGAGGCGCATAAAACGCTGGTGCTCCGGCGTTGGCACGAAGACAATCAAGTGGTTTGCCTCATGAATTTTTCTCCAGACCAGCAAACGCTCCTCCTTCCCCTTGGAGCCAAGGAATGGCAGTTAGTTCTGGATTCCGCGTCCCCAGAATGGGGAGGAAAGCAGGCCGCTGAAGCGTTAGTGGCAGGTGGGGCAAAAGTTACCCTACATCCGGAAAGTCTTTTAGTGTATCAGGCACCAGCTTCCTAGTTTAAAGCGCTGTGTATCATAGACTTTTCCTGGCTGGCTGTTTTAAGCCTGTTTTTTGAAAAACGGGCTTAAAACAGCCGGTTGTATTTTTATCTCCTTGGGTTTTGGGCTTTCTATTCCTAAGTCTTTTCTGTTCAAATAATAGAGAGGGTAAAGGCCAAAAATTACTTCCAGTTTTTTACGCCTCTATATAACTGCTTTTGACCTGTTTTCCGTAAAACGGGCTTAAAACGCAAAATTCAATTCATGTTTTAAAGATGCTAAGAGAGCGTGAAGCCTTCCTCTCTTTAACTATACCCTCCCTTATAAAATGTATAATCCCGTTAGCACCTACCGCTTACAGTTTCACCAGCATTTCACTTTCCAGGACTTTGAACGCATCATCCCTTATCTGCAGAAACTGGGGGTAAGCACCATTTATGCCTCGCCTATTTTTGAAGCCACCCCGGGTAGCACGCACGGGTATGACGGGGTTAACCCGCACCAAATAAACCCAGAAATTGGCACCGAAGAAGAATTGAGAACCCTGAGCGGGAATTTAAAGGAAAACGGGATTGGCTGGCTGCAAGACATTGTACCCAACCACATGGCCTTCCATCCCAATAACCCCTGGCTGATGGACGTGCTGGAGAAAGGACCGGTAAGCCAATACTATAAATTCTTTGACATCGCCTGGACCAGCAACCTGTACAACGGGCGTGTCATGGTTCCTTTCTTAGGGACGAAATTGGAAGAAGCGGTACAGAATGGTGAGGTAAAGGTGGCCTTCCATGAGACGCAACAACGCCTGGTGCTAACCTACTATGATAGTGCCTATCCGTTGTGTCCAAAGAGTTATCAAACCCTGCTGCAAGAGGTGGCTCCAGACAACCAGCCGGTTTCATTGATGTTAAAACAACTGAACCAGGTGCATCATCAGGAAGAACCACAGGCCTTTGCGTTGCAGTGGGACGAATTCAGGCAACAGTTGACCTCCCTGATGAAAGAGGGCGAGGGAAAGAAGGCCGTAGAAGCAGTTTTAGAGGAAGTGAATTCCCAAAAAGAGCGGTTGCTTCAGCTTGCCCAGGAACAGGTGTACCAACTCTGTCATTGGCAGGAAACCGACTACCAGATTAATTTCCGGCGGTTCTTTACCGTGAACGGACTTATCTGTCTGAACATCCAAGATCCGGAGGTCTTCTCCACCTACCACCAATACATTAAGCAACTACAGGAAGAAGGCGTGTTTCAGGGGCTGCGCGTAGACCACGTAGACGGCTTGTATGACCCTGCCGGATACCTGCAACAATTGCGCACGCTCACCGGAGAAGAGGCCTATCTGGTGGTTGAAAAAATCCTGGAGCCCGGGGAGGAGTTGCCAGAGCATTGGCCCATTGAGGGCAGTAGCGGGTATGATTTCCTGGCCTTGGTCAATAACCTCTTTACCTATAAACCCGCCGAGAAAGAATTTAACCAACTCTATCAACAATTGGTGGGCGAGGGCGCCGAGGTGCGGGAACAGATCCAGGAAAAGAAAACCCTCATTCTGCAGCAGCATATGGGCGGCGAGCTGGAAAATCTCTATCAACTGTTTTTGAAGCAACGTTTGGTAGAGGAAGAAATGCTGGCGGTGGTAGGTCCAGAAACCCTTAAAGCCGCTATTGCTGCGTTCCTGGTGCAATGCCCGGTCTACCGGTATTATGGGAACCAGATGCCGCTGGACGGTGCCGAAGCAGAGGCGTTGCAACAGATTTTTGATAAGATTAGAAACAATACCCCAGAGCTGGAAGGAGCAGTGGAGCTTTTAGAAAAGGCTGTTCTGGCTGCCGCGCCTGAAGGGGAAGACGATACTTACCAGGACCGGGCTCTCTATTTCTACCAGCGCCTCATGCAGTTCACCGGTCCGCTTATGGCCAAAGGGGTGGAAGATACGCTTATGTACACCTACAACCGGTTTATTGGACACAATGAGGTAGGCGATGCCCCGGAAGCCTTCGGGATGAGTGCCCAGGAGTTCCACCAGGCCATGCAGGACAGACAACAGAAATGGCCTCTGGCCATGAACGGCACCTCTACGCATGACACCAAACGCGGCGAAGACGTGCGGGCCCACCTCAACGTTCTCACCGAGCTACCCCAGGAATGGGCTGCCGCCGTCCAGGAATGGCGCCAGCTAAATCAGGACCTGAAACAAAACAACGCTCCCAGCCCTAACGACGAATACCTCATTTACCAGACCTTGCTGGGCGCGTTTCCTATGCCGGGTCAAGACGAAGATGACTTTGAGAACCGGGTGCAGGAGTATTTGCAAAAGGCCCTCCGCGAGGCCAAAGTCAACTCCAACTGGACCACGCCTCATGAGGGCTATGAAGAAGCTACCAAAGCCTTCGCCGTGAAATTGCTGGATAAAAACCGGCCGTTCTGGAGCAGTTTTGAGAAATTCAGGGCTAAAACGCTGGACTTTGGCATGGTCAACGCCCTAAGCCAGGTGCTCCTGAAATTCACCGCCCCGGGCGTACCCGATGTATACCAGGGCACCGAACTCTGGGATTTGAGCCTGGTAGACCCAGACAACCGTCGGCCAGTGGATTATGAAAAGCGGCATGCCTGGCTGGAAGAGCTCAATGACTATGACCTAAATAAACAGGACGCCCTTTGGGAGAATCTCTGGGAAAACCGGCAGGATGCCCGAATCAAACTCTGGCTCACCCGCTCGCTCTTCACGGAACGCAAAAACAACGCTGATCTTTTCGCCAAAGGCGAGTATTTACCCCTGGAAGTGGAAGGCGAATGCAAGGAGCACGTGCTGGCCTTCGTGCGGAAGCACCTGCACACCTGGTACGTTGTGGCCGTGCCGTTGCACCTGGCCGCCCTGGCCAAAAAACAAGGCGTGGGAAGTGTGCAGGACATTGACTGGAAAGACACCAAAGTCATCATACCTGAAGCCGCCCCCAAAGACTGGCAAGACGCCTTGCTCCGGAGCACGGGAAATTACGCGCATGAACTTAAAGTAGCCGACCTGTTCGGGAGTTTCCCGCTGGCCCTGCTCAAACTTCAGGCGCAGAACGAGCGCGGCGCGGGAATTCTGTTGCACATCACCTCGTTGCCTTCGGCGTTCGGGATTGGGGACATGGGCCCCGAGGCCCGCAAATTCGCAGATTTCTTGCAGGCCAGTAACCAGAAATACTGGCAATTGCTACCGCTTAACCCTATTGAGGCGGGCCAAGGCTACTCGCCATACAGTTCTATCTCCAGTCGGGCCGGTAACCCCTTGCTCATCAGTCCGGTGGTATTGGCCAAGGAAGGCTTGCTGCCCGAAGAAGAATTGGAACAGTATCATTTACCGCAAACCGGTAACGTTGATTATGTAGAGGCCCTGCGCGTAAAAGAGGCTTTGCTGGAGAAGGCCTGGCAGACGTTTAAGTCAGGTGAATTCCCTACGCTGGAACAGCAATTCACAGAGTATGTGGGGGTAGAAGCAAGTTGGTTGAATGACTTTGCCCTATATGTGGTACTAAAAGAACAGCAGGGGGGAGGCGCCTGGTTTCAATGGCCCCAGGAGCTCAAGCAAAGAGACCAGACAGCGCTTGAACAGGTGGCGCAGGAGAACGCAGACGCGCTGGAGAAAATCAAATGGGTGCAGTTCATCTTCAACAAACAATGGAAGCGCTTACGTACTTACTGCAACAACCGTGGAATCCAGATGTTCGGGGATATACCTTTTTATATAAGTTATGACAGCGTAGACGTGTGGGCCAACCGGGAAATTTTCGCGGTGAATGAAGACGGCCAGATGACCGGCGTAGCGGGTGTGCCCCCCGATGATTTCTCTGAAGACGGTCAGCTTTGGGGCATGCCGGTTTTTAACTGGGAGGCGCTCAAAGCCCAGGATTACAGTTGGTGGATTGGGCGGCTGCGCAAGAACATAGAGCTCTATGACCTGGTTAGGTTAGACCACTTCCGGGCTTTCGCTGATTACTGGGAGGTACCTGCCGGGGAAACCACCGCCAAGAAAGGCGAATGGAGAACGGGCCCCGGGGCGGAGTTCTTTGCCTTTGTAGAAAAAGAGCTGGGCAGCCTTCCTTTTATTGCTGAGGACCTGGGCGAGATCAATGATCAGGTCTTGAAGTTGCGCGATGATTTTAACCTGCCGGGCATGAAGATCCTGCAATTTGCCTGGGGCGATGAGATGCCGCAAAACGCCTACATGCCCCACAACTACGCCCGTAACTTCATTGCCTACACCGGCACCCATGACAATAATACCACGCTGGGCTGGTACCGGCAGGAAGGAAAGGAACACCACCAGCAGATTGAGCACTACGTTGGCCGTGAGCTGGGCGAAGACGATATTTGGTGGGTTATGGCCCGCCTGGCCTATGCTTCCGTGGCGAAGACGGCTATACTGCCCTTGCAAGATGTGTTGGGCATAGATGAACAAGGTCGCATGAATACGCCTGGTCAAGCCGAAGGGAACTGGGGCTGGCGTTTATTGCCCGGGCAGATAAACAAAAAGACGGAAGAACAGTTGAAAGAGTGGACGTGGTTGTATAACCGTAACTAGGCTCAACAAAAAGCTTTCTTGCTTTAATCTTTCATTAAACTATAAAAAACTGTACTTTAGGAGTATCACCTAACCATCTTCACTATGAACTCACCAAAGAAAAATTTCCTATTCACGTTCTTGTTCTTGTTCGCCATGACTGCTTCAGTGTTTGCGCAGGATGCAGCTAAACCAAAAGCGAGTCCGGCTGCTACGGCTTCGGGCAAAGTAGGGGCGGCCACCATCACCGTTGCCTACAGCAGCCCGTCTGTAAGAGGCCGTACCATTTGGGGAGAGTTGGTGCCTTATAACAAGGCCTGGCGTATGGGGGCCAATGAAGCCACCACCTTCACCACCGACAAAGACATTAAGGTACAGGGCAAGACCTTGAAAGCCGGTAAATACAGCCTGTTTGCCGTGCCTAGTGAAAAGGATTGGCAAATCATCTTTAATTCGCAGACTGGCCAGTGGGGAGTAACCCGCCAGGGCGCCAACTTTGATCCCGCCAATAACGTGCTTACGGTGACAGTAACACCTAAGAAATCTGCCAAGATGTATGAAAGCCTGGTGTATGAAATAACGCCTAAAGGGCTCTCCCTGCTTTGGGAGAATCTGGAAGTGCCCATTGCTATCAAATAAGAAACAAGTGCTGGTAGGGTCACCACCCTGGAGTGGCTGTTTTAAGCCTGTTTTTGAAAAAGCAGGCTTAAAACAGCCACTTTCAATTTATAGGTTTCCTGGTAGTTTTTGCGCAGGTATTACCAATAGAAGAAAGGATGGGAATTCCCTTCCTTAAGCCTTTTCCTGGTTATTGATGTTGTTTCTGTTGGGTCAGTATTAAACCAAAAATCCCTGGCTTACAGAGTAGGCCAGGGATTTTTGGTTGGGGTTGGGTTAATCAAACAGTTCGCTCAGGAATGATTTCTTCTTTTTGTACGGGTGGTGTTGGTCTTTGCCATGTTCGCCGTATCCATACCGTTTGTAATCTGAGTCATAGTTCTCTTTTTTGGAGTAGTGGTCTCCGGAGCGGTCAATGATTTTCTCCAGTTCCCCGCGGTCCAGCCAAATTCCCCGGCATTTAGGGCAGTAATCTATTTCAATTCCGTTTTTATCGCTCATTAACAGGGTTTCTTGGCAAGAGGGGCATTTCATGGGAGGAAGAGGGTTAGGTGAGGGAAAATTGAAGCGGAAAACGCTTTCCGCGGTTAAAGAAGATTGTGCCTTGGCGTTCAAGGTAACTTCTGCCTAGGGAACGCGGCTTTATAGGGTTTAGTATAAGATGTGCCTACTACAACTGGGTGACCTGGGGCGAAGCTTTCTTTTTGGGCAATTATCTTATTAAGGCTATCTTTAAAGTTTGGGGATGGAATCCTCATGCCTATCTTCATTCATTGGCCTTGTTATGGATTTTTCATTTTTATATACTACAGAGCTTTCCCTTCCTGCCATTGTCGCGCGTATTTTGCTCAGTATTCTGCTGGGCGGACTGTTAGGGTGGGAAAGGGAGCGCAACCGACATACGGCTGGCTTAAGAACACTTATTATTATCTGTGTGGGGTCTTGCCTGCTTATGCTCATCTCTATTTACATTCCGCAGACTTTCTCTCATTATAGAAATGCAGACCCTGGCAGAATTGCGGCGCAGGTAGTTTCAGGGATTGGTTTTCTGGGGGCTGGGGCTATTTATAAGTTGGGCGTGAATACCCACGGGTTAACTACGGCTGCTACTATTTGGGCTGTGGCCGCGGTGGGCCTGGCCATTGGCACGGGCATGTATGAAGCCGCCATTTTTGTGACCCTGCTTTTGCTTTTTGTGTTGTCTACCCTTGATAAAGTGGGTAAGAAAATCTTTAAAGGAGGAGCCCTTAAAACCTTGAAAATCAATTTCAAATCGGCGAAGCTGGAGACCAGTAAGGTGTTTGCTATTCTGGAGAAATATGAGATTGTCACCAAAAACATCAACGTGGTGCAATCCACCAACAAACAGAACTCCAAAATTCTGTTGTATGTATATTTCCCGGAATCTGTCAGCGTAAAGGAGTTATACAAAGACCTCAATGAACTTAAAAACGTGAGCGAGATCTCGCTGGGGCAGGACTTTTAATAACTATCCGCGTTAACGGCTTCTTTTTAAAAGGCCTCGCCGCGCTTCTTGATAAAATCCTTCAGAAGCGCGGCGAGGCCTTTTCGTTTTCCCTGGTTACTTCAGGCCTAGGACCATCTTCATGCCTAAGGCCATAAAAATGGAAAGGCTGATGCTCAGCAATGTCCCGAACAGGAAGTACTCAGATTTGCGTTGGTCGGTCTCTTTAAACCGGATAATGGTTTTGGCGGCAATCAGAAATCCAATGGCTTCATACTGGTTGAGGAGAACAAAAGTAATGATGAGTACCCGTTCAATAATGCCAATCCAGCGGCCAGCCTCTTTCAACTCATTCCAGCGGCTATCTTCCGGCCCAGCGGACTGAGGGGTAGGAAGGCCTGCACCTTCTTCTGGGTTTCTGGGTAGGTGGGGCGGTCTGTGATTTTCGGCTCCCCATTTGGCGGTAAGTACTTTTATGACAATGCTCAGGGGGAAGGTAGCAATGTAGAACCCGGTTAGGTAGACCATGAAACGGAAGTCCATGAGTACCACCGCAGGTGCCAGACGCCCATCCACCATGAAGAGCCAACCTATGCCCAGCATCAAAAAGTGAAGTGCCTGGTCTAGGAGGAAATAGAGGGTGGTGCGTCTTTGATAGGCTTTCCAGAGGTCTATGAGCAGGTGCGTGACCATAACCCAGACGGTTAATTGCCAATTCTGGGTTAATAAGGCTGTCACCGCGCCGGTAAGACCAATGTGGTAGTACAGTTTTGAGGATTTATACTTCCGGCGGGCCCGGTCTTCTACCCAGGAGGTAGGCTGCAGCGCAAAATCTGACAGGCAATGCGCCAGCACCAACTTAAGCAATAATAGGATTTCTGGTTGGGTAAAGCCGGCCATTACGCTAGGTTTTTGGTTTTTTCCTGAAACAAGGCCACTGCTTTCTCTACTTCCTGCCAATGGGCAGACGTGATGCGTTGGCTTACGGAAGCCTGGGTAATGTGAAGCATATCTGCTATTTCCTGTTGCTTCTTGCCTTCCAGCAGTTCATAAATCACTTCGGCTTGCTGCACAGACCAGTTATTAAGGAATACATCCAGCAAGGAGCAAATGACCTCCATGTATGCGTTGAACTCTTCATGGGGCGTGACCACTACTAACCGCGGTCCTTTGCTCTTCAGGTTATCCAGCGCCCTCCCTGATAGTTGAAATGCCTCACCGTCTGAGGTTTTGATGTTGGGTCCTTTATAGCCTGTCTTTCCTAAGCCAATAGAAATACGCGCGTCAACCACCTCTCTTTTATAGGAATACTGGAGCGGGTTTGCCTTTGACGCTTTCTTACCGGTGGAGGTCTGGTGCAATTGATCTGAGATCAAGCTTTTCCGGAGCAGGCACCGTACCTGAATGGCGGTTTTTAGGGCCACTGAGGGGTTATCCAACAAAATCTGGAAACTATCGCCTCTAAAAATCTCATAATGTTCTTTGCCTACCAAAGTTGTTAAGCCCTCGTTCATGGCTTGGTTCAACCTGGCCCGTTCTGAATCACTTAGCAAGGTGGAATCTATGATATCACCTGTTAAAACTGCTATCATGGGATAGATGTTAGGTCATAAGTTCATAATTCTATATAAGTCAATTATAAGTTGTTTAACCTATAAAATGCTTATATAGGGTTATGAACCTATAATAATAGAATGTTCTGCTTAGGGAAACAAGCATGTTCATAAATTAACCATAGAAGGCAAAGGCCCAAACAGCAAGACGACTATTGATAAGAGTAAAAGGAAAGCGAAATCAAAAGGGGAGGCGTCTGGATAAAAGCGCTCTTGTATTATTTACTAGTACCAGGTTGATACTATCACACAGTTCTTATTTTTTCCGTAAGAAGGGTAAGCCTTACTCCCTATGCTAGAGAATGTCCGATTATTTGTGGCCGCCCCGCTACCCGAAGCCCTGAAGGTTTATCTGGATGAAGCCCGTCAGGAATACACAGATGCCGCCATCAGGCAGATCCCATTGCAAAACCTGCACCTCACCCTTTATTTTATTGGAAATGTACCGGTCCAACAAGAGCCGGGCATTGGAGAAATTATGCGGCAGGTGGCCCAAAAGCACACGTCTTTCACCTTGGAACTGGAGCAGTTGGAACCCGGCCCCAACGCCCGATTGCCCCGCTTGATCTGGGCACGCTTCCGGCCAAATGCCGCATTCACGCACCTCAGCCAGGAACTGACCCAGGTACTTTCGCCCAACCCGCTCAAGCAAGAGAAGTCCATTCCGCACGTGACGGTTGCCCGCTTCAGGAAGGAGGGAACCGTGCCCCGTCATTTACCCATCATTGCCCCTGCCACCGAAGTCTTATACCCAGTGCACACCCTGGCCCTCTGGAAATCTACCCTAGGCTCTCCGCACCCAGTTTATTCTGTGCTGGAGGAGTTTCCATTGGGAGGTAAGTAAGAGGGGGCTCAAGTTTGTAAGGCTGTTTTAGGGCAGTTTTAGTGAAAACGGGCTTGAAATAGCAGCGTTAATACCTGAGCCGGAAATGCGTGCGTCATCCCCCAACCCCCCTTCAAAGGGGGACGGAATGCGTGGGGTGAGGCCAGGCCTCACGGAAGTTATAAACTTCCCGAATGGTGGGTCCAAGTTGGAAACTTGAACCAGGGAAATGTCTGCTGGTGTAAACACCCCTCTTAAGAGCTTCGCTCGCTGCCTCAAACTCTCGTTTGGGCAATCCTCAAGGGGAGAGTCTGCGCTTAGTAGGAGGTGCTACTATTAGTAAGCGAAATTCCGTTTTGAGCCTGTTTTTGGGAAAACGTGCCTAAAACGCCAACAATCTCTAACTCTATTCTGCGTCTACCACACATTCCCTCAGTTCCAGTCTTTACTTCGAGCGCCTCGCTTGTGGCCATAGAAAGACTCTAGCTAAGGACAGACTACAACCCGGCCGCAAGGGCAGTGCGAGGGGGAAAGACGGGGCCCCGCGGCCGGGAGCGCTCGGAGAGAAACCATGAAACAACCAAGCATAAGGGCTTAAGGCGACAGAAGGCACCACGCCAGCAACAGGCGGATATGCGTGCACAAGCTATTTCAATTAAAAGGCAGTCCCAGTCGTTGGTGAAACACAACCGACAGAAGCAACGGAATACACAACCATAATTTCATCCCTTTTTAAACCCCTTTCATCACATTTATTTTAACTCCAAAAGGCATTCCGGTATCATTGCCTACAAATAAACATGTCTGATGAAAAGTCTTCTTCCAACGCCTACTTTCCAAAGCAAAATAGAATTCTGGGCGACCATTACCATTTTTGCCTTTGCGGTGCTTTTTCTCATTACCGGGCCAGAAGTACCGTATATGGAGGACTTCCAGGAGGAAGGAATACGCTTCTTTTATTACCGCAATTTCTTTACGCCGCAACTCTGTCAGTTCATAGGTACATTTTTGACGGTGCTGGCTTTGAACTTCATCGTCGTCCCAAAGTTGGTAGCCAAAGAGAAGGTAGCTAAAAACATATTATTGCTGCTATTGGCCTTCCTGTTTTTAGGGTTCCTTTTCAGCATTACCAACACCTACCTGCAGGCCTACCGCTTTGGCCAGTACAGAACCGAGGAAGACGCGTATGAAGTCATCTTTCTGGAAAGCTTTCATCACGCCTTTTCTCTATTCGCGCTCTTCGGCTTTTACACCCTCATCAAGTATGTAAGCACCTTCCTGCTTACCCACTCAGCACTTATACAAACCAGGTTCAGGTTCTTAACCCGTGATGTACAGTCTGCTTTTGTGGTGTATCTGGTAAGCATGTTTCTGTTGTTTCTGGCCGGGGCAGACGGAGAAGTAATTGTAGCCTGGGGCATTTCCTTTCCGCTGGCCATTTTGTACTACTGCTACTCTTTCTACTTCCTGATCCCAAAATCCTTACCGGGCAAAAGGCCATTCCTGTCATACGCAGCCAAAAGCCTGCTTCTGTGGGCGCTGGCCTTTATGCCAGTGGCCTTTGTTGCTGCTGTCTTTCTCAATGATGAGTCTGCCTTTGGCTATAGCCTAATCAACTCTATATTCCAGTTGTTTGTCACGCTGCCTCTTACGTGGGCACTCTATAAGCGGTATATGCTGGGCAAGGAGGAAGTAGCGGTGCTTCAGCAGGAACTGGGCACCTCTAACGCCAACCTGGATTTCCTGAGGTCCCAGATCAACCCGCACTTTTTGTTTAATGCCTTGAACACCCTGTATGGCACTGCCCTACAGGAAAACAGCGACCGCACCGCACAGGGCATACAAATGCTGGGCGACATGATGCGCTTTATGCTACATGAAAACCTGCAACAGAAAATTCTGCTCTCCCGCGAGGTGGAATATATGCGCAACTACATAGACCTGCAGATGCTCCGTATCTCTACCTCGCCAGACATCCAGATCCAGACTACCATAGAAGACGTGATAGAGGACAAGTTCATTGCCCCCATGTTGCTTATTCCGTTCGTGGAGAATGCCTTCAAGCATGGCATAAGTTTAAAGAACCGGTCCTGGATCAAAATAAGCCTGCACTGTGAACAAAATAAGTTGTATTTTGATGTCTACAACAGCGCCCATTCCAAAACCAACCATGACCCGGAGAAGGACCAGTCAGGTATTGGGTTGGTAAACGTTAAGCAGCGCTTGGCCCTGTTATACCCCGGTAAACATGAATTGATAATCAGGGAAACACAGGAAGAATACTTTGTGCATTTAACGCTGCAGTTGTAAAGAAAACCAAGGAGAAGAGAAAGAATAGCGGACCGCATGCGAGCAATTGCCCTAGACGATGAACCCATGGCCCTGGAAGTGGTAAAGGCCCTGTCCGGGAAGGTGCCCTACCTGAAGCTGGAGGCGTGTTTTACAGACGCCTTTCAGGCCCTGGATTACCTGCAGCGCAACCCCGTAGACCTGCTTTTCCTGGATATAAAGATGCCAGACATCACGGGTCTTGAGTTGGTGGCCAGCCTGCCGCAAAAGCCAATGGTCATTTTCACCACGGCCTATTCTGAGCATGCCGTTACCAGTTTTGAATTAGACGCCATAGATTATCTCCTCAAGCCATTTTCCCTAGCCCGCTTTGTGAAAGCCTGCAACAAGGCCCTGGAACTCCTGCAGTTAAGGGCGAAGGGAGCACCCGCAAAAGACTTCGTTTTTATCAAAACCGGCTATGAACAGATAAAGGTACACTTTGAAGAGATCTTGTTTCTGGAAGCGGCCGGCAACTACATAACCTTTGTTTTACAGGATAGAAAGCTACTCACCCGCATGACCATGGGAGAGGTGGAGGAACTGCTTCCGCCGGACAAGTTTACCCGCGTGCATAGGTCCTACCTGGTGGCCAAAGACAAGATAGAGAAAATAGAGCGGCACCAGGTAAGCATCCAGGGCAGAGAAGTTCCGGTGGGTGCCTCGTACATGCAGTCGCTGCAATGGTAGAAAGTGGACTAGTTTGCTAGCCTTTCTGTAAATCAGCCGCCTGGCTTTTCTGGTTTGGCCCAGTTTTTATAAAAACGGGCAGGAAACAGAAAAGCCATTCTTTTAGTCCTCATTTCCCTTTCTTCTACAGTAATTATTCTGAGAAAGAGGTCTCTTTCTACCCTGGGGTTTCCGTTTTAAAGCCATTTTCCGGAAATTAGGGCCAAAACAGTAAAACCCCTTCATGGAGCCTGAGCGCCAGCACCGTCATTTTATTCTGCACAAACCGTTTGGCTATCTAAGTCAGTTTATAGGCAACCCCAAGAACAAACACCTGTTGGGCACCCTATATGAGTTTCCGGTGGGTACCATGGCCATTGGCCGCCTGGACCAGGACAGTGAAGGTTTACTATTACTCACCACAAACGGTAAAATGAGCGAGTACGTGCGCGGCCGAAAGGTGGAAAAAGAATATTACGCGCAGGTAGACGGCTTGATAACCCCAGAGGCCCTGGCCCGGCTGCAGGCCGGCGGGATTGAGATAGCGCACGAGAAACTACCTTATCTTACCCTTCCCTGCAAAGCATTTCGGTTAGACCAGGCGCCCGGCTTTCCGGAGCGGTCAAGGCGCGTGCGCGATGACCGGCACGGCCCTACCAGCTGGGTTTCCATTACCCTCACCGAAGGCAAAAACCGCCAGGTAAGAAAAATGACCGCCGCGGTGGGCTTTCCTACGCTTCGGCTAATCAGGGTACGGATAGGGGACCTTCATTTAGGACAAATGGCGCCCGGCGAAGTAAAAGAAGTAAGCACATTTGCCTTGTCAGGGGTGGAAAGTGAAGATACTCTTGCCTATCTTTAACGGGCAATTGTCATTAAATCCATTAACCTGCCTATATTTTACTTTTAATAGAGGGAATGCCAAACAAGGACTTAGGAAAAGAAGAGCTTTTGAAGAAGTTGGAGGCCTTACAGAAAAAATATGATTTTCTGGAAAGGGTGGTCCAGGAGGTTCCTGCCAATATCTATCTGTCAGATTTTGAGGAGGGAGTGTTGTGGTGTAATAAAACCAACGAGCAGTCACTGGGCTATTCCCTGGCCGAGATAAAAGCTATGGGCACCATGGAATACATGCGCCGCATAGTGCACCCCGAGGACCTGAATATTCCTAAGGACAGTGTTACACATTACCAGGAATATACGGGCGCCGAATACGGGGGGATGTTCAGGGCCAAACACAAAGACCAGGAAGCCTATAAGTGGTTCATGGGCTGGGCCAAAGCATTTTGCCACAATGAGGAAGGGCAGATAAAGTCTATCCTCTGCGTGGATGTAGACATGAGCCCCCGCGTAAACACAGAAAAGCAATTGATTGAGGCTCTGCGCGAGAACCTGGCCCAGAAAAACCAGTTGCTCATTAACCGCCTAAGCAAGCGTGAAAGGGAAATCCTGAACCTGGTTTGCAAGGGCCTGAGTTCCCAAGCCATAGCTGATCAGCTTTTCCTGAGCGTACATACAGTCAATACCCACCGTAGAAACATCCAGGCCAGTCTGGGCACCTCAAATGTGGCAGACCTGGTGGTCCTGGGCAAAGAAGCTGGCTTGGGGTAACCTCCTGCAGTTGCTGGCCTATTGCTCGCGGGGCAACCCATCCAGAAATAAACCTGAGCATGCGCTTCCGGCCAACCTAATTTTTCCAGTATCTTAAAGGCAGAAAGAGGCTTACCCATTCATCACCAAAAACCTGGGCAAATTTTCTTTAACCTGTGAAAGGGGCATGTGTTTTGCATCTCCTTCCATATCAATAGTATTGCCCCATCATATTTTGCTGACCTATGCGCCGTTTTTCCCCTAAATTAACTTTCCTTCAGTATTTTACGCTGGCCCTGATTGTTTTGATAGCGTTTGCCGGGCGCCCCGTGGAAGAAAGTACCCGCAAGAAAAACCTTACCTGGCTGCAGCAGCACCAAGAGGCAGCCAAGACCACCGTACTGCTCAACAACAAAAAAGGCTTTTTACCTCTTCAGGATTTATCACAGAAAATAGCCTCCGTTAACCTGGGCACCACCTACGCTGTCCAGTTTGATAGCCTGCTCAATAAGTACGCCGCTGTCACCTCTTTTTCGGCGGCAGGTTTTGACAATGATTCTCTATTCAACCGCCTGCAGGACGAGTTAAAGTTTTACCATACCATTTTGGTGCAACTGCCTGAGTCTGCCCTGCAAGACCAGGTAAAAAGGGCGTTTTTGGAGCAACTGCAGCAAACCAAGCAATTGGTGTTGTCTGTGTATGGTGCAAGAACGGGTTTGGCACAAGCTGAAGGTTTTACAGCCCCTATCATTTGGGCCGAAAAGGAAAGCCCCGTAACCGCTCAGTTTGCCGCCCAGGCTATTTTTGGAGGGGTGCCCGTGACTGGGAAATTGGACAAGACCTATTCTGCTAATTACCAGAAAGGAGCCGGGTTTACTACCAGCGCTACCCGCCTGAAATACAGCATTCCAGAAGAGGTTGGCATTAATGCCCAAGACCTGGAACAACCCATAGACGCCATTGTAGCTGAGGCCATCCAACAGCAGGCTACTCCCGGCGCCGTGGTAATGGTGGTGAAAGACGGGAAAGTGATCTTCAACAAAGCCTACGGGTCGCATACGTATGACAACAGCCGCCCTACCCAGATCACCGATATTTTTGACCTAGCCTCAGTGACCAAGGTATCTGCCACCACCATGGCCGTGATGCAACTGTATGACCAGAAAAAGGTGAACTTGACCGGAACGCTGGGCTCCTATATTCCATCTGCCAGAAACACCAGCAAAGCCAATCTAACCCTAAAGGATATTCTGCTGCACCAATCGGGTTTACCGGCCGGCGTTAATTTGCCGGTGTCTGCCAAAGACGCACAGAGAACACCTTCAGATTACTACACCGTACAGGCCGCCGACAGCTTTTTCCTGCGCAAAGATTATTATAAGGAGGTGATGTGGCCGCGCATGCTCAACGCCAAAATGGCTACGCCCGGCAAATACGTGTATTCAGACATTACCATGTACCTGATTAAGGAAGTAGTGGAGCGCCAGTCTGAAGAGCCGTTAGATGCCTTTGTGATGGAACACCTTTACCGCCCGTTGGGTATGCAAACGGCAGGATTTTTACCGTTACAGCGCTTCCAGAAAGACCGCATTGTACCCACGGAAGATGATACCTATTTCCGGAAGACACTGTTGCAGGGGTATGTGCATGACGGGGGGGCGGCCCGCCTGGGTGGAGTCTCTGGTCATGCCGGATTATTCTCTACCGCTAATGACATGGCTATTCTATACCAAATGATGCTGAACCGCGGCACGTATGGAGGAAAAGAGTATTTCAAACCCTCCACCGTAGATTTGTTTACGGCCAAACAATCTGGGGTGAGCCGCCGGGGACTAGGTTTTGACCGCTGGGATCCGGACAGCTCCAAAGGATACCCTTCTAAACTGGCTTCGCCGGCTACCTACGGCCATACCGGTTACACCGGCACCTGCGTATGGGTAGACCCAGCTCAGAATTTGGTGTACATTTTCCTGAGCAACCGGGTGTACCCCAAAGTATCCAATAAGCTGTTGTCGCTTAATATAAGGCCCCGCATCCAGGATGCCATTTATGCCGCCATTAAAAAAGGGAACCCCGCTTCTGTTTCCCAATAGACTTAAAAAAACCTTTGGCCTCTTAAGCCAAAGGTTTTTTTTGCTCTTAACAGGCAAAGGTCAAGGACTAAACAAACGGCGTTTTAGAAGTATCTCAGAAAAACGCCACAACTTACCTGCCACCGTACATAAGAGGAGGGCCCATTCCTGATCAGGAAAAGCCTGGTCCGTTTTGAGCCTGTTTTTGACAAAACCACCCCAAACCAAGGAGTAGTCGTTTACTCACCTCGGAAACAAAAGCATGTAAATTGAGTTAAACTCTAACAATACCGAACTTATTGAAAACAACCCTCTGCCATGACAGATGAGATCCCCAAAGAAATGAAAACCTATGAAGTAGCCACCTTTGCGGGCGGTTGCTTTTGGTGCATGGTAAAACCATTCCATAAATATGAAGGTGTACTAGAGGTCGTTTCTGGGTACACCGGCGGCCATGTCCCTAACCCAACCTATGAACAGGTGTGCTCAGAAACCACCGGCCATTATGAGGCCGTGCAGGTAACGTTTGACCCATCAGTTATTTCCTACCCCCAGATCCTGGATATTTTCTGGCAGTCCATTGACCCAACTGATGCCGGCGGTCAGTTTGGCGACCGGGGCTCTTCCTATAAAACGGCCATCTTCTATCATTCAGAAAAACAAAAAGAGCAAGCCGAAACCTCAAAAGAAGAAATGCAGCAAAAGGGACCTTTTGATGAACCCATTGTGACGCCCATCTTGCCCGCCATGCCTTTTTACCGCGCCGAGGAATACCACCAGGACTATTACAAAAAGAACCCTTCGCATTATAACCGGTACCACGTAGGTTCTGGCCGGGCCGGATTCCTGGAACGGCACTGGAAACCTTCCTGAATCCCAAGGCGAGTTTTGAGCCCGTTTTTCAAAAAACAGCCTTAAAACAGAGGCTCTAACCCATAGAATCTGACTATAAAAAAGGGAGGCGCTTTCAAAAAGCGCCTCCCTTTTTTAATGCCCACAAAAGACTTTGGTTACCCAGAGATTCCGGCAGAACCTAATTTATCTAGGGTCGTGAAGTCTTCCTCAGACAAAGAAATGGACAAGGCCCGGTAGTTCTCTTCCAGGTGTTTTACCTTGGAGGTACCCGGTATAAGCAGAATGTTGGGTGAGCGGTGCAATAGCCAGGCCAGGGCTACTTGCTGCACCGTGGCTTGGTGTTTGTCGCCAATGGATTTCAGTTTTTCCAGGGCCTGCTGGTTTCCGCCGGCCAGGGGATACCACGGAATAAAGGCCATGTCATTTTCTTCACAGAAGGTAAGTTCCGCCTCCCATTTGCGGTTGTCAACGCTGTACATGTTCTGCACCGACACTATTTTCACGTATTCCTGCGCCTGTTGAATCTGCTCTACCGTCACCTCTGAAAGGCCCACGTGCTTAATCAAACCCTCTTCCTGGGCGCCTTGCAAAAACTCCAGGGTTTTGGCGAAAGGCACTTCGGGGTCTACGCGGTGTAACTGGTACAAATCTATTGAATCTAGCTTTAGGCGCTCCAGGCTGCCCTTCAAAGCTTCCTTTAAATGCTCAGGTGAGGAATTGATGGGCCACTGGTTGGGACCCGTGCGAAGGAGCCCGCCTTTGGTGCCAATAACCAGGTCTTTGGGGTAAGGGTACAAGGCCTCGGCAATCAGTTCTTCTGAGACATTGGGGCCGTAAGAATCTGCCGTGTCTATAAAATTGATGCCAAGTTCCAGGGCCCGTTTCAACACCCGCAGAGATTCCTCCTTGTCTTTGGGAGGTCCCCAAATGCCCTCGCCGGTGATGCGCATGGCACCGTACCCCATGCGGTTAATGTTAAATTCTCCGCCTAGCAAAAAGGTAGAGGCAATGCTTGATTTCTCGCTCATATATTTCCTGAAAAAATTCGGTAATTAGGTATCCACAAGTGTACGCAATCCTTGGCAGTATGGTAGTCTACGCTTTTACTGGAGCTGGTATCTTTCAGGAAAGTAAAATTTCTTAGTAGAAAGGATAAGCAGAAAGAACCTTTCCAAAAATTGGATTGACTGTGCGAGAAGCTTAGAATTTTCTTTAGGCCGGCTGTTTTAGGAGAGAAGGCTAGTAGCTGGCAAATGGGTTTTGTGTTTATTAAAGTTTTTGGAACCCTGGGCCCACAGAAGGAAGTAAAAACTTTGAGGCTTTATTGAGTGTGGCCCAAACCCCTTCCATGGAGAAACAGATAACCCTTCTATTTTACGGTGGCCTAGGTGATTTTTTGCCAAAGGCGAAACGTGGCCCAGGGATATCTTTTTTAGAAAGCAGAACGCCTTCCGTGAAAGACTTAATAGAAGCTCAAGGGGTTCCGCACCCGGAGGTGGGCCAGGTTTTGATCAACGGTGCCCAAGTGTCTTTTTCATTTCTAGTGGTGGGTGCTGCTCAAATAGAGGTATTCCCGGTTCAACCCGAAACAGAAGGAAAGACCCTGCCACCTTTACAACTGGCGGCTCCCAGACCCCTGAGGTTTGTGCTAGATGTGCACTTGGGCAAGCTGGCGCGGTACCTCAGGCTCCTGGGTTTTGACGCCCACTTAGACCCAGAAGCCAATGACCAGGAGATTGCCCGAAAAGGCATGCTGGAAAATCGGGTTATCTTGACCCGTGATGTGGGATTGCTCAAACAGAAAAGCGTCATCTGGGGTTACTGGCTCCGGTCACAGAATTGGCAAGAACAGGTACGGGAAGTTTTGACGAGGTATGGTTGTTTTGATCAGGTAATCCCTTTTACCAGATGCATGGTCTGCAACGGGGTTATCGCAGAAGTACCTAAGGAGCAGGTGCTTTCTCTGCTGCCGCCCAAAACTAGACATTTCTATGATCAGTTTTACCAATGCGAAACCTGCCAGCGCGTGTACTGGCTAGGCTCCCATTACGAGAAGATGCAGCGTTTCATTTCAAGCCTATCTCAGGATAATATACTATAAGACAGTAGGTTAAGAGGCCAACTCTTTCAGCATGTTCTTAAAGATAAACCCATGAAAAGGAAGTACCGCATACCAATACAACCGGCCCCATACTCCCAAGGGACGAAAGGTGGCGGTTTGGAAAAGGGTAGCGTCTTTAATCTTAAATTCCAGCCAGGCTTCGCCGGGAAGTTTCATCTCTGCGTACAGTAGCAGCACCTTTTCTTCTTTATTGGCATAGAGCACCCGCCAGAAGTCAAGAGACTCGCCGGCGTGAATTTTGGTGCTGTTTTTCCTGCCTCTTCGCAAGCCCACGCCTCCCACCAGTTTGTCCAGGAAACCCCGTATTTCCCAAAGCCAGTCTGCGTAATACCAGCCGGTGTCCCCGCCAATAGACCAGATTTTTAGAAGCGCTTTGTCTACGTCTTTTACCGGGGCCAGTCGTTTGTCTGTGAAGCACCCAAAGGTGGGCACCGCCAGTAGTTTAGGAATTCCGCCATGCAGCACCCGGGTAGAGAGGGCATCTTTCCAACTGGCAATCACCCCTTCGTTCTGGATTTTGTCAAAAGCCAGGGTAATGGCGGTGGCAAAGGGTAATAACGTAATATTGAGCAATTGCTGCAGATTATTCTTTTTGCAGATTACCTCCACGCGCATACTTTTTACCAGGTTGGAAGCCAGCGGGTAGGAGACAGAGGTGACAAAATAAAGCCAATAGGAGGAGAGCTTAGGGGTCATGACCGGCACCGTGATAATCTTCCGCTTCAGGTTCCGGACGCGGGCAAAACCCAGCAGCATTTCTTTGTAGGTCATGATATCTGGGCCTCCAATGTCATAACTTTGATCATACACCTCTTCGCGACCCAAAACACCCACCAAATACTCAATCACATTTCTAATGGCAATGGGCTGCGACTTAGTATTGAGCCACTTAGGCGCAATCATTACCGGTAGTTTCTCCACCAGGTCGCGCATGATCTCAAAGGAGGCGCTGCCCGAGCCCAGTATGATGCCCGCCCGTAGCGTGGTCAGGTGAAATGAGCCTGAACTTAGGATTTCCTCCACCTTCTTGCGGGACTTCAGGTGCTTGGAAAGGTGCTGGTCATTGACAATGCCACTCAAATAGATGACCTGCCGTGCGGAGGTTTGCTGAATCCTTTCTTTAAAATGTAGGACGGTGGTTTCTTCCAATTGCTGGAAATCCAGGTTTTGCGCCGCCATGGAATGGATGAGGTAATAGGCAGCCTCAATATCATTGGGAATAGCGTCTAGCGTGCTTTGGTCCAGAAAATCTACTTCTATTACCTGCATGTTCGCCTGGGGGAACTTGCTTAGGTCAAACCGGTTTTTATCGCGCACGCAGCAGATCACCTCATGCCCTTCTTTAAGTAA
Source organism: Rufibacter soli (assembly GCF_054781795.1). Classification (NCBI taxonomy): domain Bacteria; kingdom Pseudomonadati; phylum Bacteroidota; class Cytophagia; order Cytophagales; family Hymenobacteraceae; genus Rufibacter; species Rufibacter soli. Next base: position 1,930,175 of record NZ_BAAGTS010000002.1, on the reverse strand, counting down.
AGCCGGAAGTAAACTTTGCCCTATATACCCGGTAGTGCCGGTTAGTAAAATCTTCATGTTTCTATAGTAACCAAAAGAGCACGCCTCTTCATGTCTTCTTCTTCAAGGCAGGAGCCACTCTGTAGAAATAACTTCCCCCGGCAAAGATTGTTTTGGGCTGGTTGGAATTGCAAGGAGACTAGTTTGGCTTGAAAGGAAAGTCGCGAGGCAAGTCCATCCTCAATTGGGGTCAAAGGTAAACTCCAGTTCCTCGCGGTTCCAGTGGGCCAGCTGTGCGGCGGCTTCATAGGTGTTATTCAGAAAATCAAGTAACACGGCTTTGGGGTCAGATGCCTCCTGTACTAGCTGGTAGGGTAAAATAAATTCTTTTAGGTTTTGTTCATAATAGGCGCCTTCTGGTTTTATGGCCGCAGCCGCAAACCCTTCTGGCTCTGGGTAAATGTAGCTGTAAAAAGCCGCCTGTGGGAAAGAAGCGTTACCCGGCCAGAAACCACAACTGTACACTTCATGCGAATAGGCTTCCTGGGCTACCTTGTCAGGTAGGTGGGGTACGCCACCCGGGTGCAAGGGGGCTCTTCTCCCCGAAAACCTGGAAACGGCCAAATCAAAGCTTCCCCAAAACAGATGGACCGGACTACATTTTCCGCTGAACCCCGCCCTGAAATCTGTTAGTATTTCCTGAGCCTTCAGAAAGGCTTGGTGGACCGTTGCGGCCTGCTGGGGTTGGTAGGTATGATGGGTTTCATCCTGCTCAAACGGGATAGGGTTTTCCAACTCATTGGGCATGGTATTGATCTGGCAATTAATCTTCAGGTCTTGGAGCAATGACTTTACTTTCCGGTAAAAGCCTGCCACTGATAACCCTTCCAGGGCAAAGGACCGGGTTTCCCCTCCGCTTGTTTTCACCAGGAACTGATGCTGAATGAAATCAAAGTCCAGCTGGAACGTAAAGTCTTTTTCTGGGAGGGCTTCAGTTGTGAAACCGTAAGGCGTCACCCTGAGCGTGACGTGCCAGGAATGGTTAATCCAGGGCATTTTGGAAAGTTTGATTTTCCCCGCTATCTGGGCCCATAGGTGCAGGGTTTCATAGGTTTCATGTCCCTTTTCATAAGAAAGCGTAGGCCAGGTAGAAGGCATAGTGGTAAGGTTTTGGTGGTAAATCAATTAGCACTAGGGAAATACCCGCCGAAAAGAGGTATGCGGTCACTAATTTCATTTACGTACAAATCCTTAAAAAAGGGCAGAACCGTTTTAAGCCTGTTTTTAGAAAAACGACCTTAAAACAGAATTCTTAATTCCCCGGCTTTCTACATTTAGAAATAGGCTGATTACAACGCGAAGAAGGGGCAACCAAAAGCGGGCCTGTCCACTAAACAATGCAACCATTGGCCTGTTTGGAAGAAGCATGTTACAGAATCCAGTCCATATTGATCCAACCCTGGGAGCGTTCCTGCAAATAGGCAGCGGCATCTTCTGGACCATCACGTATATCCTTATCCTGCGCCGCGGATATTTAGACAAACTTTATGGCATGCCCATGGTGGCCTTGTGCGCCAACCTGGCCTGGGAGTTTATTTTTGCCTTCGTGTTTCCGCACCCCAAGCCCCAACTGTACATAGATTATCTCTGGCTACTCTTTGATATCGGCATTTTGGGGCAGTATTTGTGGTACGGACAACACGAATTTCCCAAGCACCTGCCGCGACCTCTTTTCTATGCCACGTTTGGCTTCACCCTGGTTTTTTGTGCGCTCACCATTCTGTTAATGGCCCGCGAGTTCAATGACTACATTGGTATCTACGCTGCTTTCGCCCAAAACCTGATGATGTCTGTGCTTTTCATCCGGATGTTTCTGAAGCGGAACAGCACCGCAGGGCAGAGCCTATCTATTGCGGTATGCAAAATGGTAGGTACGCTTTTCCCTTCTTTTCTCTTCTACCTGTATTTTCCCAATTCATACTTATTGCTCTTACTTTACTGCGGTATATTTATTCTGGACCTGGTGTATTTTCTGCTGCTCTATTTCAAATTTAAATCTAAAGGGCAGCCCACTAGCGCTATCGTGTAACACAAATCCTTTTCTATGCTTTATGCTTTTAAAGCAAGTTTCTGTTTTAAGCCCGTTTTTCAGAAATCAGCCTTAAAACAGCATAAAGAACAACTAAGCCTGACTAGATTACCTAAGCTACTTCACTGCGAAAGAAAGGATTAGATAAAGGCCCAGGATTTTATTGTCTTACCGCTCAATGGGTTTACCCGTATATTTGGCCAATAGGAACGAGCAACAGTCAGCAAATAAGAATATGAATTATAAGCCCCTTGGGAAATCTGATTTGGCGGTGAGTGAGGTAAGTTTTGGCTGCATGTCACTGCAAGGGGAGGAAAAGGAGCAAACCAGGTTATTGCACCGAGCGCAGGCGGGCGGCATCAATTTCTTTGACACCGCCGATCTGTATGAACAGGGCAGAAACGAGGAAGTGCTGGGCAAGGCTTTCAAAGGAAAACGCGACCAGGTGATCCTGGCCACCAAGGTAGGCAATCAATGGCGCCCCGATGGTAGCGGGTGGGATTGGACACCTTCAAAAGCCTATATTCTGAAAGCGGTGGAGAAAAGCCTTCAGCGCCTGCAAACCTCCTACCTGGATCTTTATCAGCTACACGGAGGCACCCTGGAAGATCCCATAGAGGAAATCATTGAGGCTTTCGAGCTTTTGAAAGAGCAAGGCAAGATCAGGCACTACGGCATTTCCTCCATCAGGCCTAACGTGATACGGGAATACGTAAAGCGCTCTCACTTGGTAAGTGTCATGATGCAGTACAGCCTGCAGGACCGCCGACCTGAAGAACAGGTTCTGGAGTTGCTGGCCCAGCAAAATATTAGTGTCCTGGCTCGCGGAGCTTTGGCCCAGGGCCTGCTATTAGGCAAAGCCCCAAAACCGTACTTGGGTCATTCAATGGAAGAGGTAAGCCGCGCTGCGGAAGCCGTTAAAGAAGTAGCCGGAGGCAATCCTAGTTCTACCGGGGTGACCGTGCGGTACGTGCTACAGGCTCCAGCCGTGGCCACGGCAGTCCTGGGCCTCCGCACCGAGGCGCAACTCAACCAGGCCCTGGCGGCCACGGAGGCGCTTGACTTAACCAAAGACCAGATATCTTTGCTGCAACAGGCAGTGCCCAGGATAGTATATGAACAACACCGCTAAATTTGTTTTATCCTTTTCCTTCCTTTTAAGGTAAACGCAAAAAGGATTCTCCTTCAATACGCTACAAACATGAACTATAGAAAACTGGGCAAAACCGGATTTAACGTCTCTGAAATATCCTTGGGCACCTGGCAGGTTGGCGGGGGCTGGGGCGAGCCCTTCAATGAAAAAAAAGCCGAAGAAATTATTCATGCGGCTATAGATGCCGGCGTGAATTTCATTGACACCGCCGATGTGTACAGCGATGGGCAAAGCGAGGCCGCCGTAGCCCGCGTAGTGAAGACCCGCTCTGAAGAAGTGTTCCTGGCCACAAAATGCGGCCGGCAGATTCAGCCCCATACCGCCGAAGGCTATACCCCAGAGCGGCTGGTGGGCTACGTGGAGGAAAGCCTCCAAAACATGAAACTGGAAACCCTTGATTTGGTGCAACTCCATTGCCCACCTACAGAGGTGTATTCCCGGCCCGAGATCTTTGAAGCTTTTGAGAAACTGAAAGAACAAGGAAAAATAAGAAACCTGGGGGTGAGTGTAGAGTTGGTAGATGAGGCCCTGATGGCCATGAAATACCCCAACGTGACTACCGTACAGGTAATTTTTAATATGTTCCGGCTTAAACCCGCAGAGCAATTATTTAAGGTGGCCCAGGAAAACGAAATAGGCCTGATTGCCCGCGTACCTTTGGCCAGCGGCCTGTTGACCGGAAAACTGTCTGGCAACTCTACTTTTCACCCAGAAGACCACCGGTCCTTCAACCGCAACGGCGAAGCTTTTGACAAAGGGGAGACTTTCTCAGGCGTAGACTATGAGCAGGGACTAGCGGCGGTGGAAGAACTGAAGAAACTGTTCCCGGGTGAACCTTCTTTGGCGGCGTGGGCGCTTAGGTGGGTACTTATGTTCCCAGAGGTGAGCACGGTTATTCCGGGTGCCTCCAGGCCAGAACAGGTGCGCTCCAATATACAAGCGGCCAATCTACCGGCCTTAAGCCAAGCCCAAATGGAAGGAGTGAAAAATATTTATGACCAATATCTTAGGCCTTCTGTGCACGCGGCCTGGTAGGGCCTTTTAGAGGATGCGGAAGTAAAAGCAGAAGGGTTAAAAAGTAAAAAGGGGGCGTCCCCCGATGCCCCCTTTTCAAACAAACATAAAAACCCTGTAATAGAAGTTATAACAACTTCCATCTGCTGACAAAGTAATTATCTTTTCTGGTCTTCCGGAATACTCATAAATAGGTATTTCCGTATATTTTTGAAAATACCGTATTTATTCCGGCATTCGCCCGGTTTAAGTAGCAGGCTAGGCAAAAATGTTCAAAACCACGTGACAACCCAGCTGAAAGCAGAAAGAAGCAACTGCCTAGTAAATTCCCGAAATTTGCACTTCAACAGCCAGGCCTAGCCAAAAAAACGAACTCTATGTATACCCGGGAACAAGCCTCGCAGCTTAGACAAGCCTTCTGGACAACCTTTGGGCAGTACATCGCTCCCCATCCGTCGGCGGACGGTTTAAAAATCAATTGGTCTAATTACAAGACGGGGCTCAAGCATGTCTATTTCAGGATGCGTGCCGAAAAAAAGACCGCCTCCATCAGCATCGAAATGACGCATCCAGACCCGGAAATCCAAGAGTTGTTTTTTGAGCAGTTTCAGGAGCTCAAGCTCTTCCTGCACGAAACTCTGGGGGAGACTTGGGAATGGGAACTCCACTCTACAAATGAATTTGGGGAAACCATTAGCCGTATTTACAAGGAAATAAGCCCTGTCAATATCTTTAACCGCGAAGACTGGCCCGCGCTCATATCCTTTTTCAAACCCCGCATCATTGCCCTGGATGAGTTCTGGAGCAATGCCCAATACAGTTTTGATTCCCTGCGCTAGTTGGCTACATATTCACGGCAATTTCTGCCCGGGTTAGAATTTGAAAAGCCCTTCTGTTTTAAGCCTGTTTTTGAGAAAACGGGCTTAAAACAGAAGGGCTTTTCAATGCATTCTGGTAAAGAAGCTATTCTATATTTTCTTGTAAGCTTTTACCACAAGGGAGGTTCCTCCTCAGAGTCTTCTTTTGGGGTACGGTAAAAGCCGGTCTTTGAATCCAGAGGCGTGCCTTTCCCTTCCAAGTGGTTCTGAAGGTCCTGGTGCATTTTAATCTGGTCTAATTCTAGGAATTCCTGCCAGGCCACCTGGTCATTGAGGGTCATACATTCCACAATTTCGGTTAGCTCCAGGCTTTTGCCCTGTGCTACCTGCTTCTGCAAATGAGGGTCGGCTTCCAGTAATTGGGGTATTTTTACCCTGAAATAAGCATTCAACTCGCGGTAGCGCTCTGGGTTCCAGATTGGTTTTTCCATAGTGTTTAACCTGGTGGTGTGATTCTAGCTTACGATAGTTTCCCTTTTGTAGATTCTTTAAAAGAGGGTGACCGGATACGCTTCGCCAGCGGCAAAAAATGCCTTATTAGCGGGCAAGGTAAGCAGGGCTGTGGATTTCAGTAAACTGGTCAGATCCCCGGAACCAGAGGTGTGAACTGGGGTAGCCAATACCTTACCGGCTTGGTAAGAAAGGTTTACGGGCAGATGATAGGTAAGCTCAGGTTTGAATGTAACATCCTCTTGTAGTTGGGCTGTAAGTTGGGCTGGTGATTGTTGCAGGGAAGCTTGCAGCCAAGGCTTGAAAAATAGTAGGTAGCAAGCGAGCGTGGATACCGGGTTTCCGGGCAGGCCAAAGACCGTTTTGTTACCGGGTAACGTCCCAAATAGTAGGGGTTTGCCAGGCTTCTGGGCTACGGCATGGAATACTTTTTGGAGCCCCATCTCCGCCAGCACTTGCGGTAGGAAATCATATTTTCCTTTGGAAACCGCACCTGAGCAAATTAAGACGTCATGGGTGGCTATAATTTGCGCTAACTCCCTGGCAATGGCCTCCGGTTGGTCAGGCAAATGAAAAAGATTTGCCTGAATATTCTCCTGGCCCAAAGCGGCGGCCAACATATAGGCATTTGAGCGCCTGATCTGGTGCGGCAAAGGCGTTTGGTCAATGTCTACCAATTCATCGCCGGTAGAACAAATGGCCACCATAGGCAGTTTATACACAGCTACCTGGCTTAACCCCACTGTTGCAATGGCGCCCACATGGGCGGGAGTGAGGGTGGTCCCTTTAGTTAAAAGTACTTCTCCCGCGCTACAATCAATCCCCCTGGCATGGATGTTTTGCCGAAGCACAACGGTTTCCGTTAAAATAGTGGCCACACCATTTTCCAGGCGACATTGCTCAAACGGAACCACGGCATCCGTGCCCAATGGAAGCACCGCGCCGGTCATGACTTCCAGGCAATGGTCGCTGCTCTTCAACATAAGGGGTGAGGAACCCGCCGGGGCTAGACCCTCCACTGGGAAAACCTTCCTTCCCGATTGAGCCTCTGCCGCTTGCAAAGCAATCCCATCCATGGTGACCCTGTCAAAAGGCGGGAAGTCACGGTCGGCCAATACTTCCTGGGCCAAAACTCGGCCTACTGATTGTAACAGGGGAACAGTCTCAACCTGTAACGGGAAAGGATGTTGCAGCACACGTTGTAAGGCTTCTTCAAAAGAAAGCATAGGGTTTGGCTTAACTAAAATCAAGAACCAGTTTCAGGCCGATGACCAGAACAAAGATACCCGTCAGGCCTTTAATAGCGCGAGGCGGCAGGAGTTTCAAATTCCAGCGGGTTCCCAACTGGCCGCCTACCCACACTGCCAAAAGCAGAGGCCCCAATAACCAGCCATCTACCTGAAAGGTGCCACTCACTACTTGCCCTAGCAAACCCGACACAGAATTGACCAAAATGAAAAAAGAGGCCAGCGCGGCAATGGTTCGGGGCTGGGCCCACTTAAGCAGATGCAGGGTAGGAGATAACAAGATTCCGCCCCCAATTCCCACCAATCCCGAAACAAAACCAGTGGCGGCACCCAATCCCATATCTACGATTGTTGAGGTTTTTCGGGGCTGGGTAGAATTCACGGGTGGTTTAAAATACTGGAAAAGCAACAGAGCCCCTGAAAGGCAAAGCACCAGGCCCAAACTGATAAAAAATAAGGCCTGCGAGAGGGTAAGGGTAGCACCCCAGAAAGCCGCCGGAATGCTTAAAACGACTATGGGAAAGAACTTTTTAAAATTAAGGAGGCCTTCTTTGTAGAACAGGTAGCTACCCCCAGAAACCACCATCAGGTTGCACAGCAAGGCCATTGATTTAATTTCAAGGAAGTTGGGGAGAAACAAAGCCAAAAGAGCCAGGTAACTGGAGCCCCCACCAAAACCCACCGAAGAATACAGGGTAGCCACTAAAAAAAAGCTAACGACCAGTAAAAGGGTGGGGTACGATGTCGCTAACATGTTGTTATTCCTTTCTGTCCGAGCACTTGTTGCCACAAGTCCAATCCACCGGCCAGGCTGTAGACCTTTAAGCTTTGGTGGCTGGCCAGAAGAGCCGCCGCTGCTTTTTGGCTGCGGATACCTTTCTGGCAATAAAATAGAATGGGCTTATCAGGATTGAAGGACCTAGAAAAACTTTCTAATGCAGAAGGGGCCATCTGTCGCGCACCTGATAGGTGGCCCGCCTTAAAGGCTTCGTGTTCCCGGACATCTATTAAGTGAAAATCCTGCCCGTTTTCAAACCAGGCCCATAGCTCCTGGGGAAGCACCTCAGAAAAATGAGGGCTGGAAACAAGGGAATAGGAGGGTTGCAATGAAGTGATATGTAGATTTGCTGGGGTGGCCTTAAGCTTAACTCTATACTGGCTTTGGTTAAGGAAATCAAGTAACAAAAGATACCCCGAAAGTGAAGACCCGGTACTCGTGATTACTTTGACCGCCTCCAGAGCCTGCTGAGCGCCTATCAAGCCAGGTACCACCCCAAGCACGCCACCGGTATTGCAATCTGGTATTTCTTGCCCGGACGGCGGCGTAGGGTAAAGGCAACGGTAGGTAGGGCCTCCGTTCAAGTTGAATACGCTTACCTGACCTTCAAACTGGTGGAGGGCACCATACACAAAAGGCTTGTGCAGGATCACGCAGGCATCATTGATCAGGTAACGGGCCTCAAAGGAGTCTGTGGCATCAATGACCAAGTCATAGGACTGAATAATGTCTAGGGCATTAGCCGGGGAAAGGGCCTCGGGGTAAGGTAAGATCTGGATTGAAGAATTGAGTTGACGAAGCTTTCGGGCCGCGACCTCTACTTTTAAGTGTCCTACCTCAGACTCAGCGTACAAAACCTGCCGGTGTAAATTACTCAGGCTGATAGTATCCCCGTCCACCAGCCCTAGCACGCCAACGCCCATTCCGGCCAGATACTGCAGCACCGGAACGCCCAGGCCTCCAGCGCCCACCACCAGCACGCGGCTCTCCTGCAGTTTCTTTTGCGCCTCCGGGCCAAACCCGGGCAACTGGATTTGACGGCTATACCTGGTTTCCATGGCGAAGTTGGTTTTTGGCGTACCTGAATTCCCCTGGGTGATTGGCGTTAAACAGTTCGTCAGGCTGGGCCGGGTAGATCAATGTGGTGGGATTTTGCAGCAGGAATTTACGGGGGCAGAATTTCCCCTCCTGGGCAAACGCAAGGGCCGGCAAGTAGGCGGTTGGCTCCCAGATGGCCAACAAGGGTTCAGGCAAAGAGGAGCATTCCGCTGCATAAGCGGTGGCTAGATAAGAGGTGTCTCGTTCCCTAACCAGCTTTAAAACGGTACTTTCAATCACTAAGGGTAAATCACAGGCCATTACCAGGAAAGCGGTATTGGGGTGCTGCTGCAAGGCGCTTAAAATCCCGTTGATAGGTCCCCGGAAAGGTTGGTTGTCAAGAAGGAATTCTATATTTGCTTCCAAGGCTGATTCCTGGCCAGGCCTAAGGCTCAGGAAGACGCGGGAACATACCTTTTGCAACAAGCGGTAGGCATGCAAGCGTTGGGTTTGGCCGTAGTAATGCAACAATCCTTTGTCTTGCCCCATGCGGGTGCTTTGGCCACCGCTCAGGACCAAACCAAACAAGTTAGCACTGCTTTGCATGGAAGTCAGATTTTCCGCCGGTTTTCTCCCGCAAATGAATGTTGGTAATTTTAAGGTCGTGGTTTAGGGCTTTGCACATGTCATAAATGCAAAGCGCCGCCGCCGAGGCGCCCGTCAACGCTTCCATCTCTACCCCGGTTTTTCCTTCGCAGCGCACCTGGCAAACCACTTGTAAGGAAGATTCTCCAGCGGGTTCAATGGTAACTTTGCAAGAGGTAAGGGCCAGGGGATGGCACAAAGGAATGATATCGGCGGTTTTCTTGGCGGCCATCACCCCGGCAATAATGGCAGTCTGCAATACTGATCCTTTCTTCGTCAGGAAATCCTGCGTCAGAAGGGTTTTAAAAACGTCTTCGGGGAATACCACGGTTGCCTCTGCCACAGCTGTTCTGGTAGTAGCTTCCTTGCCCGAAACATCTACCATGCCGGGTAATCCCTGGTCATCTACATGGGATAAAATTCTCATTGTTTGAAAGTAGAGTATAATTCCGTTTTAAGCTTGGTTTTTGAAAAACAGCTCCAAAACGAAAAAGGGGTAGCTAATCTATTATTAAAAAGCGTTTTGTCAATTCTGTTTTGAGCACCTTTTCCTAAAAACAGGCTCAAAAAGGGGGTGATTGTTTTTAGCCGTTATCCCCCTAAAACCGACATAGAGGCGTGAACCCCGGTTTGTAGTAAGCTGGCTTGGGCGGCAAACCCGTCTTTTTTACGGTGCCGGACCACGTCCAGTATTTCCTGCTGAAGTTGCAATGGGGAGTGACCCAAACGCATTAAATCCCGCAAATTAGTGGCAGGTGGGCCGTATAAGCAGGTCCGCAATTCGCCGGTTGCCCCCAACCGGATGCGGTTACAGGTACCGCAAAACGTTCTGCTGAAGGAGGGGATAATCCCGAAGCAGCCCTTAAATCCTGGTACCTGGTAATTCACCGAGGTGGAGGAGGGGTCACTTTCCAGTTTTTCTATAACAGGGTAGTGCTCTGCCAGGTGCTGATAGATTTTGTGGTGGGACCAAAGCGGAACCGGTGCGGACGTACCCCCGTTAAAAGGCATTTCTTCCAGGAAACGGACGGCCAGTGCGTTTTCTTTGGTGAATTCCACAAAAGGAATGAGGTCCTGTATGTTTTCGCCTTCGGCCACCACGCAATTCAGTTTCACCGTAAACCCTGCGTCCAACAATTGAAAGATACAGGCATAGACAGCGTCAAAACTGTTGCGGCGGGTGATTTGGTGAAAGCGGGAAGCGTCCAGGGAGTCAAGGCTGAGGTTTATTTTGTTGATGCCTATCTGCTGTAGCTCTGCTATTTGGGGAAAAGACAAAGTGCCGTTGCTGGTAACCGTGATTTCTTCCAGGCCGGGTAGGGAACTCAATTTCCGGAGAAAGGGCATGATGCCCGCCCGCACAAAAGGCTCGCCCCCGGTGATGCGTATTTTATTGATGCCCAGACTGCAGAAGAGTTGGGCCATTTGGAAGAGTTCTTCCCAGGAAAGCAGGTCCTGGCGCGCGGCAAAATCCATTCCTTCCTGTGGCATACAATAATAACACCTAAAATTGCACCTATCGGTCACCGAAAGGCGCAGATAGGTTAGCTGCCGGCCATGGGAATCAAGTAGAATAGGTGTTTCCATGGCTGGGCTTAGGGATGGGCATTGACCCACACGCTGTTGTCTTGGTAATATTCTTTCTTCCAGATGGGTACGGTTTTCTTCAGTTCATCTATCAGGAACCGGCAGGCGGCAAAGGCGGCCTCCCGGTGCGCCGAGGCTACCCCCATGATCACCACCGGTTCTCCCACTGCTTTTTCGCCTAGGGCGTGCAGCATCACCAGCCGGGTGATAGGCCATTGTTGTTGGGCAGCATCGGCGATTTTCTGCATCTCTTTCAAGGCCATGGGTTTATAGGCTTCAAACACTAGTTTTACCACCTCCTTGCCCTGGGTCTGGTTCCGGACGGTGCCCACAAACAAATCCAGTCCGCCTGCCTCAGGGTCCTGCAAGTAATGGTAGGCTTCAGCCAAATCAACGGTTTCTTCCAATTTCAGTAACATAGGCTTTGGCAATTAACCGCCGCTTACCGGGGGTATAAGGGCTACTTCGTGACAGGCAGCCAGGAGTTGGTCGTCTTGGGCGTATTCGCTGTCAACGGCAATGGCCAAAGATTTTAAGCCTTCCAACCCAGGGTACTGCGCAAATAGGTGCCGTTTCAAATCGGCGACGGTCTTTAGGGCAGGATTATCTTCTACCCGTAGGGACTGCCGTCCTACAATGTCCCGCGTGATTCCAAAAAGCAGGATTTCCATTCTGTTATTGAGTAAGTGATTTCCTTCCCATATAGGTAATAGATTTTACCTGAAGGTTAAAGCTACCTTACAATTAGCCGTCCGCCAAATAAATAGGGATCCATCTTGGTTACCTGTTTCTGTCCACTATTTTAAGGAGGCGTATCTTACCTATCCCCGAGGAATTTTCAAGGCTTTTACTCCTCAATTGATAGGTGAAAAAGCGGATCGTAATAACTCTTACTATTAGGTAGTTATCCTGTTTTAAGCCTGTTTTCATAAAAATAGGCGTGAAACGGAAAATCAATTTTGGTAAGCATCAGGCCAGGGCTTTATTCCTCCGGTTCATGGCTCGGAAAGATACCCGGCGGGTTGAAAAGCCCCCATTGGTCCACTACATAATTCCAGGGGTCAAAGCTTTGAACCCATTCAATAAACAGCAACCTGAACTCCTCAATGGCCTGCCGCAACAGTTTAAAGTAATGGACTTCCTTAAACCCGAAGACTTCCAGGCTGGTGCAATGGAGCAGCAGATTCCGGGCAGCCTTCCGGATAATGGCCGCGTTCTCCATCCTGAGGTCATACAGGTCAGCGGCTTCGGCCCCGGCCACTTTTACGGTTAGCAGGGCGGCGTCTTCCAGCATCAATTCCTTTAGGGGGCCATGTATGTCCTCGTCTTCCTCTACCAGGGCCACAATCTGTGCAGTCAAAGAAAAAATCTCCCGGCCTTTGTGGTAAATAGGTAGATGGTCTGGCAAGCTGAACTCTAAATCATCATCATTGGGTGGCAACATAGCAGGCAGATTGAAAAGGTGTATCGGCTTTATTACGTAATAGCATTCTTAAAAATAGGAAGGAATATTCTCTGCCGCCGTGAACTCCAAAAACTTCTGGAATGCTTCCTCCGTGTATCCATTTCCCTTTGAGACATCCTGAAAGGGGCCTGCCGCGGGAATTTCCTATAAAAACCATATATTTAGGTAATAATGGCCATCAGGTACCTTTTTGCTGGGACTGAGAGCCTGAAAATGGAACTACTATGTTTGAAAACAAATTTGGGGGCGACAGCGAGGACCTGCTGGTAAGGGGGTTGAAAACCGGGAATCTCACGGCTTTATCTGCCGTGTATGACCAATACGCGGCTATTCTGCTAGGGGTCATCACCAGAATTGTCCATCACCCAGAGATAGCCGAAGAAGTGTTGAAGGAAACCTTTACCGCTATTTGCTCCCGCATTACCGTGTATGATCCTTCGGCCTCCAGGTTTTTGACCTGGGCCTTAGCCATAGCCCGTGGAATTTCAATTGAAGCCATAAAGACCGGAAAATACCAGCATCTGGCAGAAGGGTCAGAGAAGATAAAATACGCCAACGCAGAAGAAGCCATGAAGCGTACGCTGCAGGATGAGAAACGGGTCAAGCAGGTTTTCTGCCACCTGGAACCTCAGGAAAAAGCCATCCTGGATTTGATCTACCTCAAGGGGAAAAGCTGCGCAGAGGCCGCGGCGCTGCTGGAGATATCAGAAACAGACTTGAAGGCGACACTTAAAATGGCATTTAAACACATAGGAGCAGAAAGAGCAGCATGAATTCAATCCATCATTTCATAGAGTCTGGGATTCTGGAACTGTACGTCATGGGCATCACCAACCCCCAGGAAACCAAAGAGGTAGAACAGATGGCTGCGGCTCACCCCGAAATAAAAGCCGAGATTGACCTCATCAGTAGGGCAGTAGAGGCCTATGCCCAGGAACATGCCATTCCGCCCCGTGATACCGTTAAACCCCTGGTGCTAGCCACTATTGATTACCTGCAACGCCTGGCCAAGGGAGAGCCCGCCGTTGAGCCTCCTTTGTTAACGGAGAACTCCACCATAGACGAATACGCCACCTGGCTTACGCGCCCAGACCTTGTCCTGCCCGAAGAGGAGGAAGATAATATCTTTGTAAAGTTGATTGGGCACACCCCCCAGATCACCACCGCCATTGCCTGGATCAAAGACATGTCTGACTATGAGGTGCACCATGATGAATTAGAGCGTTTCCTGATTGTGGAAGGCACCTGTGACATGATTGCCGGCGAAAACCTGTATCAACTACAGCCCGGCGATTTTTTTGCCGTACCGCTGCATACCCAGCACATGCTCAAAGTTACCTCCAAAGCGCCCTGTAAGGCGATTTTACAAAGAGTGGCCGTTTAATCTTCTGGCTGTAGGGTGCCTATGCTTTTTAAGTTTAGGCCTTTGCCAACCGTTTATCTTACAGGAAATAGAAGTTACTTTAAGAGAGCTAAAAACTGTTTTGGGCCTGTTTTTCATAAAACAGGCCCAAAACAGTTTTTAGCCTTATGGGATGGGAAAACGCTCTCTTTTCTTTTTCCTCATTATGCCCATTTACATCTAGTCTACTATACTCCCCTCATTTTAAAGGCACTGTTTATACACAAACCTTGTTTTAACTCGTTAGCCCAGCAAGGCCGTTATCTTTTTTGCAAGAAGGAGGTTGATTTTTGTCTCTGAAGAAACATTGGACGGGCAGGAATAAGTATAAGTAGGAATACAAGAAACAAAGGGAACACCGTGTCACAGCAAGTTTGGAAAACCGTAGGATTAGGTGTTATGCTGGCCCTTACGCTGCACCTTTGCAGTCAGCGGGCAGTACAGCAAGGTGCCGCAGAAGAGGGCGAGGCTTCCTTTACGGGTGCGCGTATCTACCGTGCCCCAGACTTACCTGCCTCTATGACGTTTGCCGGCGAGCCTGTTCCTCTGGAGGTGCCAGACGTAGCAGAACGCCTGGACCGCGAACTTATCACCAACGCCTATCTGCATACCAGTACCTTATTGGGACTTAAACGTATGCACCGGTACTTACCCCAGATTGAGCAGTTACTGCGCGAAAATGATGTTCCCGCAGATTTTGTCTATCTGGCCTTGGCCGAGAGCCTTTTCAGCCAGGTAACCTCTTCTGCGGGAGCCTCTGGGTTTTGGCAGTTGATGCCAGATACCGCCAGGGGCTATGGTTTATTGGTCAATAGCGAAGTAGACGAGCGTTTCCACGTAGAGAAATCCACCAAGGCAGCATGCCGCTACCTGAAAAACGCCCGCAAGCGCTTCGGGTCCTGGACCACGGCCGCTGCTTCGTATAACCGGGGCGTGAACGGTCTGGACCGGGCCCTGGAGAAACAGGGCGTCAGTTCCTTCTATGACCTGTACCTCAACGACGAGACCTCCCGCTATATCTTCCGGATTCTGGCCTTGAAAGAAGTACTTGGAAACCCCAGTAAATACGGGTTTGACCTGCCAGACGGACACGGGTATAAAGACCTGGCGTCCCGCACCTTTACCGTGCGTACCACTATTCCTAACCTGGCTACCTTCGCCCTGGAGCAAGGCACTAACTACAAGACCTTGCGGCTGTATAATCCCTGGATTAAGAACTACTCACTAACAGTAGCCCCCGGGAAGGAATTTATACTGGAACTGCCTGAATAACACCTCTGGCACTCTACTTCCCTTTTCATGTAGTACTGCATCCACTTTCTTAGATTTAAGAAGGATAACCTCTTGATCTCTGTTTTGGGCCTGTTTTCCTAAAAACGGCCCTAAAACAGGGGTTGGTGGTAGGGCATAAAAAAAGCCCCTCCTTTGCGGGGAGGGACTTTTTGGTGATGACGTTTATGGCGAAGGACTAGGCCAGCTTTACGTTGATGGCGTTTAGTCCTTTTCTTCCTTCCTGAAGTTCATAGACCACCTCGTCGTTCTCTCTGATTTCGTCTACCAAGCCAGATACGTGCACGAAGTACTCTTGATTGGTGTTGCTGTCTTTGATGAAGCCGAAGCCTTTGTCATCATTGAAGAATTTTACTGTTCCTTGATTCATATTGTTGTTCATTATAACATTACTACCAACAAGGTACAGGAATCGTTCAATAAAACAATTTTTAAACCCAAAATATCTGGCTTAAGTGGCTTTAAAGAGGTTAAAGGCACTTTTAATTTTGCCCTGCTTTTTACTTTAGTTGAAAGTTAGAGAATGCTTAGTGATCTGTCGCCGGTCACAGATTGAAGGTATCAGCTTATTTCCTGAAGCTTTTTAGTAATGTCCTCTATTACTTCATCTGTCCATTTTTCGGCTAGGTCCTCCATTTCTTGTGGGGTCCAGGGTTGCAGGTAGAACCTTTCCAGCCAGGCAGTATTTTTGTCTGGGCCTACTATATAAGAGGAGTACTCCAAAAAGAAGACCAGGTCTTTGTTGACATCAAAGGTTTGGGCCCCGGCCTTCTGGAAACCCGTTAGCTGTACCTTTAAACCCATCTGCTGCACATTGCCATTCTCAAGGCTTATCTCCTTGTCTGTAGAGGCGTGCTTGTCTTTTGTCCAGGTGTCTATAACCTTTTCTAGTTTAAAGTCATCAAACAAAGGAACAACCTCCTGCAGATGCTGGAAAATCTTTTCAGCAAGCGGGGGTAATACTTTATTATACAAGTGAAGTAAGCCTTCTTTGTCGCGCGGTTGAGCCACAGTATTTTAATTTAAGGTGAATACAAGTTTTACCTTCCTCTAACGCAAACCCTGGGTCTCTTTGTTTAAAGGAAACCAACCACCTTACCTTATGTTAGAAATGTTTCTGGTATTTTCCTTTCCGCTGTTTAGAGGCTTTATTTTGAAAAACGGCCTCTAAACAGAAGGGAAGGTCAAGCTGCTCTCAATAGGAAAAATTCTAAGGTATGTGGCTTAGTTAAAGGAAGGTTTTTTTATGAAGAGGCAAAGGTCCTGCCAAGGGTATGTAACCAGAATGGGAAATAAAAAAAGCCTTACCGATTGGTAAGGCTTTTCCTGTTCTCAATGTCTTTTATAGCGAAAGACTAAGCGAGTTTCACGTTCACAGCGTTTAGTCCTTTTTTGCCTTCTTTCAGCTCAAAGGTCACTTCGTCGTTCTCTCTGATTTCGTCAACCAGACCAGAAACGTGTACAAAGTACTCTTGGTTTGAATTGTCATCTTTGATAAATCCGAAGCCTTTTTCGGAGTTAAAGAATTTTACTTTACCGTTGTTCATATTGTTTTTAATTATACAGATACTACCAAGAAAAGAAATTTTTCGTTCAATTCCACCTGCAAATACTAAAATTATTTTTCAGACGGATGAAAATGGCCGTTTAAAGCTCCAGGCGGGCCTTTTCTGGTTGTTTGAGCAATGAATGAAATCCCATAATGCGTACTTAGTTAGGTCGTCTATCTCTCATTTTAGAGGCTTTTCGCTGCAATATCTGCCTTGGAAGAATCGCTGGAATTAGACTTTTTTGGGTAGGGAAAAGGGGAAGGCAGGGCATAAAAAAGGCCCCTCTGGTGGGAGGGGCCTTTGGGGGAAAGGAAAAAAGAAAGCTTACCGGGTCAACACCATTTTCTGGGTGATTTCTTTTCCGGCAGTGCTAATTTTATAGATGTAAGTACCGGTTGGTAGGTTGCTGGCCTTAAAAAGAACCGAATAGGTGCCGGCTTCCTTTTGCTCCGCTACCAGGGTAGACACTTTACCACCTTTCAAGGTAAACACTTCCACAGTTACAAACCCAGCGCTTTCCAGGGTGTACGATATGGTGGTGGTCCCAGAGAAAGGGTTAGGGTAGGTGAAGTTCTTGGCAGCTACCGGTAAGCCTATCGCCGCGGCGCTGGCGGTTACCGGTTGGGTGGCAGCATTCCAGCTGGTGTGCGTTCTTGTAATGATCACGGCAAACTCAGCCCGCGTCACATCCTGCAGCGGTTTAAAGGTGGCGTGCAGGGTGGGGAACAGGTCAAAAGTGCCTTGGCTCAGGGAAAAATAGGCATTGATCAGGTTGAGTTCCAGGGCCACGCTCACATAGCCTTCCAAACCGGCCGGAATAGAAGAAGCATCCTCAATGGCATAGTTTTTCCCGTCTGCCGTCACATTAACGGGCTTACCAGTCCGTTCTTCGGCAAATTTCTGTAAGCCCAAGGCCTGTACCAAAGAATACGCAAGGTTAGCTCTGTTCACATTTCCGTTGGGGTTGAATTTACCGGTAGTGCTGGGCATCATCACGCCCTTGAAGGTGTGTTCCCGGTCCCTTAGGGCAGCTCCTTTGGCTAAAACCGATTCCGCTAACAGTAATTGGTCACCGAATAGGTCTGTCACGGTAGCAATGCCGGAGGTTGGCATCAACTGCCTGATTCCCTGGCCCATCATGAAGTAATCTGCCAGTTGTATTCTTTTCAGGGCATCATTTGGTTTAAATCCGGTAGGCAACGCATCTACCAATCGGGCAGCTACCGCCATTTTAATAGAAGCTTCAGCGGGATGCCCGGCAATGTCACCCAGGCCCGTGGTTCCGGTTACGTGTGACTGCACAAAAGTGCCGGCAATGGTTTCAGGAAGCGCGATGCCGTTCAGGCCTTCGGCTTTTAAGGTCCAGGTTCCAGGCTCTGGGTTGGCTACCGCCAATCCCCTGTCGTAATACAGAGCAAAGGCTACCGGAATTCCGGAGCGATACTCTGCTCCAGAAGGCGAAAGCAGAATCAAATTCACCGGGTTTCCGGTCTGGCCCAGCAAACCTGCAGCGTTGAATTTTGCTTCCAGGCTATTGGTTCCGGAGGCCACCTGGAACGTGATCTGGTTGGTGGCAGTGGTTAAGGGATTAAAGTTGATGGTGAACGCGCTTTGCTCAGTGGCGGTGTTCACGCTGCTGTTAAATCTTCTGGTGTAGTTTAGGAATGCGCCAAAAGAAGTGTTGCGGTATATATGATCAATGGCGGCATAGGCATTCACATAACCAGCCCCTACTTCCCAGGATTCACGGCCAGGCATGTTGGTGGCTGTTTTCTGGAGGATGGCTTTTACCTGGGCAGGGCTAAGAGAAGGATTGGCTTCCAGCATCAAGGCCACTACCCCAGACATGTGCGGCGTAGCCATAGAGGTTCCGCTCATGTGGGTATAGAAAGGCACGTGGGCGGGGTCCAGTTCGGCGGCGTCCATCTCCGCAGATAAAGAGGAAACGGGGGCAATAGCTCTGGTAGAAATAACATCCACGCCGGGGGCTACCAAAGTAGGGCGGTTTTCAAAAGTCCAGGTTTCGTCTCCCAGCGTAAACGTGCCGCCTTCTCCCTTCACACCTCTGGAGGAGAAATCAGCCAGTTTTCCGTATTTGTCACCTGCGCCCACAGAGATTACCCATGGCGCAATGGCGTAAGGGTTATGGGTATCTGAGCTTGGCCCGTCATTACCGGCCGCAAACACAGACACAATACCATGGTCATAGGCTTTTTTGGATGCCACGTTTACCGGGTTAGCCGGGTCAAAATCACCACTGGTACCCCAGGAATTGCTAATCACTCTAATACCATAGGTAAACTGGTGGGTTAGGGCATAATCATAACCGCCAAGGGCATCCAGCACGAAAAGGGCACCACCCGAGCCGTACCCAATTAAGGTAGCCCCCGGAGCTGCCCCAGCATAAAGACCGTTCGACCGAGCCCCATTGCCGCCCACCGTTCCGGCACAATGCGTTCCGTGACCAGAATTAGTATCGGTGTTGGGTACGTTCTCCAAGTAAGTGGTAGGTAGGAGCGAAGACTGCGCGTTCAGGTTAGTGCTGCCCAGTACGTTTTGCACCAAATGCACACCCAATTTTATGTCTTCATGGGTACCGTCCACGCCGCTGTCATTGATCATAACCCCAACGCCTTTACCGGAAACCGGCATGCCGTTATTACGGGAGGTTATGTTTTTGTCGGTTCTCAGGCGTTTTACTCCTGTTAGGTGCGTTTCATTGTTATTATAGAAGCTAAGCTTTTTGTTAAGGTACACTGACCGTACATAGGGGCTTTTGGCCAGGGCCTCTACCTGCGCTGAAGTAGCCAGAACCCCTGCAATGGGCAGGTTTTTAAAAGTAAGGCCCTTGGTAAGCCCCAGGCTTTGCAGAAGTTGTAGGTTCGTAGAGCTGGGGGCTCCATTGCCATAAAAGGTAACCACCACTTCAGTGGGGACGGTTGCAGATTTTAAAACCTGCAACAATTGGGTGTCAACGGTGGCCTGCGCCAATGCCTGGCCGGCAAATGCCACTAAAAAGGCGAAAATACTAAGTACTTTCTTCAGGTTGTTGGAATAGATGTTTAACATACGTGTTTGTTAGGTTGGAAATAGGACGGGTAATGAAAAGGAGGGACCCAAGCAGCGCCGGGTTCTTCCTAGAAACTATTCCTTGGTTTCATCTAGCTATGTTAGAACTAAACCTTGGAAGCAGAAGCAATGAAAGCGGTACTGTGGTAAAGAGAGAGGGGGACTTTTGGCGTATACCGCAATCCTGAAGGAGAGGTTAAGGAAGAATTAATATGTTAAGTAACTTGTACAAAGGCTTTCTTAAATAGGAAAAAAGCGAGGTCAGCAAAGAATATCCTAGAAGAACTCGAAGTTTTAAATCGTTTTCCCGAAGCAGGAATAGCTAGAACTTGTCCCTTGTTTTTATGAAAATTCTCAGGAAAAGGTAGGAGGAGGTAACAGATTCTTTGAAAATAATCTTTTAAAAAACACCTCATTTTTGACAAAAAAACCAAATTAGGCACATATAAGGCTGGCAGTTCCCTTAACATGCCGTCTCCAAATAAGTTACTTCTGGTTTATGGGACAGCATGATTTCATTGTCTAGAAATTGATTAGTAGGAGCCTTCCTCTTCTTAAGAAACCTAAAAGCTACTATCCTTAAACGTCTTTTAAAATGCCAACGCACATTAGTCTAAATAAGGGTAGAAGGAGGGAGCTATGAACAAAAGGTGATGCCTAAAGAATGCGCCAATGCGGCAGCACAGTTAGGAAAAGGGCCGGTAATTTCCTACCTTTGTAATGGAAGCAACCATTATCTCTTCTCTTCTTCTTTCTGCTTTTTCAGCTGGATGTAAGATTCCTGATAATTCTTGAAAATCACCTTAGAAATCAAGAGCGTTTATAAGTAGTTACCTACAACGCTTCATTTCCTTTTCTTTCAAGATCTCCTTAGTTCCTGCGTGGCACCCTGCTGGGCACCCTGCATTCTAAACCTAATTACCGGTTGTTTCTGGCTATCATTTTAGAATATCCGTATTTAGTAAGATACTTGGGTCCTTATCCCGGTATCAAAAACTGCCCACCATTACTTCCTAATGCAGGAATTACCTGATGGCAGCTTTATGTTTCACTTTACCTAACGCAATGGCAAGATCACAGAACAGCTTCATGAAGAAGCAACTAGAGCAAAAGAGACTTAAAAAGAAAAAAGACAAAGAAGAGCGTAAGCAGGAACGTCATGAGAACTCCACCGGGGGCGGACTAGAAAACATGATGGCTTATGTAGACAAATTTGGGAATATCTCTTCCACCCCGCCTGAAGAAGAAAACAAGGTTGGTACGCCAGAAAGCCGCAGAAGGCCACCAGCCAGCAGAGGAGAGAACAAGGAAGCGACGGAGTAACCCAGAGCGTCTTTTTAAGTTATATTGATGGGGAAAAGGAGGCGCCCGCTTTCTTTTTACCCCCTTCTATTCTTGTGTTTTCCTCTACCAAGTACCGTCAAAAAGCCCAATCTAAAAGGCGTGCTTTTGAGCCAAAACCGTTTTAAGCCTGTTTTTTCAAAACCAGGCCAAAATCATTTCCTTTCATAGCACTGCTGTTTCACCTGAAATAGTAGAATCAAATTAGCCAAAAGGAAATCCACCTCCAGCTTCGCTTTGGTTGTAAAGGTCAGTTAGTTCGCCTGCTCTACCTTCACTTTCTTGCCTTTCAGCTTTTCCTGCTTCAATAGCTCCACCGCCTTCTTTATCTTGGTGCGGTGCACGGCTGCAAACGAGGCAGAGTCCTGAATCTCAATCAATCCCACCTCCGTTTTCTCTAACCCGCCTTTTTGCATCAATAAGCCGGCAATGTCGCCTTTGCTTACTTTGTCTTTCTTGCCCGCGCTCAGGTAAAGTGTTTCCCAGGGCGAAGGCGCGGGAAGCTGCGCCTTCGCCGGCAGTTTCTCCGGTCTAGGCAAAGAGGGCAGGTAGGCGGGTTTCTCGTCGGGGTGTAGGAGAAGATAGCTGGAGCCCTGGGCTTTCATGCGGGCGGTACGGCCGTTGCGATGGGTAAAGGTGGCGGCGTCTGGCAACTGAAAATGCACCACGGCCTCAATTTCCGGAATGTCCAGGCCCCGCGCGGCCAGATCGGTGCTGATGAGCAGGTAATTGGTGCCGTTCCTGAATTTCATAATGGCCCGTTCCCGGTCCGGCTGCTCCAGGCCGCCATGAAAAATACTGGAAGCCATCCCTTTCTCCTTTAAGTACTCGCTTACCTTCTCCACCGCCTCCCGCTGGTTACAGAAAACCAGGGTGGTTTTAGGCCCAATGGCGCAAAGCAGCTTAAACAAGGTGTTGAGTTTATCGCCGGCTTCTATCTGCACCACTTTCAATTGCAGGTCAGGCACCATGCTTTCCTCCTGCAGGAAATCCAGCACGGTAGGCTTCTGGAGGCCCGTGAAGGCGGGAATTTCCTTTAGGTTGGTGGCCGAGGTGAGAAAGCGACGCTCCACCCGGGGGAATTGCTTTAGAATAGCGGCCATCTCTTCCTGAAAGCCCATCTCCAATGATTTGTCAAACTCATCCAGCACCAGCGTTTTAATAGAACTGGGATCCAGGTTCTCATTTTCCAGGTGGTAGAGCACCCTCCCCGGCGTACCAATCAAGACCGCGGGGGCGTGCGCCAGGTTCTTTTTCTCCTGGTAGGTGGAGTGGCCGCCGTAGCAGCAGTTCACCTTAAAGCCCGTGCCCATTTGCCGTAATACCTGCTCAATCTGGAGCGCTAGTTCGCGGGTAGGCACCAAAACCAGAGCCTGCACCCCCGCCTCGCCGGCCGAAAGCCGCTGGAGCAGCGGCAGCAGAAAGCCCAGGGTCTTGCCAGATCCGGTAGGGGCCAGCAGCACAAAGTCATTCTGCCCGGCGGCTTTGAGCGCGGCTTCCTGCACTTCGTTTAACTGGGGGATGTTCAGGTTCTTGAGGATCTTGGGCAATGCGTCCATGGTACTATAAGCTTTAACAAATAAAAACAGGCCGAAGGTCGGCCTTCCGTAAAGGTAAGCCTTTTGCAGGGATAAGTTTCTACGGCCCCTGGCTAGCCACAGGAAAGGAGAGGCCGTGCTAGCCAGGTTTCCCCAGAGGGATTAAACCATACGAACCTGGGCCAGAGTCCTTCCGTTGCGGGAGGGAGATTTAACCAAGGGCTAAAATAAATCAAACAAACATTTGACTTTTAAGTTATAATCCAGTAAACTTGGTGTATCAGGCGAAGTATTTTCTATTGCCTGGTAACCGAAAACGCCGATTTTCTGCTGCTCTAGGCGGGGGAGGGTGAAAAGGTTAAAACGGAATGAAGAAGAAAAAGGACCTACGGCGCGCCGAAATAATAAAGGAAGCGGCCCTGCTTTTCAAGCAGAAGGGCGTGGGTGGCACCTCCATGCGAGACCTGGCCGAGCAGGTGGGCATGGACGCGGCCACCATGTACCACTATATCAGTTCCAAAGACGAGATCCTGAAAACCATCTGTTTTGACATTGCCCACACGTACGTGACCCAATTAGCCGAGATTGAGAATGCCCCGCTCACCTTCACCCAAAAGCTGAAGGCTTTGGTGAAGCTGCATATCCATCTCATGACCACCAAAGGCGCCGAGGTATCAGTGGCCAACAATGACTGGAAGTACCTCTCGCCGGAGGCGCTGCAGGAGTTCAAAGGCCTAAGAAAGCAATACGAAAACAAGCTGGCCGCCTTTATTGAAGTCGGGAAACAGGCCGGCGAACTGCGGGAGGTGAATACCTCCGTGGCCCTGTTCACGCTCCTCTCGGCGGTGCGCTGGGTGGAACTCTGGTGGCGGCAGGACCGGGGCATCTCCATAGAAGAACTGGAAAGCTCTATCCTGACTATCCTGTTCCAGGGCCTGGAAAATAGGGAGGGCACCGGGCAACAAGGCAGCTAAAATAAGACAGAAGGCAAACGCCTCCGTTTTGAGAAGAGGAAGTAAAACCATGAGCAGATTTCATAAAGTCAGAATCAAGAACATTGACCGCGAGACGCATGACAGCGTGACCGTGACCCTGGATGTGCCCGAGGCGCTCAAAGACACCTTCCGGTATACCCAGGGCCAGTACCTCACGTTCCGGCGCTACCACAACGGCGAAGAGCTCAGGCGCTCGTATTCCATCTGCTCCAGCCCGCTGGAGAACACTTGGAAAGTGGCCATCAAGAAAGTGCCCGAAGGCCGTTTCTCCTCTTTTGCCAATGAGGCGCTGCAACCCGGCGAGGAACTGGAGGTGATGCCGCCCATGGGCAGCTTCTTTACCCAACTGAACCCAGAGCAGCAGAAAAGCTACGTGATGGTGGCAGCCGGCAGCGGCATCACCCCCATTCTCTCCATCATCAAAACCATCCTGCTGTCTGAGCCCAAAAGCCAAGTGCTGCTGCTCTACGGAAACCGTGGGCGCAACTCCATCATGTTCAAGGAAGAGCTGGAAGGCCTTAAGAACAAATACCTTGACCGTTTCAGCCTCTACCATATCTTGAGCCGCGAGCACGGTGACACCGACCTTTTGTTTGGCCGCATTGACAAGCAGAAAACCGAGCTGTTCCTGCAGAAAATTATCAAAGCCCAGGAAATAGACGAGTGCTTTATCTGCGGGCCCGAGGAAATGATCTTCGGGGCGAAGGAAGCCCTGGAGGAAGCCGGGGTGGCCAAAGAGAAAATCCACTTTGAGCTTTTCACCACCGGGGAGGCAGGCCAGAAAGCTGCGGAGCGCAGGGAGCGCCCGGCCGGGGCCGAGGACAAGATCAGCAAGGTGCAGGTGCGCCTGGACGGTAATTACCTCAACCTGGAGATGTCTTACTACGGCAACACCATCCTGGATGCCGCCGCCGAGACCGGCGCCGACGTGCCCTATTCCTGCAAAGGCGGCGTGTGCAGTACCTGCCGCGCCAAGGTGCTGGAAGGCCAGGTGGAGATGGACGTTAATTATTCCCTGGAACCCGAAGAGGTGGCCGCCGGCTACATTCTCACCTGCCAGGCCCGCCCATTGACCGAGCGCGTAGTGGTGGACTTTGACCAGTAACCAGATTCAAATTCCGTTTTAAGCCTGTTTTCCCGAAAACAGGCTTAAAACGGAAGCGCATGCCAGGATGGCAATTTTAAACGTAAGAGAGTATTCAACTGTTAAGAAGGTATGGAAACGATCATAGATAAATCACTGGAAGAACTGTTTGAGGAGAAGATCGCAAACGAAATACGCATTGAGCCCAAAGACTGGATGCCCGACCAGTACCGCAAGACGCTGGTGCGCCAGATCTCGCAGCACGCCCACTCAGAGATTGTAGGCATGCTGCCCGAAGGCAACTGGATCACCCGAGCCCCCTCGCTCAAGCGCAAGGCCATCCTGCTCTCCAAGGTGCAGGATGAGGCCGGGCACGGCCTGTATTTGTATAGTGCCGCCGAAACCCTGGGCACCTCGCGCGACCAGATGATCAATGACCTGCACTCTGGCAAGGCTAAATATTCCAGCATCTTCAACTATCCCACCTTGTCCTGGGCCGATATCGGGGCCATTGGCTGGCTGGTGGACGGCGCGGCCATCATGAACCAGGTGCCGCTTATCAGGACCTCCTACGGGCCGTATGCGCGGGCCATGGTACGGGTGTGCAAGGAAGAAAGCTTCCACCAGCGCCAGGGCTTTGAGATCATGATGACGCTCTGCAACGGCGCGCCGGCCCAGAAGCAAATGGCCCAGGAAGCCTTTAACCGGTGGTGGTGGCCCACGCTCATGATGTTCGGGCCCAAAGACGAGGAATCCCCTAACACTGAGCAGTCCATGCGCTGGAAGATCAAGCGGTTCACCAATGATGAGCTGCGCCAGCGCTTCGTGGACATGATGGTGCCGCAGGCCGAGTTCCTGGGACTCTCCGTGCCCGACAAGGACCTGAAATGGAACGAGGCCAAGAACGGCTACGATTTCGGCGACGTGGACTGGGAAGAGTTCTGGAACGTGGTGAAAGGCAACGGTCCCTGCAACAAAGACCGCCTGAGCGCCCGCGTAAAGGCCCACGAGGAAGGCGCCTGGGTGCGTGAAGCCGCCCTGGTCCATGCCGAGAAACGCGCCCGCCGCGAAGCCGAAAAGCAAGTGTCGTAACCCCACCCATTTTCTCATTCATTCAACCACTCAATCTATCTATCAATCATTCAATGAGTCAGCAAAAAGAATGGCCGCTCTGGGAAGTCTTTATCAGAAGCAAGCAAGGCCTTGACCATAAACACGTGGGTAGCCTGCACGCCGCCGATGCCGAAATGGCGATCCAGAATGCCCGCGACGTGTACACCCGCCGCATGGAAGGGGTGAGCATCTGGGTAGTGGAATCCAAGAACGTGCACGCCTCCAACCCAGACGAGTCCGCCGCGTTCTTTGACCCGGCCAATGACAAAGTCTACCGGCACCCCACGTTCTATGAAGTGCCCCCCGAAATCAAAAACATGTAACGCCCATGGATTTACAGAATAAACCCACCCCGGGCCTACAGGAGTATTCTCCGGAACAGCGGGCGCTGCTTTTTGAATACACGCTGCAGCTGGCAGACACCAGCCTGATCCTGGGCCACCGCCTTTCTGAGTGGTGCGGCCACGGCCCCATCCTGGAGCAGGACCTGGCCATGGCCAACATCGCCCTGGACCTCATTGGAGAGACCCGCAGCCTCTTCCAGTACGCCGCCGAGCTGGAAGGCAAGGGCCGCACCGAGGATGACATGGCTTACCTGCGCGAGGCTGTGGAGTACCGGAACCCACTGCTAGTGGAGCAACCCAACGGCGATTTCGCCCATACCGTGCTGCGCCAGTTCCTTTTTGACGGCTTCCATTTCCAGTTGCTGCAGCAGCTGCAAGACAGTTCAGACAAAGGCCTGGCCGGTATTGCCGCCAAGTCGTTCAAAGAAGCCAGCTACCACCTCAAATGGAGCTCTGAGTGGGTCATCCGCCTCGGCGACGGCACTTCTGAAAGCAAAAGCCGCATCCAGAAAGCCATGGACAACCTCTGGCGGTACGCGGGAGAGCTCTTCACCATGACCGAGACCGAAAAGCAACTGGCCCAACAAGGCATTATCCCGGACTATGCTCCCTTAAAGGAGCAGTGGGACGCCCACGTGGCCAAAGTCTTTGCGGAAGCTACCCTGGAGGTACCCCAAAACGTGTTCATGCAGCAAGGCGGCAAAGCCGGAAGGCACTCTGAGCACCTGGGCTACATCTTGACCGAGCTGCAATACCTGCAACGGGCCTACCCCGGTTTGGAATGGTAAGGGCCTAGCCGTTTTAGGCCCGTTTTTAAGAAAACTGGCCCAAAACAGACAAACCTTTCCTGAGAAAGTCTAATATCTTGTGTCATACATCTTGTGTCTGTTATTGTGACCCCTGAAGAGAAAATATGGAGCCTGCTGGAAGAGGTCACGGACCCCGAGATACCGGTGCTCAGCATTCTGGACCTGGGGGTGTTGCGCAAGGTGCAGGTGCAGGAAAATGGCAAAGTGGTGGTCACCATCACTCCTACGTATTCGGGGTGCCCGGCCATGAATACCATTGCCGCCGACATTAAACTCAAGCTTCTTTCTGAAGGGTATAAAGACGTTACGGTAGACCTGCAGCTCAGCCCCGCCTGGACCACCGACTGGCTCACCCCCGAAGGAAAACAGAAGCTGGAGGCCTACGGCATAGCGCCGCCCGTGGAGCCCAACGGCGACATCCATGCGCTCTTTGGCCGGGACACCCAGGTGCGGTGCCCACTCTGTAAATCTGAGAACACCAAATTGATCAGCCAGTTCGGTTCTACCGCCTGCAAGGCCCATTACCAGTGCCAGGACTGCCTGGAACCCTTTGACTATTTCAAGTGCCTTAAATAAAGCTATGAACGAAAGCCCTTACCTCAACTATTCCCTGGAGAACGGAGTGGCCACCCTCACCCTGAACCGTCCCAGCGTCTATAACAGCTTCAACCGGGAGATGGCCCTGGCCTTGCAGTACCACCTGCGCGAATGCGCCAACAACGAAGCCGTGCGGGCGGTGCTCCTGACGGGAGAGGGCAAGGCCTTCTGCGCCGGACAGGACCTGGCCGAAGCCTCGGGCCCCGGGAGCCTGGAGATTTCTGAGATTGTGGTAGAGCACTATAACCCCATCATCCTGCTGCTCAGGCAACTTAATAAGCCGGTGGTAGCCGCCGTGAACGGGGTAGCTGCCGGGGCCGGCGCCAACCTGGCTCTGGCCTGTGACCTGGTGGTCGCCAAGGAATCGGCCTCGTTTATTCAGGCTTTCAGCAAGATCGGGTTGATCCCGGACAGCGCCGGCACCTTTTTCCTGCCGCGTCTGGTAGGCCTGCAACGCGCCTCGGCGCTGATGATGACCGGTGACAAGGTAAGCGCCCGCGAGGCTGTAGTGATGGGCATGATCTACAAAGCCTTCCCCGAGGAAACCTTTGCCGCCGAGGCGCAGGCCCTGGTGCAGAAACTGGCGCAGATGCCCACCAAAGGCCTGGCCTTTACCAAACAGCTTTTGAACAAGACCTTTCAGCACACCTTAGAGGAACAGCTCAAGCACGAGGCGGCGTACCAGCAGCAGGCGGGCCAGACCCTGGATTTCAAAGAAGGGGTAGAGGCATTTATCCAGAAACGGCAACCTAATTTTACCGGCCAATGATAGTAGGGATTATAGGAAGCGGGGCCATGGGCACGGGTATTGCCCAGGTCATTGCCACGGCGGGCCACAAGGTGCACCTGCTGGACAAAAACGCCAAGGCCCTGGAGCGCGCCACCCAGCAGATCAAAGACACCCTGGCCAAGCTCTCCAAAAAAGGGAAGCTCTCTGAGGTAGACGCCGCCGAGATCCAGGCCCGCATTAATTTCACCGAGGCCTACCAGGACTTTGGCAGCTGTGACCTGGTCTTGGAAGCCGTGGTGGAAGACCTGGAGGTAAAGCAAAACTTGTTCAGGGAGGTGGAAATGATTGTGCCTGAGGATTGTATCCTGGCCTCCAACACGTCTTCGCTATCCATTGCCTCCATTGCGGCC
Organism: Rufibacter soli; assembly: GCF_054781795.1. Taxonomy (NCBI): domain Bacteria; kingdom Pseudomonadati; phylum Bacteroidota; class Cytophagia; order Cytophagales; family Hymenobacteraceae; genus Rufibacter; species Rufibacter soli. The sequence continues at coordinate 1,901,580 of NZ_BAAGTS010000002.1, read as the reverse complement.
GCCTGTGAAAAGCCTGAGCGCTTTATTGGCATCCACTTCTTCAACCCGGCCCCGCTCATGCCGCTGGTGGAGATCATCCCGGCGGTACAGACCCGCCCAGGGCTGGCCCAGGAGGTGAAGCAACTGGTAGAATCCTGGGGCAAAAAGCCGGTGATCGCCAAAGACACGCCCGGCTTTATCGTGAACCGCGTGGCCCGTCCGTTTTACGGTGAGGCCCTGCGCGTATTGGAAGAAGGGATAGCGGACGTGGCCACCATTGACTGGGCAATGACTACTTTGGGCGGCTTTAAGATGGGGCCTTTCACGCTCATGGACTTTATTGGCCATGACGTGAACTACCGCGTCACGGAGTCCGTCTTCGCTGCCTTCTTCTTTGACCCGCGCTACAAACCTTCCTTCACCCAGAAACGCCTGTTTGAGGCCGGGTATTTCGGCAAGAAATCGGGACGGGGGTTCTATGATTACCGCGAGGGTGCCCCGCAGCCGAAACCAACCAAGGATGAGGCCCTGGGAAACCAGGTGCTGCACCGCATCCTGGCCCTGCTCATCAATGAGGCCATAGACTCCCTCTATTTAAACGTTGCCTCCAAAGAAGACCTGGAGCTCGCCATGACCAATGGCGTGAATTACCCCAAAGGCCTGCTGGCCTGGGCCGATGAACTGGGTCTGGAAAACGTGCTGGCTACCTTAGACTACCTATACCACGAGTACCACGAAGACCGTTACCGCGCCAGCCCTTTCTTGCGCCGCATGGTGCGGGAAAAGCGGCAGTTCTTCCAATAAGTACCATTTGCGTTTTGGGCCCGTTTTTCAGAAAACAGTCTCAAAACGCATCAACCAAAAGAAAAACACCACCATGAAGGAAGCATATTTAGTAGACGGCATCCGGACCCCCATCGGGAATTTCGGGGGTTCCCTGGCTCCGGTGAGGCCCGATGACCTGGGCGCTTTGGTCATCCAGGAACTGATGAAACGCAACCCCAGCGCTGACCCCATGGCCATTGCCGATGTGATCATGGGTTGCGCCAACCAGGCCGGCGAGGATAACCGCAACGTGGCCCGTATGTCTTTGCTGCTGGCAGGCTTGCCGTTTGCCATTCCCGGCGAGACGGTGAACCGGCTCTGCGCCTCCGGCTTATCGGCGGCGGTAGCCGCGGCCCGCGCCATCCAGTGCGGCCACGGAGAGCTGTTTGTGGCCGGCGGACTGGAGAACATGACTCGCGGGCCCTGGGTGATCTCCAAAACCAGCACGCCCTTCGGCCGCGACGCGCAGATGTATGACTCCAGCTTCGGCTGGCGTTTTGTGAACCCCCGCATCAAGGAGGCGTTTGGGGTAGACGGCATGGGCGAGACCGCCGAGAACCTGGCCCGCCGAGAAGGCATCACCCGCGAGGACCAGGATGCGTTTGCGGTTTGGTCCCAGCAAAAGGCGGCCAAGGCCCAGGAGGCCGGCCTCTTCGCTGAGGAAATCGTGCCGGTCTCTATTCCGCAGAAAAAAGGCGATCCCAAGGTGTTTGCCCAGGATGAATTCATGAAGCCTACTACCACCCTGGAGGTGCTGGCCAAACTGAAACCAGCTTTCCACAAAGAAGGTACCGTGACGGCGGGCAATGCCTCGGGCCTGAATGACGGGGCCGCCGCCCTGCTATTCGCTTCTGAAGAAGCTTTGAAGACATACAACCTTACCCCCAAGGCCCGCTTCGTGTCCATGGGCGCGGCTGGGGTAGAGCCCAAGTTCATGGGTTTCGGGCCGGTTCCCGCCACGGAGATGGCTCTAAAGGGCGCCGGGCTCACCATGAACGACATGGATTTGATTGAGATCAACGAAGCTTTCGCCTCCCAGGTGCTGGCCTGCCTGCGCGGCCTTAAAGTGGACGACCAGGATCCGCGCGTGAACCCGAACGGCGGCGCCATTGCCCTGGGTCACCCCCTGGGCATGAGCGGCGCCAGAATCCTGAACGCGGCGGCCCTGGAGCTGCACCGCCAAAAAAAGCGGTATGCGCTGGTGACCATGTGCGTGGGCGTGGGGCAAGGCTACGCGGCCATAATTGAGCGGGCATGATCTACGAATTCAACGGTTATATTCCGGTGGTGCATGAGAGCTCTTTCGTGCATCCGCAAGCCACGGTCACGGGCAACGTGATCATCGGCAAAAACGTGTATGTAGGTCCCGGCGCCGCTATCAGGGGCGACTGGGGCGAGATTGTCATTGAAGACAACTGCAACGTGCAGGAAAACTGCACCATCCATATGTTCCCCGGTACCACGGTGCACCTGAAGGAAATGGCGCACATCGGCCACGGTGCCATTATCCATGGTGCCACCATTGGCCGTAACGTGATGGTAGGCATGAACGCCGTGGTCATGGACCGGGTGGAGGTTGGTGACGAAAGCGTGGTAGGGGCGCTCTGTTTTCTGAAAGCAGATGAAAAAATCCCGCCCCGCAGCGTGGTGGTGGGCAATCCGCACAAAATCGTGAAACAGGTGAGTGATGAGATGCTAGCCTGGAAAACCGAAGGCACCCAGATCTACATGCAACTCCCTGCCGACTGCCACACCATTTTAAAGCCCTGCGAACCCTTGCGGGAAATACCCGAAAACCGCAAAAAGCAAGAGGCAGGCTACCAAACCTGGAACGAACGAAAAAGGGTGGAAAGCTAATTTCCGTTTTGGGCCTGTTTTTCAAAAAACAGGCCCAAAACGAATTCAAGTGTTTCCCTTCTTTGCAGCGTTAAAACAATTAACCACCAGCAAATAACAACCAAAAATATGACCGCAGTATTGCAGAATTACGCCATGGGCCAATGGACCCCCGGTTTTGGAAAAGAAAGCGAGATTTTAGATGCCGTCACCGGCGAGCAAATCTATACGGCATACAGCGGCGGCCTGGACTTTGCGGCCATGCTGGAATACGGCCGCGCTAAAGGCAATAAGGCCCTGCGCAAGATGACCTTCCAGGAGCGGGGACGCATGTTAAAGGCCCTGGCCCTGCACCTCACCGAGCGAAAAGAGGATTTCTACAAACTCAGCTACCGCACCGGCGCTACCCGCGCCGACAGCTGGGTAGACATTGAGGGCGGTATAGGTAACCTGTTCGCCTATGCCTCCCTGCGGAAGCAATTTCCGGACAAGCCGTATTTTGTGGAAGATGAGCCGGTAGGTTTGTCTAGGGGCGGCACGTTTATGGGGCATCATATTCTGGTGCCCAAAGAAGGAGTGGCCGTGCACATCAATGCCTACAACTTCCCGGTATGGGGCATGCTGGAAAAGATTGCCGTGAACCTGCTGGCCGGAATGCCGGCCATCGTGAAACCCGCGCCCATCACCGCGTTCCTCACCGAGGCCGTGGTGCGGGAAATCATCGCCTCCAAGCTCTTGCCGGAAGGCGCCTTGCAACTGGTGACCGGCTCCGGCGAAGGCATTCTGGACCATCTCACCTACCAGGACGTGGTCACCTTTACCGGGTCTGCCTATACCGGCCGCTTGCTCAAAGCGCATCCTCGCATTATCCAGGAAGCTGTTCCTTTCACCATGGAGGCAGACTCTCTGAACAGCTCGGTGCTGGGCGAGGACGCTGTGCCGGGTACTCCGGAGTTTGACTTGTTCATTAAAGAAATCAGGAAAGAGATCACCGCCAAGGCCGGGCAGAAATGTACCGCCATCCGGCGGGCCATTGTACCGGAGAAACTTGTGGAGGACGTGCAGATTGCCTTGGGCAAAGAGCTGTCTAAAACCGCCATCGGGGACCCGCAGGCCGAGGGCGTGCGCATGGGCGCTTTGGTAGGAAGGGAGCAACTCAAAAAGCTGCAGGACCAGGTACGCGACCTGGCCCGCGAGACGCCCATTGTGTACGGCGACCTGGACAAGGTGAACCTCATTGGCGCAGACCAGAACAAGGGCGCCTTTATCTCGCCCATTGTCATGCTGAACGCCCAGCCGTTTAAATTCACCCACACCCATGAGGTAGAGGCCTTCGGGCCGGTGGCTACTTTGATGCCCTACAAGGACCTAGGCGAGGCCATTGAACTCACCAAGCTGGGCAAAGGCTCTTTGGTGGCTTCTATTGCTACGGCAGACCCGGCTATTGCCCAGGAGTTTGCCATAGGCGCCGCCACCCACCACGGCCGCATACTAGTACTGGACAACGCCTGCGCCAAAGAAAGTACCGGCCACGGCTCGCCCATGCCCATGCTGACCCACGGCGGACCCGGAAGGGCCGGCGGCGGCGAGGAGATGGGTGGCGTGCGGGGCGTGAAGCACTTTATGCAGCGCACCGCCATCCAGGGATCGCCTACCATGATCACAGCCATCACGGGCGTGTACCAGCAGGGAGCCAAGCAAATTGAAAAAGACGTGCATCCTTTCCGGAAGCATTTTGAGGAGCTGGAGATCTCCGAAACCTGGGTCACGCACCGCCACACCGTCACGGAGGCAGACATCACCAACTTTGCTAACGTGTCTGGGGACCATTTCTACGCCCACGTAGACGCCACCTCGTTGGAAGGGACTTTATTTACCGGGAGGGTAGCCCATGGTTACTACATACTGTCCAAGGCGGCCGGTATGTTCGTGGACCCCAAGAAAGGGCCGGTGCTCTTGAACTACGGCCTGGAGAACTGCCGCTTCACCAAACCCGTGTACCCCGGTATGACCATTGGCGTGAAACTCACCGTGAAGGAGAAAGTAGGCCAGGAAAAACGCAGCGCCGAAGACGTGGCCAAAGGGATTGTGAAATGGCTGGTGGACGTCACCGATGAAACCGGCGAGACGGTGGCCATTGCCACCATTATGACCATGGTCAAAAAGCTGGACCAGGCCTAAAAATAGGAAGGAAGGCAGAAGCCGTTTTGAGCCTGTTTTCTGAAAAACGGTCTTAAAACAGTTTCTGCCTTCATCTACCTCAACTTATGAAAACAAGCGATTGAAAGGGCTGGTGGGAAACCTGCTAGCGCTTTCTTTTCGCTCCATCTTCAAAGCCAAAAGCACCGTTCCCAAATGACTGAAAAAGGTACTGTAGAATTAACTATCCAAGACGCCGGCATAGGCGTTATTTCTTTCTTCCACCCCTCACATAACTCCTTGCCCAGCGCGTTGTTAAATAAGCTGGCCCAAACCATTACGCAAGCCGGGCAAGACGAAAACGTCAAAGTAATTATCCTCAGGAGCGAGGGGGAAAGGACCTTCTGCGCCGGTGCTTCTTTTGATGAATTGATCGCTATCCAAAACAAGGAGCAGGGCCTGGAGTTTTTCTCTGGTTTTGCCAAGGTGATCAACGCCTGCCGCACCAGTCCCAAGATCATTATTGGCCGGGTGCAGGGCAAGGCCATTGGCGGCGGGGTAGGCGTGGCCGCGGCCACTGACTATTGCTTCGCCACGCAGCAGGCCTCGGTAAAACTTAGCGAGATTGCCGTGGGCATCGGGCCCTTTGTGGTTGGGCCGGCAGTGGAGCGCAAGATTGGGCTTGCCGCGTTTTCAGAGCTGGCCCTGGACGCCGGTGAGTTCCGGTCGGCGGCCTGGGCGAAAGAGAAAGGGTTATATGCGCACCTCTATGAGAGTACCCAAGAAATGGATGCGGCGGTACTGGCCTTCGCCGCCAAACTGGCCTCTTACAGCCCCGAAGCGCTTACCGCTTTAAAGCAGGTCTTCTGGCAGGGCACCGGGCACTGGGAGACGCTCCTGGTGCAACGCGCCGGCATCAGCGGCACGCTAGTGTTGTCTGACTTTACCCGCAACTTCATCCAGGGCTTCAAGCAGAAATAAAGACTGTTTCCTTTCTAAGGAGCCAAAAAGCCTTATTCTGTTTTAAGCCCGTTTTTTATAAAACAGGCCCAAAATAGAATAAGGCTTTTTTGTTGAATTAAGATTTTTGAACAAATGGACCTTAGTGTCTGATAATCAATTTCCGGGGGGAGGTTAGAGGCTTGCCTTCTTTATCCTGGAGATGCAGGAAATATAATCCAGGGATAAGGTGAGCCGTGGAAATCTTGATTTCCCGCTGGAAGGAAAACTCTTGGAGAACCTTTCCATCTGCCCGCGCTATTTTTACCTTTGCCTCTTTGGCATTAGGGCTATAGAAAAGGTGCACCTCCTCATCAGCGGGTACCGGAAATACCCTAAATTCAGGGGCTGCCACTTTAGTGCCTGCTACCGCAATAACTTTGGAATAAACAAAGGCGTGGTTTTCGTCTAGCTGCTTCAGGCGGTAATACACGGTAGAGGAGGAAGCGGTAGCATCTTTAAATGAATAGGCATTCACCACCTGGGAAGTGCCTTTCCCCGCTACGAATCCAATCGGCTCAAACCCTTGCATTTCTTCGGTTTTACGCTGTACCTCAAAGCCTTTGTTATCTTTTTCTGAGGCAGTTGACCAGCTTAACAAAATGGTGTGCTGCTGGCGCTTTCCTGTGAATTGCATAAGCTCTACCGGCAAAACATCTGGCCCAAAATTCACCTTGAAAGAAGAGGCTCCGAGAAGGGTTATTTGAACCTTCTTCGTCAATGGGTTATATGTGAATCCTTCCACCTTTTCTCCGGTCACCGAAAGGGGCGCCTGGTTTAAGGATGCGTTGATTATGGTGCTTTTACTGGCATAACCTTCTACTTCCAGGTCATTCAATTTTTGCCAGGCCAGGGTTGCGCGTTGGCTGGAAGTTAGCTGAAAGGAATCGCCATAGGTAAGGGTCTTCCCGGTTTCCAGAAACGCTTGCGCCATTTCCCCTGTTAGGTCCAGGGAATAAAAGGTGAACAGGGCATCTGAGGTGAGAACCTGTGGCAGGCTACTTAAGGTGGTTGCCACCGTATCTCCTAGAGCGAATGCCAGGTCCTGGTACGTATGACCTGCCGTCGTCAACGCGGCCGTTTGGGCGGTACTGATGGTTTTTACTTTAGCGGCCGAAGTGCGGTAGGGATGAAGCAGAGAAAGGAACTGTGCCTTTGGTTCGCCAGCCTTCTGTACCTGCAGGGTGGTATGGTTCTCCAGGGTATTATAGGTGACTTCATGCCCGTTATTGGCTTTGGCATAGCCGGTAGCCCCATTGGTGGCGGTTACGTGCGCCTTTAAGTTTACGCCGTTTTTCTGCCAGGTAGCAGAATGCCAGGCTAGGCTGTCCTGGAAGGTACCGGTAGTCGCGTTGCCGCCTTCCTGGCCGTAGCCGTGCAGTTGCCAGGTGTAGGTATGGGGGCTGGAAGAGCTGATGGCATCTGCCATCAAAAAGTAAGTGTCTCGCACAAAAAGGGTTTTGCGGGTGATAGTGGCGCCATGATAGGCCGTCCGGACCTCTCCGTAGCTCAGACGCCCGGTAGAAACGGAGTTTTGGATAAAGCCTTCGGCGTCATTCGTGGCACCGGAGGTTCCCATGGCCGGCCCCGCGCCATCTACCAGAATAAGGTTATGGTGCGGGCCTTCGCCCACGCTGCCCCGGTTGGTGTTGCTTAGGTATCCAGGGTCCAAAGCCAGTAATTGCCCTTGGGCATGTAAGATAAACGAACTGGCATCACCATGGTTATGGCCCCCGGAAACCCGTTGCACCTGGCCATTCTTGCCGTACAGGTGCAGATAACTGGCCAGCGTGTCATTCCCAGACCGGAAAACCAGGTTCCCACTGGCAGGTGAGGCGAGCAATTTTGGGTTAGTAGGAGAGGCGTAGGGTAGGTTGGCCGCCAGGTAAGCCGCCCGCATATCTACAGTAATATCTGTCAGCTGCTTATGGAGAGAGTTTAACTGGGTGGGGCCGAGATTAGTAAACGCCATGGGGTTGAGGTATTTACTTTTTCCCGTAAGGGCCAACTCCGGCATGGCCATGTCTATATAGGAGTCCTCCAGGGCAGGCATGCGGCCGTCTGGCATCTGTATGGCGGTTATCCAGTCATACAGCTTGTCATAGGCCGGATCATAAAAGGGATTCCGAATACTTCTGGTAGTAGTGTTATAGGTATAAGGTAACCGCCCGTCGGGTAGGAAATTGCCCATGGCCCTGATAAAAGGCAGGCAGTTCAGGAAAGCGTATTTGAAATAGTAGGGACCTTCGGCGTAGCCGGCCACGGCCAGGGTATCTGATTGCCGGTTGGCATCTCGCCACAACACATTGTCCAGGTGGAAGAGGCCGGTGTTAATCCATTTGGTAGGCTGCAGGTTAGCATCTGTGCTGCCCACATCATTTAACACCACCGCCGACAAGCCCAGGGCCGCCGTTGTCATGAGGGTATGGTTATTCTTGATCTGGTTGAAAAAAACAAACCCAAAATAAGGAGTTATGGTTTGTTTGTGGAGGTTCCCGGCAAACTCCTGCAGCTTGATTCTAGTTAGGGCCAAGGCCTCATTTGAATAGCCTGCGCCCTTTAACAGGTCATAGGCCACCATATAATCTATCAACTCTTTTGACCGCCATTGCCATTCCGTATAGCTGGAAAAAGGTTCGACGGCGGTGTTGATGTTTTCCAGAAGGCCCTTGGTTTTGGTGAACAGGGCAGTGCGTTCGGCTTCCGTTAAAAGCCCAATGGTGCCATCCTGCGGTTTGCGGTTTAGCAACACAACAAAAGCAGCGTTTTTGGCAAAAGTGGCCCGGGATCTTCGGCCATTGGAAGTGGTGTTATCTGTGGGTTCCGTAGCAACTACACCGCTATATAAGCCGGCATAAAGCTGAAACTTTTCCCCAACTGAAACAGCCTGCTGCACCGCCGGTACCTGGGACGCTTTCAGTAAGGTGCGGGGAAATGTGAGATCAGCATTTCCCGGGCCCCAGCTTCCGGTTTGGCCATACCCCGGGCTAACCTGGAAAAAAACAAAAAATAAGAACAGGGGGGATAAAACAGGTAATAGTTTCTTCATATAGTGATAAGCAAGCCAAAGATGAGGGTTCTAAGTGATTGCCCAAGAGATTAGAACAAGAAAGAGTTCCCAGTAAAAGACAAGTTTCCTATCAGAGGAATATAGATTGTTTAAATAATGTAATTAAAGATTTTCAAGAGCCCAATTGTGCGCAAGAGATACCTAAAAGATAGAAGTCCTATAATAGAAAGCCTTTAAATAAAAGATGTCATTCTTGTCAAGAAATGAAAAAGGCGGCGCAATCTGTTAAAGGGAAATTCCAAAACTAACCAATTGCCAGACCGTAAGTTCTTAAGGCTTACCGCCCAGGCGGATATTCTCATGTACCACCATACCAGATAATCATATGTGGCAACCAATTCCCAGGCTTTACCACGGTATAGCTGATGCTTCTTTTGTACCGGCAGTGGCCACTGCGCCAGAAACTATAGGATTTGAACAGGAACAGACCGCTACCACCCTCTGCCGGATTATTAGTGCCGGCACCCTAATTTCGGGGCTCATCACGAAAGCCGAATGGGGGGCAGTCCCGGTCATGCCCTTCAAGGCGCACGTTGCCCTTGATTTGGGAATAGGCCTCTTTTCCCTTGCCGCTCCCTGGGTTTTCGGGTTTGCAGATAATGCTAAAGCCAGGAACACTTTTTTGGCCATGGGAGCTGTGGGTGTCTTGGTCAGTGCCCTTACCCAGGTTGATGAAATGGACCCCGAAAAAGAAAGAAAACTAAAACGGAAAGCAGAATCTTACCCTGCTTTGTAGCGCCATTTCACTGGCAAAGTATCGGCCCAAAATTCTTAGGGAACAGCGTGTTTTGAGCCTGTTTTAGTAAAAGTAGGCTTAAAACACACCTGATGCTTTTGGCTCTATTTCAATTCTTTATCGGAGTGATTAAAAGTCAACAGAACATTGCCATAACCCAGCCATTAAGCAGTACGTTAATAGCGGCATGAGTCGTGCCTTTGTGAAAGAAGATGACGCGGGCGAAGCGCCCATTATTCCGCCCAGGGCCGCCTTGCCTGCGAGCACGCCCAACTATGTCACTCCCCGTGGGCTGGAGCAACTCAGGAATGAACTGGCGGCTATGGAAACAGAACGGTCCAAAGCCGAGTTGGACCGGGAAGACGCTGCCAACCGCACCCGCCAACTGACTATCCTCAAAGCTCAAATAAGTGCCTTATTGGAACGGTTGAACAGCGCCAAACTTATTGACCCCGCCAACCAACCCCAGGACCAGGTACGGTTTGGGGCCACGGTTACCATCAAAACGATCAAAGGCCCCAAACCTGGCCTTATCAGAACCTTTACGCTGGTAGGGGTAGATGAAGCCTCTCTGCCCGAAGGCCGGATCGCGTTTGTTGCCCCCATTGCCAAAGCCTTGCAGGGAGCCACGCTGGGACAAAACCTTTCTTTGAAATTTGGACCCACTGAGGAAGAGGTGCAGGTAACCGGGATTTCCTATGAGTCACCGGACTAGTTTCCCGTCAATTACATCAAATGAAGACAGCACTTTCGCTTTTAATAAGCAAGTGCTGTTTTGCTTTGTGGGCTTTTCATCCCGTTTAACCAGTTCGAATTTCAGTTATTTTATTTCCCGTGGCCTTTTTAGAGAGAGAACAAAGGCAAGCGGAAGGAGGGAAACCTCCCGAAGGAAACAGGATTCCGTTTTAAAGCCGTTTTTCCAAAAACTGCCCCAAACCAGGGGCTAGGCAAGGTCTTAACGAGGTAGATAATTCTTCAGAAAAAGGCTAACCGCTTAGGGGTCAGGATATAAATAAAAAAAGCTCCACCGCCAGGTGGAGCTTTGTAGCGGGGAGGGGAGTTGAACCCCTGACCTCAGGGTTATGAATCCTGTGCTCTAACCAACTGAGCTACCCCGCCTTTTACGGGTGCAAATGTAGGAGAAAGAATTATAACCACACAAGTTTTTTTCTATAAAATATTTTCCTTTACTTGAGAAACATAAGCCGCCCCCATCTTACCTATACCCTTATCAGTACTTTTGCTTTCCTGTCTATGAGTAAAATAAAGTTTGTCCGAGAGTATTCCCTCAATGCCTCGCCCAAAATGTTGTACCCTTACCTTAGTACGGCCTCGGGGTTGGCCCAATGGCTTTGTGAGTCTGCCCAGCAGATCGGCGACCGTAAATACCGGCTCACCTGGGACAACCAGAATTACATTGCCGAAATGACTAGCCACCGTACCAATAAATCAGTGCGGTTAACCTTCCCTGAAACAGGCAACGGCGTGCCCCATGACTACAGTTACATTGACTTTACCATAGAAACAAGTGAGCTTACCCAGGAACAATATCTGCGCGTGATAGACTATACAGACGTGGGAGACGTTGAACAGCTAGCCGAACTTTGGGATAACCAGGTGCTGACCTTACGGGAGTTGATTGGCGGATAACCATAGTTTCCGCCTCTTTTCGTAATTTTGGCCCCTTCTGGGGTGCCGGACTGACCTTGGCCTGGGCACACAGAACTGGCTCGCTTGCATGAAAAAATTAGATAAACTTATTCTCAAGTCCTTTATTGGGCCCTTTGTTCTCACGTTTGCGGTGGTGGAATTCATTCTACTGCTGCAGGTGATTCTCAAGTACCTGGATGACCTGATAGGGAAAGACCTGGGGGCGGGCGTGATTGCAGAACTACTCTTCTATTTCAGCCTGAACCTGGCGCCCATGGCCTTCCCGCTGGCCATCCTCCTGTCTTCCCTTATGACCTTTGGGAACCTGGGCGAGCACCATGAGCTTACGGCTATCAAAACCTCCGGTATTTCTTTGGTAAGAGCGCTGCGCCCGGTCTTTTTCTTTGCGGTGTTGCTAACCATTGCTGCCTTTTTCTTCCATAATACCATTGTTCCCAAAGCTAACCTCAAGGCGTACAGCCTCATGTGGGACATCCGGCAGAAGAAGCCTTCTTTAGATCTCAAGGAAGGGTCATTCTACAACGGGTTGCCCAACCGCAGCATTCGGGTAGGCAAGAAGTTCCCAGACGGGCAAACGCTCAAAGACATCATGATCTATGACCACAGCAACGGGCAGGGCAACGCCATTGTGATGCTGGCAGACTCAGGCAAGATGTACACCCAGTTCAATGACCAATATCTGGTCCTGGAGATGTTCAACGGCAAGACCTTCGCTGAGGACCGCTCTAGCAACCCCAATGCCTATGGGCAAAGTAGTGGGTACCTGCGCCAGGCTTTTTCCAAGAACAAGATTGTGGTGAACTTATCCTCCTTTCAGATGACCCGCACCAACTCGCAGTGGTTTTCTGAAAACAAGATGATGAAGAACATCAACCAACTCAGCCAGGTCACTGACTCCCTGCAGAAGCAGATCACCACCGAAACCAAGCTACTGGAACCTAACGTGCGGCCTTTCTATTCTTATTACGGGTCTAAAACTTACACTGATACCTTACAGCTGAAAAACTATAAACTGGGGAAGCTGCCGGCTATTACCCTGGAAGACGTGCGCACCGCCTCCAATGCCGCCCGCAACGTGAAGAGCTTTACCAGTTCCTATGCCTCTCGACTGGCTACCATCAAGCGGGAGCATAACAACTATGAGATTGAGATCTACCGCAAGTTCACCCAGGCTTTTGCCTGTTTTATCATGTTCCTGATCGGGGCTCCGCTGGGCGCCATTATCAGAAAGGGCGGTTTGGGTATGCCAGTGATCATTTCTATTGCCTTTTTCATCGTCTACTACGTGATGAGCATCCTGGGCGAGAAATGGGGCAGGGAAGGAGTGGCCCCGGTAGCCTTAGGTATGTGGGCGGCCAACCTGATTCTGTTGCCGGTGGGTATCTTCTTTTTGTACCAGGCCCGCAATGACTCCAGTTTGCTGGAGTTTGACTTCTGGCGGAAAATAGCCGCCAGGTTCCAACGGACAAAGATGGCCTAAAGAAATACAGGGACTTTATTTAATGAAGAATTTGAATATTTGGGTTTGATTGCTAACTTTGCGGCTTATAAAAACGACTGCAAAAAAAAGATTAGTACATTTAGACGCAATGAAATTAACTACCGAAGCGAAAAAAGAAATCTTCCAAACCAGCGGTTATTCAAAACTAGACACCGACACCGGGTCTGCTGAATCACAAATCGCGCTGTTTACTGCCAGAATTAATCACCTGACAGACCACCTTAAAGTTCACAAAAAAGACTTCTCCACTCGGTTGGGTCTTTTGAAACTGGTTGGTAAGAGAAGAAGATTGTTGAATTACCTTATTAAGACTGACATTACGCGCTACCGCGCTATTATCGCTGAATTAGGCATTCGTAAATAACATACTTTTAAAGATTAGGGAATTCATCAACAGGATTCCCTAATCTTTTTTTTTGCCTTTGCATTCCTCTCTTTCTTTTAGCGCCCTTGGCTCTCTGCCTTTGGGTGCCTTTTACATTGATTGCCTCTTATTTCAAGAACGATGTCATATAACGCTATAACTAAAACCATCCGCATGGCCAGTGGCCGTGATATTACCATTGAAACCGGCAAGCTTGCCAAGCAGGCAGACGGTTCTGTGGTAGTGAAATGCGGAAATGCCATGTTACTGGCCACCGTGGTCTCTAACATTGGAGCCCGTGAAGGAGTTGATTTCCTTCCCCTGTCTGTTGACTACCAAGAGAAATTCGCCTCTTCCGGTAAAATACCTGGTGGTTTCCTGAAAAGGGAAGCCCGTCTGTCTGATTATGAAGTATTGATCAGCCGCCTGGTTGACCGTATCCTTCGCCCTATGTTCCCAGATGATTACCATTCTGAGACCCAGGTGATCATCAACCTTATTTCAGCTGATGCTGAGATTCTGCCAGATGCCTTAGCCGCCCTGGCTGCTTCAGCGGCCCTGTCTGTTTCTGATATTCCTTTCAACGGCCCTATCTCAGAAGTGAGAGTAGCCCGTATTGACGGCCAGTTCCAGATCAACCCCTTGCTTTCTGACCTGAAGCGTGCTGATATCGACCTGATTGTAGGTGGTACCGCAGACAGCGTAGCCATGGTGGAAGGCGAGATGAGCGAGGTGTCTGAAGAAGAGATGCTGGAAGCTATTAGAGTAGCCCATGCCGCTATCAAAGAGCAGGTTGCCGTACAGGTAGAACTTGGTCTTGAAGTAGGCAAAACCACAAAGCGCGAATACAGCCATGAGACCAATGATCCTGAATTGAAGGAATTGATCTTCAAAGCTGTTTATGACAAAGCCTATACCGTAGCTGCCTCTGGCAACAAGGTAAAAGCAGAGCGCAAGACCTCCTTTAAAGAAATTAAAGACGAGTTTGTAGCTTCTCTTCCAGAAGACCATACGTATGACGCTGCTTTGATTGGAAAGTATTTCCATGACGCAGAGAAAGACGCTGTACGTGACGTGGTCTTGAAAGAGCGTCGCCGCTTAGACGGTCGTGCCCTGGACGAGATCAGACCTATTTGGTCAGAAATCAACTACCTGCCAAGTGCACATGGTTCTGCCGTGTTCACCCGCGGGGAAACCCAATCGTTGACCACCGTTACTTTAGGTACCAAATTAGATGAGCAGATGATTGATGGCGCCATGTTCTCTGGCTACAACAAATTCATGCTGCATTATAACTTCCCTCCATTCTCTACCGGTGAGGCCAAGCCTATGCGTGGTACCGGCCGTAGAGAGGTAGGACACGGTAACCTGGCCATGCGTTCTTTGAAGAAGGTGTTGCCGCCAGAAGATGAAAACCCATACACCATCCGTATTGTCTCTGACATTCTGGAATCTAACGGTTCTTCTTCTATGGCTACCGTTTGCGCGGGTACTTTGGCCCTGATGGATGCCGGTATTCAGATCAAAGCGCCGGTTTCTGGTATTGCCATGGGTCTGATCATGGATGAGACCACCGGTAACTTTGCCGTTCTTTCTGACATCTTAGGCGATGAAGATCACCTGGGTGACATGGACTTTAAAGTGACCGGTACGGCTAAAGGCATTACTGCCTGCCAGATGGACATCAAAGTGAAAGGTCTTTCTTTTGAGATTTTAGGTCAGGCCTTGTCTCAAGCCAGAAACGGCCGTCTGCATATCTTAGGTGAAATGAACAAAACCATTTCTCAGCCTAACGCAGACTTCAAACCGCATACGCCACGTTCTACCAATATCATCATTGAGAAAGAATTCATTGGTGCTATCATTGGACCAGGTGGTAAAGTGATCCAGCAGATCCAGCGTGATTCTGGTGCTGTGATCCAGATTGAGGAGAAAAACGACAAAGGTTACGTGAACGTGTTCGCCACGAACCAGGACGCCATGCAGATGGCCGTTTCCAAGATCAAAGCCATTGTGGCCGTGCCAGAAGTAGGAGAGGTGTACACCGGCAAGGTGAAATCTATCCAGCCGTATGGTGCCTTTGTAGAGTTCATGGCCGGAAAAGACGGCTTGTTACACATCTCTGAGGTGAAGTGGGAGCGACTGGAGAGTATGGAAGGTGTGTTGGAACTAGGGGAGGAAATCCAGGTGAAACTGGTGGACGTTGATCCTAAGACCGGTAAATTCAAGCTATCTCGCAAAGCGTTGCTGCCAAGACCAGAGCGCTCAGAAGCAGCTCCTAAAAAAGACTAACCTTATTGCGTCCTTCGCCTGGCCAAACTCGTTCCACATAGAACAAGTGGGTCAGGCGAATGGGCTTTCTTCTACATTTAAGAAGAAGAAAAGCCTTGGAATTGTACTAGTTAGCAGGTGTTTTCAAAATATGAGAACTTTTGGAGCTTAGGTAGGTGTTCTTAACACAGCCTACCAATTAAGAGACTTACACAGATAGAAATACACTCCAATGAGACAGCTGAAAATAAGCAAGCAGATTACCAACCGCGAAAGCCAATCCCTAGACAAGTACCTACAGGAGATTGGCAAGGTGGACTTGCTCACCCCGGATGAGGAGGTAACGCTTGCCCAGCGCATCAGAGAAGGCGATCAGTTCGCCCTCGAGAAATTAACCAAAGCCAACCTTCGCTTCGTGGTGTCGGTGGCAAAGCAGTACCAGAACCAGGGGCTTTCCCTGGGTGACTTGATCAATGAAGGCAACTTAGGCCTGATCAAAGCCGCGAAACGTTTTGATGAAACCCGCGGTTTTAAATTCATCTCTTACGCCGTTTGGTGGATTCGTCAGTCTATTCTACAGGCCCTGGCTGAGCAGTCCCGGATTGTGCGTTTGCCTTTGAACCGCGTAGGTTCCCTGAACAAAATTTCCAAGTCTTTCTCAGAGCTGGAGCAGAAATTTGAGCGGGAGCCATCTCCTGAGGAAATTGCTGAAGTGCTGGAACTTACCACCGCTGAGGTAGTGGATACCTTGAAGATCTCTGGCCGCCACGTGTCTGTAGACGCCCCGTTTGTGCAAGGCGAGGAAAACCGTTTATTAGACGTGCTGGAAAACGAAGACGAAGAGTCTCCGGACACCGGCCTGATGAATGATTCCCTGCGTAAAGAGGTACAACGCGCGCTTTCTACGTTGACGAAACGTGAGGCAGACGTGATCACCCTTTACTTCGGACTGAACGGAGAGCACTCCCTTACCCTGGAAGAGATTGGCGAGAAATTCAACCTGACCCGTGAGCGCGTGCGTCAGATCAAAGAAAAAGCGATCAGACGTTTACGCCACACTTCCCGTAGCAAGGCTTTAAAGCCTTACCTGGGATAAGGATTCCTGACATAAACCTTTTAAAGCCCTGGCTCTTTCCGGCCAGGGCTTTTTTTATACCTCACACAAGCTATTCTTTCCGTTTTAAGCCTGTTATTTGAAAAACGGGCCCAAAACAGAATGTTGGCCTTCAGTTCAAAATGAAAGGTTTACCCCAGGCAACCACGCATGAGGCCTTACTTTCTTTCATTAATGATACTTTTGCCTTGAAGCGGCAGGCTAGGTCTTTTCCTATTTTCTCTCAAATAGAGTAAACCTAATTCAGACATCCCTGACAACAGGAGGGAAGCTGCCCCCGTCCGTGAATTTTTTCGTAATATTGCACTCCAAATTATTACCTGATATGGAAAACCAAAAGGAAAGCGTGAAATGCCTGATCATCGGTTCTGGCCCTGCGGGCTACACCGCCGCCATTTACGCTTCGCGTGCCGGGTTAAAACCGGTCATGTACCAAGGCTTGCAGCCTGGTGGTCAGTTGACCATCACCAATGACGTAGAAAATTACCCAGGGTACCCTACCGGCGTGAACGGCCCCCAGATGATGGAGGAATTCCGCCAGCAGGCAGAGCGGTTCGGGACTGATATCCGGTATGGGATTGCCACTTCCGTAGACTTCTCCGGAAAGCCCCATAAGGTCACTATAGATGAGCAGAAAGAAATAGAGGCAGACACGGTGATCATAGCTACCGGCGCCTCGGCCAAATGGCTGGGTCTTGAGTCTGAGGCCCGCCTGAACGGGAACGGCGTTTCTGCCTGCGCCGTGTGTGACGGTTTCTTTTACCGCGGCCAGGACGTAGCCATTGTGGGCGCCGGTGATACTGCCTGCGAGGAAGCCCACTATCTTTCCAACCTTTGCAAAAAGGTCTATATGATTGTGCGCCGCGACGAAATGCGAGCCTCTATCATTATGCAAAACCGGGTTAAGAATACCCCCAACATTGAGATTCTCTGGAACAGCGTGACCGAGGAAATCATTGGCGATGACGTAGTTACCGGGGCTAAAATCAAGAATACCTTAACCGGAGAACTGAAGGATATTGCCGTTTCTGGTTTCTTTGTGGCCATTGGGCATGAGCCTAATTCCAAGATCTTCCAGCCCTACCTGGCCCATGATGAGAGCGGGTATCTGAAAACCATTCCGGGTACGGCCCAAACTAATGTTGACGGCGTGTTCGCCTGTGGCGATGTGCAGGATAACGTGTACCGGCAGGCGGTTACGGCAGCTGGTACCGGTTGCATGGCCGCTTTGGACGCTGAGCGCTATCTGGCCGCCCTGCATGACCAATAAATAAATTCAGAAAAGCCTCAATTCAGTTGCCCAGGCAATAAATTGAGGCTTTTTCAGTTTTAAAGCCGGACCAACCCCCTTGGTGCTGGTGATTAATAGGATTAAATGCTTTTAAGAAGACTACTTTTCTTTCTGCTGCTGGCCACCTTGGGCTTGTCAGGGCATCTGGCCGAAGCACAGAAAAAGAAAGCCAACAAAGATTTATTTAGAAGGAAGGCTCCTAAAATTAAGTTTGTGAAGCCTGATACGGCTGTGGTAGTAAAGCAGGAAACTACCCAGGATGGCGATAAGCCTAATCGTGGTGCGTTCAGTCCGGTACGTAAACTCTCTATTGTCAGCGAAGACACCAGTTCCCTGGGTCTGGGCGAGCAGAGTATTGTGGAGATGTCTGAAGAGATACAGGTAGGCGACAGCGTCTGGGTGAAGATTGCGGGCTACTATGCCATCTGGGATACCCACAACATTAATCCGTACCGCAAAGACGGACGGAAGCTGGATGACACCATCAACCTGAAACTCTATGACAACCGGCATGCGTACAAAATGCCCTTGGTCTCCACCCCGGTAACCTCAGATTTTGGGTTTAGGGGTTACCGTTGGCACTATGGCACAGACCTGGACCTGGATACCGGTGACTCAGTGAAAACTGCGTTTGACGGGGTAGTGCGTATCTCTAAATGGGATGGCGGCGGTTACGGTAATTACATTGTGGTGCGCCACGTAAATGGTCTGGAGACCCTTTATGGGCACATGAGTAAACCCATCGCCAAAGTGGGGCAATTCGTAAAAGCGGGGGAACTCATTGGTTGGGGCGGAAGCACCGGCCGTAGCTCAGGGCCCCACCTGCACTATGAGGTGCGATATGAAGGAAACCCCATTGACCCCGAGGAACTGTATAACTTCCCGGATTATCTGTTGAAAGGGAAGAACTTTGCCGTTACCTCGGCGCTTTTCAATTATTACAACAGTGCTAAGCGTAAAACGTCATCTTCGCCTTCCAGGGCCCGGCGCACGGTTTACCACAAAGTACGGAGCGGCGAAGTATTGGGGAGCATAGCCCGGAAATATGGGGTACCGGTATCTCAGATTACCCGCCTCAACAGAATCACTACCCGAACCACTTTGAAAGTGGGCCGTAGTCTACGCATAAAATAAGACCAACAGATGAAACTTGACCTTCTGGCCTTTGCCTCTCACCCAGACGATGCTGAACTTGGCTGCGTGGGTACCATACTGGCCCATAAAGCGCAGGGAAAGAAAGTAGGCATAGTAGACCTTACCCGCGGGGAACTAGGCACCAGGGGCACGCCAGAGACCAGAGCCCAGGAATCGGCGGCGGCTTCTTCTATTATAGGCTTGGATGCCCGCGAGAACCTGGGCATGGCAGACGGCTTCTTCCGGAATGATGAGGCCCATCAGCGCCTGGTGATTGCTGCTATCCGGAAATACCGCCCCGAGATTGTCCTCATGAATGCCATCCACGACCGCCACCCAGACCATGGGCGGGGCAGTCAATTGGTGTCAGAATCCTGCTTCTTTTCAGGGTTACGCCAAATCAAAACCCAAAATGAGCAAGGCGAAGAGCAGGAAGCTTGGCGCCCCAAAGCCGTATACCATTACATTCAGGATCGTTTTATTACGCCGGATCTGGTAGTGGACGTGACTCCATTCTGGGAACAGAAGGTAGAAGCCATAAGGGCTTTTAAAAGCCAGTTCTTTACCCCCGGCAACGAGGAAACCGGCGAACCGGCCACTTATATCTCCTCGCCGGTGTTCATGCAGTTCATAGAGGCCCGGGCCCTGGAACTAGGCCATTCCATTGGCGTCACCTACGGCGAAGGCTTTACCAAAGAGCGCTACCTGGGCGTCCGGAACCTGTTTGATTTGCTATAGCCTAAAAATGTTTTAAGCCGTTTTTTATAAAACAGGCCTAAACTAAAACCGGTAGAAAATAAAAAGCGAAAGCCCATCTATCTAAGATGGGCTTTCGCTTTTTAACTGCTTTCCGTTTTGGGACCGTTTTTCCAAAAACAGGCCTAAAACGGAAAGATGGTTTTACAGCCGGTTTTTCCGCCAGGCAGAGCCTTTGGGGGAAGAAGTGGCTGTTTCCTGCAAAGGCGCGGCAGCTTTCTTGGTTTGGGTAGCAAATAGCCCTGCAAGTACAGCAGCAATTTCTTCTTCCTCTGGGGAAGAAGGCTGCTTTAAAACGGAAGGGTCTTTGAAATACCGCTCAATGAACTTGGTGTCAAAATTACCTGACCGGAAGGCCTCATGCTCCATCACAAATCGCCCGAAGGGCAGGGTGGTCTCAATACCGGTGATCTGGTACTCGTCAATGGCCCTGATCATCTTCTCAATGGCCTCCTGGCGGTCTTTGCCAAAGGTGACCAGCTTGGCGATCATCGGGTCATAGTAAATAGGAATCTCCATGCCTTCTTCAAAGCCGTCGTCTACACGCACGCCGGGGCCCTGAGGACGCTTATAGGTAGTGAGGGTTCCGATATCCGGGAGGAAGTTGTTGGTAGGGTCTTCGGCGTACACGCGCAGTTCCATGGCGTGGCCGGTAATAAAGAGATCTTCCTGGGCGAAGGAGAGGGGCGCGCCCTGCGCTACCATGATCTGTTCTTTCACCAAGTCCAGGCCCGTAATCTGCTCGGTGACCGGGTGCTCTACCTGCAGGCGGGTATTCATTTCCAGGAAATAAAAGTTCAGGTTCTCGTCTACCAGAAACTCCACGGTACCGGCGCCTTTGTAGTCACAGGCGCGGGCCACGTCTACGGCACAGCGACCCATCTCTGCGCGCAGCTCTGGGGTGAGAATAGCCGATGGCGCTTCTTCAATTACTTTCTGGTGGCGGCGCTGAATAGAGCACTCGCGCTCAAACAGGTGCACAATGTTACCGTGGGTATCACCTAGCACCTGAATCTCAATATGGCGCGGGGAGCCAATGTATTTCTCAATGAACACTGATCCGTCTCCAAAAGCTGACGTAGCTTCGCTGGCGGCGGTCTTCATCTGTTCCTCAAACTCCTCTACACGCTCCACCACCCGCATGCCTTTTCCGCCGCCGCCGGCGCTGGCCTTGATCAGGATAGGGAACCCAATGCTAGTGGCTATCTTTTTGGCCTCTTCCAGGTCGGTGATGGCGTACTCGGTGCCGGGCACCATAGGGATATTGAATTTGGCCACGGCGGCCTTGGCTGCAAGCTTACTGCCCATTAACTCAATGGCCTGCGGTGAGGGTCCTATAAAGATAATGCCAGCGTCTTCTACCTGTTGGGCAAACTGGGCATTTTCTGATAAGAAGCCGTACCCGGGGTGGATGGCATCAACGCCCAGGTTGCGGCAGACCTCTAAAATAACGTCGGCGCGCAGGTAAGAGGCGCTGGACGCCGGCGGGCCCACACAAACGGCCTCATCAGCGTAGCGCACGTGCAGGGCCTTGCGGTCAGCCTCTGAGTAGATGGCTACCGTTTTAATGCCCATCTCACGGGCTGAACGCATGATCCGGAGGGCAATTTCTCCGCGGTTAGCTACCAAAAGCTTCTGGATTCTTTTCATTCCGGCGAAATAATTTCGGTTTAATCATCAAAGAAAGTTCATTCCGGGCAAACTTAAAAGGCTAATTTACACCGGTAAGTATATATGGACTTTGTAATTGATGGAGATCAATGTAAATTTGCTGGTCTTTTAAGTGTATCTTAAATGATTTAACAAGATGTTTCCCGTCTTGACCAACATTAACCGCCTTAATCTTATCTAAAGTGGATTTATTTGAAAAGTTATTAGCCAACCGCGGACCGCTTGGCAGCCATTCACACTACGCCCATGGTTATTTCGCTTTCCCAAAACTAGAGGGAGAGATTTCCCCGCGCATGAAGTTCAGGGGCAAAGAGGTGTTGAACTGGAGCCTGAACAACTATTTGGGTTTAGCTAACCACCCCCAGGTTAGACAAGCTGACGCAGAAGCAGCGGCTGAGTTTGGAATGGCCTTGCCTATGGGGGCTCGTATCATGTCTGGTAACTCTACAAACCATGAGCAATTAGAAAAGGAGTTAGCCGAATTTGTGCAGAAAGAAGATTCTTTCTTGCTGAACTTCGGGTACCAGGGCGTAGTCTCTATCATTGACGCCGTGGTAGACCGCCATGACGTGATTGTATATGACGCCGAGTCACACGCCTGTATTATTGACGGCGTGCGTCTGCACCAAGGCAAGCGCTTTGTGTACCAGCACAACAACATGGAAAGCCTGGAGAAACAGTTGCAGCGGGCCTCACGCCTGGTAGCGGAGACCGGCGGCGCCATTCTAGTGATTACTGAAGGTGTATTTGGCATGAGCGGTAACCTGGGCAAACTGCGCGAAGTAGTGGCCCTGAAAGAGAAATTTGAGTTCAGGCTGCTGGTGGATGACGCGCACGGGTTTGGTACCATGGGCGAGACTGGTGCCGGTACCGGCGAACACTTGGGTATCCAGGATGGGATTGACATCTACTTCTCTACGTTTGCCAAGTCTATGGCCAGCATTGGCGCCTTTGTAGCCAGTAACCAACAGGTAATTGAGTACCTGCGTTACAACATGCGTTCCCAGACCTTCGCCAAGTCACTGCCAATGACGCTGGTGGTAGGAGCCCTGAAGCGTTTAGAGCTATTGCGTACCCAACCAGAGCTGAAAAACAACCTTTGGAAGATTGTGCATGCCCTACAGTCTGGCTTGCGCGAGAAAGGCTTTAACATTGGAACCACTGAGTCTCCGGTAACCCCCGTGTTGCTGAACGGCCAGATCTCTGATGCCACCGCCCTTACCCTTGACCTGCGCGAGAACTACAACATCTTCTGCTCTATTGTGGTGTATCCGGTAGTACCAAAGGATGTGATCATGCTGCGCCTGATCCCAACCGCCATCCATACCCTAGAAGACGTGGCCGAAACCATTGCCGCCTTTGAGGCGATTTCGGTGAAGCTAGATAAAGGACTTTATACAAAAACACCGGTTGCGGTCTAAAAAAGGCGGTCTTTAGTAAAATAATACAACCAGTAATTTTTTTGCACCTTATTTTATAATTCCTATATTAGAGCCATTAAACGAAACGTTAAACCATTAAAACAAGCTCTAATGAACAATTTTTCTAAAATTAAGGATCTGGTTCTTTCTCTGGAAGGTGACTTTGAAAAATTCTACGACAAGAAGAATTCAGCTGCCGGTACTCGTGTAAGAAAAGGTATGCAGGATCTGAAAAACATGGCCCAAGACATCCGTAAGGAAGTTCAAGACATGAAGAACGCAGAAGCAAAATAATATAAGTTGCTCATTAATAAGATATTATAAAAAAAGGAGGGTTTTTAAACCCTCCTTTTTTTATGTCTATAGTTTTTTAACCAGTGGTCTGTTTTAAAGCCGATTTTCTAAAAACAGCCTTAAAACAGACCGGTGAGATTTTCAATTTATCTTGGTTTCTGAAGGCCTACACGGCTTTTACCAGGTAGTAATTCTTCTTTCCCTTCTGGATTACGAGGTATTTTCCCTGGAGCAGATCTTGGGTGATGGCCTCGTCGGGAGCGGCTATTTTCTGCCGATTAATGCTCACGCCGCCATTCTGGATCATTTTTTTTGCCTCGCCTTTTGACTCAAAAATTTGGTTTTGGGTAAGCTCAGAAAGAAAATCTACGGCTGGGGTAGAAGCCGTCAAACCGGCTTTGGAAACCTCTATCTGGGGCACGCCTTCAAACACCGCCAGCAGGGTGGCTTCAGGTAAACCGCGCAGGGTTTCCAGGTCGCCTTTCCCGAACAGAATCTGGGAAGCCTCTACGGCACTCTCATAGTCTTCTTGTGAGTGCACGGTGGTGGTGACTTCTTTGGCCAGGGCTTTTTGCAGCACGCGCAGGTGCGGCGCTTGTGCATGCTCGGCTACCAGGGCCTCAATCTCCGGCTGGGTGAGTAGCGTGAATCGTTTGATCAGGTTCTCGGCTTCCTCATCGGCTACGTTAAGCCAGAACTGGTAAAACTTGTAAGGGCTGGTCATGTTAGGGTCCAGCCACACGTTGCCGCTCTCAGACTTTCCGAACTTGCTTCCGTCTGCCTTGGTCACAAGCGGCGTGGTGAGGGCATAGGCTTTGCCGCCGTCTATGCGACGGATCAGTTCTGTACCCGAGGTGATGTTACCCCACTGGTCTGAGCCGCCCATCTGCAGCCGCACGTTCTTGTGCTTGTACAGGTGATAGTAGTCATAACCCTGCAGTAACTGGTACGAGAATTCCGTGAAGGAAAGGCCTTCGGCGCCATCTTCACCTTCCTGGGCGGTAATGCGCTTCTTCACCGAGTCCTTCTTCATCATGTAGTTCACCGTGAGGTGCTTGCCCACGTTGCGCAGGAAATCAAGAAAAGAGAACTCCTTGAACCAGTCATAGTTGTTCACGATCTCCGCGGCATTGGCTACGCCGTCAAACTGCAGGAATTTCTCCAGCTGCTTTTTAATGCCGTTCTGGTTGTCGCGCAGCACCTCTTCAGAAAGCAGATTCCGCTCTGCTGATTTACCAGAGGGGTCGCCTATCATACCGGTGGCGCCGCCTACCAGGGCTATTGGCTTATGCCCGGCCCCCTGCAAATGCACCAACAGCATAATGGTAGCTAGGTTTCCTATATGGAGCGAGGAGGCCGTAGGGTCAAAGCCGATATAGCCGGTGGTCATGCCTGCGTTCAGTTGTTCTTCTGTTCCGGGCATGGCATCCTGCAGCATGCCGCGCCAACGCAGTTCTTCAATTAAATTCATGTGGCTTCAAATTTTACAAGGACCAAAGATACACATCTTTTAAAATGGATGGCAGGGGAGATTGGATAAACCAGAAGAGCAGGGTAAAGAAACGAAAGAGTAGAAAGTAACCAGAGAAATGGGGAGGTGTTTTGGGGCCGTTTGTCAGAAAACAGGAAGCCAAGGGGAGAAGCTGCTAGCCGTGTTATTACGCGATTATACCCGCGTAATAACACGGTTAAGCTGAACTCTTATTGTACAAGGCGATATTAGCTTCACCGGTTCAGGAGGCACAGGTAAGCCTGTTTTGCCATTTTCCTTGTTTTGAAGTTGTTTTAAAGGTGTTTTTTGGAAAACATGCCAAAACGCTATCTTGTAAGGGAACCTTTACCTACTCTAAGACGCCCAGGTCAGGCAATGAAAACCTCCTAATATAGCCCAGATAAGCGTATTTTTTCGGTTAGCACCTAGTTACGCGTCATTTAAAAATTAACTTGAAAGAATTAATAAACGACAGAAGAATAAGAATTATCGAATACAGTACAGAAAAGAACTGGTTCGGGCAGCTTCCAAGCAAGGATTGGCTTTGCATTCTTCTGGTTAATGACAAGCCAAGAAGATACATCGACGAAGTGATTACAAAAATCATTGTAAGAGATGTCGGATATGTCTGCACTATAGGAAAACAAGCAGAACAGGTGCATGATTTAATAGACGAAGAAATAACCTTTAGAGAATGTGAAATAGAGAAACCTTATCTGCCAAAGCACAAAATAATCACTACTTGGCACAGCGACTTTGAGGATGGAATCTGGTTTGCCCTGTTTGCCGCCGCCTCTGAAGAGTTTAAAATCAAGGAAGTGATAATCCTAGATATGACGGACGGGCAAGAAACTCAAAGAATAGAAACGTGCCTAGAGAAAATAAAAAAAGAAGAATCAGATAAAGAATAAGAAAAACGCCGCGTAACAACAGCTAAACGTCATCTCGGCCGACGGCCTTCGCCGTCATTTAGCCTAACCGTTGTGCTTAAGCTAAAAAATAGAATTGAACACTTTAAAATTTGCTGGATACTTACTTTACAGGTACTATTCAAAGGGGGAACAAGGGACATACCTTACTTTAGCACTTTAAGTGCATTTGTCTTCCTTTCAGCTATGCACATCATGCAGCTATTAGTTGTAACTAAAAATTTCGATTTTATTTGGCCCAGAAGTCAACCTCGGAGTATTCAATACATTCTAGTGATGATTTTCCTTGTGCCATTATACCTATTATTTAAGAAATTAATAAAAGAGGACGAATTAGAAAGAATGCATTTTCCTCAAGGGAAAATTTTCTGGGGAAATGTCTTACTGGTAATGTACTTCATTATCGATGTAGTTTTAATGATTATTTGTGCTAGAATAAACAGATAGGCTAATTAAGAAAGCCAAAGCACAACAACACCTAAACGTCAGCTTCGGCCGATGACCTCCGCTGCCGTTTAGACCAACCGTTCAGCTTAGGACTTTAAATCTTACCAATTATTCCCACTCCTCCCTTCTAGCCAATCTATCTCATCTCCACCGGTAATTTCCCCACTAGATAGTGCATTGCTTGTAGGACAGTAGTAACTTTGGGGTCTAGCATTGTACCCGTCCAGCACCCAAACAATCTCATGGCGCTTACCGCAGAAGACATCCTGAAGCAACTCAAGAACCGCGAATTCGCCCCTGTGTATTTCCTGCAGGGCGAGGAGCCGTATTACATTGACCTTATCTCAGATTATATTGAGAAGAACGCCCTCAATGACATGGAGAAGGGTTTCAACCAGGTGGTGCTCTACGGCAAAGACACAGACGTGCCCACGGTGCTGTTGCAGGCCAAGCGGTTCCCCATGATGTCTGACCGCCAGGTGGTAATTGTGAAAGAGGCCCAGAATCTCCCTAACCTGGAAGCTGATCCCGAGAAAGACCCGGCAGCCCGGCAGCTGGAGGCCTACCTGACCAACCCCTTGCCCTCTACCATTCTGGTGTTCTGCCATAAAAACAAATCTGTAGATGGGCGTAAGCGTCTGGGCAAACTGCTGGGCAAGCAGGCCGTCCTGCTTACTACCAAAAAACTCTATGAAAATCAGGTAGGCGGTTGGATCACCTCCTTTATTAAAGGAAAAGGCCTGCAAGCCACACCACAAGCGATCATGATGCTGGGCGAGTTCATAGGCTCAGACCTTTCCCGGTTGGCTAACGAGATTGAAAAGCTCACCATCAACCTAAAAACGGGGCAGACCATAGATGAAAAACTGGTGCAGGAGAACATCGGCATCAGTAAGGAATACAATATTTTTGAGCTACAGAATGCCCTTACCCGGCAAGACGTGCTCAAGGCCAATCGCATCCTTAATTATTTTGAATCCAACCCCAAGGACAATCCGCTTATCCCTAACCTGGTGTTGCTGTTTTCCTTTTTCTCCAAACTTATGACGCTGCACCTATTGCCCCAGATCACGGAACAGACCGTGGCCAAAGAACTGGGTAACCGTGGGTTTTTGGCCAAGGAGTATCTGGTGGCGTTACGGGCCTACCCGTACCGGCGGGTGCTGCAAATCATTACTTTTCTGCACCAGGCAGATCTGCAAAGCAAAGGCATAGCAGGAGGGTCCCTCTCAGACGCAGACATTTTAAAGGAACTGGTATTTAAAATTTTACATCCCATTCCTGTGCTAAGGTAATTTCTGTTTTAAGCCCGTTTTTCTAAAAACAGGCCCAAAACAGGAAAATTTGAAGGGGAAGTATATGCTAGAAGTTCTATATTTTCGTTCCAACGGTAGCAATTACCATAACTTTTGCCGTCGCTTCCTTACAATTTTTCTAAATTTGAAGGACGGGCCTTTCCGTGGCACACCATAGTTTTTGGTTTAGATAAGGCCGTAACGCTATTTACCTATGAAGATACCTTACAAGTTAGCCCTGGCCACTGCCTTGCTGGGAGGAGCCAACGTGGCACACGCGCAGCACCCGCTGACCTTCCGTTCAGAAGAGCGTTTTTTCCAGGAAGGGTTAGAGCTCTTTGACCGTGAAAAGTTTGGGGCAGCCCAGCAGGCCTTCGCAGAGTACATTCGGTTGATCAATGATCCTACCAAAACCGCCGATGCGCAGTATTACTACGCCATCAGTGGCCTGTACCTGTTCCACCCAGACGCCGAACAGTTGGTATTGCAGTTTGCCAAACGCTTTCCGGCGCACCCCAAAGCCAGCGTGGCGTTTTTTGAATTAGGTACATCCTTGTTTGACAGCAAGAACTATGACAAAGCCATCCAATACCTGGAAAAAGCCCCCGCTGACCGCCTGGACGATGCCCAATTAAAGGAGTTAGAGTTTAAGTTAGGTTACGCTTATTTCACCAAGAAGAATTTCAAGAAGGCCAAAGAGCTGTTTGACCGCAACAAACGCGGCACGCATGAATATTCCTATGCCTCTAGTTACTACGCCGGTTATTTAGCCTATAAAGAAGGAGATTACATAGGCGCCAAGCTGGACCTTAAGGTGGCCGAGAAGGATGAGAATTACAGCAATGTGGTGCCGTACATGCTCACCGAGGTTTTGTACAAGGAAAAGAACTTCCAGGAGGTCATCAGCTACGGAGAAGCCTCTTTGCAGAAGACGCCAAAGGTGCAAAACCCGCAGGAAATTGAACTGTTAGTGGGGGATGCCTACTTTCAGCGCAATGATTTTAAAAAGGCCTCTGAGTATTTCAAGAGCTACGCTAAAGGCAAAAAGACCTTAGATAAAACCGTTCAGTATAAAATAGGGATTGCAGACTACAAGACCAACGACTTCAAGAGCGCTATCCAGAACCTGAAGGCCGTGGCTTTCCAGTCAGATTCCCTAGGCCAGAACGCCTCTTATCACCTGGGCTTAAGCTATCTGAAAGACAACAACAAGCAATTTGCGCTGGGTGCCTTTGACCAGGCCCGCAAGCTCAACATTGACAAAAACGTAAAAGAGGGCGCCACCATTAAGTACGCGCAGCTCAACTATGAACTGGGTAACTTTTCTGAGGTGATCAATTCACTGGCCTCCTTCAGCAAAGACTTTCCGGATTCTAGGTTTGCCGGCGAAGCCGATGATATCCTGAGTGACGCTTACCTCAACTCCAGCAATTACCTGGAAGCGATCCAACACATAGAGAAACTGCCTAAGCGAAGCCACCGCATCAATGAAACCTACCAAAGGGTTACCTATTACCAGGCCGTAAAGCTGTACAATGACCAATTGTTCCAGCAGGCCGTGCAGATGCTGGACAAGTCCCTGGGTTTCCCTTATGACAAGGAGATTCAGGCAGGCAGTAACTTCCTGAAAGGCGAGGCCTATTCCATTGGGCAACGCTGGCCCCAGGCCATCAACAGCTACGGCGCGGTGTTCCAGACACCTGGATCGGGGCGCACCGAGTATTACGTGAAGTCACGCTACGGCATTGGCTATGCGTACTACAATGAAAAGCAGTATGACAAAGCGTTGGTGCATTTCAAGGCCTATCTGAACGATAATTCCATCAAGGCAGGCAACTCCAATTACACAGATGCCATGATCAGGCTGGCAGACACGTATTACGTGACCAAAGATTACAGCCAGGCCTTGTCTTACTATGACCAGGCGCTGGCCGCCCGTACCCCAGATGCAGACTATGTTCACTTCCAGAAAGGGGTGGTCCTAAACTTATCGGGGCGCCGGGACCAGGCCATAGCCAGTTTGCAGACCCTTCTCAAGAATTACCCTAAGTCGCGCTACGCCGATGATGCCGTGTACCAAAAGGGGATCATTGACTTTGAGGCCTCTAACTACGCTCCGGCCATTGCTTCTTTCAGCCAACTGATTGACAATTACCCCTCCAGTACCTTAGTGCCCAATGCCCTTCAGAAACGTGGGGTAGCCTACGGAAACCTGCAAAAGCCAAAAGAAGCCATTGCCGACTTCAAACGGGTCATAGACCAATACCCTACGCACCTCATAGCCAACAATGCCCTGTACAGCTTGCAGGAAACGCTGGGGGCGGCCAACCAAACCGAGCAGTTAGATACTTACCTGGAGAAATTCAAGTCGGCTAACCCCGAAAGCGATGCTCTGGAAAGCGTTGAATTTGAAGCCGCTAAATCGCTTTACTTCAATGAAAAGTATACCCAGGCCATTCCTAAGTTTGAAGGTTTCCTGAAGACGTACCCGGCCAGCGCCTCGGTGGCCAATGCCCGTTATTTCCTGGGTGATTCCTATTACCGCAGCGGCGACAAGGCCAACGCTTTACGCAGCTTAAAGGAAGTAGCCATACAAGGGAAGTCTGAGTACCTGAGCAAAGCCGTTCAGCGCGTGGCTGACATGGAATTTGAGAATGGCAACTATGGGGAGGCTGCCGCCTTCTACTCGCGCCTGCGTGACCTGGCCGCCAACAAGAAGGAGCAGGCCAACGCCTTGGTGGGTTTAATGAAGAGCTTCTACTTCACCAATGACTTCAACAATACCATCCTGATTGCCGATGATCTAATCGCTCGCGGAAACGCTACCTTGAACGCCTATAACTCGGCGCTCCTTTTCAGAGGAAAAGCCAGCCTGGCGCTGGGTCGTACAGACCAGGCCATGAAGGAATTCACCACAGCGGCTACGTCGGCTACAGATGTAAACGGTGCAGAGGCCCATTACCTCATCTCTGAGATTCTCTACAAACAGAAGAAGTACAAGGAGGCGCTGGATCACGGCTTTGAGTTCAGCAAAACCTTTGGGGATTACGATCTGTGGCTAGGCAAGACCTTCCTGCTTATTGCCGATGTGTACATTGCCCAGAATGAGGCCTTCCAAGCTAAAGCAACCTTAAATTCTATTATTGAAGCCTCGCCGCTGGAGGAAATTAAAACAGAGGCCAAAGCGAAACTAGCCGACCTGGAAAATAGCGTAACGCCTCCAGCAAACACCCCTAACGAGAAAGAAAATGAGAAATAAGACGAAATGGGCAGGTATCTCTGCTCTCTTTTTGCTGGGCTTACTGCCCGCCGCTCATGCACAGACAGGTTGGGGCGAAGGAACAAAGCTGGAAAACACAGAAATAGTAGTGGAAAAAAACCGGGTTTTGGAACTCCCGGAAGCACACCGGAATTTTGAGAAATTTCTGATTCAGCCGCCTAAGTTAGGGGACCGCAAGGTAGCCTACCGCTACAATGAGTATCGCTTGCCAGAACATTATATCAACCTTCCCATGAAGGTGCTTACCATTCAGCAGGAAGAACTAACCAAGCTGTATGGGAACTACGTGAAGGGCGGCATTGGCAACTACGGCACCGTGTACGCCAAAGGCTATTTCCATAACAAACGCAGTGACAAATCCTCATTTGGGGCAGAGGTAGGGCATCTGTCATCGGCCCACGGTCCCATAGAGAATTCTGGCTCGGCCAACAGTTACGTGCAGGGTCACGGCGAGCTGTACTCCGGCCCCATTACCGTGGGTGCCCGGGTAAAATATGACCGCGATCAGGCCTATTTCTACGGTCATAACCCCACCAAGGAGTTTGATAAGAACTCTATTAAACAGGTATATAACCGCTTTTTGGTAGAGGGGAACTTGAACAACCTTACCCAAGCCAGAACGGTTTTCCATTATGACGGAAAGATTGGCCTGCAGTATACCAATGATGATTTCTCGGCTAAGGAAACCCACCTGTTCGGGAACGTGGAGACCACTTATGACTTAAGTGATGAGTCTAAAGTAGTGGTGAACGCAGAGTTGGCCTATACTAGCCTGAAAGGCGACGAAGACACGTATGGCAGGGGCTTTTTCAAGGTACGTCCGGCCTACGCGCTTCAGTTAGATAAACTGAACTTGTTGTTGGGTGCTACCATTGCCTATACCGGTGACACCATTAATGACGCCAAGAAGTTTAACGTGTACCCGGCCCTAGAAGCCAACGTCCAGGTCATTGAAAACGGCTTGTCCATCTTTGCCGGTGCTGGCGGAGACTTGCAGCGTACCACATTGTATGGCCTCAGCAAAGATAACCCATGGCTGAACCAGAACCAATATGTGGCAGACGTAAACAAAGGCCTGGAGATTTATGGAGGGGTGAACGGAAGCATAAGTAAATACCTGAGCTTTACCGGCCGGGCGGCCCTGCAGCGTTACCGTAACCTGTATTTCTATAACAATGCCGTAGCAGATTCTTCTAAGTTTGACATTTTGTATGATGATGGGGTAACCAAGGTGTTCCAACTGTTTGGGCAATTGACCTTTAACCAGTCTGAAGACCTTAGAATAGGGATAAAGGCCGAGAATAACAGCTATAACGTCACCTCTTTAACCAAAGCGTTCCACCGCCCAGAGGTAATTGTGACGGCCTTCGGGTCATATAATCTTTGGGACAAGGTTCTCTTCAACACTGAACTTTACTATATTAGCAGTTCGTTTGGGGAGATTACCCGCCTGGACGGCACCAAGGTCTTGCAAGAGACAGACACCATTGTAGACCTGAACCTAAAGGCAGATTACCGCTTTTCACCCAGGTTCTCGGCTTTCTTAATGGGCAATAACCTGCTGGGCACTAAGTACCAGCGTTTTGTGAATTATCCTACCCAAGGGATTTCCTTTATTGGTGGGGTTACTTATTCTTTCTAAAAAGCATATGGTTCAGAGCCACATAAAATCTTTATTGTACGCCTATGACTGCGTGATCATTCCTGATTTTGGGGGATTGATCACGCATTACGCGCCTGCAAAGATCCATCAGGTGAAACATACGTTTTCACCCCCTTATAAGCGGGTGGCCTTTAATGAGCAGTTAAAGGTGAATGATGGGTTGTTGATCTCTACGTTAGCTCACAAGCAGCAGTGGCCCTTGCCCAAAGCCCAACAAACCGTGGCTGCCTTTGTCCAAGAGCTTAAAGAGCAACTGTTAACTCAACACAGATTTGAACTGAAGGACGTGGGCGTTTTCAGGTACAATGCTGAGCGCAAATTGGTGTTTGAAAGCCTGGACCAGGAAAACTTCCTGGAGCATTCCTTTGGTTTGCCTGAGTTGGTTTCTAAGCCTATCCCTGGCAAAGAGTCACTGGTGTTAAGAGGAAACTTCAAAGACCAGACCGCCTCCCAGGAGGGAAACAAAAAAAGCAGTCGGTTCAGAAAACTTTACCGCATGGGAGCCACCCTGGTACTGGGCGGCGTAGCCATCACCGGTATATATCTGCTTTCCCTTCAGAGCGACGTAGCCTTAAGTTCTTTGAATCCTTTTTCACTCATCACTTCTTCTACCAGCGCTCCTGCAACTACGCCAGCGCAAGAAGTTGAGACAGACCCATTTGAGCAAGCCCAATTAACGGAACAATTTAAATCTGCGCTTCCGCAAGAAACCACCGTTGAAAACGAGTTGGCGGCCGATGATTCACTTTTGGCCCAGTTTCCTGAAAACGGGCTTAAAACAGCGGAAGCCCCAGTGGCCTTAGCAGAAACGCCAATAGTGGAAGAAGTAGCCCCAGTGGCATCACCAGCCAAAAAAGAGAAAGAAGTTACGGTGCCCGCCGTCAAAACAGAGGTTAAGAAAGAAGCTGCGCCAGAGAAGGCAAAGGCCGCTACCTCTGCTGCTTCTACAATTAAACATAAAACGGGCCGTTTCTACGTTATCATGGGCGTATTCTCCTTAGATGGTTATGCGGTTTCCAATCAAAAAAGGCTTCAGAAAAAAGGGTTCGACGCGAAAATCATTGTGTCTGCCTATGACACCAAACGGGAACGGGTTTCTGTAGCAGACTTCGCTTCAGAGGCCGAAGCCTACGCAGCCCTACCGGCCCTGCGTTCTAAAATAAGCAATGAACTTTGGGTATATAATTATTAACATGAACGCTTTTCTGCTCCAGATTACCACTTCTGCTCCTGTAGACACCTTAGCAAACGCGGCCACCACCGCCCAGACTGCCCCAGAAACCGTTAGTTTATTAGATTTGACCATGGCCGGCGGTTGGGCTATGTTCCCGTTGGCGGCCCTTTCTATCATGGCCATTTATATTTTCGTGGAACGGTACCTCACCATCAAAAAAGCAGCCCAAAACCCTGCCGGATTTAACGCCCGGTTGAAAAGCCTGGTGGTTGCCGGAGACGTGCAGGGAGCCCGCATGTTATGCGCCCAAACTAACTCGCCTATTTCCCGCATGCTGGAAAAAGGAATTTCCCGCATTGGGCACCCTTTAAAGAACATTGAGGCCTCCATTGAAAACGTAGGTAAAATTGAAATTGCCCGTTTAGAGAAGGGGCTTTCTGGTTTGGCTACCGTAGCCGGCGCAGCCCCAATGCTGGGCTTCCTGGGTACCGTAACAGGTATGATTGGTGCCTTTATCGCTATTGCACAGGCCGAAGGCTCTATTAGTCCTAAGCTATTGTCTGGCGGTATTTATGAGGCGATGGTAACCACTGCGGCTGGTCTAATCATTGGCTTACCGGCTTATGTAGGCTACAACTTTCTGGTAGCTAAAATTGACAGCATTGTGCATGACATGGAGTACAGCTCCATTGAGTTCATTGATTTATTACAGGAGCCGCAAGCCTAATGAATTTACGTTCCAAAAACCGGATCAGCGCGGAGTTCAGCATGTCCTCAATGACGGACATCATTTTCCTTTTGCTGATTTTCTTCATGCTTACCTCCAATTTCGTGACCCCTACCGCTTTGCCGGTGAACTTGCCATCCAGTAGTAAGGGCAGTATCACTATGCAAAAGGTAAGCGTTACCATTACCGCAGACCTCCAGTATTTCGTAAATGATAAACCAACGTCACTGCAAACCCTTAGCGCTGACCTGGCTGCTGCCTTAGGCGGAACCGAAGAAGGTCAGGGGGTTGTTGTCTTGAATGTAGACAAGACCGTTCCCGTAGAATACCTGGTAAAGGTAGGCGGGATTGCCAGTGACCTGAAGGCGAAGATCTCTATTGCCACTATTGCAACTGAATAAAGTAACATGATTGCCGTATCCAAAGAAGAGGAAGAAAAGAACAAACGCATTGCCATGGGCGTGAGCATTGTGGCGCACTTGCTGTTGTTGCTTTTCTTATTTTATTTCCTGGCCTGGCAGTCGCCTGATCCTCCGCTGGACCAATTGGGCGGAATTGAAATGTCCTTCGGGACTACCGAAACGGGAAGTGGTGATGTGCATAGCAAAGCCCAGCCGAATCCCTCCCCAAACCCAGTAGACAGTAAGCCAGCGGCCGTAGCTCCTAAAGTTACCCCTACGCCACAGCCCCAACCTCAACCGGTAGAAGCCTCTAAACCTGAAAAAGTAGTAACCACTACCGCCGAGTCTCCGGTGACGGTTAAAGAGGAGCCAAAGCCCAAACCGGTAGAGGCCCCCAAAGAGGTGGTGAAAAAAGTAGACAACCGGGCCCTGATGACGGGTAAAGCAAAAGACGGCGGCGGAAACGGCACGGCAGGTACCAGTAACACACCAACCGGAAATAACAACGGGGATGAAGACAACGTAGGAGACAAAGGCAACCCAGCCGGCTTATACCCCGGTAAAAGCAACGGAAAAGGTGGCAGCGGCGGGGGCTCTTTGAACATGCCCGGCTGGCGCTATGACATCGCTCCCCGGCCTGACCCGTATGACAATGAGAGCGGCATTGTGAAAATCCAGATCAAGATTGACGCCGACGGGGATATTGTCAGTTTGAAGGTAATTGAAAGTAACGTGAGTCCGCAGGTAGAGAACTGGTATAAGAACCAGGTACAACGTACCACTTTTAGCCGAATCAATGGGGCTAATGCCAGCGGAGGCGCAACCGGAACCATTACCTTTATCATTAAATCTAATTAACCAACGCTGAATTTCGTGACCTACGAACAAGCCTTAGACTACCTTTACCAGCAGTTGCCGATGTTTCACCGCATCGGCAACGCTGCTTTTAAGAAGAGCCTAGACAATATTATTGAGCTTACCAAAGCGGTCAATAACCCTCAAGACAGCTTTAAAACGGTTCATATTGCGGGCACCAATGGCAAAGGAAGTTCCTCTTCCATGTTGGCCGCTATTCTGCAGTCAGCGGGATATAGAACGGGTCTATACACGTCCCCGCACCTGAAAGACTTTACGGAGCGCATTAGGGTAAACGGCCAGATGATCTCCAAAGAGAAGGTGGCTGAATTCACGACGCAGCACCAGGCGCTCTTTGAGAAAATCAAGCCTTCCTTTTTTGAGATGACCGTAGCTTTGGCCTTTGAGCATTTTAAAGAAGAGGCGGTAGACATTGCGGTGATTGAAGTAGGACTGGGCGGCCGCTTAGATTCCACGAACATCATCACCCCGCTGGTGTCTTTGATCACCAATATCAGTTTAGACCACCAATCCCTTTTGGGTAATACGCTTCCAGAGATCGCGAAGGAAAAGGCAGGGATTATCAAACCAGGCGTGCCCGCCATAATCAGCACCACCCAATCTGCAGTTTCGGGCACTTTTGAGAAAAAGGCACAGGAAACGGAAAGCCCGCTACTCTTTGCAGATCAGGAGTATCAAGTGGAATTTAAGGAGACAAAGGGGCTTCACTCTATTTATGAGGTATCCCGCAACGGAGCCCTTTATTTAGAGAACCTGGAACTGTCTTTACTAGGCAATTACCAGCGCTTCAATTTACCGGGTGTTCTGGCCACCGTAGATCAACTGAACCAACAAGGATTTTCCATTAAAGAAGACCACATACGGGAAGGTTTGCGCAACGTGCAACAGCTTACCGGCCTTAAAGGCAGATGGCAGGTATTGGCAGAAAAACCCCTGACCATTTGTGATACGGGGCATAACCAGGACGGCCTCACCGAGGTGGTGAAACAATTGTTGGCTTTAAAAGCGCCCCAGGTGCATGTGGTGTTTGGTGCTGTTAATGACAAAGACATCAGAAGCGTCCTTCGGCTTTTACCGGTGTCTTACCGGTATTATTTTTGTGAAGCCCAAATACCCAGGGCCTTACCGGTGCAGACACTGTGGGAAGAGGCGCAGTTCGCCGGGCTTAAGGGCGCGGCATACCCCACCGTAGAAGACGCCATTTTATCCGCTAAAGCCCATGCGCAGGAAGATGAGGTAATATTCATTGGAGGCAGTACCTTTGTGGTAGCGGAAATTCCCGAACTATAATTCATGGGCAGAGGTAAACTAGAGAAATTTGCGGTCAACGCGAACCGGGCTAACGTAATAGAACCCGGCAAAGAACAATACGAAAAGTTAAAGGGCGCCTGGAACACGGAGTTCTTTCATAAAAACCAGCCTTTGGTGCTGGAAGTAGGCTGCGGAAAGGGCGAGTACACCATTGGCATGGCCCAGCGCTTCCCTGATAAAAACTTCATTGGCATTGATATCAAGGGCAACCGCATCTGGAAGGGTAGCACCCTAGCCCTGGAGAATGCCCTACATAACGTAGGCTTCTTGCGCACCTTCATTGAAAACCTGGACCAGCATTTTGGAGAGCAGGAAGTAGATGAGATATGGGTCACCTTTCCAGATCCCCAACCCCGCAAGCGCGATATCAAACGCCGGCTTATGTCCCCAAGATTCCTGGACATGTACCAGCGCATCTTAAAACCCGGTGGTAAAGTGCACCTCAAAACCGACAGTGAATTATTATTTGATTATTCTCTGGAAGTTCTGGAAGAAAGAAAAGCCCATAACCTCTTGTACACAAAAGATTTATACGAATCTGAATTACAGGACCACACCATGGGGATTTACACTACTTTTGAAAAGACATACCTTGAACTAGGGGTGCCCATTAAATATTTACAATTCACTGTGGGTTAAGGTGCTATTTTTTTCAGGTGCTGATGTGCTAGTTAATCCTGTAATAATCAGATAACCAAAGTCACTCACTTTACTTCAATACCTATAAAAGCGAAACCCGTTTTGAGCCTGTTTTCTGAAAAACAGGCTCAAAACGGGTTTCGCTTTTAAACGATGATTTGGGTAAGAATAGAGCAACTCTAAAAAGTAGGTTAGCTTCTACGCTTAATTAGCACATCAGCACCTTAAACAATTAGCACCTTATTCTAATCTTCCAGCTGCTCAAAGATTTCTTCCAGTTCATCAAAGTTCTTATAGCCCGGCCTAATTTCCTGGCCACCTTTCAGGGCTATTCCAGCTGGCTGAATACGGTCTAAAGCTTCTTTGGTATTTGCCTTGTTTAATCCAAAGCCCAGCAGAATTGGGTATTTCTTGGAGATATCGCGGAGGAACCGCAGGTTGGTTTCATCAATTAAGGAGAAGTCCTCAGAATCTATGAGAAAATATTCTACGTGCTGGTGATACAGTTCCAGGGTGCTGATAATTTTCTCTTCAACAGAATCTTTGTCAATCATTACCCGCATAATTATGGGCAGCGGCAAATCATCCAGTTCTTCAATATAGTACAGGCTATTTAACTGAAGAAGATCCACTTTATAATCCAGTAACAGCTCTTCCAGCTCATTTACCGGTAAATCAGTTACTTCTCCTACCAACTTCACACCTGAGACCCAACCAGAAATTTCTTTAAAGGCTGCAGGGGAAATATGCTGAGATTGGCCAGCCTGCAGGGAGAAACCCAGCATTTCTACGCCCATGCCTGCGCAATAACGGGCATCACTCAGGTTGGTAATTTGGTTTACTAGGACAATTGTATTTAGTGCCATGGTTTTCTTATTTTGGGAAAATCGGCCCACCTGAAGAGGGCTGATTCAGTGGTCAAATGTACAGGGTAAACCGTTTATTGCCTATAAAGCAAGCATAAAAAGAAAGAATTCTTTGAAAATTTCTTAACCTTCTTTTATTAAACTATTTCCTTACGGAAACGGTTGGAAAAACAAAGACAGAAGGGCCAGAAAGGCTGCAGGCGTGAATGGTCCTTGAATTGACTATATTTGCAACATTGTTTTTCGGCGGGACTGTGAATCCCGTTTCATCTTAGAAAAAAATGAGTTCAAAAGGAAGAGTATTGGTCGCCATGAGTGGCGGCATTGATTCCTCGGTGGCAGCAGTATTGCTCCACGAGCAGGGATACGAAGTAGTAGGTATGACCATGAAGACCTGGGATTATGCCAGTGCCGGGGGAAGTAAAAAGGAAACCGGCTGCTGCAGCCTGGACTCCATTAATGACGCCCGCGACATTGCTGTGCAACTTGGGTTCCCGCACTACATCATTGACATTCGGGAAGAATTTGGCGATTACGTGATCAACCATTTCACGGATGAGTACATTGCCGGCCGCACGCCTAACCCTTGTGTATTGTGCAATACGCACATAAAATGGGATGCCTTGCTACGCCGGGCAGACAAACTGGGCTGTGATTTCATAGCCACGGGGCATTACGCCAACATCCGGCAGGAAAACGGCCGGTATGTGATCTCCAAAGGCAAAGACCACAATAAAGACCAATCCTACGCCCTTTGGGGAATCTCGCAGGAAAGCCTGAGCCGCACCATTTTCCCGTTGGGACAGCTGCATAAAACAGAGATCAGGCAGATGGCCATGGACCGCGGATTTGACGCGCTGGTGAAGAAGGCCGAGTCTTATGAGATCTGTTTCATTCCAGACAATGATTACCGCAGTTTCCTGAAGCGCCGCGTACCTACCTTACAGGCCGAAGTAGCCGGAGGCGAGTTTGTGTTGGAAGATGGTACTGTAGTGGGCAAGCATGAAGGCTACCCATTTTATACCATTGGCCAACGCAAAGGCTTGGGTGTGGCGCTGGGTTATCCCGCTTTTGTAACCCGAATAGAGAAAGATACGAATAGGGTAGTGCTGGGCAATTACGAGCAGCTGGCCAAAAACGGCATGAACGTGGGCAAGCTTAGCCTGGGCAAATATGAAAACCTATTGGGCCTTCCCACAGAAACCGTGACCAAAGTCCGATATAATGACGCCGGCACGGCCGCTACCATTGAGCAGGTAGGAGACAAAATGCTGGTGAAATTCCATGCGGGCGTGAACGCCATTGCCCCGGGCCAGGCAGCCGTGTTCTATGAAGGCGATGACGTGATAGGCGGCGGTTGGATTGAAACAAGCTTTATGTTAGACGAATAGTCTATTTAAATACCTCTATGAAAAGACTTTTGCTTGTGGTAGCCTTGTTGGCTAGTATGTTTTCTTCCTGCGGGGATGAAGAGGTAGTGCTTGATCCTGTAAAAATGGGCCAGGCATATTATCCCTTGGAAGTGGGTAGTTTCTGGGTTTACAACGTCACAGAAACCACTTATAAAAACAATGTGCCAACTAAGGTTAATTTTCAGACCCGAGAACTGGTGAAAGGGATTTACAAAGACCAAACCGGGAAAGAATGGCATACCCTGGAAATAAGCAAAAGATTGACAGCCAGTAATTCTTGGGTGGTGATAGGTTCAAAAACTATTTCCAAAACAGTAAAGGATGTTCAGGTCCAGGAAAACAACCGAACTACTGTGTTCATGGTCTTCCCGGTAGCTGAAGGTAAGGAATGGAACCCCAATGCCTATAATAAGGACTATGCCTTTGATGAAGAATCCCAAAACCAAAGCAGGTTCAAATACCAGGAGGTAGGCGCTACCTTTGAAAGAAATGGTAAAAGCTATCCTAACACCGTTAAGGTAATTAAAACAGACTCAGAAACCTTGCTGGCCTTAGATAAGCAATATGAACAACTTGCTTTAGAAACAGGACCGGTTTTTAGAAGCTCTAAGGTTTTTACTTATTGTAGCGGCGGAGCAGGCAGTACCTGTGAGATTGGCGAGGGTTATATAG
Source organism: Rufibacter soli (assembly GCF_054781795.1). Taxonomy (NCBI): domain Bacteria; kingdom Pseudomonadati; phylum Bacteroidota; class Cytophagia; order Cytophagales; family Hymenobacteraceae; genus Rufibacter; species Rufibacter soli. The sequence goes on along the minus strand of NZ_BAAGTS010000002.1, from coordinate 1,861,324 downwards.
TTTCTGGCACTGAACGCGCAGAAGAATTAGACTCCACTGGCAAAATATAAGTAAAGGCTCAAAATTTTAAAGGGTATTATTCTGTTTATCAGGGTAATACCTTTTTTTTATGTCAATTCCTTAAAACGCCTATAGGAGGATTTGCCAGTTAATAAGCATGGCAGATATAGGGCATTACCTGTATTCCTTGGTTTTCCTACCAAGAAACCGTTGCTTTGTATTTATCTTAAACCTTGCCCTCATGTCTCACCTTATTGCCCCTTCTGTTTTAGCCGCCAACTTTGCCAACTTAGGCGCAGATGTAGAAATGTTAAATCAAAGCGCTGCAGACTGGATCCATATTGACGTGATGGATGGCCGGTTTGTACCCAATATCTCCTTCGGTTTTCCGGTGATCCAAGCCATCCAGAAAATTGCCAAGAAGACTATGGATGTGCACCTGATGATAGAACAGCCCGAACTCTACATTGAACAGTTCAGACAAGTAGGGGCTGATAACATTACGGTCCATTATGAGGCGTGTCCACACTTGCACCGTACGTTGCAACAAATCAAAACTTCCGGTGCCAAAGCTGGGGTAGCCTTAAATCCACATACTCCTATTTCCAGCCTATCAGAGATCATCAAGGACATTGACGTGGTTTGCCTTATGTCTGTGAACCCAGGATTTGGTGGGCAGAAATTCATCCAGCATACGTATAAGAAAATTAAGGACTTAAAAACCTTGATCACCCAAAACCGTTCAGCCTGTTTGATAGAGATAGACGGTGGGGTTAACCAGGAAAATGCACCGCTTTTATTAGCTGCCGGGGCAGATGTGTTGGTAGCTGGTTCCTTTATTTTCAACTCAGAAAATCCGGTTCAAACCATCCTTGATCTGAAGCAAATTCAAAAATAATCGTTCATGGGTCTCCGCAAGGGTTGGTGGGTAGTTCTTTTCCTTTTAAGTAGTCTGCCGTCCTGGGCCCAGCTGGCGTATGTACAGGGTGAAGTGCAAGACGCAAAGCAAAGAGCCCTAGTGGGTGCATCAGTGGCCGTAAAAGGCCAGGATTTGGCTACTACAACTGATGTCCAGGGGAAATTCAGTTTAAAGCTGGAGCCTAACACTAAACTCACCCTGGTCATTACCTATATTGGGTATAAGGCCTATACCAAGGAAATTGTTTTGCTGCCCCAAGAAACGCGGTTTCTTACGGTTGAATTGCAGGAAGAGGAAACCAAAATCAACGAGGTAAGAATCACGGGAAAAAGCCTTGGAGATACCCGAGATCAGGTGAGCATCACCAAACTTGATCCACGCTTAACCCTGCGGTTACCCTCGCCCTTTCAGGAATTCAACAAAGTGCTGCTTACCCTGCCTGGTGTGACCAGCAATAATGAACTCTCTTCCAGCTACTCAGTAAGGGGCGGAAATTTTGATGAAAACCTCGTGTACGTAAACGGCATGGAGGTGTACCGTCCATTTTTGAATATGAGCGGACAGCAGGAAGGTCTCAGCTTTGTGAACCCAGACTTAGTCCAGGATATTACCTTTTCCTCTGGAGGCTGGCAACCCAAATATGGCGACAAGCTTTCCTCTGTATTGGACATCCAATATAAGACACCAACCAATTTTGAAAGCACGGTATCTGGTAGCCTGACCGGCGGCTCCCTGCACACCCAGGGCGTTGCGGCCAAGGGCCGGATGACGTACTTGTTGGGAGCAAGGCATAAAAACGCAACCTACGTGCTCAACAGCCTTCAGGTAGAGGGGAATTACAAGCCCAAGTTTTCAGACGTACAAACCTTTCTTACTTATGACCTTTCCTCTGCAGCCCACCGGGCTCAAGGTCTTGAGCCCAAAACCCAACTCAGTTTTTTAGGGAATGTGGCTTATAATAATTACCAGGTAAGGCCAGAAACCCGTGAAACCAGTTTTGGGAATCAATTTCAAATGCTGAGGTTGTTGGTAGGGTATGATGGTCAGGAAAAAATGCGCTACACCACCTATCAAGGGGGAATCAGGCTTCAGCAGGAAATTAGGCCTGATCTTAAGGCCGAGTTAATATATTCCGGTTTATACAGCCAGGAGCGGGAGTACAGGGACCTGGAGGCTGGGTACCGGTTTTGTGACGCTGAACCCACCCCGGGCGTTTCCCCTTTCAACAGGTGCGCAGGAGAGCGCGGGCTAGGCACGCGGTATGAATTTTCCCGCAACCGCCTTAGGGCTTCCCTTCAGGCTTTAGAACTAAGGACCACCTGGGCAGCCTCCCGAAGAAGTGAAGTAAGCGCTGGCCTAAAGGTTGGCCATGAAAACTTCCAGGATCAATTGCAGGAGTATTCCTTCCAGGATTCCTCTGATTACGTCTATAATTTCCAGACATTACAAAGCCGACAAACCCTTGGGTCTTGGCGATACCAGGGTTTTGCGCAGCACCAGCTTCAATTAGACAGCCTCCAAACCCTTACTTATGGCGCCCGCCTCCATTATTGGTCAGTGAATGGCCAGGTTTCAATTAGCCCCCGGGTGCAGTACGCGGTTAGGTTTCCTCAATGGCCTGCCTGGTCTTTCAAAGCAGCCTCTGGTCTATATGTACAGGCTCCGCTCTACCGCGAACTGCGGGATATGAACGGCACCTTGCACCCAAACCTCAAAAACCAGCAGGCATGGCACATCATCACCGGGTCAGAATACCAGTTTCAAAAGTGGGGCCGTCCTTTCAAATTCACCGCCGAGGCCTACTACAAATACCTGCCCTCCATCATTCCGTATGAACAGGACAACATGCGCATTAGGTACTTACCTCAAGTGGAAGGGAAAGCATACGCCATGGGCCTTGACCTGCGCGTAAACGGCGAGTTTATAAAAGGGGAGGAGTCGTGGTTTAGTTTGGGGGTTTTGAGCACTAGGGAAAACCTGAAAGGGGATTCTACCACCATCAGGGACCCCGAAACCGGAAAAGAACTTCGCAAGGAAGAAAAAGGCTACATCCGGCGCCCCTCTGACCAATTCCTGAATTTTGGGGTGTTTTTTCAGGACCATTTACCCAATAACCCCACCTTGCGCATGTATTTGAACGGCGTGTTCTCAACTGGCCTGCCTTTTGGCCCTCCCGGAGATATTAACCTCCGGAGTGCCTTTGACGGCCCTGCCTACAAACGGGTAGATATAGGGTTTTCCAAACTAATTACCCTTAGGCCCGAGCAGGAGGATTCTTTTGGGCTCAAAAGCCTTTGGCTGAGCCTGGAAGTATTGAATATGATTGCCGCCAATAATGTGGTCTCTTATAATTACATCAAGGATTTCAACGGCATTACTTACGCTGTACCCAATTACCTCACCGGTCGCCTGATAAACGTGCGGTTTATGGCCAAATTCTAACCGACTTCAGCATACCTGTAAAACAGAACTGCCTGCTTTCTTTAAAAGCAGGCAGTTCTGTTTTGAGCACGTTTTAAGGGAAATAGCCTTAAAACAGCAGTGATTCCGTTTTAAGCACGTTTTGGGCAAAACACCCTCAAACCAGATTAGCTGTTAGTTGACATTGAATCTCTTTTCTTTCCATAGCACCGCATCATCCTCTATTTCATCGGCATAGGTTTGGTAGCTTTCTTTGGTTTTCTTACCTAGTTTCTGGGCCTTTTTGTTGAGTTCAAGGGCTTCCATAAACTCGTTGTTCTGGGCTAGCAGCCTAGCCTTTAACCAGGTGTTGTAGAAATTTTCTTCTATGTCAATAGACTTGTTCACCCACTTTAAGGCCAGTTCATGGTCTTGGTCTTGCTGCAACAGGTAATTAACAGCCTGCGCATACACAGACCAATCTGTTTTCTTAGACTTCTCCAGGGCTTCTTTAATAAGGCGCATGGTTTGGTCATGCGTTTCAACCTTCACAGGAACTTCTAATTCTTTGTCGGCCCAATTGAGGGTTAAAATTCCGCTGTTAGGTTGGATGTCAGTGACTGTATACTGGAGGGTTTCATGAAAAGGCGCTTTAACCGTTGTAAAGGGCAACCTGACTTGGTCCTGGGCCGGATCATAACCCTCGGTGCCCCAAAGCCCTTTTTGTTTATTAAGAATCAAGGTCCAGTTGTCTTCATCCTGGGGCAGGATATACAAGGTATAGGTACCGGCCTGAATGGTTTCCTGGGCTATTTTAACTTCGGTGCTGAAGGAGATACTGGTTGCTTCATTGGCACCTGCGCGCCACACCTGGCCATACGGTACCAATTTGCCCCAGATAGTACGGTTTTTCACCCCCGGCGCTCCGTAGTTAATGGTAATTTCAGTGACCCCAATGGTATACGTGACATTTACCCTAGGGCTAGCCTGCGGTAATTTGAGGGTGGTTTGGGCAAAGGAAGAGTGGCAGAGCAGTAAAAAGCAAGTAAGAAAAGGAAGGAGTAATTTCATAGTTCAACACGCTAGGATAGCCGTTCTAAAAGCAACAAAACATTTCCGGCAGAAGGTCAATTTTCGGGCCGTAAAATTTTAACACTACTTTAATACGCTTATTTTGATAATTAGTATTGCTTTGCAAAGGTAATAGTGATTAACCCTTTTACGCAAGTGAAATTGAAACGATTTAGATGGCGGTTTATTGGAAATACTTTTTACCTTTGGCGCAACAATATGAGCAACGCCCTAATCTATATCTCCCTTTCTAACGCCGCTTCTGCGGTGAAGGGCGTGCATTGCCATCATTTCCATCATTCCTCTTAGGAGGAATCAATACATCATATCGCCCGTATTGGGGCTGGGCCCCATATTTACCGTTGCTTGTCAGGAAGATAAGCAGTACAGGTACTATCTTTGTTTCCATTACCCACGCTTACCAAAGCAACTTTTTTTCTCTATGATCCGGTTAGCCATCCAAAAATCCGGTCGCTTGTCAGATGACTCCCTAAAACTCATTAGGGAATGCGGCATATCTTTTATCAGCACTACCTCAAAGCTTAAAACCGAAGCCACCAATTTTCCGCTGGAAATCCTGTTCCTGAGAGATGATGACATTCCGGGGTACGTGGCAGATGGCGTAGCCGATATTGGAATTGTGGGCCAGAACGTGTTGGTAGAGGAAGGCCTGCAACAGCTGTCCGTCAAGAATCTGGGGTTCAGTAAATGCCGCCTTTCTCTGGCCGTGGCCAAAGGAGATGATTACCAGGACGTGACCACCCTGGAAGGAAAAAGCATTGCCACTTCGTATCCTAACCTGCTCCAGGAATACCTCACCTCTAAAGGAGTAAAAGCCGATATTCATACCATTAGCGGATCGGTGGAGATTGCGCCTAGCATAGGCCTGGCCCATGCCGTGTGTGATATTGTCTCTTCCGGGTCTACTTTGATTAGTAACGGCCTGCGGGAAGTAGAGACGGTGTTCAAATCTGAGGCGGTTTTAATTGCCAACCAGAACCTGGACCAGGAGAAAAACCGGATTCTACAGCAACTGCTATTCCGAATGGAAGCCGTACAGAAGGCCCAGAAATCAAAATACGTGGTCCTCAACGCACCTAACTCGGCTATTCCGCAAATAAAACCTTTATTGCCGGGCATCAAATCGCCCACCATTATTCCCTTGGCTACCGAAGGCTGGAGTTCTTTACACTCGGTGGTAAACGAAGATGATTTCTGGGATATCATCCAGAAACTGAAAGAAGCCGGCGCAGAGGGTATTCTGGTGGTTCCTATTGAAAAAATGATTGGCTAGCATGAAGACGTTTCTATATCCTGAGCCCAGCGAGTGGGCAGCCCTGAGCAAACGGCCCGTACAGGAACTCAGCCAATTGCGCGAAGGGGTACAGCAAACCTTTGACCAGGTGCGCCTTCGCGGCGACGCGGCGCTGCTGGAATTGGCTGCCAAATTTGACAAAGCCAACCTCCAGGACGTGTGGGTGACCGAAGCGGAAGTAGCCAATGCGCTGCCTCAAGTCTCTGAAGAATTAAAGGCCGCCATTGCCCTAGCTTACAACAACATAAAAGCATTCCATGAAGCGCAGCGCGAGCCGGTAAAGCAGATAGAAACTATTGCCGGCGTAACCTGTTGGCGTAAATCGGTGGCCATCCAGAAGGTGGGCCTTTATATACCCGGCGGAAGCGCTCCTTTGTTTTCTACTTTATTGATGCTGGGTATTCCGGCGCAAATTGCAGGCTGTCAGGAAATTGTGCTGGCTACGCCTCCGGGAGCAGACGGCTCGGTGCACCCCTCCATTTTGTATACCGCCCACGTGTTGGGGATTTCACGCATTTTAAAGGCAGGTGGCGCCCAAGCCATTGCGGCCCTGGCGTTTGGCACTGAAACCGTTCCAGCCGTTGACAAGATCTTCGGGCCGGGAAACCAATACGTGACAGCAGCCAAGCAAATGGTGACTCAACTAGGCGTAGCCATAGACATGCCGGCTGGCCCATCAGAGGTATTGGTGATCGCTGATGAAACTGCTGATCCTGATTTTGTAGCCGCTGATTTACTTTCTCAGGCAGAACACGGTCCAGATTCACAGGTGGTTTTTGTCACGGATTCTGAAATACAACTTGCCAATGTACAGGCTGCCGTAGCCCGCCAAGTAGCCCAGTTACCCCGGCAAGCCGTAGCGCAACAGGCTTTAAACAATAGCGTGGGCGTGGTGTTATCCTCCTTAGAAGAGGCCCTGGCATTCTCTAACCAGTATGCGCCAGAACACTTAATCCTTTCGGTGGCGCAGCCAGAAACCCTTGCCGAAAACGTAACCCAAGCGGGGTCTGTGTTCATGGGTCACTTCAGTCCAGAATCAGTGGGAGACTATGCCTCAGGCACTAACCACACCTTACCTACCAATGGCTATGCCCGCAATTACAGCGGTGTCTCCCTGGACAGCTTTGTAAAAAAGATCACTTTCCAGCAGTTGACCCGCGAAGGCCTGGCTCTTATTGGACCCGCCGTAGAAACCATGGCCGAAGCCGAAGGATTGCACGCTCACAAGTATGCGGTGACGGTGAGATTAGCCAAAATTTGAAAATGTGAAGAGGTGGAAATTTGAAAATGAAATTTTCACTTCAAAAAATTTCAATCAGTGACATGTATTAAATGGATTAGAGAAGGGAAGACTAGAAAACAATTTCCAAATCTCCCCATTTTCAAATCTTCAAATCAAGACCTATGTTTTCCATAGATAATTTCATCCGCCCACACCTGCTGTCACTCAAGCCGTATTCATCGGCGAGAGACGAGTTTGAAGGAGAGGCCAGCGTGTATTTAGACGCCAATGAGAATAACCTGGGCAGCCTGGCCGGTGGCGTTGACTATAACCGCTATCCAGATCCTTATCAGAAAGCCATAAAAGAAAAGCTGTCGCTGCTGAAGGGCGTAAGGCCAGAGCAAATCTTTATAGGCAACGGCTCAGATGAGGCCATTGACCTGTTGGTGCGTTTGGTTTGCGAGCCCGGCAAAGACGAGGTGATTTTGCTGCCGCCTACGTATGGCATGTATGAGGTAAGCGCTAATATTCACCATGTGGGAATTCAGCGGGTAGCCTTAGACGAGCGTTTTGAGCCTGTTTTTGAAAAAATAGCCTCAAAACAGAATGATCGCACTAAAATCCTTTTCCTATGTTCGCCCAATAACCCCACTGGTAATCTCTTAAACCCCGAAACGGTGGAGCGCCTGATCAAGTTATTTAATGGCTTGGTGGTGGTAGATGAAGCCTACATCGACTTTACAGATGCCCCTAGCTGGAGCACGCGGCTGGCAGAATTTCCGAATCTGGTGGTGCTGCAGACCCTTTCCAAAGCCTGGGGAATGGCAGGTCTACGCCTAGGCATGGCCTTCGCTTCGCCAGAGATTATTGCATATCTCAATAAAATCAAACCGCCTTATAATATCAATGCCGTCACCCAGGAACTGGTCAGCGCTGCTTTAGACAAGACCGCGCAACTGCAAGACATGCTGCAGGTCATCATTAGTGAGCGGAAGCGGATTATGGAGGCATTTGATCAAATGCCCCTCATTGAAAAAACCTACCCCTCAGACGCTAACTTCGTACTGGTGCAGGTAGCCAACGCCAATGAATTATATGCTTACCTGTTAAGCCGCGGGGTGGTGGTACGAAATCGGTCTACGCAGCCAGGCTGCGCCAATTGCCTTCGGATCACCATAGGCACACCCGCAGAAAATGATCATTTATTGGCTGCCCTGCAAACCTTCACTGAGCAACAAAGGATAGGCTATGCGTTTTAAGCCTGGTTTTCCAAAAACAGGCCCAAAACAGAGAACCTCAATAGGTTAACGTAACCCAAAGAAGAAATTAAAAAATTGAAGCCTTATTACAGGCCACCTACTTCTAGCAAATGAAAAAAGTCTTATTCATTGACCGCGACGGCACTATATTAATAGAACCCCCCACCGATTTCCAGGTAGACTCCTTTGAAAAATTCACGTTTTACCCAAAGGTCATCCGTAACCTCTACAAAATTTACGCAGAGCTGGACTATGAATTTGTAATGGTCACCAACCAAGATGGCCTGGGCACCGATTCTTATCCCGCAGACACCTTCTGGCCCTACCAGAATAAAATGCTGGAAATTCTGGAAGGGGAAGGTATTAATTTTTCTGAGGTGTTCATTGACCCTTCATTTGAGCATGAGAACAGCCCCAACCGCAAACCGCGCCTGGGTATGCTAGGGAAATACCTTTCCGGGGAATATGACCTGGCTAACTCCTATGTCATTGGTGACCGCCAAACCGATATTCAACTGGCGAAAAACTTGGGCGCTAAAAGTATTTTTCTCCAGGAACAAGCCCATGAGGAGGCCACCTTCACCAGCACCGATTGGGACGCGATTTATTCTTTCCTGAAGTTGCCTGCCCGCAAAGCCACTATCCAGCGGAACACCAATGAGACCCAAATCACCGTGGAGATCAACCTGGACGGTGAAGGAAAATCTGACATGCAGACCGGCCTGGGCTTTTTTGACCACATGCTGGACCAACTGGCCCGCCATTCAGGGGTTGACATGCGCATTCACGTGCAAGGAGACCTGCACATTGATGAACACCACACCATTGAAGACACGGCCCTGGCCTTGGGCGAGGCTTTTGCGCAGGCCATTGGAGATAAACGTGGCATTAACCGTTATGGCTTTTTACTGCCCATGGATGATGCCCTTGTACATGCAGCCATTGACTTTTCTGGTCGGCCATGGTTGGTGTGGGACGCTAAGTTTACCCGGGAGAAAGTAGGCGACATGCCTACTGAGATGTTCATGCACTTCTTTAAATCCTTCTCAGATACCTCCAAATCTAACCTCAACATTAAGGCCGAAGGGGATAACGAGCACCACAAAATAGAAGCTATCTTTAAGGCCGTAGCCAAAGCCATGAAAATGGCGCTGGTGCGCGATGTAAACAAAATGGAAATCCCTAGCACGAAAGGTATCCTGTAATGAAAACTGTCATTGTAGATTATAAGGCCGGTAATGTGCAGAGCGTACTTTTCGCGCTGGAACGGCTGGGAGTACAGGCCACCGTCACGTCCAATGCTGAAGAGATTCAGTCAGCCGACAAAGTGATATTCCCGGGCGTGGGCGAGGCCTCTTCGGCCATGCGGGCCTTAAAGGAAAAGAACCTGGACCAACTGTTGCCCACGCTTACCCAACCCTTTCTAGGCGTTTGCCTGGGCATGCAGCTGCTGTGCCAGCATTCAGAGGAAGGTGATACGCCTATGTTGGGAATCATTCCCGTGCAGGTGAAACGGTTTGAGGTTGCTTTAAAAGTGCCGCACATGGGCTGGAACAATTTGCATGATTTAAAAGGGCCGTTATTTTCAGGTATCAAAGAAAAGGAATATGCGTACTTTGTGCATAGTTACTATGCGCCGGTCACGGAATATACTATAGCTCAAAGCTCTTACCCAGAACCGTTTAGTGCCGCGCTGCAGTACCAAAACTTTTACGCAGTACAGTTTCACACCGAGAAAAGCGGCCCGGCGGGCGCGCAGATTCTCCAGAACTTTTTACAGCTTTAGATATGGAAATCATTCCGGCCATAGACCTGATTGACGGCAAATGCGTTCGGCTGACCGAAGGCGATTTTTCCCAACAAAACACCTATCACGCAGACCCCGTAGAAGTGGCCAAGCAGTTTGAGGCCTTGGGCTTAAGGCGGTTGCACTTGGTAGATTTGGATGGTGCTAGAGCCAAGCAACCAGTGAACCTACCCGTGCTGGCGCGCATCGCCCGCGAAACCAACTTAGTCATTGATTACGGTGGTGGGTTGCAAAGCGCGGAAGCCATTCAATTAGCCTTTGATGCCGGTGCGCAGCAAGTAACCGCTGGAAGCATTGCCGTACGGGAGCCCAAAGCGGTGCAAAAATGGTTAAAGGAATACGGGGCAGACCGCATTATTGTAGGGGCAGATTTTAAGGATAACTTCATTGCCATCAATGCTTGGGCCGATAAAAGTGAGTTAACCCTTGAATCATTTATTTCCTCCTTTGCTGAAAAAGGTGCCCAAACCTTTATCTGCACAGATGTAAGCAAAGACGGAAAGCTCCAGGGTTCTTCCATTGACATCTACCAAAAATTAATTGCCACCTTCCCGGAAATGCAATTTATTGCCAGCGGCGGCGTCACCACCATTGAAGAAGTCCGGCAGCTCCGTGAAGCCGGTTTGCATGGGGCTATCATTGGGAAAGCCATTTATGAAGGAACAATCTCTCTGGAAGACCTGGCCAAAGAAGTGGTCTAGGTTTAGAGCCGAAACAAGGCGGTAGTTTTACTTAGGCTTCCCTTTAACTAAGTAAACCTGTTTTGGGCAAGTTTTTAGAAAAACAGGCTCAAAACGCCTTTTACCTGGGCAAAGATTTCAAGCCTAATTTGGAAGATCTCCTTAAAGTCCTTGCTCTGGCAGTTACTATAATTTACAAAGGCCAATACCATCTATTAAAATGAAGGTAAGGCAAGAATCATCCTATGCTTACAAAAAGAATTATTCCCTGCCTTGATATCAAAAACGGCCGTACTGTAAAAGGCGTCCGGTTTGAGGATATCAGGGATGCCGGAGACCCGGTGGAACTGGCCGCGCTTTACGCCAAACAGGGCGCCGATGAATTGGTTTTCCTGGATATTACCGCCACCAATGAAAAGCGGAAAACTTTACGTGAGCTGGTACGGGAAGTAGCCCGGCACATTGACATTCCTTTCACCGTTGGCGGAGGCATTAGTGCGGTGGAAGATGTGGAGCTTCTGTTACAAAATGGCGCAGACAAAGTATCAGTGAACTCTTCGGCCATTCAAAATCCTGACCTTATTACTCAGTTGGCCAATAGATTTGGGAGCCAATGCGTTACCGTAGCCATTGACACCAAAAAAACTCCGGAAGGATGGAATGTCTTCAGCAAGGCTGGTACCGTTGACACGGGCTTATGGGCTTTAGATTGGGCCAAAGAAGTGGTAAACCGCGGGGCAGGAGAAATTCTGCTGACTTCCATGAGCAATGACGGCACCAAAAATGGTTTCGCCCTTGATATAACCGGTGAAATTTCCAAACAGGTAATTGTACCGGTCATTGCATCGGGCGGCGCTGGAAACCAGGAGCATTTTCTGGATGTGTTTGAGGCTGGTGCTGATGCCGCTTTGGCAGCCAGTATTTTTCACTTTCAGGAAGTAGCCATTCCAGATCTGAAACAGTTTTTAGCCAATCATAACATTGACGTTAGATATTAGACCCTAGTTGCTGGACCTCTAGAATAAGCCTCCTTTTTCTTCTAATGCCAAAAGGCCCGATGCTAGACCCAGTTTCTACCACCCATCAATTATGACCATAGATTTCAAAAAAGGAGACGGGCTGGTACCCGCTATCATTCAGGATGCTGCCACTGGTAAAGTGCTCATGCTGGGGTATATGAACCAGGAGGCCTTCCAGACAACCCAGGAGACCGGGCTGGTTACTTTTTATTCCCGCTCTAAAAATAGACTCTGGACCAAAGGTGAAACCTCTGGGAACACCCTGCACGTGGTACAGGTAGAACTGGATTGCGACCAGGACACCCTTCTGATTTTGGTAAACCCAACCGGCCCAGCCTGCCACCGGAACACCGAAACCTGTTTTGACAAAGAAGAGGACGCAGCTTCTTACAACCTTAGAAGCTTCCTAAACTTTACACCCACCGAACAGGCCCTTCAGTTTATTGCCAAACTGGAGCAGACTATAAAGGACCGCATCAAAAACCCAAAGGAAGGGTCTTACACCAATTTCCTCTTTGACAAAGGCCTCCACAAGATGGCGCAGAAAGTAGGGGAGGAGGCAGTGGAAGTTGTTATTGATGCCGTAGCCGGAAAAACCGAGACTATGAAAGGCGAGGCCGCCGATTTACTTTTCCATTTACTGATTTTGCTGGAAGGGTCTGGCCTGTCTTTAGCCGAGGTTGTGCAGGTTTTAGAGAGCCGGCACAAACCAAGAGACTAGATAATTCTTTATATGAATAACGAAGAGACCAGCTATGAAATATTGGCTGGTCTTTCTTTTTAAGTGTTTCTTAGAAATTCCTCCAGAGCAGAAGTAACCGCTAAAGGTTCTTCCTCTTGCATAAAATGACCAGTTTCCAGTTTTACCACTTTTGCGTGCGGCCATAGAGTCTGCCATTTGTCCAGGAAACTGACTGGGATCAATTTATCTTCTGTGCCCCAGATAAGTAAAGATGGTTTTCCTTCCAGAGCTTTACGCCTGTTGTACAACTCCTGAAAGAAAGCCGTTTCTCCCTCCAACGCCTTCGCGAAGTACCACAATCCCCAACGCTGTTCTTCTTTTTGAAAAGGTCCAAGATAGTGGGCATGGATCTGTTTGCTTAATTTTTCTTTCCTGTAAAAAGCCTGCGGGAGCAAAAATCTGGGCGAAAGATTGAATTTGATGTACAGCATTCTGCCTAACCAGCTACTAAAAATCTTACTGGCCTGCATCATGGGTTTTACCTCCGTTAAGGGCCACATCCAGGAATTAAGGACGACCAACCGGGCCACTTTTTCAGGTGCTTTGGTGGCCCAGTCCATGCCAATGGGTCCTCCAAAATCATGGACTAGTAAGGTAATATCCTTTAGCCCCAAATATTCCACCAGCTTTCCCAGGTTTTGGCTGTGGGCCTCTAAGGAGTAAGGATAATGGGGAAGTTTATCAGATAACCCAAATCCGAGATGGTAAATAGCTATGCATCGGTATAGTTTAGATAGTTCCTTTATCTGGTTTCGCCACAGGAAAGACCAGGCAGGAGTGCCGTGTACAAAAAGAAGGGTCGGACCGTGGCCTTCGTCAAGGTAATGGATGCGCCCGCCTTCTACCTGCAGGTAATTCTCCTTGAAGGGAAAAAGGTTCTTATCAAGCCAGGTGTGAGATTCCATATCACTTTACAGTTACGTGGCCAAATGATTTTTGAGCTGAACCAGATATCGGATCATGACATCCTGCAAGGGGAAGTTTGGCAAAATGAGGTAGTGCTGGGCTATACCGTCAATGGTGGCAAACATGAGCACCGCCTCCGCTGAAGGAGAGGTAGAACCTGCCGCCGCTAAATTTTGAGTCAGCTTTTGAAGAATGACCTGGTTTTCAGCGCTTACTTCCTTTTCAAGGGTCTTCAAAACTGCAGACTGCAGACGCAGGCTGTGATACAAGCGCCAGAAATTCTTATTCTTTTCCAGCAAAGCAAAAGTGGTCCTGATGTGGTGCTCCAAAAACTGGATAGGGCTGAGGCCATCAGGTCTTTCAAAAGAGGCCAGTATATCCTGACGGCCTTTTACCAGAATTTCTTTGAGAAGGTCTTCTTTGCTTTTAAAGTAGTTGTATAGCAAGCCCAATGAAATATTGGCTTTTAGGGCAATCTGCCTTATAGAGGTTTTATCATACCCTTGCTCAGCAAACAATTCCAAAGCAGCCTCAAGAATGGTTTGTACGCTGGTTTCCCGCTGAATTACGCGCTTTGACATAATGAGTGAACGTTTGTTCAATTTACAAGTTGCAGAAATAGGCTCCAAATAAAATTCCCGTTTCGGGCCCGTTTTTTGAAAAACGGGCCCGAAACGGGAATTAAATAAGCTTTCGAAGGGTAGTTTACAGCTTATTGATTCGGCTGTAGAATTTAGACTGATAGGAACCACCAATGGGAATATATTTCTCCAGCATGAAAACCGAGTCATCCTCTATCAATTCAATCATCTTTAAATTGATGATAAAGGACCTATGAATCCGCATGAACTGGTCTTCAGGGAGTTTATGGTCAATGGCGTTCATGGTGGTGTACACAATGTGCTTTTTGCCCTCCATGTTAATGACTACATAGTCTCCACGGGCTTCAATGTATCCAACCTGCTGCAAGTCTAACTTGATGATTTTATTATCCACCTTCACGAAGAGGGCGTCGGCCTGGGCAGAGACAGGTGAAGAGGCCACGGCTGACTTTTCCATTTTGCCAATGGCATTTAAAACAGCTTGGGTGAATCGGGCAAAGTCGGCGGGCTTGAGCAGGTAATCGGCTACCTGTAACTCAAACGCTTGCAGGGCAAAATCTTTGTGCGAGGTAATGAGAATAGTCTGCGGCTTATGGGGTAAGGTCCGTAACAATTCAAGGCCGGTTAACTCCGGCATTTCCACATCCAGGAAAAGCAGGTCTACGCCATCGTTTTTCAATAGCCAGGCCAGGCCTTCCAGGCTGGACCCAAAGGATTGCACTAACTTAAGGGAGGGGGTTGCAGAAATATGCCGTTCCAGGATCATCCGGCTTAATTCATCATCATCAATTATGATGGCGCGGTAGGGGCTCTCTCTTTTCAAGGGGGGTAAGATTAAGTAAGAAAGTGGTTATGTAAAAGGGTAATTCTAATGGTACCAATCTAGGAGATTGTATCCATATTTCAGCTCACTTTCATGAAAAAGAATATACCTGCACTAACTCACTGGCTTTAAGGCAAATTACGACTTTATATTATCCCAATCAGAACCTCCAGAAGAATGTTTTTGGCTGCAGGGCCTATACGGTTATAACCCAACGGTTAAATCACGTATAAGAGACTCAAAAAGACGTATAAAAAGTGCTTCCAGTAACGCTATTAAGTTCTCTTAAGATTCTCACCCAACCAGATGACTCTACCTGCGGGCCTACCAGTCTGCATGCGGTGTATCAGTATTTCAATGATGTGGTGCCGCTGGAGCAGGTGATCTCTGAGGTTTCCTTTCTGGAGGAAGGCGGGACCCTGGCAGTTCTCTTGGGCTGCCATGCCTTGAAGAGAGGGTACCGGGCCCGTATTTATACCTACAACCTGTATGTTTTTGACCCCACCTGGTTTAAACTCAGCAATGAGGCGCTTATTGCCAACCTCAAAGAGCAGTTAATCTATAAATCAGATGCCAAGCTGCACGTGGCCACGCAGGCCTACATTGAGTTCCTGAGCCTGGGAGGGGAAATCTGCCACCGGGATTTGACGGTTAAACTTCTAGATAGTTATTTTTCTAGGGGAGTGCCTTTGCTTACGGGCTTAAGCGCCACCTATCTCTATAACTGTGCCCGCGAAAGAACCAATGAACGAGGTGAAGCCATTTATGATGATGTAAGGGGGGAGCCACTGGGGCACTTTGTAGTGTTGGCCGGCTTTGATAACGAGGAGGAAAAAGAACACGTGATTGTAGCAGACCCGTACCAGGAAAACCCGCTGTACCGAAACAATTACTACAATGTCACCATACCCAGGCTCATAAACTCCATTATGTTGGGTATTGTCACCTATGACGCCAATCTTCTGGCCATAGAACCAAAAACAAGTTATACTTCAGACCCCAAAAGACCTTCATGCGCAAACTAGTAGTAGTCAATAATCCTAAAGACTGGGATTTAGACGTAGAGGATGTAGAAGTGGTAGACGCGCAACGGTACCTCACAGATCCTGCCTACACAGAAATCAAGAGCGCCCGTATTTTCAATCTATGCCGTTCTTACAAGTACCAAAGCAGTGGGTATTATGTGTCTTTATTGGCCGAGGCCAGAGGACACAGGGCCATTCCTAACGTTACCACCATTCAGGACCTGAAATCACAGACCATTGTGAGGGCCATCACTGATGAGATCAATGAATCTATCCAGAAAAGCCTATCCAAGCTCAAGTCCAAGAATTTCACCCTGAGCATTTACTTTGGGCAAAACGTAGCAAAACAGTATGAGAAGCTGAGCAAACAGTTGCATGATCTATTCCAGGCACCTCTGTTGCGCGCTCAATTCGTTTACAACAAAGAATGGGTGCTGGAAAGCATAAATCCCATACCGGTCAATGAGGTACCTGAGCATCACTTACGGGATCTGTACAAGTTTGCACGGTCTTATTTTGCCCGTAACCGATTCTCCAACAACCGCATCAACAAGAAAATCTATGACCTGGCCATATTGGTAAACCCTGCAGATAGCGATCCACCGTCCAATGACAAGGCCATCCAAAACTTTATGGAAGCCGCCGAGACGCTAGGCTTCTACACAGAGCTGATTACCAAAGAAGATTACCGCCGCCTCTCTGAATTTGACGCCCTGTTCATTAGGGAAACCACCTCGGTGAATCACCATACTTACCGGTTTGCCCGGCGGGCCCACGCCGATGGCCTGGTGGTCATTGATGACCCGGTTTCCATTCTGCGGTGTACCAATAAAGTGTACCTGGCAGAGCTTTTGACCAAAGCCAAGGTGAATATCCCTAAAAGCATGATCATTCACCGAGATAACTGCAACAAGGTGGTAGAGGAACTGGGCTTGCCATGCGTCCTTAAAAAACCAGATTCGTCTTTCTCCCAAGGCGTGGTTAAGGTAAAAACTGAGGAAGAATTGGCTGAACAACTGGGAGAAATGCTTTCTGAGTCAGACCTAATTATAGGCCAGGAATTCACGCCCACTGATTTTGACTGGCGCATAGGAGTCCTGGACAAACAGCCCTTGTATGCCTGCAAGTATTTTATGGCCAAAGACCATTGGCAGATCTACAATTGGGAAGGCAAGAAAAAGGACATCACCGGTAACTTTGAAACAGTGCCCTTTGAAGACGTGCCTTTCTTTGTGCTGCACACGGCCCTGAAAGCCGCCAATTTAATAGGGGACGGGCTTTATGGCGTGGATCTGAAGGAAATTGATGGCAAGGCCTATGTGATTGAGGTGAATGACAACCCTAATATTGACTCTGGGGTGGAAGACAAAATCCTGAAAAAGGACCTGTACCTCACCATCCTTAAATCCATTAAGCGGCGCATTGATAACCAAAAGAAGCTGGAACAGTCATGAGCACCAAACGGAAATTAGGTCTCTTTGCAGGATATGGCGTGGAGATGGAGTACATGATTGTAGACCGTGACACGCTCAAAGTGAAACCCATTGCTGACGAAGTGCTTAAAGCAGAGGCAGGGCAGCTAACCTCAGACGTTGAGCGCGGCAACATGGCTTGGTCTAATGAGCTGGTCTTACACGTGCTGGAACTGAAAACCAACGGTCCTGCCCCAGAACTTCCTGAACTGGCTCACTCTTTTCACAGGGAAGTGGAGCGGGTTAATGGGCTATTGGAGCCTTTCAACGCCATGCTGCTTCCTACAGGGGCGCACCCCTTTATGGACCCTTCTTCAGAAACCGTGTTGTGGCCCCATGAAGCCAGTGAGATTTATGAGGCCTATAACCGAATCTTCAATTGCCAGGGCCATGGCTGGTCCAACCTGCAGAGCACGCACCTGAACTTACCGTTTGGCAATGACGTGGAATTTGGGAGATTGCATGCGGCCATCAGGTTGGTATTGCCCTTACTTCCGGCTATAAGCGCCGCATCTCCCATGCTGGACGGTAAGATGACGGGCTTCTTAGATACGCGCCTGGAAGTGTACCGCAAAAACCAACAAAAAATACCGCTCATTGCGGGTCAGGTTATTCCGGAGGCTGTATTTTCTGAGGCAGAGTACCGGACCCAGATTTTTAAACCGTTGTTTGCTGCCATTGCCCCCTATGACCCAGCGGGCCAATTACAAGATGAATTCCTCAATTCCCGCGGTGCCATTGCCCGTTTTAGCCGCAATGCCATTGAGATCAGGATTATAGATAACCAGGAATGTCCGCGGGCTGATATAGCCATTGTAGTCCTGGTAGTGGAAGTCTTAAAACACCTCACCGCCGAAACCTGGAGTAGTTATCAGGAACAGCGCCTGGCCTCCACCCAAGACCTGGCAGACCTTTTCCTATCTTCCTTGAAAAACGGTCCCCAAACCCTAATCACCAATACAGCCTACCTGCACCTTTTAGGCATAAATCAGGAACAGGCAACCATAGGGCAGGTATGGAATAACTTGTGGCAACAAATAAAAGGGCAGCCCGGGTTTGACGCAGATTTAGCCAAGTGCGTGAACGGGATATTAGAGCAAGGGCCTTTGTCTGCCAGAATTTTAAAGGCCTTGGGTGATAATCCTGATTTAGCTAAAATAAAGGAGGTATACCGGCAGTTGGCGCAATGCCTATCCCAGAACAAACTTTTCATGCCGTGAAAGACCCTTTGGTAAAAGTATTGCTAACCTGTGAACACGGCGGCAATGAAATCCCACCCGAATACGCAGAATACTTTAAGGGGGCAGAGGCAGTGCTAGCTACCCACCGTGGGTATGACATTGGAGCCTTGGAGTTATTTAAAAAGTTTAAGGGTGTGGCAGACTTTAGCCTTTCCAGTACCACTAGCCGGTTAGTAGTGGAGTTGAACAGGTCTTTGCACCACGCGCAGCTTTTTTCAGAATTCATGCAAGGATTGCCCCCTCAGGAAACAGAAAAAGTTCTGGCAAACTATTATCAGCCTTACCGCCAAAAAGTGGAAGAACAGGTAGCAGCCTGGGTAGAAAAAGGAGGACAGGTACTTCACGTATCTGTGCATAGCTTCACGCCAGAACTGGCCGGGAAAGACCGTAAGGCTGATATTGGGTTTCTGTATGACCCCAAGCGGGAGCGGGAGCAGTTGTTTGCCGCCCAATGGCGCCAGCAGTTACAGGAGCATTTCCCGGAGTATAAAATCAGGTACAATTATCCCTATAAAGGAACCGCCGACGGGTTTGTGACCCAACTGCGGAAACAATACGCCAATGACCAATACGCAGGTCTGGAATTAGAGGTGAACCAGCGTTTTCCTGCCACAGAACCTGCCAAATGGCAAGTACTGCAAAAGGCCTTGGTTCAATCTTTTGAGCGGGCGCTTTAACCAAATTACCTAAAGTGCAGTATATGCTTTCAAGTTGGCCTTCAGGGCTAATGATCAAATTTCTGTTCTACCTTAACTATGAAAAAAAATGAATTTTATTCTTGATCTGCTGGTAAGCGCCGGAGTGCTGCTGCTGCTAGCGTATTTAATGCCACAAGTGACCGTAAAAAGTTTCTGGACCGCCCTTTGGGTAGCTATCTTAATCGGGATTCTAAACGTGCTGATAGGTTACATCCTGACGTTTGTCCTGAACCTGGTTACTTTCTTCCTGCTGGAGTTCATTGTGAAGCTGATTGTGGCCGCCATTGTCATTAAAATAGTAGACAAACTGGTTCGGGGCTTTGAGGTAAAAGGCTTCTGGCCGGCCTTGGTCATAGCCCTGGCTTTGTCTTTGGTAAGCACATTCATTCACCGTTCTGATGAAGACGGCGTACGCGAAGATTATAGTTCGCTTTCTCCTAAAACAGAATTGCTGCTTAGCTAACTTCTCATAAGCTTACACTTAAAACGCCCGCCTTAGGAAACTTAGGCGGGCGTTTTGGCTTTGTTTTCAGAAAAACGTGCTTAAAACGGAAAGCTATACTTCTTCCTCCTCAAAATATAATTTGTAGTACTTACGTCCGTCAGCGTCTACGCCTTTTTCAATCATGTCTTTGTTGCCATGAATGTACACATGAAAGTTCTTGTCCAGCTTGAGCACGCTCTTGAATACCCTTGATTGTTTCTTCACCGCCTGCGGCGAGATATCAAAGCTATCCTCCAATTCCACATCATAATTCTGCCTATACTCCCCGTCAAAATTCCGGAAAGACTCAATGAGATCTGGCTGCCCGAACACCTCCGTTTCAAACTCCTCCTTATCAAAAGTCTCATGTTTGTTGAAGTATTCTACAGATCGGTTCAAAAGTACAATCTGGTCCGTATTCTCCACTTCAAACTCCTCGGTCATGCGTTCTGAGATAAACTCTTTGGCCATGTTGAGCAGATGGTTGGTCTGGTGGAATTCATTGCTGATCTGCGTGAGCCCCAGGAAATTCTCGCGCCAGTATTGGGCCTCCTCGCCGCGGTTCTGGTTATCCAGGATGGCCACAATATAACCTTCATCTGGGCGCGTGTTAAAGATGATGCAGCCCTTGTCAAACTTGTTACTGTCAATTCCTTCCAGGTAAGAGATGGCAAAATCGCGGTTCTTGCGCTGAATGTCAAAGTAGCCGCTTTTTACCTCCGTCTTGAAGATGCCTACGGCTTCTACCACGCGTTCTTCTACTTCACAATTGATGAAATTACAAACGTACAACTCGCCGGGTTTTATCTTAGGGTGGCTGGAGCTTTCAAATAAGTGACGGGCAATGTTGCGGGAATTCTCATGGAAGTTCTCCTTATCGGCGAAAATGTTTTCCGCGTAGCTGTATACCTCATTAAACTGCAGAGAGGAGGGATGACTGAATTTGAATCGCTCGTGCGCCTGTGCAAATTTCGTCAGGAAAAACTTTTCCAACCGTTCGGTCAGGCCGTCGCCCGGGGAAATGGTATTTTCTGACAAAGTGAGTTTCTGCTCCAGCCCTTTATTGCCCACGTGGTGAATGGAAAGCTGGGTAAGGGAAGCGGTATCAAATTTCATGAAGGTTCAATGTATTTTTTCTAAAACAGCATGGTATAAAAATGCCAGGCAAAGGATGCAAAAGTAAGCAATAGGAACCGCATTCAACGGCTTAGTTTTCTTTGGAAAAAATTATAGGCGCAACATAAGCGAAGTGGAAAGGAGAAGAAGGAGGGAGGCAATACTGAAAAGTAGGGTTCAAACCCAATTTGCTGTTTTGAGCCTGATTTTAGAAAAACGGCTTTAAAACGCAAATAAGTTGGCTTTTCTGGTCTTAGGTTTTACCTTTTGATAAAACAGCTGACTAGTTTAAGTAGAAAAGAATTGCAAAATCACCGGTGTTTATGGCCTGTTTTTCTTAAAAGGAGTATGAACCATAAATTACTATATTCATTTACTACATTTTTTAAAGATACTGTTCTTGAAATTAGCGCTCCACCTGCTTGCCTACGGACTTTTGGCCCTGGTACTTTTAGTTTTAGTGTATTTTATTACGGCTTTCATTCTATCCAGAATGACCGTGCCAGCCGAGCCCGAAACCAGGAATGAAATTTCAATCTACTTGCTTACCAATGGGGTACATACAGATATAGTAGTACCTGTGAAGAGTAAAGTCATAGACTGGACTACTTATGTTAAGTACAACCAGACCAAAGGCAATGACACGACCGCGCAATACCTGGGTTTTGGGTGGGGAGACAAAGGCTTCTACCTGGAAACACCCACCTGGGCCGATTTAAAACCTAGTACGGCGGTAAAAGCCATGACCGGGTTAAGCTCCTCGGCTATACACGCCACCTTTTTACCTTCCGTGCAGGAGAATAAGGACTGCAAAAAGATTGATATCAGTCTGGAACAGTATAAAAGGCTAACCAACTTCATTATAGCTCGTTTTGATTTAAACGCCAGCGGAGAATCTCAACACATTGAAACCAATGCCAATTACGGTTTGAATGATGCTTTTTATGAAGCCAAAGGCAGTTACAATCTTTTTTATACCTGTAATACCTGGGCCAATGCCGGTTTAAAAGCTAGTGGCCAGAAAGCGGCGGTATGGACACCATTTTATCAAGGCATTTTCTATCATTATAAATAAGCGTTTACAAAATCTTATTAAAATTTGCGGTTTATACTAGTAAACAGGTCATGAAAGTGTATAAATAACTGAATCTGATAGCAAAATTTAAAATTCCTTCAAATTTTTAATACTTGAATCCTATAACCCCGTAAGTTAAAACTGGTTCAAAGGGATGGGAACTTATTTATTATTCCCACTTTCTATTGAAAAATAACGTTCTAATCTACCTGCGTCTATATAATATGAGAAAGTAAGGTACTTTTTTGATTTAGACTTACAGAAGATACATTTGGCACTACCCCCTAGTGTCCTTTACAACAACTAAGATATATAAGCGACTTATCCTTACCAAAGCCACCTCTTGGGCTATAATTCTTTTATAGTCCAGCATAAAGGGTCCAGGGAAGGCGGTCCCTTTAGCCAAAGCTAATTTGGTCTGTTCCTCATTTTTCTTCCCTATACAAATGATACATAGTTTTTTCAAGAAAAGAATCTACTTAAGGTATTTAAATAAGAATATGCCATGAAAAAATATCAAAATTTCATATTTTTGTTTATTGCAGTTTCAGTTTTCCTTGCAGTATTTCTATCTTCATCTGAAGTTAAAGCGCAAGGAGCTTTTTCCTCCACTACCAACCTTACCCCTGTTCCAATTTCCCTTCCAGATATAACCGGAGAGAAGCCGCAATCAAAGGTTTGGACTTACGCCGGAAAATGGTGGGCCGTTTTCCCCAATGATACCGGAACCCAGCTATGGTTGCTGGAAGGCACCACCTGGAATCCTAAACTCCAACTTTCTGCTAATACTACATCTCGTGCCGATTGCAAAGTGTTAGGCGATGCTGTACATATTCTCCTTTACCAAGGTGTTTCGTCTGAACTTGTTTCGGTTACTTATAATCAGGCAACTTCTACTTATGTGCGGTCCTCTTCCGGGCAAATACCCATTACCTTAGATAACGGTGTGGAAACCGCTGCAATTGATGTTGATGGGAACGGGAGAATGTGGCTGGCATCGGCGGGTACTACAACGGTGAACGTGCGCTGGAGCGATGCCCCATATACCATCTGGAGTAGCCCCACAACCATTGCCACCGGAATAAATGACGATGATATTTGCGCCATTATTTCCTTGCCAGGCAAAATAGGGGTTCTTTGGTCTAACCAGACTACTAAGGCCTTCGGGTTCAGAACTCATGTAAATGGAACTGATCCATCAGTTTGGACAAATGACGAAGTGCCCGCCTCCCAATCGGCAGAGGCGGTGGGGGCCGGAATGGCTGATGACCATATTAACCTGAAAGCTTCAAGTGACGGTACGTTGTTTGCAGCTGTAAAAACAAGTTATGATGCTACAGGCTATACCAGAATTGCCCTGTTGGTAAGGCGGCCCAATGGCACCTGGGATAACATGTACCCGGTTACTACTGGCTCTGTGGGCACAAGACCGGTAGTTGTTTTAAATGAGGCGAAAGACAAGTTAAAAGTTTTTTATACGTCTGTAGATGGGGGAGGGAATATCCTGTATAAAGAATCGCCTATAGCTGGTATTTCCTTTGGGCCCCAACAAACTTTGTTCACCGGAAACTATAATAACCTAACCACTGCCAAGGAAAACTATAATTCAGAAATTGTCCTCCTGGCATCAAGTAGCTCCCAGATTGTGGGCGCTTTGGCTACAGATGCAATCATAACCCCAGGTGAAGCTTTAGTAGGCCATTGGCAAATGGAGCAAGAAGCGGGTAATACGCTTTCAGACGCCTCCACCTATAAGAATAACGCTACTACCACTGTTTCTCCTACAAGAGTTACAGGCCAGATTGGCCAGGCCTTACAATTTGACGGTTCAACTCAATTTGCAACAGTTCCAGACAACGCCTCTCTTGACATTACCGGTTCGATTACACTTGCCGCCTGGATAAAACCTCAAAAAACGGCTACCCAATATATAATCAAAAAAGGAATCATGGGGAGCAGTAATGGCTATGAATTATCCCTTTCAGGAGGAGGCTTGGTTTTCTTTAGGATTAACCAGCAAACCAACGGCGACACCTATAGATTGAACTCAGTGGCTTCTTATCCAATAAGTGGCACTCAATGGATGCATATTGCCGCTACCTATGATAAGCCAACATCTACCATCAGAATCTACATAAACGGCATAGAGAACAGCTCTACAACTTTGCCTGCTCAAACTTCCATTAGCACTAATGATTTGCCCTTGTCAATAGGTGCGCAGAGCGATGGGGTGAATAAATTTCAAGGGGCTATTGATGAAGCTCGGGTCTATAATATAGCTTTAAGCGGCCCTCAGATTAGCGCAATAGCAGCGTTACCTCCGCAGACACCCAACATGGTTTCTCCCCAGGCCGCTGCTACTGGGGTGGCTACTTCGCCAGCACTTTCTTGGGAGGCTTCTGCAAACGCGGTCTCTTACCGAGTGCAAGTCTCTACTATGCAAGATTTCTCCTCTACGGTATTTGACCTAGGTGATATTACTGCAACCTCCACAACAGTTTCCGGTCTTTTGAATAATACCACATACTATTGGCGGGTAAATGCGTCCAATAGCAGCGGCACAAGTGCCTGGTCTTTGTCCAGAAGTTTCACTACTGCTCCTGGTGTTACTGCCGTAGAAAGCAATGGGGCAGGGTACGCTTTGGATTTAGATGGAGCTGATGACTATGTCACTGTGCCAGACAATAATACGCTTGACCTAACCTCAAAACTTACCATTGAAGCCTGGATAAAACTTGGCAAATCTGGTACACAACGAATTGTTTCAAAATCAACTTTAGACGCTACAAGCGGATATGAACTTTCCATCTCAGCCGGAAACATTCCTTTTGTACGGTTTAACCAGGCAACCCCTACACCTCAAGATAATAATAGACTCAATGCGGTAACTACATTGCTAACAGGAACATGGTACCATATTGCTGCTACTTTTGATGGCAGTACTACCCGTATCTATGTGAATGGCAAAGAGGAAGCGTCAAGAGCTACTGCCATAATTATTGCCACCAACACTATAGATTTAACTATAGGGGCACAGCCTACCGCAGCAAGTCCTTTTCCTTTTGGAGGGATCATGGATGAAGTAAGAATCTGGAACGTGGCCAGAAGTGAGTCTGAAATAAAGGCAGCCATGACTAGTAAATTATCAGGATCTGAGGCAGGATTGGTTGGGTATTGGCGCATGGATGAAACCTCGGGCACCACTATTATAGATGGATCCAATAATTTCAATACGGGTAGAATGGCTAATATGACGGAATCAGACCATGTTTGGAGCGGGGCTTCTTTAGGCAACGCCTCCAGTTATGATTATGATGCTGCAGGTGGATATTCTGCATTGTTGTCTCACTCAGACGGCGATGGGATCTCTGTGCTTTCTGCCTCCAATGAGGTGCAGGTATATAGGGTAGATGCCAAAGCCGCAAGACCTGGGGCCATAGCTCCAGCCGGATATACCGTAGATCCTTTACGTTCTTGGGGGGTAAAGGTAAATAATATGGCAGCACCTAGCTATACCTTAGTCTATAATTATAAAGGCCATCCTGGAATAAATGTCCCCAGCGACCTCAGGCTTTTGAGGAGAGACAACCTAGCCGATGCAAGTTGGGAAGACACAGGCGTTATCCCAAATGAAGTAGCCAACACTTTGACCTTCTCCGCTAATAGCAATGCAGAATATGCACTGGCCAGCATTACACCTAATAATCCTTTACCGGTAACCCTTAGCTTATTTACTGCCAAAGCTGAAAGCAATGGTGTGCTTTTAAATTGGGAAACAAGCAGTGAAAGGAATAGCAGTGGCTTTTTTGTGGAGCGTTCAAAAGACGGGAAAACCTTTAACTCCCTGGACTTTGTTCCAAGTAAAGGCGCAAACAGTTCTGTGAAACTTGCTTACTCTTACAAAGATTTAGATGCAGGCATTGGGGTAATATATTACAGGTTAAAACAGATAGACTTAGATGGCAAAGAGGAATACAGTAAAGTTGTGGGAGTGAACTTGCTTGAGGTAACCCAAAAAGGAGTAAAACTTTTTCCTAATCCAACTTCTGGAGTAGCTCAGCTTGATTTGACAAAGCTTCCCAAAGGTGTATACCAAGTCCGCATCCTAAGTCCATTAGGCCTTGTAGTAAAACAGTTATCAGCCAATGGCGGGACAATTCTCCAATTTACGATAAATGAATTGAGCAAAGGTCCATATTACATACAGATACAAGGACTTCCGGAAATTCAAACTTTGAGGCTGATAAAACAGTAGCTTACAGAAGCTTCAGAGTTATATATATGATACCAAAAATTAAATTTGTCAAACATTATTAGCTCGTTAATAGAAATTATATAGATCAAAGAGCTCTTGAAGCCAATTAAACCTGTTGGCCTCAAGAATTCTGTATTTAACATATAATAAGGTATAAGGCTAAATAAAGTGTACTGAATTTAATACTCTATAATAGTCTTATAATTTATATTATGTAAAGTACATATTTTCGGTTCCGAATAAACTCTTCCATTTATTAAGGTTTCTATTATAATGCCTTCTTAATCATTTCAGGGTATTCAGATTATAGTCTTCTTTTTAGATCAACTCTTAAAGTTGAACCTCTCCATTCCTGAAAAGAAAGCTTCTCTCACCTAAAAAAGGTAATTGTTGCTTTAGTGTCTTTACTTATCAAATCAGAACTCCTTTTCTTGGAAAAACATTCTCTATTTCTTAAAACTGAATTAAATCCAGAAGCTCAGGTTCATTGTTTTATTCTAACCAACCCATCTTTATTTCAAAAGCGTATACATATAAGTTTCTGAGAAATAAGTTTTTAACTACGTTTAGAAAGGATTGTGCAGGCGGGTAGTTCTTTTATTAGTTCACCTTAAGTTTGACATCATGCACACTCAATCATTCTGGGAAGCCACTACCCCAAACCGTCCTGAATTTCCTGCCTTTGAAGGTAACCTTGAGGTTGATGTTGCTATTGTTGGCGGCGGAATCACAGGTATTACCACGGCAATGCAGCTTACCAATGCCGGACTGAAAGTGGCTGTGCTGGAAGCCCGGCGTGTTGGCGGCGGAACTACAGGCTGGTCTACCGGGAATTTATATGTGCCCGTTGGCCCTTACCTGCATTCTATCTCCAAAAGCCGAAATGAAATTGTGATGAAAACTGTGGCCCAGGCGCGCGGCGCGGCCCTTGATTTCATTGAGCAGCAAACCCAACAGAAAAAAATTGATTGTCACTTCTCCCGTAGGCCCTGGTACTTTTTCACTCAGGACGATAAGATGGTATCTACCATTGAAGACGAAGTGGAGGCCTTAAACAAAGCAGGTTTTGACGCCACTTTTGTTACAGAAGTCCCCTATCTCACACTTCCTGGCCTTAAAAGAGCGGCCCATTTAAAAAACCAGGCCCGGTTTCATCCCCTAAGGTATGTGTTGGGTCTGGCCACCTCTATTGCCCAGAGCGGTTGCCAGATATTTGAGCATACCACCGTCCTTGACTATGAAGAAAAGGAAGACCATTGCCTTGTTAAAACCAATCATGGACTTGTCACTTGCAAGCAGGTGGTGTTGGCTACCCATATTCCCATAGGCATCCATTCGGTGCAGACGGTGGCCTCACCTTATAGAAGTTACGTGGTGGCGGTTCGGTTAAAAAATGGCCAGTACCCCGATGCCTATTTTTGGCACAATGATGAAAAGCACCATGCCATTACCACCCATAGCACAGATTCTATGGAATTGGACATGCTCATGATTGCGGGTAACCACCATAAAACCGGCCAGGCCTTGCACCAGGAATACCAGCATTACTTCAACCAGTTGGAAGATTACGCCCGGAAGCACTTTGACGTGGCCTCCGTGGAATACCGATGGTCAGCGCAGCATTACCGCTCCGGTGATGGCGTACCATATATTGGCCTAACCCACAAAGGCGCCCAAAGAACCTACATCGCTACCGGGTACTACGCCGATGGGCTGATCTATGGAACCGTGGCAGGGATAGGACTAGCCGATATGATTCTTAAAAAGGCAAATAGCTGGAGTGAAGCCTTCGATGCCACCAGAGGCACCAACCTGGCTACGGCCGGGCAGTTTATAAAGGAAAACCTTAATGTAGCGGCGCAATACCTAAAGGATATCCCCGCGGGCCAAGTGCACCATTTCAAAGATATTCAGCCCGGCGAAGGCAAAACCATGGAAGTGGAATCTGAAAAACTAGCGGTGTACCGGGACGAGGACAACAAACTGCATGTGTGTTCAGCGGTCTGCACGCACATGAAATGTATTGTAAACTGGAACAATGCGGAACACACCTGGGACTGCCCTTGCCATGGTAGCCGGTTCATGATTGATGGAAGCGTGATTGAAGGGCCTGCCATCCTCAATCTGGAGCGAAAACAGGTAAATGAACAAACCGAAAAACTTACCTAAACCCCTTCCCTGCCAGCCAACCCTCCTACACTACCAAAACCGTTCTTACCATGACCATTATTTATACTTCCATTGGGTTCTTTGCCTTAGCCGCATTGCTAGGCATGTACCTGTTAACCTTTGTGTTACGCGGAAAGGAAACGCCGAAGGCCATTGTTTTCAGCCACGGCCCTATGGCTGTGATTGGCGTAGTACTCTTACTGATCTATATTTTCAAAGACGGACCAAACCCCATAGAAAGCCTTATTCTTTTCATTTTAGCCGCGGCCGGAGGTGTCTTTATGGTGTACCGGGACTTAACCAATAAGCCTATCCCCAAACTATTGGCAATCGGTCATGGACTACTGGCTGTGACCGGGTTTGTGTTGCTGCTTATTTTTGCCTTCCAGAATAACCAATGAGAAGTTAAAAAGTAGTAATAGCAGCAACCAAGGAAATAAGTACTGCTTCCTCCTTACTTACCGAAGTAATTGATTCATAAAAAGCTGGAAGAAATCCCAAGCCCGAACAAGCTCTCGAGGCAATATTTAATTAGCGACTTAAATATTTACGAATTGAAGGAAAGCATCAAAACTGAATGGTGCCAGAAAAGGCCATTGGTATGTTATAGAAATTCGCCGGTGGCAATGTTGTAGCGTCTTCCTTTGGGCAGGACGTGCATTACCAGATGTTCCAGGCAAAGGGCCTCTCCTTCTTTGGCATTTCTATAGTTGTTTTCTTCCAGATGGCGCCCATCAATAATAATGACCAGGCCTGACCCAATGGTTTCAATCCAGTGGTTTTCCTTCACCAAAATGCCGGTGTCTTCCCCTAAGCCTATTCCCAGGTGATTTGGGTTTCTGGCTATGGCTTCAATAAGACGTGGAATACGCCGCCGGTTTACAAAATGCGTGTCTATAATTATCTCATTTAAAAGCCCCAATCCCCTGCCCTGGTTAACCATTCCTTTCACCAGCACATTCTGCTCCCAGGACCCTTTAATCATAATCTGTGACAAGGCCATGGCTCCGGCACTGGTCCCCGAAATCAAAAACTTATCCTCCTGCTGGTATCGCCTCTTAAAAAGCTCCAACGCTTCAGTGCCTAGAAAAACATCTGAGATACGGCTTTGATCCCCACCCGTAAACATGATGCCATGCGCGGCATTAAGTCTTTCCAGAATTTGGGGATTATTAGCGTCCTGCGCAGAGGTAATGTCTAGCACCCCTACGTTGTCGCACCCAAGCAAGAGAAAGGCTTTTGTGTAGATCTTGCCCATCTCCTCTGGGATATGGGAGGCGGTGGTGACTACTTCTATGCGGCTGCCTAAACCATGAAGTTCATCATGAATTCGCTTTAGGATTCCGTAATCAAAGAACTTGAGTTTCTTTTTACGGGTGGTGGTATTCACCAGACCCGCAGCGGTTCCTTTGTCTTCGTTCCCTCCTATGGCTACTATTTTTCCTTTTGGTGCCTGCATGGTGGTATGGTAAATAAGGCCTTTCTTCTTTAGGTTCTTTTCACTTAAAATCAGGAGTTTACCTTATTTATTTCTTACGTTCTATACAGGTTTTTGCTGTTCAAATTCGTATTCCCAATAAGATAAGTTTAAGTTAGAGCCTAGAAGGAACCAACCAAATACTATGAACTCAGCCTCTGGCAAAAAGTACCAAGACAGCCTGCAGACCGAAGTAGATGCTGCCTTTCTCTACGGCCGTATTGCCGCTGCCGAAGAAGTGCCCGCCATTGCCCGATTGTTTCAGGAACTAGGGGAAATAGAAAAGGAGCACGCTAGCAAAATGCAGCAAAGACTTCGGCAAGAAGGACATGAAGTTCCCTTGCCTTCTCCCTCCTGGCGGGCCCGGGTGCTGGATAAACTAGGAAAGATTTTGGGGTATGGCTACGTGATCGGTGTGCTCATGGACACTGAGAAAAGCATTGCCGTGGCGCAGCTGTCTGCCAAGGAGAAAAGCAAAATCCCGCCTTCCGGCGATGAGGTGAACCACGTGCGGATTCTGCAGACCTTGCTCAACAATAAAAGCAAAGTCTCAGGGGAGCATATTTCCCGCATAGAAGGCAAGCATAGGTCTATTGGCGGAAACGCGCTTAGGGCAGCGGTGTTGGGGGCCAACGACGGGTTAGTCTCCAATATGAGTTTGGTTATGGGCGTGGCCGGCGCCACCAACGGAGGCAGTGGCGTTTTGCTGGCCGGATTAGCAGGCCTTTTAGCCGGGGCCTTGTCCATGGCTTTGGGCGAATGGATTTCGGTGAAGAGTTCGCAGGAACTGTATGAGCGGCAAATGGCGCTGGAAATGGTGGAGATTGAAACCAACCCCCAAGGAGAATTGCGGGAACTAGCCCTCATTTATATTGCCAAGGGCTTACCTGAGGAACAGGCGCACCAAATGGCCAGCGAAGCCATGGCTGACCCCAAACGCGCCCATGAGATTCTGGTAAAAGAAGAGCTGGGCATTAACCGGGAGGAATTGCAGGGCTCTGCCTGGGAGGCGGCCATTGCCTCTTTCTTGCTGTTTGCGGTGGGCGCCATCTTACCAGTTATCCCCTTTTTCTACACCGCTGGCAGTAGCGCCATTATGCAAAGCCTGGTCTTCAGCACGCTGGGGCTGTTTATAATTGGCGCAGCCATAACATTGTTTACCGGTAAAAGTGTCTGGTTCTCTGGTTTCCGTCAGGTGCTGTTTGGGTTGGCGGCGGCGGCCATTACTTTCTTTATAGGCAAATGGTTAGGCATATCCCTGGCTGGATAAGCCTTTACAAAACAGGGATAAAAGGCGGTTCTGAAAAGGATATCTCAAAAAGACGCTGAAAATACATTTCAAAAACCGTTTCTGTTTTGGGCCTGTTTTCTAAAAAACAGGCCCAAAACAAAAGTTACTTTATTTTCTTGAATAAAGCGTCGACTCCTTCCTTGATCCGCTCCTCAGCAGAAGTTTGCTTCTTAGGAAGGATTGCCTCTACCTCCCCCTGCCAAACTAATTCGTTTTTGCTTCGGTCCACCAGATGTAGGGAAATGGTCCCTTCTTTGTACTCGCCTACTTTCACTTCCTGACTCTTCCAGGTATACCGGCGCTGGCCCATGTAATAAGGGGCGTCACGGCCAAAGGTGGTTTCACGGGTCTGGTCCTTCTCTTTTACCACCATGCCCAGGTTCACCAGCAAGTCGGGCGCCTGCGGGTTTCTGGTCAAGCCTCTTCTTGTCAATTGTTGGGCCACCTCCTTTTTAAGGACTTCCATGTTCCGGTGGTCTTCCTGTGACAGGGAATCCGACAAGACCTGGTCTTCACCATAAAAATCAAAGGTTATATAGGCAGCCAGCGCGAACGAGTCTGCGGCCTCCTGCCTTACTACCCGTACTGTACTGCAACTTGTCACCCAGAGCAATAGTGCCAGCCCTGCCCCAACTCTCCATCTAGCCATATAATGCGCATAAAAGGTCCTCTTCTTTTATACCGGAGAATCATCACAAGGTTCTGCCACGCAAACAGGCTTAGTCTGGAGGTTTTCTACTCCTGGGCCATCTGGGTTTCCAGGCCCAGTACCAATAATTTAGCGGTGGAAGGGTTGGTGGCCAGAGCTACATTATGGAGGTCACAGAGGCGAAGCAACATTTGCACGTCTGGTTCATGAGGGTGTTTGCCCAAGGCATCTCTAAAAAAAATAACGGCATCCAGTTTGCCCTCAGCTACCATACTGGCAATTTGCGCATCACCGCCTTTAGGACCAGAAAGCAGTTTCTTTACTGTAAGACCGGCTTGTTGCACGTACTGGCCTGTGGTACCGGTGGCAAACAGTTTGGAGTTTTTAAATAAGGCGGCATGGTCTTTTACAAAGGCCACCATTTCAGCTTTCATGCCATCATGGGCTATCACAGCAATTCGTTTCGTCTTTGACATAGCATCAGATTCTTGATGGGCTAAAACTACAGGTTTTATTTAAGATTGAAAGGTAACAGGTTTTCTGTTTTGAGCCTGTTTTATTGAAAACAGGCTTAAAACAGAAAACTGAGCCAGTCTTTGCCATGTATCAATGGAGCAGGCATAAAAAAAGGGCCTCAAATGAGGCCCTTTTTACAAAACATAGGAAAACCGGACTACAAGGTCTGTAGAAGGGCGTCCATTTTTTTGGCGTCAGCTGGTCTGTCTAAAGCGGTATACACTTTCAGGAGTGACTGAATGGTGGTACGGTCTTTAGGCTGAGACTTAAGGGCGGCCTCAAAGTAAGGCAACGCTTGCGCGAAAAATTTCTTGGCTTCGGCTTGCACGGCTTTCCCGCTTTTCTGGTACTCGGCCAGGCTCATTTTGTTGGCTTTGTTGTTCAGGTTAGCGCCTTTGTTGAAGTAGTATACGCCTAGATTATACTGGGCATCAAAATTGGTAGGGTCTAACTCAGCAGCTTTTTTGTAAGCGGCTAAAGCATCTTCCGGCTTTTTGGTGCGTTCCAGTAGGTTTCCTTTTACGGTGTACAGGTTGGCGTTAGAAGGGTCAGCGGCAATGGCGGCATCTAATTTGGCAAGGCTTTCCTGCTCTCTGCCAGATTTGATGAACATATCCAGTTCTTGCAACATGAAATCACGGTTATTTGGGTACTTGGCACGAGCCTTCTCCAAAATAGCCATGGTCTCTTTATCGTTCTTGTCTACGTTGGCAGAGATATACAGCAATTGACCGTAAACATTTGCAGAAGCCAGGTTTTTATCTACCAATTGGGTGTATAATTTCTTGGCACCCTCATAGTCCTTGTTTCCGGCGGCGGCATAAGCCGCGTAGATATAGGCGGTGGTATCTTCAGGCTTATAGCTGATGGCTTCCAGGTAAGACTTCTGCGCTTCAGAAAAGTTCTTGGCATTGTACTGCTCTACCCCTGCGTTCAAGGCCAGGGCGTACATATTACCTTGCAGGATTTCCTTCCGCTTGTTAGCGTCTTCAGTGAACTCCTTTTTCTTGGAGTTGGCTTCCAAGGCAGGAACTTTAGAGAAGGCCTCAAAGGCCTCTTTGGTAGCCTTGCTTTGGTCCATGAGCTTGCCGTATACCGGGTGACCCGCCATGTCCATGTAGATCACGCCTTTGTAATACCAGGCTTTAGGGTTGTTGGCCGTTTTTTCGTTTACCACCGCTTTGTCAATCTCAGCTTTGGCCTTATCAAGGGTACCTTTCTGCTGGTACATTACGGCGTTGGTGATGGCAGAAGTCTGGGCGAAGGCCACTTGCATGGAAATTGCCGCTGCTGCAGTTAAAAGAAACTTTCTCATTGCTTTCTTTACGTTAATGGATAGTTGTTTTGGTTGTAAAAATTGGGAGAACCAAGCCGGGGCTTAGTTCTCGCTAATAGTTTCAGGATCTGTTAAATCTGCAGAAGTTTCTGGGTCCACCAGGTCCTCCGGATTGAGTGCCTCCTCTATGGGAAGTTCAGACTCATTCATGATTACCTCGGCCTTGTCTTCTACTTCAATCTTAGCCACGGAAGAGATCTCATCTCCCTCGTTGAGTCTAAGTAAGCGCACGCCTTGTGATACCCTGCCTATCACCCGCAGATCTGCCACCCGTAAACGGATAGTTATGCCAGACCGGTTGATGATCATGAGGTCATCTGTATCAATTACGCCCATGATGGCTACCAGATGCCCGGTTTTCTCGGTTACGTTCAAGGTTTTCACGCCTTTACCGCCCCGGTTGGTAATCCGGTATTCCTCCAGTAATGAACGTTTCCCGAAGCCTTTCTCAGATACTACCAGTAAATTGGTTTCTGGATTATGTACACAAACCATACCAACTACCTTGTCTTCTTCATTGGCCAGGGTTATGCCGCGTACCCCGGCGGCCGTACGGCCCATAGTACGCACTTTCTCCTCAGGGAACCTAACGGCTCTGCCCGACTTCAGGGCGATGATGATATCATTGGCGCCATTGGTCAATTGCACATCCAGTAAACGGTCACCTTCATTGATAGTGATGGCCTGGATACCGGTGGCTCTTGGTCTTGAGTAAGCCTCTAGCGGCGTCTTTTTGATAGTGCCTTGTTCAGTACAGAATACCAGGTAATTGTTGAGCACATAGTCTGGGTTTTTCAAACCATGAACGTTAATCACCGCCCGCACCTTGTCTTCCTTCTCAATATTGATCAGGTTCTGGATGGCCCGGCCTTTAGTGGTTTTTCCGCCTTCCGGCACTTCGTACACCTTAAGCCAGAACACACGGCCAGACTCAGTGAAGATAAGCAGATAGTTGTGGGTGCTGGCAATGAACAAGTGCTCAGTAAAGTCATCTTGCTTACCAGCGGCTGCCCCGCGGGAACCTACGCCCCCGCGGCTTTGGCTGCGGTACTCGGTCAGGGCGGTACGCTTCACGTAGCCTTCATGCGAGATAGTGATCACCATGTTCTCATCTGGGATCATGTCTTCCAGGGAGATATCACTGGATACCATTTCAATTGCCGTGCGGCGCTCATCACCGTAGCGTTCCCTGATGTCAATCAGTTCCTGCTTAATGATGCTCATGCGCAGGCCTTCATCAGCTAGTACCTCCGTCAGGTAATCAATCAGCTTCATCAGCTCTTCATACTCTTTCTGGATCTTATCACGCTCCAGACCGGTCAGGCGTTGCAGACGCATTTCCAGAATAGCCCGGGCCTGAATGTCAGATAGCTGGAAACGCTCAATTAAGCCAGTGCGCGCCACCTCTGGATCTCTGGAAGCCCTGATGAGGTTTATCACTTCATCCAGGTTGTCCAGGGCAATCAGTAAGCCTTCTAAGATATGCGCCCGCTTCCGGGCTTCCTCCAGTTCATACTGGGTTCTTCTGATAACTACCTCATGGCGGTGATCTACAAAGTGCTTGATCAGGTCTTTGAGGTTGAGGGTCATTGGTCTGCCCCCCACCAAGGCCACGTTGTTCACGCCAAAAGAAGACTGCAGCTGCGTGTACTTGAACAGATTGTTCAGTACCACGTTGGCCACCGCGTCACGCTTAAGATCATAAACAATACGAAGGCCTTCACGGTCAGACTCATCTCTCAGGTCAGAGATGCCTTCAATTTTTTTCTCGTTGATCAGGGCCGCGGTTTTCTCAATCATGGCGGCTTTGTTCACCATGTAAGGAATCTCCGTGACAATGATTTGGTCTTTGCCGGTGCTGGAGGTTTCAATAACCGCCCTGGCCCGAACAATTACGCGGCCACGGCCGGTTTCAAAGGCATTCTTCACCCCATCATACCCATAGATAATACCACCCGTAGGGAAATCTGGGGCCGTGATGTATTTCATAAGATCCGCTATGCTGATCTCAGGGTCTTCAATAAAGGCAATGGTTCCGTTTACTACCTCGGTCAGGTTATGGGGTGCCATGTTAGTGGCCATTCCTACCGCAATACCAGAAGTACCGTTCACCAGCAGGTTAGGGAACTTGGCCGGAAACACGCTGGGCTCCTTGAGGGAGTCATCAAAGTTAGGGACAAAGTCTACGGTGTTCTTCTCCAGGTCGGCCAGCAGTTCATCGGCTATCCGCTTCAGGCGGGCCTCTGTGTAACGCATGGCAGCTGGGGAGTCACCGTCAATAGAACCGAAGTTACCCTGGCCGTCTACCAGGGGATAGCGCAAAGACCAGGGCTGGGCCATACGCACCATGGTGTCATAAACAGAGGAGTCACCGTGGGGGTGATATTTCCCTAGCACCTCCCCTACAATCCTGGCCGATTTCTTGTATGCTTTGTTATAGGATACTCCCAATTCAGACATTCCATACAACACGCGGCGGTGCACAGGCTTGAGGCCATCACGCACATCTGGAAGGGCGCGAGAGATGATTACGGACATTGAATAGTCAATGTACGCGCCGCGCATCTCGTCTTCTATGTTAATGGGAATTATCCGCTCGTTTTCTGCCATTTTACTTCAATAGAGCTTAAAATTTGTACTTTTTGTAAGCTTGCAATTTACGAATAAAGATAGTGAAAAGCTAATTTTTGCGCTTCTTCTGGCTACTCTTTCCTTCCATTTGCTGCTTCATTTCCTTAGAGGGTTTGTCCAGGTTTTCGCCTATTCTGGGGTTCTGTTTTTTGTACCACGGACTGCCCCTGTATTCGCCTTCACCGTGCCGGTGCACCATGCGGGTCTGGCAAGATGGAATGGGGCAAGACGGCCGGCAGGAAAAAGCCAGACTACCCACAAAAAGGACTAAAACCGGAACTACGCGTTTACTAATTCTTTGCACCATAACCAGGAATTTTCATCATTTACTCTGCAAAATAAACTATTTCTGGGCTGAACCACTTATGTTTTGAGGAATCATTAAATAACCCTACATTAGTAAAGCTTAATTCTATAAAATAGTATACCCAGCCTTATGTCTTTTTTTACTTCTAAACCCGTTTTTCTGTTGGTTCTAGGCCTTTCAGGTCCTTTGGCCGCTTTCTCTCAGACTGGTACCCCGCCGCAGGGAATAGCTGGGCAGGCTAACCTTCAGGCACTGACCTCTAAGGGTGCAGACGCCAACGTGCAAATCTTTGATAACCGGTACCAGGGAATGAAAGGAAGCCCCTATTTCCTGGATGCCTTCGTGCCGGGCACGGTAGAAATTAAGACGGGAAATGCGGGTAAATCTGAGGTTTTCCAAGGAGTGAGGTTGAAATATGATGCCTTCTCCAATTCCCTGCAGGCGGTTATGCCCTCTACGAAAGATACAGTGGTGTTTAGTACCACCCCGGTTATAACATTTTCCCTGGAGGTACCCACTACAGGCAATGCCCTTGTTTTTAAACGGTTTCAGGAGGCCAAGGCCTTAGACCAAAATCTGCGGGAAGCCTTTTTTGCGGTCCTGCAGCAAAGCCAGGACGGAAAGGTGGCTTTAGTGAAACGGATAGGCAAGAAGAAGATTGACGCTAACTTTAAAGGCCCCTACAGCTCTGGCCAGACCTTTGATGAGATCATTGACGAAGTGCAATACTATGTGGTGGCCAACGGCTCCATGCAAAAGGTGAAGCTCAACAAGAAATCTATTGTAGAGGCGCTGCCCAACCAATCTGAAAAACTGAAAGCTTACATTGCCAGCCAGAAATTGGCCATGGCTTCTGAAGCCGATTTAGTGAAGGTGGTTTCCTATTACCAATCTTTATAATTTCTGCCTTCTTTTCAGGAGGAGATTCAAATAAAAAGCTTTCCTGTTTTAAGGCCGTTTTTGTAAAAACAGCCTTAAAACAGGAAAGCTTTTTTTATAGCAGAATTTACTTTGCAAAGCTTAAAAAACTGGAAGAGAAGTTTGGTAAGATTTCTAGAAAGCGCAAGCTGGTTTAGGCCTGTTTTCTGAAAAACGGGCTAGAAACGCTGGCAAACAGTTCCCCCCTTCCGGCTATCTACTTCAATCTCCAGGATTGGCTGCGCGGCCTTTACGACCCATCTCACCTGAACGGCTCCCTTGCCCGGAATGGTAGGCACCTCCAGCCGGGCCGGAATATAGGTTTGCTCAACAAAAGCGCCTTCCCCTTCAGACACCTTAAAACTGCCTGCCACTACTGTTGAATCTTTCAAGGTAATATAGTCTGGCCGCTCAATTTTATTTCTCACATCATGGGCTGAGTGGGTGGGCATTAATCTGGTGTTTACAACCGTAGCCCTCACTTCTGAAAACCCATTGGCAAGAGGTTTAACTTCTACGTCTTTTATTTCTATTTGAGGGGTGTGGTAGACCTGCAGCAGGGTGAAAAGCAAGTTCCGGTGTGCCACTACTTCCTGGAGGTTTCCATCTGCATTTTCTTGGCTATAGTGGTACCTAGGTCCTCCTATTTCAATAGCGCCTAACGTGGAGTGATTAAAAGGAATCCATTCTAGATAGGCATCCTGACCTAGAGGCTGACTGCCCCCTTGCCTTTGTTCCTGGTCTTGGTTGGGGGCCAAAGCATACTCCTGGTTTATAGATCCAGGCCCCAATTCATTCCTGAAGGTGACAATGCCACGCGCCGCGCGCAGCCATTCCATTTGACCACCAAAAGCATTATATGCTTGCAGATGGCCAGCAGCTTTGGGGTAATCCGGCAGTAAGACCTGGGTGAGTTCTGCTAAATTTGCTTTAAGTTGGTTTTCTTCATTTTGGTAAAGGTCCTCCGTCTGTCCTATATGCTGGCCGGTTGAAAGCGAAGCATGGTGATAATAATTCTGGGCCGCGGCAATGTTGGGGTGCTTGAGAATGAAATCTTTCACCACGCGGTTTTCTGGCAGGGAAAATGGGTACCTGGAGGCGTGGCCCTTCAGGTGCTCGGGTTGCCAGTTCCAGGCCCAGTCACTGTTGGCATCCTGGTAGCCGGGTGGGTCTTCGTTTACGGCACCATCCCCGTCAGCATCAAATCCTTCCAGGCCAAGTAGTTCATACTCCCCTTTCTGCCCCGGCTTGACTGGGATCAACCTAAGCGAATTTTTCGGGTCCACTACATAATGGCCTAGTGGGGACTTGCGCCGCATGTAGGTGATAAAACCGTCCTGGTTTATATCTTCCGGTTGGTCCTCATCTACCAGGCCATCGTTATCATCATCAAAAAAGGAAAGCCCTAACCTTGACGCGTTGACAGCCTTTTGACTACCATTTTGCTTTTCCAGGGCATCTGGAAAGACAGAGGGCAGAATATAAAGGGTTTTCTGAAGGAGAAGCTCTTGGATAAATGGCTCCTGGGAATAATTCTCCAGAAGATACCAGGCTGTGTACAGGGCATTTTCCGGGGTCTGGTCTGCGTGGGAGAATATGGAGCCGTCCAGGTAATACGCTGGTTTGCGCTCAGGGTCGCCGGTCCTGTTATCAGAAAGGGTTAAGGCCCAAATGCGCCGGCCCTCATAAGAATTGCCAATGGTTTCCAGCTGCACCAAATTGGGGTAAGCTTTGGCCAATTGCCGGCAAATATCCGTCAGGGCTGCGTAGTCCAACCGTTGGTTCCAGTCTATAGATACCTTTGGAGTTGCAGGAGCTGCCCCTTTCTGGAGAAGGGGTAATTTAGATTGCGCAGTTGCCGGCAGCAATACAGGCAATTGCAGACCAAGGAGCAACACAAATGCGGGCAGAAATTTTCTCTTCATTGGATGGCCCTAATTAATGAATACTTCCTTTGTTTTTTGCCCAATGGCTGGACTACCCACCGTAAGGGTAATGTATCCTTTGCCTGTTACCACCCAGCTAAAACTGGCTTTTTGCCCGGGGGCAAGGGTAGGACAAGCCTGTACCAGATTCCCGGAAATAAGGGAATGTCCTTCGGGGAGTTTCAGGGAAGCTTTTACTTTCTGGACCCATTTAGATTTCTCTCCCACTTCAGAATGGGTAGGGAGTGCACCCGCATTGAAAACCACCACCGTCACGCGGGTGTTTCCGCCGGCAAGCTTTTCGGTAATAATTTTCTCTATTTGCAGCATGGGCATCCAGTTGGCATACGCCGAGAAAAATTGGAAATGCTGCTGGGCTACCGGTGCTAAAAAACGCAGGGGTGGCGTTTGCTTCACATAAGGGGCCAACCCTCCCACTTCCACCAATTCGCCGGGAAAGTCTGGGTGTGGTACGGGCTGCCAGTTCACAAAGACGCCAGCAACATCATTCACCTTGGCCCAGCGTAAAAAATTGAGGTCCTCCTGGCTAGACTCAGAGGCTGTTACGCCCTGCATGAAGGTGGAATCTGCTGGGGCCACTTCTGGTATCCACCAGCCGGGCGTGCTATAACTGAACCTTCCGTAATGATGATAAGCCCATTGCACCACGTCACCACCTACAGGTAGCTCTTTAGGAGCATTTTGGGGAGAGATTTTTTGGTTGTAAAGCGCTGAAATTTTTTCCTGCACCACGGCATCTTTAGACAATGGGCCGGGATAGGTTACCGGGGAAGATTTGGCTGCCCCGAAGGCAAAAGGATAGGATAAGGTATTGGCCGGACCGAAGACAAAAACAGCGAACACATTTTTCGCCTCAAACATGAAATCGGCGAAGGCTTTGGTTTCCCGCTCTGACATAGGGTGCTCGCCCGCCCCAACCTGGAAATAAGGAAAGTCATAGGAAAAATTACGGTTGAACACCACGCCCCCTTCGGCATCTTCGTTCCATTTGCCGTCTTTGTCATTGTCAATGCCTTCGGTGAGCAGCAAATAGCCTCCCTTTTCTCCTTTGGTGGTATCTGCTTTGACCATCACCCTTGGGTCTTCAAAGGACGGACGATAAAGCCCCTTTGGAGATTTTACCCGCATCATAGTAATCAGCCCATCCTTGTTCAGGTCTTCAAAGGCGTCTTCAAACATGCGCCCGTCACGGTCATCATCCGTGGGCTGGGCATTGGCGGACCGTTCCCAGCGCAACGGTTCATGGTATTGCTCAGAGGCGTCGGGAGAAAGGTTAGGAAATATGTAAAAGGTCTTTTTCTGCAGTAACTCCCGCACCGAATCTTGGATCATGGCGGCCTCCAGCATTTGCTCGGCCATTTGCATGGTAAGTTCGGTGGTAGCCAGTTGGGTACCCTCC
This sequence comes from Rufibacter soli, assembly GCF_054781795.1. Lineage (NCBI taxonomy): Bacteria > Pseudomonadati > Bacteroidota > Cytophagia > Cytophagales > Hymenobacteraceae > Rufibacter > Rufibacter soli. Next base: position 1,820,554 of record NZ_BAAGTS010000002.1, on the reverse strand, counting down.
ACGCCGGCAGCAATAACGATGGCCGGTTTGTTGACCGCATTATCCCGGCCCAAAGTCAACAGCCAGACTTCCTTGCCCGTGGCGGTTTTCCCAATAGTGGTAAGCGAACTTAACTTGCTGTACTTATTGGTTAAATGCTTCAGGCGGGCCGTGAGCTGGTCATAACTTTGGTAATCGCGTTGCTGGGCCAGGCTGGAGGTGCCAACGGCTGCCAAAGTGGCCAAACCCAGAAAAGACGCTTTAAGGAAAGTACTCATGTAAGGGAAAATCAAGCTTTCTCTACCCCTGCCTGCGGGTGGTTTATGTCCAGTTGAAAGGCCGAAGGCACCTCCTCTAGACCGTGCCATTCCTGTAAGAATTGGTGCACAAACTGCTGCATGTATTGATGGCGTTCCAGAGCCATTTCCTTACCTGCCGCCGTGTTGATGCGTTCTTTGAGCAGGAAAAGCTTTTCATAGAAATGGTTTAACGTGGGGGCCTGGTTTTTCTTGTACTCCTCAAAAGAGGCGTGTAGCTGCGGCTCCTGGTGAGGGTGATACATTTCCCTTCCTTTATGGCCCCCGTAGGCAAATGCCCGACCAATGCCAATGGCGCCAATAGCATCCAGACGGTCAGCATCCTGCACCACTTTTCCTTCCAGGGTGGAAGGTGTGGTATCTACCCCGGCGCCTTTGAAGGTGACTTCACGCACTATCTGGCAAACCTTATCAATCAACTCCTGCGGGGCCTGGTGGCGCTGCAGCCATGCCTGAGCCGCCTTTGGTCCAGCCTCTTCATCCCCGTGGTGGAATTTCCAGTCGGCAATGTCATGAAGCAGGGCACCCAGTTGCACCACCGTCAAGTCGGCTTGTTCTTTTTTTCCTATCTGGATGGCGTTCTGCCAGACCCTTTTGATATGCCACCAATCATGGCCGGAGCCTTCGCCGGCAAATAAGCTTTCTAGGTGTTGGGCAGTCACTGCCACCAATTCTTCCGCGTTCATCGCCGAAAATTACCCAAAAAAAACCAAAGCCCCGCAGATACAGGGCTTTGGTTAGGCATTAGGGCGTTTAGAGCCCGGTTTTTCAAAAACAGGGTCAAATCAGATTCCGTTCAGGCCCCAGTTATAGTCTTTGTAACTGATCTTGGCATTAGGGTTGGCTTTGGTCTTGCTGTAACGGTTCACAAACTGCACTACTGTTCCGTTCTTTTTAAAATCACCTGAGAACCAGTTGAAGATCTCTGACAGCTCGGCCTTGTTAGCGGTTATCTTGTTTTTGGACGGGTCGTTGATAAACTGAATGGTCTGGTCTTCCAGTTGCTTCTCCAGGTTGGCAGCAGTATAGGCTTCGTTCCGGAGTTTAGGGCAGGAAACCGAGGCGCAGACAATAGCGAAATGGATGCGGGGTTCTTCAAAATTCTTCCGGAGGACGCTGTGCTCAATGTAGTTCAAATCCATAGGCTTGCCGCCTATTTTAAAGAACTTCTGGTCCCAGACTGTATTGACGAACGTAATTTTTCCGCCCAGGTCTTTGATGCTTTTGACCGGGTAATCCATTAAAATACGCTCAATGGTAAAGGCATTGTAGGCATTGATCCAGTAGGCCAACTGCTCTTGCTGGGTCCATTTGTTGCTGGGCGCGTTGTCGCTCAATAACTTAAGGTAGGCTTGCAGCGCCGGCCGTTCTTGCCGCCAGGCCTTGTAATTGACGGTACCGTTAGGCGAGACAAATTTCTTAAGCTGCTGGTTAAATGCTGCATGGCTTATGGGTTTTGACTGAGCGAAAACCGGAGAGTCAAACTCCTTTACAGTAAAAGACAGCGCTACCAGCACCAGCCACAGACCTATTATTTTTTTCATGTTGTTAACTCCTTGTGTAAAACGACTATAAAAACTATTAACCCAAAGAAGGGTTATTACCTTACCCATTTCCTAAAAGCAATGCCTGGTTTTTTTAAGGTTGCCAGTTAGATGCAAATTCTATGCTATGATTCAGAATAGCTACCGATTCTTTTAAAAATCATTCCAATACCAAAGCCAAACTGCCGAAACGCAGCTTATGTTTAGGATTTTAGGAGCCTTCGCGCATTTTTTAAATAGTAAATAACAATTATTATATATAAATTCAGTAGCGTACGTATAGAGACCCAAACTACAAAAGAACCTTTCGTTGAAAACAAACTTACTTATAGGCATTGCTATTTTAGCCTCCAGCCAATTGGCTTTGGGGCAAGTCACGCAGGACACTTCGCAGGTAAAGCCCATTACTCCTGTACCCATGCTGTCTGTAGATTCGGCTGCCTTGGAAAAAGAACCACCGGCGGCACAAGACTCTATTGCCCCTGCCACCCAAAAGTGGAATTTCTTTCCGGTGGCTTATTACACCCCAGAAACACAGTTCGGGTTTGGAATAAAGTTGATACACGTGCGCAAGCATAAGGGCCATTTACCTTCAGACCGGCCTACCTCCTATTCGCCTACGCTCATTTATACCACCCGTAAACAGATTCTTACCGCCTTCACCGCTGATGTGTGGAGCCCGCAGAACGCCCGGCATTTTAATGGGCTGCTGGAATATAATGACTACCCATACTTTTTCTTCGGGATTGGCAATGACACCCCAGATGATAACGAAGAAGCGTACACCAGCCGCACGTTTAACGCCACTGGCCAGTATGAGCAAAAGATCACCAACAAACTGTATCTGGGCGGAAGGTATGAATTTAAGAAAGAAGACATACCAGTGATGGTAGAAAACGGGCAACTGGCCGCCGGTGACATTATAGGTAGCACCGGTACCATCGCCTCGGGCCTGGGCCCGGTCCTGATCTATGACAGCCGCGACAATCTGTTTACCCCCACTAAAGGATCCTACCACCAGGTATCGGCGGTGATTTTCCAGAAATTCATGGGCAGCGACCACAATTTTGCCCGCTATAAAATTGACCTCCGGAAATACAAATCAGGCATTGGCCCAGGTGTACTAGCCGTACAGGGCCTATATACCTTCACCACCGGTAATACACCTTTCCAGTTTCTGTCGCCAATTGGCGGCGTGTACGTGATGCGGGGCTTACTGGAAGGACGTTTCAGAGATGAGAATGCACTGGTGGCCCAGGCAGATTACCGCTTCCCACTTTTCTGGCGATTTGGTGGCGCCGTGTTTGGCGGAGCTGGCCAGGTAGCCAAAGGCACCAATGATTTTTCCTTTGACCGATTCCACCTAACCGGCGGCGGCGGGGTACGCTACAAACTGAACAATGAAGGCATGGTGGTGCGTGGCGATGTAGCCTTCTCTAACCAGGGTATGTACATTTACTTCTCCTTCGCTGAGGCGTTTTAAGCCCGTTTTTCTAAAAACAGGCCTAAACCAAGAATCTATAATTAATGAATAGGATTACTTCTTAAACCTTAAGGTATCAAGTTTATTTGAGGAAGAAGAAAAAAAGCGTTTCGGGCCTGTTTTTGGAAAAACAGGCCCGAAACGCTTTTACATTATACGCCTCTCTGGTGTAAGAACTTGGACGATTAATCAACCAAAAAGTCTTGCTTTACCTGGTGATGCGGCGTGTTTCCAGCGCGCCCACCTTGGGCAGAATCTGGATCACGAAGCGGCGGTCACGGGTATCTCCAGTACGGCCGGCCCCTTCAAACCCACTGCCAGAGGCAATGAGCTCTATGCGGTTTTTAGGGAATTTAATGCCAGCATTTTGCCAGAACTGAAGCAGCGCCAAGGCCCGTTTGTAGCTGAGCTCCAGGGCGTATTCGCGCTGCGTGATGTTACGTTGATCTCCTCTTGGGAAACTGGCGGCCCGGCCGTCAATCACAATCAGGTACTTTACTTCCTGGTCACTGATGGAGTTGACTACCTTGCTCAATTCTATGCCCGCCTGTCGCAACGGTTGCAATGCCCGAGCCGGAATTTCGGCGCTACTTTGCGGGAAGATCACATCCACCAAAAGCTCATGGCGTTTGTATTTCTGGTTGTAAGTAAAGTACTTCCCTTCCAGCCGTGAAAGGGCGGCTTTAATCTCGTCCAGCTTTCTTTTCTCCTGCACCTCTACCTGCAATTGGGCAATGTTTCGCTCATTTTCAGCGGCCTTGTCCCTAAACATTTTGAAGCTCAAAATAAAAAGCACCAGCATCACCAGAAAGAGCACCGTCATGAGGTCTACATAACTGGGCCAGAAGAAATCTCGGTTTTCCTTGTTCATGGTAATAGCCGCTTACCGTTTAGTCCCGAAAATCTTGCCCATGGCTGCCTTGATAGGCCCTGGCTCCATGCTCTTTTCCAAGTTGGCGTTCAAGATTGCCAGTTGCTTGAGCAATTGTTGCTGGATCTGGGCGTCTTCCTCTATTTTCTGGAGCAGCCGGTCATTGGTTTGGTTCACCTGGCCGGCCAAAAGCTGTTGTTGGGTGCCCAGCCGTTCCTGTTGCTGTTGCAGGTTCTCAAAGGGCCGCATGTAATCCAGAATACGCTGGTAAATGTTGTCCTCATTGAGCCTCCTGAAGTGTTCCTGCCACTTCTCATAGGCATTCTGGGCATCGCGTTCCTGGTGTTGCAGACGGGCTTCCATAAGGTCGGTAAGCCGAAGGGCAGCCTTATCAAAATACTGCTCGGTGCGCTGCGCAATGCTGTCCAGGTCTTCCTCATGACGGTCAAAGAAATGGATCTGGCGCTGAATATTCTCATCATGCTGCTGCAGGTAGCCCGGCACCTTGTCAAACCCTTCCTGTAAAGAAGTAAGCCGGCTCAGCACCTGCGAAATGTTTTGCGTAAGTTCCCCACCCTGCCGAACTGATTCGTTCAAGGCCTCTTGGTACTGCAGGAAATTCATGAATAGGCGCTCGCTTTCCTTGATCTTGTCAAACACCTGCAGGTTGGCATTGGCCATCTGAGTAAAGCCAATCTCATCCAGCTTCTTAATAAAGTCTTTCTGTATGCTGATGTTCTCCGTGAGCGTCTCCACAATAGGCCGGAAGCCCAGGATCTTGTCCAGGAAATCACGGTTAAAAGAGTCCAGCACTGATTTGAGGTTACCCAAACTGGCCGCCATGTCTGAGTTGAGCTTAGGCAGAAGGTGGGTCTGCAGAAACGTGTAGTACTCATTTTTGAGACGGTCACGGGTGCTCCGGGCGTTCTTAAGGGCATTATTACCAATCAAGGTGAGCAAGAGCCCCAGAAAACTGCCGGTCATGGCAATCAAAACCCCAAACAGGAACGAAGGAATGTTCTCATCGGTGATAAACGCAGACCCTTCTGACTGACTCCCCGACCAGATTAAACTAGACAAGCCTATAATTACACCCGAGAAAGTACCCAGTAGACCCACGTACAACGGCGTGGCAATAGTGGACTGCACTTCATCATCCTGGGCATCGGCGTAGCGCTCTGCCACGTCTTTGAGGATCTCAAAATCGGCGGCAGCTCCTTTGTTCAGGCGCAGGTACTCATTGGTGTTATGCAGGATTTTCTGAAAGGTAGGCGACGGTTTGCGGGCCTCCAGGAGGTCAATGGTCATCATCTCCCCGGAAAGTACCCGGGGCTCGTCCCAGGCCTCTTGCCCACCTTCCTCCAGGTAGATATTGCCTTTGGCCAGCAACTGCTGAAAGCGTTCTTTGCTGATGGAATACAGCGGAACGGTGCCGCCTTTTACCTCTATCTGTAACTGGTCTTCGCCTACGGCCAGCACCCGTTTCAAGACCGGGTTGGTGGGCGAATATTCCCGGAAAGGCTGTGCCTTGATGATGCTGGCCCACACCTGTTCAGGAGGCATGGGATTACGGCCCGAGGCATGGGCTGTCTCCAGCATGTGCTCCTGTACCGACAAGTGACCTTCTGGTGGGAAGAGCTCTTCTACGGCCGCAATCTTTCTTTTATTGGCCCGGTAGATAAACAGCTGGTAGCCCAGGATTATCAAAATCAGGAATGCCTCTAAAAAGAAAATACCTTGCATGGGGTTGGGGTGAGTAAATGGAAGAAAAAGAATAAGAGCCTGGTGTTATCTAGCACTAAGGCAATGGATTATGCTTTAAAGAAGCGCCGCCTAAAGTTAGCTTTCTGTTTTAAGCCTGTTTTACAAAAAACGGGCTTAAAACGGTAAAACGCAACAAAAGCAGGCCAGGCATTTCGCCCGGCCTGCTTTTGTTAAGAAAAGGGATTCCTAGCGGAAATCAATCCGGGCTTTGCGTTCAATCTTCCAGCCGTTGCCTACCTTGGTCAACAGGCCATCGCCCTGCTGCACAATCTGGCTTACCTGGCGGTTGGTTGGTTTCTCAAAAGAGAAAGCGTTCTCTAAACGGTCCATGCCCTGTGAGATCACGAAGGCCTGGTTTCCCGATAAGTTAAATCGGTAAGCGGTGCTATTGCTGTTGCTCGCAGCCGGGTTGTCAATTTCCAGGTAGCTGTCAGAATCTGGTCTCTGCTGCAGTTGGTGCTGCTTGATCACCCCGTCTTCCGGAATAATGGCAAACGCCGTTTTGCTCTGCGGCTCCTGCGGCTGCACTGGCTCAGGGGTTTGTTGGTTGGTGAGTTCAGAAAGCAGATCGCCTCCTACAAGGTCTGACCCCAGCGAAGCCTGTGGGTTCTGCTGGGGTCTGTTTTGGTTTGGTTGCCCTTCTGAAGTATTCATAGCATCTCTTGGTGGGTTTTCTCTCCTTTTCTTTTGTTGTTGTTGTTGTTGTTGTTGTTGTTGTTGTTGTTGTTGTTGTTGGACAGGTTGTTCCCCAGGGTTGCCTGCTCCTTGCCTTGGTTGGCCTTGACGAGGTTGGCCTTGCTGCTGCTGCTGCTGCTGCTGCTGCGCTTGGCGAGGCTGCTGTGGTTGCTGAGCGGCCTGTCCCGGTTGGCCCTGCTGGGGCTGACGCGGGTTCTGGGGCTGCCGTTGTTGCTGCGGTTGACCTTGTCCCTGCCGGGGTTCCTGTTGTGGGGCGTTCCCTCTTCCTTCTTGAGCCTGCTGGCTTCTTCCGGATTGCTGCTGTGGTTGCTGTTGTCTTTGGCGGGGCTCCTGCGCAGGCGTCTGGGGTTGACGGGTTGGTCTGTCTTGGGGGACTTTGGCCGAAGCCTGTTGCGGTTGGTTCCTATTGGCCCGGGCTAACTGGCTTTTCGCCTCCTGGTGTTTCTGGTCCAGGTTGTTGATTTTCTCGTTCAGACGGCTTACCCGGTTGGATAGGGTACCTATTCTGGTTAGGGCGAAGATGGCAATTGCCACTCCTAATACCCCTAAAATGATTGCAATGTACTCCATAAGGTACTTTTCTGTTATAAGGTTTTCATAGTAAAAGTCCGCGCCCCTGTTTTACAGCAGAAGCACGGACTCTGGATTCGCTTAGACAATGGCTCCCACCTGTTGGTGGTATAGCTCTTTAGACAACAGGTACAGCGACTGCTTCAGAGGCATGAAGAACATAGTCTCTGGCAACAATTCCCGGTCAGAAAGCCCACGTAGGGTTTCCTCCAACACCATGGTGTAGCTGTCCTGAATGTTATTGCGCATGAAATTCAACACCCAGTGCGGATCTACCTCCACGCCCATGGACCGCATCAAAGGGGCCACATCTGCATCATCTAACAACAGCTGCAGGCATTCCATCACGTTCTCCAATACTTCCTGCCGAATGGTAGAAGAAATCTGGCTTTTGTTCACCGGAAGCAAGGCATCCGCGCTATTGGCTGAACCAGTTGGGCGCATGATCGGAATATCCGTCAGGTCAGACAGATTGGCGCCGTCCAGGGCCAGAGCCCCGCCGTTGGCCGTTACCTGCTTAGGGTTGTCTACCAGTACCAGCTTGAAGTTACCTGGCGCCTCTTGGCCCGTCACTTTCTGGAAGATGGTTTTAGCGTAGCGCTCCACGTTAGACAGGTTATTACCCGCGCTCAGTAGCTTGATGTACAAACTTCCCTGACCGCTAAAGCAGATATACCGCGGCACTTTGGTGTCCAGCTGCTTGGTGAGCTGCGCCAGGTGATACATCATGGCCCCGAAATGCAGGTAGAACATCAGGCGAAGCTGACGTGCCTGCAACAACTGAGAACTGAAGTGCAGTTCTTTGTCATAGCTGAAGAGCAAGCTGGTGATGTCCGCGGAGTTAAAGTCTGGATTGTCCAGAGACGTCTCCAGGAACTTCTTGTATTCCTTGCCTTCATCAGTGAGCGGGATCTGTAGCACGTGGTCCACCCCGTAGCGCAGGAGGCCGTTGTCCTTACTGGTTTTCACCGTGGCAAAGCCATCGCCCCACAGGTCATTTCCGGCAAACCGGAACGAGGAGCTGTGCGAAGGCTTGCGGTTGGTAAACAACAGAATATCAGTAGTACCACCGCCTATGTCTACGTTGATCAGGTTCTCATCCTGGCTAGGCACCACGGCCCCTGTTCTGGATAGGAAGTAGAACGGCGCCACGGACTCAGTGATACAGGCGGTGTTGCGACCATTTTTGAAGACATTCTGGTACACCGTGTCCCAAACGTTCTGGAACATATTGCGGCTGTAGTCATCAAAGCTCAGCGGTGCGAACCACACCACCTTGGTGTTAGCCACGTTGCCGTTGTTAAGCACCACCTTGTTTTTGATCAGGTACATGATCTCCGTGAAGAAGGCCTCAATGCGGCGCTTGCCGGTATTGGTAAGCGTCTCGCTCCACTTCAGGTCTGTATGGTACGTCTGCTTGTACTGGTCCTGGTGGGTGCCCTCGGTGTTGATGGAGAACCCGATGTTGATGTTCCCAAACAGGTTAGGAATCTGGTTCTCAAAGTCAATAGACTCACAGGTGGCGGTTCTAGTCGGGAACGAATACAAAGACCCACCCGACCCAATGATCAACGGAATGAACTCGCGCTTCAACAACGTCTCTACAGCGAACAGACGCCCGAAGCCCCGCTTGTGGAACCGCTGGTAATCTGTGAGCGCCGAATCTTCTGAAGGCTTGTTCAGCATCACCAGCTGCAAGTCATTGGCCGTGATGGAGAACTCCTTGGGCGGCTGGTTGGCGCCAGCGGTAAACGCAATGTGAGTGTTAGAGGTCCCGAAGTCAATGGCGAAGGTGAAGTTATGGATGCCTTGCTGCACCTCTCTAAACCTTGGCACGATCAGCGCCTTGCCTACCACGTCCACGCCCTGGTGGGTGAACTCCGCAAAATCAAAGTGGGTCCCCCTGATTTCATAGTAGGTACTGCCCGCGCTGGCGTTGCTTTTCTTGGTGCGGCGCGTGCCGGTAGCCGAAATGATGCCGCCGCCTTCGCCCAGCTGGTTGCCGCCGGCGTAGAAAGATAGCGTGTGGTTTTTGTTTACCAGCAACGGATCAATGTCCTCGTCTACCAGCATCACTTTGTAGAAGTCATTGTAGGTGGGAGCGTCTACAAACTTATAGAACGGGAACACGCCTACGCCCACTTTTGACTTCAGGATATGGCCTTTTTCCGGGATCACCTGTCCGGTGGCATCTTTTGAATTCAACGGGTTGTCATAGTAGCTGCGCTCATACACCACATTTCCGCTCTCAGTGGGAACCTGCAGGGTTACCCGCACGTGGTTCACGTCAATATGGAAGGTAAGGTGATTGGCCAGGTCCTCAGGGGTGAAGTACTCAAAGTACAGGCTGGTGATAGGCAGCAGGTAATTAAAGGTCTTATCTGTCACCCCCGGCTGGAAAAGCACCGTGCCGGAGAAAAAGCGCTCGGTGTTCACCTCATAGGGTACCTGCACAATGGTTTCCTGGAGCAGGTCATTTATGGTCAGGTACGGGTAGTTGAACCCAACGCCAGGTAGAGACCGCGCCGGAATGGCTTTGACATCTGAGTACCCTACCTGGGTAGAGGTTGGCCAGGCCAGGTTGTTCACGTATTTCACGTGCGGGGCCAACCGCAGGTCTGGTTTGAGGACAATAGGACGGTCCCCAGCGAAGCGGTTATTGGTTGGCCGCAGGAACAGGTCACTGCTGTTCACGGCGGTTTGATTCTTCTTCACCAGGAAGTTCAGGTGGCCTACGTGCACCGGGTTCTGCTGCTGGTCAACCAACGGAATATAGTCTGCCGCGATGGCATTCTGCCCTACCACCCCAGACATGTTGATGCTCTTAAGCAGGTGCTCATCTAAGGAGTTATAGATGGCCGGGAACGCCTGCACAAACGCCGGGTTAGACATGAACAGCTTGTGCACATACTCCTTGAAATCCTGCTCGCGGTCCTGCAAGGGCACGTAATGGTTGTCAAAATAGACACCGGCGTTGTGCGTACGGTTAATGCCTAGCGGCTGCACGTGGGGCGACACAAACAGGAAGGTCAGCGGAGAAGTACCGCCTAACAATTGCATGCGCTGCTGGCCCTGACCGTTAGTGGTTTCCAGATAGAAAAGGAACAGCTCATCTACGTTTCTGAACCTATTGTCATTCATGAACAACTCCAGGGTCTTGCCTAGCAGGCGAGTACCGGGGTTGGCTTGCATGTTGGCCAATTGCTGCTGCTTGTTCCAGCGGCGCACCACAATCTTGTTGCCGCCCTGGGCGTAGCTTTGGTGGTGGTATAGGAGCTCCCACAAATCCCAGAAGTGGGTCACAAACTGGTGGTAAATGGTATTGTTGTTGCCGCCTACGCCCTGCTTTACAAAATCAAAAGCGGTTTCAAAAAGGTGCATGCGGGCAAAAGGCGTAGGAATAGACGCGTTGATCTTCTGGGCCCTGCCACCGGCGCCATCCACCATGTCTTTGATCTCGGTGCTGGTAATCTGGCTGGTCTGTGCCCAGCCCTCTACGTTTGAGCCGGTTTTATGAAGACGAAGTACTTTAGGCATGTTTACGTGTTTTAAAGGCGTTTTTAAGAAAAGATGCTGAAAACAGAATCCGCTTTCCGGGGGCTTTTCTTGTGGTTAATCTTTCACAGCGGGTGAAAGCGGGAAGACTTTCTAAATCAAAAGGCTTCCCGCATATCTTTCACTCAGGTAAATTACCTTGTTAAGAATATTTCAGTTTATCGTCCACCAGGTTGTTGGTGGCGGCTTCAAAGGCCTTGATGGTGGCCACAAACGCATCACGGTCAGAGATGCTCTCAGAAGCGCGGTTGAGCTCTTTCACAAAGGAGCCCTGGTGAATGCCTTTGTTCAGGAAACCGGTCTCCACTTGCTTGTCAGAAACCATTCGGTTGAAGTCGGTCTCATTGAGGTTGAGGGCCGCGAAGGTCCGCTCCTGCCGGCTCAACTCCTTCAGCCAGGACTGGTAACCAAACTCTGGGTTGGAAAGGAATTTATTCAGGTCCTTGAAGATAGGCTCATTCCGGATGGCGCCTTGCAGGTCTACCCCTTTGGCATAAGCGGCCTGGGCATCCTCTGGCAGGTGCTGGGCATAGTAACGCTCAAAGTAATGGAACCTGATGAGTTGCTTGGCAATCCGGTCACGGGTCTCATTGTCCAGGTGCGAGAACTGGATATGATCTACGTCTTCGCGCAGGCCGTACTCATGGAACAAGGCGTTGCCTTGCAGCTCATTGTCTGAGTAATCCATGAAGTCCACAATGGCCAGGGCGCTCAACAACTCCACCAGGTGGGCATCGTTTTTCTGGCTGGCGCGGCCCGGGTTATTCTCCAGTGGCTTGTCTGGGGTGTCCCCCATGTAATAGGTGGCGTTCAGGCCGTTCAAGTGGTTCTGGTAGTAAGAAAGCGCGTCCTTAGCTTTGGTGGTGAAGGCGTTGGAGTCAATATAATCGGTTTGTTGCCCGGCGGCCGGTTGCTCCAAAGAGAAATACGGTAATACCACCATAGCGCCGGTGAGGGCGTTGTTCAGGCTGGCCGCATTAGGGAGCGTAGAATGCGCATCTTTGAAGTTTTTAAGAAGTAGCGGGAAGCCGGCTGCACCGGTTCCGCCAAAGATGGAGCTCACAAAGAAGATCCTATCCCCGGCCTGGAAGTTGGAGGCAAAGAAGCGCATCTCTGGGGAATCAATAATTTCATTCAATACCACGGAGCCCACGTTGGGACTGCCTCGGAAGCCTACATCCAGGCTATTGTTGAGGTTCTCTGAGGTGAAGAGCAAGTCTACCAGCGCCTGGGAGTCAATGTCCAGCTGATTGTAGCCCACGTGGTCTTTGAACGGCTTGTTAATGCCCCCGAAGTCATACACGAAGCTATCTCTGATCTTGGCGCTGCCGTCATTGGCAATGCTGGAAAGGGTACTGATATCGGTATGGAAGAAGCCTTCATCCCGGCGGCCCAGCTTGGAGTGCAGGTGTTTGTAGGTCTTCAGCAATTCCACGGTGCGGTTCATGTCACCGTTCTGGGTGTCTGGGTCAATGATGATAGGGACAATCTTATCACAGTTCTTGATTTTCACGCCGGCGGCCATGAGCATGACCAGCGAGCGGATTACCCGGGAGCCCGTGCCCCCAATCCCGAATACAAATAATTTTGCCATAGGTTATTTAGTGTGAGGCCATTTCATAGGGGTAGTCCAGGCTTGAACCGACCCTTTTTTGAAAAGGAGGGAAAAAAGAAAAAACAGAATCACGCTCAATACCGCGTTCACAAAAGCGAAGGTGTAGGTATACGAATGGGTTTCAATGCCATTGCTGTTCACCTGCATGATGGGGATGAAAAATGCGATGACGGCATTCAGCACCAGCATGATGGTCCAGTGTTGGGTTTTGTAAAAGCCGGTGCTCATCAGGCGGTTAAAAACATAATAATACAAGAGCACCATGCCCAGCGTGATCAGGAACAAAGTCAGACCGGTGTTTGGGAAAACTACCTCGCGGTAGTCATTGGTGTAGTTGGCTGGCAGCGGACGGCCCAGGAACAATTCGTACAATCCTGAGAAAAAGTTCTGTATCATTCTTAGTTGTTTTCTTTGTTAAATTTCATAGTTACACTTAGGACATTTTCGTTTTGATCTCTATAGAGGGCCTGCACCCCCTGAATGATTTTAGAGAATTGGTACGTCTTTTTAGGGGCCGCCGCAGGATTATTGTCGTTTTCAGTAGACCAGTTGCCAACCCAGGCCGGGCTTACCTGCGGAAGGGTTAGGGTCAGCGTTCCGGTGGAGGCCGTCAAAGCGGGCACGTTTACTTTCACGAAATGGGTAAACTGGCTTAACTCGGGAACGGCCCTGGTTTCATCAGTTGCCGCAATTACAGTGCCAAGAGAAGCCTTCGCGCCGGTAGTGGTAAGCTTTAAATATTGCTTCAGATACCCCGCGTCTTTCATAGAAGCCGGTAACTGACTCAAATCCAAGCCTATGGTAAATTGCACGGGCTCTTTAGGTTCTGGCCGTAAATTCACCGAGGTACAGGCCTGAGCCGTACGGTTGGTGCAATATACCAGCCCCATGGGTTTGAATTGCGAGGCCTTCAACACTGCTGAAAAAGGCACATTCGGGTACTGGAAACCAAAGTACGCCTGCTGGGCGGGTAGGTTCCGGAGAATCTTGTTCATGACCACCTGCACTTCCTGTTGAGGGCCAACAATCCAGATGTAATACGGAATCTCCTCCCCTTGCAACACGCGGCTTACGGCTGGTTTTTTCACGGCCGGGTGGTACGTACCATAGAAAGGTGAAGTAGCACCCAATACTGCCACTACCTGGTTATGCTGCTCGGCGGCCTTCAGGCTGCTCCTGATATCTGAATCCAGGGAAAGGAACTGACCGGGGTTCCGGGGATCTGGTCCATGGATAAAATCAGAAATGATAATACTAACTGCCTTCCGCTCCATTGACTTGGCCAGAGCTGCCTGCAGCATATCGGGGAGCGGAGTACCCCGCACATCAGCCTTAATCCCGCTAGAGATGGTGTTTTTCAAGGTAGAATAAGAGACACTATCCAGCACCGGCTTGCCCTGATTGTTCTCTTTGGCCAGGTAAAAGCGCTTGGATTTCACATAACGGCCATCCTGAATTTCAGAGATCAACTGGTTCAGGCGGGTTTGGAAAGCCGTAGGTGGTTTGTCTGGCGCGGGGGGCGGAATAAACCCTTTCATGCCATTGGAGATTTCCAGGTAGAGGTTCACGTCTACCGTAGAAGCAGTAGCGGGGGGAGATTCTACCGGTACTTTTGCCGCGGAGGCATTGGGTTTAGCCGCCGGCTTAGCTTGTTCCTGTGCTACCTGGGAGGTTGATTCTTCAAGTTTTGTTTCCTTTTTGTAGCATCCGGTAAAGACCAATGCTATTGAAAGCAAAAGTACCTTACTACTGCGCATACACCTGGTTTTATCCATGCCCTTTGGGTTGAGTATTATTGGCAACTTACTAAGAATATAGCGAAAAGGTTATCTTTGGTTAGAAAGGAAATCAGATAATATTCCGCTAAAAATCGTCGTTACCACCCGCATCCTGGTTTTCAAACGCTGGCCTGTCCGTTTTAAGGATAAGGCCAACCAGAAGAAACAACGCTGGGTGAATGAATTTGGTATTAATTAAAGCCGATTAACTTTTGTTTTTGCCCTGTTTTTAGAAAAACGGGCGTAAAACAGGAAATGCCCTCGCGCCCTTGGTTTTACTCTTTTGCCCTTAACTTTCTTAATTACCAAGCCGCTTTCCGTATTTTGCCTGCCTAATAGCCCCAATGCATACAAGTATGAAGAAAAGAAGTCTCTCCTCCCTCAAGAAATACGCCTCTCTGCTAAGCCTGGCGCTTTTTATCTTTGGTTGTAAAGAAACCCAGGTAACCCCCACCACCTCCCAGTTGCCCGTGAGCGAGCACCTGGTGCTGGGAAATCCCAGTCAGGCCGAGGCTTCTGTTTCTGTCCCCAATAATTACCTGATAGTGAAAAAGGAATATGCCCTCTCCTATAGCCGTGACCGGGGCATTGCCAACTGGGTAAGCTGGCACGTGAGCAAAGATTGGCTAGGCGATGCCCCCCGGCAAGATGATTTCAGGATAGACGCGGCCTTGCCTGCAGATTGGTACAGGGTTTCTTCTTCCGCCTATACCGGTACGGGTTTTGACCGGGGCCACAACATTCCGTCCGGGGACCGTACCAATACCCAGGAGGCCAACTCGGCTACCTTTCTCATGACCAACATCCTTCCGCAGGCTCCCACCCATAACCGCGAACTTTGGTCTAATTTGGAGGAATACACCCGGCAACTGGTGAATGCAGGGCAGGAAGTATACGTGATTATGGGCAGCTACGGCACCGGCGGAACCGGCAGTAACGGTCCAGCCAACACCATCGCCAATGGCCGGGTCACCGTGCCCTCCAATATTTGGAAGGTTCTGGTGGTACTGCCAAACGGCGACAAGGACCTGGAACGCATTACCACCACTACCCGCGTGATTGCCGTGAATACGCCCAACCAAAATACGGTAAGATCAGACTGGAGCACTTACCGGACTACCGTTGATGCCCTTGAGGCCAGCACCGGCTATGACCTCTTGTCGGTACTCCCCAAACAACTGCAGGCCGTGTTGGAATCAAAAGTAGACAACGGGCCAACAAATTAAGGTAAACCAGTTAAAGTATCTGTTCCTTTTATTGACGTTCGTATTCTTTTCTTTTTAACTGGTCTGTATGGGTCCATCCTTGCAAGAAACCTTTGGTGATATTGATATTTACTTGTTTGACCAGCTCTTGAAAAACCGTTTTCAGGATTGCCAACGGGTGTTGGACGTAGGCTGTGGAACTGGCCGGAACCTGTGGTATTTTCTGCAGCAGGGCTTTCAGGTTTATGCCGTAGACCCTAACCCAGAAGCCTTGGCTCAAACCAAAAGCCTGGCCGCCCGGCTGGCCCCTACGCTGCCCGCTTCCAATTTCCAGGTGACCACTGCCGAGGCTTTACCTTTCTCAGATGCCTCCTTCGATTTGATTATCAGTAGTGCGGTCCTGCATTTTGCCCGAAACCCAGGGCACTTTGATCTTATGCTACAGGGCATGTGGCAAAAGCTGAAGCCGGGCGGCTTTTTCTTTGCCCGGCTGGCTTCCTCTATTGGCCTTGAAAACCGCGTAACTGCCCTCGGCCAAAGCCGATACCTTTTACCCGACGGTTCGGAGCGTTTTCTGGTAGATGAAAAGAGATTGTTGGAATACACGGAAGCCTTACGGGGAAGATTAATAGAGCCTCTCAAAACCACCAATGTTCAGAACCTCCGGTGCATGACCACCTGGGTCCTCCAAAAGCTGGGCTAATTTTAATCCTTGTTTATTAGGCAAAAAACCATTTTCTGTTTTAGGGCCGTTTTTGGTAAAACAGGCCTGAAACAGAAAACCTTAGATGGATTTAAGGAAAGGTGGGGCTTTCAGAAATCCAGAAAGGATCATTTGATTCGGGGCAACTCTCTTCCGGGTTAAAAGTATACGGGGAGAACCAACCACCAGCCAGATGATAAGGGTCTATAAGCTTTACACAGATGCAGAAGGACATTCCCGGTTTGAATTAGGAACCATAACTCCGCAACAGCTAACCCAAGCCATTTCCCTCCATTTCAAAGAAACGCCACCGCACAGCGCCTACGACTGGCACCCGGCGCCCAGGACCCAATATGTCTTGACCTTAACCGGCACCCTGGAATTCACTACCAGCCTAGGTAAACAGTTTACCCTCTTGCCAGGAGATGTTCTGCTTGCCATGGATACTACCGGCCGCGGCCATAAATGGAAAATGCTAGGCGACCAACCTTGGAAACGAGCCTACGTGGTATTTGACCAGGACGTAGAAATCAACTTTACCCAGCAAAAGTTTTAGAACTTTTACCGATTGAGAGATAATGCGTTAATAATTTTCAAAAGAAGAATTACTTGCTTCCTGTTTTGAGCCTGCTTTCCGGAAAATAGGCTCAAAACAGCGTTTCCTTTTAGGGTAATCCAACCCACCTTTTCACTCCTTTTTGGCGAATACAGGCCATTTCTTCCCAAGGGACCTGATTCACCTTTTCCCAAAGGCCCATCTTTTTACTCTTTTCCTCCTTATGTAACCAATGTCACTGAACGTGGTCTGGTCTTCTGCCACCTTTGTTTAAAGTTAGTTCTGTCATTTCCAGCTTTCAGGTGTCATCATGCCTTAAACAAACCTGGAAAGGAAAGAGCCCACTTCTTTAGACAAACCTTTAAAGCCATGCAGGATTTCTGGAATAACCGATACCATAGGCATAAATCGGTATACGGGGCTAAGCCGAATGAATTTTTTAAGGCTCAGCTGGCTGGTCTTAAGCCAGGGGCCCTCCTTCTGGCCGCCGAAGGCGAAGGCCGTAATGCCGTATATGCCGCGCACCAGGGCTGGAAAGTATCCGCCTTTGACTTTAGCACCACCGGAAAGGCTAAGGCTCTTCAATTGGCCTCCTAGGAAAAGGTAACCATTGACTATCTGATAAAGGAGGCAAAAGAATTTGAAGCAGAGCCGGAGAGCTTTGAGGCCATAACGCTCATTTACGCGCATTTCCCTCCGGTGCTGCGCCAATCATTTCACCTCAAAACAGTGGTTTGGCTAAAACCTGGCGGCACCCTTATTCTTGAAGCCTTCCACCCCAGGCAGTTGGAGTACGCCTCGGACGGCCCGAAAGACCCAGAAATGCTCTATTCCGCGGACCAATTAGCACAAGATTTTAAAGGTCTACAGATTCAGTTGTTGGAAGAATTGGCAATACCCCTTTCAGAAGGAGAGTTTCACCAGGGCCCCGGATTTGTGACCCGGCTGGTAGCTACAAAAAAATAAATATTTAGGAAAAACAGGCTTTGAAATAGGCCGAAAATCAAACTAAAATGGAAAAGCAACTAAGGGTAATGGTGCCGGTAGATTTTTCACCTGTTTCTTTGAAGGCTCTGGAATTTTTGGGTTTTTTAATGGACCAGATGCCAATTGAAACGCACTTGATACATGTGATTCAGGTGAATCAGGCAGATTGGGCAGGCAACAACGAGGCATCTGAAACGCTGGATCACGCCCAGATGCGAACCCTGGAACAAACCGCCGAGGACCGTTTTGCCCAACTCAGGCAACAGGTGGACTTTAAATTCACACCACATGTGCTGTACGGCGGCCTTACTACCACGCTAGCCAATTTCGCCAACCTACAACAGGTAGATCTGGTGATTATGGGTACCCAGGGCGCAGACGGCTGGCATGAGAAACTTTCTGGGTCAGAGGCGCAACATGTGGTAAGGTATACAGAAGTCCCGGTAATCACCATCCACCAAAACGCCAGCATCACCCCTATCCATAACATATTGTGGGTGGCAGATTTTGCCCAGGAGAAACAACCCAAGCGCTCTGTTTCGCTCCTTAAAGTGCTGCAAATAATATTTGGCGCTAAAATTCATCTGCTCCAGATTCTTCAGAAAGAAAATGCCCAGCAAGAAGAAAGTTTAAAGGAAGACATGCAGCACTTCGCAGACAATCTGCAACTTCAAAACTATGAACTTCACTTCCACCGTGATTTCAAAGTACCCGCCGGAGTCAGAAACTTCAACC
This sequence comes from Rufibacter soli, assembly GCF_054781795.1. NCBI lineage: Bacteria > Pseudomonadati > Bacteroidota > Cytophagia > Cytophagales > Hymenobacteraceae > Rufibacter > Rufibacter soli. Next base: position 1,802,196 of record NZ_BAAGTS010000002.1, on the reverse strand, counting down.
AGGAATCTGAGATGGACCTGGTGGTCATTGGCACCCACGCCCGAAAAGGGGTTAGTCACCTCTTCTACGGCAGCATAGCTGAGACGCTGGTCAAACATTGCATTCGGCCGCTGCTTACCTATCACCTTAAATAAAGCCATAAGGGTTTACCTATATCAGCCTAGGGCAAGTACTCTTGATGAATAACCATTCAAATAAATGATAAAGGCAGGTAGGAAAATCATTAGGATGCCCCAATCTGGATGACTTTACAAGCGAATAACCCGGGCATAAAAAATGAGAGCACCCTCCTACTACTAAGTAAAACGGGAAGGCTTCCAAGAATAAATGCTGTGTGACAAACGTCACTGAATGTAGTAATGGGGGGCCGTACCTTTGTATGGAAATCTGAATAGCGAACAAGCCTTCAGAGACTACAAATTAACGCAGACAAAAAGGTAAAAAGATGAAGATAGAACAGTTTGAAGACAAAGGCCTGGCGCATTATGCCTACGCTGTTTTAAGTGAAACCACCAGAGAAATGGTGTTGATAGACCCGGCCCGTAATCCGCAGCCCTATTATGACTATGCAGCGGCTAACAACGCCAAGATTGTAAGAGTCATTGAAACGCACCCCCACGCTGACTTTGTGAGCTCACACCTGGAGATTCACCAGAAAACCGGGGCTACCCTTTACGCGCATAGCCTGGTAGGGGCTGATTATCCGTTCACGGCTTTTGATGAAGGAGCTATTCTGGAGCTAGGAGAAGTAAAACTGAAATCACTGCACACACCGGGCCACTCGCCGGACAGTATCAGTATTGTGCTGGAACAGGACGGAAAAGATAAAGCTGTCTTCACCGGAGATACCCTGTTTATTGGCGATGTAGGCCGCCCTGACTTGCGGGAAAGGGCTGGAAACATAACCGCCAAGCGCGAGGAACTGGCCAAACAGATGTACCACAGCACCCGGGAGAAACTGATGAAGCTGAACTATGACGTTCTGGTGTATCCGGCCCACGGCGCTGGTACTCTCTGCGGAAAAGGCCTTTCTGAAGCCAACAGCAGCACCATAGGCGCGGAAAAAATAGGCAACTATGCCCTACAACCCATGTCTGAAGAGCAGTTTGTGAAAGTGCTCACCGAAGACCAACCCTTCATCCCTAAATATTTTGGGTATGACGTAGCGCTCAACAAAAAAGGCGCCCCTGGGTACCAGGCCAGCCTGGATAAGGTGCCACGCCTGGACAAGAACTTCAAACCCGAGCAAGGTGCCTTGGTAATTGATGCCCGCCCAGAAAAAACCTTTAAAAAGGGACATTACAAAGGGGCTATAAACATCCAGAACGGGGGTAAGTTTGAGACTTGGCTGGGCAGCATTGCAGGCCCTCAGGAAACCTTCTACCTGGCCGCAGAAAGTGAGGCTGAACTAAATGACCTGATCTCCAAAGCTGCCAAAATTGGATATGAACTCCTTATCAAAGGAGCCTTCGTGCTGGATGAGGCCAAAGACAGTACCACCCCAGCATTAAATGTGGCGGATCTACGCGAGAACCCAGACAATTATACCATTGTAGACATCAGGAATGCCTCTGAGGTGAAGACCGGTAAGTTCTTTGCCCAGGCCCTTAATATTCCATTGCCTGAGTTGCGGGAGCGTGCTGGTGAAATCCCCACGGATAAATCGGTGGTGGTGCATTGCGCCGGGGGGTATCGCTCTGCGGCGGGCAGCAGCATTGTAGAGGCTGCCCTACCAGACACCAAGGTATTGGACCTGAGCGAAGCCGTTAACGACTTTAAATAAGGTGACAATTGCAGGCGTAGCCGGTGCATGCAAGTGCACCGGCTATTTCTATGTAAATGCTTTTGTATCTATCCCTTGCGGCAACTGTCCGTATAAAAAATAAAAAGGAAAAACGATGGCACCAACAAGCAAACCAGAGCAAGACCGGGTCAGGGAAAGCACCCCCACTGCAATAAATCAGCAAATTGACAACGAAATGCTGTCTAACATTGCTTATTATGGCCGAAAAAGTGAGAAAGCCATCAAAAAGAGGTTAAAGCAGTTGGACAAGGAATGGGCCATTGAGCGCGTGCTGGAAGTGAATGCTTCTACACTGGCATTAACAGGCCTGGTGCTGGGTGCCACCAAAGACAAGCGCTGGCTTATTATGCCCGGTATCGTTTTGTCTTTTCTTATGCAACATGGCTTGCAGGGCTGGTGCCCACCGCTGGCCATATTCCGGAAGTTGAACTACCGCACCAGAAAGGAAATAGACGAGGAACGTAACTCGTTGAAGGCCCTTCGGGGAGATTTCAAATCCATCCATAAAAATACTACCGCTGAAACCGTTCTGGACATTGTGAGAGCCTACGGAAGCCTTTAAAAATACTTACTCTTAGTTTACCTCATCAACTAACTGTTTCTCTCCATCTAAAGAGGAACAGCGCAAGCGCCTTTCTGACCTTAACCCGCTCTATGGAAACCACGCAAAAAGACCTCATTCAGCAGCAATTCCCCCAATTTGAACAGTTTCTTCTGGATGATATCCTGGCGCACAGCACCATCCGGCAGGTTGCTGAAGGCGAAGAGGTAATGCGCACCGGCCAATACATCCGGTCCACGGTTTTACTGCTCAGCGGCCTTTTAAAAGTCTACAGGGAAGATGACGAGGGGAATGAGTATCTGATGTATTTTCTGGAGCCAGGCAATGCCTGTGCCCTTTCTATGATGTGCACCGCCCGTGATGAGAAAAGCCAGATTATGGCCAAGGCCGTCTCTCCCTCAGAGGTCATTTTAATTCCATCACACCTTTCAGAGCAATGGCTGGGCAAATACAAGACCTGGCACAACTTTGTGATTGCCTCTTACCGGACCCGTTTTGAAGAATTGCTCCAGACCCTGGACAGTGTGGCCTTTAAAGGCTTGGATGAACGCCTCCTTTTTTACCTAAAACGGCAGGTGCAGGTAACCGGCAAAGAGATCAGGCTCTCTCACCAACAGATTGCAGACGAATTGAACAGCTCAAGGGAGGTGATCTCCAGGTTACTTAAAAAGCTGGAACAGACCGGGGCTATCACCTTGCACCGCAACTATATAGAAGTCCACAATCTGGCTAAAACCTAGAGTTAAAAAAAGGAAAGTAAAATCTACTTTCCTTTTTTATTGGTGCATTCAGCTATTTCCGTTTTGAGGCCGTTTTAGCAAAAACGTCCTCAAAACGCCAAGGGAAACCATCCTGCAAAGTCAGGTTAATTTTTCTTTATCCTAATTGCCGCTAAGCATCCCTTAACTAACGTTAGGGTTTATCTGCTTTTTTTTTCCAATTTTGGTGCTGGTTTCCTTCTGTGATAATAGTCACTGTGTCCCTATGGTAGGGCCTCTACCTTTGTATCAGAAATCAACTTAAAGGACGAAATGGAAATTTTAGGGTACGTTGCCGCTCTGGTTATAGGACTTTCGCTGGGGCTCACCGGTAGCGGGGGCTCCATTCTTACGGTGCCAATTTTGGTCTACCTTATGCACCTGAGCCCGGTAATCGCTACGGCTTACTCCTTGTTTGTGGTAGGTAGTACCAGCCTGGTGGGCAGCGTAAAGTTTTACCGGAAGGGCTTGGTAAGTTTCAGAACAGCCCTAATTTTTGGCGTACCTTCTCTCACTACTGTTTTTCTGACCCGCACGTTTATTGTTCCGGCCATTCCTGAGTATATTCTTACAATAGCTGGTTTTGACATTACAAAAGACCTCCTGCTCATGGTGCTGTTTGCCCTGCTTATGGTAATGGCCTCTTTCAGCATGATAAAGAAAAGAAGACTCAAACCTAATTTGGAGAATGGCCAACAAAATACCCCGTATGCTGCCGTAGTGGGCCAGGGTATTTTGGTTGGGCTGGTATCTGGTTTGGTTGGCGCAGGCGGCGGTTTTCTCATCATCCCAGCGCTGGTCCTATTAACCGGCCTGGATATGAAATTGGCCGTTGGGACCTCTCTTTTCATCATCGCCGCAAATTCATTGATTGGTTTCCTGGGAGACCTTTTCCATTATGACATAGATTGGGTATTTCTGCTTAGTTTTTCTGCCCTTTCTATTGCGGGCATTTTTATTGGCACCGCGATGGCCTCCAAAATCCAGGGGGAAAAATTAAAGAAAGGGTTTGGCTGGTTTGTGCTGGCTATGGGAGTGTACATTCTTATCAGGGAAATATTTCTCCCTTAAGCTGGAGGGTAACCAAAGTCACTGTAGGGCTTGCCCATTAGGCTCAGCTTTGTATTAAAAAAAAGAATTAAAAATTTTAGTCTTAACCACTTTACATCATGAAAGTAGAACAGATTTATACCGGCTGCCTGGCCCAAGGCGCTTACTACATAGAAAGCAACGGCGAAGCCGCCATCATTGATCCGCTTCGGGAAATTACCCCTTATTTGGAAAGGGCGGAGAAAAACGGGGTAAAAATCAAATACGTGCTGGAAACCCACTTCCACGCCGATTTCGTGTCTGGCCACGTGGACCTGGCCCGGGCTACGGGCGCACAGATTGTTTTTGGGCCCAATGCCAAACCAACCTTTGCCGCCCACATTGCTATAGATAATGAGGAAATCAAGCTGGGTGATGTGACCATCAAGGTGCTGCATACCCCCGGCCACACCATGGAATCCACCACCTATCTGCTTAAAGACGAAAACGGCAAGGATTACGGCATCTTTTCTGGAGACACCCTATTCATTGGAGACGTTGGAAGACCCGACCTGGCGGTGAAGTCAGACCTGACCGAGGAGCAACTGGCCGGTCACCTGTATGACTCCCTCCGGAATAAAATCATGCCCCTCGCCGATGACATTATCGTATACCCCGCCCACGGCGCTGGTTCTGCCTGCGGTAAGAACATGAGCAAGGAAACCACAGATCTGCTAGGCAACCAGAAGAAAACCAACTACGCCCTGCGACCAGACATGAGCAAAGAGGAATTTGTGAAGGAAGTGACAGATGGGCTCACCCCGCCGCCCAGCTATTTCCCTAAAAACGTGCAGATGAACCGGGAAGGATCTATGGATATCGCCCAGGTTATGAGCCAGGGCTTGCAGGCATTGTCACCTGAGGCATTTGAAGCGGCCGCCAATGAAACTGGCGCCCTCCTGCTGGACACCCGCCATCCAGATGTCTTCGCGAAAGGATTTATCCCAAACTCCATCAATATAGGCATTGACGGAAACTTTGCCCCGTGGGTGGGCGCCCTAATCCCGGATATTCAGCAACCCATCTTGTTTGTAGCCGAGGAAGGCCGGGAGGAAGAAGTGGTAACCCGTTTGGCCCGTGTTGGCTATGACTTTGCGTTAGGCTATCTGAAAGGTGGGTTCAACAGTTGGCAACAGGCCGGCAAGGAAGTAGATACCATCACCTCTATCTCAGTCCAGGAGTTTGCCAACCGCTACGCCCAGAATAAGGAAATAAAAGTGGTAGACGTGCGCAAACCCGGTGAGTTCCAGGCTGAGCACGTGCAGACGGCCCTCAATTATCCGCTGGACTACCTGAATGACCACCTGGCCGAACTGCCCAAAGAACAAGACATGTACCTGCATTGCGCCGGAGGATACCGCTCTATGATTGCCGCCTCTATCTTAAAGGCCAGAGGCTTTGAGAACGTGATTAACGTAGAAGGTGGCTTCAAGGCCATTGCAGAGACAGACATTCCCAAGACGGCCTACGTTTGTCCATCCACCCTAAAATAAAGAAGGGGCCTGGGATTGTTTATTTAGAAAAGCCCAGGCCAGCTTTTTTCTTCCTTTCATTAATGTTGACAGATGGTTTTTGTTGCGTGACCAAAGTCACTGAACCTGGTTTACAAACCCCCGATCTTTGTGTTATTATTTCAATCAAACAGATAATAGCCATGTTCAACATATTTAAATCAACCCCAAAGAATTACGAAAACCTGGATGGGTCAACATTCAAAACCAGATTCCAGCAAGCCGGCAAAGCCGAGTTACTGGATGTTAGGACCCCAGGAGAATTTGCCTCAGGAAGCCTTCCCGGCGCTAAAAACCTGGATGCCATGTCTACTCAGTTTGCTGCTCAAGTAGATAAACTGGACAAGAACAAAGAGTATTTTTTGTTTTGCCCGAGCGGCAACCGCAGCGGAAGCGCCTGTGATTTGATGGCTTCTAAAGGATTTAAGGCCCACAGCCTTTCTGGCGCGGCATAAGCGACTGGCCCAGATAAGATTACGAGACGTTATATAACCTACACCTCAAAGTATTACTGGCCGTGCACCAGACGTCTGCCGATAATACGTTCTAACCACTACTAATCAAAAAGGAATAAAATATGGTGGAATTAATAAGGCAACCATGGCCATGGTACACGTCGGGGGCTGTGATCGCCTTTGTGATGGTGCTACTGCTATTTTTCGGGAAATCGTTTGGGTTCTCCTCCAACCTACGCATTATCTGCACTGCCTGCGGGGCAGGTAAGCATGTGAAGTTTTTTGATTTCAACTGGAAGTCCCAGGTCTGGAACCTGCTTTTTCTGGTGGGTGCCATTATAGGAGGCTTTATTTCCGCTGAATTCTTGTCTACCGGAGAAGCGGTCCAGATTTCGCAGGCTACCATCCAGGACCTGCAGCAACTGGGCATCTCCCAGCCGAAGGGCATTCAACCAACAGAAATTTTCAGCCTGGAAGCGCTTTTCACCGTTAAGGGTTTTCTGGTGCTTCTGCTGGGTGGTTTTATGGTAGGGTTTGGCTCACGGTACGCCGGGGGTTGTACCTCTGGGCATGCCATTAGTGGGTTGTCTAACCTGCAGTGGCCTTCGCTCATTGCCGTGGTAGGTTTCTTCCTGGGAGGGCTTATCACCACCTTTATCCTGTTGCCCCTCCTTTATTAGCGCCACCATCTACAAATAAGGTCTTCCCCTCCAACACGTTAAAATATGAAAAGTCTTAAGTTTATTCTGGCCGGTATCTTGTTCGGGATTGTCATGAGCAAGTCAGAGGCCATATCGTGGTTCAGAATCCAGGAGATGTTCCGGTTTCAGTCTTTCCACATGTACGGCATCATTGGTACGGCGGTAGTACTGGGCACGCTGGCTACTTTCCTGATCAAGAAATTTAAATGGAGAGATTACCAGGGCAACCCGATTGTCTTCACGCCCAAAGAGAAATCTGTGCCACGCTACCTGCTTGGCGGAACCATCTTCGGTTTAGGCTGGGCCCTGACCGGCGCCTGCCCGGGCCCTATGTTCGTGAACATAGGTTTCCAGTATTGGGCTATTTTAGTGGCCATTCTAGGAGCCTTGCTGGGCACGTTCCTGTATGGAGTGGTGCGAGACAGATTACCCCATTAATACCGTTTTAAGCCCGTTTTTCATAAAACAACCCCAAACCACATAAAACACCTCTAAACCATTACCTCTCCCACCAAGGCTATCTGGACGTAACTACGCTTGGATATAGCCTCGCTGGACGAAACCTGCCCCTTAAAGCACTGGCTTTAATTGGGCTGAAATGTAGGCGACACCCAGACTCATTTAAAATCTTTACCTTTGTAGCACCTGCCCTTAGCGGACAAGGCTTTTTTATTGATTTACCCTTTGTGAAGAGTTACCTGCTTTTATTCATCAGCATCTTGTTCCTGCTTTTCGCCCTGCCGAAGAGCAGCCAGGGATCAGGTGCTTTTGATTCTTCTAACAAGGGTGAGATCAGAAAAAGCTGTGCTAAAAGCCACCATCCGCTCAAGCGGAAATGCGCCCACAACTGCCGTAAATTCCTGCCTTCCTCTGATAGCCAAAGTACCAGCTCCTCCCTGGTGGAATGTAGCCCTCCAGTTTATGCCCTCATAGAGCAAAGCCAGGAATTAAACCTTTTTTCTGTTACAGGTCAGAGGGAGAGCGTGTTGGCGCTTACCTTGCCCACGGTCGCGCCCTTTCTGGACCCTGGGCATGCCCCTCCGCAGTTTCTATTTTAGTTGAATTAGCCGCCTGGTCCCGTGGTCTGCCTAGGCAAGCCGTTTTAAGCCTGTTCTAGCCAAAATAACCTTAAAACAGATGGACAAGGAGAGTTGGCCATTGGTTGGTAACTCTTGTTTTTTTTGATAGTCAGGCACTCCCTATGTAGCCTGGCTCTTCAACTGTTTAACATTGATCCCAAAAGGCAAGCGGAAGCCGTAGAGTTTGTCCCCAGCGACCTCAATTCTATGTTTGGCCAAATAGCAGGGCTATTTAACGGTGGAACTGTATACCCCTCCTTTTTTTAATTTTATACTTCTTCAACCCAACTTATAGAAGATCATGAATAAGCGAAAATTTTCCTGGAAAGATATCCCCGGCTGGGCTGTGATGCTGGCCATTTTTGGAGTATTGTATCTAACTGGACTGCATACAGAAGCCCTGGGGCAAGTACAGCGCCTTTTGCTGGCCACCGGCATCAAGAACGCCGATATGCCTGACGCCACACCCAATCCTTCGGCCCCCGCAGTAGCGGTGAGCAGCCCTTCGGCCTCCACCGAAATGGTGGGCGCTGATTTCCAATTGGTGGACCTGACCGGTAAGGTGGTACCCTTCAGCAGCCTGAAAGGTAAAGTTGTGTTTATGAATATTTGGGCGACCTGGTGCCCACCGTGCATAGCCGAGATGCCTAACATTCAGAGTCTGTATGAAAAAGTTGGCTCAGATAGAATTGCCTTTGTAATGTTGTCTGTAGATGCCGGCGGCATGGAAAAGGTCAAGAAGTTCATCGCAAAAAAAGGCTTCACGTTTCCGGTGTATATGCCAGCCAGCCAAATGCCCCAGGAGTTTGAAAGCCCTTCTATCCCTACCACGTTTGTGATTTCACGCGAAGGCAGGATTGTCGCCAAGCAAATGGGCATGGCCGAGTATGATACCAAAGAGGTGCGCGAGTATTTGCAGAACCTCGCTAAATAATCAATACCAATAAATGCCGGCTGGAAGTTTTTCCGGCCGGCCTATCTTTAATCTTATTTAAAATTCCCCATCACATGAAAAGAATAGTTTTCTCACTGGCTGCCACCGCTTTGCTGACTTCTTGCAACACCCAACCAACCAAGGGTACTACCCCTGATGTAGGGACTGAACATGCCTCTGTCCCTCAGCAAACCCATCAGGTTAAACCCTTGAGCAGCCAGGAAGTAAAAGACCTGCTGGCCGGTGAATCTGAGGTGGTGGTTTTAGATGTGAGAACTCCTAGTGAATTTAAGGCAGGCCACTTGAAGAATGCCCAGTTGCTGGACATTTACAGCCCCGATTTTCAGGGACGCCTGAAGGCGCTGAACCCTGAGAAGACCTATCTTGTTTACTGTGCAGTGGGTGGACGCAGCAGTCAGGCATCTGAGCGCATGAAACAATTGGGTTTCAAACAGATTTATGATGCCCGGGAAGGTTTTTCTTCCCTTAAGGAAATGGGAATCGCCTTAGAATAAGCCCTACTCATCACTTTGAATAAAAAGGCTATACTTCTGGCAGCTTTATTGGTTTAGGCCTCTTTTTCGTTTTTCGGGCCGGAAACGCAACTAACGCCCAACTATTAGACGAAGTAATTGTTCTGCCATTGAGCGAAACCTTCAGGAAACAATTGCAAGGCAGAAGCTTTCTCACCTACTCACCGGCCAAGACCATTACCATTGACCATGGAGAAATACTGGAGCATATTTTTGAATTCTTTCGCCGATTACGGTGGGTATCTCCTTAGTGAGATCCTCTACCCCCGGTGGGGAAACTATTTCTACTGGCTGCTTGGGCTTTCTCTGTTCTTCTGGCTTTTGGAGGTAGTAGCTCCCTGGCGGCAACACCAGGCGAAGATCAGGCAGGACTTCTGGCTGGACGGTTTTTACATGTTTTTTAACTTCTTTTTATTTTCGCTGGTAGGGTTCAATGCCATTTCCAACATTGGGGTGGAGGCGTTCAATGATTTTCTGGCCCTGTTTGGTATCCGGAACCTGGTGGCCTTTGAAATAAAATCCTGGCCGGTGTGGGCGCAGCTGCTTACCTTATTTGTGGTGCGGGATTTCATTCAGTGGAACGTGCACCGGCTTTTGCATCGTTCTGAGTTTCTCTGGCGATTCCATAAGGTACACCACTCCGTGCAGCAAATGGGTTTTGCCGCCCACCTGCGGTTCCACTGGGGTGAAACGGTGGTGTACCGTACCCTGGAATATATTCCGCTGGCCATGATCGGTTTCGGGATTCAGGATTTCTTCCTGGTACACATTTTCGCTACCGCTATTGGGCATTTTAATCACTCCAATATTCACGTTCCCTTGGGCCCTTTCCGGTTTCTGTTCAATAACCCCCAAATGCATATCTGGCACCACGCCAAGCATTTACCAAACCGGTATGGTGCCAATTACGGCATTAGTTTGAGTATTTGGGATTACCTATTTGGGACGGCGTATGTTCCTTCAGATGGCCGTGACATTGCCCTCGGTTTTGACGAAGTGGAGCATTACCCGAAAACATTCCAGGAACAGATGTGGCACCCCTTCAAAGAAACAGCCCCCCAAAATCCTTCAGCCCCTTTGCCAACGGTGCACCAACCAATAGAAGATCAGCACCAAGTACCTTTAGACAAAGCTTTCTGAAACTTACTTCTTAGCGATTCGGCCCTAAGGAAATGCTATAATAAAAGGTAATAAAAACCCAGTCTGTTTTGAGGCCGTTTTCGGGAAAACGGCCTCAAAACAGACTGGGTTTTTTACTTTGAAAGAACAATAGGTTATCCTGTACTACCGGACCCTTCCTGCTCTATGTGGTTAAGTGAAGTCAGGATATAAATACAGATACTACCAGCAACCTCATTCATTCGTTCATTGCCTTATCAAATCCTTACTCATGTTTTTTGTCTTGGGCTGTTTTGGGGCAATTTTTCTAAAAACACCTTCAAAACAGATTTTCATATTGAGAGAAATACCTGAATAATCTGGTACCAAACAAAACTTGGTTGGCTATGGCGCACTTACTAGAGCGACGTCATCTATGAAACAGAAGGCGTTGGCATTGCCTTGCGCCAGAAATCCTATCTCTACTTTTCCGCCTTTAACTTTTATATTTCTTACCTGGATGGTTACCCACTCAGGGTTCTCTCTTGTCACTTTAGTTTGAACCGTTTTCCCGGCACTAATGGCGTACATCTCAAGGGTAGAAAAACCTGCACTGTTTTTTATTTTGGCGGTAAGGGTATAGCGGCCATCCTTGAGGGGAACGAATGAAGAAGAAGTAATTACTTGGAAGGTTTTCCGGTTGAAGGACACCTTGTCACTAATATTTAGGCTTTTTTCGCCAATTACTACTTGCCGTTCGCTTTGCGTGTTCATGTGGTTTAAGACCGGGGAACTGGGGCTGCCTACTTCTATTTTGTTTCCTTCCAGCACTTCAGTTCTCCAACCGGTTAGTTGTTCCTGCACAGGCTTCACGGCACTGGGAATAGCATTGCGGTCGGCTTCAAAACTGCCATTCTTCACAAAGTTATTGTCCTTACCTACAGTCCACTCACCGGTTTGGGCATTTAGGTTCCAGGCGCTCAGTGAATTGAAATAAGGTACAGAGTCTTTAAAGGAAAGAGGCATCCATTGGTTGTAGCCCAAACCGTTGCCGGCAAAGTTGGCCCATCTATCACCGCAGTACACTACCGTTTCCTGTTTGCTGCCTTTTACGGTCACAAAAAAGCCGGTTTGGGTCACATGCGAGAAATCTTCCTTTACCCCGTCCATCACCAGCATTTTATTGGTGGGCTGGTAAGGACCTCTAATATCATCTGCCACCAGGTAATAGGCATAGGAGGAATCCCAGCCGTAAAGGTCTGAGGCGGCCATGTAATACTTGCCTTTATACTTGAACATACAGTTTCCTTCACGTCCTTCCCCCTGGAAAATCTTGGTGCAGTCCAGCAAGCCAATTTTACCGTCCTTCACCCCTATCTCAGAGACGTAGATTTTATTGCGGCCCCTGCCGTAAGAATAAACCAGGTAAGACTTGCCCGTATCCTCATCATTGAACACGGTCTGGTCGCCTGTATTGGGTGTGCCTATAATGGGCTCCATGTTGATTTCCTGGTGCCGTTTAAAAGGTCCTAAGGGCGAATCTGCCACCGTTACCAGTACCTGGTTGCCATATTGCACCAACAGCGCGTATTTGTTCCATTCCTGAATGTAAGCCACCCCTAAACGGCCCACCCAGGTTTTCCTGTAAGGATCAGACAAATTGTTTTTGGTCAGCACATCTGGTTCCGCTGTCCAGTTTACCAGGTCAGTAGAACTATAGCAGGTGACTGCCGCAAAGGTGCTGGTTTTATGGGTGACAGAAGGATCGTTTCGGTACAGGCTGGCTTCTTCATATTGGACCCCATACCAGTAGTATTTTTTAACGCCCGTTACCGGGTCTGGAAACCGGAAAATGCCTCCTCCTTGGCTATAAATAGGTTGCCCGGTAGTTGTGTTCCAGAACACATCATTTTTAATGCTGTGGGCCTGAGAATAGCCAAAGCTTATGGTACCCACACTCCAGAGGAGAGTCAGCGTTAAGGAAAAGAGACAATACAAGGGGGAAGCGCGCATGAGAATCTATTTGTAAAGGTTACCTAAGGAAAGCAAACCCCAATATCTCAAACTTTAGTGTAAGTTTAACAATTAAAATAGATAGCCTTTTTGGCCAAAAGGAAATAGGCTGATAAGAAAAGGAAGTTGAAGATTTAAAGGGAGGGAAAGCAAAAAGCCCTTACCTCTTTTTGGAGATAAGGGCTTGATGGTGAAGAGCCTCCTGCCGGGATCGAACCAGCGACCTACTGATTACAAGTCAGTTGCTCTACCAGCTGAGCTAAGGAGGCTTTTGCTTTCTCAGAACTAGTTCCTTGCTGAAAGCGATACAAAAGTAGGGGTCTAATTTATATTTGCAAAGCCCTCTCTCACTTTTTTCAAAGGTTTTTTACAACCTCCTGACACTCAATTTGAAAAATTTAAGAGCGCAGGGCCTTTAACTGACGCTTCAGGTGTTGAATGCGGTTCTGGGCCTCATCAATTTTAGCCTGGTATTCTTCGCGCAGTTTCTCGGCGTTCTTAGAACGGGCAAAAAACTCAATATTGGTTCTAAGCGTGGAGATATCGTTTTCCAGGGAAGTGATGTCCCGGCGCAGGTGCTGCTCTTTCTGGTAGAGTTTCTGATCACCGTCTGGGCTGGCTTTCATCTGGCTCAACTGCAGTTTGAACAACGTCTGCTCCTTTTGATCGGTGCTCAGGTCAGGAACCTTATCTAAGTAACGGGCCAGCAACTGCTGGAACCTATCCTCCAGTTTCGGGTTTCTTTTGCCTTCAGTGGCTATGCCCTGCCATTCCTGCTGAATGCGGGTGAACTCTTCCTCAGAACCTACCAAGGTGGGGTCAGCCACTTTGGTGGCCAGTTCCTCACAATAAGCCAATTTTTGGGCTGAAAGCTGGTTCAGCTGCGTTTCTTTGTTCTGTGCCTCCTGGTGCAGACGGTCAAAGAAAGTATTACAGGCTGTACGGAACCGGTTCCAGATTTTGTCTGAGTATTTGTCTGGCACCCGGCCAATGGTCTTCCACTTTTTCTGGAGCTGAATGAGCTTCTCTTTGGTGCTGTCCCATTCTTCGCTGGCTTGCACGCTTTCGGCCTCTTCGCAAAGGGCTACCTTTTGGCGGTAGTTATTCATCTTCTCCTCGTCCAGGGCTTTGAAGAAGGTATTCTTGTGGTGGAAGAAGGCTTTGTAGCTGCTCCAGAAAGCCTTGTTCACTTCCTCGGCAAATTCTTTAGGCACCAACCCGGCGGCATCCCAACGCTCTTTCAGAAGCTGGATCTGGTCGGTTTTGTCGCGCCAGTCATTGATGCGGTCAGAAGTGATGTGTTGGAATTGCTCAATCTCGGCCAACAGGGCACGCTTGGTTTCCAGGTTGGCCATTTCCTCGGCACGGCGGCTTTCAAAGAAAGCTTTCTTGCGCTCGTGTACTTGTTCAGAAGCCTGTATGAAGCGGTTCCAGATGACGTCCCGGGCCTCATTGGGCACGGGTCCAATGTGCTTCCATTCATCATGCAGATGGCGCAATTCCTGCAGGGCCTTGTTTACGTTGGTTTCCTGAGCCAGGGCTTCCGCCCGCTCGCAAAGGGCCGCTTTAGCGTCCAGGTTGCGTTTACGGTCCAGTTCCTTCAGTTCAAAGAAGATACTGCGGTTGTTGTAGTACATGTCCAGCAGGGCGTGGTAAGAATTCCACAATTGCTGGGTCTCGGCGGTAGGTACCTGGCCAATGGATTTCCATTCGGCCTGCAGTTCTTTTATGCTGTTGACGCTGGTCTGGGTCTCAGAAGATTCTATCAAAACCCGCAGTTTTTCCAGTAACTCGCGTTTGCGTTGCAGATTCTGTACTTTCTGTTCTTCGTCCTGACGGGCTTCTTTATGGCGAGCCTCCCTGAACTTCTGCATGGCCTGCTCCACTTCGCGGTGGGCCGGTGAGGCTTTGTAGTCAAAATCATCGGCAGAGCCGCCTTCTGCCGTGAACCGTTTCAGGGCCTCCTGCTTTTCTTCCTGGAAATGCTGGTCGTAGACTTTATACAGGTTGTTCAGCTGCCGGCCAGATTTCCGGGCATTGCCTTCCTGTGCCAAAGCCATGATTCTGGTTTTTAGCTCCTCAACTGGTAAATGCGTATAGTCTTCTTCCTGGTGCAGTTCATCCTCTTCATGGGGTTCTTCCTGGGCGAGGGGAGCGCTGGCCGTTGGCTGGTCTGAGGTTGGTGTTGCAGAAGCACCTTCCTCAGTAGTAACCGCTACCGGAGGCGCTGATGGGGTTGATGGTTCAGGCTCAGTGGCCGCTACCGGAGTTGATTCTTCCGCTGCATCAGTCGTCCGCACTTCGGGCTCTTCCTCTTTGGCTGAATCTTCTTGGTCAGGCATAAACACAGCCACCGGGGTAATAGGCTCTGAGGAAGCCAATACCGCAGACTGGCCTTTTTCCAGGTCTACCTCTGGCGAGGCTTCTTCTGTACCGGCAGTAGGCGAACTGTTTTCTGTAGGAGAAGTTGGCTCCTCCACGGCAGATGAAGCGGCAAGAGGCTCCGCGGGATCGGCACCCTGGGGTGCTCGGGAATTTATTTCAGCCAGGCGCTCCTCCAGGATTCTGCGTTGTTCCTGCGCATTTGCCTGGGCAGCTTGTTCCTCTGTATTTCCGTTTTGCTGATTTTCCGGTTCTAGATTCATCATACACGTGGGGCTTTGCGCCGTTGGGTTAATTTAAACTTGGGTCTGCGGGGTAATTGGCGTACATTTTATACTTGCCCCCCATCTCTTTTAAGATGTCGCGCCACAAGGTATCTATATTCAAAGTAAGCAATTTATTTGCAGCATTGTTATTAACAAACCAAACATTTTTCTCAATTTCCTCCTCTAACTGACCCGGGCTCCAACCCGAATAACCCACGAAAAATCTGATTTGGTCTGCGTTCACAAGCCCCTGGTTTAACCAATTGGTTAACTCATCAAAATCCCCGCCCCAGTAAAGCCCAGAGGCAATCTGTTGGGCATTGGGCAGCTCTGCCAGTCTATGGATATAGTGCAGCGTATTAGGTTGCATGGGGCCACCAACGGCCAGGGCCATATCAAAGACAGTTTCATTGATGTCCACCACGTCAGATAAGTGCAATGCAGAAAGCTTGTTCAGCACCAGCCCTACGGTTCCCTCCTTGTCATGCTGGCAGATGACCAGCACACTACGCTCAAAGTTTGGGTCTCCTAGAAAAGGTTCTGAAATCAATATGCTTCCGTTCTGAATCTCTTTGGCCATCTTTTGTCTTTTCAGTTCTGTAGAATTCAATATAAGTACGTACTCTTTCCGTCTTAAATTGGTTTGCCGGTTCTTAGGCATTAACGTTATTATAAACGTGTTTTTTTAAATTGTGGTATGGGGGAAAAGTAAGCCCGAAATCCTTTTTTTGACCAGGTGGCACCATTTACCCATAAACCCCCTACTTTTGGGTCATCAACCAACAGAGGCTAATCCCATGGAAACACCCTTGTCTCTTGCCGATATCAGGATCAACTATTCCCTGAAGGAGTTAACCGTAGAAGCCGTTTCTCCAGATCCATTCCAACAGTTTGGTACCTGGATGCAGGAAGCCCTTTCCGCCAAGGTAGAGGAACCCACCGCTTTCACCCTAAGTACCTGCAGCGCCCAAGGCAAACCGTCGGCACGGGTAGTATTGTTGAAGGCCCTGGAGTCTGAAGGCTTTGTGTTCTACACCAACTATGAAAGCCGCAAAGGACAGCAACTCTTGGAAAATCCCTTTGCTGCCCTTACCTTTTTCTGGCCCGCGCTAGAACGGCAGGTGCGGGTGGAGGGAACCGTAGAACGGGTTTCAGCTCAGGCCTCAGATGACTATTTCCACAGCCGCCCGCGGGGCAGCCAGATAGGTGCCTGGTCCTCTCCTCAGAGCCAGCCCATTCAGGACCGGCAGGTATTGGATATCCTGGCCAAAGAATATGAAGCCAAGTTCGCGGACCAGGAAGTAGTACCCAGGCCACCGCATTGGGGCGGCTATCTGGTAAGGCCCCTGAAGGTTGAATTCTGGCAAGGCCGGCAGAACCGCCTCCATGACCGTCTGCTGTATAAACAGCAGGAAGGGGGCAACTGGCATTTGCAGCGTCTGGCGCCTTGAGAGTTTTAGGTCTATTTTTCAAAAAACAGCTTTAAAACAGTCTATGGCTGAGATTCTTCCGGTTAAAGGGTTCAGGTATAACCCAAAGCTTCCCTTCTCCTTAGATGCGCTTACGTCGCCATTGTTTGACGTGGTGTCTGTAAAGCAGCGGCAGGCCTTATACCGCAACCCGTACAACAGCATTCATTTATCTGTTCCGCCCGGCCCTAACCCCGCTGAGAGCGCCCGCCGCACCGCAGAACACTGGAAAAGGTCTGGTATTCTGCAGCAGGACCCGCTACCCGGAATCTATGTGTATTACCAGTATTTCAAGCTACCGGGGTCAGAACGCACCTATTGTCGCAAAGGGTTTATGTGCCACATCAAGGCCTACGCCTGGGAAGAGCAGGTCATTCTCCGGCACGAGAACACCATTCCGGCAGCCGTGAATGACCGCATTGAATTGCTGGAACAGACCAAGATGCACACCAGCGCCACCCATGGCCTCTTCACAGACCCTGCGTTTGAATTGGAAACCTACATGGATGAGAGCATCACCTCCCCTATCTATGAGTCTGAGGATTACCAGGGCGTGCGCGATGTGTTGTCTGTCATTCATGATGCGGTTGTCATCCAGAAATTTGTAGATCACCTCAAAGACCGCCAAATCATATTAGCCGATGGCCACCACCGGTACGAAGGCTCTTTGGTGTACCGCCAGAAGATGATGAAGGAGCAACCAGACGCTTCGCCGGACGCTCCCTTCCATTTCCACCTCATGTACCTGACCAACACGGCCTCAGATGATCTGCGTATTTTGCCCACCCACCGGCTCCTGGAGAACTTACCAATTCCTGCGGGAGATTTCCTTTTAAGGCTGGAAGAGTTTTTCACCATTAAGCCCATAGAGGAAGCCTATGACCTGAATGAGGTGATCATGGGCAAGCAATGGGCCTTTGGGCTGTACCTGCAGGGACAGGCCTATAAATTACGGCTAAAGCCTGAGGTGCATGCCCAACTTTCCTGGGACCTCCCCGAGGAAGTAAAGGCCTTGGACCTCACGGTGATGCACTACTTTATTCTGGAGCGGGTACTAGGCATCAATGCCGAGGAACAGCGCCAATACCCGGGGCTTTCCTACGTGAGGTCTTTTGCGGAGTGCCTGACCAAGGTAGATTCCGGCATCGCCCAGGTAGCCCTCATCACCAATGAAGTGACCATGGAGGAAGTGCAGCGCGTGTGCCACTCGGGGGCCGTGATGCCGCAAAAATCAACCTTCTTCTACCCTAAAGTTATCTGTGGATTTTTATTCAGCTCAATAGACGAAAATGAATTTTACTAAGCATTCCTATATTCTGGCTTCCAATTCGCCACGGCGGCGTGAACTGCTCACCAACCTGGGCCTTCCCTTTGAGGTGCGCGTGAAAGAGGTGCACGAGGATTTCCCCGGAGATTTGGCCCGCGCCGAAGTGGCCGAGTACCTGGCCGCCCACAAAGCCAGCTTCTACCGCGAGGACCTGCAACCCAACGAGGTGATCATCACCGCCGACACCATTGTGTGCCTGGACGACAAAATCCTGAACAAGCCCTATGACCACGCCGAGGCCACCCGCATGCTCACGCATCTGTCGGGTCGCAGCCATGAGGTCTATACCGGGGTTTGCCTGCTTAGCCAGGAGAAAAGCGTGGTATTCCATGACGTGACCACCGTCCATTTCAGGGAGTTAACCCGCGATGAGATTGACTTCTACATCAACACCTACAAACCTTTTGACAAGGCCGGTAGCTACGGCGCCCAAGACTGGCTGGGGCTGGTAGGCATTGAACGCATTGAAGGCTCTTACTTTAACGTAATGGGCCTGCCGGTGCATCGGTTATATGAAGAACTGCTGGTATTTTAAAAGCTTACATTAATCTTGCGTTTTAAGCCTGTTTTCATGAAAACAGGCCCAAAACAGAAGGCCCGTTCTTTTGCAAGAGCGGGCCTTCTGTTTTATTTAATCGGTTTCCTATTAATGGGTTACCGCTTGCTTAGCACTTACTTTATTTCAGGATTACCTGAATTTCTCCTTTAAGATATCTATCTCTACACCCGGTGAAACATGCTCATACAGGATGTTGTAGACGGCGGTAGTAATGGGCATTTCCACCTTTAGCTTTTTATTAAGCTCATAGATGCTTTTCACAGCGTAATAACCCTCAGCTACCATGTTCATTTCCACCTGGGCTGATTTAACGGTATAGCCTCTTCCTATCATATTCCCGAAGGTGCGGTTACGGCTAAATTGGGAATAGGCCGTCACCAGCAAATCTCCTAAATAGGCGCTGCCTTTGAGGTCACGGTGCAGGGGCATGAGCGCGTCCAGGAAATGCTCTATCTCCTCCAGGGAGTTAGATACCATCACGGCCTGGAAATTGTCGCCGTAGTTCAGGCCGTGGGCAATACCACAGGCCAGGGCAATAATGTTCTTGATAACGGCGCAGTATTCCACCCCATCAATGTCATCCAGGGGGTGCGCCTTCACATAGCGGTTTCGCAATAAGTCACAGAAATTTTCTGCCAGTTCCAGGTTATGAGATCCAATGGTGAGGTAGGATTGTTTTTCCAGGGCTACTTCCTCGGCGTGGCAGGGCCCGGCAATCACGCACTGCCGGTCGGCGGGCACGTTGAAGTGCTGTTCCAGAAAATCTGTGATAAGCAAATTCTCCGTCGGGATCATCCCCTTCACCGCCGAAACAAGAGTCTTGCCTTGGAAAACATCTTTAGGTAATCCCGCCAATGCGTCTTTCACAAAAGCCGCCGGAACCGCCAGAATCACCCAATTGGCCCCCTGTAAGGTTTCTTCCAGTTGGCTGGATGGGTGCAAAAAGTTTAGGTCAAACCTCACTCCGCTTAGATAACGCGGATTGTGGCCATACTGCCGCAGGTGGTGCACATCTTCGGGGTTGCGCAGCCAC
The DNA here is from genome assembly GCF_054781795.1 of Rufibacter soli. Classification (NCBI taxonomy): domain Bacteria; kingdom Pseudomonadati; phylum Bacteroidota; class Cytophagia; order Cytophagales; family Hymenobacteraceae; genus Rufibacter; species Rufibacter soli. The sequence continues at coordinate 1,782,623 of NZ_BAAGTS010000002.1, read as the reverse complement.
CAACGCACATCTGCCTTGTTCTCTGACAATATCTTCACCAAGGCCGTGGCCCAACTACCACCTCCCAGAACGGCTATTTTTTCTAATTCCTGCAAAGCTTATTTATCTCCTTCCTCCTCAGAGGTGTCTTCCTTCAATTTTTTACTTAACGTTTTTTCATCGGTCACGGTCACCTTATCCCCATCCTTCAGTTGTTTGGAGATAGCTCTGAAAGGCCCGGAAACCACTTCCTGCCCTTGCTTTAACCCAGACAGAATTTCAATGTTATCAAAGTCACTGATGCCCGTTACCACTTTTACCATTTTAACGGCGCCGTTTTCATACACAAACACCACTTCGTCTGGGCGGTCTTCGGGCCTTACGGGCTTATCTGCCTCCTCCGCGTTATTTTCTTTTTGCGCAGCGGCCTTAGCGCCCGGTTTTTCTTTGCCGCGCGTGGTCACCGCCACTAAGGGCACGGATAAGACATTGTCCTTACGGTCAGTGATGATGTCTACGGAAGCAGTCATGCCGGGTCTGAAAGGGGCACGGCCATTGGCTTGAATCAGGTCCTTGTACGATTCGTTTAGCAACCGGATGCGCACCTCAAACTCGGTTACCGCCTCAAGGGAAGTAGCATCTTTGGCCGTGTTGGCAATGGAGGTGACAACACCTTTGAACTTGCGGTTAGACTTGGTGTAAGAGTCTACCTCTACCAGCACCGAGTCCTTTAGCTGCACCCGCACAATGTCGTTCTCATTCACGTTCACACGAATCTCCATGTTGTTGAGGTTGGCAATGCGCATGATCTCAGTACCGGCCATCTGGGAGGTTCCTACTACGCGTTCACCCTTCTCCACATTTAGTTTGGAGACAGTGCCGCTCACCGGCGCGTAAATGGTGGTTTTGTCCAGGTTTCTTCTGGATTCGTCCAGGGAGGCGCTGGCGCTACGTACTGTAGATTCTGCCGCCCTTACGCTCTGGCGAGCTGCGTCTACCTCGGCCTTATTGGCTTCAAATTGTGCGCGGCTGGCGTCATACTCAGATTGAGAGATCACTTTTTGCTGGAACAGCGTGCGGTTACGCTCAAATGACTGGCGCACGTTTTTGCTGTTGGCCAGGGCTTGGTCCAGACGGGCTTTGGCCTGGGCCAGGTTTGCGCGCTGGGTATTTACTGAAGCAGATTGCATCTCCACCATGGCCTGGTAGTTATCAGGACGGATGCGCAGCAGCAATTGCCCTGCCACCACGGAGTCCCCCTCTTTCACAAAAAGGGCTGTAATCTCCCCAGACACGTCTGGGCTAATCTTTACCTCAATTTCGGGCTGTACCTTACCAGAGGCGCTTACTTTCTCTACTATATCGGTGGGTTTCGCTTTGGAGACCACTACCTCAATGCCTTTTTCCTTCCCTATCCAACCCTGCTTTTTGGCCACCATGGCGCCAATAAGCAATAGCACTACCAAGGCGCCAAGAATGTAAATCAGTTTGTTTGATCTGCGTTTTGCCATGAGCTGTTATAGAGTAATGTTTTTACCCTGGTAGAATTCCAGGAATTTTAATCTGAAAATGTAATCGTATTTGGCTTGAATAATATCAGACTGGGCCTTCACGTAATTGTTGCGGGCCACGTTGAAATCTACACTGTTAATGAGGCCGTTATTAAGTCTGATCTCAGCGTTTTTGAACGCCTGCTCAAACGCGGCCATCTGCTTTTTAGCGGCGGAAAATCTTTTCTGGGCCCCCAGGGCATCCGTATAGGCTTGGGCAATATCCTGCCGTAACTGGTTCTTGGCAATGGCCGAATTCAGTTCAGCGTTGCGCAGGCCAATACGGGATAGCTGCACGTTATTGCGGGTCCGGAAACTGTTGAGGATAGGGATACTCAGGTTAAGCCCCACGTATTGCCCCAGGTTATCTGACAACTGATCCAGATAGCTGTAAGAAGTGGCCGTTCTAGGTCTGCTGATGGTGGTATAGGTTACCGGCATAGCGGGGTCATTTTTCACAAACCCAATGGTTTGGGTCACCGTCTGGGGTGGGCCCACTATGAAAAACGGGGTACCGCTGGAATAGCGGGTGCTAACGCTTCCGCCCAAGCTAAGGGTTGGGAAATAAGCGCCCCGGGCAATGTCCATGCTTTTGAGGGAGCTTTCAATCCTAAGTTGCGAACTCTTGATCTGAGGCATGATGCTTTCTGCCGTCTGGTACACTTCTTGGGCCTCAAATGCAATCACAGATTGGTCTGGGTCTGGCAGGTTAGGAACCTCAATGGCAAAGGTAGCGGGTGAGGCGCTTTCCAGGTTTAACAACTGAATCAACCGCAGCTCGGCCAGCTCAATGTTGTTTTGGGCCGTGATGATGTTTAATTCATCGCTGGCAATCTGGGCATTTAGCTCCAGTACGTTGCTTTCTGCTACGCTTCCTGCCTTAAACAGCTTCTGGGTGCGGTCTGCCTGTACTTGGGTGAGATTCAGGCGCTCCTGGTTGGTTTTGAGGATTTCCTGGTTCAGGAGAATCTGCATGTAGGCCGTCACAATGTTGAGCATCAAGTCGTTCTGGGACCTTTTCTGATCCAGCTCGGTGGCCTGCAAATCTATTCTATTGCGCTTGATGGTGTTCTGAATCTGCAACCCGCTAAATAAGGGCACGTTGCCTTGCAGGGAGAAGTTGCTGGACCGGTTCTGCTCATTGCGTTGCTCATAGGTAAGCGGGTCATTGAAAAAACCGAAGCTGTACCCATAAGAAGCACTCCCATTGAGGGTAGGCAATTGGTTAAACCTGGCCTGTTTCACGTCTAGGGCGTCTTGCTCCACCTGCAGCCCCGCTTGTTTTACCTGCAGGTTATTTTTCAGGCCCTGCTCAATGCATTGCTGAAGGGTCCAGACGGTTTCTGCCGGGGCATTGGTTTGGGCCAGGGAGAAAGAGCAACAGCCCGCGGCCAGCCCCAGCGTAGCCAGAAATTTTGAGGTAAAACGCTGCATTTATAAATCAATGTTAGGGATGTAAATCACATTTTTTACCCAACTCAACTGCCGCAGATATTCCAGAGTTATGGGGCGCATGCCTGAGTCCATCTCAATAAACTGGCGGGCCAGGTCATGCCGGCCTTTCCGGGACACGTTCATGGTGGCGATGTTGCAGTCATCATGGGCAATCACGTTGGCAATGAAAGCAATACTGCCTTTCACGTCATCGGCGTCAATGATAAGGGTATGCAGGTTAGCCGAGAAGTTAGACGGGAAACCATCTACCTCCACAATGCTGATCACGCCGCCCCCCCTGCTTTGGCCCACCACCTCTGCCTGCCTTCCGTCTGCCGAAGTCAGGTTCAATTTAATGGTATTGGGATGCATGGTAGAGGCATTTCCTATCGATTTGAAGGTGTACTTCAGGCCCCGCTCCCGGGCATGGTCAAAAGATTCCTTGATCCGGAGGTCATCGGTCTTAAAATCAAGCAGACCGGCAATAATAGCGCGGTCACTTCCGTGCCCTTCATAGGTGCGGGCGAAGGAATTGTAAAAGGTAATAACAGCCTCAGTGGGTGCGGCGCCCAGAATTCTGATGGCCGCCCGGGCAATTCTCACCACCCCGGCGGTGTGCGAACTTGAAGGGCCAATCATGACGGGGCCAATCATATCAAAAATACTGCTTTTCTCTGCCATGGTCTCTGTGCATTTTACCGCACCAAAGGTATCATTTTGTTTCCGGGTGCGCCGGTTTGCCGTAATAAATAGAACCCTGGGGACAAATGGAAAGGGTTTTGTAGCGCAATTTGCCTTTAAGGCCTGGCCTTTCTTTGCCAGGGAACACGCCAACTACAAATACTTTCACTTTCTTTGTCGCAGGTAAAGATAGATAATTACAATATTAAGAAAATAATATAATGGCAGACCCTACCTTCTCTCCCCAGGTGCTGGAATTACTGGACCGGCTGCAGCAAAAGTACCGTCCCCTGGGGCAGGACTTAGCTGCTTACCTGGAAGGACTTCTTTACTCAGACTTTCTTAACTACTGGGATTACATCCATTTAGACACGCTTCTGAGCCTGCAAACGCCCCGCACCAAAATACCAGATGAGGAAATCTTCATCATGTACCACCAGATCACAGAGCTCTATTTCAAGCTCTGCCTGCATGAGTACCGGCAGATTGGCGAAGAGCAAGTACCTACCCTTGACAACCTGCTCCTGCGCATTGGCCGCATAAACCGGTACTTTGAAAACCTGATCAATTCTTTTGAGGTGATGGTAGATGGAATGGACCAGAAGGAATTCCTTAAGTTCAGGATGGCGCTCATGCCCGCCAGCGGGTTCCAGAGCGTGCAGTACCGTAAAATAGAGATCTGCTCCACAGACCTGCGCAACCTCACCGACAAAGCCAAGCGCGAGGCCCTGGGCCAGCAAAGTACCCAGGAAGAAATGTACGGCTGCATTTACTGGAAAGAAGGCGCCACCGAAGAAGCCACCGGTGCCAAAACGCTTACCCTGCTGCAGTTTGAGGAGAAATACTCAGAAGAGCTGATCCAACTAGCCCGCGAATACCAGCACAAAAACATTTGGGCCAAATTTAAACAGCTGCCTGAACCAGATCAGCAAAACCCAAAGCTGCTCAAGCACTTAAAAGAACTGGACAGCAACGTGAACGTGAACTGGCCGCTCATGCACTACAAGTCTGCGGTGCGGTACCTGCAGCGTAACCCAGACGTGATCACTGCCACCGGCGGCACCAACTGGCAAAGGTACCTGCCTCCCAAATTTCAGAAGCGTATCTTCTACCCAGAAATCTGGACCCAGGAGGAAAGAGAAAACTGGGGTAAAGGTTGGGTCAATGATATTATTGGCCAGGTAGATTAGGTGGATTTGAAAATTTGAAGATGAGGAAATTTGAAGATGTGCTAATAGTTTAATGTGCTGAGGTGCTAAATGGTGCCTTTATTAGTGTTCTCACCAATAAATTAGATTCATTGGGCTTATTAGCTTGCTGGAGAACAACGCAAGGGCTATTAGATCATCTCCAGCCTTTACTAACACACCCAAGTCAAACCATATCCCCTATTTCGTCTTGTTTCCGTTTTGAGCCTGTTTTTCAAAAAACGGGCTCAAAACGAATTTTACGCAGGTGGCTTTGGTTTACCAATCATAGCTATCTTTGCATCCCTATTTCCCAGGCCTCGGCCTAGGCTTTTACCAGAACTTTTAAGGTTAACTACCTTACTGCCTATTTATGAAAAAAGAACTTGATGTGGTGTTGGCCCCAGAGGTGGCCTATGACCAAAATTTACTGGACCGCGAACTTTTGCAACTTGCCGGTCTAGCCTCTACACCAGAAACCGCCTACATCCACAAAATCAAGCGTTCCATTGATGCCCGAGGCCGCCAGGTGCAGGTAAAAATCAGGGCAGATGTCTACGCGCAGCTCCCGGATGTCTCCCAACTCATTCCCAGGCACCAGTATCCAGAATTAAAGCAAGATGCCAAACGCGTGCTTATTGTGGGCGCCGGTCCGGCAGGGTTGTTTGCGGCTCTGCGGTGCATCCAGTTAGGCTTAAAGCCGGTGGTTTTGGAGCGCGGTAAAGACGTGCGCGCCCGTCGGCGAGATTTGGCGGCCATCAACAAAGACCACGTAGTCAACCCAGACTCTAACTATTGCTTTGGCGAAGGCGGCGCCGGAACGTATTCTGACGGAAAACTGTACACCCGCTCTAAAAAACGTGGCGATGTGCAACGCGTCCTGCAGATTTTTGTGCAACACGGGGCCACCCAGGATATTCTGTTTGACGCCCACCCACACATTGGCACCAATAAACTGCCTGTCTTGATTGCCCAGCTCAGGGAGACTATTCTCAATGCGGGGGGCGAGATTCATTTTGATACCCGGGTCACTGATTTTATAGTAGAAGGCCAGCAAATGCGGGGCGTCCAGACGGCCAACAACACCACCTTTGAAGGCGAAGCCGTCATTCTGGCTACCGGCCATTCCGCCCGCGACATTTACGAGTTACTGCACGCCAATAACATCCTTATTGAGGCCAAGCCCTTCGCCATGGGCGTGCGGGTAGAGCACCAACAGAGTTTAATTGACGGTATTCAATACCATGTGCCCAACGGCGACCGCGGGCTCCATCTGCCGGCTGCTTCGTATGCGCTGGTGCAGCAGGTGGCCTACAAAGGCCAGGAGCGCGGTGTTTTCTCTTTCTGCATGTGCCCGGGCGGCTTTATTGTGCCAGCGGCCACCGCCCCTGGTGAAGTGGTCGTGAACGGTATGTCGCCTAGCCGCCGGGATTCCAAATTCGCTAACTCCGGAATTGTGGTGGCTATTAACCTGGAGGACATGGATTTGAAGCAACACGGTGCCCTGGCAGGTTTAAGGTTGCAGCAGGCCTTAGAGCAGAAAGCCTGCTCCGCCGCCGGTGGTACCCAGGTGGCCCCGGCCCAGCGCCTGCATGATTTTGTGAAAGGCGTCACCTCTTCTTCTTTATTAGAAACTTCTTATCAACCCGGCCTGGCCAGCGTAGACATGCGCCAGGTATTGCCCCCCATGATTGGCGAAAGGCTGCGCGGCGGTTTTCAGGAGTTTGGCTATAAGATGCGCGGTTACCTGACCAATGAGGCCCAGATTGTAGGCGTGGAAAGCAGAACCTCCTCACCGGTGCGCATCCCCAGAGACAAGGAAACCCTGCGCCACCCGCAAATCTCTAACCTGTTCCCTTGTGCCGAAGGTGCCGGTTATGCCGGTGGGATTGTCTCTGCTGCCATGGACGGAGAACGCTGCGCTGAACAGGTAGCCTTACTTGTTCGCCCTTAACCCTCAGCGTTTTTAGGAGTATAATGATAAAAGGCGTTTCAAGCCTCTTTTTAGAAAAACAAGCCAAAACGATGAAAAAGACCGTTGTAATAGGAGCCTCAGATAACCCAAGCAGATATAGTTATAAAGCCGTGCACCAACTCAAACGCTCGGGCCATGAGGTGGTACCAGTAGGGATTAAGCGGGGCGAAGTCGCCGGGCTCCCCATTGAAACCGAAAAGCCAACTGTAGAGGGAGTAGATACGGTGACTTTATATGTGGGTCCGCAGAACCAACCCAGTTGGTATGACTACATTATTTCCCTGCACCCAAAGCGCATTATCTTCAACCCGGGCACCGAGAATTCTGAACTGGAAAATAAAGCCAAGGAAAACAATATTGAGACCTTACATGCCTGCACCCTGGTGATGCTGTCAATTGGTAATTATTAAAATAAGGTCTGGCCAGGATTTACAAACACCGGGCAGACCATAAAAAAGCAGAGGGCGTTTTGGGGCCGTTTTTATAAAAACGGC